>JAYRGN010000002.1:0-456311 GCA_041907825.1 Bacteroidales bacterium | reverse complement strand
ACAAAAAACAAGCCTTCGTCTTCCGAAAATCAAGAAAACGGATTGAAACCTTATTTTCCCAACTTTGCGACCAATTTATGATTCGACGTAATTATGCTAAAACTTTTGAAGGTTTTAAAACTCGTATCTTATGCAAAATCACAGCTTTAACCATTATTCAGGCTATCAATAAGTTTGTCTTGAATCGAAATATGAATCATATCAAAATCAATATCGCCTAAATGCACAACGGGTAACATTAGTCTTAAAACAATACGGGTTTTCTTTACTTTACCGCATTCCAGACTAACTGTGGTTTCATTATTCATACATTTAGTAGGTTAAAAGTGGTTAGACATAATAGTGGACAATTAATAAAAATGATCATGCTAAAAAGCACGATAAAAGAGGATTTTAATTTCAAGTGATCATACATTTCTATTTAGAGATTAATTGGTTAAATTCAAAACAGATAGACACACTTCCTAGCAGAAGTACCTCGCAAAAAGTATTAAACCAATTCTAATAGGAATAGAATATGAAGGAAAGAATGATAAGATAATGATGCTTTCTCAGTTTAAACTGAACTATTCTCATCATGTTCATTGTAGTAGAATTAGTTGTAATATTTTGGTCTCATTTCACTATGCTCTTATTGATAAACATTATAAATGAAATACTTAGAATACTATTCTATATTTCGATATAACTTGGCAGCTATCAATAAAGCTTTAAAGAATAAAAATTTTCATCTAGATATAAAGTCCGCACAAGATTAGGTTATACACTTTATAACGATGCCAAACATACAAAAAAAATAAATCACAATGTATATTGTACACCATTTTTTTTTAAATCAGCAACCACTATATAACAGTCTATTTATCAATATTTAATATAATTTCAAATGAAGAAATCTATTCTTTTCACAAATTCTAAAATAAAATTCAAACTCTAATTGTTACCTTTAAATAGAAACCTTAACGATTATTGAAATGGCATTTGAATTACCATCACTCGGTTTTGGCAAGGAAGACCTTGCTCCCGAAATTAGCAGCAAAACAATTGAATTTCATCATGGTAAACATCACCAGACGTATGTTACAAATTTGAACAACCTGATAACAGGAAGCAAATACGAAAATGCCTCGCTCGAATCTATTATAAAAGAAGCAGACGGAGCATTGTTCAATAATGCAGCTCAGGTATGGAACCATACGTTTTACTTTAACCAATTTGTGAAAGAACGAGAAACATCGATTCCTGAAAAGTTACATTTAGCTATTGTAAAAGACTTTGAAAGTTTTGAAAGCTTTCAGGATCAATTTACAAAAGCAGCAGTAACACTTTTTGGTTCAGGATGGGCATGGTTATCGAAAGATGCTTCGGGTAAATTGGTTATCACGCAGGAAAGTAATGCTGGCAACCCGCTTAAACATGGCTTAACGCCTATTCTGACATGCGACGTTTGGGAACACGCATACTATTTAGATTATCAAAATAGAAGAGCCGATTACGTTTCTTCGTTCTGGAAACTACTAAATTGGAAAGCCATTGCCGAACGGTTATAAAAAAGAGGGACGAATATTCGTCCCTCTTTTTTGTTTATTCGAAAAAGGGCTACCTACATAGATAGCCCTCTACCGATTATAAACCTATTTTGATGACCTTACTTAACTTCAAACACGTCACCGCTGGAGAGGAGATCAGCAACGCATTTTATAGAAGAGTTGGTACGAGCATCCTCTATTTGAGCATTAACAAGCTCATCGTAAGAAATTTCGCCAGGAACCGCCCGAATAACGCCTAACGCAATAGGAAATTCAGGAGCAGACATTTGCGAAAGCATCATATGTATAAATGGATCTTGCATCGCAGGATTGTGAACCAGTATATCGTTCAAAGTCACACCATTTTCACCAATCGTTACAACTTCCAGTTTCCCGTGATTAATGCGAATACCTTTATCTTTATTTTTCCCAAAAACCATCGGTTCTCCTGCTTTGAGAATAAGCTGATAATCGTCCCGAGTATCTTTATTAGTTACCAATCCATACGCTTTATCATTGAAAATAACACAATTAACCATCATTTCAACAATAGAAGCTCCACGATGTTGTTCTGCTTGATAAAGAACATCCTGAATAAGTGGCACATTATTATCAGGCACACGGGCAAAGAAAGTTCCATTTGCACCCACAACTAAAGAACCTGCATTAAACGGGCGCTCAACGGTTCCCTGTGGCGAAGTTTTGGTAACAACACCTTTAGGAGAAGTTGGAGAAAACTGACCTTTAGTTAACCCGTAAATCTGATTATTGAATAACATCAGGTTAAGATCAACATTACGTCGAACTAAATGTATAAAATGGTTTCCTCCTATTGCCAAAGAGTCTCCATCTCCCGAAACGACCCAAAGGCTTAAATCGGGTCGAGCAACTTTCAGACCAGTAGCTATTGCTGCCGGGCGACCGTGAATACTATGAAAACCAAATGTATTAACATAGTAAGGAAAACGAGAAGAACAGCCGATGCCCGAAACTACCATAACATTTTCCTTACGATAGCCTAGGCGGGCAAAAACACCTGCGACCGACGATAAAACAAAATGAGATCCACAACCAGGACACCATTTTACCATTTGGTCACTAATGAAATCTTCTTTTTTTAACTCAGTTTCTGACTGGGGAACACGTAAATCAGCCATAATTATATTTTTTAAAGACAATTTACAATCAACTGTCTTAATGTATTTTATTGATTAACGACCTCTGTAATTTTAGCTTTAAGTTCTGCAATCGTAAACGGTTGCCCCTGAGCTTTATTAAATTGCTGATACCTAAAATCAGGTAACTGCATTCGCAAATAACCGACAAATTGTCCACGGTTTAACTCGCAAACCAGAATTTTTTTGAACCTGGCAAATATATCCTGTGTATTGCGAGGCAAAGGCATAATGTAATTAAACTGACACAGACTAACATTTTGACCTTCTGTACGAAGTTCATTCACTGCTGTAAGTAAAGCTCCTTCGGTACTTCCCCAGCCTACTACCAATGTATCGCCTTCGTTATCTCCCATAACCGTTTGTTCTGGAATATAATTAGCGACACGGTTTACTTTTTCTTCACGAAAAGCAACCATTTTTTCATGGTTAATTGGGTCTGTACTTACAGCACCACCAATGTCTTCTTTTTCAAGGCCGCCTACACGATGTCGTAATCCTGCTGTTCCAGGTAAAGCCCATTTACGAACCAGCGTTTCAGCATCACGACGATATGGCTTAAAATCAGGATCGTTTGGTTGAGCTAATGGAGGTACAATTGGTCGCAGAGAATCCATTGAAGGAATTCGAAATAATTGAGATCCATTACCTAAATATCCATCAGTTAGCAACATAACAGGAGTCATGTGTTCGAGTGACAGGCGGGCAGCTTCGTAAGCATAATAAAAGCAGTTGGTTGGCGAAGAAGCTGCAACTATAATAATTGGACCATCACCGTTACGGCCATATAAAGCCTGCATCAGATCTGCTTGTTCTGATTTTGTGGGCATCCCCGTAGAAGGACCGCTTCGCTGAACATCTACAATTACAAGAGGAAGTTCTGTCATAACCGCTAGACCAATGGCTTCGCTTTTCAGAGACAAACCAGGTCCGGAGGTTGTTGTAACCGCCATAGATCCACCATAGCTTGCACCTATTGCAGAGCAAATTCCAGCTATTTCATCTTCGGCCTGAACAACTTTGGCTCCTAAAGATTTACGGTTAGTTATTTCTACCAGAATATCTGTAGCAGGAGTAATAGGATAAGATCCTAAATACAAAGGTCTTCCACTTTTCTCAGATGCGGCTAATAAACCCCAAGCAGTTGCAATATTGCCAGTTATATTCCGATATTTTCCTTTTTCAAGTTTTGCAGGTTTTACTAAAACACTGTAAGGCAAAACTTTTTCTGCATGGGCATAACCTGCACGAAGTGTAACTTCATTTGTTTTAGCAAGTTGCGGTTTCTTGGCAAATTTCTTTTCAAGATTATGGTTGGTTACTTCGAGGTCCCGGTTAAACAAACGCATCACCATTCCCAACACATACATGTTTTTGGTTTTATCAACCGAACGAGGATCGAGATTAAGGGAGTTTAAAGCTTCTCGATTAAGTGTGGTAATTTTTTCGGCAACAACATCAAAAGCATCCAGAGAACCATCAGTCAGCGGATTAGAGGCATAACCTGCCTTAGACATAGCTTCGTCAGTATAAGCATCAAGGTCGGTAATTATTAACGATCCTTTCTTTAGCCATTTCAAATTAGCTTTCAAAGAAGCAGGGTTCATTGCCAACAAAACATCAACAGTATCGCCCGGCGTATAGACTTCTTTGGAGCCAATATGCACCTGATAACCTGAAACTCCGGCCACCGTATTATGAGGGGCTCGTATCTCGGCCGGATAGTCCGGAAAAGTTGCCAAATCGTTTCCGTAAATTGCCGAATCATCCGAAAACAAGGTTCCGGTAAGTTGCATACCATCACCCGAATCACCTACGAACTTAACAACAGCTTTGATAAGTTCTTTTTGACCTAATAAATCGCTCATTCCTGTTAATTTATCTTAGCTTGAAACTTTCTGAATAATCGCACTTATTTTGCACTTTTGTATCCCAAAAGGACATAAAAGCTAAAAGTATGCTAACCTACAGAAGCATCAAATGATGTTTCTCACGCTACAAGTCGCTTGCCTTTGAATTATCTCGAAAGATGTTTTCAATTTGTCACAGATGACAAAAATAACACTAATCGAAACAAATGACTTTTATCATATAGTTTTTTAACAAATTTTTTCAAAAATGGCTTTAATAAAAAAAGTAAGAGGCTTTAGTCCCCAATATGGCTCTAATTGTTTCTTTGCCGAAAATGCCACTATTGTTGGTGATGTAACAATGGGAGACGATTGTAGTATTTGGTTTAATACCGTTCTTCGAGGAGATGTAAATACCATAACCATTGGAAATAAAGTAAACATACAAGATGGTAGCTGCCTGCACACATTATATCAAAAGAGTACCATTACAATCGGAAACAACGTTTCTATTGGTCACAACGTTGTTATACACGGTGCTACGGTAAAAGATAATGTACTTATTGGTATGGGAGCTATAATTTTAGACAATGCTGTTATCGGCGAAAACTCGATTATTGCCGCCGGATCCGTTGTTTTAGATGGCACTGTGGTTGAACCAGGCAGCATTTATGCCGGAGTTCCTGCAAAATTTGTAAAAAAAGTAAACCCCGAGCAGACAAAAGAAATGATTAATAAAATTGCAAACAATTATCTGATGTACGCCAGCTGGTATAAAGAAGATGAAGAATAAAAATTAGGACAAATTCGCCTTATTCGATTTTACCGACGAACCAAAAAGCAAGCTGGCTTGTTGATCAAACACTTCTGGAGAATCGGAAGTATAGAACAAAAGCTGGCTGTTTTTTTTGCACTTGCATTCCATCTCCGGATGACGAGATAAATAATCTTCAAGCGAAGCTGCAACTATTTCTCCTTGCGAAATTAAAGAGATGTGCGAAGGTGTATATTTTTGTATTTTATTGAGCAATAACGGATAATGAGTACAACCTAAAATAATTGAATCAATTTCAGGATCCTTATTTAAAAGTTCGTTGATATACTTTTGAACAAAATAATCAGCACCATCTCCTTCGGCCTCGCCATTTTCCACTAACGGAACCCACATAGGACATGATTGCTGCACAACCTCTATATCCGAAAACAATTTATGTATTTCAAGTGGATACGATTCCGAACGAACGGTTCCGACAGTCCCCATAACTCCGACATGACGCGATTTTGTCAGATCGCCAACTACTTCTACACTCGGACGAATAACGCCCAAAACTCTACGGGCAGGATCAATCAGATACAAGTCATTTTGTTGAATAGTTCGCAACGCCTTTGCTGAAGCCGTATTGCAAGCTAAAATAACCAGATGGCAACCTTGATCAAAAAACCATCGGACAGCCGAAAGTGTAAACCGATAAACAGTATCGAAAGAACGTCCGCCATAAGGAGCACGGGCATTATCGCCCAGATAGAGATAATCGTACTGCGGCATACGGGCAACAATTTCCTTCAAAATTGATAACCCTCCGTAACCCGAATCGAATACGCCTATTGCTCCCGGTTCTTTCTTCATAACCAGATAATATAAAAAGGCTGGACTGAAAAAAATCAATCCAGCCTGTAATTATTTGTAATCAATTATTTTAAACCTAATTTCTTTTTTACCAAAGGAAGAAGATCAATGCTATCATCAGATTTGAAAAGAAGAATCCCTGTACTTGCATCTAAAACATAAGTAATCTTATTTTCTTTTGCTACATCAGAAATTGCATTATTTGCTTTGTCTAAGACAGGTTTGAATGTATCCGAACGTTCTTTTTGCATAGATTGTTCTGCATTCTGCTGAAACTGCTGAATACGTTGATTCATTTCCTGCAGTTCTGTTTCTTTTGTTTGTTTAATAATATCAGAGTAAGTACTTGCTTTTTGATTGTATTCCTGATATTTTTTATTAAACTCTACTTGCATTTGTTCGAGTTGATCCTGTAATTCTTTTGCTTTCTTCTGCAATTTTGCCTGAGCACTATCGCTTTCGGGCATTGCAGCTAATAAGTCCTGAGTGTTAATGTGAGCGATTTTCAGGCTAGATTGAGCATCCACTTTGCCTGCTAAAAAGGCAATTACGATAACAGCTATAACTGTCAAAAAGGAGTTCTTCATTATTGCACGTATTTATCTGTTTATTATTTATTTACGTTATAAGATCTGTAAAATTAGAAAATTATTTTTTATAACCTAATTTTTCAAGCACAGCGTCGCTCTTATCGTAACGAGGATCGCTGTAAAGAATATTATCACCAGCCGAAGTATCAAAAACAACAGCGAAACCACCTTCAACCGAAAGCTCTTTTACTGCATTATAAACTTCATCCTGAATAGGTTTTATTAGTTCCTGTCGTTTTTTAAATAATTCACCGTCTTTCCCAAAGTATTTTTTCTGCAACTCTTTTGCATCTTTTTCACGATTCATTATTTCATCTTCCCGTTTCTTTTTAAGTTCCTCTGTAAGAAGAACTTTATCGTTCTGATAATCCTTATACATTTTATCGATATCGGCATACTTTGCTTCAACCTCTTTTTGCCAGCTATCTGATAATTTATCAAGTTTATCCTGCGCTGCTTTGTAGGCCGGAATATTCCGTAAAATATATTCCGTATCGACAAATGCATATTTCTGTGCTGCAACAGATGTTACAATTGCCAGAAATAAAATCATCAAAATATTCTTTTTCATAACATTACAGTTTTTGGAATATCAAACATCACTTAAACAAAGTTATATACAAAACTGGTTTACGCAAGGTTTATATTATAGCTGTTGACCAAGTGTAAAGTGAAACTGACTCTTGTTTGCTCCTGAGATTCCAGGAACAGCATCAAATCCATAACCCCAGTCAATACCTAACAAACCGAACATAGGCAAAAATGCTCTGAATCCAACTCCAGCTGAACGTTTTATATTAAAGGGAGCAAAACTATCCGGATTATACCAACAGTTACCACCTTCAAGGAATGAGAGCACATAAACAGTTGCCGATGGATTAAGCGTTATCGGGTAACGAATTTCTAACGAAAATTTGTCATAAATATTACCACTCTTAGTTCCTACACCACTCTCATTTACAACACCATTGTAAACTCTTGGCGTAAGCGAACCATTGGAATAACCTCTCAGCGAGATAACATCCATACCATACATGGTGTAACCAGACATGCCATCACCTCCAAGGTCAAATCCTTCAAGTGGGTCATAGCCGATATCTTTATTATAATATCCTACATAACCAAATTGAGCTTTCGTTGCCATTACTAATTTATCAATAATCGAGAAATAGTATTCTGATTTGAAATCCCACTTATGATATTCCATCCAGTTATATTTCTCATTATCAGATAATGTTTTGTAATTTTTATTTGAAAACAAAGAGTACGGAGGTGTCAGCTTAAGACTCAAAGAGAATGAACTACCCCACCGAGGATAAATTGGCTGGCTTACTGAATTTCTTCCAAAAACGGTTGTAAAACTTATACTGTTAAAGTATCCGTTATTAAACACAAATCCATATGGATTGTAATTGTGCATGTGATAAACCTGAAAATCCAGCGAATTATAAAGCGTAAAATAATCATCAGGATATTTCAAACGTCGACCAAGCCCTATCGATCCTCCAGAAACTGTCATCCATTTATCGCTACCCGAAGTTGTCCATCCAAGATAATTCGACATTTTAGATAAATAAGTCGAAACCGAGAAAGAATTAGGTTTTTTACCACCAAACCATGGCTCAACAAAGGATAGATTATAAGAACGATATGTTTTACCGCTGGACTGTGCTCGAATACTTAATGTCTGTCCATCACCAGAAGGTATTGGTTTCCATGATGTTTTATCAAAAATACCCTTAGTTGAAAAGTTTGAAAAACGCAAACCTAATGTACCAACTAACATTCCGGCACCCCAACCTCCCGAAATCTCCAACTGATCGGTAGAACGTTCCTGCAGATCATATTTTATATCCACAGTTCCGTCAGCAGGATTAGGAAGCGGTGTTGGCTGTATTTTTTCCGGATCGAAGTGCCCTAAAGAAGCTAACTCTCTGACTGTTCGAATAATATCAGATTTACTAAACAACTCGCCTGGCAGTGTACGAAGCTCGCGACGAATTACATGCTCGTTTGTTTTCGTATTACCATTAATGATAATGTTATTGATAGTAGCCTGCTTCCCTTCATAAATGCGCATCTCAAAATCAATTGAGTCATTTTCCACTTTCACTTCAACCGGAGTAACCGAGAAAAACAAATATCCATTATCAAGATAGAGAGAACTTACCGCATCTTCATCGGTCTGTAATCTCTTATCCATTATGGATTGATTGAAAATATCTCCTTTATGAATTCCCAACGATCGGTCAAGTAAATCTGAGGTATAAACCGTATTTCCAACCCATTTAACATTTCGAAAATAATATTTATCGCCTTCCGAAACCGTAATATAAAGGTGAATACGCTTAGGACTAACTATTGTAAAAGAATCATTTACAATTTTAGCATCTCGATATCCCCGTTCATTATAATAGTCAATAACTTTCTTTTTATCTTCCTTATAATCAGACTCTATGTACTTAGACCCTTTGAAGATATTCCAGTCGCGGCGATGAGTTTTTTTCATTGCTCCACGCAATTTACTGGATTTAAAAGCTTTATTGCCAAAAAATGTAATATCAGAAATCTTAACCCTGTCATTTTTAGAGATATCCAATCGTAAAAGTACACGATGTGTAGCGGTGTCCGGAATCTGCGTAACTTTCACATCGGTATAGAAAAAACCTTTTTCGATGTAATGCTTTTTTATAAGTGTAATTGCGTTATTGATTACATTATCTGTAACTTGGCTACCTGGACGCATTTTTAATTTTTCTAGAAGGTCTTTTATATCCGATTTACTAACACCTTCAATAACTAGTTTTGCTAAACGCGGACGCTCTGTTAACTTAAAATTCAAGCTAATTTTACCATCGTGAACGTTATATGCATACACTTTTACATCTGAGAACAAACCGTTATCCCAAAACTTCTTTACTGCTTTACTGATTTCATCTCCAGGCATATATAAAGTTTGTCCATTCCGAATATCCGTCATGTTAACCAAAATCGCAGGATCAAGAAACTGAACGCCAGTTACTTTCACCTCTTCGACCACGTACTGGCGCGGGTTTGAATAGTCGGCAACCGAAACTTCGCCACCATCCTGGGCCAGAGCTGGTATAATGCCCATAAAAAAGAAAAACAGACAAAAAAAAGATTGCTTCATGCTCGCAAAATTAATCCAATTAAAAGCTTAACGATTTTGATCTTTTTGGGGTTAACAAAACAAGTGAAAAAAAATGGCTTAACAAAATTTGGAAAAAGGAAGACTCACTCCAAATTCGGCTTTGCCAAAAAAAGCTTTTTTAAGCATTATTAAGGTTATTGAAGCTGTTCACTGGTTTTACCAAAACGTCGTTCGCGCGTCTGATAATCAGCAATAGCTTCGAAAAAATCGGCCTTTTTAAAATCAGGCCACAAAGTCGGAGTAAAATAAAATTCAGAATAAGCGATTTGCCAAAGCAAGTAATTACTAACCCGATATTCGCCGCTTGTACGTATAAGAAGCTCAGGATCTGGCATATTCGAAGTTTGAAGATGCTGACTTATGCATTGCTCATCAATTGCATCGACTGTAAGTTTTCCTTCTTTAATTTTTTGTGCAATAGCCTTCATTGCATGAGTAATTTCCCAACGTCCACTATAACTCAATGCTAAAGTTAAGACTACACCCGTATTTTCAGAGGTCGACGCAACTGACTGCTGAAGTTTTTTAGAAACAAGCCGGGGTAAGCTATCGGTATCTCCAATAGTTGATAACCGAACATTATTTTTCTTTAAAGATTCTATTTCATCATTAAGCGATGACACTAAAAGAGTCATCAATGCTTCAACTTCAGTTTTGGGTCGATTCCAGTTTTCTGTAGAAAAAGCATATAACGTAACATAACCGACCCCCACTTCTGCTGCAGCCTCAACAACTTCACGTACAGCTGCTACACCATATTTATGTCCAAAAATACGCTGGTTACCCTTTTTCTTGGCCCATCGTCCATTTCCATCCATTATGATTGCAACATGTCTGGGAACTCTCTTTAAATCAATATTTTCTTTTACGGTCATCTATTGCGTCTTATCTGGTTTGCCGGACAATTGTCCGTATCAAAAAATCTATATGCTAAAAACACGCCAATGTACGAATACCAGTCATTATTATTCACTATTGGTGCAGAATCTTTTCCCTGTAAGTGATTAGAAATTCCATCAAAAGAATCAGAAAAAAGCTTTCTGAAATTCCATTCCACTCCATACGACCATTGCCTCTTCCGATTCCATTTAACACCAACGGCAAATGGTAAAGTAGGATAAACGCCTCCTTTAGGCCCGCTCAATACCAACGCTGATCCAATCCCCGCAGAGATATATGGCGTAAAACCGACTTTTCGTTCTGCAAAGGTAAATGGCAGAAAATTAAATTCAAACTGTATATCAATATCTATAAGCTTAGCTGAAAAATTATCCGATAATCCCGGATAATCATTACGAAGAACATATCCAGGATCGGAAGCTGACAATGAGAGGTAAGAAGAAGATGCTTTTAAAAGATAACGAGAATTAAAATTATAACGATAATTAGCACCTAATAAAAGATTTGGCGATTTAAATGGATTATTAGGATTAAGATCACCCATGTACGATGCAGATCCTAACTGAATGCCAATATCGGCTTTCTTTTGAGCACATATTTTAGGTGATGAAAGAAAGGCACTGATAAAAAGCAAATAGAAAAGGGGGTTAGCAATTTTATGGTTCAATCGTAATAAAAAAATTAAAGCACAATAAATCTTTAAGTCTCTCGAACTATCAGCGATGAGGCTTGAAAGAAGGCAATCCGTTTTTACCCGTATATAATTTATAAGCACAACCAAATTTAAACTGATAGAAAAAATCATTAGCCTTTGAATACACTTTTGAGGAGTACCCGTCAAGATAATCGGAAGAAGAGAAACAAGCCAAAAACTCTGTAGTCAGAGAGAACCTGTTATTAATAAAATACTTAAATCCGACACCTATTGGCATAATTAACGCAATACCACGTCCTGTTATTGTTTCGTTCTCTGCAATATGCAGATTTTTAGGATTTGAAAGAACCGGAGAATAAGACATTATTCTAAAACCAGCCAACACATATAAATTATAGAGTCCAATAGAATTTACAAGCCCTTCAGAAAAAGACAACCGCTTACGTTTAGCATTATCTTCCTGAATAATAGAATATTCACATTGACCACCAAAAGCGATAGCACTTGTGCTTACCGATAATGAACGAGTATCATTTTTAGAACCTTGATCTGTCGCAGCGAACATGTTGTATTCGAAATCACTTCTTACACTCCATCTTGGATCTATTTTATAACGCAAGCCAAAAGAAACTCCCGGACGTGTCATACTCAAAGAGCTGGATGCTCCTCCTATATCAGAAAATAAAGAATTTGCAGAAACACTTCCAGTAATTTCATATTTCATATTCCACCAAGCCTGAGAAAAAAGTAAGCTATCTGTGAAAAACAACAGAAAAATACTCAAAAGAAAAAGTTTTTTACTAATAAAAACTCCTTTCTTTTCGATTGGTTTTATGTTTTTTAGAACAATAATCATCTTTATCTTTTCAGAAATACTCTCGTTGTAAAAACTTTACATTTTATTTATTTAACATTCGAGGCACTGTCCTATATTAAATTGTAAAATTAAACTAATTAAAGTTTTATTTAGTTCCTTTTATCGGCTCCCCACATTAATTTTTGACGAATGGTCGAAAAAAAATCGGATCCTTCGATGTAAAGTAAACGAAAAACATGCTGCGATTTTCTAATAAAAACGTGATTTACGTCACCGCTTTCAATCGAACGATGATCTATTGTTGTAACAAACAATCCGTTACGTGATTCTATTTTTAATTTTAGTTCAGAACAGTCAGGTACGACCAATGGGCGAACCGATAAATTATGCGAAGCTATTGGAGAAATTATAAAAACAGCAGCCCCAGGAGCTGCGATAGGTCCTCCAACGCTCATTGAATATGCCGTAGAGCCAGTTGGTGTACTAACGATAAGTCCATCAGTCCAATATGTATTCATAAAAACGCCATCTAACCACACATGAACGGCAATAATAGACGGCCCTTTTTTCTGAACAGTAACTTCATTTAGCGCCAACGGAACGATATCTGACGTTATAAAATCGGCATTACACTGGAGTAAACTTCGTTCGGCAACCTTAAATTTTTTGTTTTGAATAATATTAACGAATTCATCAAGTTTATCGGGTGTTATATTGGCTAAAAAGCCAAGCCTACCGGTATTGATTCCTAATACCGGAATTTCAAGATCATAAACAAATTCAAGAGTGTCTAGCAATGTTCCATCCCCTCCGATCGAAAAAAGAATGTCTGAAGTTATATCAAAATCATTTTTTGAATTAAAGAACGAAACAGGAATCCCTAACGAAACAAAATCGCAGAATTTTTTATAAAACGGCTCGTAAAATGAAAACAAAATTCCTCTTGAACTTAAAGTAGTAAAAAAGGCGGCCAAAAAAGGAGCCACCTCTGTATTTATTTTATTTCCATAAATTGCAATTCTCACGTATTCTTAAATTTATATAAAGTATTTACATTCAGTATATTAAAAACAATTATACATTCAGATAGCGCAACAACAAATCATAGCGTTCCGAATAAACTGTTTCTAATTTATCATCGTCCAAAAACGATGCTTTTACAAGATAGTTATACCGGTCAAAAGTTTGTAAAACCGATGTAATATCGTGTGTATTAAGTTTAAGTACAACTTCCAGTCTTGTTGAATCTTCCATCTCGGAAACAAACGAAGCTAAAATTTTAACATCATTAGATTCAACAATTTGTGCAATTTGTGCAAAAGTATAATCACGCTGACTAACCTCCAGTACAACAATAGCTCCAGGTTGTTTTATCGAAATAAAATCGGCAAAAACATGCACCAGATCACGTTGTGTTATTACACCCAGATAATTTTTCTTTTCATCAAGAACCGGCACAACCGACAAATCTAATCGTCCGGCCAATGCCATAACTTCCAGTAAATGCTGATGAGCAAGAATATATGGCTGCTGAAGCGACAAACAATGTCCGCCAATAGGCTCCTCAAGTTTATCAAGGTTATGAATATCCTGATCGGATATAAGCCCCAGAAATTCAGTATTATTTACAATGGGCAAATGAGACACGCGAAAAACGCCCATCCAAGTAAGAGCTTTATGCCCTGTATCGGAAGTTCGCAAAACCGGAACGGCATCATTTACCAAATCTTTTGCCAGCATAATATCCTTAATGGAAAATCTTACTTTTGTGTCTCATCATGAAAAATAGACCATGACTCGATTATCGGTAAATATAAACAAAATAGCCCTTATCCGGAATTCACGGGGAGGAAATAATCCTGACATCGAAAAAATTGCTTTGTTTTGCGAAAAATGCGGAGCTCAGGGCATTACCGTTCATCCACGACCAGACGAACGGCATATTCGTCGAAGTGATGTATTCAATTTAAAACCAATACTAAACACAGAATTCAACATCGAGGGATACCCTTCAGATGCTTTCATGAAAATGGTTTGTGAAGTAAAACCTCATCAGGTAACGCTTGTACCGGACGCACCCGACGCTCTAACATCTTCAAGTGGATGGAACACCATTAAAAATCAGGATTTTCTGAAAAAAGTTGTAAAACAACTGAAAGACAATAACATTCGAGCTTCAATTTTCACAGGAACAGATTTTGAGAACATTGAAGGAGCTGCTCGTGCAGGTGCTGACCGAGTTGAATTGTATACGGAGCCTTTTGCCTCTAATTTTTTCAAGAATAAAGAACTCGCTATAGAACCATTTATAAAAGCTTCGGAAAAAGCAAAAGAATTGGGACTTGGTCTCAACGCCGGACACGATCTCAACTTGGACAATCTTACTTATTTTCAGCAAAACATTGTGGATTTGCTCGAAGTTTCGATTGGTCACGCGTTGGTTATTGATGCACTTTATATGGGATTGCCCGTAACCATTCAAAAATATCTCGACTGCCTGAAATAGTTAACAATGGAGCTTTTTTTCAAAACTTTTGGAAATCAGGGAAAACCGCTTATCATTTTACATGGACTTTATGGTTCCAGTGACAACTGGCAAACCATTGCCAAACAACTTGCTGAAACATATCGGGTTTATATTCCTGACATGCGCAATCACGGTCGTTCACCACATTCACCTGAGCACTCCTATAAAGCAATGGCTGAGGATATTGCAGAGCTTCTTAACAAACTACAACTTAACAAAGCCATAATAATCGGGCATTCTATGGGCGGTAAAACGGCCATGCAATTTGCGCTCGACTATCCCGATAAAGTTGAAAAGCTTGTTGTAGTTGACATTTCACCACGCTCTTACCTCAGTCTGACAGAGCCAGAAAAACAGGTTTCAGAACACATGAATATTCTGAGTGGTCTTATTTCTATTGATCCGCTCTTGCTCAAAAGCCGGCAACAAGCCGAAGAAGAACTTGCTGTTTATGTTACTGACGCTCCTACCCGGCATTTTCTGTTAAAAAATCTGGTCCACCGTGACAATCATTTCGAATGGACAATTAATATTGCTGGTCTGCGCCGTAATTTGCCTAATGTAATGGGTAGTATAGTTTCGGATAGCACACTAGACAAGCCCGTTCTTTTTATCAAAGGAGAACGGTCTGATTATTTACAGGCTTCTGACGAAAAAATAATTAAATCGTTTTTTCCAAAAGCGGAAATGGTAACTATTTTTGATGCAGGACACTGGATTCATGCGGAGCAACCCAAACAATTTCTGGCAGTTTTACTTAATTTTCTAAAAGAAGAGAACGTTAATCTTTAGTAAAAAATAAGTGTTATACAGAAACAATCAGTCTGCTAGTCCGGTAGCCGATTCGATATGTTCAACAGAAATAATTTCAGCACCTCTAAAGCGAAGAAAAAGCTGAGTAAGAGCCACTACGTCTTTTTCACAATACTTTACTATTCTCCGGATATTCTTTTCTTTATAATACACAGAGCAAACCATACTCCCGTCTAAATCGTCTTTTGGAGAGGCTATTCCAAAAAGTTTGGTCAATAATTCCAAACTTGTATAATTTTTGTAATCACCAAACTTCCAAAGCTCCAAGGTATCCAAAAACGTTGTCTCCCATGGTTTCTTACCTGCGACTTTTAAAACATCAGGCAACATTAATCCATTAACCAGCATACGACGGGAAAGAAATGGGAAATCGAATTCTTTGCCATTATGAGCACATAACCAAATAGGTTTATCCGACAATTTATCTACAAGAGCAATAAAATCAAGCAATAACTGTCGCTCATCATCGCCATAAAACGACTTTAACCGCAAAAAAGGTTCGCCATCTCGAAAGCGAACCAATCCAACCGAAATACAGACAATTTTCCCGAACTCGGCATAAATACCGGCACGAGAATAGACGTCGGAAGCGGTTTCGCTATCCTTGCGAAAAAACGATGATTTTTTGTCCCATAAATACCGGAAATCCTCGTCTAAATGATCAAAATCAGAGAATTGAGGAATCGTTTCAATATCAAGAAATAAAATTTGATCGATGGAAATACGCTGAAAATCGTTCATTGGTTTTGTATTTTAGGTAACGCAAATCGGACAATGGCATCGATCGCAACATTATTATGGCCTCCGCCTGGTATAATAATATCAGACAATCGCTTATAGGGTTCTACAAATTGCAGATGCATGGGCTTTACCGTTTCATAGTAACGATGCAGAACAGTCTGTAGTCCGCGTCCGCGCTCTTCCATATCACGTTGAATAATTCGGGCAAGGCGATCATCTGCATCTGCATCAACAAAAACTTTTAAATCGAAAAAAGGAAGAAGCTCTGCACAGGCAAATAACAAAATACCTTCTACGATTATCACCGGACAGGGTTCCGTTCGATGTACTTGTGGCTGTCGGGTACAGGTTACAAATGAATATTCGGGTTGATTGACCGACCTACCGCTCATTAATTCATGTAAATGCTTCTGTAATAGATCAAATTCTATTGAAGATGGATGATCAAAATTAATTTTCTGACGTTCTTCAAGTGGCAACGAACTATTGTCACGATAATATGAATCCTGATAGAGAACCGACACACAATTTGCCGGAAGATGCGACACAATCTGCTTTACAACAGTTGTTTTCCCGCTACCAGAACCGCCTGTAATACCTATAACCATAGTGATTTCCGTCTTGTTACACGATTTTAATTACTTTTGCACCCGAAACACGAATGTACAAAAAGCTGTTCGAAAAAAGATCAGACTACTTATTATTAAACACATAAAGAGATGAATGAACTTTATCCTCTAAAATTCAAACCGATAATTAAGGAATCAATCTGGGGAGGGAAAAAGCTTAACACTGTTTTAGGGAAAGACATTCCTTCTGATAAAAGTGGCGAAAGCTGGGAATTATCGGGTGTTCAGAAGAATTTATCTGTTGTTTCCGATGGTTTTTTAAAAGGAAATGACATACAGGAGCTTACTGAAGTTTACATGGGCGATTTAGTAGGTGATAAAGTTTACAAGAAATTTGGCATCGAATTCCCGTTGCTCATTAAGTTTATCGATGCTAACGATGTGTTATCCATACAGGTACATCCCGACGACAAAGTCGCTAAAGAACGTCATAACGCCTACGGCAAAACCGAAATGTGGTATATTCTCGGAAACAAACCGGATGCCGAACTTATTTGTGGCTTTAAAAAAGATGTAACTAAAGACGAATACCTCAATAATTTAAAAAACAACACGCTAAAAGATATTCTTAACAGCGAAAAAGTTGCGCCAGGCGATTGCTTCTTTATCCCGGCAGGGCGTGTTCATGCCATTGGTGCAGGTATCTTGTTAGCCGAAATTCAGCAAACTTCAGATATCACATATCGTATTTATGATTTCGACCGTCGCGATGCTGCAGGAAATGCCCGCGAATTACATACCGATCTTGCCGTTGATGTAATTGATTACAAAGCCCATTCGGAATATAAAACAGAATACACCAACGAACAGAACAAAGCAACTAAACTTGTTGATTGTCAATACTTCACAACAAATACACTCAGCTTTGATTCGTCCATTGAATGCGACTTTAATCTTATCGACTCTTTTGTTATTTATATAGGAATAGAAGGCAGCTTTGATGTTGAATATCGGTCAGGCGAAAGAACAAGAGTAAACAAGGGAGAAACGGTACTGGTGCCGGCAATGCTTAAAGAATTCACACTTATGCCTCAGCCTTCGGCTAAAGCACTTGAAGTTTATATCCGCTAATAAAATATTACAGGATGATTATCCACAGTGCAAAATTTGTTTGCAGCAATACCGACGTAAAAAAATGTCCCGACGAAAAGCGCCCCGAATTTGCATTCATCGGTCGTTCCAACGTCGGCAAATCGTCGCTCATCAATATGCTTACAGGGCATAAAGGTTTGGCCAAAACTTCTTCAAAACCAGGAAAAACAAGATTGATAAATCATTTCATTATCAATGACGCTTGGTTTCTGGTCGATTTGCCCGGCTACGGATACGCCAAAGTTTCCAAAACAATGCTTAGCGAATTCGGTAAAACAATCACGCAGTATGTTGAGAAAAGGACTCAGTTAACCTGCCTTTTTGTGCTGGTTGACTCACGACTTGAACCACAGCGCATCGATTTAGATTTTTTTCGTCGGTTGGGAGAATTAGGCATTCCATTTGCCATTGTCCAGACAAAATGCGATAAATTGGGAAAAAATGTAGCCGAAAGCAATTTAGAACTGCTTAAAAACGCACTGTTAACCGAATGGGAAGAATTACCACCAATTTTTCAAACCTCATCCGAAGAAAAAGAAGGACGCACTGAATTACTTGATTACATAGAAGATATCTATAATAAAACTTCTATAAAGTAATTTATTTCGCAATGCGTACGATTATTTATAAATTTGCCAGCGATTTCAAATTCAATTGAAACATAAGTCATAGCCCAATGAGTCATCGTTCACCCATTAAATTCTTTGCCGGTACTTCATCGGTTTACTTAGCTGAAAAAATTGCTAAAAGTTTTGGAACCGAACTGGGCGCAACCTCCGTACTTCGTTTTAGCGACGGCGAATTTCAGCCATCCTACCTCGAGTCTGTTCGTGGTTGTACCGTTTTCATTATCCAGTCAACGTTTCCTCCTGCCGAAAACATGATGGAGCTTTTGTTGCTTATTGATGCAGCAAAACGTGCATCTGCCGGAAGAATTGTTGCTGTTATTCCTTATTTCGGATTTGCACGTCAGGATCGCAAAGACAAGCCTCGTTCATCAATCGGAGCAAAATTAATTGCAAACCTTCTTACGGCTGCAGGTGTTGACCGTGTTATGACAATGGATTTGCATGCCGACCAGCTTCAAGGTTTCTTTGACGTGCCTGTCGATCATCTTTACGCTTCATCGCTGTTCGTTCCTTATATTAAAAATTACAATCTCGACAATCTGGTTATTGCAGCTCCCGACATGGGTGGTTCAAAACGAGCCAATGCATATTCCCGTTTTCTGAAAAGCGAAATGGTTATTTGCTACAAGCTTCGCAAAAAAGCCAATCAGATTGACGAATTCAAAGTCATTGGAGACATTAGTGGTAAAAATGTTATCATCATTGACGACATGATTGATACGGCAGGAACCATTACAACCGCTGCAAATATGATGCGCGACGAAGGTGCAAAAAGTGTACGTGTTGTTGCATCGCATGCCGTATTATCGGGCCCTGCCTACGACCGCATTGAAAGCTCTTTTATCTCTGAAGTATTGGTAACAGATTCTATTCCTTTACGAAAAGAAAGTCCAAAAATTAAGGTTATTTCGATAGCCGATTTATTTGCTGACACTATTAATAAAGTTTACAACTATCAGTCAATTAGTAACAACTTTATTATTTAATTGTATATTTGCACACCTTTTTTGGCGCGACAGCGTGCAATGGGGAATGTAAAATTCTGAGTAGCACATTTTTAATTTAAATTTTAATGAAGACTGTAGAAATTACCGGTTCGTTGCGCAACGACCTTGGCAAGAAAACTTCGGCCACCCTTCGTAAAGAAGGACTTGTTCCTGCTGTACTTTATGGTGCAGGCGAAAACATCCATTTTGCGATCGACGCAAAAGCATCTAAAGAATACATTTATACGCCTTATGTATATTTAGTAAAGATCAGTATCGATGGTAAAGTTCACAATACCATTGTTAAAGATCTTCAGTTTCATCCGGTAAACGATGCTGTTCAGCACATCGATTTTTATGAAGTATCGGACAAACCTGTAACAATCTCTTTACCAGTAAAAATCACAGGAAACTCTGTAGGTGTTCGTAAAGGGGGTAAACTTCGCTTGGTTAAACGTACTTTAAAAGTAAAAGGTTTAATCGAAAACATGCCTGAAGAACTTAACATTGATATTACAAATCTGGATGTTGCTCAATCAATTAAAGTTGAAGACTTAAGTTACGACAAACTTCAGCTTTGCGATAATGGCAAAACTCCGGTTATAAGTGTAATGGCTTCTCGCGCTACACAAAAGGCAAAATAAAACTGCCTTTACATCATAAAAACCTCACTATGGACTTCTGTAGTGAGGTTTTTCTTTATCAATTCTTTTCTATTTTCAGCTTAATATGAAATATCTGATTGTTGGTTTAGGAAATATTGGCGACGAATATGCCAATACCCGGCATAACATTGGGTTTAATATTGTTGATGCGCTCGCTAAAGAAGCAGGCGCGCAATTTGAAGATAAACGTTACGGTTTCATGACCGAGATTCGGATAAAAGGCCGCTCATTAATATTGTTAAAACCATCAACTTATATGAACCTTAGCGGTAATGCCGTTCGTTACTGGTTACAAAAAGAAAATATTGAGGTCGAAAATATGCTGGTTTTAGTTGACGATCTTGCTTTGTCTGTGGGAACCATTCGTCTCCGGTCTAAAGGTAGCGACGGAGGACACAACGGATTAAAGCATATTGCCGGAATACTTTCGACCCAAAACTATTCACGCCTTCGATTTGGTATTGGTAATCAATTCGGTAAGGGGCAGCAAATCGATTTTGTATTAGGAGAATGGACTAACGATGAAAAGAAAATTCTGGAAGAACGTATCCCTGTTGCCTGCGAAGCGGTTAAAACCTACGCGCTAATGGGAATTGAACGCACCATGAATATTTACAACAGTAAGTAACCCTGTTAACGTTTCGTTAAACAGAGGTTACATTCTCGCTTTTGCCGTATTTTAGCACAATAATTGTTTATCACTACACATTTAAACAGTGTGCATATTAAAGTAAAAAGGAGCTGCGAGACATTCGTTTGGTTTTGTCTGTCAGCTATATAAAGTTTAAACTTTCACCGTTGAAGACAAACAAAATCATTATTATTCTTATCCTCTCCTCTATTTCGCTTGTAGGTTTAGTCGTTCTCCAAAGTCAATGGATTAAAAAGGCGATGAGAGTTGGCGAGCGGTTCTTTGATCATAAAGTAAATACCGCATTGCACGATGCATTTGCAGAATTGCGGGACAATACAAACACCGACTCACTTCAAAATACGAACTGCCCCGTTTCTGTTCTTGACGTAGTAAAACCTAATGTTATTGATTCTCTAGCCAATAAATACCTTGCATATCAGAGAATAAACATTCCTCACGAATTTGCCATCGTTAGCAACCAACACGATTCTATTTTATATCATTCAAAAGGCTGGGTTAACATACCCTCTAATGCCGTAATTTACAAGTGCTGTTTTGCGCGCATTATTCCTAAAGGACATTATCACATTTCAGTCTGGTTTCCAAACAGAAGCAGTCGGCTAACCCAACATATTACCGGATGGATTATTCAGGCGATTTTATTTATTTCAATATTTTCTTTTGGATTTATCTATTTAATACTCACCTATTTTAAGCAAAAGAAACTTTCGGAAATAAAAAACGATTTTGTTAATAATATGACGCACGAGTTTAAGACTCCCATTTCGACAATCTCGTTAACTTCCGAAGTTTTAATTAATTCGACTGAAACGCTTGAAAAAGAACGAATAAAGCAATACGCACAAATTATCCATTCTGAAATTCAGCGAATGCGAAAACAAGTCGATCAGGTATTACAAATGGCCTTGCTTGATAAAGGTGAATATGACCTAAACCGGACAAAGGTTGATATTCACGCGATTATCCGTTCTACTGTGCGAAACCTTTGTCTCGAACGAAGAGAAAAGGATATTTCAATTCACTACGATCTTGATGCTAAGAACTACCAAGTAGATGCCGACCCCGTCCATCTTACCAATATAATTGTAAATCTGGTAGATAATGCTATAAAATATTCAGGACAGGCTCCTCAAATTTCGTTCAGTAGTTATAATAAAAACGAATTTTTGGTTTTTAATGTAAAAGATAAAGGCTTAGGAATCAGCAGTTCTGACAAACCACACATTTTCGACAAATTCTACCGTGTGCCTACAGGCAACATTCACAATGTAAAAGGCTTTGGAATAGGACTTTATTACGTAAAAATGTTAATTGCCGCACATGGAGGAACAATTAACGTAGAAAGCGAGCCAGGAAAAGGCAGCACCTTTACAATCGAATTACCACTGTTTAACACTTCTAATACAACACGATGAAAACAAAAGCAACCATATTACTTGCAGAAGACGATCCTAATTTGGGCATCGTTCTCCGGGATTTTCTCACCATGGCTGGATTTATTGTTGTATTACGACCAGATGGCGAATCAGCATGGGATGCATTGCAGCAAAATCGCTATGATCTTTTGTTACTTGATGTTATGCTCCCGCTCAAAGATGGTTTCACATTGGCCGAAGAAGTAAGACGAAAAGACCTGCAAACGCCTATTATTTTTCTTACGGCGAAAGCCATGAAAGAAGATAAAATTCGTGGATTGCGCATTGGTGCCGACGATTATATCACAAAACCTTTTAGCACGGAAGAACTTAGCCTGCGCATAGAAGCGGTTTTGCGCCGGACACAAATGGCTCCAGCCCATCAGGGACCCGATGTTTTTGAAATTGGAAAATACACTTTCGACTATTCCAATCAATTGCTTACCGGGCCCGATTCTGAACAACGGCTTACCCGAAAAGAAGCCGATTTATTACGCTTATTATGTTTGCAAACCAATCAGGTTTTACGTCGCGACTTTGTTCTACGCACCGTGTGGGGAGACGATAGTTATTTTGCCGGGCGAAGTATGGATGTTTACATTACCAAACTCCGGAAACTGTTAAGCAATGACCCCGATGTGTCCATTACCAACATTCATCGGACAGGTTTTATGCTCGAAATACATGGCGCTTCACAACAATAACCTACGTTCATTTATTACATTTGCCGCAAAAACGATGGACGACAGTAACGACATCCGCATCGATAAATACCTGTGGGCCGTAAGAGTTTACAAAACCCGCAGTATTGCTACCGACGAGATCAACAAAGGCCGCGTTTTAATAGATAATGTATCGGTAAAAGCCTCACGCAAAGTAAAAGCCGGCGAAACAATTATTGTTCGTAAGCCACCGATTTTACATACATTCAGAGTGAAAGCCTTACTCGAAAAGCGAATTTCGGCCAGCTTAGTGCCTCAATACTTAGAAGATCTGACGCCTGCTCAGGAACTCGAAAAACGCGAAATGGCCAGAATCGGCATGAATTTTATCCGCGAACGCGGAACAGGTCGCCCTACTAAAAAAGATCGTCGTGAAATAGACCGTTTACAAAACACAGACGACGATTATTTCTTTGATGAATAAATGCTTATCTCATTATGCTTATAGCTCAGGAAAAAAAGAAAACGAACATTGCCGAATACATTCTGTACATGTGGCAAATTGAAGATTTGATACGTGCAACAGGATTCGATATGCAGAAAATTGAAAACGACATAATTTCTAAATATCAAACAGACAACAGCATGCGTATTGAAATACGCGAATGGTATACAGGATTGGTCGAATCGATGGTTCGCGAAGGAATCAGCAAAGCCGGACATTTAATGTTCGTTAACCGACATCTAACGGAGCTGGACACGCTTCACCACAACCTTTTAGCAAATGCTTCTGAAAACGAATATCACACCATTTTTGCAGAAGCAAAGCCCAATATTGAAATGCTCAGAGCCAAAGGAAATCTCGAAAACATCAGTGATATCGAACTTTGTTTCAACGGACTTTACGGCTTACTTCTGCTTCGGCTGGCTAAACGATCCGTCACCGAAGAGACAGAAATGGCAATGAAAACCATTAGCAATCTTCTTGCCCACTTAACAACGTATTATCACAAGCTTAAATCAAAATAATTAATAAAAAAGCCGGAAGATGAACTGCCCCCCAAAAGTTAGACATAAAACTTTTGGGGTGTTTTTATGCAAAAAAGGGAAAATAGGAAGCACAGTCTTTCAGAGAAAGTCGCGGTAATAAAAGATTACCAATCAGGTTATGGAAGTACAACTATAAGCAAGAGAAGAAAAATTGCCGATAGTTTGATAAAGAGATGGATACGAGCTTATCAGGCTCAAGGAATAGACGGTTTACAGAAACGTTCCAGAAAAATTATCACTGTCTATATCAAGCAACAGGCAGTTAAAGCAATTATAGAAGAATGCTTATCTTTCGAAACGGTAGCCTTAAAATATCAGGTAAGTATTTCAGCTGTATACTCATGGCATCAACGAGTAAAGGAGCACGGGTACGCATCCCTATTAACAATAAAACAAGGGCGACCAACTAAATTGATGGGTAGACCAAAGAAAAAGCAACCGGAAACAGAATTAGAAAAGCTTCAAGCCGAGTTACGTTACCTTAGGGCAGAAAACGCACTCTTAAAAAAATTGAAGGCCTTAGAGGAGGAACAGATCTTGCTCGAAAACGCAAGACAGTCCAAGCCATCGAAACGCTAAGGCCCGAACATGACCTTTCAGATTTATTGAAAGCTTCATCGATGGCTCGTTCAAGTTATTATTATCATCTAAAGCAGATTGCAAATTCAGACAAGGATGAGCATATACGCACGAGAATAAAATTAATCTATCACGCTCATAAGGGACGTTATGGATATAGGCGAATCACGTTAGAATTGCGTAATCAATCCATGGAAATTAATCATAAAAAGGTTGAGCGCTTAATGCGAGAATGCGGGCTAAAATCATTAGTGAAAGTAAAAAAATATCGCTCATACAAAGGCTCTACAGGAAAAATTGCACCGAATATCCTAGAACGGAATTTCGAAGCGAAAGCTATCAATAAAAAATGGGCAACCGATGTTACAGAATTTTCTCTATTGGGTCAAAAAAGATACCTATCACCTATTATGGATTTATATAATGGAGAAATTATCAGTTATACCATAAGTGCTCACCCTAATTTATTAATGGTAACAAGTATGCTTGACAAAGCTCTAAAAGGCATCAAAAAAGGTTCAGGTTTAATATTACATTCTGACCAAGGATGGCATTATCAACATACAACCTATCAGAATATGCTTAAAAACAAAGGTGTTGTTCAAAGTATGTCTCGAAAGGGAAATTGCCTGGATAATGCTAAAATGGAGAACTTCTTCGATTGTTAAAGTCCGAATTATTATACTTGCAAAAGTTTAATTCGATCCATGAGTTTGAAAGGGAGCTTAAATACTATATTTTCTACTATAATAACTTTAGAATCAAACAAAAACTAAAAGGACTGAGTCCTGTTCAATACAGAATTCAGTCCTTAAATATAGCTTAATTAATCGTCTAACTTTTTGGGGGCAGATCAAGAATGACTTCCGGCTTTTTTATTAATAGCATCAGATACAGAATCTACTGCTCAACAATCTCACTGATAGGTGTTCCCTGTGCACCGGAAGGGAATGCGATATCGAGAATAGAAGAAATTGTTGGAGCAATATCGGTTATACTTATTGAATGGTAAACCACCTGCCGGGGAATTTTCCATCCGTACCACAACAAAGGAACATGCGCATCGTAACGATAGCCCGAACCATTATCTACTACATCATTGTTTTTTTCGACCCATCCTGGTGCAAGATTTAAAAGAATATCCCCCGAACGTTTCTGATTATAACTATTTTGCATTAAACGAAAGATACCTTTATCATAAGCTGTATTTTCGATAGACGTTGACGTTAACACATTTGCAACACCCGAAAACTGCAATAAAAACTGAGCAGCATCATTCTGGAAATCAGACAATTTTAATTTAGACTCAGCAATCAGCTCTCTGTTAAAATAAAACTGAAGATTGGAATACGAAGAAATCCACGATCCTTTTCCATAACGGGCATTCAAATAGCTCGAAAGCAAAGAAGCAGCCTGATTAATACTAAAAGCACCTGACGGCAAACCATTATCCGAAAGATATTTAGAAGAAAATGCAGCGCCATGATTAGACGTAAGCATAACTACCACATTTCCTTTTCCAATATAACTATCAATAAAATCAAGAAAATGCATAATTTCCTCATCTAAACGAAGATATGCATCTTGTGTTTCCATGGCCATCAATCCAAAATTACGCGAAACAGCCTGAGTCGCCGAAAAATCGACCCATAGAATATCGGTATTCTCACCTTTTCCCAGTTTTTCATTGACTAATGCCGAAATAGCAAAATCTTTCGTCAAACTATTCCCAAATGGAGTTTGCCCCAATATTGCATAATTTCGCCTTTCGTAACCTTTAGGAAGACTCAATGCATCAAGATTATACGGGAAAGTATGTTTACCACCCAAACCTGTTTCGTAAGGACTATCGTCCGAAAGACTTTGCAAATATTGAGAAACAGGTAAAAGAGGCTCCCAGTTTCGTTGTAAATAAGTATCGGGCAATTTTTTACGATTAAATTCCTCAACCCATCCCGGCAACGACTCCATGTAATACGAAGAGGTGGCAAAACTTCCCGAAGAAGGATCGAACCACCAGGCCTGATTAGCCATGTGTCCACCAAGCAACACTGCGGCGGCCGGATTCAACGAAACGGAAATTACTTTAGATTGTCGATTGTTCGATAATCGCAACTCATCGCCTATTGTTGGCGAAAGCAGTTGTTTTGGCGAATACTGTCCCGATTCAAAGCTTCCGCCCACAGCTTTTTGTGAAGCATCGACTACACAGTTTATCTTCTTTTTGCTTCCAGACTGAAACCATTCACTTGCTATTATACCATGCAATGACGGATTTGATCCGGTTGACAAAGTGGCATATCCGGGTTCGGATAACGTACAAATATTTTCGTATGTTGCATTTTTACATACTGTTCCCTCATTCATCAATCGCTTAAACCCATTATTACAATACGTTGATGCATAACGATACAGAAAATCATACCGCATTTGATCAACAACAATACAAACAATAAGCTTGGGTTTTTCGACTGAAACAGATTTTTTCACCTGAGATTTCACGTTGCCTTGCATAACAAACAATACAAGAACAAAGGCAACGCCAACTTTTCTTACAAACATTTTTTCTCCCTT
Organism: Bacteroidales bacterium; assembly: GCA_041907825.1. GTDB lineage: Bacteria > Bacteroidota > Bacteroidia > Bacteroidales > JAYRGN01 > JAYRGN01. Next base: position 428,979 of record JAYRGN010000002.1, on the reverse strand, counting down.
AAAAACAAAGCCACAAAATTACCTGTATTTAAACAAAAGAAGCATTGTGTTTATTGTTTAAAGCAAGAAAAAAAGCTAAAAGAGCACTTTCTATTAAGCACTCTTATTTATTATACTCATAAACAACCAGATAACATTATCGTTGAAATACTTTTTCGATAATCCCAACATAAAGAAAATGATAATCTCCTGAAGGATAGTTAAGTAAAAGAGATTTATCGACAAATGCTTCAGGCGAGAGCTGCTGCACAAGTGCTTTTCGGCAATCGAAGACCAAACGGGCTTCGTTGTACGCAACAGAGCCTGAAAGAAAAAAATGCGGATGTAAGCCCAGCTCTTTCATTTTATCACTATCGCGTCCCGATAGTTTTCCACAGAGCTGTAGTGCAGAACGATATTCTTCAGTAAAAAAACTCAACGTAAAGGTTTCTTCCGAATCGAGAAACTCACGGGTATAACGTTGAGGACGAACCACGATATAAGCAACCGGTTTATTCCAAAGCACACCAAAACCGCCCCAACTTGCAGTCATCGAATTAAATTTTGTTGTATTACCGGCCGTAATCAACATCCAATCTTTATGAAGAAGATTAAAAACATTTTCATTAAGGGAGAAGGGGGTTATTTCCTTAAACATAGCGTATTACATTTATTTAATTACTCTTCTGCACACATCGGAGAAACAATAAAGTCAAAACGATGACTTTTTTCTACCTTTGACGGGTTTTATATGAACAATTGTACGCCATCGATGACAGAAACGTTACAAAATCTAGACCATATTCGTCTCAATTTTTCGCAATCAGGGCTTCATCTTCTAAATATCTCACTGGCCATCATTATGTTTGGTGTAGCGCTTGAACTCAAGACTGAACATTTTAAAGAATTAATAAAGCACCCACGCCCGGCTATAGTTGGAATAATATCTCAGCTCGTTTTGCTTCCGGCTGTTACCTTGCTGGCCGTTATATTGCTGCACAAGGTGTTAACTCCGACAATTGCATTAGGAATGATTCTAGTTGCGGCATGTCCTGGTGGAAATATATCTAACTATATCAATAGTTTAGCAAAAAGCAATGTTGAACTGGCTATCAGCCTGACGGCAATTTCAACCGTTTTGGCTGTTTTTTCCACTCCTTTTAATTTCTCATTTTATGGAGGTATTTATAATCATTATCTCGCCGGGCACGATGCCTCGCATTTGCTCCGTCCGCTCGAAATAGACGGGTGGCAAATGTTTCGTACAGTTATTGTAATACTGGGTATACCAATGATCGTCGGGATCAGCATCGCCAATCGCTTTCCCTCATTTACTGCAAAAATTATTAAGCCGGCCAAAAGAATCTCGCTAATACTTTTTGTCTTTATCATTATCGGCGCTATTTCCGGAAACATCAGTTATTTCGTACAATATGCTCCAACTGTATTTCTAATTGTATTGGCACACAATGCATTGGCTTTTCTTTCCGGTTATCTTTTTGCCAAAACAATGAAAGTGGGACAAATCAACAGCAGAACAATTTGTATCGAAACGGGTATTCATAACACCGGACTTGGACTGGTTCTGCTTTTCAACGAAAAAATTTTCCCGCCAGATCTTGAAATCGGAGGAATGGCTTTCATTGCTGCAGGATGGGGAATCTGGCATATTATTGGAGGTAGTATTCTTGCATTTATCTGGAAAAAGAAACCCGTAAATTAAGGACGATGACAAGCAAATATTCGATATTATACTCGATATTAAAGCCTTATGTTAATTTTTGTTTCAGGCTTTACGCAGACAAGCTCGAAGTCCGAGGAAAAGAAACTATACCATCAGACGGTGTTCTTATTTTTGCACCTAACCATCAGAATGCATTACTCGATGCTCTTGCTATTGTTTACCTCGACAAAGGCCAGCCAATGTTTGTTGCCCGCGCCGATATTTTCAAAAAAGCATTTGTAGCAAAACTGTTACATTTCCTTAGAATATTACCAGCTTTCCGCATTCGCGATGGTTTTGCCAATCTTAATAAGAACGCCGAAACGTTCAATGAAATAAGCGATGCATTGGCAAATGGAAACTCATTTGGTATTATGCCCGAAGGTAACCACGATGGAAAAAGAAGATTAAGGCCACTTTCTAAGGGAATTTTTCGCATTGCTTTCGAAGCTCAAGAAAAACTTTTGCCTCAAAATAAAAAAGTATACATCGTCCCCGTTGGCATTAATTACGGCGAGTACGATAAATTTGGCGCTGGTATTTTTATTCAGATCGGAAAATCGATTGATATAAAAGCATATATGAACGATTTTCTAACAAAGCCACAAGAAACAATGGCTGCACTTCGCGAGATACTCAAAGAAAACCTTTCGAACGTAATGATTGATATTAAATCGGAACGTTTTTACGAAAGTATTTACACGTTAAGCCGAATGCTCTGCAAATCAGACACAAAACCGTCTGTCTTTTTCGATCAGCAAAAAGCATGTACAACAATATTAAATAACGCTGTCGAAAAGCACCCAGAATACTATGAATCAATGCATAATGCAGTTTTAGAGCGCAACATTCTTTTTAAAGAACATAGATTTTCGACCTCTAGCCAAAATATGCTTGAACCTCGAAACACTTTATTTATCAAGCTATACACATCGCTTTTAGGATTACCCTTATTTCTTTACGGCGCAATAAATCATGCACTGATTATTCTTCTCTCAAAGCTGATTCTAAAAAAAATAAAAGATCCGCAATTTATTTCGAGCGTAAAACTTGCCGGTGGTATTTTACTTGCACCTGTTTTTTACATTCTACAAAGCATTTTTGTTCTGTTTTTGTTCCATTCTGTATGGGGAGCGCTTATCTATTTCTTTACGCTTCTGCCAGCCGGTTGGATTGCCGGCCAGCTTTATCTTGCATACAAAGACATTTTTTCTCAGTTTCGGCGGTACAAATATTTTCGCTCACACCAAAACTTAGCAGCACTCGAAAGTCAGATTTTAAAAACCGTTCCATTATTTTTAAAACCTTAAAAATTAACCGCGTAAGGGATTTTCGCCATAACCATAAAAGCGTGTCATAATCGACTCATCATTAAGTTCTTTCGAAAGAGAGGAAATAGTATCAACAGGCACATCAAAAAGATCGAGTAACAATAAGCCATCCAGACAGTTATTAAATAATGGGTCGACATTAAAGGCGATAATTTTACCATTCAGCTTTAAATACTTCTTCAAAAGAACAGGCAAACGATTGTTCTCCGGATCAATATCTTCAATTAAACGGTCGAGCTTAGTAAGGTCATTTGTTTTTTCGAGCAGAATATCGGTATCAACCGAACCTCCTGTAAAATTGAATTCGCAACGAGGATGAACCATTTTCGCAAATTCATGATGAAAATAATATCGCTTGATAAATTCGACTATCGCATTTTTAGAAAACTCTGAAAACTTATTACTAATACTAACAGGACCAATAAGATATCTATATTCAGGATTTTTAAGCAGAAAATATAAAATACCTTTCCAAAGGAGAAATAAAGGTAGAGGCTGCCGCTGATATTCTTCGACAATAAATGACCGCCCCAACTCTATCGATTCGCTCAATACCGATGAGAATTTGGCGTCAATACGAAACAAACTTTGGATGTAAAAGCCACCAATACCATAATTTCCAATTATTTCCTTGCCTTTTCCTATCCGGTAAGCTCCAACAATTTTCTGGTTTACATCATCCCATATAAAAAGTTGGTGATAATACAAATCGTACTCATCGAGATCCAGACTTTGGTTAGTTCCCTCTCCTACTGCACGAAAGGTTTGTTCTCGTAAACGCCCAATTTCGTTCATCATTACAGGCATAGCATGCGATGGCGCGCACACAAGACTAAAATCGCCTGATTTAAGCAACAAATAATCAGCAAGTAAGCGAGACATTTCTGCTTTAACTGAAATTTCATCAGCAGCTGGAGCAACAGGTTCAATTTCGGGCAAGCGATCCTGTCGTCCATCAAAAAAACGCTTAACTTCAAGCGAAGTTCCTAATGCATAGGTTTTTGCACGCAAATATCTTCCAAATCTCAAAATATCAGAAAATTCAATCAAATCCTTCAACGGCATAGGATTTCCAATGCGAATTTTTATCGTTTTGCTTTTTTTATTCAACACTTCAGAGTGTAATCTGAATTTTCGCAACGACGGGTGAATAAATTCCAGAAAATAAAATAACGGACTATTTGTTCCCTGAAAAAAAACAGGAACAACCGGAACTGCTGCTTTACGGATAAACTTCAAAACCTGCATCCGCCAGGGTTTATCCGTAATTTCGTTCATATAATAATTAAAACCTGAGACCTCTCCGGAAGGAAATAAACCGAGACAACCGCCTTCAGACAGATGCGTAAGCGCGCGTTTGGTACTACTCATAAAACCAGCACTCCGTTCCCTGAATCCCCATGGATTAGAGATGATATAATCGGACAAAGGCTCAGCATTGTCCAGCAATATATTTCCGGTAAATTTAAAATCGGAACGAACTTTCAATAATAGCTTGAGCAACAACAAGCTATCTACGCCTCCCAATGGATGATTTGCAACTACAATAAAGGATCCTTTACGCGGAATACGATTTAATTCGTCCTCCGAAAATTCGTAGTTAACACCAAAAGCATCAAGCAATGCCGAAATAAATTCGATGCCTTGTTTATTGGCATTTTCTTCGTAAATCTGATTTACTTTGTTCAAATTCAGCAGCGTAAGCATCAGCTGAGCCGCCCCTTTTTTCTTGTTTTTCTGTCTGCGGGCAACATTCAGAACTTCTTCTGGATCAATAAGTTTATTGGCCATACTTTCCTGTTTAGAAAAATTAGACAAAAGAGCATAAATACGATTATGCGTAGCTTAAAAAAAGCTAAGTCCCTTGTGTGTAAAAAAACTAATCAGAACGCCCACTAAGGCTGCCAGCCCAAAAATAAAAATTACAACTCCCGTAATTTTGTTCATCCACCACAATCTGCGCAAGCGAAACTTGGCACGGTAAGTACTTACCAATGAAGTGAGCGAGAACCAATACAACGAAGCTCCGGTAAACACGCCAAAAATTATCAGATAATGAATGGCGGTAGGAGCTCCATCGAAAATATTGAGTCCTGCAAACATTGCCAGAAAAAGAAAAACGGCAACGGGATTTGATAATGTGAGAAATAAAACGCTAAAGTAATCGGTAGTAAGATTGTTCTTCTTCAATCGACGCTCTCTCACCTGCTTAATAGGATTTTTTAAGAAAATTTCAATCCCTACTATTATGATGAATATTCCGCCAATTAGCTCAAAATAAGACTCGTAATGTTTAATAAAATCAATAATCATAGATAAACCCAAACCTGCGACTAACGCCAGCATCGTATCCGCTGATGCTGCACCAATTCCTGAAACAAAACCGGATCTGCGACCTTTGCCCAACGTCCGTTGAATAACCAAAACACCAATTGGCCCCAGCGGAATAGATGAGATAAAACCTATTAAAACACCTTTGAGCAGTACGATTATTAACTCCATGAATAGTATTCTAATGCAAACCTTTCATCTGAAATATCATAAATGAAAGATATTGAGAGAAACGATTTTTTCGTTTCTAAAAAACTAAAGTACAAAGATAAAAATTACTGCTATCCATTTATCTTCTTAGCAATTTTTCAAAAAAGTATTCCTTATTCGGGTTATTCTGTAGTTTCCCTACGAATAATGTCCTGCATTTTTAATATAAACGATTTGAGCTTTTTTGCATTTTCCACATGTGTAGGCGGAATATCTACAAAAGCCGACAAGTCTGCTAACGACTTATTTGTTAGCACTTCTGCCTTTTTCAAACAGGCTTGAGCAATAGAGCTTTGCTGTGTCCCTTTTTGTTTATAAGCAAAATATTTTGTCAGATTATCGGAAGCTTCCCGAGCAGTTTTATTTATGTTATTAAGGCTTAACGATACTGCATTAAGCTTTTCGGCCTGCTCATTGTATTTTATTACTTTCAGGTTATTTTCCCATACTTGATAAAAAGCCTGCGTTGTTCGGTTAAAAACGGCATAGCGTTTTATCCGTCCCAACATCCGGGAAACACTAAGTTTTTCCCCATCAGTAAAAGATTGTTGTAAGGTATCGGAAAAAGCAAAAGTGGCATGTTTTGAATCGTTACAGGTCTCATTGACGAAGCAGGAAGGAAGAAGTACCTGATTTAAACATTGCCAGGCAACATCAAAAGGCATATGAGTTTTTACAAAATTTTCAGGAGAAACAGAGAACCACGTCCAGTTAAAAGATGAGACATAACGATCATTCTGTAAATAGCCCGCGCCCCAGGTAGGATCGAACATTCTCCAATTCAGACCATCCATAACAGCAACCCATGAATGTCCTTCATCACGAACTACTTTATCTTTTCGTGTATACCCGCTTATTACCCAAGCCTGAATATTCATCTGCTTCAATAAAGCAGCAAGAAGATTTGCGTAACCATCACAAACAGCTTTCCGGTTGCGTAAAGCCGAAAGGTATAGTTCTTCTGCCGAAGCAGGTTTGGCGCCCATTTTATATTGTGCAACATCGTACCGGATATTTTTCCCAATCCAAGCATACACAATAGCACATAATTCGGATTTACTCTGCGTTTTCGACAGCCAGTAAGTCGCCAGATTTTCTATTTTATCAGACTTACTTTCAGGTGTTTGTTGTGCAATTAGGACAGCCTTCTCATGAAAATCTTCTTGTGCTGAGACCCTCAACGAGCACAGCACAAGAAGACTTATTATTAAAACTTTCATTAGCGAGAGAGTTTCTTCAAATCTGAATCAAGAAAACCATCTGGTTTATCACTCACTACGGTATGATAATCAAAGTAATATAGTTTAGCATCGCTTGCTCCCATCAAAATCTTATAACATCTTCCTCTAATTTTCTGTCCCTGAGGGCCTACTTTATGTAGAAATACAATATCTTCTTTATCTAATATTTTCTGATGTAACTGTTCTCGGGTTAGTATTTCAACCTTTCCTTTGTAAAACCTGCTAATCTTATCAAGTGTGTTTACGTCCTTTGCCAAGTCCTCCTTCACAAAGCAAATAGTTTTCCCATTCAGATCTGATAAGTTTTTGGTGTAATATTTAAAAGGATTAGAGGAAATCATATCAGGATTAGAATGAATTAACTCTAAATGCTTCTGCATAAACAAAATAAATGTATTAAGTTTATAGAGGTATGCTTCTTCTTCTATTCCTGAATAAGAAAGTGGGATTGGACATAGATCAGGCATATCGACTAAACGACGCTCTTTGCCTCCCATTATTAAGCCCAAAAAGTTATATTTTGCGGCAGTTCTGTCTGTCTCAAAAATAACCTGATTGAGAATTAAAAACGAGTAAGATGGATCGTCACGTCGTTTATCGAATTCGGCCCAATTAATAAATTCATAGGGAGTAACATTCCATTCTTTTTTAACGACATCCTGTATTTCAATATTATAACCCGACATCATATTATCGTCGAGCACAACACAGGTTTTTGTTTTGTAAAACGCTTCTACCAATTCTTTGGTAACTTTTCGCTGCGAAAAAGCGGTAAGCGTAATAAAAACGCCAAAAAACACAATTAAAGTCCGTTTCATCTAAAGATTCTGTTTATAAATTTTTAAGAAATACGTTATTCGTATATAAAATGTTATACAAAACAAATTCTATTATAAAATTATTGATAACAAAAGATAGACGAAGATAAACCATCAAATTTTAAGATGCAGGTTGTTAACCTACATTAGTGCTTTGTATGTTTGTCACTTTGGGTTTTTCATTTAATTCTGTAAATTAGCCAACAACGAAAAGCATTAAGAATGTTTAACAATCGCCATCAACAGAACAAAGAATATAACAAAACCACTTCGGTCGTAAAAAGCTCAATATTAGCACAACCTGCTACTATTATTGCATTTATACATACAGTAATCTGTTCTGTTTTGTTCTTTACGAACCATAATTTAATATCAGGCTTCTTATTTCTGATATTTGGATTCTTTGAAGCATCGTTGTTCTTTTTACTTTTTAAAGCAAAATACAAAATAATAGTCGAATGGCTGGGAGGTACTTTAAATATATTTTATCCGTTATATCTGCTTTACATAGGTGGTGCAGGATGCATTAATGGAGGTTTTTATTGGCTATTTCTGCTCCCGATATATACCATTGCTTACTTTAATTTTCAAAAAAGCTTAATAGCGACATCAACCTGCCTTATTTTTGCAAGTCTATTTCTTTTTATTCCTCTAAATCTGCCTTTTTCTTATAACTACCCAACTAATCATGCTTTATTTCTAATATTGAGCACATTAACAACATGGATTCTTATTTTTATCACCAATAATAAAGAACAAAAAGAAGAATATACATGGGCGAAAGAAAAAAAACAGATTGAAGATGAGTTAAAAAGTAAAGAAGAATTTATCTCCCGCTGGTCGTATCAGATAAGAATTCCTTTAAATAATATATTGGTTATAGGTGAAGTTTTGAACAACACCAAACTTGACGATAATCAAAAAGATTTGGTTGAAACCCTTTGGGCATCGACCAACAATCTTGTTAATGTTGTGAATGATATTGGGCGTATTTCAAAAACAGAGCTTACCGAAAAATCCATCAAATTAAATTTTGATCTTTTTGCCGCCATCAGAAGTACATTTAAATTATTAGCAGACAATACCCACGGACTTTTAAATGTTGAACTGGAGCACGAGTCAGGCATCAGACCTTTAGTGTTAGGTGATTCTGTTCGTCTAAAACAAATTATACTCAACCTTATAGACAATTTATACAAAGCTGGACAGGAAGAGAATCTGCATGTAAACATTAACATCCGTATTTCTATTCAAAAAGAGACACAGGATAGTTTCGATTTTAAAATAGAGATGTTTGCAAATGTTGAAGTCGATTACACAAATGATAAACAAAACTCCCAAAAATCAATTTTCTTTGATGATATTTCCATTGCACGTAAACTTATCGAATTTGAAGGCAGTTCTTTAAATATACAAAAGCAAGAGAGAAGTACATTCCTTTCGTTCAACCTAAAATATCAAAAAGCAGACATTGATCAAAACTTTGGTTCGAATGAGCGTAGTACATCAATTATCACCGAATCAGCAGATATTCAATTAAAAGATGCCAATATTTTATTGGTTGAAGATAATCTTGTAAATCAGAAAATTGTCATCTTAAGTTTAAAGAAAACTGTTAAGAATATCGACATTGCATCTGACGGAAAAGAAGCCCTCGATAAATTCGGAAGTTCCAAGTATGACATCATTCTGATGGATATTCAAATGCCTATTATGGACGGACTTACAGCTACCCGAAAAATACGGGAGATAGAAGCGTCTACAACAAACACCATAACACCTATTATAGCGTTAACGGCTAATGCTTTATCAGGAGATAAAGAAACTTGTTTAGCTGCCGGAATGAATGATTACATTAGTAAGCCTTTTCAAATTGAAACGCTTGTTAGAAAAATGAATGATTTAATACAAAAAAGAAAATTATAAGACTTTAAAGCCAATAACAAGTATATCATCAACTTGCTCAAGATTTCGTTTCCACAAATTAAGGCTTTCTTCTAAATACTTTTTTTGCTCGTCGAACGGTAATTGATGAATAGAAAGTAACAAATGACGGAATCTCCGATATTTAAACTTTTTACCTTCAGGCCCTCCAAATTGATCGGCATAGCCATCAGAAAATATATAAAAGACATCTTCAGGCTGAGATTGTATAGTATGGCATTCAAAAACAGGATTATGTTCGCCTAAAGCTTTCAAGCTTATCGAAGCTCTACCTCCTTTAAATTCTTCAATTTTATTATCTCTTAATAAATAAAGAGGATTAAAAGCTCCTGAATATTCAATAATACCCGTCCGCTTATCTATACAACAAAGAGAAACATCCATTCCATCGCGAATCGATGAATCAGAAACATCTCTAAACACAGAAATAAATTCATCTGCAATAAGTTTCAAAATCTCATCTGCTCTTTTTGTATGATTTGCACTTGTTATTTTTCTAAATAACTCAAAGCCAATAACAGACATAAAAGCTCCTGGAACGCCATGTCCTGTACAATCAACTGATGCCAGAATTACACGGCTTCCATGCGTACTTACCCATATAAAATCGCCACTTACAATATCTTTGGGTTTTAAAAACACAAACGAACTATGTAAATATTTTTGCAACACTTTCTCCGACGGAATAAGAGCATCCTGCAATCGTTTTGCATAATTGATGCTATCTCGTATATTTTTATTCTGAATTGATAATTCTTCTCTCTGTAATTCTATTTTACGAGCCGCTATTTCTTTTTCCTTTAATAGCCGGTTTGATTTCATTAAGCTATTGGTTCTCAATTGGACAATCAGTACAATTAAAAACAAAACGATCAACACATAAGCAACATAAGCTTTACCGGTTAACCACCATGGAGCTTTTATCTCAAAAAACAAATAAGCTGGAGCAGTAGACCATACACCGTCATTATTTGTACCTTTTACTTCAAATCGATATTTCCCGGCGGATAGATTGGTAAACGTTACTGACGTTCTGTTTTTAAGATCAACCCAGTCTGTATCTTTCTCATTACGGATTAATCGATAAGCATAACGATTTTTAAGAGGAGAAGTAAAATCAAGAGACGCAAATTCAATTGTAAATAAATTAATGTTACTAGGTAGCGTCATATTTTGTCCGTTTCCGGAAATGTAGACAGATTTCTTCTCATGCCCCGATATCATATCAAAAGAAGAAATACAAACAGTTGGAACATGATAGTTATACTGAACAGAATCAGGATAAAAATAATTAACACCCGATAATCCACAGAAGAACATCATTCTTGACGATGATTCCCGAAATGCTGCTCCCGGATTAAATTCATACCCTTGAAGACCATCAGTCAAATCGAAACGTTCAAATGATGTTGTTATTAATGAATATTTTACAAGGCCTTTATTAGTTCCCAACCATAAGTTTTCATTACCATCATATAAAATAGAAGCAACAGAACTTATAGGTACATCTTTTTGAAAATTGACATATTCGACCTTAAGAAGTTTTTTATAAAACTTTGCCAATCCGCTAGAAGTTGCCAACCATAACACATCTTTCTTATCGTCATAAATATCATAGACAATGGTATTTATGTTCGATCTTGTGTTTAACGAAATCGGATAAAGTTTTCCATGACTTGTTCTTAAATCGACATAAGCCAATCCCTGAGCAGTCCCAAGCCACACTGTATTTGCCGATTCTATTGATATCGAAAAAACATCTCTCAATCCAATTTTACGACGTCCATCTGTTATCTTCGAAAGATTAGAGAATCTAGAGAATCTATTTGAAAATATATGAAGACCCTGATCCGTTCCTACAAGCATCAGACTATCATTTGTTTCTAATATTTTATGAATTTGATGATGACCATCTTTGCGAAGAGGCTCTCCTAAAGCAGAGCAAACATTATAATATCCGTTTTCGAATAAATGATGAGCATACAAACCGTTATCCGTCCCAAAAAACATGGTATAATCCCGACTCAAAAAAAGCGACAAAAAAGAAGTATTATTCATTCCGTTTCGTTTTAACACTTGAGGCTTAATAACAGAAGATTCCTGTGTTTTTATGTTATACTGAAACAATCCACTATTACGGGTTCCCATCCAAACGATATTGTTTACAGCAAAAACAGAGGTAACATCGACCAACGGAATATTTCTTATTTTTTGAAAAAGGTTAAACTTTTGAGGTTTCAGATCATACTTTACAAGTCCTAATTTTGTAGCCAGCCATAAGATATCAGAATGATCGCAACAGATTGTGTTTAAGATTGAAAATGGTTGTCGGGTATTGCGTAAAGAAAATTCGTCGAAAGAATTAGCAAGACAGCCTTCTGCATTAAAGCAAAAAAGGCCATCATTAGCTCCTACCCAGACTCGGCCTGTCAAATCTTCGACAAAAGAAGCAGACGACATGATTCGAGATGCCGGTCGCGAAACGAACCAAATCCGTTTCAAATCTTTTGTTTTCCGGGTATAAATAAAAAAACCGCTATTGGTAGCCAACCACAACTTCTCCCGCTTATCAAAATGCAACCCTTTAATTTCTGTATCTTTTTCTATTTCAGAAATTATGACACGATCAAATTGTTGTTTCTTCTGATTAAATCGAAAGACGCCTTCTTTCGTTCCAATCCACAATATTCCATATTTATCTTCAGTAATAGTCTGAGCTATTTGGGGAAAATGGGTAAATTTCTTCTTAATAGGATCAAAACAGTCAAGACTTTTACTTGTTTGTATCCAAAGATTCTGCTTTTTATCCTCATGAATAATTAAAATATTATTATCCGATAAAGAATTTTCATTATTTCTTTTTCGATAATAATTTATAAAAGTTCCATTACGTGAATTATAATACGAAAGTCCGTTAGGCGTTCCTATCCAAAGATTATTATTAAATGAAACACATATGGATTGTATTCTATTATCGCACAAAGAATTTATATTCAAGGGCTGATTCCTGAATACGGTAAATTTATTACCATCAAAAGAATTTAGTCCATCGGATGTTCCAACCCATAAGAGTCCGTTCTTATCTACAGCCAAAGACTGTGTTCTTGTTAAAGAGACTTCATTGTCAACACCAAATAGTTCAGTTTGCAAAACTGCACTTTGTGCAAAAATTTTGCATGACAAAACTAAAAGGAATACAATAGTGAGTATATACTGTTTCAATGAAAACCCAAATTACTGATTTGTAGCTAATATACTACAATCTTCAATTAGACAATATTATAATCCTTTTATTTTCCGGCAACAGCCCCATTTCCATCATTAAGTTTCTGGTAATGAACTGATGGAGATTTCACAAAATCACCTAATGATAAATCTGTCCACATTTTATCAACAGCAGAGATCGTTTCAGCATCAGCACATACCACATTGGGCCACAAACGTTTAAATCCGTCTTCACCGGTATGTTTGCGAGTTGCATCGATGTACAGCAACCCGTCTTGCTTATTTGAAAGCACTTTAACATCTCTTGCTGTATCGATATTTGCAAGAATTAACCAAATAGTTGTTTGTAAGTCTGAAATATCAACGTTTTCATCAAGCAAAGCACAGATTTTAACTGCCGGTACAGCATCGGCTATTATTTGAGCAATAACCTGTCGTTCATTTGCAGACATTTTTCTAACAGAGGCAATTATAACAGGAACATTTATCTGTAAAAGATGTTCATTCACATTTAATAAGCCCTCTATAAAAGGCAAATCTGCAGGTATTTGTTTATCAAATTCAGAAATATCATCATCTTTTTCTTCAGGTAGGGGACTAGTCAAATCAATACCAAGTTTTCCTCCAACCGAAAATATGGATGCAGCATGGTCTAAAACATCTAACGGCCCCCTAGAAGTTAAAACATGCTGTAAAGGTTTAAAATTGCTCAATAATTGTGCGAGAGACTTATAGTCATTAACTTTTATAGATTGATCGCAGATCACCAAAACTTTATTAAACATCATTTGCCCTGCGCCCCACAAAGCGCTCATTATCTTAAATGCTTGCCCTGGATAGGTCTTATTAATTGAAACGATAGCCAGATTATGAGCGGTTCCTTCTACAGGCAAATCAATGTCCTTAATTTCCGGAGCAATTCCTATTTTCATTGGAAATAAGAAAATTCGTTCAGTTGCTTTTGCAATCCATGCATCTTCCTGCGGTGGTACTCCCACTAACGTTGCTGGATAAACAGCATCACGACGATGTGTAATGCATGTAATGTGGAAAACAGGATAATAATCGGCAAGTGAATAAAAACCGGTATGATCGCCAAAAGGACCTTCCCACCTTAAGTTCTCCATTGGATCGACATACCCTTCAATGATAAAATCAGCATCTTCGGGGACTTCTAAATCATTCGTAAGGCATTTCACCATACGAACGCCTTTGCTTCTGAGAAAACCTGCAAACATAAATTCATCAATATTCTCAGGAAGTGGAGCCGTTGCGGCATAAGTATAAACAGGGTCCCCTCCCAAAACAACAGAAACAGGCATTTTCTGTCCAAGTTCTTTATAAAGCTGATAATGTTTTGCTCCTGTTTTATGTCGATGCCAGTGCATTCCGGTTGTCTTACCATCGTAAATTTGCATACGATACATTCCCACATTTCGGACTCCCGTGTAAGGTTCTCGGGTAACGACCAATGGAAATGTTACAAAACGTCCTCCATCGGCAGGCCAGCATTTTAGAACGGGTAATAAGTTGATATCGGGATCAGTCATTACAACTTCCTGACAAGAACCTTTTCCTGAAACCGTCTTAGGCATCCATCCCGAAACCTCAGCCAACTTTCCGAGCATTTTCAATTTATCATAAATACCTGTTGGCTTTTCCTGAAAAGAAGAAAGTAAGCTTCCAATACGTTCACCGATCTCATCAAGATTTTTAACCCCCAGCACTTTGCACATCCGCTCATTCGAGCCCATCATATTGGTTAAAACAGGAAAATCAGTGCCGGTATTTTCAAATAAAAGAGCTTTTCCTCCCCCTGTTTCTTTTGAGATTCTATCGGTAATCTCCGAAATAATTAACTCAGGATTAGTATAATTTGCTATACGAATCAGTTCTCCTGAATTTTCCAGAGAAGATATATATTTATGTAGCCCCATAATGCAAAAGGATTTTTGATATTTCTCACGAAAATACCAAAAATCCTTTTGAACTTTTTGTTTTTACCTGTTAAAGGGTATCTGAAGCTTTTTTGCACATGGCTATTTTCTCTAGCATGTCGGTTGTCAGAGACTTAGGACGTTCCAAAGGATAATATAAAGCTCTGTCCCATATAAGATTAGCTGAAATACCAATAGATCGACCAATTCCAAATAAAACGGTATAAAAATCGTACTCACGAACGCCATAATGCCATTGAATAATACCCGACTGTGCATCAACATTAGGCCATGGATTCTTTGCTTTTCCCTGTTCTTGTAAAATAGGGGGGACTACTTTAAAAAGCATATCAACATACTTAAATAAAGGATCTTCTGGCATATGCTTCAAACTGAATTCTCGTTGCATCATATAACGAGGATCCGTTATGCGTAAAACAGCGTGTCCAAAACCCGGAATTACCTGACCAGATTTCAAGGTATCCCAAACCTGTTTGCGAATTTCTTCTTCGGTTGGTTCGCGACCATCTAACTTTGCAACAAAATCGTGTAGCCAACGCAACACTTCCTGATTTGCTAAACCATGCAAAGGTCCCGCCAATCCATTAATCATCGCAGAAATTGACAAATAAACATCAGATAATGAACTAGCTACTAAATGTCCTGTATGGGCACTAACATTACCACTTTCGTGATCGGCATGTAAAATAAAATGAAGTCTTGAAACATCATCGTATGGAGGTGCTATACCCATCATATGTGCAAAGTTTGCCCCCATATCCAAATTAGGATTCGACTTTATAAACTTTCCGTGTTTATAAAGTTTCGAATAGATATATGCAGCAATTTCAGGAAGTTTGGCCAAAAGATTCAAAGAATCTTCATACATAGGATCCCAGTAATCTTTTTTATTTAATCCCTGATGATATTTTTTAGCAAATAGGGACTCTCTATGCATGGTAAGCAATGCGGCTGAAAATATAGCCATTGGATGGCTTTGTGGAGGGAAAGCATCAATTACCTCATATACGTAATCGGGTAAAATACGACGTTGAGCAAATTCGTCTACAAAATCCTGAACTTCATGTTCTGTTGGAATATCTCCTGTAAGTAGCAAATAAAGAACACCTTCCACATAGGGCATTTCAGAACCTTTAGGTTTTGGTAATTTTGCAAAGACTTCAGGCAATGTATAATCACGGTATCGTATACCTTCATTAGGATCGAGATAAGAGATGTCTGTTATTAAGCATTTCAGATCCCGCATTCCGCCAATAAGTTTTTCAATAGTCACTTCATCCACCACGACATCTCCATATTCCTCAATTAATCTGTTGATTCGTGGACGCCAACTATCTATTTTTTCCTTTAGTTTTTGCTTTACGTCTGTCATAGCCCTTGTTTTAATTCATTTCAAATAAATTTACTGCATTTTTATTTTTTAAAGCAATAAAAAAGGCAGAAATTACTGCCTTTTTTATTACTTTTAGTTTAAATTTATTACTTATTGTAATACTTAAAAGATTCCCCCCAATAAACAGCTCTTTCTCCGAGAGCTTCTTCTATTCTAAGTAATTGATTGTATTTTACCAAACGATCTGTACGCGACGCTGAACCTGTTTTAATAAGACCACAATTTAGAGCAACGGCTAAATCGGCAATGGTAGTATCTTCTGTTTCACCAGAACGATGGCTCATGATTGCTGTATAAGCATTTGTTTGTGCAAGAGTTACGGCATCAATAGTTTCAGTCAATGATCCTATTTGATTAACCTTAACTAAAATAGAATTAGCGGTTTGTTTTTCAATTCCTTGTTTCAGATACTTCGTATTTGTGACAAACAAATCATCTCCAACTAGTTGAATTTTAGAGCCTAGTACATTAGTAAGATTTTTCCATCCATCCCAGTCATGTTCAGACATGCCGTCTTCTATTGAAATGATTGGATATTTTGATGTCCAATCTTTCCAATAATCAACCATTTGATCTGATGTTAATTTATCGCCGGTTGACCATTTAAAATGATACACTTTTTCTTCAGGAATATAAAATTCAGAAGATGCTGGATCTAATGCGATCGCAATATCTATACCTGGTTTATAACCAGCTTTTTCAATTGCCTCAAGCACAACTTTTACTGCTTCTTCATTTGATTTAAGGTTTGGAGCAAATCCTCCTTCATCTCCCACATTCGAAGAATACCCTGCTTTACTTAAAACAGATTTTAAAGTATGAAAGACTTCAGCGCCCATTCGTAATGCATCTGAAAAACGTTCAGCACCAACAGGCATAATCATAAATTCCTGAAAATCTATACTATTATCAGCATGACTACCTCCGTTAAGAATATTCATCATCGGAATAGGCAATGTTTTGCCATTTACACCTCCTACATAACGGTATAACGGTAATCCTGCTTCCTGAGCTGCAGCCTTTGCCAACGCCAATGAAACCCCTAAAATTGCATTTGCCCCAAGATTCGACTTTGTTTCAGTGCCATCAAGTTCCAATAAAGTTGCATCAACGAAAGCCTGCTCTTCAACATTATAGCCTAATATTGCATCTTTTATAGGTCCATTTACATTCGCAACTGCTTTTAAAACGCCTTTACCATTATACTTTGACTTATCGCCATCTCTTAGCTCAAGCGCTTCATTATCTCCTGTCGAAGCTCCCGACGGAACAGCAGCCCTTCCTAAAATTCCATTTTCTGTTACAATATCCACTTCTACGGTTGGATTTCCGCGTGAATCAAGAATTTGTCTTGCATGTACATCTACAATCTGTGACATAACATTGTTATTTAGAATGATTATATAAATATAATACTATTTAAAATCATTCGCAATAAAAAAGGGGGGAATGACTAATAGTCAATCCCCCCTTTTTTATATCAAGAAAATATCGTTATTCTGCTTTAGGCGCTTCAACTTCCGGAGTAACAACGGTTGCTTCTGCAACTTCTGCCTTCTTTCTACCTCTTCGGGTCGTTTTCTTCTTAGCTTCAGCAACTTTACCAAGCATATTTTCGTTATAATCTACTAACTCGATTAAACAAACATCTGCATTGTCGCCAATACGATTACCTAATTTAAGAATTCTGGTATAACCTCCAGGACGGGTAGCTATTTTTGCAGAAACTTCTCTAAATAATTCGGTAACAGCATTCTTATCTTGAAGATAACTAAATACGATACGACGTGAATGAGTTGTATCTTCTTTAGATTTTGAAATAAGAGGCTCAACGTAGCTGCGCAATGCCTTTGCCTTAGCAACGGTAGTTTTAATTCGCTTATGTAAAATAAGCGATGAAGCCATATTCGCTAAAAGCGCTTTTCGGTGCGAGCTTGTACGGCCTAAATGATTGATTACGCGATTATGTCTCATAACAATTAATCCTTGTCCAATTTATATTTTGAAATATCCATCCCGAAAGACAAGTTCATGTTTTCGAGCAATTCATCGAGCTCAGTAAGCGACTTTTTACCAAAGTTTCTAAACTTAAGTAAATCGTTTTTGTTAAACTTAACCAAGTCTCCAAGAGTTTCAACTTCAGCTGCCTTAAGACAATTCAGAGCACGTACCGAAAGGTCAAGATCCACAAGCTTAGCTTTTAACAGCTGACGCATGTGTAATATTTCCTCGTCAAACTCTTCATTAGCAAACTTTTCATCTGTTTCGAGAGTAATCTTCTCATCAGAGAATAGCATGAAATGATAAATAAGAATCTTCGCAGCTTCTTTTAGAGCTTCCTTTGGATGAATCGATCCATCCGTCTTTATTTCAAGAAGAAGTTTTTCGTAGTCTGTTTTTTGTTCAACACGATAATTTTCTACGGTATACTTTACATTCTTGATTGGTGTATAGATCGAATCTATAGGAATAAGGCCTATTTCAGCATCTGCTGGCTTATTTTCATCAGCCGGCACATAGCCTCGTCCTTTATTTATGGATACTTCCATCTGTAATTTTACGGATGGGTCAAGGTTACAAATTACCAACTCGGGGTTAAGAACCTTAAATCCATTGATAAATTTATCGAGATCACCAGCCTTAAATAGGTTCTGACCAGATATTGTCACCAAGAATTTTTCTGCATCAACATCGTCAACGAGTTTTTTAAAGCGAATCTGCTTGATGTTCAGAATAATTTCTGTAACATCTTCAATTACGCCTTTAATGGTTGAAAACTCGTGATCAACCCCGTCGATTTTTATCGAAGTGATGGCATAACCTTCTAACGAGGATAATAAAATTCGCCTTAATGCATTACCAATAGTAATACCATAACCGGGTTCTAGCGGGCGGAATTCAAACTGCCCGAAAGTATCGGTTGCTTCATTCATTAATACCTTGTCAGGTTTTTGAAATGCTAAAATGGCCATAAGAGAAAGGTATTATTTCGAATACAATTCAACAATGAGCTGTTCCTTAATGTTCTCTGGAATTTCGCTTCTTTCAGGAATGTTTAAAAACTTTCCACTCATAGAATCTTTATCCCATTCGAGCCATGAAGACTTAGAGTAACGTGCTGTACTTAAAGAAGAAGTAATCACTTCAAGTGATTTCGATTTTTCTCTAATTGCAATTACATCTCCTGCTTTTACTAAATATGAAGGAATATTTACAACTTCACCATTGACAGTAATATGTCTGTGGGATACTAACTGACGTGCACCTGCACGGCTACTAGAAATACCCAAACGATAAACAACGTTATCTAAACGTCTTTCAAGCAATTGAAGTAATACTTCACCCGTAACACCTTTACTACGAGAAGCTACATGAAATAATTTTTCAAATTGACGTTCAAGAACGCCATAAGTGTATTTTGCTTTTTGCTTTTCACGCAACTGAACCCCGTATTCCGAAGATTTTTTGCGCTTTTTATTTACTCCGTGCTGTCCCGGAGGATAATTCTTTTTTTCAAAATATTTATCTGATCCGAAAATTGCTTCGCCAAATGCGCGAGCAATTTTGGTTTTTGGTCCAGTATATCTTGCCATCTTATTTGATCATTTTAATTCAACAAAGATAAAAATACAGGTTATACCCTTCTTTTGGCAGGAGGACGACAACCATTATGTGGTAATGGAGTAACATCAACGATTTCAGTTACCTCTATTCCACAGCCATGAAGAGCGCGAATTGCAGATTCGCGACCTGAACCAGGACCTTTTACAAAAACTTTTACTTTTCTAAGACCCAAGTCGTATGCAGCTTTTCCACAATTTTCAGATGCGACTTGTGCTGCATAAGGAGTATTTTTCTTTGACCCTTTGAATCCCATTTTACCTGCAGATGCCCAAGTAATTACTTGTCCTGATGTATTAGTAAGGGATATTATAATGTTGTTAAAAGATGCATGAACATGAGCTTGCCCCTGCGACTCAACCTTTACAATCTTTTTACGGGCTGTTCCAGCTTTTTTTGCCATATCTACAAATTATTTGGTAGCTTTCTTCTTATTTGCAACAGTTTTCTTTTTGCCTTTACGGGTACGTGCATTGTTTTTGGTGCTTTGTCCCCTCACAGGTAAGCCCAAACGGTGACGAATACCACGATAGCAACCAATATCCATCAATCGCTTGATGTTAAGCTGTACTAAAGAACGAAGCTCTCCTTCGACTTTAAATTGATCATTAATAATCGATCGGATTTTTGCTAATTGCTCATCATTCCAATCTTTTACTTTAATGTCCTTGTCAATTTCAGCTTCACGCAAAATCTTTTGCGATGAGCTACGGCCGATTCCATATATATAAGTAAGACCTATTTCGCCTCTCTTATTACTTGGTAAATCGACACCTACAATTCTTGCCATATACTTTTTTCTCTGGTAAAATGGTTAAAATATTATTCTTATCCCTGACGTTGTTTAAATTTCGGATTTTTCTTACAAATCACATACAAACGTCCTTTACGCCTTACTATTTTACAGTCTTCACTGCGCTTCTTAATTGATGCTCTTACTTTCATTGTTAGACTTTATTTATACCTGTAGGTTATTCTTCCTTTTGTTAAATCGTAGGGCGACATCTCTACCCTTATTCTATCACCTGGCAATAATTTAATGTAGTGCATTCGCATCTTACCCGATATATGAGCTGTAATTACATGCCCGTTTTCAAGTTCTACACGAAACATCGCATTAGACAATGCCTCTGAAATTGTTCCATCTTGCTCTATCGAAGACTGTTTCGCCATATAAATTAATTCATTAATATCTAGTCGATATAGTCTAACGTCCTCAAAACATATAGTTTACCATCTCAACTACAACAGCATATTTTTAAAAGTGACAATGTTTTATTGCAAAATATGATATTTTTGCCACCTTTCTTTTTCTCTTAACAAATTAAAAGAGTTTATAATGTTTACCCATAGATAAACATTGATTTCTTTTCTTTATTAAGTAACCCTCTGACTTCATTTACTTTTACATAAAAAAGCATCATAGTCAAACGGTTTTATTCCCGTCTCTTTTTGGAGCCCCAAAATTAAACATTCTTATGTTATCAACAAAAGATTTCTTATATCTAATTTAGAGTATATTTCTTTAAGAGATAAGAAAACACTCTGAGACCTTATTGATAATTATTTTTCAAGAGAAACTTATCCAATCTCAGACAAATAGAGCGTTGTCTGATTTATTATAAAAATATTCAGACAACGCCGTAAAAATCTATTAATTATATTCTTAAATTGATGAACGACCTTTAATACGTCCGGTTTTCATCAACCCGTCATAATGTCTCATCAATAAATGACTTTCAATTTGCTGAAGAGTATCCAATACAACACCGACCAAAATCAAAAGACTAGTTCCCCCATAAAAATGAGCAAATTTATTATTAACTCCTGCAATCATTGCAAAAGCAGGCATAATAGCTACTAATCCTAAGAAAATTGATCCTGGTAAGGTTATTCTCGACATTACCGTATCGAGGAACTCTATTGTTTTTCTTCCTGGCTTAACTCCGGGAATAAAACCACCATTCTTTTTCATATCTTCTGCCATCTGAGTCGGATTGATAGTAATAGCAGTGTAAAAATATGTAAAAGCGATGTTAAGCATAAAGAATGTAAAGTTGTACCAAAAGCCAGTGTAGTTAGAGAACGCTGCAGCAAAACCGGTTAACTTATCTGAGCTTGAAAAGCCTACAATAGTTAAAGGAATAAACATAATTGCCTGAGCAAAGATGATTGGCATAACCCCTGCAGCATTAACCTTCAAAGGAATATACTGACGTACACCTCCGTATTGTTTGTTTCCAACTATACGCTTTGCATATTGTACTGGTATTTTACGTGTTCCCTGAACAAGTAAAATACAACCCGCAATAACAATAAGTAGAACAACTATTTCAACTAAAAATGCTACCAAACCGCCACCTTGTTCTTCTAATCTAGACGCAAATTCTGCAAAAAGAGCAAATGGTAAACGGGCAATAATACCGATCATAATAATCAATGAGATACCATTACCTATTCCTTTATCTGTGATACGCTCACCCAACCACATGATAAACATGCTACCGGATGTAAGAATAATAACAGAAAGAATATTAAAATAGCCACTGCTTACTCTGAAAGCTTCTGCTGGAATCTGAGCATGAAGATTTGCTATATAAGCTGGCGATTGAAGTATTAAAATACCAACTGTTAAATAACGGGTAATCTGGTTAATTTTACGTCTTCCACTTTCGCCTTCACGTTGCATCCTTTGAAAATAAGGAACGGCCATGCCTAAAAGTTGAACAACAATAGAAGCCGAGATGTAAGGCATAATACCTAACGCAAAAATTGACGCATTCGAGAATGCACCGCCTGAAAACATATCAAGCAGACCAAGAACACCCTCTGAAGTTTGCTTCTTCAGACCTTGCAACATCATTGGATCAATACCAGGAAGAACGATAAATGAACCCAAACGATAAATTACTAAAAGACCAAGAGTATAGAGAATCCTGGCACGCAAATCTTCAATCTTCCAGATATGCTTTATAGTTTCAATAAGAGTTTTCATAGGAGACTGTCCCTGTAATCAAAGTTTACAAAATATCAGCAAAAAGAAGCAAAACCAAACTTACAAAATAATTCAAACCCGGCAGAAATTCTGCCGGGTTTCTTTATCTAATTAGATAATCGTTGCAGTTCCCTGAACACTTTCAATAGCAGCTAAAGCTGATTTTGAAAAAGCATTGGCTTTAACATCGACCTTTGCTGTGAGCGTTCCGTTTCCTAAAATTTTCACTAAACTATTCTTAGGAGCCAAACCTGCATCTTTTATGATCTGAACATCAATTGATGAATGACCAGCGTTAGCAAGTTCCTGAAGAACATCCAGATTTACAGCTTTAAAAGATACTCTAAATGGGTTTTTAAAACCAAATTTAGGAACTCTTCGCTGAATAGGCATCTGACCTCCTTCAAATCCTGTTTTATGAGAATAGCCGGAACGAGATTTCGCTCCTTTATGTCCACGAGTAGAAGTACCTCCACGACCAGAGCCTTGACCTCTTCCTAAACGTTTATTATCTTTCACCGAACCATCGGCAGGTTTCAAATTACTCAAGTTCATGACCTGTTATATTAAAGGTTTTCTACCGAAATTAAGTGTCTCACCTTATCAACCATTCCTAATATCTGAGGAGTAGATTCGATTTCATTCGATTTACTGATACGACCCAGCCCCAAAGCAAGAAGGGTTTTCTTCTGACGGCTAGAGCTTCCAATTTGGCTCTTCACCTGTGTTACTTTAATCTTTGCCATTTTTATCAGTTTATCCTTTGAATACCTTCTCAACAGAAATACCACGATGTTGAGCGACTGTCAATGGATCACGCAATTCTATCAAAGCCTGAAAAGTAGCTTTCACAAGGTTGTGTGGATTTGAAGATCCTTTTGACTTTGCAAGTACATCATGAATACCAACACTTTCAAGTACAGCACGCATAGCACCACCTGCTTTTACTCCTGTACCGCTTGATGCGGGTTTCAAAAATACCTGAGCTCCTCCAAATTTTGCAATCTGTTCGTGAGGAATAGTCCCTTTATGGACAGGCACATTAATAAGATTCTTTTTAGCATCTTCAATGCCTTTGGAGATTGCTGTAGTTACTTCGCTTGCTTTACCCAAGCCGTAACCTACAATACCATTTTCATTTCCGACAACAACAATTGCCGAAAAACTAAATGTACGACCCCCTTTGGTCACTTTCGTTACACGCTGTATGCTAACCAACCGATCTTTCAGTTCAAGATCACTTGTTTTAACTTTACGAATATTCGTTGGCATAGTTCTTAGAATTTAAGTCCGCCTTCGCGTGCAGCGTCAGCTAAATTTTTAACTCTACCATGATAAAGATAACCATTGCGGTCAAAAACCACTTCGGTAATACCTTTTTCAATAGATTTTTTTGCGAGAAGCTTCCCAACAACCTGAGCTTGATCGCATTTTGCAACATTACTTTCAGATGCAATCTCTTTATCGAGCGACGATACTCCTAAAAGAGTAACCCCAGTAATATCATCTATAAGCTGAGCATATATTTGCTTATTACTGCGAAATACAGAAAGCCGGGGTTTTTCGGCCGTTCCGGTCATATTCCTACGGATTCTTCTTTTAATCTTTAACCGTCTAAGCGTTGTATTTAACGGCATATCCTTTTATTTTTTTAGGAATTATACACTAGCTGATTTACCAGCTTTACGACGTACTTGTTCACCAACAAAACGAATACCTTTTCCTTTGTAAGGTTCAGGGCTACGCAGTGAACGTATTTTTGCAGCTACAAGACCAAGTAACTGCTTGTCGTAACTGGTGAGAATAATGGTAGGATTTCCTTTCTTTTCAGATTTTGTTTCGATTTTAATTTCCGAAGGTATCTGAAAAAGAACTTCGTGAGAATAACCAAGACTCATTTCAAGATTCTGACCTTTAGCCTCAGCACGATAACCAACACCAATAAGTTCCTGTTGAATAGTAAATCCTTCAGAAACTCCTTTTACCATATTGGCAATTAATGAACGATAAAGCCCATGCATAGAGCGATGACGTTTATTATCAGTTGGGCGAGTTACCAGAATCTGGTTATTTTCTTGTTTAAGTGTAATATCGGGATCAACTTTTTGAGTAAGCTGACCGAGTTTACCTTTTACTGTTACAACATTATCATTACTAATAGTAACAGTTACTCCGGTAGGGATGTCAATAGGTAATTTTCCAATTCTAGACATGGCGTTCCTCCTGTTAATATACGTAACATAAAACTTCTCCACCGATATTCATCTGGCGAGCTTCCTTGTCGGTCATCACGCCTTTTGAAGTGGAAACTATTGCAACACCCAAACCATTAAGTACTCTGGGAAGTTCTGTACTTCCAGAATATTGGCGCAATCCTGGACGACTTACACGAACAATACCTTTAATCGCTGGCTGCTTTGTGTCAGGATGATACTTCAGCGCAATTTTGATATTGCCCTGAACACTATTTTCCTCAATTTTATAATTGAGGATGTAGCCTTTCTCAAAAAGAATCTGAGTAAGTGCTTTTTTCATATTAGATGCCGGAACTTCTACCACTCTATGACGTGCTTTCACAGCATTGCGAATACGGGTAAGGAAATCGGCGATTGGATCAGTCATTGCTGTATCTATTATTAATTACCAACTTGCTTTCTTTACTCCAGGGAGAAGACCCTTAGAGGCCATTTCCCTAAACTGGATACGGCTAATACCAAACTGGCGCATATAGCCACGTGGACGGCCTGTTAACAAACATCTGTTACGAAGTCTGTTCGGATTTGAATTGCGAGGTAATTTACTTAATCCAATAAAATCACCTTCTTGTCTAAGTTGCTCACGTTTGGCAGCATATTTATCTACGAGTTTCTGACGCTTTACCTCGCGGGCTTTCATCGATTCTTTGGCCATACTAATTATCCTTTTTAG
This sequence comes from Bacteroidales bacterium, assembly GCA_041907825.1. GTDB lineage: Bacteria > Bacteroidota > Bacteroidia > Bacteroidales > JAYRGN01 > JAYRGN01. The sequence goes on along the minus strand of JAYRGN010000002.1, from coordinate 403,282 downwards.
CATTTTTAAATGGCAAACCAAATTCTTTGAGCAAAGAATATCCTTCTTCATCGGTATTGGCTGTAGTTACAAACGTAATTTCCATACCCAGAATTTTGTTTACTTTATCGATATCTATTTCCGGGAAAATAATCTGCTCTGTAAGTCCGAGTGTATAATTTCCACGTCCATCGAATTTGCTGTTAATTCCCTTGAAGTCACGAATACGTGGAAGTGCTACACTTACCAAACGTTCCAAGAATTCGTACATACGATCATGGCGCAAAGTTACCTTTGTACCAATAGGCATCTTACGACGAAGTTTGAAGTTCGAAATATCTTTACGAGAAACCGTCAGCACTGCTTTCTGGCCTGCAATATTCGTTAATTCAACTAAAGCGCTATCGATGATCTTTTTATCTGCAACAGCTTGACCAATACCCTGGTTGATGACTATTTTTTCCAGCCGAGGAACCTGCATTACTGATGAATAGTTGAATTCCTTCATTAGAGCTGGAATTACATCATTCCTGTATTTGGTTTTCAAATTAGGTGTGTATTCCATTATTTTAATTCCTCCCCAGATTTTTTAGCATAGCGAACTAACTTATTTTCACTGTTGAGTTTACGTCCGATACGGGTAGCTTTACCGGTACTCGGGTCAACCACATTTAGGTTAGAAATGTGTACAGGGGCTTCTTTTTTTACAATACCGCCTTGCGTATTTTTTGCATTAGGCTTGGTGTGTTTCGAAACCTTGTTCACACCTTCCACGATGGCTCGATTTTCTTTCACAAGAACTTCAAGCACACGTCCTTGCGTGCCTTTGGAATCGCCACTGTTGACGATTACCATATCACCTTTTTTGATGTGTAATTTCCTTGGCATGGAACAGTTTTTTTGATATTAAAGCACTTCGGGAGCTAATGAAACAATTTTCATATACCTGTCGCGCAACTCCCTTGCTACAGGGCCAAAAATACGTGTACCCCTGATTTCATCCTGATTGTTCAATAATACTACTGCATTATCGTCAAAACGAATGTACGAACCGTCGGGGCGACGAATTTCTTTCTTGGTGCGTACCACGACAGCTTTACTAACGGAGCCTTTTTTGACTTCGCCCGAAGGAAGGGCGCTCTTTACGGCTACCACAATTTTATCGCCAACGGAGGCATAACGTCGGCCTGAGCCTCCGAGTACACGGATGCAGAGGACTTCCTTGGCCCCACTGTTATCGGCTACAGCTAATCTGCTTTCTTGCTGGATCATGGTTATTTAACTCTTTCAATAATTTCAACTAAACGCCAATTTTTACTCTTCGATAAAGGACGGGTTTCCATAATCCGTACGGTATCGCCTATGCTGCAAGTATTGTCTTCGTCGTGAGCCATAAACTTCGACGTGCGGTTAACAAACTTTCCATAAATAGGGTGCTTAACCTTACGTTTTACAGCAACCACTATCGATTTACTCATTTTGTTGCTAACCACAACACCAATACGCTCTTTTCTTAAATTTCTTTTTTCCATTGTACTTGTGTACTTTTTGTGGTTATTTAGAATTGCGTTGCTGTAAAATGGTTATTAAGCGTGCAATATTACGACGTGCATGCCGTATTTTGAGTGGATTATCAAGAGGAGATACAGTATGGTTAATCTTTAACTTTACAAGACTAGCTTTTTCTGTTTCAATCCTTTCCTGCAATTCACTAACAGACAGTTCTTTAATTTCGGCCGTTTTCATTGTTTACAAGGTTGTAGATTCAACATAATCGCGACGTACAATAAACTGAGTGTTAACTGGCAATTTTTGAGCCGCAAGACGTAACGCTTCTTTTGCTATTTCAAAAGGAACTCCATCAGTTTCGATAATAATACGTCCTGGGGTAATTGGGGCTACAAAACCTTCTGGGGAACCTTTCCCCTTACCCATACGTACTTCAGCAGGCTTTTTGGTTATAGGTTTGTCCGGAAAGATACGAATCCATACCTGTCCTTCACGTTTCATATAACGGCTGACAGCCTGACGGGCAGCTTCAATCTGACGTCCGGTTATCCATGCCGACTCCAGAGACTTGATGGCAAAAGAACCGAACGCAATTTGGTTGCCACGCTGTGCATTACCTTTCATGCGGCCCTTTTGCTGCCTTCTATATTTTGTTTTTTTCGGCTGTAACATAATCCTCTCTTAATTAACGATTATTACTCCTTCTCTTCTTAAATTCTGGTGACTTTGGCTTTGGTGCCTTATTGGCTACAGCCACATTTGGCGCAAGATCTCTCTTGCCATAAACTTCACCATTGCAAATCCATACTTTTACACCAATACAACCAACCTTGGTATGTGCTTCAGCCAACGCATAGTCAATATCAGAACGAAGTGTATGGAGCGGAGTACGTCCTTCTTTATACATCTCACGACGAGCCATTTCTGCGCCACCCAAACGACCGGAAATCATCACTTTAATACCTTCAGCACCCATTCTCATGGTTGAAGCTATTGTTGTTTTAATTGCACGGCGATAAGAAATCTTACCTTCAATCTGGCGAGCAATGTTGTTTGCTACGATATTGGCATCGAGTTCAGGACGTTTTACTTCAAAGATGTTGATTTGAACTTCCTTTTTGGTAATTTTTTTCAACTCTTCTTTGAGCTTATCTACTTCCTGTCCACCTTTACCAATAATAATGCCGGGACGGGCCGTATTCACCGTAACGGTGATGAGCTTAAGTGTACGCTCAATAATAATTCTGGAAATACTGGCTTTAGCAAGACGGGCATTGAGGTATTCCCGGATTTTATGATCCTCAACAATCTTTGTTGAGAAGTTACGTCCGCCATACCAATTGGAATCCCAACCACGGATAATTCCCAACCTGTTGCTTATCGGATTAACTTTTTGTCCCATTATTATTATTCTTTAACATCGTTGGTAACAACACTATCAACAACCACAGTAACATGGTTGGAACGTTTGCGAACGCGGTATCCACGTCCTTGAGGAGCAGGACGTAAACGTTTAAGCATGCGACCCTGGTTCACAAAAATCTCTTTTACAAAAAGAGTAGAATCTTCTACGCGAACTCCTTCGTTTTTAGCTTGCCAATTGGCAATTGCCGAAAGTAATAATTTTTCGAGTCGACGTGAAGCTTCCTTCGACGAAAAGCGAAGGATATCTAGTGCACGGTTCACTTCTTTCCCACGAATGAGGTCTGTCATCAGACGCATTTTGCGTGGCGAAGTGGGGCAATCGTTCAATTTAGCAAAGGCAATATTCTTCAGCGTTTCTTTACGCTCATCAGCCTTTATTTTTTTTCTTGCACCCATTTGTATTCAGTATCTAAAAAGATTCAACCAACAGCATTATTTTTTCTTGCCTCCGTGTCCACGGAATGTACGTGTAGGGGCAAATTCGCCAAGTTTATGTCCTACCATGTTTTCGGTTACATATACCGGAATGAATTTATTTCCATTATGTACGGCAAATGTATGACCAACAAAATCGGGGGAAATAACCGAACGACGTGACCATGTTTTTACGACAGTTTTCTTGTCGGATTGGTTCAATACGTCAACTCGTTTCTCCAGTTTATAGTCAATGAAAGGACCTTTTTTTAAAGAACGGCTCATATCAGTCTAATTATCTGATTATTTCTTTCTTCTTTCTATAATATACTTATTCGAAGCTTTCTTCGGGGTTCTTGTTTTATAACCCTTTGCTGGTAAGCCCTTACGTGATCTTGGATGTCCTCCTGAAGCACGGCCTTCACCACCACCCATCGGGTGATCTACAGGATTCATTACAACACCACGGTTGCGAGGACGACGACCTAACCAACGGCTACGACCAGCTTTACCTGACTGTTCGTTAGAATGGTCTGAGTTAGAAACTGTACCAACAGTAGCACGGCATATAGTAAGAACCATACGGGTTTCGCCTGATGGCATTTTGAGGATAGCATAGCTACCATCGCGAGAAAGCAACTGAGCATACGAACCGGCACTACGTGCAATAACTCCTCCCTGTCCTGGATTCATTTCAATGTTATGAACGATAGTACCAAGAGGAATATCAGATAATGGTAAACAATTCCCTATCTCAGGGGCGATACCAGCACCTGACAACACCTGCTGCCCAACTTTAATTCCGTTAGGAGCAATAATGTAGCGTTTTTCGCCGTCAGCGTATTCAACTAAAGCAATGCGAGAAGTACGATTAGGATCGTATTCGATTGTTTTCACAACAGCGGGAACAGCGTCCTTGTTTCGTTTAAAATCAACAATACGATATTTCTGTTTGTGGCCACCTCCTATATATCTCATTGTCATTTTCCCCTGGTTGTTTCGGCCACCAGATTTTTTCAGGGGTGTGAGCAATGATTTTTCAGGAGTAGAACAGGTAATATCATCAGACGAGTTAAGAATTTTACCTCGTTGTCCCGGCGTTACGGGTTTAAATTTCTTCAGTGCCATTGCTTAATCAGATATTGCTGTAAAAATCGATCTTTTCACCTTCTGCAAGGGTTACGATAGCTTTTTTATATGAACTTGAGCGTCCATGTACCATACCTGCTTTTGTATAACGGGTTTTATCTTTTCCGCCTACAATAAGGGTATTTATGCTGGTTACGTTAACACCATACATTTCTTCAACGGCTTTCCGAATCTGAAGCTTGTTGGCTTTTTTTGCAACCACAAAACCGTAACGGCCAAGTTTATCGCCCATTGCGGTTATCTTTTCAGTAATAAGAGGTCTAATCAAAATTTCCATTACAATGCATTTTCAACGGTTAGCCATTGTTCTCTATTTTGCCCAAGGTGCTTTCGAAAAATACGACTGCACCTGCGTTCATAATTTCGTAAGTGTTTAAGTCATAAACAGCTACTACTTTACTACCCGGCAAATTTCGAGAGGACAAATATATATTTTTATTCGTTTCCGGCAGCACCAGAACAGACTTTTTATCAGCTATTTTCAAATTATTTTTCAGCGCAACAATTTGTTTGGTTTTTGGATCGTTCATTTCGAAGTCTTCAACAACCACAATTGAATTGTCATTTGCTTTGTAAGAGAGTGCTGATTTACGAGCGATCTCTTTTACTTTCTTATTGAGTTTAAAGCTGTAGTCACGTGGAACAGGACCAAAAATACGTCCTCCGCCAACGATTGTTCCAGACTTGATGCTACCTGCACGAGCACCACCAGTACCTTTTTGCTTTTTAAGCTTGCGGGTACTATAAGCAACCTCATTACGGTTTTTAGCCTTATGAGTTCCCTGACGATTATTGGCCAAATACTGCTTTACATCGAGATAAATGGCGTGATCGTTGGGTGTTATACCGAATATCTCAGCGTCGAGTTCTACGACCCTGCCGGTATCTTTACCTTCAATATTTAAAACTGATAATTTCATCGGGTAAAAGTTTTAATCAGGCCTTTCAGGCTCTAATTTCTAATTGTTACACCCTCGCGGGAACTTTACTTCTCTATTATCACAATGGAGCCTTTGGCACCGGGAACAGAACCTTTCACAAGAAGAAGATTACTTTCGGGTAAAATGCGCACAACCTGTAAGTTCTGTGCCTTTACGCGTTTATCACCTGTCTGTCCTGCCATACGCATTCCTTTGAATACTCTCGAAGGAAACGATGATGCACCAAGAGAACCCGGGGCACGTAAACGGTTATGCTGACCGTGAGTTTGACCACCAACACCTGCAAAACCATGGCGTTTAACTACCCCTTGAAAACCTTTACCTTTTGATGTTCCAACAACATCTACCCATTGAGCATCATTAAGATATTCAACAGTAACAACATCACCTGCTTTGTAGGTTTCATTACTGTCGACCCTGAATTCGACAAGCTCACGCTTGGGGCTTACATTGGCTTTTGCAAAATGGCCCAACATGGGTTTGTTGGTATGTTTTTCCTTTTGCTCACCATAGGCCAGTTGTACTGCCGAGTAACCATCTTTTTCAATGGTCTTTACCTGAGTGATTACACATGGGCCGGCCTCGATTACAGTACAGGGTATGTTTTTACCTGCTTCGTTGAAGATTGATGTCATACCAACCTTCTTTCCAATTAAACCTGGCATAGTTTTAATTTAATTTAAAAAATTAGAGAAACGTCAACGTCAAACTTTGATTTCTACTTCTACTCCACTAGGAAGTTCAAGTTTCATTAAGGCATCGATAGTTTTAGGTGTCGAACTGTAAATGTCGAGCATCCTTTTGAACGATGACAATTGGAACTGTTCGCGTGCCTTTTTGTTAACAAAGGTCGAGCGATTTACAGTAAAAATACGACGATGCGTTGGTAAGGGAATAGGACCGCTTACTATCGCTCCGGTAGATTTTACAGTCTTCACGATTTTCTCGGCTGACTTATCTACCAGATTATGGTCGTAAGATTTCAATTTAATGCGAATCTTCTGGCTCATTCTTGTGATATAATTATTCGTTTCCGGTTTTACCTTTTACTTTCTTGAGAACTTCTTGTGCAATATTGGCAGGAACTTCCGAGTAATGAGAGAATTCCATACTTGAAGTTGCACGTCCAGAGCTCAAAGTACGTAATACAGTTACATAACCAAACTGTTCGGCAAGAGGTACTTTAGCTTTCACTACACGTCCACCTGCTTTAGATTCCATACCTTCTATCTGTCCACGGCGTTTGTTAAGGTCGCCGATAACATCACCCATATATTCTTCAGGAGTTACCACTTCGAGAGACATAATAGGTTCGAGAAGTACAGGAGCAGCTTTTTTACAAGCTTCTCTGAATGCTTGCCTTGCAGCAATTTCGAAAGAAAGCGAGTCGGAGTCTACAGGATGGAAAGATCCGTCTTTTAGCGTCACTTTCAAACTATCTACTGTATAACCAGCAAGAACACCGTTACGCATTGCTTCTTTGAAACCCTTTTCTACAGAAGGTATATATTCTTTAGGTACGTTACCACCTTTTACTTCGTCAACAAAGATAAGACCTGTTGTTCCTTCGGGTGCTGGTTCAACACGAACTACAATATCAGCAAATTTACCACGACCACCAGACTGTTTTTTGAACACTTCACGATGATCAACTGGTTTGGTAATTGTTTCTTTGTAGGCAACCTGAGGAGCACCCTGATTACATTCTACTTTAAATTCACGGCGAAGACGGTCAACGATGATTTCGAGGTGAAGTTCACCCATACCTTCAATAATGGTTTGTCCTGAATCTTCGTCTGTTTTAACGCGGAATGTTGGATCTTCTTCCGACAGTTTAGCCAAAGCCATGCCCAGCTTATCAACGTCATTCTGAGTTTTAGGCTCAACTGCCAAACCGATAACAGGTTCGGGAAATGTCATTGATTCGAGTGCTACCGGAGCTTTTTCGTCGCAAAGTGTATCACCAGTACGGATATCTTTAAAACCTACAGCACCGCAAATATCTCCGGCCTCAACAGCATCACGGGGATTTTGTTTATTCGCATGCATCTGGTACAAACGAGAAATACGTTCTTTTTTACCGGTACGGGGATTAAGTACGTAAGATCCCGAAGTAAGTGTACCCGAATAAATACGAATAAAGGCCAAACGACCAACAAACGGGTCTGTTGCAATCTTAAATGCCAGTGCAACCAATGGTTGTTTAGGATCTGCATTGTACACAACTTCGGCATCCGTTTCTGGGTTTATACCATGAACTTCAGGGAAGTCAAGCGGACTTGGCAAATATTCAGTAACAGCATCGAGCAACTGCTGAACGCCTTTGTTTTTGAAAGCCGAACCACAAAGAACGGGAACAAAAGACATTGAAAGTGTTGCTTTACGAATAGCCTCACGAATTTCGTCAGATGTAATCGAAGATGGATCTTCAAAGAATTTTTCCATCAATGCATCATCTTGTTCAGAAGCTGCTTCGAGAAGAATCTGATGATACTCTTCTGCCTGTTCTTTCAGATCTGCAGGAATATCAATATATTTATAGGTAGAACCCAGTTTAACATCGTCTTCCCAGGTAATACCTTTCATTTCGATAAGGTCAACAACTCCCATAAACTTGTCTTCAGCTCCGATTGGAATTTGAAGAGGAATAGCTTTGGTTCCGAGACGTTCGTGAATCTGGTTTACAACCGATAAAAAGTCAGCACCAGTACGGTCCATTTTGTTAACGAAAGCCAAACGAGGTACGTTGTACTTATTTGCCTGACGCCAAACAGTTTCAGACTGAGGTTCAACACCACCTACTGCGCAAAAAAGAGCAACAGCACCGTCAAGAATACGAAGCGAACGTTCTACTTCAACAGTAAAGTCAACGTGACCCGGGGTGTCAATAAGATTAAACTTATATTCTTCGTCTTTATGTTTCCAGAAACAGGTTGTTGCAGCAGAAGTAATGGTAATACCACGTTCCTGCTCCTGAACCATCCAGTCCATTGTAGCTGCGCCATCGTGTACTTCACCAATCTTATAGTTAACCCCTGTATAAAAGAGGATACGTTCAGATGTAGTTGTTTTACCGGCGTCAATGTGCGCCATAATACCGATGTTACGCGTATATTTTAAATCTCTTGCCATATAAAAACTCTTTCAGGAACTGGATTAAAAACGGAAATGAGCGAAAGCTTTGTTTGCTTCAGCCATTTTATGGGTATCTTCTTTCTTTTTGAAAGCAGCACCTTCTTCATTATAAGCAGCCATGATTTCTGCAGCGAGTTTTTCGCCCATTCCTTTACCGCTGCGTTTACGTGAATAAAGGATCATGTTTTTGATACTGATCGAAATCTTACGGTCAGCACGGATTTCGGTAGGAACCTGAAAGGTAGCACCACCAACACGACGACTCTTAACTTCAACCTGAGGCGTGATGTTTTCGAGTGCTTTTTTCCAGATTTCAAGTGGAGTTTTTTCGCTGTCTTTCATTTTGGCAGCAATAATATCCATGGCTTCGTAGAAAATGTTATAGGAAGTGCTTTTCTTTCCGCTATACATCATATTGTTCACGAAACGAGTTACAAGCGTATCGTTGAACTTAGGATCCGGGAGGATGATCCTTTTTTTAGGAGTAGACTTTCTCATCGGTTATCCTTATTATTTCTTTTTACCTTTAGCTGGAGCAGCTGCAGCGCCACCTTTTCCTGCTTTTGGACGTTTTGTACCATATTTAGAACGACGTTGGTTACGACCATCAACGCCAGCCGCATCAAGCGTACCGCGAACGATATGATAACGTACACCAGGTAAGTCTTTTACCCTACCGCCACGAACGAGGACGATGGAGTGTTCCTGAAGGTTGTGGCCTTCACCCGGAATGTATGCGTTTACTTCTTTGCCGTTGGTCATACGAACCCTGGCAACTTTACGCATAGCTGAATTCGGCTTTTTCGGGGTAGTAGTGTACACACGTACACAAACTCCACGACGTTGAGGACATGAATCAAGAGCCGGAGCCTTGCTTTTGTCTTCAATCGTTACTCTACCTTTTCTTACTAATTGCTGAATTGTAGGCATATTGCTGTAACAATTAAAAAATAAATATTTCTCACAAAAAATGGTTTGCAAAGGTATAGTTTTTTCCCTGTAAAACAATATAAATCATCTCATTTTTAAGTAAAACGAGCTACTTATAAAGTCGGAAAAACTGCTAAATACCTGTTTTTAATGTACATTCTACTGCACATAAAAAGTGGCGCAAATTTATAACTATATTTTATCTTTTGCATAGTTTTCTGAAAAATATTCATTTAAAAGTATTTTCATTCCCGTATTGCAAATTGCAGCAACACATATCATGATGCATTTATCCATAATAAATCCCTTTAATGTTGATTTTATTCCGAGTTTACACCCTGTTTTCTTTACTTTTTCTCTACCCTTTCTTTACCCTTAACTACCCAATAGGTAAATAAACAATAAAGAAACTATACTGTAAAGATGGGGAGAAGTAGGAGCATAACAAACTCGACACAAGACTAATCAGACATAAAAAAAACGTATAGCAGAATGATCTATAAAAGACAAATTTTCAAAATTCACTCAGTACTTTTTTATTGATTAACAAGAGATATAACGAAACTTAAATTTTATTTTTTTCGTATAACACTTTGAAGCATAAAATACCTATGTAAAACCATTATGAATATTTCTATGCTGCTTATAAACAGCATGCTTTTTGTAATTAATGGGGTTCGACATGGGGTATAATAACATATTTTCTATCATAAAAACTAAACACAACCTGTTGCTGCGTAGAAGATACGTTGTGTGTGATATTTTGCACATGCTGCAACGAAAAAACTCGCTTAAAGTCCCGCTTATCATGTATCTACAAAAAAATCAACAAGACCTTAATCTACGAAAGATGGAACAGAATAACACTCCTTTAATGTATGATAAGGGTAAAGCTTATTATAAAGCAATAGTAACGACATTGATGCTATTGACTTTCTCTATTACTGGATTTGCAACAACACTTTCTTTAAGTACGACTACTCTCGTTGTAGGAACACCAACAACAATAACTGCATCCGACAATAGTGGCTTTTTTTATATTACAGATCCAAACGGAACAATAATAACCAATGGAACAGTATCAGGTTCTTATACACTTACACCGACTACAAGTGGAACATATATAATAAAATATGTAAAAAAGGGGGGTAATAATGCGACTTTAGCTCAAATTACAGCAACAACAGGGGCTGCTCCATCTCCTACTGTCTCTTTCGGCTCTCCCCAAACAACTTTTTGTGTAAACGGGTCATCTTATACTAATTCGGTCACGATAAATCCGACAACAATACCTTCTGGTGGAACTTTAGACATAAGTGGACCAGGTATTACCCAATCAGGAACAAGTTATACTTTTAATCCGGCAACAGCAGGAGCTGGAGATCAACTTATCACTGCTACTTACACAACTTCTGCAGGAACAGCCATTTCAACAGTTACTTTTACTGTTAATAATACTCCTATTGCGCAAACATTAACGGCTAGCCCCCCCTCTTACTGCATAGGCTCAAGTGGAACCACTTTATTTCTTAATAATTCAGAGACAGGTGTTACTTATCAATTAAACAAAGCAGGATCACCTTTAGGCTCTGCAGTAAACGGAACAGGAAATACTTTAAGCTGGACAAATATAACATCTGGCACTTATACTGTTACCGAAACAAATACGACAACGGGATGCTCAACGACAAGCAGTTCAACAACAATTACAACAAATCCGCTTCCAATTTCTTACACACTTTCCGGACCAACATCTTTCTGTTCGGGATCTTCAGCTTCCCTTGTTTTATCAGGTTCACAAGCAGGTGTTAATTATGTTCTATATAATGGAGCCACGCCAGCAGGAACAGCCTCTGGAAATGGATCGTCTATTACATGGACCGTTAATACACCCGGAACATACTCCGTTGTTGCCACCAACGCAAGTGGATGTTCAAATAATATGAATAATACAATAACACTAACAAAAAATGCACTTCCAACAGCAAGTATAACACCAAGTATATCAACAGTTTGTGCAGGAAATTCTGTAAACTTGGCAGCTTCAGGGGGAACAAGTTATAGCTGGTCACCTTCCACCGGATTAAATACGACTACCAGCTCCAATGTTATTGCTACTCCAACAGCTTCAACCACATATACGGTTACGGTTACCGATGTAAATGGTTGTTCCAGCACGGCAACCGCAGCAATAACCGTAAACCAGCCCCAACAGGTTAATGCGGGTAGTGATAAAGCTATATGTAGCGGAACAAGTACAACATTACTTGCCACTGGTTCTACTTCTTATACATGGGACAACGGTCTTGGTTCCGGAGCCAGCCATACAATAACACCGACTACCACCACAACTTACAATGTGATAGGTACTGATGCAAATGGATGTACCAGCACGGATGCTGTAATCATTACCGTAAATCCCTTACCGTCAGCAAATGCCGGAAGTGATGTTGAAATTTGTAAAGGTTCCAGTACCACATTAACTGCGACAGGCGGAACTTCTTATTATTGGAACACAACAGGGGCAACGTCTGCAGCTATAACCGTATCACCGTTAACGACAACCAGCTATGTCGTTACTGTAAGTAATGCAAACGGTTGTTCGAGTCAGGCAAATGTAAAAGTTACCGTAAATGAAAATCCAACTGTAAATGCCGGAATTGATCAATACATGTGTCAAGGCTCCAGCACAACAATCTCGGCTACAGCAAATGGAGGAAACCCAGCTTATACCTACTTATGGTCTGATGGTGAAAAATTTCAGACTATTAATGTAAATCCAACCAATTTAACAACAATTCCCATTATTTATACTTATAGTGTTATTGCGACCGACAGCAAAGGCTGTATGGCTTATGACACCATGAAGTTAACCGTAAATCCGCTGCCGGTTGTTTCTATCGCTAATCTTGCGCCCAGTTATTGCCATGATCAGGGAACCCTAACAGTTACAGGTGTTCCAACCGGTGCAACGGGAGTTTTCAGCATCAGCTACGATCCTGCCCATACATTCCATGATAACGGAAATGGAACCGCAACTTTTAATCCCTCATCTGAACCGAGTGGTACATTTTATGACATTACTTATAAATATACCGATGGTAACGGATGTGTAAATACAGCACATCAGACTACTTATGTAAGAAATGAGGTAAGTCCGACACCAACAATAACAGGAATAGATCCACTATATTGCGATGACAATACTTCAACCATAACAGCGACTGGAACCCCCAGTCCTTCTGGTACAAGTACCGGCGTTTTTACCGGAATAACAGACATGCATAACGGGACTGCGACTTTTGTTCCCAGTACTTTAGGTATAGGAAATTATAGTGCTACTTACACCTATACCAATCATTATACCTCTCCCGTGGTAGGACAATGCTCGGGATCGGCTACAGTACCCTTTACTGTAGGAATACCTATAACATTCAACGCATTACCGAATTACTGTGTAAGTTCCGGCTCCTTTTTATTAACGGTAAACAAACCGGCAGCAACAGCAAATGGAACATTTGTAGTTTCAAAAGGAGGTATCCCTTTATATTCAGGAGCAGAAGGAACGGCAACTTTTAATCCTTCTGCCCAGGGCCCCGGTACTTATACGATTACGTACAGTACCACTACTACAGGTTCTGTATTATGTTCAGGAACCGCCAGCACTACTGTTACCGTAAATCCTTTGCCTTCTGCTGCCTTTACAATTGATGGCACCGTTAACAGTGACTTGAATATTTCAATATGTCAAAACGGAGGTCAGGCAACCCTTGCCGGAAATCCTAATGCAGGCGGTATATTTAGTTGTACAGACATTTCAGGTGCTGTTTCGGGTGACAAATTCAATCCGGTAACCGCAGGAGTCGGCTTCCATACTATACAATATGTATATACAGATACCAAAGGCTGTACAAATAGTGAGACAGGCAAAATACAGGTTTTGTCTGTTCCCCCAACATCAATTACAACAGATTCCATATTCTGTCACGATCATTTACCTGTTACCATAATTGGCAATCCACAATCAGGAAACAAAGGCAATGGCGTATGGACAGGGCCTTCCGGGTGGGCAACGACAATATTTAAAGATAACTTAGATGGAACAGCCATTCTTGATCCGCGGCTTGTACCCGTAGGCATCGATACTTTTACACTTGTATACCGGTTACCGCAACAGACAGGATGTGTCTCTTCCGCACGAAAGAAAATAACGGTAAATTATTTGCCAACTGTTGATTTTTCGGGACTTCCCGATAGTATATGTGAAAATGCGACACCTATAACATTACTGGGTAACCCTGCTCCGGGAACAGGAACAACCGGTACGTTCAGCGGAAACGGCATTACCGATAATAGCGGAACCGCAATATTTGACCCGACAGGAAAAGCCAACACCGATCAGCTGATAAGTTATCAATATACAGACATAAAAGGATGCTCGGCAACAAAAGCAAAAGATGTGTATGTAAAGCCTATGCCCGCGCTCTTTAGTGTTACCGGTGGCGGGACATTCTGCCCGAGTACTGTAAACACCAGCCATATTTACCTAAGCGGATCCGAAAGTGGCACCATGTATCAACTTTACAGAGGAGCATCACCTTACGGATCAGCGTTAAAAGGAAACGGATCGGCACTTGACTTTGGTAATATAACCGTTGCCGGGACTTATACCGTGATGGCTAAAGCGACCAACTCATGCAGCCGGCAGATGAACGGATCAGCAACAGTGGTATTAGGCACATTACCACAGGCAGCATCTGTGATCTCAGGAACGACAAGTGTTTGTCCGGGTGCCAGCTATACCTATACAACACCTAGTATCACCGATGCTACCTCTTATACTTGGACATTACCTACAGGAGCAACTATTACATCAGGAGACGGCACCAACACCGTAACTGTATTTTATGCCACCAATGCCGTTAACGGCAACATTACGGTACAAGGGACCAATGCTTGCGGCAGTGGAACAGCGTATACTCTTCCTATTGTGATGAAGCCATTGCCCAATGCTGCAGGAATAATAACAGGACCAGCCAATGTTTGCCAGGGTTCTACATTAATGAGCTATAACGTTCCTGCAATTACCAATGCAACATCCTATGTGTGGACAATACCACCTTCAGGAGCAAGTATTCATAGTGGAAGTACAAACAACACAGTCGTTCTGGATTTTTCAGCAACAGCATTATCCGGAACACTAACTGTTGCCGGAGTTAACAGTTGCGGAACAGGAACACCTTCTACTGTATCCATCAATGTAGTACCGACCCCAACCGTAACCATAGACCCAGCCAGTGGTGTAGTGAATTGTACGACAACGCCCGTTACCATTACCGGACATACAAGTTCTGATCCGTCAACCTCTACTTATCAATGGGTAGCCAGTAATGGGGGACACATTGCAAGTGGATCAACCTCTTCAACCGCTTCGGTTGATGCTGCCGGAACTTTTACCCTTACCGTAACAGAACCTGTAAATTCTTGTAAGTCATCGGCCAGTGTTACCGTAAACGAAGACAAAAGCGCACCACAAAATGCCAGCATAGCGTCTTCTATTCTTAATAATACGCTAACCTGTACAAATCCACAAATAGATCTAACCGCTTCTACTACAAGTAGCTTCGGCGTTTCGTACGCTTGGACCTACACAACCGGCGGAAATATTGTATCGGGAGCTAACACGCCAACTATTCGGGTTGATAAACCTGCCACTTATACGGTTACTATAACCAATACAGCAACAGGTTGTACTGTAAATAAATCGATTACCATTAGTTCAGATCAACTGGCTCCGGTGATTACCAAAACAGCAACAGCCCAACTAAACTGCCAAACAACCAAAGTACAACTGAATGTTTCGGCTCCAAATTCGACCTTCGTATGGACAGCCACCGGAACAGCAGTCGGAGCTACTTTTACAGGCGGTAATACAATAGCCAATCCTCTGGTAGACAGACCCGGAGTTTACAACGTAACCGCAACGGGTACAAACGGATGTGTAGCAACCGATAATGTAACCGTTACCCAGGATTTGTCCGTTCCTCTTGCAGTGTCTATTGATACTACGACAAACAATACAGGGACGTTAACCTGTTCGGTATCGTCATTACAATTAAAAGCAAACACATCAACACCCTCTGCGACCTATTCATGGACAACCTCTAACGGAGGACATATTAAAACCGGAACAGGTACAACAAGTCAGTTGGCAACAGTAGATGCTGCGGGAGATTATACCGTAACCATAATGCATCCTACAACATACTGTACTACAACTGCGATGTTGCATGTTAAGCAAAATACGACATTGCCGGTTATAACATTTCCTGTTTTGCCGGCAGACATCACATGTGCTGCACCAACCAGTACGATAAATAGTACCGTTGTTCCTTCTTCAGCAACCTATGCCTATCAATGGACAGGACCAAGCAACAGTACAATAGGAACACCAACAGCAGCAAATACAAGCGTTGATCAACCAGGGACATACAGTCTCACAGCTACCAGTAAAGTAAACGGATGCAGCAGTACCAATTCCGTTACCGTTGCCAAAGCTTTGGCTCCGGTAGTATCAATTATTCCACCTACCACGGCATTAACCTGTACCAGTAATGTAACGCTTGTCGGTTCACTGGCAGGTTCTCCGTCCATTACAAATTATACAGCAGCATGGACAGGTCCGGCAAGTGGAATATCCGGAAGCACAAGCAATATTAATGCAATTGCAACCATGTCGGGCACCTACACACTTACCATTACAGATAATACAACAGGATGTACGGGAACTGCCAGTATAACAATTAGTAAAAACGACATAGCTCCTGATATTTCTGTTGACAATACACCCGATCAATTAAGTTGCAGCAACAAAATCATACCATTAAAAGGAACTTCAAAAACAGCTAATGCTTCATTTTTATGGACAGGTCCGGCAGGAGCAACCATTACCAATGCAAATTCACCCACTCCAACTGTAGACAAAGTCGGAACATATACCTTAACCGTAACAGACCCTGTAAACGGTTGTACCAGTACCGGAACCGTAACAGTTAGTTCTAATACGACAACCCCTAGTCAACCGGTTATTTTAACTCCGGCAGCTTTAACCTGTAGTAAAACGACAACAGATCTTGTAGTTTCTCCAACACCTTTGAATGTTAATTATTTATGGACTACAACCGGTACAGGAACAATAACTAATCCGACAAGCTCAACCGCAACGGTTAATAACATCGGCTCCTATACTGTAACCGTAACCGATCGTACCAGTGGTTGCAGCAACCAGTCAAGTGTAACGGTAAGCAAAATCAGTACGAAACCGGTACCTGCAATTTCAGGCGCACCTTATAAAGTCTCTTGCTCTGCTCCAAGTATCGTCCTTGACGGTAGCAGCTCAACAGGCATAAATCCGACATGGACAGCCAGCAACGGAGGTCATATTGCATCTAATGGCAACACAACCAAACCGACCGTAGATGCTGCAGGAACTTACACTCTTACTACCATTGATGCAACGACAGGATGCCCGGCCTCGACAAACGTGTCTGTTTCTGCCACCACTAATTTACCTACCTATTCGGTTAACACACTGCCCGATGCAATAACCTGTAAAAAAACTCAGGTTACACTCTCGGGGCAGCCGACTCAATCAGGTATGAACTATACATGGACCGCATCACCGGGACATATCGTTTCAGGAGAAACAAGTTTCAATCCTGTGGTAGACCAGCCCGGTAATTATATTTTCGAAGTAACAGATCCCACAACCGGATGCAGCAGTAAAGTAGTAGTTGTTGTAAATTCGGATAATACAAATCCGACCTTGTCGATTGCCCCATTTGCTGATATTACATGCAGTAACCCTCAGGTTCAGCTTTCAGCATCAACACCAAGTACTAATGTCTCTTATGCATGGACCGTTTCCAATGGAGGAACGATAAAATCAGGCACAGAAAGTACGCAATCACCAATTGCTTTAACGCAAGGATCTTACACGGTTGTATTAACTAATAATGACAACAACTGTACATCGACACAAACCGTAAATGTTGTTGCAAAAACAACAAATCCACAGGTTTCTATTGATCAGAACCCTGCCCAGATTAATTGCACCAACAATAAAGTAACGTTAAACGGGAGTTCATCAACAAGCGGAGTTTCTTATAAGTGGACAACAACCGGAACCGGCAATATCTATAATCCGACTTTAGCATCGACACCTGTTGACGATGAAGGCGATTATTATTTAACCGTAACCGATCCGGCAAACGGTTGTTCAAAAACGACATCCGTACATGTAAACAAGAGTATAATACCTCCCGATGCAACTATAGCCCCTGTTTCTGATGTCCTGACAAAAACGGTTACCACTGTTCAGTTGAACGGAACTTCATCGACACCCAATGTAACCTATAAATGGACAGGACCGGGTAATATTTCAGCACCAACATCACAGACAACAAATGTTGATGCACCGGGAACCTATACGCTTACCGTTACTGCAACCAATGGTTGCACGAACAGTAAAACCGTTACCGTTTCGCAGGATTTAACAAAACCGGCAGCGCCATCAGCAACAGGAGCAACAATTTGTTACGGTTCTGCTGCCGGAACACTATCGGCCATTGGAACCAATATCAAATGGTACAGCGATGCAACCCTCAGCGTAAAGCTCCACGACGGAAATAGTTTTACTCCTTCGGGTTATACCAATGTAGGAGTATATTACTTCTATGTTACCCAAACCAGTACAACAAATGGTAATCAAAGTGCAGCCACTCAGGTTAGTTATACAATAAACGGCTTGCCTGTTTCACCTACCGTATCCGACAAACAGGTATGCCAGGGATCTGCAAATCCGCCATTATCTGCTACCGGAGCTGCCGGCTCCACCATAAAATGGTATGACATGGCTGCCGGAGGAACTCTTATCGGAACCGGATCGACCTATACTCCGCCTACCAGTGCATCGGCACCAGGTAGCTATTCGTACTATGCAACACAAACCGACACTTACGGCTGCGAAAGTTCTTCGTCTGAAGTTAAGTTAACCATCAATCCGTTACTTAATCTTACCATAAGTACACCTGATGTTTTAACCTGTGCCAACAACAATCATGTAACCTTGAGTGGTAATGCAGATATAACAGGAGCGTCTCTGTTGTGGACCGGCCCTGGTATTGTAAGCGGAGCCTCATCTGCTCACCCGGTTGTAACAGCACCGGGAACATACACGCTTACAGCCACTAACACCATAACCGGATGTTCTGCTGTTGCTCCGGCTTCTGTCACGGTTACTCAAAATAACAACGCCCCTGTTATTGGCTTCTCAACTATGCCCGGGACGATAACCTGTTCTTCGCCAACAACTGTTATTACAGGCACCTCATCGGCAGCCAACAATAAATGGCAATGGAGTACCAGCGACGGAACTTTTACTTCCAGCACAAGTCTAAAGTCGGCTACAGTCTCATCAAAAGGCAATTACGTTTTAACGGTAACAGATACCGATAATGGTTGTTCCAGTTCAAGAACAGTAAGCGTTGACGAAAACAAAACAACACCGGTTGCATCAATTGCAGCTCCTGCTCATATTACATGTAATGCTACTGCTATAACATTAGGCGGTTCTGTCACAGGAAGTCCTGTATCTGTAATCTGGACTCCAACAAATGGCGGCAGTATTCCTGTTGGCTCAGAAAACAGTCTTACCCCAACCGTAAGCAGTGCCGGAACTTACACCATGACGGCTACTAATACGAGCTCTGGTTGCCAGTCGTCGGCTACGGTAACGGTTATTGACGACAGAGGGAACACACCAGTAATTACGATCAACACAACGCCCAATGCTTTAGATTGTAAAACGACAACAGTATCGTTGTACGGAACAGCAACCAATGCTTCGCTGCTGTGGACAGGAGGACCTGCCGGAGCAACTATTACAAATCAGACATCATCCTCTCCGACCGTTAATATGGCCGGAACGTATACCTTAACGGCTACCGATAATACCACAGGTTGTAAATCGACTGCTAACATAACTGTTAAAAGTAATGTCGCAACCGTTGCCATTCCTGTTATTAACACGCCCGGGATATTAAATTGCAACAATCCTACTATTAACATTTCGGCTACTTCTACTGTTGCAAATGCCTTGTACTCGTGGTCGGTTGTCAGCGGAGGCAATATCACGTCAACCAGTAACACTTCTACAATTACGGTTGATGGCATTGGCGAATACAAACTTACCATTACTGACCCGTCGAACTTCTGTACCAATAGTGCAAGCGTTAATGTTTCTAAAAAGACCAATGCGCCAACTATTGGTTTTCCGACAACTCCATCGGCAATAACCTGCACTGCAACAGCCACACAGTTAAACAGCACCGTTACCACGACAACGAGTTCGGTAGCAGACTTGTTATGGACAGGCCCCGGAACAATCTCTAATGCAACAGTTAACAATCCTATTGTAAATGCAGCAGGAACTTATACACTTACTGCAACGGATATTATAACAGGTTGCTCTTCAAGTAAGACGATCACAGTCATTTCACAGACAACACCTCCGGATCTGAATATTAATCCGCCTGCAAAACTTACCTGTAAAACGACATCGGGCATTACCTTAACGGGAACTACCTCTGTTACCAACTTTACTGCGTTATGGTCTACCAGTGACGGAAGTATTTCTGGTGCAACAAACCAATTAACGGCTACAGTTCTTAAAAAGGGCACGTACACCCTAACCGTAACCAATAACGACAATGGTTGCTCTACAACAAAAAGCGTAATAGTCTCGGATGATTTAACAGTCCCTGATATTAGTGTTGATCAGAATCCGGCTAAAATTACCTGTACAAACCTGACAACTACATTATTTGGCAGTTCATCAACCACTAATGCAAAATTACAATGGACAGGTTCAGGTATTGTTAGTGGTGCTAATACCAGTTCGCCAGTTGTAAATGCGGCAGGTTCTTATCTTCTAACTGTAACCGGAGACAACGGATGTACTTCCAGTGCATCTGTTACAGTTAATTTAGAAAATACGACACCATTATCTCCTGTTATTATTTCTCCCGATCAACTGAGCTGTAAAAACAGTTCGGTTAACCTAAGCGTTTCGAACCCGACTTCGGATGTTACATATAGCTGGACTACAACCAGTAGCTCGCTTATTTCCAATGCCAATACAGCTGTAGCAACCGTAACCGATCCGGGTTCTTATAAAGTAAGAGCTACCAATAAAGTAAGCGGATGTTATGCAGAATCGTCGGTCACAGTTATCAAAAACGTTGCTGCGCCTGTATTTAGTATAGATCCAGGACCTTACACAATTAGTTGTTCGACAACCAGTCTAACAATAAATGCTTCGGCAACAACCGGTACCAATCCGCAATGGAGCGTAAGTAACGGAGGCCATATTAGTGGAGGAGGCAGCACCTTTACTCCTGTTGTTGATGCAGCCGGAACTTACACGTTGACCGTTACAGAGCCGACAAGTCAATGTACAGCAATGAAAAGTGTAGATGTAG
The DNA here is from genome assembly GCA_041907825.1 of Bacteroidales bacterium. Classification (GTDB taxonomy): domain Bacteria; phylum Bacteroidota; class Bacteroidia; order Bacteroidales; family JAYRGN01; genus JAYRGN01. The sequence goes on along the minus strand of JAYRGN010000002.1, from coordinate 382,260 downwards.
CAGCAGATGTTACACTACCAAGTTTATACATAATGCCTTATGCTGATACATTAAACTGCAGCAGAACAACAGTAACGCTTTCAGGAAACCCAACTGATCCAAACGATGTTTATACATGGACAGAATCGCCGGGACATTTTGTTTCTGATCAAACAACTCACAACCCGGTAGTAGATCAGCCCGGAAGTTACATTCTAACAGTAACCAGCCATACAACAGGATGTAAACGAATTGCTTCGGTATCGGTTGTTCAGAACACAATTCAACCAATAATAACGATTAACAAACCAGACAGTTTTTACTGTAGCACTTCCGAAGTATTGGTAAAAGCGAGCGCAAATATCTCAAGAGCAGCATACTCATGGGCTACGAGTGGCACAGGTTCCGGACTTATCAAAGCCGGTTATGAAAATACGGCCAATACAATAGTACTGGCTTCTGGAGATTATACTGTTACGGTTAAAAATCTTGACAACAAGTGTTCATCCACTAAATCTGTCACCGTAGGCAAGAATCAAACACCTCCGGCAATTGCAGTAAATAAGAGTCCCGATAAACTCACCTGTACCCGTAACAGTGTAATTTTATCAGGCAGTTCTACCAATAATGTCAATTTCCTGTGGTATAGTAAAGTTGCCGGAACAAAAATAGATAACGCCAATACAGCTCATCCTACTGTTTATGCAACAGGTAAATATTACCTGCAAATAACAGATCAGCACAATGGATGTGTTAACATTGACAGTATCAGCGTAGATGAAGACAAGACATCTCCTCAGATATGGATTAACACAAAGCCTGATTCTATTAACTGCAGGCGTAGTATGGTTCAGCTAAACGGTTCTTCGACAACAACCGGAGCAACATTCAACTGGACTGGCCCGGGTAAAATATCACAAGCAGATATCCGGGATCCATTTGTGGATACAAAAGGAGTGTACACCCTTACGGTAACGAATCCTGTCAATGGATGCACCTCATCCGGTGATGTTAATGTAATTGAGAATAAAGTTGCTCCGGCAGCTCCACTTGCCAATAATGCCGAAAACTGCATCCAGTCCATAACCTCGCCTCTTACCGCTACCGGTAGTTTGCTTAGCTGGTACACAGATCCGGCAACAACCAGCACCTCAAAAGTCGGATCAGGATCAAGCTTTATGCCTTCTGATAAAATTGCAGGTTCTTACACCTATTATGTAACACAGACAGATCCTGATAATGGTTGTGAAAGTACCGCTACACAAGTATCTTTCGTGGTAAAAGCAAAATCGCCGGTACCAGCAACACCTGCCCCTGTCGAAATATGTTATGGCGAAACGACACCGTTACTTACCGTCCAAGGGACAGATGTAAAATGGTATGATGCTCCAAACGGAAATCTTTTAGGAACCGGCAACAGTTTCAGTACAGGAAAAACAGCTGTTGGTTCGTACCTGTATTACGCTACCCAAACAACGCCGGCAACAGGTTGTGAAAGTGATCCTATTGTCGTTCAGCTTATCATACATAAGATACCAGATATTCCGGTACTCGAAAAAACAGATATTGCAATTTGCAGCGGAACAGCTATTCCAAGCCTTAACGCATCGGGATCTTCAATTCAATGGTATGCCGATAATTTGTTAGTGTTGCCCGTTGCCAAAGGAAATTCTTTCACTCCAAGCATATCCTCATCTGGAATATACACGTATTACGCAACACAAACAGATGTTTACGGATGCGAAAGTCCGGTAGCAAAAGCACAGATTACAATCAACGCTTTACCCACGGTTTATAAAGTAACCGGAGGTGGTAATTTTTGCGAAGGAGATGTCGGTGTTCCGATAGGATTAAGCGGATCGACCAATAATGACATTTATCAGTTACTTTTGAACGGATCGTTCACAACCGCTATTACAAGAACAGGGACAGGAGCTGTTCTTGATTTTGGTAATCAGGTTAACGAGGGAGTTTATACCGTACAAGCTATTTCGCCAAACGTCTGTACCAACAAAATGGAAGGTGGTGTTTCGGTAATTAAACATCCATTACCTTACGATGCAGGAAGTATTCAAGGAGATGCAACAGTTTGTCAGGGCGCAACGGTAAGTTATGTCGCCGATTCTATTCCTTATGCAACAACTTACGAATGGACGCTTCCGACAGGCGGTACAATAATTACAGGTGGCAGTACCCGGAAAATAATGGTTTATTTTGACAACACTGCCATTTCGGGCGATCTCTCGGTAAAAGGTAAAAACAATTGCGGATACGGAGGAACATCTTCGGCAAAAGGAATTACAGTAAATTCTTTACCTGGCGATGCCATCGGTAAAATAACAGGACCTGCACAAATTTGTCAGGGCGAAACATGGGGATTATTTTCATTTCCTGAAATAGCCAATGCGACCTCTTATGAATGGACAATACCCGCCGGCGCAAAAATAGTAAGTGGAGCAGGTACAAATCAGATAGCCGTAGACTTTACCAATAATGATGTCGGAGGATACTTTACCGTCAGAGGTATAACCAGTTGTGGAAAAGGATCTGTTTCTGCTCCTTTTTATGTTACATTAAAAAACAAACCGTATGTCAATGCAGGATACGATCAGGCAACCTGTTCGGCAACAGGAAAACTCGCAGCCAACACACCAGCCTTAGGCGCCACAGGACAATGGACAACTATTGTTGGTCCGGCAGCAGTTTCGAACATTAACGATCCTAACTCAACTGTTTTTGGATTGATGATGGGCGACAATAAACTTGTTTGGACAATTACTCAAGACGGTTGTTCTGCTTCCGATACAGTAAAGATTACGAATAAAAAAGTAGTTGTAGATGCCGGAGAAGACCAGGTTTTGTGTTCAAAAATAACATCGCTAAAAGCAGTAAAGCCACTAACTAATTGCATGTGGACAGTAGCCAATGGTTCGGCTGTTATTTTCGATCCCGAAAGTCCGACATCCACAATATCAGGACTTGCACAGGGTATAAACAAACTAGTTTGGTCCATTTACAATGGATCCTGCGTAAGCAGCGATACCGTTAATATCATCAATAACAAACCTGTAACACCCGATGCAGGAAACAGTTTCTCTACCAAAACCGATACAACACATCTTTCAGCTGTAGCAACGGAATTGGGAACAACCGGAACATGGTCTATTCTTTCGGGAGCAGGCAGTTTTGAAAACAAAAATTCCCCAACATCCAGAATTTCCGGCCTCAATCCTGGAGTCAACACCATACTCTGGACTGTAACAAGAGGAGGCTGTAGTTTGACTGATACACTAAACATAGATTATCTCTATACAGAAAATGCAAATGCAGGAGCCGATCAGGAGGTGTGTACAGACCATACTACATTACAGGCCAACGAACCGGTAACCGGTATCGGGCAATGGAGTGTAGTAAAAGGAGCTGCAACTTTTGCCGATGCCAGTCTTTATAACACTAAAGTTTCAGGACTAGCACCGGGTAAAAATTATTTAAAATGGACAATCCGCAAAGGTGGTGCCCTTTCGGTTTCAGACACTGTTCTTATCACCAACAACTCCGTAACAGAAGCCAATGCAGGAACAATACAGACTTTATGCTCCGACAGTACTATTCTTGCAGCCAATAAACCTATTTACGGAACAGGAAAATGGAGTGTCATCAATGGTTCTGGCTCTTTTGCAGATACAACCAGTTATAACACTAAAATAAAAGGATTGGCCAGTGGAAATAATGTTTTAAAATGGACAATAACTAAAGAAAATTGCTATTCGGAAAGCCTTGTAACGATTGTAAACAATACACCAACAACGGCTAATGCAGGTAACGACATCAAGACCTGTTCAGATTCGGTTACATTATACCCCAACACCCCAACAGTTGGAACCGGGGCCTGGAGTATTATTTCAGGAAGTGCACTTATTTCGAGTAGCAACAGCGCATATAAGCTTGCGAACGGAACAACCGTTCTTCGCTGGACCATAACAAAAGGTACCTGTAAGTCGATCGATGATGTAACTGTCACCAATCATAAAGCAACACAGGCCTATGCCGGTATTAATCAGACAATTTGCGTTGACAGCATTATGCTTGGCGGAAATAAGCCTATAATAGGAAAAGGAGTATGGACCGTTCAAAGCGGATCGGCAACAATCGCCGACACAAATAAGTACAATTCCGTTGCCTCCGATCTTGCTTTGGGTAAGAATATTTTAAGGTGGACTATTACGAATTACGAATGTTCAACTTTTTCCGAAGTACAAATTTATGATGGATTTATTCAGGCCAATGCCGGATTAGATCAGGTACTTTGCGACAGTACGGCATTACTTAGAGCAAATACAACAACTATCGGACAAGGAACATGGTCTATCGTCGGAGGGAAAGGCTCTGCTACTTTCGACAATATTCATGCAGCAAACTCGCAAGTAAAGAATCTGGGACGGGGTGTAAACACCTTGCGATGGACCATTACAAACGAAACCTGTGTATCGCACGACGATGTTACCATTACAAACAATTCGCCAAGCGATGCTTATGCAGGACCTGATGTTGCAGTTTGCAGCAAATCAACTTACCTTGATGCTAATCCTGTTTTGGTTGGCTCAGGTAAATGGCAGGTTTTGAGCGGTTCAGGACTTATTAACGATACCAGCAAATACAATTCACGCATAGACAGTCTGGGACTTGGCTCTAACACCTTGCGATGGACTGTAACCAACAAAGGTTGTAGCTCTACAGACGAAGTAAAAGTCACCAACAACCAGCCGATAAACGTAAGTGCAGGAAAGGACCAGATTTTGTGTGTTGACAGCACCTACCTGTACGCCAACAAGCCAAGTATTGGCACCGGTCAGTGGTCGGTAATAACCGGATCTGCCGATTTTGCAAACGATAAGCAGTACGACACTTACGTAAGCCGTTTAGGAAAGGGAACAAATGTCTTCAAATGGACTGTAACCAGCGGACAATGTATTGTATCGGACACAATCAAAATCACTAATAATAAGCCAAGTATTTCGATGGCCGGACCAGACCAGATTCTGTGTCAGGATTCCGTTCAGATGTCGGCCAACAATCCAACGTATGGAACTGGTGAATGGATTATTGTCGAAGGAAGCGGAGACATCCAAGATAAAACCAAGTTTAATTCATGGATCAAGAATCTCGGATCGGGTCAGAACAAATTCAGATGGCAAATAAACCTCAACAATTGTACAACAAAAGATGATGCAACTATTACCAATAATTTACCTACAACACCTTATGCCGGGGTTAAACAGGCTATCTGTGCAGACTCAACCGTGTTGTACGCCAACATTCCGGAAGTAGGGAAAGGGCACTGGTCTGTAGTAGCAGGAAACGGATTACTCGCCTACCCAGACAGCAATCAGACAAAAGTTAACCGTCTGATTTTCGGAACCAACACATTCCGTTGGACGACAACCAATCAGAACTGTCAGTTACACAGCGACGTTGTTGTAACCGATAATCTGGCAGAAGTAAATGCCGGAGTCGACCAGGTGGTCTTTACCAATACTGCCAGCCTAATTGGTAATGTTCCAGCAAAAGGAACCGGCTCATGGAGTCTGACAGCAGGCAACGGAACGATAAAAGATCCAAGTAACTTTTCAACCACTGTGTCGGGGTTAGGTTCGGGTAAAAACACCTTTATGTGGTCTATCGAAAACGATGGATGTATTGCATCCGACCTTGTAAACATTGCCTATTATGTTATGCCTGTGCTCAACTTCGCCCCAGACACAGCCGAAGGATGTCCACCGCTTACAGTTAGCTTTGTAAACAAATCAATTGGAGGCTCACCTTACCATTGGGATTTTGGTGACGGATATTATTCCGATAATACGAATGAAATTCACACCTTCACCAATGCCGGCACATACAAGGTCAAAATGACAGCAAGTGCACCCGATGGTTCGACAATGGAAAAAGATACCGTAATAACAGTACACATCTTACCGAAAGCAGCCTTTGATTTTTCGCCCAAAACAGTATACATTCCTGGACAACACATCAGCTGCTTTAACACCTCGGTATACGCCGATAAATATATCTGGTCTTTTGGAGACAGTGTATTGTCCAACGATCCAAATCCGAAGCATGAATACAAAGACACTGGCATTTATGTTATTAAGCTAAAAGCCTTAACACAGTTTAACTGTGCAGACTCTACGACACTTGAAGTTACAGCTAAAGACGCAGGAAGAATCGTTCTTCCGAGTGCCTTTACACCCAATCCAAGCGGATCTTCTAATGGTCGTTACAATGCCGGCGATTTCAGTAATGACGTATTCTATCCGATTGTTATAAAAGGAAGCATAGAAAAATTCAATATGCAGATTTTCAACCGATGGGGTGTCAAAATTTTTGAAAGTAACGACAAAGACATTGGTTGGGATGGATACTATCAGAGCAAACTTTTAGCTCAGGATGTATACGTATACGTTATAACCGGAACATTTACAGATGGTACCAGTTTCAAGAAAGTCGGAGACATCCTGCTTGTTCGTAAAAAGTAACAAATGCATGGAATTTCACGTAAAAAGTAGAATCGAAGAATAGTAAAAAGGAATAGTTCAGAGAAAAGGAAGGGAATGAAAAAGATTCTATGCATGAGTATATTGGGGGTAATCTTCACCTTTATTACAAAAGGAGTAGATCCCCAATTTACACAGTTCTATGCTGCTCCAATATACCTGGGCCCCTCGTATGCTGGTATTTCGGGATTATCGCGTATAGCGCTTAACTACAGAGATCAATGGCCTAATCTGCCTGGCCATTTTACAACTTTTGCCTTAAGTTACGATACATATATTGCTAAATACAAATCAGGATTAGCCGGAATGATATTAAGAGATCAGGCAGGAAACGGAAAACTAAACACAACCGATCTTAATTTCAGCTATTCATATCAGGTGAAAATTGCAAAAAAATATTATTTTGTTCCAGGATTAGCCATTTATTATTATATGAGTAATGTTGATCCCGGCAAACTTACCTATGCTGATCAGTATCTCGGAGAACAGGTTTTACCGACAACAGTTGAATCGCCGGCTGAAAATTATCATCATATTGATTTTGCAACTTCTGCTCTTTTCTATAACGAAAACATCTGGTTTGGAACCACGTTAGATCACCTCATGAAAATCGGACCATCCTTAAATGAAGATTATCATTATGCACCGCTAAAAGTTTCGATTTATGGCGGAGGAAAAATACCAGTCACACACAAATTTAATCATAGAGACGAAACGACTTTAACATTAGCCTTTAATTACAAAATACAAGATTATCTAAAACAAGGAGATATAGGTTTCTATTTTTTCAAGGCACCTCTTTTTGCAGGTTTCTGGTACAGAGGGCTACCGTTTATAAGCAAAAATGCCCAAGACGCACTTTGTTTTCTCTTTGGATATAAGAATGAAACCTATAGTATTGCTTATAATTACGATTTTACGATATCTCCACTCATAGCCAATACAGGCGGAGCTCATGAAATATCATTCATTTACAATTTGGGTACAATAAGCACAAATCGTAGAAATCTAATTCACAGAGGTGCAATACCTTGCCCCACATTCTAAAAAGAGACAAACCTCTTTTAATTTATTAATAAACAACAATCTAACGCTTATCGTCTACATCATTTTTGACAAGAGTTTTTGATAAACGCTATTTTTCTTTACTTTTTATTTAGCTTTACACCCCTAATTATTACTAAATGTAGTTATGAAAGATTCTTTTTATTCCATTATAACTGGGTCTGGCCGCTGCGTTCCGACACAGGTTATTAAAAATAAAAAATTCCTGGAAAACGAATTTTACAATTCGAATGGCGAGAAGATGGCCAAAACGAATGAAGAAATCGTTAGTAAATTTCAGAAAATTACAGAAATAGAAGAAAGAAGATATGTTCCCGACGGTCAAAAAGCATCAGACATTGCTTTTTTAGCTGCAGAAAAAGCACTCGAATCGAACGGAACAAACAAAGAAGAACTAGACTATATTATTGTTGCACAAAATTTTGGCGATATACGCCACGATAATATAAAGTCGACATATTGCCCCAGCTTATCCGCACAGGTAAAACATAAACTTGGAATTGTCAATCCCTATTGTATAGCATACGATATTACCTTTGGTTGTCCGGGTTGGGTTCAGGCTTTTATTCAGGCTAATTATTACATCCGTTCCGGCGAAGCCAAAAAAATTCTGGTTATCGGTACCGAAACGCTTTCACGCATTTCCGATCCTCATGATATCGACAGTATGATTTATTCGGATGGAGCCGGTGCTGTAATCGTTGAAGCTGTAAAAAGCGAAAAACCCGTTGGTATTCTTACACATTTAACCCGTTCGGACACATTAGAACACGTACATTTACTTCGTATGGGTGAATCGTACAATCCGAATTATCCTAACGACACCTTGTTCCTAAAAATGAATGGCCGTAAACTATACGAATACGCGCTTAACAATGTGCCTCAACTGGTAAAAGACTGCATTGATAAGGCAGGACTCACAATTGGCGATATTAAAAAAGTACTTATCCACCAAGCTAATGCAAAAATGGACGATGCTATTCTTGAACGGGTATTCAAACTTTACGGAATTAGCGAAATGCCAAAAGACATTATGCCAATGACCATTTACAAATTAGGAAACAATTCGGTTGCAACCGTTCCTATTCTGTACGATATGGTTGCAAAAGGAGAAATGGAAGGGCAAAAGCTTAACTCAGGCGACAACATAATATTTACCTCGGTTGGTGCAGGTATGAACATTAATGCCATTATTTACAAAATGCCTTGATGTCAAAATTTATAAACGGAAAAACTGATATTACAAAATAGTAATATCAGTTTTTCCGTTTAAGCTCTTACATCAACTTCTATTAAATAATGATAAAGAAGTTTTTTCAGGACATCAAAATTGATTGGTTTTGTAATATAATCATCACAACCGGCATTAAAACAAACTTCTTTATCCTCTGGCATTGCATTGGCAGTTTGAGCGATGATGACAATGTCAGGCTTTATTCTCTTCAAAATAGCAGCAACTTCTGTCCCCAATATATCAGGAAGACGGATATCCATTAAAACAAGATCTATATTATTATCTATTCTGCAAATTTCAAGTGCTTCTTTGCCTAAAGAGGTATGGACAAAATCAAGATTAAGCCCGGAAAAAAACTTTTTCATAACAGAAACTGAAAAAACATCATCTTCTACCAACAATACTTTTTTTCCTATATAATCAGCGGTAACAGGCCTTCCTCCAGTTACTGTACGTTTTACAGGAGCTGTAACTTTATAAGGAATTGATAAAAAAGAAGTATTTCCGTATCCTCGCTCAGTTTCTACCCAAAGACGACAATTCATCAGATCAGACAATCTGCTTAATTTCTGAAAATCAAAATCAAAGCCATTAAATAATTTATTAATCGAAGAATTATTTTCTGGAAATGAATCATACATAGGTATTTCCTTGATGTATAACTGAATACTCTTATCAACTAGTTTATACCCCAATTCTATCTGATTGGAAGAGGTATGAGCAAAAGCATTATGAAGAAGAGCGTCAAGGATAATAAAGACAAGAGAACTATCCATTATAACAGAAGAATATGCTTCAGGTAAGCCGTATTTCACCAACAAAGAAGCCTGAGTATTTTTCAATTCTAAGCTAAAAGATTCTGACAGATCTTTTAGAAATTTATTTAAATCAATCTCATTATAATGAATTGTCAAAACATCATTAGCAACGTTAGTCGAATCGAGAACATTGTTTAACAAATATTTCAAACGAGAACTTATTTGCAATATCGGTTCAACATTCTCATTTTTAGAAACATCTATATTATTTTTCTCATACTTCAGAAGCTCTGCAAATCCATTTATTCCATTCAGAGCAGTCCGGATATGGTGCGTTAATTCTGACATAAAAACATGCTGACTCTTCTTTAATTCCTCTTTTTCCTGTTTACATTCTTCAAGATCTGACAACAATAAATTCAACTCAGAGACATCAAAACCAATAGAATAAGTCATTAAATGATTTTTTTCTTCAATATAAAAATTAAAGAAACGAAAAAGCTTTAAATCTGAAGAGTTTTCGTTAGACATAAAATCAAATGATGATTTTTTCATCTTCTGATCAAAATCTTCAATAGCCTTAAAACGCTCCACATCAAAATATTTCTCATTTATCATTGCCGAGCTATGAAATAACAATTTACAGTTAGAGTCAAAATAAGCACCTAAAAGACCAAGCTTTTCACAAACAAGTTCAAATGATTTAGAAAAAGATTCTTGAGTTTTATTCTTTTCAATTTTCATGGTTTTGAAGTATTGATTTTTAAGTAAACAAAAGCGATGCTCGAAAGTTGAAAAAGACGTTTTTATATCAAAAACATTTGTATTTTATTTCTATTCAGCACTGGTTATCAAAGTCTTTTACTTGTATCATTCAGGAAAAATATTAAATTTGTTCAGACCAGATAGCAAGCCCGATTTCGATATAGAAGCCTTACTATCGGCCATAACTACTAATTGCCTGTATTATGAAAACATTCCAAACTGAACAGATCAAAAACATCTCGCTGCTTGGTAACTCAGGGGCGGGAAAAACCACTCTCGCCGAAGCTATGCTTTTTGAGGGTGGAGTCATTGAACGCCGTGGCACAGTCGAACAAAAGAATACCGCTTCGGATTTTTCGGACATCGAACACGAAAATGGCGCTTCGGTTTTCTCTTCGGTATTGTACACCGAATACCAGGACAAAAAGTTTAATCTGATTGACAATCCCGGCTTAGATGATTTTATCGGAGGAGTCATTTCGGCACTTAACGTTGCTGAAACCGGGCTCATGGTGCTAAATGCTCAAACCGGAGTGGAAGTGGGAACCGAAATTCAGGCCCGTTATCTCGAACGGCAAAACAAGCCCATGATTATTGTAATTAATCAACTGGATCACGAAAAGGCCAACTACGAAAAAACGCTCGAATCGGCCAGAGAACAACTTGGCAAAAACGTTACTGTTGTTCAATATCCGCTTAACGAAGGTTCAGCTTTCGACTCGTTTATCGACGTTATTCTGATGAAACATTTCAAGTACCCCAAAGACGGGGGCAAACCCGAAATATCCGATATACCGGCAGAAGAAGCCGAACGGGCTGCCGATCTCCATCAAAAATTAGTCGAAAAAGCTGCCGAAAACGACGAAGGACTCATGGAACTCTTTTTTGAAAAAGGAGAACTTGACGTAAGCGATGTCCGCAAAGGCATTCGCTTAGGATTACTCAATCGTGATATTTTTCCTGTTTTTTGCATTTCAGCCAAACGGAATATCGGCATTGGCCGGTTGCTCGAATTTTTATATAACGTTGCCCCTACTCCACCCGAATTTCCGGCTCCGGTCGACAATGAAGGTCATGAAGAAAAATGCGACGTAAAAGCTCAGCCATCCCTGTTTGTATTCAAATCTGGTTTTGAACCTCATATTGGCGAAATTGCATACTTCAAAGTAATGTCGGGAAAAGTTACCGAATCAATGGATCTTGTAAACAACAGCAATGGCACACAAGAACGTTTAGGACAGATTTTTGCCGTTGCCGGAAAAAACCGGATTAAAGTAAACGAATTGGTAGCCGGTGACATAGGCGCCACGGTTAAGTTGAAAAATACACGTACAAATCAAACACTTACATCGCCAAGCGTATCTTTTTCGTACCTGCCCATTGTTTTTCCCGAACCCAAATTTCGTACAGCTATTAAAGCCAAAGTCGAAAGCGATGAAGAAAAGCTGAATGAAGCTCTAACCCGAATGCATATTCTCGACCCCACTATTGTTATTGAACATTCCAAAGAATTAAAACAAACAATTGTTTCCGGTCAGGGAGAATACCATCTCAGTATTCTGAAATGGCATTTAGAACATGTTTACAAGGTCGCTGCAGATTTTATTGCGCCCAAGATTCCATATCGGGAAACCATAACCAAAACCGCACAAGCCGATTATCGTCACAAGAAACAATCGGGAGGTGCCGGGCAGTTCGGGGAAGTTCATCTTGTTATAGAACCTTACACTGAAGGAGCCCCGGATCCTACCAGTTATAAGGTTAACGGCAAAGAAATAAAAGTAACACTCCGCGATAAACAAGAAATAAAACTTCCATGGGGAGGTAAACTAATCTTTTACAATTCAATTGTTGGAGGAGCCATAGATGCCCGCTTTTTGCCTGCTATTCTGAAAGGCATTATGGAAAAAATGGAAGAAGGACCACTCACAGGCTCTTATGCCCGTGACATTCGGGTTGTTATTTACGATGGGAAAATGCACCCGGTTGACTCGAATGAAATTTCGTTTAAGCTTGCAGGACGCAACGCTTTTAAAGAAGCATTCAAAAATGCCGGTCCAAAAATTATGGAACCCGTTTATGATGTAGATGTCTGGACTCCATCCGACCGCATGGGCGATGTTATGAGTGATTTACAAACCCGTCGTGCCGTTGTTATGGGAATGCAAAGTGAAAAAGGTTTTGAGCATATAAGTGCAAGAGTTCCTCTGGCCGAAATGAACAAATATTCGACCACATTAAGTTCCATCACAGCAGGACGTGCAACATACAGCATGAAATTTGCCGAATATGCGCAGGTTCCCGCCGAAGAACAGGCTGAATTGCTTAAAGCATACGAAGCTAAGTCTCTAGCTGAAGTTGAATAAACTCGGTTCTACTTAAAAAACAAGAGCTTAAGTTTTGTTAGTCAATATTTAAGCTCTTGTTTTTCATTACAATTGTTCTTCAGCATGATAAGAAGACCTAACGAGAGGTCCGCTTTCAACAAAACGAAAACCTTTTTCCAATCCAATTTTTTTATACTCGGCAAATGTTTCGGGAGTAACATATTCGCGAACCGGAACATTCTGTCTGGACGGCTGGAGATACTGGCCAATAGTAAGAACCGTACAACCAGCAGCAAGAGCATCGTCCATTGTTTCGAGAATTTCCTCACGGGTTTCGCCTAAGCCTAGCATAATTCCTGTCTTAGCAACAAGACCAGTATCTGCAATAGCTCGCAAAACCGACAAACTAACCTCATACTTAGCCCTCGATCGAATTTGAGGAGTAAGCCGGCGAACCGTTTCAAGATTATGCGAAATTATTTCCGGTTTAGCCTCTGCCACCAATTTCACCAATTCTTCTTTCCCCTGAAAATCAGGAATAAGCACTTCTATCGTCACCTTCGGATTTTCATTTTTTATTGCAAGAATCGTATCTTTCCAGAATTGCGCACCTAAATCGGGCAAGTCATCACGATCGACCGATGTTATCACACAATGCTTTAGTCCCATCAGCTTAATCGATTTGGCAACACGCTGAGGTTCATCCATATCCGGAGGTAGAGGCTTACCACTGTTAACATTACAAAAACGACAGGCACGGGTACAAGTATTTCCCAGAATCATAAAAGTAGCAGTACCTCTGCTCCAACATTCACCAAGATTAGGACAATCACCGCTTTCGCAAATCGTATGCAATCCCTGACTATGCATAAGTTCCTTCACCTTAAGGTATTCCCCGCTTTTTGCCAGACGAATTTTAAGCCAGTCGGGCTTGCGCAACATCGGTTCTTTTAAATTAACCCCTGTAATATATTGTTCGTTCATTACTAATAAGATAACAAGTTAAACAGCGGAGAATAAATCAGTCTTATACTGCAATTTCCGCCTTAATATGAGGATGCGGGTCGTAGCCCGACAGCTCAAAATCTTCATATTTAAAATTAAAAATATCTTTTACGTCAGGATTAAGTTTCATCTGAGGTAAAACTCTAGGCTCACGAGACAACTGCAAATCAACCTGATTCAAATGATTAAGGTACAAATGAGCATCGCCAAGTGTATGAACAAATTCACCCGGTTTGTAGCCTACAACCTGAGCAACCATAAGAATTAATAATGCATACGATGCAATGTTAAACGGCACACCAAGAAAAACATCAGCACTACGCTGATAAAGCTGACATGACAATTTTCCATCGGCAACATAAAACTGGAACAACGCATGACATGGAGGCAAAGCCATATTATCAACATCGGCAACATTCCAGGCAGATACAATATGCCGGCGCGAATCGGGATTTGCTTTCAGCGAATGAATAAGATTGGCAATCTGGTCAACCTCTCGTCCATCCGGAGTTTTCCAATGCCGCCACTGATAGCCGTACACAGGTCCCAAATCTCCGTTTTTATCGGCCCACTCGTCCCATATTGTAACCTTATGATCATTAAGATATTGAATATTTGTGTCGCCATTAAGAAACCACAGTAACTCGTAAATAATAGAACGCAGATGAAGTTTCTTAGTTGTAAGTAAAGGAAATCCCTTTTGCAAATCGAACCTCATCTGATACCCGAAAACACTAATGGTACCAACACCTGTTCTGTCATTTTTCCGAACGCCCTGTTCTTTAATGTGCTGGAGTAAATCAAGATATTGTTGCATGATTTTATAATAAGCAGTTGCTAATTTACATTAATTCTAAATAAATATTCGGATTAATTTTTTCGAAATGCCGAAGCCGATGAAAGAAAAACCAGCTCTAGCCGGCAAAGCCAAACGACGATAATACCGATTGCCAAACGCGGAAAAATAATCCATGGAGCCAAAGCGCCAACCGCTATCAGCAAAAGAGAATCCTCAAGTAAGCTGTGTGACACTGCAATATGATGATTAAGCAAATCAGCCGAAGAACGTTTTATTGTTTTATTTTCAACCTGTTCTATCAAAACTGCCGAACCGTAAGCAAGTCCGAGCGTATTGGCAATAATCCATAAAAACGAGACCTCACGAGGAAGCCCCATTAATTGCATCACAGGAGCGAAAATCCGTGCAAGCCACGTATTAAAGCCAAATTCTTCAAGCAAACGTTGTAAAAACATCAAGGCCGTAACCAATATAACTACTTTTATCACAAGATGAAGCGTATCAATTCCCCAAGTTTGCAAAACCTGAACAATACCAGTAGCGACTGCCAGTTTTTGTCCGCCTGTAATAACCAGAACGTTATCGGCAGGAAGCAACAAATTAAGTACGTACGCCGCAACAAAAGCAGACAATGTCCGCAGGAGAATCATTCGCCATGCTTTTGAGCCAGTTTTTTTCTGCACCGAAGTTTCGACAATCATGTTATGCGAAATCAGAACCATTATTCCCAATATGGTTATCTGGCGAGCAGTTAGTGTTAAAAAGCCCATAGCTGAAATACTAGCATAAACAGACATAAAATAGCCCGACAAATAAGCAAAAGCAGCCTCCGGAGGTAAGCCAAGAGCAGAGAATAAAGGTGCAATACTTTTTGACACGACAGTAAGCCATCCAAAATATTGCAGCAAAGCCATTAACAACGAAACCGGTATCATTATTTTAAGCAACCATCCGGCAGTCTTCAATGCAGGACGCCAGGCCCGATTAAAACATGATATAATTCGTTTTACGATTTTCATAAACCAAAAGAAAGAGAAAGGTCAAAGTTAATTACTGATTGCATAATCGGAGTATTAAAACTCAAAAGCATTCGCTTAAGCAAAAAAATATGCATCTTTGAAAGGTAAAAACCGAATAGTTATACTTTTACAAAAAATAAAAACAGCCATCATGAATCAGCAAAAAAATAGCATCAGAAATTTAATCATGATTGTCAGCCTTTTAACTATTGGCTCTGGCTTAATATCGGCTCAAGATAAAATTGCGATCAACACAACCATAAATTCAACCGGATGTAACACTACCTCTGCTACATTTACCGTAAGCAAACAATCTTCGGGGTTTGCCTATACGTGGACCTGTTCAACAGCCGGCAAGGCTGACGAATCGCTGGGTACAGGCGCTACAATTACTAAATCGTTCACAAAAGGAGGTTTATATCTAATTCATTTACATTCACAAAACGATATTTTAGGCACACAACAGGACACCTCTGCAACCTTAATTGTAGAGCCATATGCTTATCTGACCACAACAGCTATAGATGAAAGCACCGGCAAAATATCTTTTTCTTTACACTACGCAACAGGCAATACGTATTCCATTAATTTTGGAGACGGGTCTTCGGCAACAGTTTCAGCATCAACAACAACTCACACATATACGAAACAAGGTGTCTACAAAGCCATTATTACAGCAACCGGTTCTTCCTGTAGTAACAAAGACACTGTTTCCGTAAAGGTTATAAACAACTATTTTTCAGATACGACCTACGTAGTAGGAACCGATAGCATAAACATGTTTCCCAATGTTTTTTCGCCTAACGACGATAATTCAAATGATATTTTCTATATTCCTACTAATGGCAATTCAGAATATACGTTAGAAGTATACAATCAGGGCGGAATGCTTGTCTACAAATCAGTATCACCTCTCATTCAATGGGATGGACGATTGCTTAACAATGAAAAAGCGAAACAGGGATTGTACTTTTACATTGTAAAATTAAACGGCGAGGCCTTACCTAAAGACGGGAAGAAAGGCAAGAAAGTACATCCGCTGATGCTTTATCGCTAGGCACCAAATACTTTCTGATACAAATTATTGATTTCGAGCTTTAACTGTTCCACAGAACAGTCTCGAAGAGTTGCAGCTTTTTCATAAATAGCAGGCAACGAATCGGCTGCTACATTATCTGTTTCCAGAAAAAAAGTATCAAAAGGAAGAAAAGATAATGCCGAAGCAGCTTTTCCTTTCCCTGTAAGCAAAGCAGCACCAAACGACAGCAAAAATCCCTTCTGTATTAATTGTGCTGCCATTTGCGGATGCCCGGTAAACCCATGGATTATCCATGCTTTCTTTGGATCCAGCGATTTTCTCAATTGTAATAGTTCATCAAAACGACCAACACAATGTATAACCAGCGGAACGCCCAACTCTTCGGCTTTTAATGCCTGATGCCGAAACACTTTCATTTGTAAATCTGTTGAATGAACAGCATTACGATCCAATCCACATTCTCCAACCGCACAAGGTTTACAGGTCATTAATAAATTATCAAACAAATCGAGCTGGCTCTCAATATCTTCATCGCAAGGATGAATACCAAACGAATAAAACTGTTCTTTTACAGGCAATAAAATTTCAGTTGCACGAAAACTGCGAATAAACAGTATTTCGTCTGAATGCGTTAATGAATGCGTATGAATATCAACAAGTTTCAGATTCATCAAAAAGCACTTTAAAGTAGAAAAGCCTCCACTTTCATGTTCACCTGTTTCCCGCTAATATAAAGTCCATGAGTATCAAACGTCCAGATCCAGGAATCGAACGACGGGGGCAATTGTGCATGAACGAGTTTTCGCTCAACGTTCGAACTTTCGTCAAATACAAATTCAAAAGTATCCGTAATTAACAACGTTTTTCCTTTAGGCAACGAGTTAATATGTTGTTGCTGAATAGACTGGCTCAAAACTAACAAATTCTCAGCAGAATAGTTTTTTTCATCTGTCAGATAATCAATTGCCAGGCCATCAAGCTGGCTCAAAAGGTTTACCGAAATAACAGCATCAAACATATTACCTTCTGCAAAACCGCCAAACTCAGGAATAGCAGAAAAAGGTTTGCCATCGGAAACCGGTTGTTGCAAAGCCCAATCCGAAAGTCCGTTCGTGATATCTTTTTCAACAAACCTGAATTTCGGATTAGAAGAGGATTGTTTTACAATCTTTTTAGGATGCAACAAATCGTAACAAACAATTTCATCAAACTGTTTCGCCAAAGCATCAGCCGGCACGTCAAGCAGCCATCCACTGCCCAGAACAGCTACTTTGCCTGTTTTTCCTTCAATAAAATTGCAAATGCAGTTTCTGGTTTTTGAAAGATGAGGCTTCCAATTTTCGGCTTCGCGACGATAACGGCGAAGAATCCCTTTCTGATCTCGCCGATACCCCGCACGTTGTACCCAAGCAGCAAAATCAAGCCCGAACATCAGATTTCCGGTGTTCGTCCAACGCTGCACCAATACGATCGTGGCAAAGTGCAGCAAGCTCTCTTACTGATTTTTCGCGAACAACTTCAACAGGAATAGGATCGAGAATACGCACTACAATATGGCTTGCCTGCTTTAACAGCAACCCGTGTTTAGGTAACGATAAGTAATTACCATCAAGCATTATAGGAACAATTGGAACATTGTTATCTTTCGCCATTAAAAAAGCGCCGTCTTTAAAACTCTTCATTGTTCCGTCAACCGATCGGGTTCCTTCGGGAAACACCATCAACGAACTTTTATGCTGAAGTGCCTGACGAGCATCGGCCAGCAATTTATTGGCTGAAGCTGATTTTCCTCTCTCAATTTTCAAATACCGATTAAGATGCAACACCCAACCAACTATCGGAATTTTAAAATTTTCGACTTTAGACACCCACTTAAACTGCTTATTTACATGATACAACACCAAAATATCAAGTAACGACTGATGGTTTGAAACTAACACACACGCTTGTTCACGAGGCATCTTGTTCAAATCAAAATATTTAACCATCCAGTAAGGACAAGCAACAAGTAAAGCCCGAGCCCAAAAAGCAGATGCCCGATGCACCAACCCTAATCGTTTACCAAAAGGCTGATTTATAATACGAGCCATAAGCACCAGCAACAACAATGGAATTGATGTTGTAAGGAAGAAAGTCCAAATCCAAATCGAAACGATTAAAGAAAGTGCTGTGTTTTTTTTCATATTACTCAAAGTGTTTTCAGATGTTTAACAAACAGAATAACTACTGTATTGGTAAGATATGTTTATTTTTGCCTAAACATTTTGCAGGCATGATAAAACGTCTCTTATTCGTTTCTTCTTTTATAGCAATCCTCATTTCTGAAGAAAGCATTGTCGTTAACTCAAAACCGGCGCCGCAGGTTCCGGACACCATTGTAATGCTGAACCGCAAAAAAATTCCTGCTCAGGTTAACAATATAAGTTCGACCAAAATATACTGTCAAACTCCGACGGGCGAAAATACAGAAATAGAACGAAAACAAGTTGAAAAAATAATCTACCGTAACGGAAGAGTTGACGTTTTCAACAAGCCTGTATTCGAACAGGTTAGTTCAACCAGCTGGCAAGCTGTAATTGTAACCGAAAACCAGTCGGACGTAGAAGGCATGTACAAATGTGGCATGGTTTCGGCCAGTGCATCGCCAAGTAGTCGAAATATGACAGCGGCTAAAAAAAGTACCATCATTAAATTACAAAAAAAAGCAGCGAATTTAGGTGGCGTTGTCGTACTGGTTACTCATGCCGAAGCTAAAGGAGGGTATGGCGACAATCCGGGTTATGATATGGAAGGAATTGTTTATGGTTACGAAGCCGTTTCAGATTCATTGGCAAACAGAAGGCTTTGATTTTTAATTATATAAAAAAGAGAGGCAGAAATTAAATTAATTTCTGCCTCTCTTTTTATTAGTTCATCATTGGAGGATGAAATCCACCGCCGCCACCAGGAGGAGGGCCCATTCTCCGATCACCACCACCAGGAGGAGGGCCCATCGGAGGACCATCAAAATCACGATCCCCACGCGGACGTCCCTGCTGTCCAAATTCCCTGAATGTATAGGTAAATGTCAGCAAAACATATTGTTTCAAAACATTAGATCGGGAATCTTGTATGTATTGAGCATTAACTGTACGGCTAATGTCTTTATTCTGATTTAATATATCGTAAAGGCTTAGCTTTATTTCTCCTTTCTGACTCTTAAACAGTTTCTTAGCTAAGGATGCATTCCAAAGCACGTAATTCTGGTTATAGGTATTGGAAGATAAACCACGATTAAACTGTCCGGTAACATCATTCCGTAAAACAATTCCGTTCCAAATTACCCAATTAAAACTCAGTCCTGCTGTCTGATACCAATAGGTTGTTTTCGACTGGTTTTGAATGGTATTGCGAACCATGTTATAGTTTGAATTATACGAAACAGTAAAATCGACATCTTCGCTAACATTGCTGCTTAAAACCAATCCGTTAGTAATACTACTCGATTTTGACCGGTTAAGTTCTTCGCCCACATAGCCAGGTGTAATGGTGTATGTAAAGCCAGACATAAGATTTAAATTACTCTTAATAAGAGGAATAGGAAATCCGTAGGATCCCATGGTATTGAAATTCCAGGAATGATCGAGATTTACAGGCCGCGAAAGCTGAATTCCCTGTTTCAGTAAAACATTGACATCTTGTAGCAGCGTATCTTTTTTAGCTGTAATAGTTTGTGTCCCAATATTATTTAAAGTATATCCACCTCCAAACATCAGAAAAAAGTTTGTGGCATTGGTCGGATTTGCAGTAGAAAAACGACCAAAGATATTATGGCTATATTCCTGCTTTAAGTTTGGATTACCTGTACTTAAAATCAATGAATTAGAGTTGTCGATAACATTTTGCAACTGAGAAATGGAAGGAGCATTCGTTGATGCACGATAAAACACACGAAGATTAGTTTTCTGCGAAATCTTATAATTTAACATCATATTAGGCAGAAAGTTATCAAAGGTTTTACGAACCTCGGTTGAACTTGGATAAGTCTGATGTCCTGTCAGATCAGCTCGCTGATAATCGACGCCTAGAGCTAAATTAAATCCCTGATTACGATATCGATAGCTCACGCCTCCTCTATTCGTAATGTAATGATTATTATACACATTCGACAGAGAATCTATTCGTTCCTGAGCAAGACCCGTTGCATCCAGATTATACGTTTCTTTGTCGGTGTTATTCTTCGTATAAGATGTATTATAGGCCAACTGTATAATTCCTCTTTTACCAACAGGTTCGGTATATGCTAAATTGGAAGACACTGTGTATCCATCAACTTTTCCATCCGTATACTGGCTCACGGGAATAGTATCCTGCGATTCAATCGTTGTATAATTATTGGTATTATCAGAATTTTTCTTGTTTGCCGAAGTTGTTACGCCCAAGGAAACAGATCGACCAGCTTTTGCAAATTTGTGACGAAATATTAATTGATTAGAAAGCGAATAGCCGTTAAGATCAGTACCGGTCTGTTGAGATGAGATAATCGAGCCTCCGTTTGTCAATATTGTTGTTTTCAAATCCTTAACATCCGAATTATTAGTTTGAAAACTCAAACTCGGCACCATTATTAACGTATTAAGCGAGTCAATCGCATATTCGAGTCGAAGATTTAACCGATGGTTATAATTCTTTTTCAACGTATTGCTGCTTTCTGAATACGATTTATTGGAGTAATCCTGCTGAATATATTCGCGATTAATATCTTCAGTACTGTTTGTTCGTGTATTATTAAAGAAATAGCTTCCTGACAATGTGAGCTTTTTACCGATACTTCCGCTATAATTCAACCCAATAGAATTGGTTTTAGTAATTCCACTTTGCGGACCAACCATAAAAGAGCCCATACCACGGCCACCGCCAGAACCAAATAAATCTTGTGCCGCAAAATTTTGCTGATTAACATTATTCGTCAGCCCCAGAATAGTAAAACGCTGATCTCCTTTAAAATAGTTCAGATTTCCGCCAGCCACATATTTATCCTGAAAATCGGAACCAGCATATAACTTACCAAACAATCCGTTACGACGATCCTGCTTGGTTATAATATTCATGGTTCTAACAGAATTACCATCGTCAAATCCCGTAAGTTGCGCCTGATCACTCATTTTATTGAACACCTGAACCTTGTCAACAACTTCGGCTGGTAAATTTTTTAAAGCCAGTGAGGGATCATCGCCAAAAAAAAGGTTTTCCATCAACCAGAACTTTCTTAATTTCTTCGCCTTGCGATTTGATCGTTCCATTATCATTGGTAATGCCCGGCATTTTTTTCACCAAATCTTCGGTTGTTGCGTCTCGATTAACTTTTACTGCATCTGCACGCATTTCGGAAGTATCGCCTTTCTGAACCGCCGGTGGTATATACCCATTTATCTGAACCTCTGCTATGTTAGTAACTTTTTCTTTCATAGTAAGTTGACCCATATTCAAACCAGATCCATCGTAATTAAGCATCCGGTTAATATTCCGGTATCCTAAAAAAGTTGCTTTGAATCGATAATTACCTTTTTGTAAACCCGTTACCTTAAAATATCCCTCTTTGCCTGTAACCGCAATAAACTGCTTCGTACTATCACTAGCGCTTGTAACAATTACATTTACACCAGGTATAGGTAATTTATCGTTATCAACAATACGTCCCGATATTTGTGACGTTTGTGCATATAAAGCACTGGTTAAAAACGAAATAAAAAAAAGTAAAACCGTTTTTAAATACATGGTTCCGTTTTTTAAGAAATAGAATAAACATCAAACATTCCTATTGACGGTATTTCCAGCAAAAACTTGCTACAAAGAGACAACTTTTCTTAACCAACAACATAACATAATAATATACAGTATATTAAAAGCAGAAAAGCAGAAACGGGTACCAAAATTATATATATGCTCATACTATCATCTGCAAATTAAGCGTTAGCGTAACATAAACGAAAGGAGGGCATTAGCGAAACAGAAAACAATTCATTACAAATCAAATAATTGCAAAGAAAAACACTTAAAATATTAATGTACAAACAAGTTTTGCATGAGCTTACAAACTATCTGTTGTCGGACAAAAATTCGAAAAAAATACTTACTTTGCGGTCTTCGTAATCAAAAAATGATTATTTCCCCGACGTATTCCCTTACGGTTTAACATTCGGGCAACTACAACAGCAAACAATAAAAACTATATATCATGAAAGCGCTCTCTTACAGTAATGGAGTCGGAAATATTCCGTTGATGGGCGAAACAATCGGGCAGAATCTCCGACGGATAGTCGAAAAATTTGGAGACAGGGAAGCTTTGGTTGTCGCCTCCCAAAATTACAGAGCCACTTATAATGAGTTCTGGAAGCAAGTAGAAGATGTTGCCCGCTCGTTAGTTGCTTATGGCATAAAACCTAACGACCGTGTAGGAATCTGGTCGGCCAATCGTTTCGAATGGGTTCTTGTTCAATACGCAACAGCACGTGTAGGAGCCATTATGGTAAACATTAATCCGGCTTACAAAACCAATGGATTAGAATACGCATTACGTCAATCGGGCATCAATTTACTTATTGCGGCAAAAGGGTTCAGAAAAACCGACTACATCGAAATGCTCAACCGCATTCGTCCTCACTGCCCGTATCCCAAACGCACGATAATCATAGACAAAGAATGGGACAAGTTCATCGAAAAAGGGCAAAGCATTCCAGCCTCAACCATTGACGAGATTGAAGCAACCTTACAATTTGATGATCCGGTAAACATTCAATACACCTCCGGAACAACAGGTTACCCCAAAGGGGCCACACTTACACACCATAACATTCTCAACAACGGTTTTTCTATCGGAGAGCGAATGTATCTTACAGAAAAAGACCGGCTTTGCATTCCCGTTCCGTTCTATCATTGCTTTGGCATGGTATTGGGAAATATGGCCGTAACAACGCACGGAGCCTGCATGGTCATTCCCGGCGAAACTTTCGATGCCGAGCAAACCATGAAAACGGTTCAGGATGAAAAATGCACAGGATTACATGGCGTTCCCACCATGTTTATAGCAGAGCTGGAGCATCCGAATTTCAGTAAATACGATTTTTCGTCTTTACGTACCGGTATTATGGCAGGTTCGCTTTGTCCGGTCGAAACGATGAAAGCCGTTATCAACAAAATGAATATGAAGCAGGTGACCATTACATATGGCATGACCGAAACATCACCTGCCTCAACCATGACATATGCCGACGATCCGTTCGACAAACGAGTACACTCGGTTGGAACTGTAATGCCGCATGTCGAAATTAAAATTATCGACCCTGTAACCAAACAAATAGTTCCCCGCGGACAAGTAGGAGAAGTTTGTACCCGTGGTTATTCGGTTATGATGGGTTACTGGGAAAATGAAGCCGACACCAACGCAGCCATTGACAGTAACCACTGGATGCACACCGGAGACCTTGGCATTATGGACGATGATGGTTATCTGACCATTACCGGACGTATAAAGGATATTATTATCCGTGGCGGCGAAAACATCTCTCCTCGCGAAGTCGAGGAATTTATCATGAAACACGAAGCCGTTGTAGATGTTCAGGTTATTGGCGTTCCAAGCGAAAAGTACGGAGAAGAAGTCTGTGCATGGGTTATTGCACGCGACGGGTACGACATTACGGAAGAAGAATTGCTTTGCTACTGCAAAGGGCAGGTTGCAACCTTTAAAATACCACGTTACTGGAAATTTGTAAAAGAATTTCCGGTTACCGTTTCCGGAAAAGTACGAAAAGTTGAGATGCGTGAAATCTCCGCTAAAGAATTAGGACTCGACAAGATCAATTCGATCCACACAAGCGATGTAAAGTAAACGACATCGATGAAAAAACAATGGATCATCCGCGAGCAGGGGCAAGAATCCGACATTCAAGCTCTCGCCGGGGCATTGGGTGTTGAGTACCCTTTAGCAAGACTACTCGTTCAACGCGGAATAAAAAATTATGATCAGGCAAAAAAGTTTTTCAGACCTGATCTTGGCAACCTTCACGATCCATTTCTGATGAAAGGCATGGATGCAGCTGTTGAACGGCTGCATCAGGCATTGGTTAGTAAGGAAAAAATACTGGTTTATGGCGATTATGATGTTGATGGAACAACATCGGTTGCATTAATGTATTCGTTTCTGAAATCCCTTTCCGGAAATATCGATTTCTACATTCCCGACCGTTATAACGAGGGATACGGTGTTTCGTACAAAGGCATTGATTATGCTATCGAACATAGCTTTACACTTATTATTTCACTCGATTGCGGCATAAAAGCGGTTGAAAAAGTAAAATATGCTACCGAGCACAATATCGACTTTATCATCTGCGATCATCATACGGCAGGAGAGAAAGTTCCGGATGCCATTGCTGTACTAGATCCAAAGCAACCCGATTGCAATTATCCGTTTAAAGAATTGTCGGGTTGCGGTGTTGGCTTTAAGCTCACGCAAGCCTATTGCGATAAATACAAGATAGACAAAGCTGAATTAAATCAATATCTTGATTTATTAGTTGTTAGTATTGCTTCCGATATTGTTCCGCTTACTGGTGAAAACCGCGTGCTGGCATTCTTTGGACTTCAACAACTTAGCCAATCGCCCAGACAGGGATTGAAAGCCATTATTGATTCGAGCGGACTTACGGGAAAGGAAATCACTATAGAAGACATTGTTTTTAAAATAGGACCTCGTATAAATGCTGCCGGAAGAATAGAATCGGGACGCTGCTCGGTTGAGCTTTTGCTTTCGGACGAAGATAAAATTGCGAGAACCCGCTGCGATGTTATTAATGCATACAACATTCAACGCCGAAACATCGACAATACAATAACTCGTGAAGCATTGGCTCATATCGAGGCTCGCCCCGAACTGCAAAATAAAAAAAGCACCGTGCTGTTCAATCCAAAATGGCACAAAGGTGTCGTGGGCATTGTGGCATCGAGACTTATAGACACGTATTACAGGCCGACGATTATACTCACCGAGTCAAATGGAATGGTTACAGGTTCGGCACGTTCGGTTCCGGGTTTCGATCTGTACAAAGCAGTTGAAGCATGCAGCGACTTGCTTGAAAACTTTGGCGGACACATGTATGCAGCCGGACTTACGTTAAAAAAAGAAAATCTCACCCGTTTTATCGATAAATTTGAGCAGGTGGTAACCGAGAATATTGAAGCTTTTCAATTAATTCCTGTTGTTGAGATAGATACGATGCTTGAATTAAATGAAATAACACCAAAATTTTATCGCATTTTACGTCAGTTTCAGCCTTTTGGGCCCGAAAATATGGCTCCGGTTTTTATGACCGAAAATGTAATAGACAATGGTATGGGACGATCGGTTGGCAATAATAATGAGCATCTTAAAATGACACTTATTCAGGAAAAAGAGCCCTTTAAAGTTTATCAGGCCATTGGCTTTAATTTATCGAAACATTATAAAAAAGTTACTTCGGGCATACCTTTTGATATTTGCTATACACTCGACGAAAACAATTTCAGAGGAAAATCAAGTATACAATTAAAAGTGAAGGACATCAAATTTGACTAAAAAAACGTATACTAAGTTTCTTTTTACAACGTTTTCAGGAAGTGCCAGACAATAACTTTTCATGAAAAATCACCTTATCGTATTGATTACCGGAATATTAATATCCGCCTCTGTTAGGAGTGCGGGTATTAATATTGCCCGTGAAGGAACCGATAAGGCATATTTTACATATAACGATCAGCGCTTGCTCGCATATGGAGGTATGGCCGATTTTTTATTTTGGGCTGATAGTTCTCATTTCGACTATAAAAAATGGACAGGTGAGTTGCTAAAAACCGGACTTACTAATCTTATTATCTCAATACCAACAAATTGGAAATCTGTCGAAAATTTCTATTTAAGTCACGGAGGTACAAAAGCGCAATGCGAATTTCCGTTTGCAGAAACCTCTCCAGGCTCGCGACAATTTGATTTAACACGCTTCAACGAGCATTGGTGGTATCGTTTTCGTCAGCAATGTCGTTATTTACAATCGAAAGGCATTTTTCTGCATCTTATTATGTGGAATAACAGACAAATGCAACCTTCGGGAAACATAGAAACCGGTTGGTCTGGTAATTTTTTCAATCCCGACAACAATGTGAACGAATGCACCGATACACTTTCGTCCGGAAATTTTGTTTTTTACCATTCGGTTGCCGACCATGACTCAGCTTTACTTAATATTCAGAAAAGATTTTTCCAAAAAATATTGGGCGAAACATCTGATATAGACAATATTTACTACGATCTGACATACCGTTTAGCCGATAATCAAGGCGAATGGGGGAAAACACAACTATGGATAAATCAACTACTTGACCATCTGAAAAATGTATGGAATAAATTGCAGCCACAACGTAAATTTATTGTCGGACTGGATGTTGGCGGTTTATCCGAATATCAGCAACACTGGATTTTCAGCAATACCAAGCTGTCTGTTATGATAAACAGTACAACCGTGTTGCCCGAAGAAGCGCTATATTATAAAACACAGTACACAAAGCCATACATAGCTATTGAAAACAGCTATTTTGCAACGGGAAATGACCGAATTGGAATACGGAAACACCTGTGGCAATACAATTTAAACGATTGTCAATTTATCAATGCATTACCAAATAGCAATTTACCAGAAAACTGGGAAGCATTATCGAATAAAAAAGAATTAACATCCGATATCGCCTCCCTGTTAAAATTCTGGAGTTCTGCCGATAACACCAATAACATAACCTATGGAGGAAAAATATCGGGAGGACGATTGTATAAAACACGAATAATAGTATCGTCTCCACACGAAATTATGGTTTATCTGTCATCTGCAAATGGTATTCACGACAAAATGCATAAAGCAGAAACAATTACTATCGAAAAGACAAATCTGGAAGAAGATGGTATCTACTCCGTTACTTTTTGGGATCCCTCTGCCGGTAAAATAGCATCAGAAACTACAGATGTCATTTTCAGCAAAGGTAAAACAATGCTGGAAGTTCCTGATTTTATAGACGATATAGCAATTTTAATAAGTAAAAAAAGCTACTAATTTCTTATATCTGTTTCTTCAAATCTTCAATTTGCCGTAAAAGCTCAGCTTCGCGACGCGCTGAAAGCTCCTGAGTTGCACGAAGTTCCTCCATATTCTGTCGCATTTCCTGTTCCTGTGTTGCCATATCTTCAGCCTGACGACGCGACTGTTCCAGCAATTGCTTTGTTTGAATGTTAATTTTTACGGTAGCAATAGTTGAAGCAATACTTTCGGCAATCTTCTCAATAAACTCAATCTGATAAGTTTCTAATATTTCGAACGATGCAATTTCGATAATCCCGTGAACCATTTCGTTTGCCTTGAGCGGTACTATAAATAAACACGAGGGATCATCACCTCCCAAACCTGAAGTAATTTCGGCATAACCCGAAGGAATATCTGTAAGAAAAATACTTTCCTGCTCCTGCATACAACGCCCTATAAGGCCTTCGCCGGGTTTAAAACTTTTTTTCAGAAACTTTTTACGGTTATACGCATAGCAGGCAGTCATATCAATACTCGCGACGCCTCCATTTTCATTAAGAATAAAAAGACCGCCCTGATTAGCGCCAAGATACTTCACCAAATTGCTAATAACATTAAAACTAAGTTCTTCGAGGTTATTATTATTCTCGCGCAAAATCTCACTAAAACGGGCAATACCCTGCGAAGCCCAGTTTCGTTGCAGATCTTCTTTCTTACGTTTTGTTTCTTCTTCCGATGCCTGCTTAAGTTCCTCGCGCATACGCACTAAAGCATTTCCGAGTGTGTCTTTTTCGCTTAAAGGTTCAAAATAACTGTCAAAATTTCCTTTTCCCATTTCGTTAGCAAACAACGAAATTTTTCGCAAGCCATCAACTACCGTATTAACATTTAAGGCAATACTTCCAATTTCATCAGAACTTTCATCAAGCGGTTGTTTTGGCAATATACCTTTGCCCATTTCATGTAACTCTCTATTAATATATCGAATAGGTTTTACAATTATATATGTAATAAAAGCGCCAAGCAATACGCAAAGAATAATAAAAAGAACAATAAAAAATGTAAACCGCGATTGTAATTGATTGGTTGTTTGTTGTACCTGATTCAGATAATATGTATGAATAGTATTCAGTTGTATCTTAAAGGCAGCAAGCTTATCAGTCAGAGCAAGCGAATGCTGATGCAAAATTGAATTATTGCTAACCAGCACATTCAATTGGATTTGAGCTGAAGTATCGTGTTTCAGTCCAGAACTTAGCGACAGCTTTTTCAAACTGGCATACTGTTTTTTAAAAGACTCAATAGAAGGAACGACACTGGCATATTTTAATTTAAGAGAATCGCACTGAGAGGTAAGCAAACTTAATGATGCCGAAATCGAATCAATTGTTGCAGTATTTTTTATAAACTGTTGTTTTACAACATTATCGAAAGATTTAGCAACAAACCGAGCTGCATTTTTATCGACCGCAATAACAGACACGATCAAACCATCAACAGCCGATTCTGATTTATCAAGCACCTGATCCATAAACTGTACATTGCGACTCATCTCTTTCATTCTTTTTAACGAATAAAGTGATGCTGCAACAAAAAACAGAATAAGAATGCCAAACGTAATGCCTATTTTAACACTTACCGATAACTTGTAGGTTTGTTTTGCCATAATGCACAATTGATACCCGTTAAAATTGATTTACCTGCTAAAGTATAAAACAGAACTCAGATTATATAAAATGCGTTTAAAGAAAACAAAAAAGTTAAATAAAGTTTATTTCAACGCATGTTCAAGACGATCAAGTGCTTCACACACAATAGATCTCTGATTTGCAAAATTAACCCGCATAAACTGCTCGCCTCCTTCTCCAAAACTTGCACCCGAATTAAAACCCAACTTTGCTTTTTCGATTATCAGTTTTTTTATCTCTTTGCTATCCATATTTAATTTGCTAAAATCAACCCATCCCAGATAAGTCGCCTGCGGCTTAGTCATTGACAACTGAGGAATACGAGAAATCAATCCTTCACGGAAGACATCAAAATTACGTTCAATGTAATCCAGCAATTCTTCGAGCCACGGTTCGCCGTAACGATAAGCAGCTTCAAGTGCAATAATGCCAGGCACATTCCCTCCGTCCAAATGAAATGATGCCAGCCATTGCTGAAAACCCTTGCGCAACTTTGCATTCGAAGCAATAGCGACCGAACTGGCAAGTCCTGCCAAATTAAAAGTTTTGCTCGGAGCCATGCAAGTAATTGTTTTATCAGCAATCTCTGGCGATAACGATGCCATTGGAATATGTTTATTAGGTTTAAAAACCAGATCGGAATGAATCTCGTCTGAAACAATCAAAACATTGTTTTTCAAGCAAATATCCGCCATTTTTAAGAGTTCGTCCTTTGACCACACTCGTCCAACCGGATTGTGCGGATTGCAAAGAATAAACATTGTTGCGTTTTTTGCTTTTATTTTAAAATCATCAAAATCAACCGCATAACCATCTTCTGTTTTAATAAGAGGATTGCTCAGTAATACACGGTTACGCTTGGTTACGGCATCAAAAAAAGGAGGATAAACAGGAGGTTGAATAAGTATTCCATTTCCCGGACGCGTAAACACTTCTATTGCAATATTAAAAGCAGGCACCACTCCCGGACAAAAGCTAATCCATTCATTTTCTATCGACCATTGATGACGCTTTAACATCCAATCTGTTATTGACTGAAACCACGATTCGGACTTTAAACCATATCCAAATATGCCATGTTCAATACGTTGAGAGAGCGCATCCAACACTGGTTGCGGAGCCCGGAAACCCATATCTGCCACCCACATTGGAAGGACGTCTTCAGCACCAAACACTTTACCAAGTGCGTCGTATTGCAAACAATTGGTATTTTTTCTTTCAACACTTATATCAAATTGAGAACTCATTTGTTCTTTCATTCTATAGTTCTATTAATCAAATTTCTACTCAAAAAACGAATCAAGGCCCGGATAATAATATTCGGACTTTGCCTTCTCAGAAGAAAACAAAAAATACTCAACAATAGCTTGTGCACAAACTTGCTGCGACGCATCAAGCAATTCAACTTCCACTTTTGCCAGTCTGCGATTATGTTCCAGTAAGCGCCCCCTTAAAGTAATATCTCCCTTATTTATAAAAACAGGTTTACGATAACGCACATCCATTCTACCAGTTACACCAGCCGTAGCAGCCTTTACATAAATAACCCAAGCTCCAACCTCGTCAAACAACGTACTCTGAATTCCTCCATGCAACACACCATGATAGCCCTCAAACTGAGAAGTTGGCGTCCATTTTGACACGACCCAATCACCATCCTCTTCAAACCTTAACCTTAAACCATTCTCATTGTCGGGACAACATCCAAAACAGTTATAACCATCGAGATGTACAAAAGGGTTCTTTATTGGTCTCACAAACAACTATTTTAATTAAACATCTTATTTTCAGAAAACTAAATTCAAATAAAATTAATCAGTCCGATACAAGGTACATTCATTTGCCAGATCAAGCAACTATATCGGGTTTGCTTGTTCTGCTAAAAACATGCTTTACCTCTTTAAAAGCATACCGGTGAAAAGTGTCATCTTCATGCCGCAACACCATCTCGCCGGTAGGCTCAACAGTCTCAAGTACAGCCTCAAACAAAATTTCATTCTGGGCAAACAGTCCTTTTAATTTATATCTCAGCAATTTTGAGAGATAATCGTTATGCAACGCATTGTATTCCTCATTTTCTACCTGGAAATACCGTCGTTTCATGAACTCCAGTAACAAAACAAGTTGTTCTTTAACCTGATAGTTCTTTCCCGTTAAGTTTTTTAGCGAAACCGGGTTTGGCAGCTCATCCGAAAATTCGGTTTGATTCAGGTTTAGCCCAATTCCTGCAATCGATGCTGTAATAAACTCTCCCTGCAACATGTTTTCAATAAGAATGCCTGCCAGTTTTCGTTCTCCTACATAAATATCATTTGGCCATTTTATAACTGATTGTATATGATTTGATTCAGCCCAATCGCAAACTGAAAGAGCAACCGCTTCCAAAAGCACAAACTGATTGGATGCTAACAGTTGTTTGGGCTCTACCAAACAACTAAACAATAAGTTGGATGAAGGTTCGCTCAGCCATCTGTTACCTCGCTGTCCTCGACCACTATTTTGATAATCGCACCTGACAACCGTACCTGACCCTGCCATTTCGGCTGTAAATTTGTCGTGTAACCAGTTATTTGTCGAATCGGTTTCGGCAAGTTCAACGATGTTCCAGTGCCAATTTGCCCTTGGTATCATATTTGTATAATTAGGATTGTAAAATTAAGCAAAAGGCTGTTTGTCTGTTATTGGCGCTATTCAGGACAGAACGAAAGTTTTTTTGCTAAATTTGCCTAATACTTAAATTTTTAACATCTTGGAAAAGAATAACGAGCAAACACTCCTACAGGCAATTGCCAACGGAATTCTCGAAAGAAAAGGTAAAGAAATCGTACAAATAGATTTAAGCAGCACTGGTAATAGTATTTGCGACTACTTCATGATTTGCGAAGGCGACTCCAACACCCACGTTCGGGCTTTGGCAGACTCAATCGAAGAATTTACATTTAAAGAACTTAATCAATGGGCCGTACGCCGCGAAGGACTCGAAAATTGTTTTTGGGTTTTACTCGACTACGGCAACGTTGTGGTACATATTTTTCAAAAAGAATACCGTGAATTCTACAAATTAGAAGATTTATGGAGTGACGGTGTAACTAAAAAAATTGCATGAACATAATTTTTAATTCATGAGCGAAAACACTTCTCAAAATAATACGCACAATGAGGGGGGCAGTCCAAAACAAAAAAAGATAATTCCTCCTCGATTCAAATTCAACGCAACCTGGATTTACGGTATTATTATAGCCGGTTTGCTGGCTTCCATGTTTATTCAGACCGGCTTCAGTCCAAAAGAAACAACTTGGCAACAATTTGATCAGGAAATGCTGCGCAGCCGCGAAGTAGAAAAGATAGTGGTTGTTAATAATAAACGTGCTGAAGTTTATATTAAAGAGGACAAATTAAAAAGTCCGAAATACGAAAAGTTACTGGGTATGAAAATGGGAAAAACCGTACCTCACGGTCCTCATTTCACATTCGAAATTGGTTCGGTCGAAATTTTTGACAAACAATTAAGTGCAGCTCAAAAAGATTTTGCCGAAACCGATCAGGTACCAGTTACATACGAAACCCGCAAGGATTACTTTTCGGATATCATCGGATGGTTACTTTTACCTGCGATCTTCATCATTTTCTGGATTTTCATGCTTCGCCGTATGGGTGGAGGAAGTTCGGGTGGATCGGGTGCCGGAAACATTTTCAATGTTGGCAAATCGAAAGCCATAATGTTCGACAAAGATTCGCACGTACGTACCAATTTTACCGATGTTGCGGGTCTCGAAGAAGCTAAAACCGAACTGAAAGAGATTGTGGACTTTTTGAAAAAGCCACAAAAATACACCGACTTGGGTGGTAAAATTCCAAAGGGAGCTTTGCTTGTTGGCCCTCCGGGTACTGGTAAAACACTGTTAGCGAAAGCTGTAGCAGGAGAAGCTAATGTTCCGTTTTTCAGTCTTTCGGGTTCCGACTTTGTCGAAATGTTTGTGGGCGTAGGTGCTTCTCGCGTACGAGATCTTTTCAAACAGGCAAAAGAAAAAGCGCCTTGTATCATTTTCATTGACGAAATTGATGCCATTGGTCGTGCTCGTGGAAAGAATCCCAATTTTGGTTCTAACGACGAGCGTGAAAACACCTTAAATCAGCTGCTTACCGAAATGGACGGTTTTGCAACCAATGCAGGAGTTATTATTTTGGCTGCAACTAATCGTGCCGACATACTTGACCGTGCGCTGCTACGTGCCGGACGTTTTGACCGTCAGATATTTGTAGATCTTCCTGATTTAAATGAACGTCTGGAAATCTTTAAAGTACACCTTCGTCCGTTAAAACTTAAAGTTGATATTGACATCGATTTTCTTGCCAAGCAAACACCCGGTTTTTCGGGTGCCGATATTGCAAACGTTTGTAACGAAGCAGCCTTAATTGCAGCTCGCAAAGACAAGAAAGAAGTTGAAAAACAAGATTTTCTGGATGCTGTTGACCGTATTGTCGGTGGTCTGGAAAAGAAAAATAAAATTGTTACCCGCGCAGAAAAAAGGACAATTGCCTATCACGAAGCCGGACATGCTACGGTTAGCTGGTTGCTCGAATATGCCAATCCGCTGGTAAAAGTAACGATAGTTCCACGCGGACGTGCACTTGGTGCAGCCTGGTATCTGCCTGAAGAACGGCAAATAACCACCCGTGAGCAATTGTTAGACGAAATGTGCGCCACCCTTGGAGGCCGTGCTTCCGAAGAAATTTTCTTTGACAAAATTTCGACCGGGGCATTAAATGACCTCGAACGTGTTACCCGCCAGTCGTACGCCATGGTTTCCTATTTCGGTATGAGCGAAAAAGTTGGCAACCTGAGTTACTACGATTCAACAGGGCAATACGAATACGGATTCTCGAAACCTTATAGCGAAAAAACCTCACAGGTAATTGACGAAGAAGCTTCTGCTATTATTGAGGAACAGTACCTCAGAGCTAAGAAGATTCTTGACGATAATCGAAAAGGTTTAGAAGAACTCGCTGCACTTTTACTGGAACGGGAAGTTATTTTCACAGAAGATGTTGAGCGTATTTTTGGCCCTCGCAAAAAAAGCGAAGATGCCGCGAACGAACGTTTGTTGGAAAATAATCAGCCCGAACAACAGGAACCTAAAATGGTTGAACCGTTAACAGACGATACGACTACTAACAACGCTTTGGATAACGAATAAACTAAACTCATATGGAAAACTGGGTGGAAGTTTTTAGCGACACGCAGCTTATTCATGTTGAACTGGCTGCAGAATTGCTCAATTCAGAAGGCATTGAAGCAATTGTCCTGAATCAGATCGATTCCAGTCTTCTTGCCTTTGGCGAGGCTTATGTAAAAGTAGCCCCTGAAAACCAACAGGCTGCGTTGGAAATTCTTCGCAAACACAAGTGGATAGAATAAGTACTTAATTCTTAATAAAATAAAACCCGGTATGCTTTACCGGGTTTTGCTATTTTAACCCATTAACAATGAATAATTTTGTCACCCGTAGCATTACCGGAGCTGCTTATGTTGCACTGCTTACAGCATCGTTACTATTTCATCCGTGGGCATTCTATGCCTTTTTCTTTTTAATAACTATTGGTGCCGTTTTTGAATATTATAAATTAATGCATAAACACGGACAGGACGCATTGGCTATTCCGGGCATTTTAATCACATTATTAATCTACACAGGTTCGTACCTCTTTGCCTCAGGAGTTTCGGGATTAGCTGCTTTTTTACTGGTAATTCCGGTTACGTTGTATGTTTTTCTACGGGTTTTGTTTACCGAAAGTATGTCGGCCGTAAAAAACATACAAGCCACATTTTCCGGCATTGTTTATGCGGGACTGCCTATTGCAATTCTTCCATGGATGGCATTTGGTCATAACGCTATTGGCTTCTCGGGGATATTCATTCTTTGTATGTTCATCTTAATATGGACAAATGATACCGGTGCATATCTTTCGGGAATGGCCTTAGGAAAACACCCGTTCTTTCCCCGCATTTCGCCAAAAAAAACATGGGAAGGAACTATCGGCGGCTTTATTCTTACCATTATTGTTTCGTTTGTTCTCTCTAAGTTTTTATTAGAGATTGACTGGCTTATGGCATTGCTGCTTGGAGCGATTGTGAGTATCTTTGCAACGCTTGGAGATTTGGTCGAATCGATGCTAAAACGCGAAGCTGGCGTTAAAGACAGCGGAAACATACTTCCCGGTCACGGAGGAATACTTGATCGTTTTGATTCATTACTGTTTGTAGCACCAGTCGTTTATTTGGTTTATACATTGCTTTCATAAATTTTTACACACCTACTAGGATGACATTACACAAAGAAGGAAAAACGATTATAGCCCTTACGGGAATATCGTTCGCTGCAATTTTATGTATCCTGATTTTTACTGCTCCAATCTGGATTTTAGCAACAGCCTGTGTGGTTTTTGCTGCTGTATACGGAATGGTGCTATGGTTTTTCAGGGTTCCTAAACGCATACCTGTTCTTAATGAAAAAGAAGTGCTTTGCCCTGCCGATGGTAAAGTTGTTGTAATTGAAGAAGCTGTTGAAACCGAATGGTTTAATGATAAGCGCATTCAGGTTTCGATTTTCATGTCGCCACTTAACGTACATCAAAACAGAGTTCCGGTAAGCGGAAAAGTGATCTACTCACGCCATCACCATGGAAAGTATCTGGTTGCCTGGCATCCAAAATCGAGTACAGAAAATGAACGTACAACCGTTGTTTTTGAAACCGCATCGGGAGTACAACTGCTTGCCCGCCAGATAGCCGGAGCCATGGCTCGTCGTATAGTTTGTTATATGGATGAGGGTAAAATAGTAAAACAGGGTGACGAATTTGGATTCATTAAATTCGGATCGAGAGTTGATTTATTTTTACCTCTTACAGCCAAAGTTCACGTAAAAATAGGAGATAAAGTAACCTCTAATATTACGCAAATTGCTTCTTTAGAATAATTCTTCAGAATTAGAAAAACAGAAATAACCTAAAAGCTGGCATTACGATGTCAGCTTTTTTTTGTGAATAACCATTACGAATCTTATTTATCAGCATTTTAAATAACCAAATTTAGATTATGAGCTTTTGTATAACGGACCATGTTTTCTATTTTTGAATGTTAAGACATTATAGATAATATGAAGAAAGTTTTGCCTGTAACCGAAACTGTAAAATGGATCGGAATTCTCGATTTTGACATCGTAACATTCGACATTGTAATGGAAACCAAATATGGGACTACATACAATTCGTATTTTATTGATGCTGAGAAAAAAACGATTATAGAAACAGCCAAGGAAAAATTCAAAGATGAATACATCGAAAAAATCAAAGAAGTTACAGATCCTTCAGAGATTGAATATATTATCTGTAATCATACCGAACCAGACCATGCCGGAAGCGTAAAGCATCTACTTAAGCTGGCGCCTAACGCAACCGTGGTTGGTTCCGGTCAGGCCATCAACTATCTCAGCGAAATGATTGATGGTCCTTTTAAATCGATGAAAGTAAAAGACGGAGACACACTTGATTTAGGCAACAGAACAATCCGGTTTATTGGTGCACCAAACCTGCACTGGCCTGATACACTTTATTCATATCTCGAAGACGAAAAAATTCTTTTCACCTGTGATTCGTTTGGCGCACATTTCTGCAACGAAAAGATGTACGACGATGAAGTTGGCGATTATTCGGACGCTTATCAATATTACTTTGATGTGATATTAAAACCTTACAGCAAATTCATGCTTAAAGCGATTGAGAAAATCCGTCCGTTAGACATTAAAACCATATGTCCGGGGCATGGTCCGATTCTTCGTTCGACATGGAAAGAAAAAGTTGATCAGTCGGAACGCATGTCACGCGAATACATGGCTAAAACCGAAAATTGTTTCGAAAATATTCTAATAGCGTACGTATCGGCATACGGTTACACGCGCGAAATGGCCGAAGAAATAGCCGATGGTATCCGCTCGGTAGACAGCGATGCCCGCATCACTTTGCTCGACCTTGAACATGCATTGTTAGGTGACATCGAAGAACAAATTACCGTAAGCAACGCGATTATTATAGGGTCTCCAACTATTAATCAGAACACGTTACTTCCTATTTATAAGATGTTTGCCCTGATCAATCCTATTCGAGACCGGGCTAAATTTGCAGCAGCTTTCGGTTCGTACGGATGGAGTGGCGAAGCGGTTAAACTGATAGAAAATAATCTTCGCGGCCTCAAACTGAACCTTATTATTGACGGACTGGCCGTTAAGTTTTACCCAGGAAAAGGAAAGCAAGAAAAATTTGTTGAGTTTGGAAAAGAGTTTGCACAGAAGATGAAAGATGCAGCAACTTCAAGCGAAAAACAAACCGCATAAGTAATTTAATACGCAAAAAGATGCTTTAACTTCGCCCAAAGCGAGTAAAGTATCTTTTTTATTTTGAATTAAAATACAATGAAAATAGTCGTTACCGGAAGTGCAGGTTTTATCGGTTCACACCTTAGCGAAAAACTTATTGAACAAGGAAACAATGTTTTAGGAATCGACAACTTTGATCCTTTTTATGACAGACGGATAAAAGAATCGAATCTCGAAAACCTTTTAAAAGAAAAAAACTTCACGTTCGTGGAAGGAAATCTGGCAAAAGATGAGGGGCTTCCTTATCTGGCTGCTTTCAAACCCGATGCGATTGTCCATCTTGCTGGCAAAGCCGGAGTTCGCCCTTCTATTGACGATCCGCAAGGTTACATTGAAGCCAATATTACGGCTACGCGTAACATTTTAGATACCATGCGCAACAACGGATTAAAAAAGCTGGTATTTGCCTCTTCATCTTCTGTTTACGGAAACAATCCACTTACGCCATACAGCGAAGACATGGACTTGTCACGTCCTATTTCGCCATACGCTTTCACCAAAAAATCAGCAGAATTATTAAACTTTACCTATCACGAACTTTTCAAGCTTGACATTGTCAACCTTCGCTTTTTTACTGTGTATGGTCCGCGCCAGCGACCCGATCTGGCCATTCACAAATTTGTCAGATTAGTCAAAGAAGGCAAGCCTATTCCAATGTTTGGAGATGGTTCTACTGCCCGCGACTACACTTATATAGAAGATACGTTAAGCGGTATTTTAGGTGCGGTTAATTATGTTCTTAACAATCAGAACGTTTACGAGATTTTTAATTTAGGAAACAGTAATCCCGTAAAATTAAACGATTTGATTGCCGCAATTGGCAGAGCTACCGGCATAGAACCTATAATCAATAAGTTACCGATGCAGCCCGGCGATGTACAAATCACCTATGCCGATATAACGAAGGCAAAACAAAAGCTTAATTATTCGCCATCGACAGATTTGGAGCACGGTCTTAAAAATTTCGTAGAATGGTACGATAAGATCTATCAATAAAACATATAGCAAAATAAAAAATCCGTCAAAGCAAATTTATTTTGACGGATTTTTTATTTTTCAGCCCTTTTCTAAAGTAAAAGAGAAGGTTGACCCTACACCCGGGGCACTGCGCACATTTATGGTC
This sequence comes from Bacteroidales bacterium, assembly GCA_041907825.1. GTDB lineage: Bacteria > Bacteroidota > Bacteroidia > Bacteroidales > JAYRGN01 > JAYRGN01. The sequence continues at coordinate 343,392 of JAYRGN010000002.1, read as the reverse complement.
TGTTTATGTTTTTCGATAATATGCTTAACGATGGCCAAACCAAGACCTGAGCCGCCCATACTGCGACTGCGACTTTTATCGACACGGTAAAAACGCTCAAAAAGATGAGGGACATGATGTTCTTCGATGCCGATGCCATTATCCGAAACTTCGACCAAAATATTCTCGTCCATATCGTAGAAACTAACTTTCGTGCGTCCACCCTCTTTTCCGTATTTTATCGAATTGTCTATAAGATTTGACAGCACCTGTCGAATTTTTTCCTTATCGGCATTAACTAAAATATGGCTGTCGTCGCTTAGGCGAGAATTAAACCGAAGCGTAATATTCTTTATATTAGCCTTTATTTCAAGTATTTCAAAGATTTCGTTGGTAAGTTCCACAATATCAAAGCTCGAATACAACAATGTTGCTTTACCTGACTCGAGTTGTGAAATCACACCTAAATCATTGATAATATTAATCATACGTTCAATATTCTTTTCCGATTTTTCGAGATACAGACGATTTATTTCAGCATCATCAAGTCCACCTTCCAGCAAAGTAGCGACATATCCCTGAATGTTAAAAACAGGCGTTTTCAGTTCGTGCGACACATTTCCGATAAATTCACGCCGGAATTCTTCCTGCTGCTTTAACTCTTCAATTTCATTGCTGCGTTGTTCGGCCCACCGGGCAACATCTTCGTTTACTTTTTGCAATATATCATGCTTAAAATCAAAATGTTCACGAGTATCTCTTATTCGTTTGAAGGTGTGTATGGTTTTATAAATTGGTTTTATCTTTTCGTAAATAAACTTATGAAGTATGTAACGAAAAATAAAATAGGACGAAAAAAAGGTGAGCGGAATAGTAAGCACAAAAAGCCACCAATAAAAGTGTTTGAACGCTAAAACACTGATAATAAAATAGAAAAAGGAATATCCAACGGTAAGCGCTAAGGCACCTCCCGATATTAAAGTATTGGGCTGTTTATATTGCATGGCGGTCGTAAATTGCAGAACATGGCGTATTCAGGAATTTGCAATTACTTCATCTTCCTTATATTCATACTTATAGCCTACTCCTTTTACGGTACGAATATTATCGATATTGAGTTTTTCCCTGATTTTGCGAATATGAACATCAATTGTACGATCGCCGGCATTAATATCGCCCGACCAGATAATCGAATAAATCTCTTCGCGAGTAAAAACTTTATTGGGCTTGGAAGTCAGAAGACTCAGAATCTCAAATTCTTTCCGCGGAAGCGTTATTTCTTGTCCATTGAGCGTGAGACTATAACGCTCAGGATCAATAAGAAGATTACCGACCGAAAACGAAGAAGTTTGCGAGGTCACCAGCGAATACCGGCGCAGCAATGATGCGACTTTACTGACAAGCACCCTTGGCTTAATGGGTTTTACAATATAATCGTCGGCACCAGCCTCATAACCTGCTATTTGTGAATACGTTTCACTTCTGGCGGTTAAAAAAGCAATGACGGTTGCATTGAGAGCCTGGATTTGCCTCATCTCACGACAAACCTCAATTCCGTCGGTGCCAGGCATCATCACATCCAGCAAAATAAGATGAGGCAATTTTTCGCAGGCAATACGCAATGCATCAATCCCATTAGTTGCCGAAACGATACGATATCCTTCCTGTCGCAAATTGTAACCTACGAATTCGAGAATATCATCCTCATCATCAACGATCAGAATCAAATGTTTTCCGGTAGGCATATTACGGGTTTTAAATCGGGTAAACTATTTATTCTTCCAGTTTTTCTTTTTTCTTCTTATGTCTTAACACTTTAGCTTCGGCATAGAATACAATTTCTTCGGCAATATTTTTAGTCTGATCGCCAACCCGCTCAAGTTTACGAATAATGGTAAGTAAATCGAGAATTCGTTTAATTTCGTCGGGACGATCTTTTATTAAATTGATAATAATATCGTTAGCAATTTTATTTACATCATCAAGCTCTTCATCGTCCATAAAGACCGTACGAACAAGTTTTTTATCCTCATTTTCAAACGATTCCAGTGCATTCCCAACCATTTTTATAGCTACATGAAACATCTCGGACACATGTGACTGTGTAAGACTTTCGGAATCAAATGGTTTTTCAGAATCGAGTACCATTTTGGCAATGCTACGAGCATAATCGCCAATACGCTCCAAATCGTTATTAATGCGCAGGACAGCCAGTACAAAGCGTAAATCGTTGGCAACAGGATTGAAAAGTGCCAGAACATTTTCGCAATCCATGTTGATTTTGAGTTCATAAGCATCAACCCGTTTCTCGTTGCTGGTAACTTCGTGAGCCAGATCTTTGTCGAAATTAATTACAGCTTCGTGCGACTTTATGAGTTGCCCCACAATAATGCCCCACATATCAGTAAGACTGATCTTTAATTCTTTTAATTCGGTATCTAAATGCGTCATTTTGTATCCTTTTTGAATAATTAAACTTTTACCGACCGCCAAATGCCAATACGGTTTTTCTTTTCTCCCAGGAAAACGAATGCATCAACCAAAACGACCGGTTACATAATTCTGAGTATGAACATCTTTAGGATTTGTAAAGATTGTTTTGGTGCTATCCCATTCGATAAGTTGTCCCAGATAAAAGAATGCAGTATAATCACTTACACGTCCAGCCTGCTGCATGTTGTGCGTTACAATAATAATCGTATAATTATTTTTAAGCTCATAAATCAACTCTTCAATCTTCGCGGTAGAAATAGGATCGAGTGCAGAAGCAGGCTCATCCATCAGAATAATAGACGGTTCGATAGCCAGTGTTCGGGCAATACACAAACGCTGTTGCTGACCTCCCGAAAGTTCCATCGCCGATTTTTTAAGCTTATCTTTTACCTCATCCCAAAGTGCCGCTTTTTTCAGCGAACTTTCGACTGTTTCAGCAATAAAATGTTTGTCAGACACTCCGTTAACCCGTAAACCATAAGCAACATTTTCGAAAATCGATTTTGGAAACGGATTTGGTTTCTGAAAAACCATTCCAACTTTTTTACGAAGCTCATCTACGTTAAGACTTTTGTCGTAAAGATCAAAGCCATCGACATAAGCCTCTCCCTCTATTTTTACGCCGTCTATTAAATCGTTCATCCGGTTAAAAACCCGCAGCAAGGTAGACTTTCCACATCCTGAAGGCCCGATAAAAGCAGTTACCGTATTCTTTTCTGCCTTAAAATTGATGCCTTTGAGCGCATGAAAATCTCCATAAAACAGGTTCAAATCCTTTACTTCAACCTTTATTTCAGACATATTAAAATTGAATAGAATAGTTATTTTAAATTAATCTTTTTATTAAAATACCTTCGTATGGCATTGGCCAGAAGATTAACGATTAGCACAATCATAATCAACACCAAAGCAGTACCATAAGCCATTGGGCGGGCTGCTTCCATGTCGGTACCACTGGTGGTAAGTACATACAAATGGTAAGGCAAAGCCATAACCTGATCGAAGATACTATGCGGTAATTTTGGCAAGAAGTAAGCTGCAACGGTAAAAAGAATTGGAGCTGTTTCTCCCGAGACACGGCTTATCGACAAAATAAGTCCTGTAAGAATATTCGGAAAAGCAATGGGCAGCACTACATTCCAAATGGTTTGCAATTTAGAGGCACCCAGTGCATAACTGCCTATACGAAGCGAATCGTCAACCGATTTAAGCGCTTCTTCGGTAGTACGGATTATGACAGGCAACGCCATAAGTCCCAGCGTAAGCGAACCCGCAATAATAGAATCGCCAAACTTTAACGTATTAACGAACAATGCCATACCAAACAATCCAAAAACGATAGATGGAACCCCGGCAAGATTATCGGTCATCGAACGGACAAAGCGTTTAAACTTTGAATCTTTCAGGTATTCGTTAATATAGATTCCAGACATTACGCCAATAGGAAAAGCGAACAACATGCTGCCAGCTATAAGGCACAAGGTTCCTACTATTGCAGGCAGAATACCGCCACCTGTCATTCCGTCGGTAGGCATTGAAGTAAGGAATTTCCAACTGATAGCCGAGGCTCCGCGCACTACAATAAAACCCAGTATAATAAAAAGCACAGCTACCACCATCAGACTGACAAGTCGGAAGAAATTAAAAGCGATAGCCTGACTTATTTGTTTCTTAGTCATTGTTTTAAAACTTTTGGTAAACGTTAACCTCTTTGTCTGGATTTAACAAAATCGACCGTAAGGTTAAAAACCATTGTTATCAGGAATAGAATGATACCAAGCGCAAATAATGCTTTGAAATGAGGCCCGCCAAAAGGAGCTTCACCCAGCTCGGCCGCAATAGTTGCCGGAATTGTTCTTACAGGTTGAAGAAAAGTGTGCGGCATAACCGATGCATTGCCTGTCACCATTAATACAGCCATCGTTTCACCAACAGCACGACCTATACCCAAAATTGAAGCAGCGGTGATTCCCGATTTTGCATAAGGCACAACAACCCTGAGCAGTGTCTGCCAGCGGGTTGCGCCAAGAGCAAGACTAGCTTCTTTTAACGATTGCGGCGTTGTGCGTAAAGCATCTTCCGAAATGGTAATAATAGTTGGTAACGCCATAATTGCCAGTATTATACTACCAGCAAGAGCCGTTTCGCCAACAGGCAGTCCAAATGTTTTCTGAATAAGTGGTACAAGAATAACCAGTCCGAAAAAACCATAAACAACAGAAGGAATACCGGCAAGCAGTTCAATAACCGGTTTCAGAATACGTCGAAAACGTTCGCTTGCAACTTCGGACAAATAAACGGCAGTAATAAGGCCAATTGGCAATGCAAGTATAATTGCGCCAAGACTTACCAAAAGTGTTCCCAAAATAATAGGTAAAATACCAAACTCTGCCACTGGCGTTGAAGTCGGGTACCATTCACGTCCCAGTATAAAATCCTTAAACGATACTTTTTTTACGGGAACAATAGTTGCCTGGTAATCTTTTGGAATATAATTGTCAGAAAAATAAGCAATTACATTAGGATGTGTGCTAACATATTCATTAATTTTCTGAGGAAGATTTTGAAAATCAGAGCCTAATTCCTCTTCGGTATAATGACTGGAAACCTCGTCAAGCGTAAAGATATCAATCTCTTCATCTTTACCTCCAACTTCTTTCCAGTTAGTTATATCTCGATTAAAAATTCTTTTTATCTGTTTAGCAGAAAGCGATTTAACAGGATTAGTTTGATTTACAGCCAGAACATGTCCTTGTTCGGCAGGCGAAACATTAAAAATGCCTAATCCTTCTTTAAATAAAAATATTACGATGAAAAGAACTGTTACCGAAGTAATTGTACTACTCAGAAACAGAGATCCTTCAACCAACTTTTCTATTTTTTTTCTGAATTTATTCACAATCTAATTTTCTTTAAAATAGCAACTTATTCAGATTGGTAATTTTGGTAAAAGCTGGCTGCACTTTTGAGCCGTGCAGCCGCTTGAAATAAATTAGAATGACATTTATTTAGTGCAGAGGAACATAACCTTCAGCTAAAACAATACGCTGGCCTTCGGCAGACAAAACATAATCCACAAAAGGTTTCACCATCTTTTCAGAAGTTGTATAATAGTAATAATAAAGCGGACGGGTTATCGGATAAGTTTTCTTCTTGGCATTTTCGATTGAAGGAGCAACGTAGGTTTTACCCTTGTCGTACGAAACTTTAATAGCTTTAACTGTTTTTTCGATGTAAGCAAGACCTACATAACCGATAGCGCCCGGAGTTTGGCTAACAGACTGAACAATAGCACCTGTAGCAGGCATTAAAAGAGCAGAAGGAGTATAATCTTTTTTCAACATTACATGTTCTTTGAAAAACTCGAATGTACCCGAGCTCGATTCGCGGGAATAAACGATAATTTTAAGATCGGCACCACCAACCTGTTTCCAGTTTGTAATTTTACCGGTAAAAATATCGGCAAGCTGTTCGCGGGTTAACTTGCTTACCTTGTTATGTAAATTAACAATTACACCCAGTGCGTCATACGCAATAACGGTTTCCTTATATGCTTTGCCTGCTTCCTTAATTTTAAGTTTTTCGTCCATTTTTATACTACGCGATGCTTGAGCAATGTCGGTAGTGTTACTTAAGAGCGAAGAAAAACCTACGCCTGAGCCACCACCTGTTACTGTAATAGCGGCACTTTTATTTTTTTTCATGTACGATTCTGCTTCTTTTTGCGAAAGAGGCAAACATGTATCGCTACCTTTTACTTTAATTTTCTGAGCCTGAACCATTGGTACACCCAGCATGGCAACCATTGCCAGTGAAATCATTATTCGTTTCATACTTATTCTCAATTTAAAAGTTATTAGTTCTGAATCTAAAATCAGATAACATCTGCATCTGATTCTTATATTTTATTAAAACCTTAGTCAACAATAAAGAATCCACTCACTGTTTTAAAGAATTTCATATCGTATTCCGATCTATTATTTATGCAGAATTAAATAGACGTTTTCGTTGTCTGTTTTGACATAACAAAGAAACATCCTCATTATAAAGTAAATATTTCGCCAAGGTTAAGATTGTGTTAATGACAACTGAAGGGATATAAAAAAAGACCTTATAAAAATAAAAACGACATAAAGCCCTAAAACCTTTATATAATTGAAAATAAGCACATAAAGCCATCAACTAAAGTTTTCGTCTTCCATATAAAAGATGTAAAAAGTGGATACCAATGACAGTTTTGCATTGTAAAAAAACCTTAAGACAGGTTTGTTAACGTTAACTTAAAACTCTCTTAATGCACGGCTGATAGTTTTGCGACGAACACAAAACTTAATAAGATGAAAGATAAACTTGCTTGTATAATCGCTGTATTATTAGCTTTATACGTAAGCTGTCAAGCCGCATCTGCACAAATAAAGAGCGTCAAAATCGGAAATTTGGTATGGAGTGCAGAAAACATGAATGTAAATTTGCCCGGTAGCTGGACTTACAATGGAACTAAAGCCAACGGCGACAAATATGGCAGGCTATACACCTGGGCTGCAGCTCAAAAAGTTTGCCCTGCCGGTTGGCATTTACCATCTGCCAACGAATGGGATCAGTTGGTAAAAGCATTGGGCGGAGAAGAAGTTGCCGGCAATAAAATTAAACTTAACGGATCATCGGGTTTCAATGCTCATATGGCAGGTTATTCTAATGGTGGAAATTTCTGGTTTTTAGAATCTTATGGTGGTTTTTGGACATCAACTTCTTTTGATAACGACCACGCCTGGTACTTTTATTTTACTAAAAAAGAAAGTTCGCTTACCAAAACTTACTTTAGCAAAACTTACGGATTTTCAGTACGTTGTGTGAAAAATAAATAAGAGTAAAAAACAAAGAAGAAAGCCCGTTTGTATTCCGGAGAGAAATACAGACGGGCTTTCTTCTTTATACGACTTACTTAGAAGCGTATGTTAACACATCATTCTGTGTTATTTCTTTATTGCTCAATATAATAAGACGTTCTATAACATTACGGAATTCCCGTATATTTCCGGTCCAGTTAATTTTCTTAAGTTCTTCAACCGCCTCGTCTGCAATAGTTTTACGAGGCATTCCATATTCACCGCATATCAACTCCAAAAAATGTTCGGCTAACAATGGAATATCGTCAATCCGTTCATTTAAAGAAGGTACGTGAATTGGAATTACATTGAGGCGATGAAACAAATCTTCTCTGAAATTATGATTTTCGATCTCAGCTTTTAAGTCTTTGTTGGTTGCCGCTATAATACGCACATCCACAACAATATCCTTGTCGCCGCCAACACGGGTTATCTTATTTTCCTGCAAAGCCCTCAAAACCTTCGACTGTGCCGAAAGACTCATATCTCCGATTTCATCTAAAAATAAAGTTCCACCGTTGGCCTGTTCAAATTTACCTTTCCGATCCTTAATTGCCGATGTAAAAGCACCTTTTTCATGTCCAAACATTTCACTTTCAATTAATTCCGAAGGAATTGCAGCACAATTAACTTCAACAAAAGGCATTCCGGCCCGTTCGCTTTTCTCGTGCACCCAGCGGGCAACAAGTTCTTTACCAGTTCCATTGGCTCCCGTAACCAGAATTCGGGCATCAGTTGGCGCAACACGTTCAATAATGTCTTTTACTTTGGTAATAGCCTCCGACTCTCCTATCATTTCATAAGTTTTGCTCACTTTCCGTTTCAGTTTCTGTGTTTCGGTTATCAGATGTGAGCGGTCGAGCGCATTACGAACTGTAATCAGTAATCTATTGAGATCTAATGGCTTTTCGATAAAATCGAATGCTCCTTTTTTGATTGCTTCTACGGCAGTGTCAATATTACCGTGACCCGAAATCATAATAACCGGCAATTCAGGTTTAGAAGCCTGTAATTTTTCGAGCACTTCAATTCCGTCCATACCCGGCATTTTAATATCGCACAAAGCGACATCAAAATTGTTGGACGAAACCGCTTCGAGTCCGACACTGCCATCTTCGGCAACCATTACTGTATGTTTCTCGTATTCAAGAATATCCTTAAGCGTACTACGGATACTTTTTTCGTCATCAATAACTAAGATAGATGCCATAATTGTTTATTTTTCACAATGTTTGGTAATTGCCAATTCGTGTAACATACCTTCTTTTAAGGCAAAATCAGAATATTCAAGTTGAGTTATCCCACTCAATTTCAACACAAAAGAGGTAAAAATACATGAAAGCACAATCATGTCAGCACGCATCGGCTCGAGTCCCGGCATGTTATAACGTTCTTCGAGTGTTGTACGTAACAATTTATAATACAAATTTTTATATTCTTCAAGATTTATATCCTGCCATTCGGGTAAACAGCCGGTGGCCGCATGTCCGGGCATATACTGCAACATAAGTGCAATAGACTCAAAAGCCCCCGAAGCTCCGACTAAAGCTTCTGGTTTCCATGCATTTACAGCTTCTCGTAAATCATCTAATTGCTCAGACAAAAAGAATTCAACAGTTGCAAGATATTGTACATCAGCAGGATTACTTGGACCGAAACGATCTAACAAACGAGCCATTCCCAGCGGAAAACTATGTTTCCAATAAATGGTATGAAGGTCGGCAATTATCAACTCGTTGCTGCCACCACCAATATCAAGAATCATTACCTTTCGGTTTTCCATCGGCACAGCCTGCCTAACACCCTGGCATATAAGCCGGGCCTCTTCGCTTCCGCTGATAACCGTAACTTCAAGGTCAATTTCGTTTTTTATTCTTTCCAGAAATTCTTTTTGATTAGTGGCTGTCCGCACAGCAGAAGTTGCCAAAGCAACAATTTTCGAGACTTCCAGTTCACGAGCTTTTGCGGCAAGTTGAGACAAGGCAGCCAAAGCTCTGTCCATCGCTTCTGGCACTATTTCACCCTGATTGATTCCACCTTCTCCAATTTTAACCGCAATGCGCGAGTTATGGATAATCTCGGTCTTTCCGTTTTCTGTTTTTGCTACCAACAAATTAAACGTGTTGGTTCCCATATCGATAATGGCTGTCCGCATAATTTTCAGTTTAAAAACTTGAAGTTAACGCAAAATACGACATTCGTCGAAAAAAGTAAAGCATCTTTGGCGTTAACGAACAGCCAGCAAGCCTTGTTTTTTGCCTTCTATTATTATTTTTGTTCCTGTAAATTTTAATTCAAGTTGATGAGGCATCTTCTTTCCACCCTTGCGATTTTACTCTCATTCAGTTTTTTACAATGTAAAGCTCAGAGTTCGTGGACCGACAGATTGTATGTGGAAGGCAATTATCATTACGGCTATATCCTTCCAGCCGTAAAATACATCGAATACTTTGTTAACGAGCATGTGTCTGGATACCAGATAAATGTCGGTATATTAAGTAACGGTCAAAAAAAATGGCAACAGGATTATAATTATCCACGCACAGGTTTTGGGTTTATTCATACAAATCTTGGTAATTCAGAAATTTATGGAAACCAGAGTGCATTATTCTTTTATATCGACCGTTATTATTTCAAGCAAAACAGTCGTTTTAATCTTGGGAACCGTTTGGAATACGGAATCAGTTATGTAAGCCGCATTTACGATTCTGAAAAAAATCCGTTAAACACGGTACTCAGTTCGCACCTGAATGTTTACCTGAATTATAGTCTGGAAGCGTTGATACGGATCAGTCCGTTACTACAATTAAAATTAGGACTCGGACTTTCACACATTTCAAACGGTCGGTTTTATGAACCCAACAAGGGCTTAAATTTCATCACCACATTTGCCGGATTACAATATTCGCTTAACGATCCCAATAAATACATTAATCACAACGACTTAGAAAGAGACGATACAACAAAGCACCGATTTGTTTTTACCGTCAACGGTGGAGAAAAACAAATTTACCGAAAAATGGGCAATCGTTATGGAGTTATTGGCTTATCAACCGAATATGGATATCGAATATATCGCAATGGTTTTCTGGGACTTGCATTAAATACATACTATGATCCATCTCTTATAAAAGAAATTGAACTTCGTGGCAAACCGACAAAAAGCTCTGATAAACTGCGTATTAGTCTAAACCTTTCATACGAAATGCTACTCGGTCGTTTTTCGTATATATTTCAACCCGGTGTATATCTGAAAGATGACTATAAAGAAGATGGTAAAATCAGCAACCGCATAGGATTACGATACACCTTAGATCAGCACTGGATGGCCGGAGTTACTGTAAAAGCACATTGGGTTGCCATTGCCGATTTTATCGAATGGGGCATCAGTTATAAATTATAACATGCATATTTTGAATATGATGAAAAGGAACATCCGATTACTGCTATTTGCCATTACCCTTGTCGTTGGCCTCACCGCTTGCGATAAATCATTGTTTGACAGTGGGCCCGAAACCCAGCGAGAAATTATCATCAAAGAAGCTTTTACTAAAATGGACTTTCAGAATATTTTCGATGCTGTAATAATTCAAGACACTGTAAATAAAATTATTATTACTTGCGGAGAAAACCTGCAGGATAAAGTTTCAACTACCGTTTCGAATGGTACACTAACCCTCGATCATAACGAAAAGTACAATTGGTCAAGATCTTACAAACACATTCAGGCTGAAATTCATATTGTCTCAATTCCTTCAATTGCCATACATGCACCAATCAGCCTTACCTCTGCCGATACCTTAAAAGGCGGAACTTTCTGGTTATTAGATTATGGTAAGTACAGCAATGTCAATGTAACCTTAAATGTAAATGAATGTGATGTTTACATGACTTCCGACAATTTCGGTACTTTTAAAGTTAAAGGAAAATGTAGAAAAGCAGATTTATGGGGTTGGGGTTCAGCGCTTGTTCGTGCAGACAGTCTGGTTGCCGAACAATGTCATGTTAAGCATCGTGGTTTTAATGACGTTTATGTGAATGTAACTAATCAATTATCTGTATCACTGGAATATACAGGCAATATCTATTACACCGGAAATCCTAAAAACATCACAATTGAGCAAAAACTTTCCTCCGGCAGCCTTATTCCGTTATTGAAATAATAGTGTTATATAAGTTTTTTATTAACAATATTATACGAACAAAAAGCGCATAACAGCAGGCTTTTTCATTCAATTCACACGATCGGTAGTGTTGAAAACTTCTTAACGTGCCTGCTTTTGCTTTTCTCTATATTTGTGCTGCGAAAAACAGGCAGAAAAAAATGGCGGTACAGTATTCGGAAGACAGCATTAAAACCCTTGAGTGGCACGAACATATTCGTCGCCGCCCAGGTATGTATATCGGTAAGTTAGGCGACGGAACTTCGCATGACGATGGTATCTATATTCTTATTAAAGAGGTGCTCGACAACTCCATCGATGAATTTATGATGGGAAACGGCAAGCAAATTGATATTATCGTTAATGAAAGTCAGGTCACTATTCGCGATTATGGCCGTGGTATTCCGTTAGGTAAAGTCGTTGACGTTGCTTCTAAAATTAATACCGGGGGAAAATACGATTCCAAAGCCTTCCAGAAATCGGTTGGGCTTAATGGCGTGGGTATGAAAGCTGTAAATGCTCTTTCTTCCCAATTTATTGTTCAAGCCTATCGTGAAGGACGAACCAAACGAGTCGAATTTTCGTGCGGAATCATTGCTCAAGACCATCCTGAAACCGATAGCAAAGAGCAAAACGGAACGATGGTTGTTTTTACTCCCGACCGCGAATTATTTGGCAATTACAGGTTTTTGATGGAATACATCGAAACCATGTGTCGCAACTATACCTATCTCAATGCCGGGCTGGTGATGAATCTGAACGGCAACAAAATCGTTTCGAAAAACGGACTGGTTGACCTGCTCACCGAAAACATGTCAGGCGACGGACTTTATCCTGTAATGCACTTCAAAGGACCAGATATTGAACTTGCTATAACTCACGGAATTGGTTATGGCGAAGATTATTATTCGTTTGTAAACGGACAAAACACCACGCAGGGAGGAACCCATCTTGCCGCTTTCAAAGAAGCGCTGGTTCGCACCATCCGAGAATTTTACAAGAAAGATTTTGATCCGTCAGACATCCGTAATTCAATTATTGCCGCAGTAAGCATCCGCATACAGGAACCTGTTTTCGAATCGCAAACTAAAACAAAACTGGGTTCTAAAGATATGGGACCCGATGGTCCGTCGGTAGCCAAATTTATCGGCGATTTTGTAAAATCAGCTCTCGATAATTTTTTACATAAGAATCCCTCAACGGCCGATATTCTGTTGAAAAAAATTCAGGAATCGGAAAAAGAAAGAAAAGCTATTTCCGGGATTCAGAAGATAGCCCGTGAGCGTGCAAAGAAAGCTAGCGTGCATAACCGTAAGCTGCGCGATTGCCGAATTCATTATTCAAGTAACGACGAACGACGACTTGAATCTACTATTTTCATCACCGAAGGTGATTCGGCTAGCGGTTCGATTACCAAAAGCAGGGAAGTTACGACACAGGCCGTATTTAGTTTAAGGGGTAAACCATTGAATAGTTTTGGGTTAACCAAGAAAATTGTTTACGAAAACGAGGAATTCAACTTGTTGCAAGCTGCACTTGACATCGAAGACGGACTGGATGCGCTACGTTACAACTATGTAGTTATGGCCACCGATGCCGATGTTGACGGTATGCACATCCGTTTGTTACTCCTAACTTTTTTCCTACAATTTTTTCCAGATCTGGTACGCAAAGGACACGTTTATATTCTGCAAACCCCACTCTTTCGCGTTCGTAACAAGGTTAAGACCTTTTATTGTTATGATGAGGACGAAAAACAGAATGCTATTAACGAGTTAGGTTCTACTGCCGAAATTACAAGGTTTAAAGGGTTAGGCGAAATATCGCCCGATGAGTTTAAACACTTCATTGGCAAAGACATGCGACTAGATCCGGTCTTACTTACTAAAGACGAACGCATCGGACAGTTGCTCGATTTTTATATGGGCAAAAATACACCTGAACGTCAACGCTTTATCATAAACAACCTCCGAGTTGAAGAGGCAATGGAGTTGATGTAAACGCCCCTTGTTTATTAAATTATTTGATAACGACCATCTTAGGATAAAAACATGTCAGACGAATTGGACAACGACAAGCTAAACGACGAACAGCAACCGACAAACGAAGGTCATAAAAATCAGCTGCATACAAAAGAAGCGCCTTTGAAAGTAACACGACTTTCGGGATTATATCAGGACTGGTTTCTCGATTATGCTTCGTATGTAAACCTTGAGCGAGCTGTACCTCACATCAACGACGGGTTAAAGCCGGTGCAACGACGCATTTTGCATTCCATGAAACGAATGGACGATGGTCGCTACAACAAGGTTGCAAATATTATCGGACACACCATGCAATTTCACCCTCATGGCGATGCTTCCATTGGCGATGCGTTGGTTCAGTTAGGACAGAAAGAACTACTGGTCGATTGTCAGGGAAACTGGGGAAATATTCTCACGGGAGATAGTGCTGCTGCTCCCCGTTACATAGAAGCACGTCTTTCTAAATTTGCCAACGATGTTGTTTTCAATCCAAAAACAACAAACTGGAAACCTTCGTACGACGGTCGTAACAAAGAACCGATTACACTACCGGTAAAATTTCCATTACTTCTGGCACAGGGTGTTGAAGGAATTGGTGTCGGGTTGGCTTCTAAAATTCTGCCGCACAACTTTATAGAACTTATCGATGCTTCTGTTAAATATCTTAAAGGCCAAGATTTTGAACTTTATCCCGATTTCCCGACAGGAGGATCAATTGACGTTACCCGCTACAATGACGGAATGCGTGGAGGCTCGGTTCGCGTTCGGGCAAAAATTAAGCCTCTGGACAAAAAGACATTAGTAATTACCGAAATACCGTTTTCGACAACCACATCGAGCCTGATTGATTCGATACTGAAAGCCAATGACAAAGGCAAAATCAAAATCAGGAAAATTGAAGACAATACGGCTGCAAATGTTGAAATTCATGTGCATCTGCAACCGGGTATTTCGCCCGACAAAACAATCGATGCTCTTTATGCTTTTACCGATTGTGACACACCAATTTCGCCAAACTGCTGTGTTATTGACGACAACTGTCCGCAATTTATTGGTGTCACACAATTATTAAAGACTTCGGCTGACAATACATTAAGTCTTCTGCGACAAGAGCTTGAAATTCAGTTAAACGAACTGGAAGATGACTGGCATTATTCTTCGCTCGAAAAAATCTTCTTCGAAGAACGCATTTACCGCGAACTCGAAAAAGATACGGCCAAATGGGAAGACATTCTCGACAACATCGACAAAGCGTTTAATCCTTTCCGTAAAAGGTTGCGCCGCGAAATAGTCCGAGATGATATTGTAAAACTTACCGAAAAACCGGTTCGCAAAATTTCAAAATTCGACATCAAAAAAGCCGACGAGCATATTAAAAGCATAGAAGACAATATGGAAGAAGTTAAAAACGACCTCGCCCATATTGTTGAATACACCATTCGATATTTCGAAAATATTCGCAAAAAATATGGTACCGGACGCGAACGTAAAACCGAAATTCGTACGTTCGATTCCATTTCGGCTACAGATGTAGTAGTGGCCAACGAAAAGCTCTATGTAAACCGCGAAGAGGGTTTTATGGGCACCGGCTTAAAAAAAGACGAATATGTTTGCGACTGTTCAGACATTGATGATATTCTGGTTATCCGCCGCGACGGTAAGTATATTATTTCGAAAGTAAGCGATAAATCGTTTGTTGGAAAGGATATTATACATATCGCCGTTTTCCGCAAAAACGATGTTCGTACTATTTATAATGCTGTTTACCGCGACGGACAAACCGGCATCACATTTATGAAACGTTTTGCCATTACCGGCATTACACGCGACAAAGAATACGACATTACGCGAGGTACGCCAAACTCAAAAGTGCTTTACTTCACTGCAAATCCGAACGGCGAAGCCGAGTTGGTTAAGGTATACCTGAAACCGCGTCCCCGGCTTAAAAATACGATTCTGGAGCTAAACTTCGGAGACTTAGCCATTAAAGGTAAAGCCTCTCAGGGAAACATTGTTACACGTTATCCTATTCACAAAGTTTTACTAAAAGAAAAAGGAGAATCGACACTGGCCGGTATCAAATTATGGTTCGATTGGGATATTTTGCGTCTTAATACCGAAGAAAGAGGTCAGTATCTTGGTGAATTCCAGGGAGGTGATAGAATCATAATCATAACAAAATCAGGACAATACCGAATTTGCAATTTCGATCTCACTAATCATTTTGAAGACGATGCTTTAGTGATAGAAAAATTCGATAACGAAAAAATCTATTCGGCAGTTTATTGGGATAACGATCAGAAATATTATTACTTAAAACGGTTTATACTCGAAAACACCGATAAATTACTAGATTTTATCGGCACCGATGACGGTTCTTCTCTCCTACTTCTTTCGGGCGAAGATTTTCCTCGTTTTGAGCTTACGTTCGGAGGCAAAAACAAAAACAGAGAATCCGAAATTATTGATGCAGAAGAGTTTATAGCAGTTAAAGGATTTAAAGCAAAAGGCAAAAGATTAACAACTTACGAGGTTGATAAAATAACCGAAATCGAGCCTGCCGAACGCGAACTTCCTGAAGATGTTGAAGAATCGGAAGATGAAACGACTGATTTACCCGACGAAAACATTAAATTTATAGATCCCGATCAAACCGAACAAATGAGTTTATTCTAAACAAACACACTAATTAACAACAATATATGAAACCAATATTTCTCATTGGCTTTATGGGAAGTGGCAAAAGTACTTTAGGTCGAAAACTTGCCAATCATTTGTCTTTGCCATTTATCGACATGGACAAATACATTGAGAAGAAAAATGGAGCCACTGTTCAAGAGTTGTTCTCACAATTAGGAGAAGAAGGGTTTCGTAGATTGGAGCGAGAAGCACTCGAGGAACTTGCAAAAACACAACATGGTGTTATTGCTACCGGCGGCGGTGCACCTTGTTTTTTCTCAAACATGCAACACATGAACGAATGGGGAACAACTATTTATCTGCGCGTTTCAGCTCAGGAACTGGCTATACGACTATCGACCTCATCCACCGAACGCCCGCTTTTAAAAGGTTTACACGACGAGGAACTTCTTAATTTCATTACCGAAAAAATAGCCGCTC
This sequence comes from Bacteroidales bacterium, assembly GCA_041907825.1. Taxonomy (GTDB): domain Bacteria; phylum Bacteroidota; class Bacteroidia; order Bacteroidales; family JAYRGN01; genus JAYRGN01. Next base: position 326,727 of record JAYRGN010000002.1, on the reverse strand, counting down.
GTGAAGAATATTATCTTCACTCACAGTATATTATAGAAAACGACGACATTAAAGTGGATGATTTACTAAAAGTCCTTAATGATAAGAAATAGACGCATTATCTCTCTTTTACTTATAAACCTAATATAGAATAATTTATCATGCTTGGATTCACTGAAAGTGTACTCGAACAAATCATAGTTCACAAAATAGGAAACAAGAGCCGCGAGGAAACCTTGCATCTTTCGGATGAAAGCCTTGAAGTTGATGATGGCATAAAGGAATTACTACAAACATATTTTCTTTCTCCTTTTAAATCAAGCGAATACTTTAATCTATATCACGAAACAGACCTCAACCTCAACGAAGTTTACAGCTACGTATCGCGTATTTTTGACGATCCCTCAAACTTTGTGGAACAATCAACAAATCTGGCCCGGCATCTTTACGAAAAGTCCGATCACCCCAAAGTTCTTGAAGGTGAATTTTATGTTGCGTACATCACCAATTGCATTGTTGATGGCGAAACTGTTGATGCAGTTGGTCTTTTCAAATCAGAATCGAAAGAAACGTATCTGAAAGTTTACACGCAATCGGGTATTTATCAAGTTGAAAGCCAAAATGGAATAAACATTAACAAACTAGACAAAGGTTGTCTTATTTACAATAGCGAACGCAGCAATGGATATTTGGTTTCGGTTATTGACAACAAGGGAAAAGGAGCTGATGCACAGTACTGGAAAGATGATTTTCTCAAGATACGTCAGCGCGAAGACAATTTTTATCATACCCAGAATGTGATGAAAATGTGCAAAACCTTTGTCACCGAAAAGCTACCACAGGAATTTGAAGTTACAAAGGCCGACCAGGCCGATATTCTTAATAAATCAGTTAGTTTCTTTAAAGATAAAGAAGAGTTTTCATTGGGCGATTTTGCACAGGAAGTTATGCAACAACCCGAAATTATTGAAACTTTCAATAATTATAAGACCGAATACGAAGCTGAACATGAATTAGTTATCGCCGACGATTTTGATATATCCGAAACAGCAGTAAAAAAAGAAGCTCGTGTGCTAAAAAGTGTGATTAAACTCGACAAGAACTTTCATATTTATGTTCACGGCGACCGCAAATATATTACCAAAGGCTATGACGAATCGACGGGAATGCATTTTTATCAGATTTATTTCAAAGAAGAAAACTAAATGAGGATACCTGAATCAGCATCCTCATTTAATTAATATATTATTAAATAATTATTTACGATTTAAGTCTCCATGTCCCATTGCAATAATTTCCAAGTTTGCATTTTGTACAACATAATACATTCGGTAAAAACCGCTCACGCATCCGGCAATATTAAGTGTAAACGAAGAAGCTTTAGATTTTCCTTCTGAAATCTTTTTAAAATTCTTATCAACAAGAACATATGATAGTTGGGCATCAGTTTCTTCAATTCTCACCAAAAGTTCTCCATCGGTTGGATTTGGATATGCCGGCAATATTTTTACGGATCCATTAATGTTTCTTTTTTTAAACTTTACTGAAGGGAACAATCGCTTTTCACGCTTCAAAAAGACATCATCAGTTTTCCAATCAGTTGAATCATTATAAGATACACTACCCAAGGCCGAAACAACTGTTATATTTGTCGGATCAATTTTTTTATCTTTTCGAACTTTACAGCCTCCCAGCACAATTAATGCGATCAGCGAAAGCAATAAAAGTATTTTTTTCATAGTCTAGTAGTTTATTGATATCTAAATAGAAGCAACCCGTTATTATTTACATCATGCAAAAAACGGGAACAAGCGAAAATATTAAAAAATAAATACGGAATATAACTTTCGCCTTTGAATAGCCTCTAAAATAATCATAATTTTGCGCTTCTTCGCTTGAAAGCGAATGCCAAAATGGCATTAAACTGGCAATGGCAAAACTTTTGCTGTTAATGCCTGTAAAATACGAAAAACATAGGAAGTACAATGAAAAAGCATCATCAAGCTGAAAACGAAACAGAAAAGAATATCGAAAAAACCGAGCAACAGACTGACAATATAAGTGTGCCCGAGACGGATGCTGAAAAAAAGGCAGAAAACATTTCAGAAGAAAATAATCCGGAGCAAACTGACGAAACCGGAAACAATGTCGAATTTGAAAAGCTTCAGAATCAGGTTGCAGAATGGAAAGACAAATATGCACGTCTGTCAGCCGAATTCGACAATTATCGCAAACGAACGCTTAAAGAAAAAACAGAACTTATACAATCGGGAGGAGAAGAAACTATTAAAGCTGTTCTCCCCGTAGTTGACGACTTTGAAAGAGCCATTCAATCAATGGAAAAGTCGACAGATATAGAAGCCTTAAAAGAAGGAACACTATTGATTTACAATAAATTCAGAGACATATTAAAACAACGAGGTGTAAGTGAAATCGAAGCAACCAGCCAGACTTTCGATCTAGACATGCACGAAGCAATTACAAAAATACCAGCACCTACGCCTGATTTAGCAGGTAAAGTGGTTGATGTTATTCAAAAAGGCTATACTCTTAACGGAAAAGTAATCCGCTTCAGCAAAGTCGTTATTGGTGAATAACGTACGCGAAGCATAAAGCAAAAGGAGAAAGAATAATGGCTAAGCGCGATTATTATGAAGTACTCGAGGTTTCAAAAAACGCGACTAAAGACGAAATAAAAAAGGCTTATCGCAAAAAGGCAATCCAATACCATCCCGACAAAAATCCGGGAGATAAAAGTGCAGAAGATAAGTTTAAGGAAGCGGCAGAAGCCTACGAAATACTAAGCGATGACGATAAACGAGCCCGTTATGATCAGTTTGGACATGCAGGAGTTGGCGGTGCAGCCAGCGGAGGTCCCGGTGGTTTTGGCGGAGGAATGTCAATGGATGACATTTTCTCTCATTTCGGCGATATTTTTGGTGACGCTTTTGGTGGCGGATTCGGAGGTGGTTTTGGCGGCTTTGGTGGTTCGCAACGCGGACAACGAGTTAGCAAAGGTTCAAACCTTCGCATTAAAGTTAAACTTAATTTACAGGAAATTGCCAACGGTTGCGAAAAGAAGCTAAAAGTAAATAAATACGTATCGTGCCAACACTGTAATGGCACAGGTGCAGCCAATGGTTCCGCATATACAACCTGTACAACTTGTAACGGCAGTGGGCATGTAACCCGCATTGCACAAACCTTGCTGGGACGTATGCAAACAACGCAGGCATGCCCTACTTGTGAGGGAGAAGGCCGTATCATTTCGCAAAAATGTACACATTGCTATGGAGAAGGTATAGTAAAACAAGATGAAGTTATTACCATACAAATTCCAGCCGGAGTTGGAGAAGGTATGCAAATGACCGTCAGCGGTAAAGGAAATTCAGCCCGACGCGGAGGTATTAACGGCGATTTGCTGGTCATAATTTCAGAAGAACAACACCCAGACTTGTACAGAGACGGAACAGATTTGTTTTATAATCTTTATCTGAGCTTTCCACAGGCAGCACTAGGTGACACAATTGAAATACCTACACTTGAAGGCAAAGCAAAAATAAAAATTGAACCTGGCACACAACCAGGAAAAATGCTTCGATTAAGAGGCAAAGGAGTTCCTGAAGTAAACGGTTATGGCAAAGGAGATCTTATTGTAAATATAAATGTCTGGGTTCCTAAACATTTATCAAAAGACGATAAAAAGGTTATCGAGAAGCTTGGAGAATCAGAAAGCTTCTCGCCTAAACCAGACAAATCAGACCAAGGATTCTTCGATCGAATGAGAAGTTATTTTGAAGGTTAAAAACAAAAGACAAACAACGTAAACGCAAAAGGCAGGAAAATTTTCCTGCCTTTTGCGTTTTAGAACTAGTAATTTAATTTTTTTCAGCTTTATCTAGAACTTCAAATTCAGAATTTTGACTAATAAACTCCGGTACAATTTCTTTCATCAGCCCCACAAGTGTAAATGGATCATTTTCCTTCAGTTGTTCATTCAGTCTTGAGATATAACCACTTATCTGGCGATGATCATAGCCATAAACCGTTGCAATCATAATTTTGGGATGATGTGTAGATTTTGTATTCTCTTTTTGATTTAGAAGTTCTTCATACAACTTTTCACCAGGACGCAATCCGACGTATTTAATTTCAATATCCTGATCAACTTCATAACCTGCTAATCGGATCATATTTTTTGCTAAATCGGAAATTTTTACCGACTTACCCATATCAAATACATAAATTTCGCCACCTTTTCCCATTACACTTGCTTCCAATACCAGCTGACAAGCTTCAGGAATAGTCATAAAATAACGTGTAACATCTGGGTGTGTTACAGTAACAGGGCCTCCTGCTTCAATTTGTTTTTTGAATAATGGAATGACTGAACCATTTGAGCCTAATACATTGCCAAAACGAGTGATAATAAATTGAGTAGCACCCAAGCCATTGAGCGATTGTGTATATAATTCGGCTATCCGTTTTGTAGTTCCCATAATATTTGTAGGATTGACCGCCTTATCCGTTGAAATCATCACAAATTTCCTTACCTCATTTTGCAATGCCAAGTCTGCCATAATTTTAGTTCCCAAAACATTGTTTCTTACCGCTTCGTTTGGATGAGATTCCATCATAGGAACATGCTTATAGGCAGCTGCATGATATACTACATCAATTTTATTCTTTGCGAAAAGATCTTGCATAGCTGCTTTATTCGTAATATCTCCTATCTGTATTTCAAAAGGGATATCGCTACCCTTGCCAATTAATTCAAGTTCTACGTTATAAAGAGGTGTTTCCGCTTGGTCTAATAAAATAATTTTTTTAGGGTTAAATTTCACTACCTGTCGAACTATTTCACTACCAATAGAGCCGGCAGCACCAGTAACTAAAACACATTTATTTGATAATGCCGATGATATTTTATGGGTATCTAATATGATAGGATCTCTTTCTAATAAATCTTCAATGCGAATTTCCTTAATCTGCGAAGATATTTTCTTATTATCATTAAGCCAATTAGTTAATTGTTTAACACTTAAAACCTTTACACTATGACTTAAACAAATATCTGCTACAAAATTTTTTATTTCTGCGGGAATATGTGGTTCTGAAAAAATAAGTCTTTTAACTTCCATTTTTTCAATTATCTGGCATGTTTCAGAATAATGATATATGGTTTTTCCTTCTAATGTTTTATTTGTTGCTTTACTATCATGACAAATAAAGCCGACAACATTATAATTGGCCTCGTAATCCATATCTAATGCCCGCTTTACCGATATAGCCAAATTTTTACTTCCGTAAATTAGAACATTAATTCTTTTATAATACAGCTTGCCAATGTATTGAAACGCATATTTGGCTATAATTCTTAAAGCAAGAAGAAAATAAGCCGTTATAAATAAATCAATTAAAATAATTGAAAGAGGAATAAAATAATTACGTGTAACCTGATAGTAAATCAGGTTGATAATTTCTAAGAATAAGCTTCCTCCAAATACGACATAAAAAATATTTACAAAATCTTTTATGCTCGCATGTCTTACATATATTTTATGTGTTTCCCCTATAATAAAAGATAAAAGGCGAACAACCAAAAGAGTAATAATTACAGGGGCAAATGGTTCTTTGGGCGTTTGCGCGTGAAAGTTCGAGCTTAACAGATATGCAATTGTAATTGAAATAAAACATAGCACTAAATCAACATTCAAAACAAGCCAAGAAGGAACAAAGAATGAATTTAATTTTTTTAGCATAACGTTTTGTTTAAGGGTAAAAAATATCTTTTAAACAGGCATATCAATTATCGCAAACACTGAAGTATTCAAGCATTTTTCATATAATCGTAGTAGTCTGTTAATTATAATCATAACTAAAGGGCCATTTTTGATTTCAAAGATATTAAATAATATCAATTTTACTTGAAAAATTTAACTATCCGTGAAAAGGAAAAGCATATTATATATACATTTATTATTCAACAACTTATCACACTTATAAAATTTACTTACGAATAATCTTCGCGCCAATTGTATTTAATCTTTCGTCGATGTTAAGATAGCCTCTGTCAATTTGTTCGATATTCTGAATTATACTGGTTCCTTTTGCCGACATTGCAGCAATCAGAAGTGCCACTCCTGCACGAATGTCAGGCGAAATAAGTGTCGTTCCACGAAGTTGATGTTTATTGTTAAGTCCGATTACCGTTGCCCGGTGAGGATCGCAAAGAATAATCTGAGCTCCCATCTCTATGAGTTTATCAACAAAAAACAACCTGCTTTCGAACATCTTTTGATGAATCAAAACGCTGCCTTTTGCCTGAGTTGCAACAACCAAAAAAATACTCAATAAATCGGGCGTTAGACCTGGCCATGGAGCATCGGCTATCGTCATAATGGAACCATCAATAAAGCTTTCTATTTCATATTCTTCCTGTTGCGGAATATAAATATCATCATTACGACGTTCCATTTTTATTCCTAAACGGGAAAATGACTCAGGAATAATTCCAAGGTTTTCATAAGAAACATTGCGAATTGTAATTTCCGAGTGAGTCATTGCTGCCAGTCCAATAAAACTACCAATTTCGATCATATCCGGCAGGATAGTGTGATCGCACCCCGAAAGACGCGTTATACCTTCGATTGTCAATAGATTCGAACCAATTCCTGTAATTTTAGCACCCATGCGGTTTAGCATTCGGCAGAGTTGCTGTATATACGGCTCACAGGCTGCATTGTAAATGGTAGTTGTGCCTTCGGCAAGAACTGCAGCCATTATTATATTTGCAGTTCCGGTAACCGAAGCTTCATCTAAAAGCATGTATGCTCCTTTCAGATTTGAAGCTTCTATACTAAAAATTCCATTCGTTCTGTTATATTCAAATTTAGCACCAAGTTTAATAAATCCGGCAAAATGGGTATCTAAACGACGACGGCCAATCATATCACCACCTGGCCGAGCAATATAACCTTTACCAAAACGAGCAAGAAGAGGGCCTAAAATCATAATAGAACCTCTAAGACTGGCAGCTTTCGCGCTAAAATCTTTTGTTAAAAGAAAATCAAAATCGACTGATGTTGTGCAAAATGAAAAAACGCCTTTATCGAGGCGTTTGATGTTGCAACCTAACAATTTCAGCAGTTCGATAAGATTTACAACATCACGAATTTCAGGTATATTGCGAATTACAACTTTTTGTTCGGTAAGCAGTGTTGCGCAAATAACCTGCAATGCTTCGTTTTTTGCACCTTGAGGGAACAGTTCTCCTTTGAGCTTCTGCCCTCCATGTACTTCAAACGTACTCATTAACGTTATTTCTTTCTGTTCTTGTAGTTGTTATTTTTCTGATTTTTTCCTGCGTAATTGTTGCGAGGACGTTGTTGCTGATGTAAGATATCACGGGTTTCTGATAATTTAAGTGCTTCGGGGGTAATATTAATCTTACCTTTCGAAACCTCGCGCATATCGCTAAGAATGATGTCATCCGAAACAGCTTCCCTATTCCATGTTAAATACATCTTTTTCATAAGATTGGCCAGAACTTCAATGTAAGCATTGCGTTCAGCTCCTTCTTTCATTTCAGCAGCTTTGCGAACCATCGATTCAATTACTTTTCCGTAGTGTTTGAAGCGAATATGGTTAGAAGGATATTCAACCGTACGAGGCTTGGTGTATAATGTTTCGCGGGACGGTGTCGGATACGGTGCATCTATATCTAGTTTAAAATCAGATATAACGGTAAGATGATCCCATAATTTATGCTTAAAGTCGGCAACATCGCGTAAGTGAGGGTTGAGATTTCCCATTACTGCAATAATAGAACGGGCACAACGATTTCGTTCATCGCGGTCTTCGATGCTGAGCATATGGTCAACCATTTTCTGAACATTGCGACCGTATTCGGGAAGTACCAGATTTTTCCGGGAAGTATTGTAATCGTGATCCATCAGGATATTTTATAATTTTTGCAAAAATAACCGAAGTTTTTGACTTTGCTGTTAAAACTATGTATAAAACAAGAAAATAGCTATCAGACAAATATTTTTCGAAGCAGGTTTTCTTTATTCTATAATTTTCAGGCGGGCAAATTTTAGCAACAGCTGTTTTTCTCCTTCGAATTCAAAGCGTACTGTTGCTTTTCTGTCGCCCATGCTTCCTTCAATAGCGATGACCTGCCCTTTTCCAAATCGCTGATGAATTACATCTTGTCCGACCTGTATACTTTCGGCATCGGATGCTTCGAATGCTGTAGCTTGTGTAGTTGAAGACGACACAGTACGGCGATTTATTGCAGTATTTACTTTGGTAAGTTTTCTTGCAAAAAGCGGAGTTTCCTGATTTCCTTCTATCCCATTCCCGGGCAAAGGCCTTTTATTCAGCATTTGTCGGGGAAGAATCCGGGTTCCTTCTTCTGGTTCAGGAGCATCAATAAATTTCGGATCAATATCGTTAATAAATCGACTGGCCGAACAATCGGTCGGCTGTCCCCATTTATAGCGACTCAATGCATATGACAAAATAACTCGTTTTTCGGCACGGGTAAGTGCAACATAAAACAGCCGGCGTTCTTCTTCAAGATCCTGAGGAGAACTGGCTGTCATTTTATTAGGAAAAAGATCTTCTTCTAAACCAACAATAAATACATATTTGAATTCCAATCCTTTAGCAGAGTGGATTGTCATCATGGTTACCTTATTTTTGTCTTCTTCTTTTTCGTTATCGGCATCAGTGAGAAGTGAAACATTTTCAAGATATTGCATTAAAGAATCGGGCTGCCCCGTTTCACGCTGTAAGTCACTAAAATCTTTAACAGAATTGAGTAATTCTTCAACATTCTCAAGTTTGCTGATGTTTTCAATTGTATTTTCCGATTTCAGGTCGTTTACGATTCCCGATTGATTGGCAATGCTATAAGCTAAATCGTATGCATTTTCGGAATACAAACGATTTTGTATGCTTTGAATAAAATTAGCAAAACCGATAATTTTTTGCTGAGTGGGACGATTAATAGAATCAGGCATTATTCCCGTAATAACTTCCCAGAAGCTTTTACCTGTTGCCGAAGCCTGAGCTTCAAGCCGCTCAAGTGTTGTATTTCCAATTCCGCGTGCCGGATAATTGATAATCCGCTTAAACGCTTCATCATCAAGCGGATTCACCGCCATTCGAAAGTATGAAAGTAAGTCTTTGATTTCTTTGCGTTGGTAAAACGATAGCGATCCGAAAACTTTGTAAGGAATAGAACGCTTGCGGAAAGCTTCTTCAAAAATACGAGATTGCGAATTGGTTCGGTAAAGCACTGCAAAATCGCTCCATTCGCATTCTTCTTCCTGCTTTATAATCGAAATATTGGCAGCAATCTGAAAGCCTTCCTCATGATCGTTTTGCGATTGAATAACCGGAATGAGGTTCCCTTTTTCGTTTTCCGAGAAAACATCTTTTTTGATTTGTCCCCGGTTTTTTCGTATCACGCTATTTGCGGCATCTACAATTGTTTGGGTAGAACGGTAATTCTGTTCGAGTTTGAAGAGTTTGAACTCTTTATAATCGTTTTTGAAATTCAGGATATTCTCAATTTTCGCTCCGCGAAAAGAGTAAATACTCTGCGCATCATCGCCTACCACACACACATTGCGGTGACCTTCTGCAAGTCGTTTTACAATAAGGTATTGTGAATAGTTTGTATCCTGATACTCATCGACCAAAATAAAATTAAAAAGCCGCTGATACTTTTTTAAGGCATCCGGAAAATCGCGAAAAAGAATATTGGTGTAAAGCAAAAGATCATCAAAGTCCATTGCTCCGGCCTTCTTGCATTTCTGAACATACACCTTGTAAACATCGCCAATACGAGGTTTGCGCGAAGCCCGATCCTGTTCCTGAATAGCCGCACTCGAAAGGTATGCAGCGGGTGTCGTAAGGTTATTTTTCGCCATCGAAATGCGACCAAAGACATCGTTTACCTTATAAACCTGATCGTCAAGATTTAATTCTTTGATTATTCCTTTGATGGCGCTCTTGGAATCTTGCGTGTCGTAAATTGTAAAAGAAGACGGAAATCCGATCAATTCAGCTTCCTGCCTGAGAATACGGGCAAATAAAGAGTGAAAAGTTCCCATCCACAAATTACGGGCAACGTTGTCGCCAACTAAAGCGGCAATACGTTCTTTCATTTCTTTAGCCGCCTTGTTGGTAAATGTTAACGCTAATATTGAACGGGCGTTAACACCCTGACTTAACAAATATGCTATACGATAGGTTAATACACGAGTTTTTCCGGATCCGGCACCGGCTATAACTAACGATGGGCCTTCGGTAGAAGTTACCGCCTGACGCTGGATGTCGTTGAGCTGTTCAAGAAATGATTGCACTGTTTTCTTTTTTGCTGCAAAAATACGCTTTAGGGTTTTGTTTTTATGCCTGGCTGGCTTTCCTTTACCATTAACTTATAAACAAGTAGTTTTTTATTTTGACAATCAGCTGTTTAATTTTTTTGATAAAAACAAAGCTAAGATCAATATTTATCAATTACAGGTCGTTATTTTGTTTTACATCTTCATCTTGCTTCTTTTTCTTAATATTGCAAAACGTTAGACACAAGTACAAAATACCGTATTGGTACCGTATTACAACAACGAAAAATCCTGTCATGAGCTTCCCAAAAGCAAATTTATATTGCATTGTATTGTTGATAATTATATTAACGGGGTTTCATTCTTCCGCTGATGCTCAGATAAGGATGAAAGGAACGGATTATAAATTATTTTCAACGCTATATACTACAACACAAACCATTGATTCCGTTTTTATTCTAAATAATTTTTCATTCAATAGACCAGCACCAGGAGATACTTTAATTGCAACCTTTTCCTCTTCTTCTGTAAATCTCAATTTCGAATGGAGAAAATTAGATGCTGCGGGTAAACCGTCATCATCTGTTTTGTTGCAAACCAATGGCACACAATCGTCTTTCGTTATTCCTTCGCAGGGAGGATTTCAGGTTCATATTACCGGAACAGGCCTTGATACCGTTTTTAGGGCTTGGGTATTTTTTGCTTCTAAACTTTCTATTAGCATTGATAAAACGGCTGATGGAAAAGTAAAAGAATTCAGTTGCTCTTCGCTTTTGCTAAAATCTACGGTTTCGGTCGATACTTTTACGTATGCTGATCCATCTTCAGGCGAAAGCCTTGTTTTTTCTCCCGATAATTTGATTTCGAGTGTCTTATGGGCAACAACTGATGGGAATACAGTTGCAAGTGGGAAACCAACTGTGCGTGTATATTCTCCACCAACAACAGATACCCGTTATGCACTCACTGTTAAACATGTATTTGGAAATGCTGTAAGTGATTATGTCGATTATTTAAGCGTTATTCCAAAAGCCGATTTTTCGTATCAGGCAAAAGATTACAAGGGTGATTATGTCGATGTTAGTTCTTCGGATAGTTTATCGGCAATTGCAACTTTACAATTTACAAACAAAAGTATTAATGCACAGCGATATACATGGATAATATCGGATACTTTAATTGATAAATACACGCCTTTACCTGTCGAAATTGATACTACATTAAAAGCGTATCAACCTGAATATTCCTATTACATTCCCCGTGCATATTCGCCTCTTTTAATTGCAATTAACAACAAACTAGGATGTCGCGATACTGCTAAATATAACGCGAAAGATGAAAACACTATTGTTTACAGAGTTTTAATCGGCAATTCTAAATTAAAAGGAGGCTTAAGCAGGGATTCACTTCCCAATGTTTTTTCTCCTAACGGCGATGGTACTAATGATTATTTCAGACCGTACATGCCTTCTATTAAGAATTTTAAACTTGTTGTTTACAATCGTCTTGGACGTAAAATTTACGAGTATAAGCATGATCCGTCTCAACGTATTGATGAATGGATGGGATGGGATGGAAAGACATCCAGCGGAAGCATGGTTGAACCCGGAATTTATTATTATGTAATAGAGGCTGTTGGATGGGACGGTGTAGCTTATCGGACAAAAAAATACAGTAGTGCGCTTGCAATCTACCGATGATTTTTTTTCATGCCTGTAGGTTTTCCTTATCTTTACTAGATTTTAATAAAAACAAGGAAATGTCAGAACAGCAAAATATTCTTCAAAGTATAGAATTTCACAATCTAGGATTGAAAGATTATAAAGAAACATGGGACTTTCAGCAACAACTTTTCGATTCGGTTGTAGCAAAGAGAAATGACGAAAAATCAAATGCCGGTCACCTTATTTTTGTTGAGCATCCTCATGTTTTTACACTGGGCAAAAGCGGAGACGAACATAATCTCCTTGCAAATTACATTCAACTTCAGGCAAAACATGCATCATTTTATCATATCGACAGAGGGGGTGATATAACCTATCATGGCCCCGGACAACTAGTTGGCTATCCTGTTTTTGATCTGGGACGTTTTGGCATAGGCTTGCGCGAATATATTTACAGACTCGAAGAAAGTGTCATTAAAACGATTGCAGAGTACGGACTTATCGGAAGCCGATTGAACGGAGCCACCGGTGTCTGGCTTGACGTTGACACGCCCAAAGTTCGTAAAATATGTGCCATAGGCGTAAAAAGCAGCCATTGGGTAACCATGCATGGTTTTGCACTTAATGTGAATACCGATTTAAGTTATTTTGATCTTATTAACCCCTGTGGTTTTACCGACAAAGGGGTTACTTCCATTCAAAAAGAATTGGGGCATAATATTGATTTCGTTGAGTTGTGTAATATCTGTTACACGAACTTGTCTACTGTTTTTGGATTTAAAAAAGACTAACTAATCTATCTAAATATCTTACAATGAGTAATGTTTCGTTTATTGTAGCCTGCGACAAGAATAATGGTATCGGAAAAGATAATCGACTGCCATGGCATTTATCGGAAGATTTAAAGCGTTTTAAACGGCTGACAACGGGTCACGTTATATTGATGGGACGCAAAACATTTGATTCTTTACCAGTTAAGCCATTGCCAGAACGAGATAATATTGTTCTCACCCGCGACGACGATTTTTTAGCTGAAGGTTGTCAGATTATTCGCGATATTGACCAGACTTTACGTCTTGCTCAGAAAGCCGGCGAAACGGGTCAGCATCTTTTTGTAATTGGTGGTGCAAGTGTTTACGAGCAATTATTGCCTGTTGCCGATCGTATTTATATGACTCTGATTGATGGCGTTTTTGACACCGATGCTCATTTTCCGACACTTAATCCATCGGCATGGATTGAACAGGAGCGCGAAGATCATCTAGATGCAACACCGTATCCTTATTCGTTTATTACCTATAAACGTAAAAATAAATTTAATGGCCATTCGTATGAATAGTCGTTTATTACAAGTATAATATGAGTAATTCTTATAAAGTAAATATTGCCGTTCAGTTATTACCTCTGGGAACAGACGAAGCCTATGCAAAAGTAGATGAAGCCATTGCACTCATAGAAAAGTCTGGCATTAAATATCGGGTTTGCCCTTTTGAAACAGTACTCGAAGGCGATTACGACGAAATTATGCAACTGGTAAAAGACATACAGCTAAAATGTCTCGAAAATGGCGTAAGTGACACTATTTGCAACCTGAAAATTCAGATGCGTCGAGGTTCCGATGTTACCATTGATGACAAGATTGAGAAATACGATTAAAATCGCTTATGACGAATAACAAAAAACAAAAAGCGAAAGCCAATACGAACATGGTTAATTATCACCGTAATTAATCCAAAATGTTTCGTCATAATATTAAAACGCTCCCAAAGTGAACGCAAAATGTGTTTTTTGTTAAAGCCTCCATCAAGAAATTTTGCAATAATGATGCCCGTATCACAAATTGTACGGGCATTTTTTAATGATTCTAAGACCCATTGATAATCCGCCGCAACTTTTAAGTTGGTATTGTATAACGGTGCAAGTTCCCGTCTTACAACAATAGACTGATGACACACCAACATACCATCCAATAACGAACGCCAGCTTAACTCATGTGGAGGCTGCAACCGGCGTAATCCTATTTCATTTCCATGATCATCGATAACCATCGTATTACCAAAATAAATATCAGAAAGTTGTGTAGCATCAGATGTAGCGAATATTTTCTCAACCGTATCTGCTGAATAAAAACGATCACCTGCATTCATGAAAAGAACATAATCGCCAGAAGCCAGTTTAAGTCCCTTGTTCATAGCATCATAAATACCTTTATCAGGCTCACTTATAAAACAGGAAATACCTTTTTCCTTTGCCAGAAATTCAGCAGTTCCATCAGTTGAATTGCCATCTACTACGATGTACTCGATATGCTGATAGGATTGAGAAACAATACTTGCAAGTGTTGCTTTTAAATCATGCAATCCATTGTAAACTACTGTTATGACGCTTATTGTCGGGGTGTTCATGTTTATTAAAATTACGCTTGGGGTAAAATTAGAGACTGATATAGCATGTAATATGCCGAAGTATATTTTTCGAGCGAAAAATCATTTTCTGCTTTTCTTCTGGCATTTTGCGAAAAATCGGTCAACAGATTAGGCGAGTTTAATAACAGCTCCGCTTTTTGTGCCAATTCTGTATTATTGTTAACAATGAATCCGTTATCGTTATCCTGTATTATTTCAGGGCAACCTCCGATATTGGATGTGATACAAGGAACGCCACAAGCAATGGCTTCCACCAACGTATTGGGAAGATTATCTGCTTTTGTTGGGTAAATAAAGATATCGGCAGCCTGGTAGCAGGCAATCATTTTGGCTTCTTCTCTAATATATCCGGTATAAACCGCTTTTATGTTAGCGTATTCCGATAGCGGATCTTTTTCAGGTTTCGATCCTACCAATAATAAATATATGGTTTGTTTGCTGTTGTAATTTAAATATCGAACAACTTCTATCAAATCGCTCGCACCTTTATATTGGCTTGTCAGAATGCGATCGGCACTAAACATTAGCGTACGAGCATTTTCCGGTATATCAAATAATGCTTTTGCTTCTTTTTTATCTAAAGCGGGAACAAAAAGATTTGTATCAATGCCGTTAAATATTTGTAGGATACTATTATCGCACAGTGCTGGTGATTGTTTTGCCAGATTCGTAAGCCATAAAGAAGGTCCTACAAACGTAATTCGGGATTTCTGATACAACTTTTTTTTATGACGCAGTAAAAATTTACCACTCCTAATACCCAGCAAAGCCGGGTAGCATTTCCATTCTTTAACCCCGGTAGACATATTTTTCCAGGAATCGTCACCAAAGGCATGGGCGGCATTAGCCATAAAGGGCCACATATCGTGCATTGTCCATACTATTGGAGCGATAGCAGATAGCTTTTTCAGAAGATTTATCTCAAAATATCCACCGTGAATATTATGCAGATGAATAACATCGGGCCGTTGTTGTTGTGCGAAATTTAAAATACGTTGAGCTGTAACCGGAAACCAGAGATATTGTAAGCCTAATAAAGACGTAACAAAGTTCCATCCTTTTTGAACAAAGTTTTCAAATTCATTTCGCCTTAGCACAGTAACGTTATTGTCCGATGTTCTTTTTAAAGCAACAAGAAATTTAACATCTGCATTATATTGTGCGGCAAGTCCATTTTTTAGTCGCCAGGCGGCTATAGCAGCTCCGCCCTGAAGATCATATTTATTAATAAAAAGAACTTTCAATGTCTTTGTGTTTTGATGTTGTTAACGATTCGTTGCAAGCGTATTCGTATGCGAGCTGGTAACGAATCGATTGAATAAAAATACTTTGCGTATTGTTTTCGCGCTTCGGCGTTTTCGCTGACCGGAATTCTCACAGGAATAATAGGCTCACTACTAAAATGATGGTCGTATATGCGGTCGTTAAAGCAATTTTCGCCCGATCCATCATTTCCAATGTTTTCAAGAAGCGGATGCCCGGGAAAAAGGCAGAATAAATCATTAACCAAAACCGAGGCATACCAGCGTATCGCCCATGAGTTATTGATTCCCGCAATTTGTCGCTGTAGCATTCGTGTAAAACGATAGTTTCCTTCAAAATCAAAACGATGTGTAAGTTGTTCCGATTCCAATTGTTGTAAAAGTTTAGACCCGTCAGACTCAAAATATTTCCAGGCACGCTGCCATGTTGCCCATCCCCAACTGCTCGGATGTTGCAAGAAGAAAGTCTCAGGTAATGATCCTTTAACAGGATTGACAAAGCCATGAACACTTGCTACTCTTTCGTCATTCTCATATAACTCCAACGCACGATTCATGAATTGTAAGAAATGCGGAGAGGTTACAAGGTCGTCTTCCAGAACAATAATAGTTTTATGACTCTCCAGCACAGCGTTTATTCCTGTAATGATATTTTGAGCTAAGCCTATATTTTGATTTCTTTCAATAATTTGAATTGATAAAAAACCTGTAACAGAATGCGCAACCTGTCTGACCTCAGAAACCTGCTTTTCGGTTCCGGTTTTAGCTCCGTCCGAAAAAATAAAAAGCTCACTTTCTGAAGACTCCGGATTTTGTTGCAATGCTTCGATGGTTCGCTGTAAATGCAGCGGACGATTGTAGGCAAATATGGCAATGGGTGATTTTATCATTTGGTTTTACAAGTTAAACTTTTCTTTTACAAGTATTTTCCCTTTTAAAACAAGCTGATCGATTTCTTTAGAAGGTTTTGCAATGTATAATAATATACCAAAAACAACAACGACGAGAGCGCTTCGTAAAAACGCATCAAAGTAAGGATTTACGATCGAAGGCAACAATAATCCTGCCAATAAGACTAATACAAGAATGCCAAGTCCGATAAAGTTACTTTTCTGAAAAGGCTGAAGATCTAGCTTTTTCCAAACTACGGCAACTACAATAAAATTATACAGTGAAAAAGAGATAAGAGCACCAATTGCAGCTCCGGTTATTCCAAATCTGGGAATTAGCAATAAATTGCCAACAACCGTAAAAATGCCTAATAAAAAGATGAGCCAGAGCGAATAACGATAATACTTAGAATAGCTGAGAATATAAGAATTAACACCAGTTACCGCATCAATCATTTTGGTGAACCCAATAAACAAGACGACCCATCGGCCTTCGGCAAACAAGTGTCCTTTAGGCATTATCGCATAAATATTCGACAGATTCACCCACAGCAAAATAAAAATCAATCCGGATATAAGCAGCTGATTGTTGGTTATCTTTTTATATAACAAATTTACTGCCGGATAATTACCCTCTTTCATGTCTTTTGAAAGAATTGGTGATGAGATCTGAAATACCGAACGATATGGAATTTCGAGAAAAGCAACCATAAAAAAAGCAATTGAGTAAATTCCGGTTGCCGAGAGCCCGATCATCGAGCCAATCATAAACGTATCAATTTTGGTCACCAGCGTACTTCCCAGTCCAACCAGCACAATATACCCCATATAACGCCCGATTTCGGAACTAAGTGCTTTATCGGGAAAACCTTTTTCGGGCGTGAGCCTTATCGGGAAAAAGCTTCGGATGTACAAAAGGTTGGCTAGTGCATTTATCAGATAAACTCCGACAAAACTGATTAAAAAAGCTTCAAACGACAGTATTTTAAAGAAATACAATACGATACAAATAGCAGTAAGTAACCGTACTAAAATTTCTTTGGTGAATTTAGTGTACACAATACGAAGGGAAACCGATGAAATCACTTCGGTAACCGATATATACATCCATGCTAAAGCAAGTGGCAGTCCCAGATAATAATATTGTGTAAAAAGAGAAGAGTTTTCGGAGAAATAGCTCAGAAAAGGAGCTTTAAACAACATAAATATCAGGCTGAAAAGCACAAAACCAACAGCAGGAATAAGCATAAGCCAGAAAAACACATGATGGTGTCCTGTTTTTTCATCCTGAAAAGAAGGAAAGAAACGAACCAGTGTATTAGGCAGGCCGGCCTGTGCAAAAAACGAAAACAGAACAGCAAATTCGGTAAGTATACGGGTAAGTCCTATCAGCTCGGGTGTTAAACATAACGGGTATATAAACAATACAATAATGGCCCCCATGCATGCCCCTATGTAATTAACAATTGTTCCTCTTATGCTTTGTTTGATAACAACACCCATATTAAAATTTTTGGCTAAATTATTGAAAATTTACCGGAGCCCTGTTCCTTCTTGCTCCTTAAAAGTAGGAGGTTGTTTTGTTTCCTATCTTCTTTTGCCTTAGAATGATTATTCAACTGTACCCGATTTTTCATATCTTTCACTTTCTTTAACAGGAATGTTGTTGGAAATTTTAGTATAGTTTATGTTCTGCTTAAGCTTATTTTTAATAAGCTTTAATGTAGACACTTAATAATCCTGTAACGGATTTTTGCCAATCTTATAAAAACCAGATTGGATAGATGAAAAGAGGCTGTTAAAGCAAAAAGAGGCGTTATTATTAATGATTAGTAGCTTGTTCAAACTGAAAAAAGATGAAGATTGGTATTGAAGCACAACGTTTGTTTAGAAGACGCAAACATGGAATGGACCTTGCTGCACTCGAACTTATTCGTAATTTACAAAAAATAGATCGCGAAAATGACTATGTCATTTTTGTAAAACCCGATGAAGATAATGAATGTCTGAAGGAAACCCCGAATTTTAAGATTGTACAAATCGAAGCCAGAAATTACGGACTTTGGGAGCAGGTTGCGCTACCGTTAGCCGTTCGTCGGGAGAAAATTGACGTTTTACACTGCACCAGTAATACTGCACCCTGGTTTCCGGGCGCACCTTTAATTGTCACTCTTCACGATATTATTTATCTTGAAAGTCTTCGCTTTCTGCGGACTACCGATAACTGGTATCACCGGCTTGGTAATCTTTATCGCCGGATTATTGTTCCCCGCGTTATACGTAAAGCAAACCGTCTGATCACGGTTTCCGAATTTGAAAAGAAACGTATTTGCGATTATCTGCGGTTACCACTGGAACGGGTTTCTGTTGTGTACAATGGCGTTGGTGAACACTTTAAACCTGTTAACGATTTGCTGATAATGGGCAATACCCGCAGAAGATACGAATTACCCGAACGTTTTATTTTGTTTCTGGGCAGTTCCGATCCTAAAAAGAACACATTTGGAACACTTGAGGGATATGCCGATTATGTTGTTTCGTCCACACAGAAGTTGCCGCTGGTAATGCCCGATTTTAATGAAGATCAGTTGAAAAGTGCGCTGGCAGTAATCGGTCACACCGGCTTATTCGAACGCATTGTTCTTCCGGGATATGTAAGTAACAGCGATTTGCCTGCTATTTATTCGCTGGCGGATGTTTTTCTGTTTCCGTCGTTGCGGGAAAGTTTTGGTTTGCCGCCGCTTGAATCTATGGCCTGCGGAACTCCCGTTATTACTTCTACGACCTCATCGATGCCCGAAATTTCGGGAGACGGTGCATTGCTTGTTGATCCGTTTAAACCCGGAGAAATATCGCAGGCTCTTTTGCGCGTTACCGGCGACCGGGAGTTGCAGCAAAAACTGATACAAAACGGTTTTAAACGAGCCGCTCAGTTTTCGTGGCAAAACACAGCACAATCGGTACTGAACGTTTATCAGGAGATTTACAAAAAGAATAAGGCAGAGAATTAAAAAAATCTCTGCCTTATTCTTTTTCATGTATTAAAATGCATGAAGCATATAATGCTCTGCGATGTAAGTCAATGCTCCTGCCAGATATCCTAAAAGAGCGATTAAAGATATTCGTTTTGCATACCAAAAAAACTCTATTTTCTCCATTCCCATTGCTGCAACACCTGCAGCAGAACCAATAATAAGAATGCTTCCACCTGTACCTGCACAGTAAGCTAAAAATTCCCACAAGAAACTATCTGTCGGATATTGAGATAAGCTATACATTCCTTGTGCTGCAGCAACAAGAGGAACATTGTCTATTATCGAAGAAAGTAGTCCTATTAAAATAACAATGACACTTTGATTTCCCACTGTATTTGCCAAATAAGTAGCTAAAGATGCTAATTGACCCGTTGCTTCAAAAGTTGCAATACTTACCAAAATACCAAGAAAAAATAAAATACTGGAAACATCAATACGCCTTAATGCATTATTAACAGAATAGAAGGTCCTTTTTTCTTCTGGTTTATTTCGATGTAAAATTTCAGTTACAACCCACATAACTCCGAGTCCTAACAAAATTCCCATAAACGGCGGAAGATGTGTAATAGTTTTGAAAACAGGAACAAACAATAGTGCGCCAATACCTAATAAAAAAACCAAATTTTGTGTAAAAGCAGATGTTTCTAAAGCATCATTTTTCTTAGCAGCTATTCCTATTTTTCCTTTCATTTTAAAAGAAAGGAAAGCTAAAGGAACTAAAATACACATCAGACTTGGGATGAAAAGCTTCCCCATAATACTGAATGTCGAAATTTGATTTCCAATCCATAGCATAGTAGTCGTAACGTCTCCGATAGGAGTCCATGCTCCGCCTGCGTTTGCAGCAATTACAACCATCCCTGCAAAGAATAAACGATCTTTATGATCAGGAATAAGTTTGCGCAATAAAGAAATAACTACGATAGTCGTGGTTAGGTTATCTAAAACAGAGGAAAGGAAAAAGGTAAATAAAGTAATAACCCATAAAAGCTTGACTTTATTCGTCGTATGGATTCTTTTAGTTACTGCATAAAAGCCATTATGCATATCGACTAGTTCCACAAGTACCATTGCACCAAGAAGAAAAAACAAAATACTTGAAATACTTCCCAAATGCTCCATTAATTGAGATAATACGTGCTCAGAGTTTGACTGATTATATAAAATATAGACAGACCAACAAAAAACACCTGTCAACAAAGCACTCGCCGCTTTGTTGATTTTAATAAAATGTTCTGTTGCAATAGCAACGTAGCCAATTATAAAAATTAGCGCAATAATTAAGCCCATGTGTTGTTTTACAGCGTTTTTTTAATAGTTATTATTGTTAATTAAAGGGGGTAAATATAACACAAAGGGGAATGGTTTGTTTTTCTCAAAGGATGAATTTGGACTTCTTTTTTCTGATGTAAAACATATAAATTAGATATTTCAATGAAGTTTTTCGAAGTTTTGCAGATAAAAGTTTTTTATTACATTTGCGCCACCAAAAGGGGGATTAGCTCAGTTGGCTAGAGCGCTTGCATGGCATGCAAGAGGTCACGAGTTCGACTCTCGTATTCTCCACCAATGTATTAAGCAGATATAACATTGAATTGTTATATCTGCTTTTTTTATTTGCAAAACCGTAGAGCTTACAGATGTAACGTCGGAGGTAAGAGCTTATCTTAAATCGATATTTAATGCACCAAGCGCTCAATCCAATACAGTAAGCAACTTAGAATTTACAAAGCATAACAATTAAGATGCAAATAGTAACAACATTTATGCAATAGCCACCGATATTTTTGTAAAGACATCCGGCAAAGTGGTAAAAGCCTTCGGCAAAGTGGCAAAGACCTACAGAAAAGTTATAAAAGGCATTGAATAAGTTGCAACTCTCAACAGAAAAGTTAAAAATACCGGCAGTTTTATTGCAACACTTGATGTATTTTTTGTAAAGACCAGCAATAAAGTTTAAATAAACGAGATAAAAAATAAAAATGACAAGATTGAGTTTGTAGTTATCTCTCGTTTGAATAGTTTAACCTACCTTGAAAAGGATTTAAAGACTTTAAATAATAAAATTGCCAACTTGATTTATAATTGGCTTTAGATAACCAAAGAATAAGGAAAAGATGTTGCGCATACTCACCTGTTTCTGCCAAACTTACAGAAGTCGTTTTCTGTATTTTGGCCAGGCAATGTTGCAAAAAATCAGATGCTTTTTACCAATTCGTCTAAAATGGTGTAAAGAAGTTGCTGATTAGATTTCATAGCCGCATTAGGTTGAAGCATTTCCTGCGCAGTTTGAATATAGGGAGCATTCACAAGCTCGTGAGCGCACATACGGGTAAAAGTTTCGATCGATTCCGGCAAAACTTCCAGATGAAATTGCAACGCAAGCACCCGGTTAGCAAAAACAAATGCCTGATTGGGGCAAACATCCGACGACAGAATTAATGTTGCACCTTCCGGTAAATCGAAAGTATCGCCATGCCATTGAAAAACGGTCTGTTCTTTTGCAAAAAGCTTACCAAATAAGTTATTCTGTGCGCCTTTTGAGTGTTTGACCGGCCACCAGCCTATTTCTTTTTCTGTATTCGGATAAACCTTCGCGCCAAGCACATCAGCAATTAACTGAGCCCCTAAACAGACACCAATAACACTTTTACCTTCTGTAATGGCTTGCTTTAGTAATGCTTTTTCGGTAGACATCCATGCATATTCCGATTTGTCGTAAACTCCCATTGGTCCGCCCATAACAACCAACAAGTCGAACGAATCAATTTCGGGCAAAGCTTCATTCTTATATAAGTGACATATTTTTACCGGATAGTTTTGTTCGATAGCCCATTGCTGAATACATGCAGGACCTTCAAATTCGACATGCTGCAAAACCTGAATTCGGACTGATTGTTTCATAAAACCTCCCTATTTTTTAAGAAACCAAAGCTCGGACTTCACAAATTATTGCATCTTGTCGAGACGATTGGCATCTAATTTTAAAAACACAAAAAGAAGAACAGTAAATGACCACAAAGAAGACCCTCCGTAGCTGAAAAAAGGCAGAGGTATCCCGATAACGGGTATTAAACCTATGGTCATACCCACATTTATAGCTACATGAAAAAATAGAATAGAAGCAACCCCGTAACCATATACACGACTAAACACCGATCGCTGTCGCTCTGCAAGGTAAATCAGTCGCATCAGTAATAACGCAAATAAGCCCAAAACACCCAGACTTCCGGCAAAACCCCATTCTTCGCCAACGGTACAGAAGATAAAGTCAGTACTTTGTTCGGGTACAAAGTTGTATTTGGTTTGTGTGCCTTGCAAAAAACCTTTTCCCAACAATCCGCCACTACCAATTGCAATTTTCGATTGATTTACATTATACTCTGCGCCCAGCGGATCCGATTCTTTTCCCAATAAAATATTGATACGTTGTTTTTGATGTGCTGCAAGAAGATTATCAAAAACATAATCTACTGAAAATGTAAAAAATATACCAGCAATCAATAAGAGAGAGACAATCCCGACATTGGGCAACTTTCGAAAGAAAGAGATAATAGCAAACGTCAAAGCGGCAATAACGCCTGATATTGCAATAAAATAATAGAATTCAATTTTTAGTTTAAAAATGGCTTTTACACCCCAGCAAATAAGCAAGGGTATACCAATAGAAGCCAGACCTATCAGTGGATATTTGTACCGTCTGTTAAGAACAAACAATGCAATCAATGCTATTCCTATAACGATTGGAAGTACAAGCGTCATAGGGTACAACAGGGTAAGAACAAAAAGAACGGCTACAAGAAACCCGAAAAACAAGATGACGCCGGGCATCCCTTCGCGAAAAAGAACAAATGTAAAGGACAAATAAACCAACGCCGATCCCATATCGGGTTGCAGCATAATGAGAATGATTGGCCCTAATATAATCCCTCCTATTGTGAATAAGCTTTTAGTCGAGTTAATCTTAATGTTAATTCCGCTGAAGTATTTAGATAAGGCAAGGCAGGCTCCAAACTTAACAAATTCGGAAGGTTGAAGATGTAACGGACCTATTTCGAACCACGAACGGGCACCATTTACTTCTTTTCCTAAAAAAGGAACGGCGGCAAGCATAAGCATTCCCAAAATAAAAAGAGGCCAGGCAAAAACGGTAAAGAAACGGGAGTCAATAGAAATAGACATAATTGCCAGTACAAAAGCAGCCACTATCCAAACCATCTGCATTCCGTAACGCTGAGTAAAGTCAAAAATATGACTGTGTGCATCGTTATAAACAGCAGCATAGATGTTCATCCATCCAAAAAACACAAGGATGATGTAAAGAGTTACAATAACCCAATCGATATCTTTCCAGAAATTTGGTGCTTTTTTAGCCACAACTACAATTTCTTAACGTTATTTCTTTTTCTTTGGAGAACCCGGATCCAGTAAAACTGTATTAACTATACGTTCTTCTACATCAGGTCTTTTTATAGTATCTGTTAAGTATTTTTCCATCATCAGACTGGCAATAGGAACAGCGTAGGTTGCACCAAAGCCGGCATTTTCGACATACACCGAAATTGCAATTTTAGGATTCTCTTTAGGAGCAAATGCCATAAAAATAGAGTGGTCTTTACCATGAGGATTTTCAGCCGTACCTGTTTTACCACACACCTTGAAATTAGGCATATAGGCTCCACGTGCAGTTCCTCCTTGCACCGCAAGTTCCATACCATCTGCTATAACATCGAAATATTCAGGATCAATTCCGACAACATGCTTTGTCGTATATTTCGGATCGATGTGATCTTGGCCTTCAATTCGTTTTACAACATGAGGCGTGTAGTAATATCCGCGATTAGCAATCGTACTGGCCAAATTTGCCAACTGAATCGGTGTAACACCAAGTTCAGCCTGCCCGATAGACAATGAAAGAACTGTTGGCCCGCGCCACCGGTCTTTTCCAAACAATTTGTCGTAATATTCCGCAGAAGGAACGTTTCCGGCCAGTTCGTTCGGAAAATCAGTTCCCAGTTTTTGTCCGTATCCAAAAGCCATTACATATTTACGCCAGTCGTTGTATGCATCTTTGGTGGTATTATATTTCGGATTGCCAATAATCCGGAGAAATGTGTTGCAAAAATAGGCATTACAGGAAATTCCTATACCATGTCGCAAATCAAGCGGAGATGGATGAGCATGACAACCCATGTGCAGATTTCCAATACTAAAACCTCTTGCACAACTAAAACTTGAAGCCGGAGTAATAACGCCTTCCTGAAGACCGATCAATGCATTGATCGGTTTAAAAGTTGATCCCGGAGGATATTTTGCCATTAATGCCCTGTTAAAAAGAGGCTTTAATGGATCTGTTAACAGTTTATAGTAATTTTTAGCACGTACACGTCCTACCAACAAACTCGGATCGTATCCGGGACTCGAAATAAGACAAAGAATCTCTCCGGTTGAAGGTTCGATCGCAACAATCGATCCTTTTTTATTGCGCATCAATTTCTCGCCATACGTTTGCAAACGAGCATCGAGACTACAGGTTAAACTCTTCCCACTCAGCGCAGTTGTGTCATATCTTCCTTCCTGAAAAGAACCTTTAACACGGTTATGCACGTCAACTAAAAGAATCTGAACGCCCTTGCGACCTCTTAATTCTTTTTCATAAGATCGTTCGATACCACTAATACCAACATAATCTCCCATTTGGTAATAGCTGTCTTTTTTGATATAAGCAGAGTCTGCTTCGCCAACATAACCCAATACATGTGCAGCCAAGGGTATTGTATACTTACGCAGTGTTCTTGGCTGAACATAAAAGCCGGGAAACATATACAGTTTTTCCTGCAGTTCAGCATATACTTCAGAGGTAATCTGTTTTAAAAATACAGAAGGCTTATAACGCGAATACTTTTTGGCCTGATTAATATTGTTGCGAATGAAAATACTGTCAACTTTCAGCGTTTTTGCAAGCTCTGTAGTATCAAACGGCTTTAATTGAAGCGGATCTATCATTAAATCGTATGCCGCTTCATTGTAAACCAATAAATTACCATAGCGATCATACATCATCCCGCGAGCCGGATAAACAGTTACATGACGTTGAGAGTTATTCTGGGCGGAAAGCTTATACGATTTATCAATAACCTGAATATAAAAAAGCCTTATGAGGTAAATTAAAAAAAGTGCCAGAAAAATAGCACCTATCGTATATCGCCGATCTACATAAGGATTCTGCATTATTTTCTAGGGAATAGATATTCTGTTAAAAGTACAAGTGCAAGTGTAAAAATTATACTTACTACAATACGAACCAGTGTTTGCAGTAAATCTGTAAAACGGTACATTTCAACAAAAAACAAGATGATATGATGTATCGCTACCAGAATAAAAGAATATTTCAGAAACCACGCAAAACCGAGTGTTTCTGCCGATGGTTCCGATTCTCCTGGATAATCATCCTGACTTTTAAGAAGTTGTAAAACATAAGGACGAAAATAAGCCATCATGGTGCATGCTGCGGTATGAAAGCCTAACGTATTGCTAAACAAGTCGATTGTAATACCCATCAAAAAGCCAAGAATAAGAAGCAACCATCCGGGAGTTTTAAACGGAAGTGCCAGTATGAAAATCACATACAAATATGGATTGACATATCCGTTTAATCTGATATTATTCAAAATTGCAATTTGGATAAATACCAGAATAATAAACCTGATTATATTAATAATAACTTGTCGGCTCATTCTTTTCGTTTCAGTGTTTCAATACTGTCAAGTTCCTGTTTCAAAAGATGAGAAACAACATTAACCTGCGAAAGTCTTTTGTAATCGGTAGATAAGGTTACACCAATTGAATAAAAGTTACCACCAACTTCTGTAAAATCAGAAACATATCCGATAACAATACCTTCGGGAAATATCGAAGAATAACCGGTTGTAACAATGGTATCGCCTTTATTTACTTTTACATGTAACGGAATATCGTTTAAAACACCTTTACGATAATCGCGTCCAGGCCATTCGAACGATCCAAAGTATCCGTTCTTCTTAAACTTGGCACTAATCTTTACATTCCGGTTTAATACAGAAATTACAGTTGCATAATGATCGGAAACATGATCGATTATACCAACAACACCATCTCCCGATATTACACCCATTTCAGGTTTTAGCCCTGCAAGTTTTCCCTTGTCAAGGGTAATATAATTATATTGCTTGCTGGTGGTACAATTAATAATATTTGCAGGTGTAAAAGAATAAATCTGCTTATAAACGGTATCTTTTATCTGCGAAGTATCACCTTTTACCCGAAGAAACGAAGCGGCAAGCTGGCTGCGTAAGTACGCATTTTCGTGAACCAGCATGTCGTTGTTTTTACGAAGCGACAGGTATTGACGTAACTGGCTTGCTTTTTCGTAATATGCCCCTGCCAATACCTCCGTTACATTGTACGCTTTGGTATTCTGATAAATGTTGAAGGTCGATATAAAATAAAAAGCAATACCCTCGAGTACGACAAAAAGGATAAAGAAATGGTACCTCGCAATGAGCTGTAAAAAATTTTTCATTCTATCTCTTTTGTCCCTTCCGGGGGAAATGTGTTAACGCATCAGGAACTGGAATCGGTCAACATTTTTCAAAGCGATACCGGTACCACGGGCAACTGCATGCAATGGATCTTCGGCGACATGGAACGGAATGTTGATTTTATCAGTTAATCTCTTATCTAAGCCACGGAGTAAAGCTCCACCGCCGGTAAGAAATATTCCTTTTTGAACAATATCGGCGTAAAGTTCGGGGGGTGTTTGTTCTAATACCGAAATTACAGCTGTTTCAACTTTTGTAAGCGATTTGTCCAAACAATGTGCAATTTCCTGATAAGAAACAGGAATTTCGATAGGCATTGCGGTCATAAGGTTTGGTCCGCGAACGACAAAATCGGCAGGAGGATTTTCTAAATCGGGTAAAGCAGACCCTACTGCAATTTTTATATCTTCTGCTGTACGTTCTCCAACTTTAATGTTATGCTGATGACGCATATATGCCTGAATATCTGCCGTAAAACCATCTCCGGCAACACGAATAGATTCGTTGCAAACAATACCACCCAGCGCAATAACCGCAATTTCAGTTGTACCACCTCCGATATCAACAACCATACAGCCGTCAGGAGCTTCAACATCAAGTCCGATACCTAAAGCCGCAGCCATAGGCTCATAAATCATGTAAACATCACGACCTCCGGCATGTTCAGCAGAGTCGCGAACAGCACGTATTTCAACCTCAGTAGATCCGGAAGGAATACAAACGACAATACGAATAGATGGAGTTATAAACCAATTATTTTTATTAATCAGTTTAATCATTCCTCTGATCATCTGTTCTGCCGCATTAAAGTCGGCAATAACACCGTCACGTAAAGGTCTGATTGTTTTTATGTTTTCATGCGTTTTGCCATGCATGGCTCTTGCCGTTTCGCCAATGGCTATCATTTTGCCTGTTTTTTGATCGATGGCAACAATCGATGGCTGATCTACCACAATTTTATCATTATGAATAATTGAGGTATTGGCGGTGCCAAGATCCATGGCAATCTCCTGTGTAAGTAACGAGAGCATTTTTTCTTTTATGAATGACGGTTATTCAATGGTTCTGTTTTTATCATCGAAATAAAGAAACATTATTTACAATTTTTAAAATAATTGTAAATAGCAGTATCGTAATGTGATGAGGTTTTAAATGCTTCTTCGGCAAACTTGCGTCGGTCTTCTAAAGAAGTGTTGCAACCTTTTTCGTTAAAAATATCGATTAATTTCTGATATTGACTACGCGAAGGAACAATTACAACGTCAGCATGATTTTTTGCAGCAGCACGGATAAGAGAAATTCCACCTATATCAATCTTTTCAATAATATCCTGATGTTCAGCCCCGCTGGCAACAGTTTCTTCGAAAGGATAAAGATCGACAATAACCAAATCAAGTTCTGGTATTTCGTATTGTTTTAACTGATCATTATCTCCTTCATTATCGCGACGTGCCAAAATACCTCCAAAAACTTTGGGATGTAAAGTTTTAACGCGTCCTCCCAAAATAGAAGGATAAGTTGTCAGCGTTTCAACAGCCGTTACCGGAATGCCGAGTTTTTCAATAAAATCTTTTGTGCCACCGGTAGAATAGAGTGTAACACCGTTTTCGTGCAGCTTTTTTACAATAACATCAAGCTGATCTTTATAATACACCGAAATTAAGGCCGAACGTATAGGCTTCAAATTACTCATCAACAATTTCTTATTTAGAATGCGGCAAAGTTATTAAAAAACTTCAATGTTAAGTCGGTTAAAAAAAGGTAAAACAAGCGTTTTTGTACGATTATTGCTTTTAAACGATCTAACGTTGAAAAATTGAAAACAGATTAAGAGGTAGAGGCTGTTTTACTTGTTTTGCAAACGCTTACGCTCTGTTTCCAGATCAGTAGCCAGTCGGATAAAATCAGCGACCGAAAGTTGTTCAACCCGTAAACCGGCAAACGGATGTCCTTCGGGAAAAGGGATTCCTAGCGGTTTAAGATTATTGCTTAACGTTTTGCGACGCTGATTAAAGGCTGTTTTTACAACTGTAAAAAAGAACTTTTCATCGCAAGGCAGGTTTTCTCGTGTATTACGTTTCAAGCGGATCACACCCGATTTTACTTTTGGAGGCGGCGAAAAAACATTTTCGTTTACCGTAAACAAATATTCGATATCGTAAAATGTTTGTAGCAAAACGCTTAAAATACCATAATCCTTTGAACCATGTGAAGCTGCGAGTCTCACCGCAACTTCTTTTTGCAACATGCAGACAACTTGCGGAATACGATTGCGATGTTCTAATATTTTAAAAAAAATCGGACTCGAAATATTGTACGGAAAGTTACCGGCAACTGCAAAATTGCCTTCAGGATACGATTCAACTGAAAGTTTTAAAAAATCGCCCGATATAAGACGACTTTGTAATTGAGAAAAATGTTTATTGAGATAATCAACTGATTCAGTATCGATTTCTACAGCCCATGTCTCAAATTCTGTACGTTCCAGTAAATACTGAGTAAGAACACCCATTCCCGGACCTATTTCGAGAACCTTTTGGAAATTACCCGATTCAACACTTTGCGCAATTTTACGGGCAATATTCAAGTCTTTCAGAAAATGCTGACCAAGCGATTTTTTGGCACGTACTTGTTCCATAAATACTTAATATGGTAACATGGATAATTTGTCGGCCAACTCATCTACAAATTTCTGTAACGGTTTCTGAACCATCATCTTCAGCATTGGATTAAGGTCAAGTTTGATCGTAATTTTTACTCGTGTATCGTATGGTTCAGCTTCTTTGAACTGTAACCACATAAATAATTCGTAAGGACTGTTCTCGCTTTTTAATTTGATAAGAGAATTAGGCTCTTTCTCAACAATCCGTAATCCGGCTTTACCAAAACCTTCTACCGTAAAACTACAGCTTTCGGATGTTACCGAAAAGTCTTTGATTTTATCGTTTGGAGGAACGATGTCTTTAAGATTATTGAAATCGGAAAGGAATGTATAAACCCGTTCTGCTGAATTTTTTATTTGCCCAATTTTACTTTCTATCTTGGTTTCCATATGGTTTTCTGTGATTCAAAAGGGTTTTAGTCTTTAACAAGAAATATCCAAAACCCTTTTTCGCTTTTTATTGTTATTATTTCATCCAAGTATCAGGGCTTTTGCGCCATTGTTTAAGCACCTCAAGCTGACCAGCATTAATATAATTAGATTCGAGAGCCAGTTCCAGCAAAGCAGAATAATTACTAAGTGTAACCAGTTTGCATCCAGCTTTTTCAAAATTTTCTTCGGCAACAGGAAATCCATAAGTAAAAATGGCAACCATTCCTTCCACAATACAACCGGCATTACGTAAGGCTTCAACAGCTTTTAAGCTGCTTCCTCCGGTCGAGATAAGATCTTCCACAACTACTACGCGTTGTCCGGGAGTAACATTGCCTTCAATAAGATTTTCCATGCCATGACTTTTTGGTGCCGAACGAACATAGACAAAAGGTAACTGCATAACGTCCGAAACTAACGCTCCCTGAGCAATTGCACCCGTTGCAACTCCGGCAATTAAGTCGGGGGCTCCGTATTCTTTTTTTATAACATCGGCAAACGCATCGCGAATGAGACTACGTATTGCAGGAAATGACAATGTTTTACGATTATCGCAATAAATAGGCGAATGCCAACCCGAAGCCCATGTAAAAGGTTTGTCAGGTTGAAGACGGATTGCTTCACATTCGAGCAGGCTTGCGGCAACTTTTTTGCTGTATGGCATATGTTTCTAATTACAGTTTACACATTGATATTCTGTTGTAAGCGTTATCAGGTAGCATTTTACTTATATATCCTGACACTTTTCTGTTACTTTTGCAGCCAAGAGTAATTGAAAAGACATGCAAAAGTACAAAGTTTTCATCAACGACCGAAAGATTATCCTTACGTCAGATTTTTCGGATAAAATGCTTAAAAAAAATGCCTTGTTTTATCGTTATAACGGTAAAGAATCGTTGACTCCTTTGCTCGAGTTTTTTGAAAAAAGTGAATTCGTAAAGCGCTTATATATCGTTTATCCTGATATGATAAAGCTTCGCAGCGATTTTTTCGGCCATTTCCAATTTATGGATGCTGCCGGCGGTTTAATTTGGGATGATCGCGGTCGTGTCCTTTTTATTTATCGTCGTGATAAATGGGATTTGCCAAAAGGTAAAATTGAAGCGGAAGAACGTCCTCACGAAGCTGCTTTACGCGAAGTCGCTGAAGAAACAGGAATCACTCAAATGCATATTACACAGGAGTTATGCCTTACTTATCATATTTTCAGAGACGAACAAAATAAACCTGTCTTAAAATGTACACACTGGTACGAGATGGATTACTACGGCAATGAAAAACCTGTACCTCAACTAGATGAAGACATAACCCGTGTAGAATGGTTTGAGCGTTCGCAAATGGGCATCATAAAAAATAAATCGTTTGGCTCTATACGTGAGGTAATGAAAGAAGCCGGACTCATTATATAAATAAAGGAGCCGGCATAAAACGTTCTTTATACCGGCTCCTTTCTCACTTTTAATAACATATCTACAACAAGAACGACTTCAGTTATTCTTCGTCGTTAAGTTTTTCTCTTTTCTCGTAAGATTTAATTCCCTTTATTACAAGAATATAACTTACATAAATTACTACAGGCGCAGTAAGAATCCATAATATTTCGTGCAAATACATAAGCTTTCAATTTAATAAACATGAGACTGACCGCTTTCCAATTCGTCGGCATCAATTTTCTTATTGTTTATAGCTCGCCATGCATAAAAGATGTATGCGGCAACAAACGGAATCAGCAAACTAACATAACTCATCGCTCCTAATGTATAAAAACTGCTTGAGCTATTTTCAATAGTAAGCGAATGCTGTATATTGAACGTTGAAGGATAGAAAGATGTATGATTATATCCGGCACACATAAAAAGTGCGATAACCGTTAAAATAGTTCCCGGACCTGCATACCAGATTCCTTTCGTAGAAGTTTTTAACAGACTCAAAATTATGCCCAATAAAACCAGCACAACACCTGACAAAAACATCAAACCGACAGCCGGCATTTCAACAAAATTCATCAAATACTTGTATTGCTGAAGAAAAACCTCGCCCGTATCTGGTTTATAAGCATAACCTTTGCCTAAAAGGATTGCACCAACAAATGCCAGAAAAAACACCACGAAAACAGGCGCATTGAACCATAATCTTTTACGAGCCGATTTTTCAATTTCACTTTCGCTGATATTATTAATAATGTATAGTAAACCTAAAACCCGCGAAAGAAAGAGTACAGCAAAGCCAAGCATAAGATTACGCCAGTCGGTAACAGCTTCAAGTCCATGAAATGAATTTTCCCAACTGGCAATAGCATTGCTTGTTCCTATTCCGCTGATATTTTTCAGACTTACCGAAAAGGCAGAACCTGTAAAAAAGGTTGCAACTGCGGTTCCAAGAAACAGAGGAGCGATGGTTCCATTAAGAAATAATAATGTTTCAAAGAATTTACTCCCGTAGATATTATGAGGCTTTGTGCGATATTCAAACGAAACAGCCTGAATTATAAACGAAAATAGAATAACCATCCAAACCCAGTAAGCGCCACCAAAGCTTACAGTATAGAACATTGGAAATGAAGCAAAAAACGCACCTCCAAATGTTACCAGCGTTGTAAAAGTAAACTCCCACTTACGCCCCATCGAATTAACAAGCAAAGCTCGCTGCGTACTGGTTTTTCCCAAGCTGAAAATAAAACTCTGTCCACCCTGAACAAAAAGCAGGAATACTAATAATCCGGCAAGTATCGAAATCAATGCCCACCAATATTGTTGCAACAGTATGTATGAAATGCTTAACATAATCAATGTCCTCCCTCTTTAGGTCCAATTTTTATTTGACGTACCATAATGGCAATTTCAGCAATTAGCAGAACGGTAAAAATTGCAGCAAACAGCCAAAACGTTATTTGCACAGACGAGGTGCTAAGATGTGAAACCGCAGCCTTTGTTGGCAGATAATCCTGAATTGCCCATGGCTGACGTCCAAGTTCGGCCAAAACCCAACCAGACTGACTGGCTAAATACGGAATAGGAATAGACCATAATGCAGCTTTTAAGAACCAGTTAGGCATTTCCTTTGTCTTAAAATTAAACCATAATGCCAGCATAAACAGCAATATGAGATAGATACCCATATAAACCATAAAGTGAAAACTATAAAAAGCTGCTGCCACATTGGGAATTAAATCTTTAGCATTACTAAAAAAGCCATAGCCAAAATGTCTGAAATATTCTTTATTGAATGTCGGATCAGTAAGTTTAGCTTTTAAAACGGCTGCTTTTGCGGTGTCTTTACTTTCTTTAGCCAGCTGATAATCACGTAATGTTTCGCGGGCGACTTTTCCACGGGCAATACGTTCGCTAGCAGACATTACTCCGTATTGCGGATTGCCGGCTATTAAATCGTTAATACCGGGAATAAACGACGAAGTTTTGTCGTATGCCATAAACGATAACATTCCGGGAGCCGCAATTTTCAAATATGTTTCGTGGTAATTATTTTTTGTTGTGTCTTTTGCCGGATTCATAAGGCCGAACAAAACAAGCGGAGCATGGGTCTGTCCATCGTATAAACCCTCGAATGCTGCAAACTTCATAGGTTGTTTCTGGGCTACATATTTAGCCGAAGTATCTCCGGTTAGCCCCAAATATAACGAGGTTATTAAACCAAAAATACTTGCAATAACAATACTCCGACGTGCAAATTTCTGTTCTCTTTTCTTTAGTAAAAACCATGCACTGATACCTATTACAAAAACAGCGGCCACAACATAACCTGAACTTATCGTGTGTAAAAATTTATGAACAGCATAGGGAGAAAATAAAACATCGGTAAATTTTATCATTTCATTACGCCCGGTTTCGGGATTAAAGTGCATTCCGGCAGGATAATTCATCCATCCATTGGCAACCAAAATCCACAAAGCCGATAGATTCGATCCTATTGCGACGAGCCAGGTTGAGACAAGATGAAAGCGTTTGCTAACTTTCTCCCAGCCAAAAAACATTACGGCAATAAAAGTAGATTCGAGAAAGAAAGCCATAATTCCCTCTATTGCTAGAGGCGCTCCAAAAATATCACCAACAAACCAAGAATAGTTTGACCAGTTTGTACCAAATTCAAATTCAAGAATAATACCAGTAGCCACACCAATGGCAAAGTTTATTCCAAACAAAGTCATCCAGAACTTAGTAAGCTTTTTCCATTCAGGGTCGTCCGTTTTAACGTAAACAGACTCCATGATAGCCGTTATAAACGACAACCCGAGCGTCAGCGGCACAAAGAGCCAATGGTATATAGCCGTTAACGCAAATTGCGCACGCGACCAGTCTACCAGGTTCATGTCGAAGTTTTCCATAAAGTTTAGTGTGTTAATTGTTTTAATACATATTCTGATTTCTGCTTATCATCACTGAATTTACTACCAAGAAAGTCTTTAAAAAAAAACACTTTCAGAACGACAAACATTACAAACAACTTTATCAGAATGATAAGCCAAAGTTTACGTCCTACGGTCATTCCTTTAAACCCTTCGTAATAAAAAAGAAAAACTCTTTTTACAAGTTTCATTTTTCGAGTTGTTTTTTTTATTCTTTCTAAATTAAAGATAAAAGTTTTTGTTGTTTTTCCACAAAATATAGGCGTTGTTTATTAATCAAAAACAGGGTCCTAAAGAAATTTATAAAAAAGGCGGCGAAATCTTAATAATTTCGTCGCCTTGAAAACCGAAAGGTTGAAGTGTGTATTAAACAAATTTCAGGAAACCCATACTCTCTTATATGCACATTTTCAATATATAAACAAATATTAGCGCATACTTTAGTTTAATAATATAATTTTGAATCTACTTTTTATATGATTCAAAAAACGAATAATGGTTGCGTATAAAAAGTTAAAAAGGACGCAACCTTTTGCCTTTCCTTAGAGTCTTTAAATGTTATTGACAAATAAAACAATCCCGCGCATTGACTGACTGTCTCGAATCGATAATAAAAGATTGTATTGCAGGTAAAAGCAGTGCGCGAGAGCGGCTTTATAAGCTGTTGGCTCCTCAAATGTGGCCAGTGTGCTTAAGGTATGCTCCAAGTTCCGATGACGCACGAGATATTATGCAAGATGGTTTTGTTAAGGTTTTTGAGAATATAAAAAAATATGAAGGAAGGGGTGCTTTTGAAGGCTGGGTAAGACGTATTATGGTAAACACGGCATTGGCAACTTACAGACAACGGCATATTCTTTATATTGAACATGAAAATTATCCCGATAGTGAAAATTCCGATTTTCGTGTACTTGAATCAAACCTGTCTGCAAAAGAATTACTGGATGTAATTCAGCAACTAAGTCCACAGTATCGAATGGTATTTAATTTATATGCCATTGAAGGATATTCGCATAAAGAGATTGCGGAAATGCTGAACATATCAGAGGGAACTTCAAAATCGAATCTTTCGAGAGCCCGTGAGATTCTTCAGCAAAAAATAAACACATTAAATTCATTTCGCCTGAACCTTGGATAGTTAATGGATATAGATAGAAATCATACTATAGATAAGTACTTTCGCGAAAATTTATTCAGCGCAGAGATACCCGTACCCGATGGAATTTTCCAGAAGGTAGAGGAACGTTTGTCTGAAAAGAAACGAAGGAAATTTCTTGCTTATATCTATACAACAGCGGCATCGATTGCTGTTTTTCTTGCTTTAGGAACGGGTTATTTTCTTGGAATACGCAATCTGGAAAATGTTCTACCCCATAACGAACAGATGTCTGTTAAAACGGAACCTCACACATTGCCTTTATCTAAAATCGTTCATCATAGCGGTAAAAACAGTGAATTATCAAAGTCTTATTCTATCTCTATTTCGAAGCCATTAGAAAGGGCGCAAACTATTAAAGAAAATCCTCCTGTAAATAAGAATAACAAATTAAGTGCTGATGAAACGAGAAAAGACCTTGACCTTTCTCATAATTCTTTTTCTTTCAGAAGCTTAAAGCCGTTCTGGATAAAAGCAAAACCATCGATAGTTAAATCGCCTTTAAAACAGGGAAATACCGAATTTGCCCAAAAATCTATTAATAAATCAATTGATGGTGAACAGTTGGCTATGGTACATGAAAAAGCCTGGCGCGTAACACCAGACATGCATATTCCTCATTTTGAAAACACAATGGTTCAGGTTACGGAGCGTATTGCAATAAAAACACGCACAAAATCGCAGACCTTGGCTAAAGATTTATACGGAGGAAAAGCGCCGAATAATTATGTAGTCAATGCGCCTCCTTCATATTCTCTAACTGCAGATATGAGTAGTGTTGGTAATTTATCATCAGGATCATCAACGAGTAGTTCGAAATCGGCTGTAAGCTATATGACGCGTACGGTTACGAAAAACTTACCGGAAGTTCGTTTCGTCGAATTACCTGTTATTGGAAGTTATCATTTTAGCATGAAAAAATTAAAACTTGGTATTGCCGGTGGTTTTACTGCTAATTTACCGGTTGTATCCTCGAAAATATCACAGTCAGGCAACTCATCTTCTTTAAATAAAACACTGTATTATAATGGTGTAATGGGAACTTCGATTGAAATACCATTGTTCAATAAACTAAATTTTCATATCGAACCGCTGTTTAGTTATCCGATTAATAACGGCGGGCAACAGGGTAGTTTTCGGATTTTTACAGGCTTTCAATACTCTTTCTGATACATAAAAATGAGAGAGTGCGCCCTCACGGGAACACCCTCTCGCGATGAAAGAGGAAAAATTTTAATTATCTATTTTACTTTAATGCTAAATTTTCTGTTTGATGCAAATGTAATAACATTTTTCATCTAACGTATAGAGGTAAATGTTGAAAACAAAATAATAATCATTTGCTCTTGCAATGCAAGAATTCGATTCTTACCAGCTATAAAAAAGTTCACAAATAGATGCTTAATTTAAAACAAAAGAGGTTGTCAGAATACTCCGACAACCTCCTTGTAAATTATTAACGCTATGCAGAACTACATCTAAAAAATTGTTAACTAGTTAGAGTACCAATCATACATTTTCTGGACACCTTCGTCAATATCAATCTTATGGTGCCAGCCTAAAGAATGTAATTTAGAAGGATCGGTAAGCTTACGCATCGTTCCATCGGGTTTGTCTGAATTGAAAACAACATCGCCACCAAAGCCAACTACCTTTTTTATAAGGTAAGCCAATTCTTTTATGGTCAATTCTTTGCCAGTTCCGATGTTAATATGTGTATTTCGGATCTCAACTTTGTCACCGTAACTTTTTTTCAGATCATTCACAAGATCCGAAAAATCAACATTTTCCATACAGAAAACGCTGGCGTCGGCCATCTCTTCACTCCAAAGAAATTCGCGAAGCGGTGCTCCGGTTCCCCACAGTTCAACCTGACACGGATTTGATTTAATGCCATATTTAGCCAGCACTTTTAAAATGTCTGCTTCTGAAGATTTTCCGTCGACACCTTCGACGGGGCGTTTGTCGAAATCGTCACGCAAGGCCGTCCAATCGTTGTTAAATAAGCATTTACCAAGATGCATTTTGCGGATCATCGCCGGCAACACGTGTGAACGTTCCAAATCAAAATTATCGTTCGGTCCATACAAGTTGGTTGGCATTACGGCAATATAATTGGTGCCGTATTGCAAATTATAGCTTTCGCACATCTTAATACCGGCGATCTTTGCAAGCGCATAAGGTTCGTTGGTATATTCCAACGGCGCAGTAAGCAGTTCGCTTTCGGGCATTGGCTGCTGAGCGTCGCGTGGATAAATGCAGGTGCTTCCCAAGAAAAGTAACTTCTTTACACCATTCAAATAAGCGTTATGAATGATGTTATTTTGTATCTGCAAATTGTAGTAAATGAATTCGGCACGGTAAATACTATTGGCCATTATACCGCCCACTTTGGCAGCTGCAAGAAATACATATTCTGGCTTTTCAACTTTGAAGAATTCGGCAACAGCCAATTGGTCACGCAAATCGAGTTCTTTCGACGAACGGCCAACCAAATTAGTGTAGCCTTTCTTTTGAAGGTTTTTCCAAATTGCCGAGCCTACTAAGCCTTTATGACCGGCAACATATATTTTGGAAGTTTTTTCCATTTATGAAAATATTAAAAGAGAAAAAATGAAAAAATGATGATTAATCTAGTCCTTTACTCGTTTTTATGGTTTTTACTAAAAGAGCTATAATAAACTTCAAATCCTTTATTAAATTTTCAAAGGTTTCTTTTTCAATTAACTCCGTAGCTACTAGTAGTTCTAACCAATAAGACGATTCGTTTGCTTCTTTAAGAGCTATTGACATTTTACTTATAAAATCGGCCTTGCTTTGAGCAAACTCTGCTTCCCGAACCATAGCGCCAATGCTTGTTCCACTTTTCAAAATTTGCCTTGAAAGAACCCATTCCTTTTTTGAGTTTTGCAGAAATCGGCTTACCTCAACAATCCGAACGGAAAACTGAAACGTCAAGTCTTTAAGCAGATTTTCTTTCATCAAAGAAGGTTTAACATTAAACAATAAAAACGTTGAAACTATATTATTTCATCTTTTCATTTTTCAACATTCATTTTTCTGTTATTCAAAATAATTCATAATTCGGTAACCGCCTTCTTTTAAGTAGGTTTCCTTTTTCATCAACTTAACATCTGAATCAACCATGTCTTTTACCAAAGCAGGAAGATCGTATTTAGGTTCCCAACCCAATTTTGTTTTAGACTTTGTTGGATCACCAATTAACAAGTCAACTTCGGTTGGACGAAAATATTGAGGATCGACTCGCACTAAAACATTATCGGTTGAATTCAATCGTTTTTTGAATAATTCCAATTCTTTTGTTCCAACCTTTTCGGCAAACGCTGTATCGTCAATCGACTCAATGAAACCGTATTCATCGGCACCTTCGTTTTTAAACGCAACTTTTACGCCCACTTCTCTAAAAGCTAAAGTGATAAAATCGCGAACAGTTGTTGTTATACCTGTTGCAATAACATAGTCGCTTGGTTCGTCTTGTTGCAAAATAAGATACATTGCACGAACATAATCTTTTGCATGTCCCCAATCGCGTTTCGAAGACAGGTTGCCCATAAATAAATCTTTTTGCAAACCGAGGGCAATACGAGCTACGGCGCGGGTTACTTTACGAGTAACAAAGGTTTCGCCACGAATGGGCGACTCGTGGTTGAACAAAATACCGTTACAAGCAAACATGTTGTAAGCTTCGCGATAATTAACTGTAATCCAATAACCATATAATTTGGCAACAGCATAAGGCGATCGTGGATAAAACGGAGTAGTTTCGCTTTGCGGAACCTGTTGAACCAATCCATAAAGCTCAGAAGTCGAAGCCTGATAAATTCTTGTTTTTTCCGAAAGACCTAACAATCGAACAGCTTCCAAAATACGCAAAGTACCTAAACCATCTGCATTTGCAGTGTATTCAGGCGTATCAAAACTAACCTTAACATGGCTCATTGCAGCCAGATTATAAATTTCGTCGGGTTGAACTTCTTGTATGATACGTGTAATGTTCATACTATCGGTCAAGTCTCCATAATGCAATATAAAATTGCGGTTTTCAACATGCGGATCTTGATATAAATGGTCAATACGGTCGGTATTAAACAACGAAGCTCTCCGCTTAAGACCATGAACGACATATCCTTTTTTCAGAAGAAATTCAGCCAAATAGGCACCGTCTTGTCCGGTTACCCCGGTAATTAATGCAACTTTTCCCATAATGGTAAATTAGGAGATTGGTGTATATTAAAATTTACGTTATATATTTCTTTTAAAAGCTAAAATTTAAAAACGGATAGCTTCATCAGACAAAAAAGCCTTGATTTCATTTTCATCAACTGGCGAAACAATATATTCCACTTCTTCAGTATAATCAATGTCCTCAAAAAAACAGATTTGAGCCCTGAACAATTTCTCAGAGAACAATTGTCCAAATATTTCACTGGCTTTTTGACTTATTTCGGCAATGGAAAAATGATATTTCAGGATAAAATATAAATCAACGTAATCTTTCCATTTTGACCTCCTTCCAATTGCGTAAGCCTTCATTGCAGCCAATTCGAGCAATGAAGGTAATTTTAAATATTGGTCAAATTTACATTCCGGATTTATATCGAAAGGATATTCAAGAAAAGTCAATTTCACATCGTTCAGCACCAAATTCAATTGACCAGAAACATTTCGGGTAACCAGAAACGGATTATTACCAATTGAAAGTTTTGAGATTATTTTTTTCACATTCAATCCACTCTTCTTGAAGAAGTCAAAATCTATTGAACGTCGATGTCCGATATGCAAAGCGATAGCCGTTCCCCTTGCCAAATAAAATTCACGTTTAAATTGAGCGAGGACAGTCAATAAGTCCAACTGATTTTTATTTAATATCTCTTTGTGCATTTTTTTTCAGATACAAATAAAAAAGGTTATAAATCTCAGGGAAATAATTCATTTTTTTCCGTCCTTCCATATTAAAGAAAATATCAGCTATAACCTTTAGCCCCATTAACTGTTCCATCTTCTTAAAATCTGATAATGTCCCATAATTCAGAATAGTCTCCACTAACAATTCAGCACTCACCGATGTCTTCTTTTCTTCCGGAGTGTACCAGAAAAGATTGCTATGCAGCCGTATAAATTCTTCTATCTCTGGGGTATACATTATCTAAACTTTTTACTTCCCAAAATGCAAATGAAAATACTTTTTCATGAAAAATACATAAATAAGACTCAAACTTAAGATTATTATAAGCAAATACCAATAACTATATGATAAAAACATGATAAGTCCTACAAATACAATCATTTGCATAAGCATATAAAGGGCAGAAACAACAACATGAGGTATTTTAAGCTCGTTGGCCATTATCTGATAAAAATGTTTGCGATGAGGTAGACCTATGTTTTCATGCAACATGATCCGGTGAATGATAGTCAACACACTATCCACGCCATAAACAGCCAATAGAACAATGTATCCAAAGTTATTACTTACAAGAATTAATTTTCCGATAAAGAAAAGAATAATAAAGGCAATGGAAACCGATCCGACATCGCCTGCGAAACATTTAGCTTTCTTTCTAAAATTAAAGAAATTAAACACTAAAACGGATGCAATAATAGTATAGAGAAATATGCTTTCGGTAAAAGCAATAACATATTCGTTAACATAAGCCAAAGCCGACAGAACAACTAAACTATAGCCACCTGTAATTCCATTTATTCCATCCATAAAGTTATACGCATTGATAATGCCTGTGCAAACAATTAAGGCAATAACAATGTACCACCACGGAAAAGCTAACAAGTTCCATTGCCAAGACATTAGCAGCATTGCAGCAAAATGCACTATCAATCGAACTTTAGAAGGTACTGATCGTACATCGTCAATAAAACTAATGATTGCTATAGCGCTTAAACCAATAAAAAGATAAAAATCTTGAAATCCGCTATATATGAAATAGACTAACGCTCCTAAATAGAAAATAATTCCACCACCACGTAATGTAATACGAGTATGCGAACTTCGCTCATTGGGCTTGTCTATAATATTAAAATGATCGGCAATTTTAAAATAAAAAAGCTCTGCAACAAAAAGCAGAGCAAAAACTATAAGATAATAGGGCATAAGTTATTCAATCTTAAAATTAGATAAAACATCTAAAGGTTTCCACCCTAATTCTCTTTTAGCTTTTTCATTACTAAAAGTCAAACTCTTAGTAATTTTCTTTAGTTTTAAAGAGTTTATTGGAGCTTTCTTCCCTAAACAATCGCCACATATAGCCAAGCTCTTCGCAACCCAATATGGAATAGAAATAGGCATTCGTTTCCCTAATTGCAAAGAAATAACTCTATCTAACTCACGAAAAGAAGGATGATAATCGTCGCAAACATTATAAATACCTCCTTTATCCGCTAACAAAGGAATTAGATTAGCAATATCCTGAACCATTAATATACTCTTACGAGCTTGACCACCGCCAATACTCAAATACCTACCAGTTCTGATTCCTCGTACCATATCTCCTAAATTTCCCGGAGGATTTGGCCCTGCAATAAGAGATGGTCTAATGATACTCAATATTACATTATACCTTTTACACCAATCAATTAAATATTGTTCAGCTTGAATCTTACTTAAAGCATAAGGAGTATCACCATTTAAAGGATGCTCTTCTGTAATATTTTCGCCAAAATCGGCGCCATAAACAGCAACTGTACTAATAAATATGAACGATTTAGGTGGATTTGCTTCTAAAGATTTACATAAGTTTATTGTACCTTTATAATTTACATTATAAAAGGCTTGTTTTTCTTGCTCTGTTTTGGGTACAGAATGGGCTTTCCCGACTGCATGAATAACGATATCATACGATTCCTTTAAAACTGGAATATTTTCAGCTATATTAATTTTATAATTATCATAATCTGTTAACCCTATCGTCTTTATTGAATATTTTGAAGATAAAACGAGGAATACATTATGTCCTAAAAAGCCGGAAGCACCAGTAAAAAGCAATTTCATTTATTTTCTATTAAAAAATTGAAAGATTTTTGGCAACAATCGGTAAAACGGATAAAGAGGCGAAACAGAAATTCTATTTTTCTTAAAAGCCTGAATACATTCTAAATTACCATTTTTGATATTAGTGAAATTTTTACTAGTAGCTCCACCTAAACGCATTTTAACCAAGGGTTCTGGAAGATAAATCATTGAAATACGTTCTTTTTCAACTAATCGCAACATTAATTCAAAATCAGCGGCTAATTTAAAATTGAGATCAAATACTCCTTTTTTATCGTATACTGATTTTTTTACATAAAAAGTAGGATGTGCAGGATGCCATCCCTTTGAAAAAGATCGCTTTTCTCCTGTCTTCCAATACCTAACAATATTATTGATGTCATTTTGAGAAACATAATATAAATCGGCATAAACACAATCTATTGAGTCATCTTCTATGAAATATGTCATTACTTTGGATAAAGCTTTCGGATCAGAAAGGATGTCATCTGAGTTAATAATACCTATAACATCTCCAGTTGCCATGTTTAATCCCTTATTCATAGCATCATAAATACCATTATCCTTCTCGCTTATCCAGCGCATTTTTTTATTAAATTTGGGCTCGTATTCTTTTATAATATCGACTGTATTGTCTTTTGATAACCCATCAATTATAATGTATTCAATATTAGAAAAGCTCTGATACAATACAGACTCTATCGTATCTCGTATTGTTGAAGCACTATTATAAGCAACTGTTACTATTGAAAATTTCATAAAAACTTATTAACTTTCTAAAAAAAAATCAATATTTTGAACAAAAATATAATAATCAGTAGTAAAACTTTTGAGTAATAAAGTTGAGTTTTGCAAGTATTCTTTTTCATTAAAATGCTCAATATATGATTCTATTTTGCTTTTTAAATTATCACAATTTTCTATTGAAATTCCTAAATTATACTTTTCCACATAATTCCCTTGAATACTATTTTTTGTTACTATCATTGGCTTTTTGTATAACAATGCAATATAAAATCTGTTTGATAAAGCAGAAGAGTGAGTTTTGATTTGTGGATAATATATATTTAAAAAGTCGGCGTCTTTAACAAATATTTCTTCATCTGACTTATTATAGTACCCATGAAAATTTACATTTTCAATAAAAGATTTACTTGCATAATTTCTTAAGGAAGTTTCTGCAATTCCTTTTCCAATAAAGTTAAGAAAAAATCTATCATCATTTTTTAGTGCTTCCATCAATTCTGAATTCACCTCATAATCTCTCAATGCGCCAATAGTCATAATATTTATTTTTTCATTAAAAGAAACAGTCTGATCACATTCAGCTGATTTTAAGACATTTTCAATGCTTTCGATCTGAAAGTTATGGCTTAAAATATAATTATACCCCTTAGGTAAATATTGCTTAAACCCAGGAGAAGAGATTACATTTAAAGAGCTCAAATTTAAAAATTTACAAAATATTCTTTTTAAAAATTGTTCTATTGAAAGATCTCTATAGTCAAAAAGAATTTTTTTTGCATAATTCTTCCTTAAAAAGAAAAACATAAAAAG
Source organism: Bacteroidales bacterium (assembly GCA_041907825.1). Taxonomy (GTDB): domain Bacteria; phylum Bacteroidota; class Bacteroidia; order Bacteroidales; family JAYRGN01; genus JAYRGN01. Next base: position 282,333 of record JAYRGN010000002.1, on the reverse strand, counting down.
TCCAGTTTGAGAACCAAAAATAATAAGCTTATCATATTTTTTTTCTTTTATCTGGTTAATAGCAAATCGCACATACTTATAATAATCAAATAGTTTTCTAACTTTAGATCTTCCAAATGGAGAATAATACTTAAATACAACACCAAAATTTTCATTAACTCCTGCTCTATCCCATGATATAATATCATATTGAATTCCTTTTGAATCAAGAATTTTGGTGTAAATGTTTATATATGGAGCAAAATATAGATTTGTTGGTAAAATTAGTCCTATTTTCATTTTATTATTTATAACTAGTCATTTTTTTAAATTGATATCTTTTTTTTGTTATATAACTACTATTTAATCACAATATATTATCATAATAAATTCTTTTTAAGAACAAAAAATACATTCTTATGAAATATTTAAGTTAAATAACACTCTATTTTTTGTTTATCTGTGTTTTTATGATATTATAATAATTATTTAATATTTCAATTTCATGTTTCTTATAATCTGATGTGTTCTTGTACTCAGATGAAATACTCTCAAACTTATTTCTATTATTAAAAAGATATGTTTCAACATTCCACCATATAACGCCATCGACCATCAAGCCTCTATAATTTATGTGTAATATTCTATGTAGTACTGTCTGAAAATAATTATTTTCTATTAAACCCCACCCATTTGTTTTGCTATCCGGATGATAACGATGCATAATAAAGGGATAAATAGGTTTATTTAATTGATTGCCTATTTCCAATGCAAAAAGAACATTTGAATCAATAAATTGATAAATAATAGAATTATTATGCCTCTTGTCAAATAAAATATAAGTTGAAGGTGTAAAGAAATCTAATTCTTTTAAAAGAGGAAAACATTTTAGTGCCCGTGTTTTATTTTCATTTTTTTTATATTCATAATAGTTTATTAAAGGTAAATTATAATAACTCCACTTTATATTTGGCCTCAATTTCTTCGCCCATTGAAGTGCATTAATATAACTTAATAAAATATTATTATAATTTGCCTCGGATACATTTTTACGTCCAACAAGAATTAAATATGCTTCACCTTCCCAATCTAAAGTAGCAAAGCCTTTTTGATTTTTGTCAGGAATATCTTTGTTTAACGCTTTTTCCATAAGAGATTTGCTAAAAGAGAAAGAATCTTTTGATATGAATTCATAACTATAAATACAATAAAAATTTTGAATTTTATTTTTCCCCATAAATTCATTTTGTTCCTTATTGTTAAATTCTGAACAAAACAAGAGCTGTTGACTTTGAGAATAAAGTATTTTAAATAAAAATAAAAATGCAACAATAAAAATAAATCTCATATTTTTATAATTAATTATTAACAAGAAACTTAAAATTATTTTAAGACATTTTTTCTAAAAACATCTAAAAACTTATGACCATATCTTAGATCAGGTTCCATATAGTTTCCTTCTGCCCACTCATTCCATGATTTTAAAAAAACTACATTTGAATCATAATCTTTCATTTCAACTTTACTCAATACATCTTTCACATGATCATCAAAAACATCTGGAGTAAAATTTGTAAATATTCGACCTCGAAGTCCTGATCTTGGAGAATTATCCCAACCTGAAAGAATAGTTGGATAATAATTATTTATAGAATCCAAATTGTTTGAAAGCTTTCTCGTTAACTTTTTAAAATTCCAAATAGCAAGATTAAATTTACCACCTAATAAAGTTCGAGATATTTTATTCCACACCACATTATAAGGAGAAGCATAGAAAAGTGCATCTCTAACCCAATTAGTGTTAACTGCATCATACCCTAAAGCCAATATTTGTTTTGCTTGATCCTCATCAAATGATTGGCCAATGAAGTACATGCCTTTTAAGCCATTTTTAATAGAAAGTTCCCTCCAACAATTTAAAAAAACCTCTGAATCTGGAATATTAAATGGTTTATAAATGTAGAATATTGGTTTACCATTTATTTTTATATACCGTTCATCTAAGAAAGCATTTAAATTAGCATAAAAATGGCTTTCATAATCTTCTTTTCCTGGATAAGTTTGATCTATCAATATTCGGCTAGGATCTCCATGCCAAATTCCACTCCAAGTTTCATTAGCCCAAGCTAAACAAAAGGGAAAATTCGGTGATCCGCTTTGTAAAACTTCATTAAACGGTCTTTCTAATAACTGTTTTCCTGCAAACCAATAATGCCAATAAGCAAATCCCTCAATTCCTGCATGTTTTGCCATTTCTGCTTGTTGCTCTCGAATTTCAGGCAAACGTAAATCATAATAGCCTAAATCAGCAGGCACTCGAGGTTGATAATGCCCTCTGAATAAAGGTTTTGCTTTTCCAACATTTGTCCATTCTGTAAATCCAATTCCCCACCAAACATCATTCTCAGGTATTGGGTGAAATTGCGGTAAGTAAAATGCAATTACTCTTGCTTTTGTGTTATTCTCCATTTAATATATACATTACTCAACTACTTTTATAACTTTAGCTGGTATACCTCCTACAATACAATTAGCTGATACATTCTTCGTAACTACAGCATTTGAACCAATTACTGCATTTCTCCCTATTCGAACATTAGGCAGAATAGTAACTTTATCACCTATCCAAACACCATCTTCAATAATAACTGGACCACTAGAAAATAGAGGTCTTGAGATTGGAGGAAATGATAATAATTCGATATCACTTTTGCCGTGAGAATTATCAGTAATAGTTATTTTTTTCCCCATAAGTACATTATTTCCAATCTCAATTCTGTTTATAGCTGTGATATGAGCATCATCCCCAATTGAAACACTATCCCCTATTATTATCTCAGGGTAGAATTTTGCTTCTCCATATTTATCCCACGCTGTTAAAACAGCACGGGAGCCAATGCTTGTTTTATTTCCGATTGAAATATACTTTCCCCCTCTTAAATATAAACTTAAAAATACTGTGGAATCTTTTCCAAATTCTTTAAATTCTCTAGATATCCAAGCGGAATAAATTTTACACTTATTTTTATTAATAAGGACTTTTATTCTATATGAATAAAGATATGAATAAAATTTACCAATATACCAAATAAAAAAGGAGATTAAGCTTTTTGCTATTTTCATTATTTTTGTTTAGATCTATTCAAAATTTCAATATATAAATCATAAACCGCCGAAACATTCTGTTCGATTGAATAAAGCGATACTGCTCTTTCCTGTGCTTTTTTTATTATTGGGTAATAGTGCGCAATTCCATTAGAGACTACCTCGGTCATAGAGGTCACTAATTCCTCTGATCCAGAATATAATATCCCTAGCTGTTCTTTTTCCAAAATTTCTTTTGTCCCACCTGTTTTATTTCCAATAACAAGACATCCATTGAACATAGCTTCTACTGTAATTCGACCAAATCCTTCAAAAATAGAAGGAACAATTAAAGCTGTTGCTTTAGCCATTAACTCATTAACATCATCCCTCAAACCAAGAAACAAAACTTTTTCTTCAATACCAAATATTTCTATTTGTTTCAATACTTTTTTTTTGTATTTAATATCTGGAGTATCACCCACAATGTATAATTTAAAATCAAACCGTGCAATACTAACAAAATCGGCAAATGCTATGATTAAATTATTTATACCTTTAGCCAATTCCAATCTGCCTACAAATAAAAAATAATTTTCTTTTTTTGATATAAATTGAGTGTCAAAAACTTTTAAAATTCCATTATAAACTATTTTAGCTTTATCTGTTAATGAAAAATAGTTATATATATCACGAGTAATGGCTATTGGATAATTATTGGAATAACGTAATTTTCTTTTAAAATCTCTCATTGAGAATAATGGATGAATTCCAAAATCCAAATTTTGATATTCTCTAAGATGCCATACATGAGGAATTTTTTTTCTTTTCGAAACGATATATCCAAAATAAATAGGCCCGACATTAGTATGAATAATATCAGGTTTAAATTCGTCAACTAAACGCGTTAATTTCAATTCTGCTATATAATTTACAATCAGCGTACGGAAAATACGTGGCATCCACAAAAACACATCTCTAATACAATTAAAAGAAGGATAAACAGATAAAAAGCTTGGAATAAATTTATATGTGATATTCCTCTTATCAAATTCATCACATAAATCACCCTTATTGGGAATTACAATCAAAGGTATTATATTTTTATTAAGTAACCCTTCAAGCATGTATAATAAAGATTTACTAGCTCCCCCATGTTTCATGGAAGAATTTAATATATATACCACTCTAAGACGTTTCATCGTGAAAATCATATTTTTTATTAATAGACAGTAATGGTACAGCTGTAATAAAAATTAACAATTCGACATCCCACAAAGCATAGGCTCGCTGTAAAAAACTAAAAACATAAACAATAAAAAACATTATAGTTAATTTATTCCAATTGCAATTAACTATTGAAAAATAAAACAAGAACAAAAAAAATACCCCAACAATTCCGTATTGAGCTATAAAAACTTTATACCCAGCATTGCCTCCACTCCAAAATAACTGATTGTATTTTACTGTTCCTATTCCAAAAATACCTTGAATAGACGTTACTAAATTGTTATAAAAGGCATCAAAATCAACTGTAAATCGATTATTTCCAACTAATTTTCCATCGTCTACTTGTAAACGTTCAAGAATTAGTTTATTTATAATATTTTCCCCATTATTAAGTGTAGAAAAATAAAAATAAAAAAACAATAAAAATATTACAAATAGAAAAAAGTTTAATTTAGGTTGACTTGATTTTAATAGTATATATATTAATACAGAAAATATAAGCAAAACATAAGCTGCTAAAGAGAACGTTAACAATGAAATAATAAATATTATTAATACTTCTTTCTTTCTCAAATTAAAACGATTTGCATAAAGAAAAAATGCAGCAAACATACCTAAATGACCTGGTTCTAAAAAAATACTAGAAAAACGAGGAATAAGATTCGAAATAGGTCTTGCATCAAGTAAGAAAAAATAATAATTATAAAAAATATATTGTCCGTCATTAAAGCTCACATACGAATGAGGTAAAGGAATTCCACATAAAAAGAAGGCCCAAACAGTTGAAGATATTAATAATACAATAGCTAATGCTTTTGTAAAGAAATTAAAAATTTCAGCCTTAACATTATCATCTAAGCATATTATAAAAAAATAAATAAAAACACGAAGGAATGTTGCTATATAGCCATGAATATTGAGGTCTCTAGATGTATAAATAAGAAGAAATGAAAGAAATAAAAATGTAACGATTTTAGATTGCTGAATAGAAAAAGATTCCTTAGACACCAAAGAAAAAAAAAGAATTGAAAATAATGTCAGAAGAAGCAGAAGAATCTGTTGCCCCCATAAAAACCAAACATACATTGATTGTAATAGAAGTAAAAAAAGGCTAAACTTTAGAATTTTATATTTCAAAACACCCATTATATAACTTTTTTTAAGCCATCTTTTGCCTAATCAGGAATCTTTATTTTAAGGATTTTATTATATAAATAGTTTTTTATTGTTAATTTTTCTTTCCGAGAGAGGCCTAATAAATAAGCAATTAAAATTGTAATAAAAACTACTATAGCTGACGTCAATAAAAAATTTAAAAAAATATCTTTAGAATAGAGATAAATATAATAAGATAAAATAAACGATATAACTGACACAATTACAACATACTTTAAAACATTATCCAAATAAGTTTTTATCGAAAGTTCAAATTGTTTTCCAACAACACACAATCTCACATAAAGCACTACAATATAAATAATTATCAATATATACAATGATGTTTCAGCTGAAAAACCATTCAAAAATAAAAAATAACAGACTGGAATTAATAATAATGTTATCGCCCCTACATAGATTTGATATTTTTTTATTTTGCCTGTAGCTCTTACCATTTGTGTAATGGGGTTTTCTAATATATTAATTAAAGAATATATTAATGATAAGCGTGTAAAAACAATCATATTATAATCAACAGTCCCCAACCAAAGTGATAATACATACTCTGTCTTTAAAATTAAAGGCAAAGATAATACCAACAACATATAGTATGAAATTTTCGAACTTTGAAAAACTAATGCTGTCATAGATTCAATATCTCCTGAAGCATATAGCTTAATAATCTGAGGGTTGACTGCCAGATAAAAGTTTGTAGAAAATGAAGATATTGTATAACTTACTCTATCTGAAATTGCTTTTGCTGAATTAAAGATTGGTCCAAAAAAGAGGTTTATAAGAATACTCAAGCCTTGTGTATTTAAAACTGTTGTTATACTACCAAACAGATTCCATCCTGTATAACCAATTAACTCATTAAATTTTCTTTTATTCCAGAAAAAAATAAAATGACTAACAAAAAACTTTTTAAAACAATAAAACCAATAAATTATTAAAGATATATAACCAATAATGCACATTAAAACACTATAAAAAATCAATCTATCAAAAGAAGTACGAAGAAGTAAATAAATAACAAGTAATTTTGAAAGCACTTCAAAAATAGAGACATATGCAAAAAATGACATTTTTTCATATGCAATAACTAATGCATTATAAGGTATAGCGATCAAATTTGAGACAAATAAAAAAACTGAAAATTGATAAACAAAATTTGCAGCATATAATCGATCTTTTGGAATATTTAAATGTGTATTTAAAAACCATAAACCAATAGTTTCCGCTAATAAAATAACAAATAATGAAAGTCCAATGTAAATAATTAAATTCAAACTAAATATTTGTTGAAGATTTCTCTTGTTATTTAGTCCCAATTCATAAGAAAAAAAACGCTGCGAAGCAGAAGCCATAGTTGTAGTAAAAATGCCAAACATTGAGACAATACCTCCTACAACATTATATATGCCATAATCAATAGCTCCTAAAGTATTTAGTACAATACGAACTGTGTATAAGGATACTATCATTATAAAAAGCATCCTAAAATATAATAAAATTGTATTTTTTGCTATTCTCTTATTATTTCCAATCAATGCACAAACATTTTTATAAATACTTAAATTACGTTATAATTTATCCTTTTTTATATCTTAAAGGATAAAGAAAAGGATAAATTATAACGTAAATACAACTACAGACAATGCCAAAAAATATAAAAGCAAAAATAATAAGAACCCTTTTAGGTTTTGTTTTTTCAAAAGGTACAAAAGCAGGCTGCACAATAGAAAGCACTGGCGTAGCATCTTTTACCTGTATTTTAGCCTGTTCTAACTGCTTAGCCAATTCACTGTAAACCGAAAAGGCCAGATTGTAATCGTTATTCAACTTATCTTCTTGCGATTTAGAAATAGCAGAAATAACATTATGGTTTAAATCCTGATGAGAGGCTAATCGAATTTGAGCATCTTCATAATCTCGTTTAGCTTCATTAAACCGCCCCTGTATAAAATCAAGATTTTGTTGTGCTTTCTCTATTTTGATTGTCGTAATATATTTCTGCAACAGTACCTGTGCCGCTATCACAACCTGCGTTGCAACCAACGGCTCCGGGGCATTGGCTGAAAGGGTTACATAACCATCCTTATCATTTAAAGTCAAATCAACTTTGTCTGAAAGAATATCAATTGCCTTCTTTTCATCTTCATCCAAAGTTATAAACCTATTATCAAATGCAATATTTGTACTTTTTTTCTTTAAACTCTTTATAATAAGTCCGGGCAAACCTATTGTATATTTTGCAACAAAACCGAAAACTGATGTTTTCTTGTATTTATCATTAACATAGGAATCATATAAAGAAATAGGTTGATTTATTTTTTCAAATTTGACAGGTGTCTGTAACAATTCCTTTTCATACGTAATGCTGCCCATTATCTGTGGATATAAAGTCGGAGATATATTCTGTCCATCATTCATATCCGAAAGATTAATACCGGCCATAGAAGCCAGGCTACTTAATCCCCCAAGTTTACTTGTTGCATCATTCGACTGGGGCACCATTACAATGGTTGAAGTATATTCTTTAGGGCTTGTGAGCGCAATAATTACCCCAAATACAAAGAAAGCACCTGTAACTTTTGCAATAAAAACCCGTTTTTCCCAAAGTTTATGGGCCAATTCCAATAAATCGATCTCAACAACTTTATTTTTTTCCTGTATTTTATCCATTAGTATGTATAATAGGAAGCCATTTAAAATATTACAATTTATTCACAAGAGTAACTAAAATCAACGCTAAACTCGATATTGCCGTAGCAATTGTCAATGTTTCCTGCGGAGTCATTTTTGCCTTTTCAGGTTCGCGGGGAACTACTATTTCTGCTCCAGGTTCTATATGCGGATAGCTTCTGAAAAATAAAATATGTTTAGTTTTTCCGACAGATCCATTTGCATAAATAACGAAGCAACTACCTTTCATTGCATCTGTTGCAAAACCTCCCGATTGAGCGATATAATCCCGGAAGCTGTTACCCGAATCATATTTTACTTTAATTGAATATAAAACGGCTCCGTTAACCCCTACGGTCTGCAATTCCTTTGGAACAATAATTTTATCGTCCGGTTGCAATATAATATCGTACGCTGATCCTGGTTTTGACATAATTTTTTCCAAATCAATTCCTATTGATTGAAATTTATCAGTAGTAATATCTACTAAAGAATCGGAGATTCCATTTGCCTTTCGGACAACATCCTCCAACGATTTTATATCATATCGGCGTTGCAGTTTTGCACCTTTTGTATAAGCAAAAGAAGTTAGTCCGCCTGCACGTTTTATCAGATCCGATAATTTCTCAACCTTATCGCTTAAAGCATAAGTTCCTGGGTAATTTACTTCTCCTTCTATGCTTATTGTTTTCTGAATCTCATACCCGGGTGATTTTCGTACAAAAATCTGATCAAAGGGTTGTAAAATAAAAGCACCCTTATTATCGGTAAATTTCAAGTCTTTATTCACATTAAAAATAAAAAGTTGCGATTGTGCACTGCTTTTAGTATCCGCATTTTCATCTTTAATTCTTCTGGCAATCTCTATTCGCGCGCTCGAGGCAGACTCCAGAAAGCCACCTGCCTGTGCGATAACATCTTCTAATGTCATTGATTCTGCAAAAGGATAATCGCCAGGCTTTCCAACTTCTCCAAAAATGGAAACCTGATATTTTTCCTGTAAATCAAATAAAGAAAAAATATGAATCTGATCGTCTTTCACAAGAGAAATATCAGCGACGGAGCCCTTCATCAAATCTTCAAGATTTACCTGAATAGCTTCTATCTTAAAATTCTCTTTCGTTCTGTAAATCAATGCTCTTTGTAAATAAGCATCGCCCCTTAAACCTTCTGCTTTTTCAATCAGACCTTTTAACGTCAAACCATTTTGTAAAGAGAACTTTCCTTCACGGTAAACTGCTCCGCTTATTTCAACCAAATTTTCAAATCGGTTCAGAATAGGTTCAACGACAATACTATCTCCATTATTCAAAATAAATGTTTTAAGACTATCACCCGGAACATCAAAAATCTGCTTTTCTCTTGTGGTATTTCTGAATACTTTAAGTCGATTTGTATAAGCCTTTTGTGTATAACCTCCTGCATAATTTACTAAATCGGATAAAGTCTCCTTGGCTCTCATTTCGTAAATAAGAGGACGTTTTACCTCTCCTGTAACTTCTACCCTTGTTTTATATTCACTAATCAGAATAACATCCTGATCATGCAATTTTACATTTCCCGACTGATCGCCTTTTAATAAATAATTATACACGTCAATATCAGCTACCTGCCTATTGTCTCGCATAACTTTAATGTTACGAAAAGAACCGTTGTCATTTGGACCTCCGCACACATATAACGCATTAAAGACAGAAGAAAGAGAAGAAAGGTTGTAACTCCCCGGCACACGGGCCTCTCCCACTATGTTAACCTTTATACTTCTGATCTTTGCAAGATTAATTAATGCATAAGTATTCGAACCAAGGCCTGCGTAAATTTTGCGCAATCTGGTTTTTATTAATTCAGAAGCGTGTTCAATCGTCAGCCCACTAACAAAAACAGGGCCAACTAACGGAATGTTAATCTGGCCCTCCGGACTTACGGTTAAGCTGTAATCAGCCTGAGAAGCGCCCCAGATGCTGATACTTAACTGATCTCCCGCACTTAACTGATAGTTACGGGGAGTAGGCATATTATCACTGGGTTCAAATGTCAGATTGTTTGAATTGAACAGATAATATCCGAATATACGTTTTGATAGAATGTCTGTTGTATCTGTCTTTTGCTTATCCTTTAAAGCTTTTTCTTTTATATTTTTAAAATCAAAGACATCTTCGGTATCTGTACTTTGCTTTCCCACTTTTGTTGATAACGTATCTTTTGTAGCAGTTGACATTCCGCCCATTCTGGCCTTCAGCTTCTGAAGCTCGGTGTCGCTCATACCCCTCGACCGTGCCATTACCTCCAACTGTTGCTCCGTCATACCACTGGATTCAACTTTTTTCTTAATCTGCTGAACCTGCTGATCGGTAAGATTATCGACTTTAATTTTACTCAAATCAGACGAATTCAGACTTTGGGCAAATAAAGAAAGGGGAAAAGACAATAAGAATAGAAAAAACAGGACTTTACGAAAAGACATAACGCTTTGTTTTTGGGTTACTTCCGAAAGAAAGAAAAAGGATTATCTTCAAACCAAGAATACCCGTTTTCACGGCTTCGCCCCGTCAGTCACATTTTAGGTTGGCTGACTAAGGCGGTATTTGGTGGGCAAAAATACTATTTTATATGAAATGAAGAAAAAGTATTTTGAATTGGAATCTATAACCCAAGTTTTCCGGAGAACTTTCATCCGTAGCAGTACAAGATCCTTTCGTTGCTTTATAGAAGTTTGTCGCAAGGATGTGAGAATGAATTATAGATTGTGACAATTTCTTATCTTATCTCTTCATCAAAAAAAGCAAACAAAAACTCAGACTGGAAAAGCTCTTTACACCCCAAGGCTTCGCTCAAACAATTCTCAACCCAATAAGAAATTAAGTATTTGACGTTTCGCGGCTTTAAAATTCAGTAATGGCGATGTACAAAGCAGACCGAAGGCTAAGCAACAATATCACTTCAACGAGCAACTGTTTGAGTGAAGTCGGGGTTTGAAATACAAAGACTTATAAATTAAAAAACAAAAAAAGGAGAGCAAACAAATGTCCACTCTCCAAATTATACATTATGAATTACTCAACTATCCAGCTTTAAAACTGCAAGGAAAGCAGACTGTGGAACTTCTACATTTCCAACTTGCCTCATGCGCTTCTTTCCCTGCTTTTGCTTTTCTAACAACTTGCGTTTACGGGTAATATCACCTCCGTAACATTTTGCCGTAACATCTTTGCGAACTGCTTTAATCGTTTCTCGCGCTATAATCTTAGCACCAACGGCTGCCTGAATAGCAATATCGAACTGCTGGCGGGGAATAAGCTCTTTCAATTTTTCGCACATACGCCGACCAAAATCGTACGAATGATCGCGATGTATCAGAGTTGAAAGAGCATCGACGCTTTCGCTGTTTAATAGAATATCAAGTTTTACTAACGAAGCTGGTTTGTAGCCCGTTTGGTGATAATCGAATGATGCATAACCTTTTGAAATACTTTTCAGCTTGTCGTAAAAATCGAATACAATTTCGGCCAGTGGCATGTCAAAAGTTATTTCAACACGTTCGGCTGTGATAAATACTTGATTTTTAAGTACACCTCGTTTATCCAGACAAAGCTTCATAATCGGACCAATAAAATCGGAACGACTGATAATGCTGGCATGGATATAAGGCTCTTCAATATAATCGATGACTGTAGGTGCAGGTAAACCGGATGGATTATGAACATCTATAACTTCGCCTTTGGTCGTAAATACTTTGTACGAAACATTAGGAACAGTGGTAATAACATCCATATTAAACTCACGATCAAGGCGTTCCTGTACAATTTCCATGTGTAGTAATCCTAAGAAGCCACAACGAAATCCGAAGCCCAATGCAGCAGATGATTCCGGAATAAACGTCAGCGAAGCATCATTCAACTGAAGTTTTTCGAGCGAAGTCCGTAATTCATCATAATCATCGCTGTCAACCGGATAAATACCGGCAAACACCATTGGTTTAACATCTTCGAATCCGGCGATCGCTTCTTTACAGGAATTTTCAACATGTGTAATAGTATCACCTACTTTTACTTCACGGGCATTCTTTATTCCAGAAATAATGTACCCTACATTACCTGCCGAAAGCGTGTTACGGGGATCCATTTTCAGCTTTAGCACACCTATTTCATCGGCATGATATTCTTTTCCGGTATTGACAAATTTTACAAAATCGCCCGAATTAAGCGTTCCGTTAATTACCTTAAAATAAGCAACAATACCTCTGAATGAATTAAATACCGAATCGAAAATAAGCGCTTGCAACGGAGCTTCCGGATCGCCTTTGGGAGCGGGAACTTTATGAACAATATCCGACAAAATGCGTTCAACGCCCAATCCTGTTTTTCCGCTGGCCTCGATAATATCGTCCCGGTCACATCCGATTAAATCGACAATCTGATCTTTCACAATTTCTGGCATTGCGGCATCCATGTCCATTTTATTCAGAACCGGAATAATTTCAAGTCCATGATCAATAGCAAGATAAAGGTTAGAAATAGTCTGAGCCTGAATACCCTGCGTCGCATCTATAATAAGAAGGGCACCCTCACAGGCAGCGATAGAACGCGAAACTTCGTACGAAAAATCGACATGACCCGGAGTGTCAATCAGATTGAGAATATAGTTTTGCCCTTCAAAATCGAAATTCATCTGAATAGCATGGCTCTTTATTGTTATACCGCGTTCACGCTCAAGATCCATATCGTCAAGTACCTGATTACGAAAATCGCGTTCAGAAACCGTACGGGTAGCCATTAACAAGCGGTCGGCAAGTGTACTCTTACCATGATCGATATGGGCGATGATACAAAAATTGCGGATATTCTTCATTTACACACTATTTTAGGAATGTGCGCAAAGATAGAGATATTTCGCAAGTCAACAAGAACACTGGTTGGTCCGATTTTTTGAACTATTTTATTTCAAAACTTCATTTACATTTTAAAAGCAAAAAAGAATAAACACGAAACAATTGAAATCTTCTCTTCCTCCCATTATGCTCCCACTCAACTCCCATTATACTCCCACTATGTTTCTAAAAAAATGCAATTTCAATTTGAAAGAAAAACGACACAAAAACTTACAGATTTTAAAAACACAAAACAAAAAGGAGAGCGAACAAATATCCACTCTCCTGATTTTGCATTTTGCATTAAAAATTATGAATTATGAATTACCACTACCTGCCTTTTCCAACCCTCCCCTGTTCATCGTCAATTCCGGTTGAGCGCTGGCGTGAAGGTTTTATATCGGCTCCGAAACGATAAGAGAAATTAAGTGAAACGACACGGCTGTCCCAGCTATTTTTAGTATGTATATTAACATTGTCGTACACAAGATCGGCCTGGTTCTGCATTGTCTTGAAAATATCTCGTACCGAAAGTTTCAGCGTGGCTTTATTGTTCCATAAATTCTTCTGAAGACCAAGATCTACCGAATACATTTTCTGAATTTTGAACATTCCGTAAAGCATGGGCGATTGATAAAATCCGGATACTTCGATTGAATAATCTGCTGGCAATGTAAACGTATTCACCGTGTTAAATCGAAAACTGGTTTGCTTTTGTGTTTCGTTGCCCGAAGAAACAGTTCGTTCGTAACGATTGTAATATGCATTCAGGTTATTATTAGTTTTAAACCAGTTAACCGGACTATAATTGTAATTAATATTAAGACTGATGTTATTCAGGTTATTTAGATTTTCTTTCGTCTGTTTACCTATTTTGGTAACATCATCCTGAACAATAATTTCAGTCATAACATCGGTTGTGCGACTGTAACTTAACGAAGTAATTAATGCGTTTTTATACGAATGTGTCAACGAAAACGTATTAGTATATTGAGGATTAAGAAATGGATTTCCTTCCATATACGTGTATTGATCAATGTAATAAACAAACGGATTAAGATCTTCATAATTAGGTCGATCTATACGACGATTGTACGAAAAGCCCAATGAGTGATTTTCGGATAATTTTTCCTGTGCAAAAAAGGTAGGAAACCAATCGAGATACGAACGTTTTACAACTTTATTCATAGTAACCGAATTACCTTTACTCCAGGTATTTTCGGCACGTAACCCAAGTTTAAGACTGGTTTTGTCCTTATCGAACGAAAAGCTTGCATAGCCGGCCAATACATCTTCATTATAATCGAATTCATTGGAACGGGTTGGATCGTAAACCCAGTTTCCCGATTGCATTACCTGATAATTCAAATCGTTATTAGTTGAAGCTTTACTGTATTTTGCGCCAGTTTCGAGTCTGAAATATTTACGAAACGGATTTACATAATCAACTTTGGCAGACTGTACCGTTATTTTCGATGGCGTTTCGCCATACAGATAAAAAGGATCGCGTTTTACTGAACCATCGGCATTGTAATAATAATTATCGTTATATGTCTTGCTATTATTATCAAAATCAGCATAGTCCATGTCAATATTCAGTTCTTTGCCCAACGTATCGAGCTTCGATTTGAAATTAACATTGTACGACATATTGTTGTATTTGTACTTCATCTTATTGGTTGACTGAAGGATAGAATCAATAACCGAAGAGCCTATATTATACACATTCATATTACTGAACGTGTGATCTTTTTCTGAATTTCCATAGCCGCGAACCATAAAACCAATGGTATTCTGCTTATTGATATCATAATCGGCACCGGCATTAAACGAGTTTGCGTTAAAACGCCAGTCTCCGCCAATATGCTGGTAAAAACGAACATCGGTTACTTTACGGTCGAGATCGTTAGTCCAGTTTCCCGCATAACTTCCCGGATTATAATTTCCGTAAACATTTAGATTGCCATATCGGACATTAATATTTCCACCTCCGTAAACTGTTGTTTTATTTCCTTGTTTTCCTCCGACGTAAACACTTCCGTTCATTCCCGGCTTAAGATTTTTCTTCGTTTTTATGTTGATAATTCCTGAATTTCCGGCAGCATCGTAACGAGCTGGTGGATTGGTTATTATTTCAACTTTTTCGATTTCTCCCGACTGTACTCCTTTTAAATAGTTTGCCAAATCTTTGGCCGACAAATGAGTAGGTTTATCATTAATCATTACCATAACTCCGTCTTTTCCCCGGAGAATAATATTATCGTCTTTATCAAGATATACACCCGGTGCTTTTTTGAGCAATTCGTAGGCCGATTCGCCGGCAGCACTTACACTGCCATCGATGTTCATTACCGTACGATCTGCTTTTTGCTCTATGAATGAGCGTTTTGCTGTAACCGTAACTTCTTTTATTTCAAAATTTTCAAGAGCAATTGGTGCAACAATTTTTTCCTGCTTGGCAGCAACCGACACTTTGGGTGTTTTTGCGACCTTATAACCAACCATCTGAGTCGAGACAAAATAATCGCCCGCCGGAACATTAAAAACATAATTTCCGGTAGAATCGGTAACCAGTGTGCTTTTTACTGCAGAATCGGGTAACGACGAAAGAATAACCGCAACAAATTCAATCGGCTTTCCGCTCGTTTTATCGAACACTTTTCCCTTTATATGCCCGTCCGTTGAACCTGCAAAGACTGAAAATGAAGCCAGTAATAAGGCTGTTGATACAAAAAAGAATTTTAACGTTTTCATTTTTCTGAAAGAATAACATTTGGCTAATATTGGAGCTGGTTGCGCAGCCTGCCCCAGATTTTTACCGGTTTGTCTGTACGACGAGGTGTATTAGCTAAATGTTACACCTCTTTCAGAAAAAAGTGAAAAAAATATTTCAGACTTATAATTAGTAAAAAGTATTTACCTAAAAATTAAAGTTATCCGGATCTGCTCCAATTCGTTTACCGCAATCGAGTGAATCTATTTTTTGCATGTCTCCGTCCGAAATTTCAAAATCAAAAATATCGGCATTTGATACAATACGATGCTGATGAACACTTTTAGGAATTACCACTACTCCTTTTTGCAGGTTCCACCGCAACACAAGCTGAGCCACATTTTTGTTATACTTGCGAGCAATTTCATTTAATAACGGAACCGTAAAAATAGCACCGTGCATCAAAGGGCTCCACGATTCGTACTGAATATTGTTCTGTTTGCAAAAATCAATCAGCGACTGCTGCACCAGAAAAGGATGGAATTCCATCTGATTAACCATTGGAACAACCTCGGCCATTTGTAGAATATCTTCAATATGATGTTGCAAAAAGTTGCTTACACCAATTGCTTTTACACGACCTTCTTTATAAATCTTTTCCAGTGCACGCCATGTTTCTGTATATTTTCCTTTTACAGGCCAGTGAATCAGATATAAATCAATATAATCGAGTTCCAGCCGGGCAAGAGAAGCTTCGAATGCGCGTAAAGTCGAATCGTATCCCTGATCGGAATTCCAGACTTTACTGGTAAGAAAAATTTCTTTTCTGTTTATATTGCTCTCGCGAATAGCTTTCCCTACACCATTTTCGTTATCGTACAAAGCAGCCGTATCGATATGCCGATAACCTGCATCCAACGCATGTTGTATTGCCTCACCCACTTCTTTTCCGTCCGAAGCAAGATAAACGCCTAATCCGAAATATGGCATTTTCACTCCGTTTGCCAGTGTCACCGTTCCTGAGAGATCTGATATGTTCATTTCTTTTGTTTTTATTTTAAAGCTATCGAAATAAAAACAATCGGACACAGCCATGTGCTTATTTTAAGCATTGTTTAACTCAGAAGCATAATATAAGGTATCAAACGCGACAGATATAACATTATAATTTTATAATTTCAAAATGCTAATAATTAAGTATTCAATGGCGCATTATGAATAATTTATCTGGCTCGTGCAATTTTTAGTTTTTTCTTTTTAACCGATTCGTTAGCAAGTAGTTTTAAAACATTATTTGTTTTTTCTGATTTAATGGCAACATACGAAGCATAGTCCTGAACTTCGATCAGTCCAATTTCTGCCTTTTCCAATCGTCCTTTCTGGCAAAGCAGCCCGACAATGTCAACTTTATTGATTTTATCTTTTTTCCCGCCACCAATATAAAGTGTTTCCCATTCGGGAGAAGGTGGTAAAACCGAATCGGAAGGAAGTGCGACCTCTTCAGGCTCGCCTGAGACAAAAGCCGGCAAATGATCTGTTTCCGATAACACAAAATAAGCAGTACCACTGGCAAACATACGAGCTGTACGTCCGTTGCGATGAACAAAAGCTTCCTGCGTATTCGGCATTTGATAATGAACTACATTTTTGATTGCCGGAATATCCAAGCCCCTGGCTGCCAGATCGGTCGAAATAAGAATATTCACACTGCCATTACGCAATTTCAACAAAGCACGTTCGCGCTCGTCCTGTTCCAATTTACCATGAAAAATATCGTGACGCAAACCTCCGTCGGCCAGTAGTTCGCTAATCCGCTCAACGGCTTCTCGATGATTGCAAAAGACCAATGTCGGCTTGTCTCCAATTATACATAACAATCGAAAAAGTGCATCCAGTTTGTCAACTCCTTCAGCACGAACAATTTTCACAGTCAGTTCAGCTTCTGTTTTATGTTCCGAAAAATCAAGCACTATTGGCGATCTCAGTCCTACAAAATCAGGAATATTAGCAGCTTGTGTCGCCGAGGTTAAAATCCGTTTTGCACGCTTAGGTATTCGGTTTATTATAAAAGCCATATCGTTTTGAAAACCAAGTTCAAGTGATTTATCAAACTCATCGAGTACCAATGTTTTTAACGATTGTAACGAAAAGACTTCATCTCGAAGCAAATGGACAAGACGTCCCGGAGTGCCAATTAAAACTACGGGCGGATTACTCAGATTGTTTTTTTCTACCTGAATAGAATGTCCTCCATAGCAGTTGTTTACCTTAAATCCGGTTTTCATCGACCTGAACACCGATTCAGTTTGTAGCGCCAATTCTCGCGATGGGCAAACGACCAGTATCTGTACCGCATTTTGAGGTTTGAGACTGTCTAACAGAGGTAAAAAGAATGCCAGTGTTTTTCCTGAGCCCGTAGGCGCGATAAGAACCACATCTTTAGCCGGATCGGCCGATAAAGCACCTTCTTGCACCGGATTTAACGCAGCGATTTGCAGATTTAATAAAATCTGCTGAATATGAGTGTTTAATTGCATCTTACAAAGATAGACTGCTTTACATAAGAATTAAGACTTTTATCAAATCATTATTTCGATCTCAAACAAAATGTTTTTTCAATAAAAATGGATGCAAAAGTTTTAAACTCGTTGCATCCATAAATTAATAACAAAACTACTATTTCTTAGGGTTTCCCCGTGTTAAATAACGGATTCTTGCCTCTTCCGGATCTGCACCAATTGGAATGTAAATTTTTGTTCTGGAGTCAATTACCACCAGTTGCAATTGGTTCAGATCGGGTGATTTAAAATTCGTTTGTTTTTTTTCAATCATGTAAACACTCCTTATCTAATTAATGTTATGATAATTATGCGTATTAACAACAACTTATGCACTTCCATGCAAATACAGTATAATTGTGGTAGCTTGTAAATTCTGTTGGCAGAAAATCAGAATGGCAAAAACGTAAGAAAGAGATATGTCTTCGGGCAGTAGAGATTTTGCTTTTGTTTTGAACTTCTATAAAATAACGGATTAACAAATTATTACCAGAAGCGTTTAAGTTATAAAGGTAACTTAAAAGGAAACGATCTGCACGAATAAAAGCTAAAAACCCTAATATAAGAAAAACAAGTTCAGCAACTTACTGTATAATAACAATTTCACACCTCCTGCTGACCTTTTCTATTCAACTTACCATAAACAGCAAAATCCGCTACTTCGGTTAGCGGATTAATCAAGATAAAGGCTTAATCAGATTATTTCGCAAGAAAGGAGGAATACATCCAAACCAGCTTTTCCTGTTCGCGAATGTAATCGCTCATAAGCGCATTGGTACCTTCATCGCCAGCTTCTGCCGAAAGGCTGAGTAATTCGCGTTGCAGAACAAGAACCTTTTGCAAGGCATCCAGAATATGAGAAACAGCCGTGTTGCCATCAGAAACATGACTAACCGGTTCTATTTTACTGAGATTCAAATAATCGGTATAAGTATGCAAAGGTTCGGCTCCTAACGTAAGAATACGCTCGGCAACCTCATCAATTTTAAGTTGCAGGTTTGTGTAAAGCTCTTCGAATTTAAGATGTAGTTCAAAAAACTTATCGCCCTTAATATTCCAGTGGAAGCCACGGGTATTCATATAAAACACCTGATAATCTGAAAGTAAGTTATTCAGTTTCGAAACTAACTTCGTTGTTTTTTCGTTGTTCAATCCAATTGCGTTCATACTATTAAAGTTTTTATTTGTTCTTGTTTTATTACACTTCAAAGGTATGCTACGCCCATTCATCAATCAAACTGATAGTTTTTATACATCAATAGATAAAATCTATAATTATTAATTATAAACACTTTACATCAATTTATATAAAAACGAATATAGATTGTTGCAAACAACAGAAAACTAAATGCATATTGCCAACACAAAAAGCCGCTAATGATTTTGGCGGCGAGAAATTGCAGTAAATCAATTTTCTTTTTTATTTATCTACAATTGTTTAATAGCTTCGGCAACCTGCTCCATAAGCCATTTGGGAGTTGAGGTTGCGCCACAGATACCAACCGAAGATGCTTCTTTAAACCATTCTCCTTCAATTTCATTGGGCTCCGAAACCATGTAAGTTCTGGGATTTTCGCTCAAACAAATTTCGTAAAGCTGCCTGCCGTTTGAACTGCTTTTTCCACTTACAAACACAATAACATCATATAAATGAGAAAATTCACGCATTCGAGGTACCCGCCCTGAAACCTGTCGGCAGATGGTATCGTTGACAGTAAGCGGAACATCGGCTGTACCAAGTTTCTCTTCCATTCTCTGGCGAATTAAGCGTTCAATAGCCAGAAAGCCATCCATGCCTTTAGTAGTTTGCGAAAATAACTGAACCGGACGCGTAAAATCAAGTTGATTTATATCTTCTGGTTTACTTATAACTGTTGCTTTACCAGGAACCTGACCTACCAGTCCGATAACTTCGGCATGGCCTTGCTTACCGTAAATAACCATTTGGGTTTCAGGATTGTTACTTTGCTCGTAACCTCTGCGAATACGTGTTTGCAATTTGAGCACAACAGGGCAGGAAGCATCAATAAGCTCAATGTTATTTTGTTGAGCAATTTCGTAAGTTTCAGGCGGTTCTCCATGAGCACGGATAAGTACTTTGCAATCGTGCAAGTTCTTAAATTCTTCATGATTAATGGTATGCATACCTAATGCTTCTAATCGTTTGATTTCGGCATTATTATGCACAATATCGCCAAGACAGTAAAGTTTATCGCTTGTTTTAAGCGCTTCTTCGGCACTTTGTATGGCTTTTACTACTCCGTAACAAAAGCCTGACTGATTGTCTATTTCGATTTTCATACAAATCAATTTTCAAAGACACCGAAGTTACGAATAAGGCTCAGTGTAATGCAACCATCAAACCGAATGTACCCCTTATTTAGACAACAGCTTTTTCATTTTGTCTTCCACCCAGATTAACTGTTCAGCAGGTGTCATGTGCGAATTATCGAGAACCAGAGCATCGTCAGCCTGACGAAGAGGACTTTCTTCGCGGGTTGAATCAAGTAAATCACGTTTAATCAGGTTTTCCCGAATATCGTTAAAATCGACAGTCTGTCCTTTAGCAACTAATTCGTCATAACGACGTTGAGCCCGAATTTCAGGATCGGCAGTCATAAATAATTTCAAATCGGCATTAGGGAATACAACAGTTCCTATATCGCGACCATCCATAACAACTCCGCCGCCACTTGCCATTTTACGCTGTAATTCAACCATTTGTTCACGAACAAATTTATAGCTGCTTACTTCGCTCACACGGCTGCTTACTTCGAGCGAACGAATTGCTTCTTCAACATTTTCGCCGTTAAGCGTGGTTTCGTTTGCACCGTTTTCTGCATTACGAATAAAACGGATATCAATTTCGCCCAAACGGTTTTCTAGCAATTTGGCATTGACATGATCTGCTTCCACCATGTTGTTTTGCAGGGCAAAAAGAGTCACTGCCCTGTACATGGCACCGGTATCTATATATGCATATTTCAGATGTTTAGCGAGCATTTTGGCAAATGTACTTTTGCCGCACGAAGAATAGCCATCGATGGCTATGATAAGTTTATTATCGGGCATTTTTTAAATTTTGTCGCAAAGATAAGCAAATAGCAATGCCGGGCGAATCAACTTGCAAAAACGGCCACTATGGTAAATTTCTCGTGACCTTTACGCCCGGTAATAAATTCATTTTCAGAAATAACCCACGCATGAGCTGCCATTTTTTGTTCTTTTTTTTCAACTCCGAGAAAAGAACGAAAAGGAATATTTCGTCGCCGAAGCATAGAACAAGCAGTAAGAGCCTGTGATAAACAGCGTTGTTCTACCGGAGCCCACTTTACACCCCGACGGATGGCAGTCGATATTAATTTAATCTTCGAATCAGTAATACTATACAACTCAATTTCAACACTTTCCTCAAGTAAAACGGGATTTCCTAATAAGTGAGAATAAAAACGAAAAGGAACAAGATGAATAAACAGCCAGCTTCTCCAAAGTAAAATCCAGGCTTCTCCAAAAAGAAGTAATTCTAATCTGTTAATTTTCTTTAGTTTAGCAGCCATATTATTCCGCAAAAAGTATTTTCTTTTCGATCAGGCTTTCTAAAAAAGGAAGAATATCGTTAAAGCAATCAGCTTCGCTCACCTCAAACTCTTTTGTAAGAAGTTTCACCAAGTTATCGATACTTAAAGGATTTTCGAGTAAACGCCAGATCCGTGCACCAATACTGTTCAACCCGTAATATTCACCTTGATCAATGCTCATCATTACCATTTCGTCGTCCATTGAAGATGCCAGCATGGAAGAATTACGCCGAAGAATTGTTGTTGGTTCTAACATTATAATACCGTATTGAAAAAGTTTTGAATATTATCGATTATTTCATTGATTGTATTGCCGTTATCAGGTCTTGTAATCGACATCATTTTACAAGCATTTCCGGTTTGGGTTATCAGACCAAAATAATTGGTAAATTGTTCGGTATCACGAACAAATCGAAGCCGAAATGTATTATTAATTAAGACCTTGGCCTTTTCGGCTCCGCTTAAAAGATTAAACTGTAATTCGGAGCCATCTTTTGTTATAAAAACAATAGCCGAAATTTCAACGGCATGTTGCTGGAAAGTTTCCCTAACTGACATTCCCCGTTTAGAAATATCCGGTGCAAATTCGATTAGCTGCTCATTATCAATACCTAACATTTCAGCTGATTCGGGCCATAGTTTCATATGCGGAAAACCGGGATAGGCAAAAGCTTTCTGCCCGCTAATGCGAATAACAGTAATATCATCGGCCAGCAATCGAAATTTCTGTTGCAGTAAAGCAGCTGCTGTTGTTGACTTTCCGGCACCAGACTCTCCACAGATAAGCAACGCTTTACCATTTTTAACCAATGAACTTGCATGCAAGGGTAAAAGTCCCCGTTGATGAATAATTGCAGAAAACCCAATTCCCAGCATGTATAACCGTGCTTTCCCTGAATGGAAGGCTTTAAGAGGATGGTAATAAAATTGTTTTCCCTCAATGATTCGAAAATTAACAATATCAGAAACGCCAATCAAAATTTCTGATTTCGAAGCTTTAGTTCGCAATCCTTTGTTGTTTAGCCACTCGTCGGGCACCTCAATCTCATTTTTGCAAATTTCAACATCTGCAGCAATACTCGAAGTTTCCTCCAATTCATTAAACTGAAGATCACTCTCAAGTACAAATCCAAATGCCTGATAGGTAAACATGGTATTGCTTCTTTGCTCAAAAATACGAAAAAGCTTTCAGGCAATAGTTGTGAAGCGCATGCCCTGTTTCTGATAATAAGGCAATAGTATTTCCAAAGCACCCAGACAATTTGAAATTGATTTTTCGTTGTCGTGAAAAACAATTACCGAACCGTCTTTTGCATAGGTAATTATCCGGTTAGCACAGCTTTCTGATGTCTGATTTGCATCAAAATCATAAGCCATTACATCCCAAAGAATTATCTGATAATATTTTTTTAAAACACGATAAGCTCCCGGTAATATAAAACCATACGGAGGTCTGAAAAACAAAGAACCAGACGAATCAAAACCACTTATTGCATTCTCAACCAAGTTTTTAGAAGATAAACCTCGTTTATGATAATATCCATGGTTTGCAATAAGATGCCCGTGTTTTTCAATTTCAGTTTTTAACATAGGATAACGGTCCAGATTTTGCCCAAGACAAAAAAATGTAGCTTTTGCGTCATACTTATCCAATAATTGTAAAAGACGAGGCGTGGTGGTAGGATTGGGGCCATCATCAAAAGAAAAATGGAGCTCCCCTTTATGAGAGGGGAAGCTCCATTTTATATCTGCATACAGCCATCGGCTCCAAAAGGGAGGATGAACCTGTATCATAATTTAGTTTTGTTCTTGATCACTCTCGCCCTGAGCACCTTGTGTCTGCTGCTGAGCTGGCATTTGCATCTGCATCTGCGTGGCATAACGGTTATAATACATATCGAACTTATTCTTCAAATCTTTTGAAAAATCTTTCTGTCCATATTTATCAGTAAGTTGAACAATCTGCGCCAGAATCTGCAAGGATAACTGCTTGTCGTAATCAACAGTAGCGGCAAACTTAGCAGGTAAATTGAAATAATATTTCAGTTCTTTATCTGTAAGCTCACTCATCTTCTTCAAAATAGCCATTGCTTTATCCGTATCATTAATACGGAAATACTGTTCGGCAACCGGCAAAATGAAATAGTTGAAAGGAACACGTTCGTGAGGCATCATCTGCATACATTTATCCAACACCTTACGCGCAGAATCCTGTTTTCCTTCCGTTATTAAAGCTGATGCTAAATTAGCCAAGTGACTACGCAAAGTCGAGGTCATACGCAAGTTATTCTCGTCAAGATAGACTTTCGGATTATCGATTCCTCCCCAACGGAACTTGTTCATAACATTATCGTACATCACCTTTGTGTTAACCGCAGTTGCTTCTCCATGGCTTGTTTCAGAATGAATGGGAACAAGGCGATAAGCCATACCTTCATTCATAAAATAGCCATCTAATCCCTGGAAGTTATCACGGGCAACGGTTACGGCAAAATAAACAGGACGATTCCAGTTATTATTGGCAATCAGGTCAAGTACCATCATATCACTCTTAGTAATATAATTTTTGTTTATGCCCCATTGCATCTGAGGTACAATTTTGCTGACCATATCGCTACTAACAGTTCCTGTTTTAAGGATTTGTGCAGCATCTATAGGCAAATAGAACTTCTTTGAAGGAATATGATCCAAACGGCCAGAATAACCACCATACTGTTTTGTTTTTGGATCGTCACTTGCCAAGAATCGCATACCTTCACGTAAATCAATAGCTTGTCCACCAGTACGATCAATAACATAAACAATATCACGAGTACCCTGACGATATTGGTCTGGTCCCATTGAGAATGGCAAAGGATCGGAAGTATAGACTTTCCGCTGCATTTGTTCAATATACCAGTCGGCACCCAGATAACTCAGATTTGCCACACGAACATCTTTACGCACACCTTCCACTTCCTGAGCATACCAGAGAGGGAAAGTATCATTATCGCCATTCGTAAAAATGATGGCATTCGGTGCACAACTATTCAGATAATTTTCGCCAAAATCACGGCAAGTATAACGACCCGAACGATCGTGATCATCCCAGTTTTCTTTCGCCATAATTCCTGGAACAAGGCCAAGACAAACCAATGTCAGGACGACTGCTTTAGGCACTGCCGGCACTTTCTTAATAAGCTCGTAAAGGCTCATAACTCCAAGTCCGATCCAGATGGCAAAAGCATAAAACGAACCAGCATAGGCATAATCACGTTCACGAGGTTGAAATGGCGTCTGATTCAAATAGATAACGATAGCAATACCTGTCATAAAAAACAACAACATTGCAATCGTGAAATCATTACGATGCCGCTGATAATGGAACATAAGTCCGAGTATCCCTAAAAGGAACGGCAGCATGTAATAAGTATTTCGGCCTCTGTTGGTTGTCATAAATTCAGGCTGATTGTCCTGAGAACCAAGGCGTAGTTCATCCAGAAATTTAATTCCCGAAATCCAGTTTCCTTTTGTTACCTCGCCATTTCCCTGAATATCATTTTGCCGTCCGGCAAAATTCCACATAAAATAACGGAAGTACATGAAATTCAACTGGTATTTAAAGAAGAAAGACATGTTTTCTCCGAATGTCGGCTTATATAAAGTCTTTGTCTTTCCAGTATTCTTATCTTCAACCTGAATAGGAATGCCTTTAAAGTTTGTCCACGACTTATACGCTTCAACATGACTACCTTCCGGACTATACATACGTGGAAATATACCAGTAAAACGGTCATCATAAACGTATTGGGGCTTATGTCCTGTTACTACATATTTACCATCGATTGCACTGTAAGTTGCAGAACCTTCTTTTTCATCCACAACCGGAGCACTAAAGTACTGTCCGGAGAGTAACGGACGGTCGCCATACTGTTCGCGGTCCAGATAAGAAATAAGGTTAAACATGTTTTCAGGATTATTCTCATTCAAAGGAGGATTTGCTGCTGAACGTATTACCGTTCCTGCAAAAGAGCCATATCCCAACAACAACATTGATACGCACAATAATGCTGTATTCCATAATACTTTCCCATTCTTGTGTGTGTACCATATACCCCAAGCAAGTCCCCCCAAGAGTATTATTATAAAGAAGATCAATCCTGAGTCGTAGGGTAAACCAAACGTATTGACAAACAGAAGTTCAAACCACGAAGCAACAATAATCGAACCCTGTATAAAACCATACATCACAAGACCAAGCAGAACAACAGCAACAACTGAAGCAACTGCAACTCCTTTCCATGAAAAAGGATATTTCTTAAAGTAATAAATAAATACAATAGCAGGTATGGCCAACAAGTTAAGCAAGTGAACACCAATGGATAATCCCATCAAGTAAGCAATCAGAATAATCCACTTATTCGAACCTGGTTCGTCGGCATGATCTTCCCATTTCAACATAGCCCAAAAAACGAGCGCTGTAAACAACGAGGATAAAGCGTAAACTTCACCTTCGACTGCCGAAAACCAGAAAGAATCGGTAAAAGTATAAGCAAGAGCGCCAACAGCACCGGCACCTATTACAATTATCAGTTCGGCCAGCGAAAATTCTTCAACACTTTTTTTGAATATTCTACGAGCAAAGTGCGTGATACTCCAAAATAAAAACATAATGGTTGCACCACTTGCTAAAGCCGAAGATGTATTCACCATTACTGCAACTTTGCTTACATCATTTCCTGCAAATAAAGTAAAGAAACGACCTATAAGCATAAAAAACGGGGCTCCTGGGGGGTGGCCAACTTCCTGCTTAAATGCAGTCGAAATAAATTCGCTACAATCCCAAAAACTTGCCGTAGGTTCCATTGTCAACAGATAAACCATTGATGCAATGACAAATATAACCCACCCGGAAATGTTGTTAATAAGAGAATACCTCTTCATGGATTTAGGTTTAATGCAATATTTACAAAATGCTTTTTTAATACAACAAAAGCCCCGATATTTTTAGATCTAAGCCTTTGAGCGTGCCAAATTACATAATTTCCGCCAAGTAACGTAAACTCCTACTTTTAGGAAGCAGAATTTATCCCTCATTTTTCAATTTCTACACGCTCAAAATACTTACTTTTACGCTCCTTTACTTACTTATACACATGAAGACTTTTCGTTTTTTTAACATACAGCAATTCTTTTTTCTATTTCTGATAGCCATAACATCTCAGATTAAAGCTCAGCAAACCGATTCTCTTTCTCAGAAAACAGGTGACCGCTTATCGTTCAATCTGTCGTCTATGGCCTTTTTTAGAAATACAGAATATTTTAATGATTTTATAGACGGCTATACTCTTCCGGGATTTCGCATTGAACCTCGCTTACAATTTTTGTCGGGCAACACCAAAATATCGGGTGGTGCCTACATGCTGAAATTTGGTGGACGCGATAACGGGTTTCACAAAGTTTATCCGGTTTTTACGATTCATCAAAAAGACGTATTTCCCGGATTTTCCATTGTTGCAGGTACAATTTATGGCTGCGAGCAACACCAGCTGCCTCAGCCTCTTTACCGTTATGACAACATGTACGATGGTTCCCCAGAATATGGTGTTCAACTTTTATTTCAATATCCTCATTTAAAAGGAGATGTATGGGTGAATTGGGAGCAGTTTATTATGCCCGGTGACACTATTCAGGAACGCTTTACTCAAGGTATGAACTGGCATATCTCATTGCTTGACAACGAAAAAGTTCATCTTGAAATTCCGGTAGTAAGTTTATTTACCCATCGTGGCGGACAGGTTGATAAGGGCAACAACTCATATATCCAAACTTTATGGAATGTAGGAACCGGACTTTCAGCTCACATTAACACAAACACTTCAGTACTCAAATATTACGAGTTATCGGCTCTTATTTTACATTATGCAGATGCTTCGCCTACTCCGCTGGAACCGTATAAAGCTGGTACTGCCTTTTTTCCACAGGCAACTTTAGGCTTTGCTAATTATTGGAAATTAAGTGCAGGCTGGTGGCTTGCCAACCGATTTATTACACCTCGCGGCGACGGATTATTTTCTTCGCTTTCTACCAAAAATCCAGGTTTTATAAAGCCGGGACGCAACATTATTTTCGGAACGCTTAATTACGAACGCAGCCTGAAAAATGGTCTTATAACGCATTTGGGTGCAGAAGCTTTTTACGATTACGACTCAGGTAAGCTCGATTACACATATACGATCTCGCTGATTTTTAATCGTGATTTTCTTATAACCATGTTGAAATAACAATTTATTTCAACAGAAACCTCCATGGTTTGATTTTCCAGTCTCCTGCATAATCAATTCCTATCCGAGGTGTTGTCTGGTATTTTGCAATTATACCCGAATCTTCGAGCCAGATTTGAGAAGAACTGCAAATATTAGCTCCGTAAAAGTTTTTATCAAGTTCAAGTTTTCGGGTAAGTTTCCCCGGTCCGTTAAAACCCTCTATTCCACGGATTAGGATAGCCTGTGGATTATCTTTTTCGCCGGTAACAATATTCAGCATCCAGTACATGCCGTATATAAAATAGAGGTATAGAAGTCCTCCGCTTTCGTACATTATCTGATTTCGAGGCGTTTTTCCTTTACTGGCATGACAGGCTAAATCCTCTTCTCCTCGATATGCTTCTACTTCGGTAATTGGCAGACGAATAATTGTTCCATCGTCAAATTTCCGGACGAGATATTTTCCCAGAATCCAAGGTGCAACATCAAGAACATCGAGCCTAAACAAGTTCTCATCTGTTATGCGCGGATAATTCATCCTCATTTTTTGTTCCAAATAAAAAGAGAGAAAGAAACAAAGCAACGAATAACACACCAGGAAGAGTCTCCAGAGTATCCTCATTTACAAATGACATCATTGATACACAAAAGCATACCAAAAAGAAATAATTCCGATAACGATGTTCCCATAAAGGAGGTAAAATAAATGCTGCTATTATTATAAGAGTAAAAGGTATTCCGAATGTTGCAAAAAAAGTAACAAATTGATTATGTGCTCGTTTCTGAAACTTTTCAACAATAAGCGAGTTATCTTCTTTATATTGTTCTGCCACTGCACTTTTTATATCTCCTGTTCCCACGCCAAACCATTTATGATCTCTTATAATATGAAAAACGTTCTCAAGAAACACAAATCGCTGAGTAACAGAATGTCCACTCGGATTGCAATTATTCCGATAATCGTAAAACTCCCAGATTATTGTGTATAGTTTAGGATAAATTCCCTTATGGGCAAAGATATAATTGGCATACCCGCTTTCAATATTTCGAATATCAGCGTTGGTAAGCTGAGCTATTCCTGCGGAATCCCGGGTTAATCCTTTCGATGCCAGATAACGTATCAATGTATATTGTATTACCTGCTGTTGTCGATCTAAACTATCATACGGATATTTGCTCTTTTTTTTCCATTCTGCTCTTAACTCCTTGTCGCAGATATAGACATAAACCTTGTTCCCATTTTCCACAAAAGTGTGAGAAGGGTTATGATAATATGGATTCCCATTAACCGTTTTAGATGGCAAATCTTTTGGCAACGGTTTAAAATCGTAGAAACGATGTATCGCATAAACAGTATAACTTATTGAAAAAACAACTAATAATACAATCACGCTCCCAACAGTCCAACGATATTTACGAAAAGGTTCTTTGTTTTGAAAAACCAGAAAGACGATAACCATTGTAAGAAAAAAAACGACTATACCGGTAAGAGCTTGAAGCAACAACATAAAAATGAAGTACCAGACGATTAGGATGAAATAGCCAAGTTTTAATTTGATCTGTTTTTCGTGTAAACCATAGTAAATTGCAGAAAATATAGCAATTACTATCATCAGTCCAAAGCGAATGTGTGAAATAATAAAAGAAGCTTCGCGAATATCATTCCAAGGCCGCTTATAAATGTGGAAAATAACCAGTGATACTATAAGTGTTGCTAACAGCACCCCTCCCATAAAAGTATGTAGTAACAACTTGAGTTGTTTATTATCAAGAACAGGACTGGTTGCAATTATTAAAGGAAGCAGTAGCAACGGCAATTTCATATTTAAATCGTGAAAACCCCAACTTAGATCCCTCGTGTAAAGCATTCCTATTAAATGAATTACGTAAATAGACAAAACAAGAAGTAAACTACGAGAATGTCTGACCTTTTTAAATTTTGCACCTAATTCCCCTTCCAGCAGCCAATTAAGAGTTAGTAAACCAATACTGATGCTCATTAGTCCATACGACAAGGTCATACTTGCTGCAAGGAGCATTAATGAAGCTACATAAATTTTATTGTGGGGTAACTTTTTCGATAACACAACTTGACATTTAAATTGAGCATAAAAGTAATATTTTAAAAGCTTTGCTATGAAAATAGTTGAAGCAAACAAAACAGAAGAGAATATACCTGAAAACTGTCTCAAACAGTAAAAAGATCAGACTCTGAGTTAAAAACACACCGGCATAAGCCTTTGAATGTGTGTTATTTTTGTTTCATCAAAAACAGTTTGAAAAAAATAGCATCCTTCATCTTTTTTCCGAAAGAAACAAACTATCTTTGCGCCTCAAAATGTAACGACCATCATTTTACGATAAGTGGTTATTGCAGATTGAAAAATAATTGTATTTTTGCAGTCCACAAAAAATGGACATATTATACGATAATTAAAAATCCGAGATACAGTGGATACGTTGAGCTACAAGACCATTTCGGCAAACAAAGCTACCGCCCATAAAGAATGGGTAGTGGTTGATGCTACTGGCGAAGTATTAGGTCGCCTCTCTTCGAAAGTTGCGAAACTTTTAAGAGGAAAGTATAAAACCGATTTTACGCCCAATGCTGATTGTGGCGATAATGTAATTATTATTAATGCCGAAAAAGTTCGCTTAACCGGCAGAAAACTTACTCAAAAAGAATACGTTCGTCACACAGGGTATCCTGGAGGACAGCGTTTTGCTACACCTGAGTTGGTTTTGGCAAGCAAGCCTGCCCGTGTTATCGAAATGGCTGTAAAAGGGATGCTTCCTAAGAATCGTCTTGGTCGTGCTTTATATCGCAACTTGCATGTATATGCAGGCGCAGAGCACCCACATACGGCTCAGCAACCCGAATTGTTGAATCTTAATTCGCTCAAATAATCATGGAAATGATTAACGCCGTTGGCCGTCGCAAATCAGCCGTTGCCCGTATTTTTGTAAACGAAGGTAAAGGCCAGATCCTTATTAATAATAAGGACTATAAAGTATATTTTCCATCCGAACAACTTCAGTTTATCGTTGAACAACCTATCAAAACCATTGAAGGTGCTGCTCAGCTCGATATCAAAGTTAACCTTGATGGTGGTGGTTTTAAAGGACAAGCTGAAGCATTGCGTCTTGCAATTTCGCGTGTTTTAGTAAAAATGAATCCTGAAAATCGTCCTGCACTCAAAGCTCAGGGTTTTCTTACCCGCGATCCCCGCGAAGTTGAACGTAAGAAACCAGGACAGCCTAAAGCTCGCAAACGCTTCCAGTTCAGTAAACGTTAATCGTTTTTTACCGGATGCTTTATCGGGTTTAGTATCTAAATTACCCAGACTATCCTCAGGGATACTACTGGGTAATTGGTGTTTATTTACAGAATGTAAACCTTCAAATAATTAATTAATGTCTCGCACTTCTTTTCAAGAATTACTTGAAGCTGGCGCACACTTTGGCCACCTCAAGCGTAAATGGAATCCGGCAATGGCTCCGTATATTTTCATGGAAAATAACGGAATCCACATCATTGATCTCCAGAAAACTGTAGTAAAAATTGATGAGTCGGCTGCTGCCTTAAAGCAAATTGCCCGTTCTGGCCGTAAAATTCTTTTCGTTGCCACCAAAAAACAAGCAAAAGACATTGTTGCTGAACACGTAAAACAAGTTGGTATGCCATTTGTTACCGAACGTTGGCCTGGTGGTATGTTAACCAACTTCCCTACTATCCGTAAAGCGGTTAAAAAAA
Source organism: Bacteroidales bacterium (assembly GCA_041907825.1). Taxonomy (GTDB): domain Bacteria; phylum Bacteroidota; class Bacteroidia; order Bacteroidales; family JAYRGN01; genus JAYRGN01. The sequence continues at coordinate 250,482 of JAYRGN010000002.1, read as the reverse complement.
TGACATCTATCGACAAAATGTCTACAGATGGTACTTTTGATAACCTCTCAAAACGTGAAAAACTTCAAATTTCCCGTCAACGTGCGAAACTCGAAAAGAACCTTGGCTCTATCGCTGATCTTTCAAGACTTCCTGCTGCTCTTTTTGTAGTTGATATTACAAAAGAACAGATTGCTGTTCGCGAAGCCCGCCGTTTAGGTATTCCTGTTTTTGCAATGGTTGACACCAATTCTGATCCTAATATCGTTGATTTTGCAATTCCTGCAAACGATGATGCTGCAAAATCAATAGACCTTATCATTAAGGTTATTTGTGATGCTATTCAGGAAGGACTGAATGAACGCAAAGTTGAAAAAGACAACGAAGCTGCAACTGAAAAGAAATCGAAAGAACCTAAAAAAGGTGCTAAAGACGCTAAGAAAGTTGCCAAAAAACCTGAATCGGTAGAACAATTTGAAGAACTTGATGAGACTATTGATAAGAAAGCTCCCATCAAAAAGAAAACAACAATAGAAGAATAATATTATGTCAATAAGTGCCTCTGAAGTTGCCAAGCTCCGTAAAGCAACCGGTGCTGGTATGATGGACTGCAAAAAAGCTCTCGAAGAATCGAACGGCGATTTTGAAAAAGCCATTGAAATAATTCGTAAAAAAGGACAGCTTGTTGCCAGCAAACGTGCTGATCGCGAAGCCAGTGAAGGCTGTGTTCTATCAGGCGTTGCTGCCGATGGTAAATACGCTGCTGTTGTTGCGCTTAATTGCGAAACAGACTTCGTAGCTAAAAATGCTGATTTTGTAGCCCTTACCAAATCTATTCTTGATTTAGCATTATCTACAAAGCCAGCAAATCTTGATGCTTTAAAATCAAGTATTATCGATGGTCGTACAGTTGCTGATCTTATCACTGATAAAATTGGTGTAACAGGCGAAAAAATGGATCTTTCTTATTTCGATTTCGTTTCATCTGAAAAAGTTATCAGCTACATCCACCCGGGTAATAAACTTGCTACCGTTGTTGGTTTCAACGTTGATTGCGACAATCAGGTTGCAAAAAATGTTGCCATGCAGGTTGCAGCCATGAGCCCTGTAGCCGTTGATAAAGAAGATGTTCCTGCAGCTGTTCTTGAAAAAGAACGTGAAATTGCACTCGAACAAACGGCTAACGATCCTAAAAATGCAGGTAAACCAGCTGAAATTGTTGCAAAAATTGCAGAAGGAAGAATTCAGAAATTCTTTATTGAAAGTACCCTTTTGAATCAGGAATTTGTAATGGAAGGCAAACAATCTGTTCGCCAATATCTCCAGAGCGTAAACAAAAATCTTACAGTAACTAGTTTCAAGCGTTTTACTCTTAATGCATAATGAAACGTTCCAATAAAAAAAATAGGCTATCGAGTTCGACAGCCTATTTTTTTGTTTTAAGTCAAGCATTATTATTGACGTTTTAGGCTATTAACCACTAAATAGCCGGCTAATCGCTCAAACCTTTCCCCTCTGAATTGCACGTAAGCCATTATATAATAATCATTTTCGGTTTCATAAAAAGAAGACTCAATTGGTTTACTATCTGCATATTCAAATGATTTTCCTTTAGGCACAAAGACATATTGATAGTTATAGTATCCCTGTTTTAACTGAAGAGTTGCTTCATATCCATGCTTCGCTGTATTGTATTTCATTTTATTACTATTATCGAGCTGCCAGTTGCTCAATCCTCCAAAAACATAAACATCACCCTCCATTTCGTCTGTTGGCAATACAAAATGGACCCAGACATAATCAGCATCAATATAACGCGAAGTTCCCCTGTCATTTCGAACATAATAGAATCCATTCAGATCCTGCTGATAAGAATAGCGTTTGCGGCTCTGAATATCGGCAGGCAGAAGCTCATAAAAATAATTAGGCGCTTTATATTCTATAGATGCCACATCAATGCTGGTATAGCGAATACTTTTCAGATCAAGGTTGCGAAATTCATTTCCGCCTTCAAATCGTATTCCATCCATAAAACTATAATCGACCATGCCTTTTTCGGCAACCGATGGGCGAGGATTATAAACTTCAGTATATTCATTTCCATTTTGTCTGATTTTTAGTTTAATGTCTCTTTCTGGAAATGGAATATCAGCGGTATAGCTCAACTTAACATTAAGTTGCTGATGCGTAAACATATACTTTGGATCTTGCGCCCTCACGCAATTAGCTTCAATATTTATTGTTTTTTCGTATAGGCAAAATCGACGTACTAATATTGGCTTATCGGCATCCTCATCATATACTTTAACAACATAATTACCTGAAACTTTAAATTTTATATCTGAATTGGGTAACAACAAACTATAATGAGCATAAGACACAGTGGTATTAACAGAATATTGATAATCGCGAATTGGATTTTCCTCAAAACCATCAAGATATTCATTGGTCATAATATCAGAAGGTATCCATTGAGAATTACAATGAATAATCTGGTATTTGTAATCTTTGAGCGTTGAATCAAGGACATCGAAATGTAAGGCTAACTGTTCGCTGGTATTTAGCTGAATAGCAGGATAAGATGTTTCCCATCCATTCCGAAAAAACAAGACAGTTCGGATATCCGATGCTGCATAAGGCTGTATGGCATCATCGGCCCAGGAAGAAACAATCTGGATTAAAAAGACTAAGCAAAAAACTGCTCGTTTCATATTTTTTTCCTCAAAGATAGTTTCTAAGATTAAAGAAACGGCGACACCTAAAAACAAAAAATGCTGCAAATAACCCGTACACAGGAATCTGCAACATTCTGGCGGAGAGTTAGGGATTCGAACCCTAGATACCCTTTTGGAGTATACACACTTTCCAGGCGTGCTCCTTCGACCACTCGGACAACTCTCCTTCTCTATTCTGTAAAGCTGCGCGAAAGTAGTAAATTTTTTCGAACCTTTACGATATTGAAATCTCGCCAGCTAACGATTTATTCAAATTGAAGATAATCTCCTCGCGACTTAAATTCTGCCCCAGTAAAAACATCAGCTTGGTAACGGCAGCTTCGGTAGTAATATCGTACCCGCTTATTACACCGGCTTGCATCAACTTCAGCCCCGTTTCGTACTTAAACATATCCACGCTTCCTCCATGGCACTGGCTTACATTTAAAACAACAAGACCTCTGTCGCAAGCAGATTTAATACGGTCGAGAAACCATGTATCGGTTGGTCCGTTTCCGTTTCCGAAGGTTTCGAGAATAACGGCCCTTATTCCTTTTATATTAAGATACGCATCAACCACTTCGGGCAACATTCCCGGAAATACTTTCATGATACTGATATGCTCGTCGATCACTTTGTGAACCAAAAGTTGTCTTTTACGCGTTGGATATAAAATTGCCTCGTAATTGAAATTAATATTAAGTCCGACTTCGGCTAAAGCCGGATAATTTTTCGAAGCAAACGCATTAAAAAACTCGGCATTGGTTTTTCGAGTTCGGTTTCCTCTGAAAAGTTTGTTTTCAAAATAAATACAAACTTCAGGAACAAGAGGTTCCCCATTTTTTCGGGATGCGGCAATCTCAATTGCCGTAACCAGATTTTCCTTACCATCGGTACGCAACGTTCCGATTGGCAAAACAGAACCTGTGAAAATTACCGGTTTCTGCAAATTTTCGAGCATATAACTTAATGCCGATGCAGAATACGCCATGGTGTCGGTACCGTGCAGGATGACAAAGCCATCAAAAAGCTCATATGTTTCTTCGATAATAGAAGCTAGTTTTATCCACAACTCAGGTTTAGCATTCGACGAATCGACAGGAGGCTCAAACGCAATTGTTTTGAGATCAAAGCCAAATTTTTTCAGTTCAGGAACTTTTTCGACAATTTGCGAAAAATTGAACGGAAGCATTGCTCCGGTAGCAGGGTCATTCATCATTCCGATGGTTCCGCCTGTGTAAATAATTAGTAATGAAACTTTTTCGTTCATCTTAGGCTAAATAAATCCAGCGCATTCCGAGTTGTAATTTCGTCAACTTCACCGGCAGTTAATTCATATAATTGAGATAATTTATTGACAGTATGAACAATGAAGGCAGGTTCGTTTCGTTTTCCACGAAAAGGCACAGGCGACAAATATGGTGCATCTGTTTCTGTCACAATATTTTGTAACGGAATATTTTGTAAAACATCAGGTAATGTACTTTTTTTAAACGTAACCACTCCACCAATTCCCAGCAAAAAACCTTTAGACAGAATAATTTCAGCCTGTTCCTGCGTTCCTCCGAAACTATGAAAAACGCCACGAGGCAATTTATTTCCAAAATGACCGAGCACTTCAATAATTTCGTCAAAAGCATCTCTCTGATGGATAATTACCGGTAAATTACGATCAAGTGCCCATTGCATCTGAGAAGCAAACGCATCCTGCTGCTCGGTTTTAAATGTCCTATCCCAGTATAGATCAAGACCAATTTCACCAATCGCCACGCAATCCGGAGTATTATTTAGAGCCTGCAAAATAGTACCGAGATGTGTTTTATAAGCTGCATCAACCGAAGTAGGATGCAGTCCCAGTGCAGGTTTACAAAAATCGGGATACTGGCTGCTCAAAGCCAGCAAGGACTGGATGCTTTCAGTATCGATATTAGGCATAATAACCTTTTGAATACCGGCATTGATTGCACGTCCGATTACCAGAGAAACGTCATCCTGAAATTCTTCAGCAAAAATATGAGAATGCGTGTCTATCATTAAATTTTAGACTGATTACGCATGCAAAATTAATCTTTTTGCAATCCGAACCTCTATTTTTGAGCTCAACAAGAGAAAAAATGCACTATTTTGAAACAGTCCGTAGAATAAAGAAAGAAGAGAAATGGCTAAAAAAATTCAGAACTATCAGACTTTTTTAACCGAAATAAACATTTATGCAGAAAACTACAGTATTCCTTTAAAAACTATAATATTACGATGGTCGGTAGAGTTTTCCGGGAAAGCATCGGATAAGACCAGAAAATTCGAGATTCAGCAATCTGGCAGAAACCATACTTACAGGCATATCCGACAACGAACATATCTGATCGATAAATAGTTCGCCATGTTCCCGTAATAACGAATAAAGTTTTTGCTCTTCTGGTTCAAGATTTACAAAAAGAGAAGTTTGCACAGGCTCTTTCGCCGATTTTGACCATCCCAGCAAATATTCTATATCATCCACACTTTCAATAAGATTTGCCTTATTGGTTTTTATCAGCTTATTACATCCCTGAGAAAAAGTATCGCCTATACGACCCGGAAAAGCAAAGACATCGCGGTTATACGAGTTTGCCATCTCTGCTGTAATAAGAGCACCGCTTTGCAAAGGCGATTCAATCACAATTATTGCATCGGCCATACCTGCGATTACCCGGTTACGACGGACAAAATTAGGCCGATCGGGCTTTTCTGTGCTTGTAAATTCGGAAAGCAAAGCGCCACCCGACTGACACATTTCGTGGGCAACAGGCCGGTGCGCTGCCGGATAAATCATACTTAGTCCATGCGCAAGTACACCAACGGTGAGTAAATGATTTTTAAGACATGCTTTATGGGCAAAAACGTCAATACCATAAGCCAAACCACTAACAATTAATGCATCATGCTTGCGTTCGGCAAGTGCAGTAATCAATTGATTGCAAATTTCGCGTCCGTATTCGGTAGCACGACGAGTTCCTACGACACTGATAACCTTACGATTATTCAGATCGCAATTACCTTTACTATACAAAATAAAAGGAGCATCCGGGCAATTGCGAAGCCGCTCTGGATAATTTTTATCCGTACAAAGCATTACCGCAATCTTATTTTTGATTACAAAAGAAAGTTCGGCCTCCGCTTTTATAAGTATTTCTTTTTTTGACAATTCAGAAACAACTGCTTCTCCAATTCCCGGAACACGCAATAGCTGCTTTTTCTTATCCTTAAAAACAGCCTGTGCAGAACCGGCAAAAGCAACAAGTTTCCGGGCATTGATATCGCCAATTCCCGGAACCATCATTAAAGCAATGGAAAAGAGAAGTTCGTCCTCTGTCATAAAAGGAGAAGGGTTTCTATTTTTAGTTTTATTTAGGGCTTGACAGGCGAAGCGCTTCCGTCAGGCTTTTTTGCTCTTCCTTTGTTAAAATTGAAAGTCTTATAGGCTTATATTTTAATCTTTTACCATTATGCTTTTGAAAAATAACAAGGTCGGTAAAAAGACCTCCTGTAGTTTTTTTTATCTCAAAACCAGCAAGTTCATTCAAAGGAAATTCAACCAGCATTTTCTGAAAAACAAACGGATGTAAAGGAAAAAAACGAAGGATAAGTTTTCCTTCCTCGTTACTGAAATAGATATACGACGGACTTATTGAAAACCGCAAAGCCGCAACAACAAGATACAAGAGCAAAACAGAAGCAGCCATAAAATACTGTCCGAAAGGAATTTCCCATCCATATCCTCCAAATATAAAAGAGACAACTATTCCGGCTGAAAAAACCAGTGTTATGATACGACTTACAATACGGTAATTTTTTGCTTTCGCTGCAGTGTCTAAGATCATCTTTAGTCTATTTTTCGCTTTTCCGTCTAATAATTTCTTTACGAATAAGTAGCAATTCTCTACTGGTTTGTTTACCTACCGACGTATTTTCTTCAGCACGCCGTATAAGATACGGTAGAACCTTTCGCACCGGACCGTAAGGAATATACTTTGCTACGTTATAGCCATATTTTGCTAAATTAAAACTTATATTGTCACTCATACCAAACAGTTGCGAAAAAAATATCCGATTGTCATTCACAGCAATACCATGTTCGGCCATCAGCTTCATTAACAATTCTGTACTCACTTCGTTATGAGTGCCGCAAAAAACAGAAACAACTTCAATATTTTCAACCGCAAGACGCAAAGCCTCATCAAATGCATTATCTGTTGCTTGTTTATTCGGATAAATAGGAGAAACTATTCCTAGTTGAGCCGCGCGCTGACGTTCCTGTTCCATGTATGCACCTCTAACAAATTTAACTCCGACGTATACATTGTTTTCCTTGGCAAAAACAATAAGCTTTCGCAGATAGTCAAGCCTGTCCGTTCGATACATCTGCAACGTATTGAATATTACAGGTTTTTTTCGATTAAACTGAAGCATCATTTTTTCGCATAACTCATCGATGTAAGATTGATAACGAACTTCCTCGGCATCAATCAAAACGGAAATATCATCGTCATAAGCAGCCTGGCAAAGCTGAGTAATTCTGTTTTCATAACGAAGAATTGCAGCTTTCTCGTCTTCGTTTTGTAAGGTCAAACAAGCTGCTTTTTCGAGCAAATCGGGATCAATAAAAGCCGTAGGTTTGAAAACAGCAAACGCAATATCCGGATGAGACGAAGCCACTCGGATTGAACGCATTGTCTCAAGCATATTTGCTACAATATCTTTCTCATCCGATGAAGACTCAACTGAAAAATCAAGAATAGACTTTACTCTTTTTCCACCCAACTCTGACACAACCGACAACGAACTTTCGAGAGTTTCGCCTCCGCAGAAATGGCTAAAAACGGTTCGCCGAATTATTCCTTCAACCGGCAAGTGTAAAGCAAAAGCTATTTTAAGTTTTATTTTAGCAATCGAAATCAACCACGAGTGAGAAAAAAGCCGGAACAGCCAGTACGCTTTTTTTAATTTACTATCCGGATAACGATCGAACGCCGTTTGTGTATCATCAAAAATCTGCATAGTTACATCTGTTTAGGATAAAATTACCGTATTTTCGCTGCCCTGATTATGCCAAAAATCACCGGCAAACTCGTTCTGCAAAAAGATTTCGGGCTACAGAAATATCTTCGTCACAGTACAAAATTGTAACTTTACAGAAAATCAAACAGATATAAGAGCTATGACCTATAAGGTATCGTTCCGAAAGGACAAACTCGAAGGACAATTATTAATGCCTGCTTCCAAAAGTTTAAGCAACAGATTTTTAATAATCAGGGCATTAAGCAACAATTCATTTCAAATCGAAAACCTTTCAGACAGTGACGATACCCGTTTGCTGGAAGCCGCACTTTCCAGCAAATCACAAACCATCGACATCCATCACGCAGGTACAGCTATGCGCTTTTTAACTGCTTTTTTTGCTGCTACCGGAAAAGAAGTTATACTCACCGGTTCTGAGCGCATGCGTAATCGACCCATTGCCAAGTTAGTAGATGCTTTACGAATGATGGGTGCCGAAATCAATTATACTGAAAAAGACGGTTTTCCTCCTTTGTATATAAAAGGAAATCCTTTGCAGGGCGGAAAAATAAAAATAGACCCCAGCGTAAGCAGTCAGTATGTATCTGCATTACTGATGATTGCTCCGACTCTGCCGCTGGGACTTGAACTTGAACTTTCGGATAAGGTTATCTCCTCATCGTATATTACGATGACAGAAGCCATTATGCAACAATATGGCGTTAATACCGAACATGAATCCGGTATTATCCGGGTTGCCCATCAAAACTATCGTGGACAAGATGTTTCGGTAGAAGGTGACTGGAGCGGTGTTTCGTACTGGTATCAAATGGCCGCTTTTGCCCGCGAAGTAGATTTGTATATTGATGTTTTCTCAGAAAATAGTTTGCAGGGAGATGCTCGTGTTGCAGAACTTTTTGCAAGACTCGGAGTTAAAACAGAATTCACAATAAACGGCATTCATCTCACAAAAGGAGGAACACTGCCCGAACGATTTGATTTTAATTTTATTGAAAACCCCGATCTGGTTCAAACATTTGCGGTTACGCTTGTAATGCTCGGCATTCCGTTTCGTTTCGAAGGATGCCAGACTTTAAAAATAAAAGAAACTGACCGTATCGTTGCTTTACAGAACGAGCTTTTTAAATTTGGAGCTCAGCTTGATTATGAAGATAGCGGCATTTTAAGCTGGAACGGAAACCGTCGGGAAAGCTGCCTGCAATGTGTAAGTATTCCGACCTATCAGGATCACAGAATGGCCATGGCATTCGCTCCGATTGGTATGTGTGGCGATCCTGTTATCATTCAAAACCCTGAAGTTGTTGCAAAATCGTATCCTTCGTACTGGGATGATTTGGAGAAAGTTGGTTTTGAAATAGAAGAAATCTAATCTCGTTAAAAGCGAAAAGAGCACAGAAACGAAAAAGGGCAATGATGTGAAATCGTTGCCCTTTTTTAGTTTTTTAATAGAAAGACTATTTTTTGATATCGACTTTAAGATTCAGTTCATCCAACTGTTTATTTGCAATTTCTGAAGGAGAATCAATCATAACATCGCGACCTGAGTTATTCTTAGGAAATGCAATAACGTCCCGAATGCTGTCGAGTTCAGCAAACATCGAGCACAAGCGGTCGAAACCAAAGGCCAAACCACCGTGAGGAGGAGCTCCAAAACGGAAAGCTCCCATTAAAAAGCCAAATTGCTTTTGAGCTTCTTCGGGCGTAAAACCAAGATTTTTAAACATCTGGGCCTGCAACTTCTGATCATGAATACGAATTGAACCGCCCCCAACTTCTACTCCATTGATTACCATATCGTAAGCCTTCGCTCTGATCTTTTTACGATCTTCAATCTCATCACTTTCAAAATATTTCAAATCTTCATCCATTGGCGCGGTAAACGGATGATGCTTGGCTGCAAAACGTTGCTCTTCTTCATCCCATTCCAAAAGAGGAAAATCGACAACCCAAAGCGGAACGAATGTACTCTTATCGCGCAGTCCCAAACGATTACCCATTTCAAGACGAAGCTCGCATAACTGAGGCAATGTTTTTTCTTTGCCTCCGGCTAAAATAAGCATCAGATCACCTGGCTTTGCATCCATTTTATGGGCAATTTTTGCCAACTCGCTTGCATCAAAAAATTTATCAACAGATGATTTGAATGTCCCGTCGGCGTTATACCTGATATAAATAAGACCTTTCGCTCCAATTTGTGGACGCTGCACAAATAAGATAAGCGCATCCAACTCTTTGCGGGTATATTCGGCACAGCCCGGAGCGCAAATACCTCCAATATATTCGGCGCTGTCGAATACCACAAAATTGTGGTTCTTACCAAGTGCTGTAATATCAACGAATTTCATACCGAAGCGCAAATCAGGTTTATCGCATCCGTAAAATTCCATTGCTTCGCTGTAAGGCATACGAATCAATTCTGGAAGTTCTATTCCTTTAGCCGCGCGGAAAAGATGGCGAATCAAGCCTTCAAAAGTTTTCAGAATATCTTCACGATCAACAAATGCCATTTCACAGTCGATCTGCGAAAATTCAGGTTGACGATCGGCTCGCAAATCCTCATCACGAAAACATTTAACTATTTGGAAATAACGATCATATCCGGCAACCATAAGCAACTGCTTAAATGTTTGCGGCGATTGTGGCAATGCGTAAAACTGACCAGGATTCATTCGGGACGGAACGACAAAGTCTCGAGCACCTTCGGGCGTAGACTTAATCAAAACCGGCGTTTCAACTTCTATAAAGCCAAGAGAATCGAGAAATTTACGAGTTTCCTGTGCAATACGATGACGTAATAATAAATTATTTTTCAATGGATTACGACGTAAATCCAAATAACGGTAACGCATACGAATCTCATCTCCCCCATCCGATTCGTCTTCGATGGTAAAAGGCGGAACTTCCGAACTATTTAGTATATTAAGTTTGTCTACAATAATTTCGACATCTCCGGTAGCCAGTTTTGTGTTTTTGCTACTACGTTCGGCTACTTTGCCAGTAACCTGAATTACGAATTCGCGCCCCAGTTTACGGGCATCTTCGCAGAGAGCCGCGTTGGTTTCCATATTAAATGCCAGCTGTGTAATACCATAACGGTCACGCAAATCCACAAAAGTCATTCCTCCGAGGTTACGAGCACGTTGCACCCATCCTGCAAGGGTTACAGTTTTTCCAACTTGATGCATGTTAAGCTCGCCACAGGTATGCGTTCTGTACATATTCTTGTTTTTGATTAATTACAACATATAACCTGCGAAAGTAACAAATAGTTACCAGTTAAGGTTTGACGTCGATCAGAGAAATATAAGATTTATAGAAGTTTGCCAAAATGAGAAGAACACTTCGATAAAAATTACTGTTTCTATTGCCATTTTTTCAGAAAAGCAAAACACATTTTCTGTTCTAAAAGATGATTTTTCCTATCCTATATACTACTTCAAGAATCATTTTCAGGTCAATTCTGATGATTTTTTTCTAAAAAAACAGGCTCATTAACATTTTGAATTTTTGATTGTTCTGAAATTATTAATAACAAATGAAGTAGTATCAACGTATTCGTTTTTTTAAATTTTTAACAACGCCGTAGCGTTGTATGGTTTCAAAAATTGTAGCCGGTATTTTACAAGAATATGTTTGCAATGGAAGAGAATCTCCAACTATCACATTAAACAAATTATGAAAATGAAAAACAAACTACTCCTACTGTTGATGCTGTTTGTATTTGCCTTTGCAAAAGGCCAGCAACCAGCAACAGAAGTTACAGGAACTGTTATCAGTTCAGAAGACCAGACGCCGGTACCCGGAGCAACTATTCTTATTAAAGGAACGACAACAGGTACTGTTACCGATGCAAACGGACACTTTACGTTAAAAAATGTTCCTTCAAGTGCTGTTATAGTTATAAGTTTTGTAGGGATGCAAACCGAGCAGGTATCGGTTTCGGGACAAAAAACAATAAATGTTTCACTTGTTCCTGACATTGCACAACTTGACGATGTTGTTGTAATTGGTTACGGAACAGCTAAGAAAAGCCAAGTTGTAGGTTCCGTATCGAGCGTTAAAAGTGACGAACTGACAAAACAACCAATGCTTACTGCCGCACAGGGTTTGCAGGGAAAAACTTCGGGTATTCAGATTATAGCATCGGGAGATCCGGGTTCTCAGCCACAAGTTCGTATTCGCGGAACGAACTCGATTACCGCCGATGCTAATCCTATTTATATTGTTGATGGTGTTATTGTTTCGGATATCACCAATATCAACAATAGTGACATTGAAAGTATTGATATTCTTAAGGACGCTGCATCTCAAGCCATCTATGGTAGCCGTGCAGCAAACGGAGTTATTCTGATTACAACCAAAGCGGGTAAATCGGGAAAAACAAAAGTAAGTTTTGATTCTTACGTTGGACTTCGGACAATGACATCCAGAGTCAAAATGGCCGATGCAAAAACATACGCACAGTACACCAACGAAGCCAGGGCTTACGATGGACAGCCTGCTATGTTTGATCTTGATACGCTAAAATACAATACAGACTGGAACAAAGCGATAACTCACAGTGGTATGGTTCAAAATTACAACGTAACCTTAAACGGTGGTACTGATAATATTACCTATTATTTTAGTGCTAACCAGTTTAAAGACGAAGGAATTTTGAAAGGAAATAACTTCAACCGCACTTCGTTACGTAATGCTAATGATTATAAAATCAATAAGTATATCAAAGTTGGTCATACCTTAAACTTAACTTTCTCAAAAAATAATCTTAAGCCTAACGAATTTGCCGATGCTTACCGCATGGCTCCGACAGCTCCGATACGGGATGAAAATGGCAACTATGGCTATACCCCGGGATTAAGCGTTGCCAATCCGGTTGCAGCACTGGATTATACCCACCATTATACAACCAACACCAGGTTGGAAGGTAATGCATATGTAGAACTTACGCCTATCGACGGATTAAAAATTCGCAGCAGCTATAATTTTGACAGACCAGAGCAACGAGAAACCAATTACGTGCCAAAATATTACGTAAGCAGCGTTCAGCAAACTGCCAATTCTACCCTTACGATAGGAAACAGCAACAGCATGTATTACATTTTTGATAATAATGCCAATTATCAGAAAAAATTCATGGAAGTGAATGAAGTTAATGCAACTATCGGATACTCAGCAGAAAGAGATAAAGGAGAAGCATTTACAGGCTCAAGACGAAATGTTCCGGAACAGGAGAATCTCTGGTATCTTGATCAGGGCGATGTTAACTCTGTTACCAATAGCCACAGCGGATATATTAAACGCAGAGCATCTGTTTATGGACGTTTGATTTACACTTACGATAATCGATACAACTTCAGTGGTGTTCTTCGTCGCGATGGTTCCAGTATTTTCCCTCCCGAAAAGAAATGGGGAACATTTTATTCGTTTGGTGCATCGTGGATTGTAAGCCATGAAGCATTTATGAAAAGCCAGTCAGTTTTTGACGAACTCAAAGTTCGTGGAAGTTATGGTAAAATCGGGAACGACAATCTCCCTTACGGAACAGGAACTTTAACTTCTGTAACTACCACAGGTTCATATAATTTCGGCGGGAACAGCAATCCTGTATCACAGGGCATTACCTTCGATCAGATAAAAGATGCCACTGTTTCGTGGGAAACCACTAAAGGTTATGATGCCGGCATTGAATTTACAACTTTACAAAGAAGATTAACGGGCGAGATTTCATATTTCAACAAACTTACCAATGCCTACGTTCCAATAACAATGCCTTCTGCCGCAGGAGATGCAGACAATAAGGTTATCTCACAAGCTGCCGATGTTCGCAATTACGGTTTGGAATTTAACCTGAACTGGAAACATCGTATCAACGAAGATTTTGCTTACCATGCCGGATTTAATATTACGTTCAACCATAACAACGTTGACAAAGTTCGCGGCGGACTTCAGCTTAAAGACGGAAGTCTCGGAAATGGACATATCGTAACTTATACCGTTGAAGGTCAGCCAATCGGAAGTTTCTGGGTTTACAAAACAGCTGGAATTTATAAAACACAGGCCGAAATCGATAACTCACCTCACTTAACAGGAGCCATGCCCGGTGATTTGAAACTTGTTGATGTAAACAAAGACGGAGTGATCAACGACAACGATCGGCAGTTTGTAGGATCGTATCAGCCAAAAACATTCTTTGGTCTCAACTTTGGTTTCGATTACAAACAATTTGATTTCTCTGCCGATTGCTACGGTAATTTGGGTAACAAAATTTTCAACGGTAAAAAAGCCGTGCGTTTTGGTAACGACAACATCGAAGCAGCCCGTGCAGAAAACCGCTGGAGCCTGACAAATCCTAACGGAACGCAACCTCGAGCATCGAATGCCATTCCTGCGCCATCTGATTATTTTGTTGAATCGGGAGACTTTTTCCGTATCAACAACATAACAATAGGCTACACCCTGCCTTCCGACAAATGGAACATCGGAATCTCAAAATTAAGATTCTATGCATCGGCTCAAAATCCTGTTATTTTCAAGAAATACAGTGGTTATACGCCTGAACTTCCAGGAACAGCAACCGCTTCGGGTCTCGAATTATCCATCTATCCGGTTGTCTCAACTTACATGTTTGGAGTTAACGTATCCTTCTAATTAAAAACTCAATAGTTAATAACATTAATTTATTAGAGATGAAAACATTAAAAACATACACTTATATACTAGCAGGCTCCTTAGCTTTTGCACTAACAGCCTGTAACGACAGCTGGTTAAGTCCGGCACCGGAAGATCAACTTATTACACAAGACTCCACTTTTCTTATTCCTGCCAATGCCGAAAAATTTGTCAATGCTTGCTACAATCAGTTAACACTTTGGCAAACAAGCTCTTTCTCATGGATCGGATACAGCAGTATAACCTCGGATGATGCAGACAAAGGAAGCGATCCCGGCGATTTAGGTTCGGACAAAGATCAGATGGATAACATCACGTACACCTCTACAAGTGGTTCTGTCGGCGAAGCGTGGACTGGAAATTACAATGGTGTAACCCGTTGTAATCAGGCTATTACCAATGTTCCCAAATACAACATTAGCGAAAGCCTGAAAAACAGATACATTGCAGAAGCCCGCTTTTTAAGAGCATTGTATTACTTCAATCTTGTACGTTGTTTTGGCGATGTTCCTTTAATTGATAAAGTTATTGATGCCAATAACACCTCTGACTTCGATTTAGCCAACACGAGAGTCGATAAAGCAAAAGTTTATGCGTTTATCGAAACCGATTTAAATTATGCCATTCAAAATCTTCCTAAAAAAGAAGATTACAGTTCAGCCGACTTAGGCCGGGCAACCATGGGAGCGGCAACAGCTTTATTAGCTAAAGTAAGCATGTACGAAAAGAAATGGGATCAGGTTTATTCGCTCACTAATAATATTTTAGAAAATAAAGTCGGAAATTATGCCCTCGTCAGCGATTATGCCAGTATCTGGCGCGAAGTTGGCGAAAACAGCTCCGAATCGTTATTTGAAATTCAGGGACGCGGTATCGATCCTAATGCTGGGGTTGATGGATATGTGTCATGCCAGGGTGTTCGCGGTACCATCACTTACCCCGACGGAACTCCGGCAGTTAGCGGATGGGGATTTAACACTCCAAGCGAAGATCTCGAAAAAGCATACGAAACCGGTGATGTCCGCAAAGCGGCTACTATAATGTATCGCGGCGAAACATTATGGGATGGAGCTGTAATTGCAACCAACGTTTCTAATGATCGCTACAATTACAAAGCCTATGTAAGCAAGAAAAAAGAAACCTATAACGGAAACGACTGGTCTTCAGATAAAAACATTCGTTTACTCCGCATGGGTGAAGTTTATCTGATGAATGCAGAAGCCGCTAACGAACTTGGAAAAACAGATGTTGCTCAAAATTCGCTTAACGCAGTAAGACACCGTGCCGGATTGGGCGACACTCCTGCCTCTTCGCAAACCGATCTGCGTAATGCCATCTGGAATGAACGCCGGGTAGAATTAGCAATGGAACACGATCGTTTTTATGATCTTATCCGTCAGGGACGTGCAGGTACCGTTCTCCGTGCTTTAGGCAAACACTTTGTTGATGGCAAAAATGAAGTATTTCCTATTCCTCAGTCAGAAATTGACGCCAGCATGGGCAAGCTGAAACAAAATTCAGGATATTGATTTTCAGTCAATAAGTAGCATTAGTTAGGCAACAACAGGGAAAGCAAAACAGCTTTCCCTGTTTTATAGAACAAACCATGAAAAGCTGTTTAGTTGTTGCATGTAGTGTAATACTAACTATATCCGCCTGCAAAAAAACGGCCGATATAGCAGTACCTTCTAATATACCCGCAAACGATTTATTGCCAGCCGATCATTATTCTATATCCGACAAAGATTTACTCAATCAGGTTCAGCTTTCAACTTTTCGTTATTTCTGGGATTATTCTCATCCTTTTTCAGGAATGGCACGCGAACGCACCAATAGTGGAGATATTGTAACTACAGGAGGAACCGGTTTCGGAATTGCCGCCATGGTTGTCGCCTGTTCGAGAGAATGGATAAGCAGAGAGGAGGCTGTTGCAAGAATTGATCAGATTTGCAATTTTTTATCAAAAGCCGATCGTTTTCACGGAGTCTGGAGCCATTGGATAAACGGTTCTACCGGAAAAGCAATTCCATTCAGCCAGTACGATAATGGAGGCGATTTGGTCGAAACATCCTATCTTATTAATGGATTGCTTATTGCAAAAGAATATTTTAATTCGGACAACGATCAGGAAACAGCGTTACGAACAACGATTGATTCGCTTTGGCAAACAGTAGAATGGGACTGGTACGCCTCACGAGGAGATAATAAACTTTACTGGCACTGGAGTCCCGATTATGCCTGGCAAATGAACACTCCAATTACAGGATGGAACGAGGCCCTCATTACATACGTTCTGGCTATTGCATCCCCTACCCATTCGATTACACCATCGGTTTATCAATCAGGATGGATTACATCATTATTCAGTGAAACAAAAAGTTACGAAGGATATTCTATTTCGCTGGGACCTGAATATGGAGGACCATTATTCTTTGCACATTATTCTTTCATTGGCCTTGATCCCCGCTTTATGCAGGATTCTTACACAAATTACTGGCAGCACAATGTTAAACAATCACTTATAAATCGTTCTTATTGTGTATACTCGGCACCTTCTGTCTATCAGTACAAAACAAATATTTGGGGATTAACAGCCTCTGATAATCCCGATGGGTACAGTGCACAACAACCTAATAACGACAACGGAACGATTTCGCCAACGGCAGCTCTTTCATCTATCGTTTACACTCCTTATTACTCATTGCAAGTTATGCATCAGCTATATGAGAAGATGAAAGATAAAACATGGGGTGAATATGGCTTTTACGATGCTTTCAATGTGAGTCGTAACTGGTATAGCAACCAATATCTGGCGATAGATCAAGGCCCGGAAATTTGCATGATCGAAAATTATCGTTCGGGATTGTTATGGAACTTGTTTATGAAAATTCCTGAAATCAAAAATGCATTAAACAGCATAAACATCACCGAAGGCCGGTATGAAACTGGTTTTTATCTGTCTGTCCCAAATGTAAAAACCGGAAAAGTTGATTTAACCAAACATCCGGACAAAGGATGCTATCTGATTGATATTTATTTAGGAAACGCAGGGATTTACACACTTACGTTAAAAAAATTAGATGGATCAATTGTCGAAACAATATGGAACAAGATTAGTCAACCTTCAGGAAAACTGGTGGTTGAATTTGGAAATAACTTACAATCAGGATTCTATACATTAAATCTTGAAAACGAAAACACAAACAAAACACTCAGCATAGCGCTGCATTAGAAACAGATAAACAACACATTATGAAGAGGGTTAGTATATTTATAGTGTTATTGCTGAGCATAGTTTCAGCTACGGGTTATTCACAAAAAACAAAAAACAATCAAATCTTTAATGCAGCCAACAGACCACGGAACCTGTCCGACTCGGCATTACTTGATTTAGTTCAGAAACAAACTTTTCGTTATTTCTGGGATTTTGCACATCCGGTAAGCGGATTGGCCCGAGAACGCAGCAACACTTCTTTCAATTACGGCGATGAAGTCGTAACCATCGGCGGAAGCGGATTTGGCGTTATGTCTATAATTGTTGCCGCAGAACGAAACTGGATTACACGTCAACAAGCTGCCGAACACCTTCTTAAATCGGTTGTGTTTTTACAAAAAGCTAATAGTTACCATGGTATTTTTCCTCATTGGTTAAACGGAAATACCGGGCAAACAATTCCTTTCAGTCGTAAAGATGACGGAGCTGATCTGGTTGAAACATCCTTTCTTTTTGAAGGTTTATTATCTGCACGTCAATATTTTAACCAGAACAATCCGCTTGAAAATGAATTACGTGGACGTATTAACAGCCTATGGAACGAAGCCGAATGGAACTGGCATACTCGCGGAGGTCTAGATTTGCTTTACTGGCATTGGAGCCCCAACAACGACTGGAGTATGAATTTTGAATTAAGAGGATGGAATGAATGCCTGATTACCTATATTTTAGCAGCTTCATCTCCCAATTATGCCATTAATCCTTCTGTTTACCATCATTGCTGGGCCGAAAGCAATCACTTTAAAAACGGAAAAGAATATTACGGTATAAAATTACCTCTGGGTTTTGATTACGGCGGACCTCTTTTCTTTACTCATTATTCCTTTTTAGGTCTTAATCCTCATGGACTTAAAGATCGCTATGCCGATTACTGGGAGCAAAATTACAATCACACACTTATTAACTACAAGCATTGTGTGACTAATCCAAAACAATACAAAGGCTATGGAGAAAATTGCTGGGGTTTAACAGCCAGCGACACTTACAACGGCTACGATGCCCATTCTCCCGCTAACGATTGGGGGACCATTTCACCTACAGCTGCATTATCAGCATTTCCTTACACTCCGGAGTATTCAATGAAAGCTCTGAAACATTTTTATTATGAATTGGGCGATAAAATCTGGGGAGAATATGGTTTTGTCGATGCATTTAACGAAAGTCAGAATTGGTATGCTAAATCGTATTTAGCAATAGATCAAGGACCTATTATAGTAATGATTGAAAATTATCGAAGTGGGCTGCTCTGGAAACTTTTCATGAGCTGTCCTGAAATACAGCAAGGCCTTCAACGATTAGGATTTGAATACACTTCAAAATAAATCCAAACGTATTGCAATGAAAATAAATACATTAACTATACTGTTTCTTGTCTGCTTTTTTGTTCAAGTAAAAGCACAACAAAAGACTTACTGCAATCCTGTAAATCTGGATTACGGCTACTGCCCTATTCCCGATTTTGTAAAAACAGGAAAACATCGAGCAACTGCAGATCCGGCAATAACTTTATATAAAGGCGATTATTATTTATTCTCAACTAACCAGCAAGGTTATTGGTGGAGCAGCGACATGGTAAAGTGGAATTTCGTTGCACGAAAATTTCTGCGTTCATGGAATTCGAGCTACGATGAATTATGTGCACCTGCTGTTGGCACTATTGGCGATACTATGATTGTTTTTGGTTCTACATATACCCGCAATTTTACCGTGTGGATAAGTACGAATCCGAAATCTAATGAATGGAAACCGCTCGTCGATTCACTAGCAATTGGTGGCTGGGATCCGGCTTTTTTCACCGATGACAACGGAAAACTATACATGTACAACGGTAGTAGCAACCGCTACCCAGTGTACGGCGTTGAGCTGAACCGACAAACCATTCAACCGATAGGAACACGAACTGAATTGTACACACTTGAACCAGAACGATATGGATGGCAACGCTTTGGCGAAAACTGGGATAATATTTTTCTCGACCCATTTATTGAAGGTTCATGGATGACTAAGCATAATGGAAAATACTATTTGCAGTACGGCGCGCCCGGAACAGAATTCAGTGGTTATGCCGATGGCGTAATTGTACTGAAAACTCCGCTCGACCAGTCAGGAATACCACAACCCGATCCGTTTTCATTCAAACCCGGAGGTTTTGCCAGAGGAGCAGGACATGGTTCTACTTTTCAGGATAAATGGGATAATTACTGGCATACCAGCACAATAGGCATTTGTGTAAAAAATAATTACGAACGACGAATCGGAATATGGCCTGCAGGATTCGATCAGGACGATGTAATGTACATGAATTCGGCATTTGGCGACTATCCGACCTATCTTCCGCAGGGTAAAGAAGATCATCTGAAAAGTCGTTTTACAGGCTGGATGTTGTTGAATTACAATAAACCTGTAAAAGTATCGTCTGTACTTGGCAACCACGAAGCAAATTTTGCAGTTGACGAAAATATTAAGACATATTGGAGCGCAGCAACCGGTAATAAAGGGGAATGGATAGAAACTGACCTTGGCAGTATTTCAACCGTTAATGCAATACAAATCAACTATGCCGATCAGGATGCCAATTTCATGGGTAAACAAACCAGTATTTATCATCAATATATTATTTATCAATCTATTGATGGCAAAAGATGGACAAAACTTATCGATAAAAGCGAAAATAAAACTGATGTTCCACACGATTACATCGAACTCGAAAAACCTATACAAACCCGTTTCATAAAACTGATTAACCTGCATATGCCCACCGGGAAATTTGCCATCAGCGGACTCCGGATTTTCGGCAATGGAAATGGATTAAAACCGGCTCAGGTAAAAGATTTCATCGTGCTGCGTACCGAAAAAGACAAGCGCAGTGCATGGATAAAATGGGCACCGTCGGACGATGCATATGCTTACAACATCTATTTTGGAACAGCGCCCGACAAACTCTACAATTCAATAATGGTCTACAGCAGCAACGAATACTTTTTCAAACTGATGGATAAAAACCGGAAATACTATTTTTCGATAGAAGCACTGAACGAAAACGGGACATCCGAACGTACGCCGGTAACCGAAGTTGAATAATCTGATTAACTAAACACTCAATAAATCATCTATTTATGATAAAAAAATTATTATTCGCAATAGTATTATTGTTATCCTCCCAGTTTATTGGAGCGCAAAGTAACAATGCCCAAATGGATAAATTCATTGCAGCTTTAATGAAAAAAATGACGCTGGATGAAAAAATCGGGCAATTGAATCTTCCGGGTGCCGGCGATATAACGACCGGACAGGCATCAAATTCCGACATCGGTCAAAAAATTAAAGAAGGAAAAGTCGGAGGATTATTTAACATTAAATCAGTAAGTAAAATACGTAACGTACAAAAAGTTGCGGTAGAAGAAAGTCGACTTAAAATCCCCCTCATTTTCGGAATGGACGTTATTCACGGATATCAAACAGAATTTCCTATTCCACTTGCCCTGTCGTGTAGCTGGGATATGAATCTGATTGAAGAAAGCGCTCGCATTGCAGCGCAGGAAGCCAGCGCCGACGGTATCTGCTGGACATTTTCCCCGATGGTTGATATTTCGCACGATCCGCGCTGGGGCCGTGTTGCCGAAGGAAATGGCGAAGATCCTTATCTCGGTTCTCAAATAGCTAAAGCAATGGTAAAAGGCTATCAGGGAGACGATTTATCGAAAAAAAACACCATTATGGCCTGTGTTAAACATTATGCACTTTATGGTGCCGCCGAAGCCGGCCGCGATTATAACACCACCGACATGAGTCATTTACGCATGTATAATGAATATTTTCCGCCTTACAAAGCTGCTGTTGATGCTGGTGTAGGTAGTGTTATGAGTTCGTTTAACGAAGTAGACGGAATTCCGGCAACCGCCAATAAATGGCTGATGACAGACATTTTACGCAAAGCATGGAAATTCAATGGTTTTGTTGTAACCGATTTTACGGCTGTTAACGAAATGATTGATCATGGCATGGGCGATTTAAAAACCGTTTCGGCTTTAGCTTTAAATGCCGGAATCGACATGGATATGGTTGGCGAAGGATTTCTTACGACTATTAAAAAATCGATGCAGGAAGGAAAAATCACAGCAAATCAAATAGATGCAGCCTGTCGACATATTCTTGAAGCCAAATACAAACTCGGTTTGTTCGACGACCCCTATCGCTATTGCGACGAACACCGCGCCACTACCGAACTGTTCACCGATGCAAATCGTCGGGAAGCCCGCAAAATAGCTGCACACAGCTTTGTATTGTTAAAAAATCAGAATCAGCTTCTGCCATTAAAAAAATCGGCTTCAATCGCATTGGTCGGACCTTTAGCTAATAACCGCGAAAACATGCCCGGCACATGGAGTGTTGCTGCCGATTTTTCAAAATCAGCTTCGTTGATGGATGGAATAAATGCGGTTGCCGGCTCTAACTGCATTATTCACTATGCCAAGGGAGCAAATTTTGTAAGCGACTCAACCTTTGAAGCCCGAATCAGTGTTTTTGGGAAACTTACCGCCCGTGATAACCATCCGGAAGAAGAACTGATTGCAGAAGCCGTAAAAGCAGCTGAACAATCGGATGTTGTAGTTGCGGCATTGGGAGAATCGGCCGAAATGAGTGGAGAATGCTCAAGTCGTTCAGACATTGGATTGCCTCAAAATCAGCAAAATTTATTAAAAGCACTCCTGAAAACAGGAAAGCCGGTCGTTTTGGTTCTTTTCACAGGACGTCCGCTTACATTAAAGTGGGAAAGCGAAAACGTTCCTGCCATTCTTAACGTATGGTTTGGCGGAAGCGAAGCCGGCAATGCCATTGCGGATGTGCTTTTCGGCGAGGTTAATCCTTCAGGGAAACTTACCATGACTTTTCCTCAATCTGTAGGACAGATTCCTCTATTTTATAATCACAAAAACACGGGAAGACCTCTTGCCGACGGAAAATGGTTTGAAAAATTCAGATCAAATTATCTTGATATTTCGAACGATCCGGTATATCCTTTTGGTTACGGACTCAGCTACACCTCTTTCAAATACAGCAACTTAAAACTTGATAAAAACACATTAAAAACGGGCGGAAAAATTAATGTATCGGTAGAAGTTAGCAACACCGGAAAATACGATGGTGAAGAAGTCGTTCAGCTTTACATCCGCGATATGGTTGGTTCTATTACACGACCAGTCAAAGAATTAAAAAATTTTAAAAAAGTTTTCATCAAAGCAGGCGAAACACAAACCGTATCGTTCTCCATTACCGAACCAGACCTTCGTTTTTACGACAACGACATGAATTTCAAATCGGAAGCGGGAGATTTCAAAGTATTTATAGGAACTAACTCCAGAGATGTAAACGAAGCCAATTTCAAACTTGAATAAATAATATACTTTTGTATAAGAAAAGCAGGTCGAAAGATTGATCTGCTTTTCTCTTTTTAATCAAATTGATATGAAACATCTATTTCTATCCGCCTTTTTTATTATCAGCTTATTTACACAAGCATTTGCGCAGCAAAAGCCTCATTATTGGGACGATGTGCAGACAATAAAAAGTTATGATAAGATGTATGCACCTCCGGCAAATGCCATTCTTTTTGTCGGTAGTTCATCTATCCGCAAATGGGATGATCTCGAACGAACTTTTGCCAGCTATGTTGCCATAAACAGAGGTATTGGCGGTGCATTTATCAATGATATAATTTTTTATGCCAACGATATAATTTTCCCTTATAATCCTCGACAAATTGTTTTATATGTTGGCGAAAACGATTTTACAGATCAAACTACAACACCCGACTCTGTATTTAATCGCACAAAACGGTTGCTGACTTTAATCAGAACGAAACTTCCCTATACTCCGATTATTTACATCTCGATAAAGCCATGCCCGTCGCGAATAAACAATATCAATAGAATTAAAGCTTCCAATGTTCTTATAAAGCAATACATTAAGAAAGAGCACAATATGACATTTGTCGATGTTTTTCAACCAATGCTGAATATTAAAGGTGTCCCAAATCCCGAAATATTTCTGTCCGACAGTTTACATCTAAATAAAGCAGGTTACAAAATATGGGAAAAGGCAATAAATCCTTATCTTTTAAAGAAAAGTAAGAAATAAGGTAATTATTTTGACAGAGCATAGATGTGAATTTCTGCTTATTTTTGAGAAAGATATTGAAACATTAACATGCACTCTATTATAAATCTAACACTATCTCAACTACTTAAACAAAAACAACTGTTGCGTTGTTCTGCTTATTTTTTTAGTTTTCTGTTCTTGTCTTATAATCAATGTTTTGCCGACAAATTTGAAACTATTCCGATTGTAACTAATTACACAAAAAACGATTACCGGGCAGCCAATCAGAACTGGAACATAGCTCAGGATTCGAAAGGTAGACTGTATTTTGCCAACAACGATGGCCTTTTACGCTATGACGGTTCAAGCTGGCAGATTTTCAAATTACCCGATCAGATGGGAGTGAGAGCCGTTGCGGTTGACAATAATGATCGAGTTTACACAGGAACTTATCAGGAATTCGGATATTGGGATGAAGAAACTGACGGGACCTTAAAATACACATCGCTCAGTAAATCATTACAGTACTCATTTAATAATGATGAAATATGGCGCATCATTTTTTATGAGAACAAAGTATATTTTCAATCGTTCAATTCATTTTTTGTCTTAGACAAAAACAAAATAACTCCACATAAAATACCTTCTATCTATTTCTTTTCAAAAGCATTATCTTCTGTTTATGTACATGGTGTAAATAATTTGCTTTTTACCCTTCAAAACGATAAGCTTCAGTCTATTCCCAATAGCGAAATATTCAACAAAGAATGCATACGAGCTATTATACAATATGGTTCGGATAAACTTATTTTAGGAACATCCTCACATGGACTATTTATATACAGCAAAAAAGACAACAAATTTACTCATTGGAAAACAGAAGCAGACCAAGCTTTGATTGATGGTCAAATTAATTGTGGAATTCTTACAAAAGACTCTGTATTATGTTTTGGAACCATTAGCAATGGAATTATTGGCATAGACAAAAATGGCAGGGAAACCTGGCATTTTACTAAAAGCAATTATCTTAAAAACAACACAATATTATACTTATACAACGACTTTCAGAATAATATCTGGGCAGCATTAGACAAAGGAATTGTTTTAATTCGCAGAAGTTCTCCTTTTAGTTTATTAAAAGCAAGAACAGACAACTTAGAAGCCGTATATACTGCTATTAAATTCAAAAATAATTTTTACGTAGGCACCAATCAAGGCTTATATAAGCTGGAAAAAAAAGAAAATCAGAGTTATTTTAGTTTAGTTCCTAGTACTCAAGGACAGGTATGGCAATTAACAGAAGTTGACAATCAGCTTTTATGCGGACATAATGAAGGTACATTTGAAATTGAAAATAATACAGCAACACGAATTTCAAATATAAACGGAGGAACTGCATTAAAAAAAATCAATATAAACGGCAAAGAATATCTTATACAAAGCACTTATACAAATCTTTGTATCTATGAAAAAGGAGCTAACAGCAAATGGAAATTCAGAAACATAATAAAAGGTTTTGTGAACCCGATCCGCTTTTTAGAAACCGATCATTTAGACAATATCTGGGTTTCTCATCTTCAGAAAGGAATTTTCAAAATCCGATTAAATGAAGATTTAACAAAAGCATCTGAAATCAAACCTTTTGGAATAAAAGAAGGCTTACCCGGTAATTATAAAATTAGCGTATTCAAAATTGAAGGCCGAATTGTATTCTGCACCAGAAATAAAATATACACCTACGATGACCTGCAAAATAAAGCAGTAGAATATACATGGCTTAATCAACAAATTGGAGAATTTATTGATTGCCATTTAATTATACCTTTAGGTAATCAACTTTACTGGTTTATAAAAAAAGGAAAATTTGCTTTAATCGAAATAAACAGCAGTCATGCTAAAATTCTGAATATTGTTCCTTTTTCTACCTTAAACAATAATTTCATTGATGATAACGAGTATGTTACAAAATTAAATGACAATCAATATGGATTTTGTTTGGATGATGGGTTAGCCTTATACAATCAAAATTTTAAAGATAAAAGTCAATTTAAACCTAAATTATTATTTGAAAAGATACAGGCTGTATCAGATAACAATATAAAATTTTTATCAATCGAATCAAGCGCAAAAAAATACATTAAAATACCGTATTCTTACAGAAAAATAGTTTTTTCATTTGCATATCCCAATTTTAGTACAACCAATATACAGTATTATTGCTCTTTAAATGGCAGAAAAGAAGAAAGTGTTGATTCTTTAACCAATGCTGTAAAAACATATTCGTATTTAGATGCCGGACGGTATCAATTGTGTATTACTGCTAAAGATAAAAGTGGAAAAATATATGCTTCAGAATGTTACTATTTTGAAATTAAACCGCCATTCTATGCTTCGACTGTTGCCTGGATAATATACGTTTTAATAATTATTGCCATAGCATATTATATGCGTAAAAGAATTGACTTACATATACAAAAACAAGAACAAAAAATTCTTGAAGAACAAGCGAAAATCCAGAAAGAAAGACTAGAACGAAGAGAACAGAAAATAATCCGTTTAAAAAACGAAAAGCTTGAGGCTGAACTACTTCACAAAAGCAATGAACTAGCAAACTCCACCATGTCTATAATCCGTAAAAACGATATGTTGAATCAGTTAAAAGAAGAAATAAAGCAGCAAAAACAAAAACTTGGCACACAATACCCCAATAAGTATTACGATAAAATAATAGAGCTGATAGACAACAACATCAGTAGCGACGATGATTGGAATATTTTTCAACAGAACTTTGATATGATTCATCAAAACTTTTTTCGGAACATTCGTAAACAGCATCCCGATCTTACACTGTACGATTTAAAACTTTGTGCTTATTTACGATTGAATTTATCAACCAAAGAAATAGCTTCATTGCTCAATATCTCTATCCGAGGCGTTGAGGCCGCACGTTATCGGTTACGTAAAAAACTGCATTTATCTGTCGACAAAAATTTAAATGAATTTTTCCTCGAACTAAAATAGCAAGCAACAAAAAAGGGATGCTTTAATAGCATCCCCTATGCAAAAAGGCAAAAACAAACACAAAATTTAATAATCAATGAAATTCTAAAACAGACAATAGCTCTTTAATAGCTAAAATAAGATCTTCTACTTCAAATGGTTTTGTAAGAACGACATCGGCCCCCATAATAGAAGCCATTAACAAGAAATCATTCGAAGGAAACGATGAGCTACCCGATATTGCTATGATTTTTGTTTTCCAATCATGCTGCCGGATTTCACTAATAACCTCCATCCCATCTTTTCCTGGCAAAATAATGTCGGTTATCACCAGTTCAAATCGATCATTTTTAT
This sequence comes from Bacteroidales bacterium, assembly GCA_041907825.1. Lineage (GTDB taxonomy): Bacteria > Bacteroidota > Bacteroidia > Bacteroidales > JAYRGN01 > JAYRGN01. Next base: position 223,332 of record JAYRGN010000002.1, on the reverse strand, counting down.
ATTTATTGAGCCCACTTAGGCCATCATTAGCAATCTCAACCCGATACCCCTCTGTTTCTATCAGATTCTTTAAGGTGCTGCTGAGGATTGCATCATCTTCAATCAACAGTATCTTCATCATTTTTTATTTTATTGTTAGGGGATTTCTTTTCAAAGTCTCTCAATACTTAAAACACTCTTTATTAGCATCTTTCCTAGTACAAAGATCTACATTCAAGTTTGTAAAAGCATTGTTTTTCAGGTGATTTTGATCACCAATAATCAGCTAAAAGAAACAGCATAAACAAAATGAAAAAAATTATAAAATTTCAATTATGTCTATTTTTCAATAGGTTTGTAAAAGCATATAAGTTGAAAATATACTAAACCATTAGAATGCGATTATCCAAGTTATTTTCTGATTTTTTTGAGAGCGAAAAAGCTGGAGGTATTATTCTGATTGTATGTACAATAATATCAATATCGTTAGCAAATTCATTTTTCCACGAATCTTACGAACATTTATGGAAAACCTATGTAATGGGCGCAAGTCTGGAACATTGGATTAACGATGGATTAATGACCTTTTTCTTTCTGCTGGTTGGTCTTGAGCTCGAACGTGAACTTTATATTGGCGAACTCTCTGATATAAAAAATGCCATGTTACCAATTTTTGCAGCACTGGGCGGTATGGCTGTGCCTGCCTTTATTCATTTTATCTTTAACAAAAACACGGTTTTTTCTTCGGGTGCCGGGATACCAATGGCTACCGACATCGCTTTTGCTCTCGGAATTTTGTCATTATTAGGCAATAAAATACCCGCCTCTCTAAAAGTATTTCTGACGGCACTGGCGGTTATAGATGATCTTGGTTCTATTTTAATCATTGCTATTTTTTACACTTCCGGCATTGCCTGGGAAAGCCTGATTATCGCATTATTAATTTTCGCCATTTTAGTAATACTTAATCGTTTAAAGGTTTACAACCTTATTCCTTACATAATTGGAGGAACCGCGATGTGGTTTTTCATGCTTCATTCGGGAGTTCATGCTACGATAACCGGAATATTGCTTGCATTTGCAATTCCATTCAAACACAATAGTGACGATTCGCCCTCCAACATTATGCTACATTTTTTACATAAACCCGTAGCATATTTTATACTTCCTGTTTTTGCACTGGCAAATACAGCAATTCTCATTAATAGCAATTCCTTTGCTTTATCATTAAACAGCAATAGTTTAGGAATTTCAGCCGGACTAATTTTCGGAAAACCTTTAGGAATTTTACTGTTCAGCTACATTGCCGTAAAAACCAGAGTAAGCCTGCTTCCATCTGATTTGAGTTGGAAACATCTGACAGGTGCAGGTATTCTCGGAGGAATTGGTTTCACAATGTCTATTTTCATCACCTTACTTGCATTTGACAATCAAGACTTTACAAACAGCTCAAAGTTGGCGATTTTAATTGCATCCTTAATTTCAGGCATCTTTGGTTACCTTTGGCTCAAAATAGTAACAAGACATAATATGTCTTAAAATCTTTTTAGCTGGTTTTTCTTTTCGCTTATTCGGGAATAATTAAAACACCAGCTATATTTTTGAATAAAAAAACAAAAAAATGCAAACATCAACTTTATTAATACGTGCTCTTAACGGTGACTTTTTATCTCAGGAAGAGGGCACTTGGCTTTTCAGACATGCCCCACTTGGTCAATTAATGCTTGCAGCTAATGCTATTCGCAAAAAGCAACACGCATCCAACGAAGTAAGCTGGATTATAGACCGAAATGTTAACATTACTAATATTTGTGTTTCACGCTGCCGTTTCTGTAATTTTCACCGTGTAAAAGGATCTTCGGAGGGATATGTTACCACGATTGAAGAATACAAGCAGAAAATTGACGAAATGTATAAACTTGGAGGCCGACAGCTGCTGTTACAAGGAGGTATGTTTCCTGATCTGGATATCGCATTTTATGAAAATCTGTTCAGTACATTAAAGTCTCTTTATCCCGATTTAAAATTACATGCTCTCGGTCCTGCCGAAATTGCCTATATTTCAAAACTTGATAATCTCACTTATAAACAAACACTTGAAAGGCTTGTTAACGCTGGATTAGACAGCTTGCCAGGTGCCGGTGCCGAAATTTTATCGGACCGAGTTCGAAAATTTGTTTCGCCCGGAAAATGTAACGCAACAGAATGGCTTAACGTTATGCGAGCTGCTCATAGATTAGGATTAATAACTTCAGCAACTATGATGTTTGGACATGCTGAAACGGTAGAAGAACGTATTGAGCACTTTGTAAAACTGCGTCAGGTTCAGAGCGAGAAGCCAGAAGGCACGCCCGGTTTTATCTCTTTTACCTGCTGGCCTTTTCAGGACGAAGGTACACGCCTTCGCGAAAAATACGACATTACGAATAAAACAACTTTTACTGAATACATACGGATGGTTGCTTTGGCACGCATTATGCTTCCAAACATTCCTAACATTCAGGCTTCTTGGCTTACAGTTGGTATTGAGGCCGGAATGTTTTGTCTTCATGGCGGAGCCAACGATATGGGGTCTATTATGATTGAAGAAAATGTCGTTTCTGCGGCAGGTGCATCTCATCATCTCGATGCTCGCCGAATGCAGGAAACCATTCGCAAAGCCGGATTTGTACCGCATTTACGAAATCAGCGTTACGAATTCATTGATCTTCCAGTTGTCTTGTAATGTTAAAACACATTTAGACAAAGAGCAGAGATTCGTTTCTGCTCTTTTTATTTCATAAAAACGCACCATCCTTCCTACAAATAAAGTGCATATATCAAACCAATTTTTGATGCCAATTTAGGGCCTGAACGATGTATATTTGCGCATTGAAAATTTTTATCGGATGAGAATTGCACTTTCGATTTTCAAATGGGGAATAATTGTTTTTCTGGTATTCAGTATATCAGGCGTTTTAGTTTATAAAATCATCAATCCGCCATTTACCCTACTCATGTTCAAACGTGTTGCAGAACAAATGGTTGATGGTGACGGCGTAAAGCTAAAGCACGACTGGGTTTCTATCGATAAAATTTCGCCTAACCTTGTTAATGCCGTTGTTGCTTCGGAAGACAACAATTTCATGGAACATTACGGCGTTGATTTTGATGCTATTCAGAAAGCTATTAAACATAATAAGCACGGGCATCGTATTAAAGGTGGAAGTACTATTTCTCAACAAACTGCAAAAAATGTATTTCTTTGGGAAAGCCGTACTTACGTACGCAAAGGATTTGAACTGTACTATACGTTGCTCATGGAAACATTTTGGAGTAAGCAACGCATTATGGAACTGTATCTTAACATGATAGAAATGGGCGACGGTATTTATGGAGCAGAAGCTGCATCAAGAACTTACTTCAAAAAATCAGCAAAAAATCTAACAAAAGGAGAAGCTGCACTTGTTGCCGCAACATTGCCAAGCCCCAGAAAAAGAAATCCTGCCCACCCGAGCAGATATCTATCAGGTAGGCAGGTTATTATTATGCGAACAATGAATCACCTCGGTGCAGTTGAACTTAACCGTTAAATTGTTCTTCTTTTATTCCCATTCGTAAGGAGTTTCCTGATAAACAAAATAATTCAACCAATTCGAAAACAGCAAATTACCATGGGCCTTCCACCTAACAAGCGGAATTTGGCTCGGATCATCATCCGGAAAGTAATTTTTCGGAGGCTGTATTGGTAATCCTTTCAGTAAATCCCGATCATACTCCTCTTTCAGAGTAAAAGTATCGTATTCCGAATGCCCGGTAACAAAAATCTGTTTTCCATTTCTCGATATTGACAGATAGGCACCGGCCTCATCCGATTTTGCTAAAAGTTCAAGTTCATCTGTACGCTCAATATCAGAACAAAGCACATCTGTATGACGAGAATGAGGAGCCCAGAATTCATCATCAAAACCTCTAAGTAATGGACAATTGGGAGATAAAACACGATGAGGGAAAACGCCAAATAATTTCTGAGGAAGTTCTCTTTTTTTTATTCCATAAAAATGATACAATGCTGCCTGTGCTGCCCAACAAATAAAAAAACTTGACGTTACATGCGAAGTACTCCAATCTAAAACTTTTTTCAGCTCACTCCAGTAATCAACATCTTCAAAATCAAGCAACTCGACAGGCGCGCCGGTAACAATCATTCCATCATATTTTCGATGACTTATCTGATCGAATGTCTTGTAAAAATACTCAAGATGTTCTTTAGGTGTATTTTTAGACTCGTGTTCTTTCATCTGCATCAAATCCACCTGAACTTGTAACGGAGTATTAGACAATCGTCTAAGCAAATGTACTTCGGTGGCAATTTTTGTTGGCATAATGTTCAGAATAATTATCCGCAATGGACGAATATCCTGATGATCTGCTCTGTCATTGCCCATTACAAAAATATTCTCGCTTTGTAGAATATCTATTGCTGGTAAATTATGAGGAACTACAACTGGCATATTTTCTGTTTTTCTGTCTTTAACTATATAATGTCTCCTAGCGGGTTAAACTACATGCCGAAACGACACGATAGAATAATCCTTTATAAGTAGAATATTGATTTTTGAAAACTTAAACGATTTTCCGGAAATACCGGAACAATAGAATATTGCTGCGCTTAGCCGCGCATTCGCAGGAACATCAGGAATGAAGAAAAAGATATGTTCTGCGTTTTTAACATAAAAAATTACTCTTAATTAATTGTGTGCAAATATACAGAAAGTCTGTTAATGATAAAATAGAAAAGACAGGCGTTTGTTCCTGTCTTTTCTATTTTGGTTTATAAAAACTTATAATTTTTTCTTAACTTCTATTTCGATGAAAGCTTCAATAATATCACCTGTTTGAATATCATTAAATCCTTCAATATTCAAACCGCATTCGAAACCGGTAGTAACGTCCTTAACATCATCTTTAAAGCGTTTCAGAGAGCCCAGATTTCCTGTGTAAATAACAATTCCATCGCGAATAATTCGAACTTTATTGTTACGTGAAACTTTTCCTTCTTTAACCATACATCCGGCGACAGTACCAACCTTCGTAATTTTGAAAGTTTCCCGAACTTCAATAGTTCCTGTAATTTCTTCTCTCACTTCAGGCGAAAGCATACCTTCCATTGCATCTTTTACCTGCTCGATAGCATCGTAGATAATTGAGTACAAGCGAATATCGATCTGTTCCTTTTCGGCTAGTCGGCGAGCATTAAGCGACGGACGAACCTGGAAGCCTAACACAATTGCATTGGATGCAGCTGCCAACAAAACATCAGATTCTGTAATCTGTCCAACAGCCTTATGGATAATATTAACCTGAACTTCTTCTGTAGATAATTTGATAAGCGAATCAGAGAGCGCTTCAACAGAACCATCTACATCACCTTTTACAACAACGTTAAGTTCCTGGAAGTTTCCGATCGCTATACGACGACCAATTTCGTCCAATGTTATATGCTTACGTGTACGTAAATTTTGTTCACGCTGTAACTGTTCACGCTTAGTTGCAATTTCTTTGGCTTCCTTTTCATCCGTCATGCCATTAAACTTGTCACCAGCCTGAGGTGCTCCGTTTAAACCTAATATCAGAGCAGGAGTTGATGGACCAGCTATATCTATACGTTTTCCACGTTCGTTAAACATCGCTTTAATGTGTCCATAATGAGCACCGGCCAAAACCATATCGCCTACATGCAACGTTCCGGAATCGATCAAAATAGTAGCTACATATCCGCGACCTTTATCCAGTGACGATTCAATTACTGTTCCTTTTGCACGCTTATTGGGATTTGCTCTTAAATCGAGCATTTCTGCTTCAAGTAATACTTTTTCAAGCAATAATTCGATATTCAAACCCGATTTAGCTGATATTTCCTGTGATTGATATTTACCACCCCAATCCTCAACCAATAAATTCATATTGGCAAGTTCTTCTTTAATCTTTTCGGGATTAGCGCTAGGCTTATCTATCTTATTAATAGCAAATATAATAGGAATACTAGCAGCCTGAGCATGGTTAATAGCTTCAACTGTCTGAGGCATAACACCATCATCAGCAGCAACTACAATAATTGCAATATCTGTAGCCTGAGCACCACGGGCACGCATAGCGGTAAATGCCTCATGTCCTGGAGTATCCAAGAATGTAATCATTTTCCCATTTTTCAAGCGAACCGAGTAAGCTCCAATATGCTGAGTGATTCCACCTGCCTCACCAGCAATAACATTCGTATTACGGATAAAGTCAAGTAATTTTGTTTTACCATGGTCTACGTGGCCCATTACAGTAACAATTGGAGGACGCGGAAGCATATCATTTTCATGATCTTCTTCTTCATTAATAGCATCCTGCAATTCAGCACTGATAAATTCCAGTTTGTAGCCAAATTCATCTGCAACAATCGACATGGTTTCAGCGTCAAGACGCTGATTGATTGACACAAATAATCCTAAGCTCATGCAACTCCCAATAACTTTCGTTGCTGGAACATCCATCATGGTTGCCAACTCGTTAACAGACACAAACTCGGTAACTTTAAGAATATGTTTTTCGAGTTCCATCTGTTCGGCCTCTTCCATACTTCTTTGGCTAACCATATCACGTTTTTCACGACGATATTTCGAAGCCTTAGATTTACCTTTATTGGCCGTTAAACGAGCAAGTGTTTCTTTAATCTGTTTTTGAACATCTTCCTCATTAACTTCCTGACGAATAGGTCTCTTAGCATTTCGCTTATTAGCATTATTGCCTTGATTCTGATTTCCGCCCTGGGGACGATTTCGATTATCGTTTGAGCGATTCGGATTATTTCCGCCTCCTTGCTGATGGCCTCCACCACGATTACGGTTATCGTTTGCGTTTCCGCCACCTTGCTGATGGTTTTGTTGTCCAGGCTGGTTAGTTCCAGCTACTTTGTTGTCAACCTTTATTCGTTTCCGCTTCTTTTTATCGTTGCGGTCTTTATTTGCATCATTCGATGAAGCTACAGGTTTCTTCCGCTCATCTGGAAGTTGAATTTTTCCGACAACGGTAGGACCTGAAAGACGATCAGCTTTTGCACGAATAACGTTATCGTCTTTATCCGATTGCTGATGATTATTTGCGCTCCCTACAGATGTCTGGTTTGTTGTATTTTGTGCAGATCTGTTCTGCTGTTCTTTTTGTCTGCGTTCCTGCTCGCGCTCCTTCCTTGTCTTTTTGGGCGGACGGGTTCTTTGGTTCATGGCTTCAAGGTCAATTTTCCCAACTACCTTTAAATCGATGCCAGTTCCTGAAATTTCTTCACTCATGCCTTCTTGATCGTTGCCGTTATCTTCATCTGTATCATCATTCTGTTCATCATCGAACACTTTTTCTTCTTCAACAGGTACAGTTTCGGCAACGGGAATAGATTTTACTTCCTCTTTTGGAGCCACAACAGTCAACTGTTCTTTTGGTTGTTCTTCTATAATTTCTTTCGGCTCTTCAACTTTCGGAGTAACAGGTACATTAACAACAGTTTCTGTTTTTTCTTCAGTAATCTGTTTATGAACTTTTGCTTCGGGCGCAGGCTTCTCCTCTGGTTTTGCCTTTTTTGTATTCAGACTATCCAAATCTACTTTTCCTACAATTTTAATCTCAGGTTCTTTGTGAGATGGTTCTTCTACTTTAGGATGAGAAGGTGGTTGTGGAGATGTAGTATGTTTTTTTAGACCAATAATGTCGGAAACAGAATCAATCTCTTCGTCATTTTCCTCGTCTGTTTCTTCTGGTTTCTCAATATCTTGAAGGCTAATCGATTCTTTTTTTTCTCTAAGATTCTTCAAATTGAGTTTTTCTGATTCTTTTTTCACAGACAAGTCTTTGCTATATTCTTTCTCAAGAATAGCAACGATGTCAGACCCGACTTTTGCATTGGGGTTATTTTCAATATCGTGTCCTTTTTTGTGCAAGAACTCTACGATGGTGGAAATACCAACATTGAATTCTTTTGCCAATTTACTGAGCCTTGATCCTTTCTGATCCGTCATACGTATTACTCTCTATCTGTTTCGTAAAAATCGACTAGTGTGAGTGTGCTAAATTATAACCTTTTCCAAATTATTCAAACTCGGTTCTAAGGATGCGGAGTACTTCTTTAATGGTTTCCTCTTCAAGATCGGTGCGCTTAACCAATTCTTCGACATCAAGGTCCAGCACACTACGGGCAGTGTCACAACCAATAGATTTAAGTTCTTCTATAATCCATGGTTCAATTTCATCAACAAATTCGTCAAGATCGACGTCTTCGTTTTCATCATCACTTTCGCGATAAACATCTATTTCATAACCAGTAAGTTGACTGGCAAGTTTGATATTTAATCCACCTTTACCGATAGCCAGTGAAACTTCATTAGGTTTCAAATACACTTCTGCACGCATGGTTTCTTCATCCAGCTTTATAGAAGAAATTTTTGCAGGATTTAAAGCTCTTTGAATAAAGAGCTGTGTATTAGCTGTATAATTTATTACATCGATATTTTCATTACGCAATTCTCGAACAATTCCATGAATGCGGGAACCTTTCATCCCGACACAAGCTCCTACAGGATCAATGCGTTCATCGTACGATTCAACGGCAACTTTAGCACGTTCTCCTGGTGCACGAACAATTTTCTTGATTGTAATAAGACCATCAAAAATTTCAGGAACTTCAAGTTCAAAAAGTCTTTCAAGAAATACACTTGAAATACGAGATAATATAATTACTGGCGTATTATTTTTCATATCAACACGAACAACCACCGCTCTAACATTATCTCCTTTTCGAAAATAATCACTTGGTATTTGTTCGGTTTTGGGAAGTATCAACTCATTGTTTTCGTCATCGAGAACGAGAATTTCTTTTTTCCATACCTGATAGACTTCGCCTGTAACAATCTCACCAATACGATCTTTATACTTATTGTATAAGTTATTTTTTTCCAGCTCCATAATACGAGCCGAAAGATTCTGTCTAAGCGTCAAAACAGCGCGGCGTCCAAAAGAAACTAGCTTAACTTCGTCAGTAACATCTTCGCCAAGTTCGTAGTCTTCGTCTATTTTTTTTGCGTCTTTGAGCGTTATTTGCGTGTTGGGATCGGTAAACTCATCATCAGCTACGACCTGACGATTTCTCCAAATTTCAAAATCGCCCTTATCGATGTTAATAATAACATCAAAATTATCAGCTGAACCATACATCTTTATCAGCAAGCTTTTAAAAACATCTTCAAGCACACGCATCATAGTGGCTCGATCAATATTCTTAAGCTCCTTGAATTCTGAAAAAGTATCTGTGAGATTCAAGTTTTCCATATCCTGAATGTTTGCCTGAGTATATATCTTAATTAATTATTTATCAAAACTTTATTTTTTCACGAGCTGACCGGATAGATTCAAAAGCTAACGAGTATTTGTTCTGTACTACTTGTTTTTTCTTTTGACCTTCTAACTTTACTTTCTCTTCAACTTCCAAGTCTATTCCGGTAAGGTTTACTTCCGAAAGAATACCTGTATATGAACGTCCATCAATTAAGTTGACTTCTACAGTTCTATTAATTGCCTTTCGGTATTGTCCAATAACTTTAAAATCCTGGCCTATACCAGGAGAAGAAACCTCTAGTTCATAATCTTCTATTTCTCTATCGATATTTGCCTCGATAAACCGATTAATCCGTACGCAATCATCAATTGACAATCCGTCAAGACTATCTGCCAGAATAATTATTTTATTTCCGGCTCCAACACTAACGTCAACCAGAAAAATATTACTATCGGCTATAGCTTCTTCAACGAGCGCAATTACTTTATTTTTTTCAATCATCTCAAAAACTGATAACAAAATAGGGGACTTAAGTCCCCTTACATATTGTTCCGGTTTAAAATCCGATGCAAAGATATGTATTTTTATCTAACGGACAAATTACAATATAAAGAATACGAATAGGTTGTCTTTTTCCAAAAAGAAATCCTTTCTTTTTAATTTATCTACAGTTCAATCTGTCAAATTGTTATTTTGAAAAGAGACGAAGAAAAAGCAAGAGAAAAGCTTCTTCTTCGTCTAATACAACTTTTTATATCCAAGTCACATAATTCAAATCCTGACGGTGTGGTAATTCTTTGTGTCGTGGAAAAATACGCACGCCATATTCGAAAATACCCGGAGTTGTTGGAACCACATTGGTTTTATAATACACAATGTGTCCTTCAATTTTTTCGACACCAAATTCTTGTGTGTAAACGATTTTCTGTTTGTTATCAGAATCCGTCTCGGCGACAACCAATTCAACACCAACATCTTTTGGCGAAAGTTCATTAAGATCTAACGTAACAGTTCCTGCATATTCCTTGCCCAGAATGATATCGTTTTTCAAAAGATCGGTGTAATCGATATCTACAACTTCAATACTTTCCCATCCACTCGTAATTTTCTTTTTCCATGCTGATAATTCTTTAGCCAGAGCATAATCATTTTCTTTGACATGAACGGACCGTTGATATAACCGGGAATAATAGAAACGGTCATAATCATGTAACATTCTGTTCATTGTGAAATTTGGTGCAACTTTAGCTATCGAATTCTTAATAAACCCAACCCATTCTATTGGCACATCGTTTTGATCGCGTTTATAAAAAGAAGGAATAATTTCATTTTCCAACAAACTATAAATAGTTTGAGCGTCAAGCTGATCCTGAAAAACCGGGTTTTGATATGTATTTTCTTCAGGCAGCATCCAGCCAGCATTTTTCACATATCCTTCTGCCCACCAGCCATCTAAAACGCTAAAATGAAGAACGCCATTCATTACCGCTTTTTCGCCTGATGTACCTGAAGCTTCCAACGGACGAGTTGGTGTATTGAGCCAAATATCAACGCCTTTCAGCAGAACTTTGGCAAGACTTATTTCATAATTAGGCAAAAAGATAATCTTACCCAAAAATTCCGGACGTTTAGAGATTTCAACAATATGACGAATCAGATCCTGTCCGCCTTTGTCATTTGGATGAGCTTTCCCTGCAAAAATAAACTGAACAGGCTGATACGGATTATTGACGATACGCGAAAGTCTTTCTAAATCACTAAACAACAAATGAGCACGTTTGTACGTTGCAAATCGACGAGCAAACCCGATAGTAAGAGTCTTTTTTTCAAACTTTTCACTCATCGACAGCATAAGCTTGGGATCTTCGTAACGACGAATGCCGGTTTCTTTTAAATAGCCTTTAATATAATCGACTAACAAACTGCGCTGTTCATTTCGAATTTTCCAAATTGAAGCATCCGGAACATCATAAATTTTACTCCAACGTGTTTTTTCGAGTTGATGTTCAAGAAAATCTTCGCCGAATGTTTCCTTGTATAATTCGAGCCAAGGAGCTGCAGTCCATGTCGGTAAATGGACACCATTGGTAACATAGCCAATGTGAAGTTCTTCTGCAGCATAGCCTTTATACATCGAATGAAAAATCTCTTGTGAAACGTGACCATGCAAGCGACTAACCCCGTTTATTTCCTGGGACAAATTTGCAGCAAGGAAACTCATTGAAAATTTTTCACTTGGATCATCTGCATTTATTTTACCTAATGCCATAAATTGTTTCCAGCTAATTCGCAGTCGTGCAGGATAATGTCCCATATAAATACGTATCAGATTTTCTTCAAACGCATCGTGACCTGCGGGAACAGGGGTGTGAGTCGTAAATAAACTTGTAGAACGAACTATCTCAAGACTTTCGCCAAACGTTAAATTCTGTTCAACAATATAATGGCGTAACCTCTCAATTCCAATAAAAGCAGCATGACCTTCGTTACAATGATATAAATCGGCTGAAATCCCCAAAGCACTCAAGGCTCTCATACCTCCAACTCCCAGAAGGATTTCCTGTTTGAACCGGTTTTCCCAATCTCCACCATAAAGCATATGGGTTACGCTTCTGTCCTGTTCGAGATTGTCATCAAAATCTGTATCAAGTAAATAAAGAGGAACTCGACCAACATTTACACACCAAAGACGTGCCTGCATTGTGCGACCCGGAAAAACGATTTTAATAGATACCCAATTCCCTTTTTCATCCCGAACAGGCTGCGCAGGTATCTGAGAAATCCGCTGAGGTTCGTAAGTTGCCTGCTGATCTCCGTTAGTGGTCAATATCTGCTTAAAATATCCATATTTATAAAGTAAACTGACAGCAACCATTGGATAATTCCGATCTGAAGCTTCTTTCAGATAATCGCCAGCCAATATTCCTAATCCTCCTGAATAAATTTTCAAAGAATCGTGCAATCCAAATTCCATACTGAAGTACGCAACTTGCGGTTTCCCCGCTTGCGGAGCTTCGCTCATGTAATCAGTAAAACGTTTATAAATAACATCGAGTTTTTCCAGAAATGCATGATCCTCTTCCAATTTAAGCATTCGATTGTATTGCAATGAATCTAAAAAGGCTATCGGATTCTGGCCACAATCATTCCAAAGTGCCGGATCAATAGACCGGAATAAATCGACGGCATCGCTATTCCACGACCACCAGAGATTTTTCGAGAGTTCTTCGAGTGGACGTAGTGGAGCCGAAAGATTTTTCTGTACCACCACTTTTTTCCATTGAGGGTCGTTTGCCATGCTAAACCTTTCGATAGGCTCTGCATGCTCTGGTCGTTCTTTATTAGAAAACAGGTATTCGCGCGAAGATTGCTTTGTCAGCGCGACATGAAATGCCTGGAAATAATATTTAATCAGATTTCGCCAAAGAGCGATATGCGAAATATCGTTTGCTCGGGATCGAGTTCTCTCAGTTTCGGCATTCCCTAATTTTGAATTGGAAATAATTGCCTGTGCAATTTCATTAACAACTTCTTTATCATTATCATCGGTTCGATGAATGACATAAACTGAATTTTGAGGTTCAGGATAGGATTGCTTTACCCAAAGTCCAAAACCTGCAAGATCGGTTGTGATTGTTGGCACATGAAAAGCTACACTTTCGAGTGGCGTATACCCCCACGGTTCGTAATACGATGCAAATACTGTCTGATCAAAACCAATAAGTAATTTATAATAAGGCATATTAAATATGCCGTCATCTCCATTAAGATAGGATGGCACAAAAACGACTTTTACCCGATTGCTTTGTTCGTTAATGAGATTATTTTCATGAATCCGCCTAAGAATTGGATCTTGCTCTGCATCATGCAAATTATGAGTCAATATACAATTATTACAAGGTTTGGCATCTTCTGTATTGTTCAGTTTTGCCAATAAATCTTTACGTGGCCCGTAATGATGCGCAGGAATAAGCACAAATGCAACAATTTCGCGAGGTACCGATTGCTGATTTATTTGTCCGAGTGCATCTATAAACAGATCAATCCCCTTATTTTTAAACTCATAACGTCCGCTATTTGCAATGAGCATAACGTCATCAGTAAGTTTATAGCCCAAAAGAGCCTCGGCAACCTCTATCAGTTTTTGGCGAGCAACTTTTCTTTCTGTATCAAAAAGCTCATCTTTAGGAACAAAAGTATCTTCAAATCCATTTGGTGTAACCAAATCGACAGGTTTCTGCAAAAACTGGGCACATTCTTTCGAAGTAATTTCACTGACGGTTGTAAAACAATCTGCATTTTGTGCTGATATTTTTTCGAGCGATTGTTTTGCGATTACATTAAATTCAATTGCCTTTGAATCACCATTGTATGTCGACAGCTTCCCATATAATGGCTGATTATTCCCGGCTATTGAACGGCCTAAAACAGTTGCGTGAGTTGTAAAAACAGTTGCAATCTGAGGAGCATATTTCTTCAGATACAAAACACCCGTTCCTGTCATCCACTCATGAAACTGAGCTACAGTCTTATCTCGAATTGTTAAATGGAAACGGACAAAACTTTCAATAACTTTTGCGGCAGCATATCCGAACAAAGAAGGTTCGATATAATCCCACTGCCCAGAAAGAGAATCGAGTTTATATTGTTCCCAGAAATCGCTGAATATAGCATCTTTTTGATTAAAGAAAGGAGAGAAATCGACAATTACAGCAATAGGTTCTCCTACTATTTTCCACCGTCCGATGCGTACGCGCAGGCCTTCTTCAAAAGCTTTATCACGCCAAGCCTTAAAAAGTTTTTTATCTTCCTCAAATTCCGGATTTTTCCCTTCTTCTCTCCAAACATCGGGACCAATGAGGATATAATTATTATTTAATTTGTGTGACAGTGTAATTGCTTTCGTTGAAATTACCGTATGAATACCACCTACCTTGTTACACACTTCCCAGCTTACCTCAAACAGATAATCGGGACTTAAAAGTTCATTTGCCATAACTGATTATTTAGCCTAATAACTACAAAATAAACGAATTGTACTTTTCTATTTTTTAACAACAGCCTTAGATTGTGTTGTCTTTTTGGAAGCGGTAGTTTTTTTACCAACCTCTTCTTTTTTGAGAGTTGTTGCTTTTTTAGTTTTTGCCTTAACTTCTCCGGCTTCTCTTTTCTCAGGATTCGAAACTTTTTCTTTAAGTTCTCGTTCTAATCGAAGTTTAAAGTCACTCAACACATTCATATAGTTGATAAAAGCGTCATATGGAGATGCATATGGATTAAAATACTTATGAACTTCGCCATCAGAAAAAAACTTTGTACACATGTAGTAAAAATGGTCGCTATTTTGAAGAAACTTCCAATCTGTCTGCAATTTTTTATCATCCAATTGTTTAACAAAAGGAACAAGATCGTACAGTTTGTTAAATGCATCTTTCTGTAAATCATTTCCAAGCCAGGCGGTAATGTCACGTTCTTCGTCAGCCCACGAAATTGGATACGGGACATTTAATGCTGCTATTGGCTGCAATTTATCAGCAAGTTCTGTTGGTGTCGAAAAGTGATAGCCTGAGCCAATGGCCTGTCTGATAAAATGACCAATAAATTCGAAAATACCAGATTCTTTCCGCTGGTGTTCTCCAAATGTTTCATAATCCATAAAAATATTCACCAGATCTTCTTTGGAATCAGTACTTTTTATCCAGTTAATATATTTTTCGGCAGTAAGTGGATATTCGTCCCATGAAGGATTTGAAAAACGAAAAGAAATATCATCACTTAAATGATAATTGCGAAGAAAAAGTTTTAAACGAGGATTTATTGCATTGCAATATAAATAATTAGGGCTTTTCCATCCTAAAATATGGCGAGCACCTTCGGTGAGCATGGCTTTAAAGCCCATATCGGCAACCCAAGAACCAATTTCATCCGAATAAATCAATTCTGTATTTCTAAAAGTCGAGGGTTTAACGCCAAAGGTTTGCTCAATCAGCTCCGACTGAGCTTTAACCTGCGATTCAAATTCCTCTTTGTTTTTCAGCGAAACTAACGAATGCGAATAAGTTTCCGCTAAAAATTCCACACAACCAGTTTTGGCAAGTTTTTTAAAACTATCTAAAACCTCAGGACAATATAATTTGAATTGATTGATGGCTGTTCCGGAAATCGAAAAAGTAATTTTAAACTGTGATCCATATTCTTTTATCAGATCAAGCATAAGTTTATTCGCTGGAAGATAAGAACGTTCCGCTATTACATGTAATAAACTTTCATTCGAATAATCATCATAATAATAATGATTGACCCCCATGTCAAAAAAGCGGTAGCGACGAAGACGAAAAGGTTGATGAACCTGAAAATAAAGGCAAATAGTATTCATTAGTAAGTAATATTTTTCAGAGTAAAGAATTGTAAATATCACGTAACTGAGCAGCAGAATTTTCCCATTTCAATTTATCTACTTCCGCTTTTCCCATTACTTTAAATGTATCACTTAATGCATTATATGATAATATACCATACATTGCATCAGCCATTGCATCAACATCCCAGAAATCAACTTTAAAGGCATGTTTTAGAACTTCTGCCACACCCGATTGTCGTGAAATAATAACCGGAACATTAGATTGAATCGCCTCAAGAGGAGCAATTCCAAAAGGCTCAGAAACAGAAGGCATTACATACACATCACTTAATCCGTACATTTTATACACATCGTCACCAGTTAAGAAACCGGTAAAATGAAATCTGTCGGTAATACCTAAACGGGCAGCACGTCGAATCATTTTATTCATCATGTCGCCCGATCCCGCCATTACAAAACGGACATTATCCATTTTTTGAAGCACCTTATATGCAGCTTCAATGAAATATTCAGGCCCTTTCTGAAAGGTTATGCGACCTAAAAATGTTACAATTTTATCTTCAAAACCTTTTTTTACATCAAGACCTTCTTTTTCGACTAAAGGTTCTACGGCATTATAAACAGTAACGACCTTATTCGGATTTATACCATATTTATTAACAACAATATCGCGAGTTAAATTACTAACCGTTACAACCCTGTCGGCTGCTTCCATTCCTTTTTTTTCAATTTCGAAAACGGCAGGATTTACACTTCCTCCGCTCCTGTCAAAATCGGTTGCATGAACATGCACTACCAATGGTTTTCCCGAAACCTGTTTTGCGGCAATACCTGCCGGATAAGTAAGCCAATCATGAGCATGGATAACGTCAAAATCAAGATCGGCTCCTAAAATAGTTGCGACTATTGCATAATCAGCTATTTCCTGAAAAAGATTAGTTCCATATTTTCCTGAGAAATTAAAATGTCCATCAGATCCGGTATTTACGAATGCAACATCGTTTTGCTGATATCCATTTACAAGCTTGTAATATTCTTCAGGATCGGTATAAGGAACGATACGAGAATTAACTTCAATAAAGTTTATTTCACTTAAAGTTCCTTTATAATTAATAACTCTCTGACTAACTTTCACATGATTTGCACCAACCAGTTTCATTGTCGATTGATCTTCGTCTCCCCATGACTTAGGAACGACAAATGTAAGATCAACATCGGGAAGCGTAGCAAAACCTTTGCTTAACCCATAACATGCTGTTCCGAGGCCGCCAGATATATGAGGAGGAAATTCCCAACCAAACATCAACACTTTCATATAAACGATGGATTTATTTTTAAATCAATTTAACAAAAGGGACAAACACTGTTAAAAACAATGCTATATCTCCTTAGCGACTTCCAGCTTATGTCCTATCCATAGAACAGCAGCCACACTCCATGCCTGAGAAATTGCACCCCGAGGCTGATGAGGAGGATCTCCATCATATATTTCAGCAATAGAACCAATGCCATATTCAAGCATATCTGGTTCAAAGCAGTAGTATAAGTCTTTAAGCATTGAATACGCCGATTTCTTAAATAAACTAAGACAAGCTTCGGCATAAAACTGGCTAAGCCAAGGCCATACAGTTCCCTGATGATAAGTACTGTCTCTGGATGCCTGATTTCCTTCATAGATTCCTTTATACAAAGGATCGTTTGGACTTAAAGTGCGTAATCCTTTAGGTGTCAACAATTCTTTTTTAACAATATCGATAACACCTTTTTTCATTGCATTATGAAGCGGACTATATTCTAAAGCTGCTGCAATAATCTGGTTTGGTCTTACAGCCCAATCTTTCTTTTCATTATCTACATAATCAGCTAAATATTCTTTTTTATCATCCCAGAAAGTTGAGATGAAAGATGCTTTTATTTTTTCGGGCAAATCGCTCCACTCATTAATAAAAGCATTGTCCTTATCTGCTTTGGCAAGTTCTAACGAAAAACACACTGCATTGTACCACAAAGCATTAATTTCGACAGGCATTCCTATACGCGGAGTAACCGGCTTACCCTGAATAACTGCGTCCATCCAGGTAAGAGCTCTTCCGTGCTCACCGGCCCAAATCAATCCATTATTCTGCATGTGAATATTAAAAGAACTACCTGTTCGGTAAGCTTTTAATATTGATTTCATGGCTTTACCATATTTTTCCCATACATCTTTAGCATTGCCCGAATCTTTAACATACTGTTGCAAAGACCAGAAGAACCAGAGCGGAGCATCAACCGAATTAAATGCAGGTTCGGCATCACTTCCCATGTTTGGAAATAAGCCATCTTTCATTCGCGAAATTTGCGTATCAACAACAGCTTTAAATGTCTTTTCATCGCCCAGGGCCAGTGTTAAACCCGGCAAAGCAATAAAAGTATCGCGGCCCCATGAGCCAAACCAAGGATAACCGGCAACGATATAAGTCTTTTTATTACGTTTTTCAATAAATTGCTGAGCCGAATTTATTAAACAGTTTTTATAACTGTCGCGAACAATACGCTTGGACGATTCTGTCGCAAATTTTCTCGAAATTGAAGCTGGATTAATTTCTCCCAAACTTGCTGAAAAATAGATGCTTTCTCCTTTTTTAATTGGAACCTCGAAATAACCAGGAACAAACAAATCTTCACGATAGTCGTACCCTCGTTTCATTTCTTCTATATACTCAATATTATAATACCAGTCCGGTACCGGGACAAATTCATTTTTTTTACTTAACTGCATGTATAAAGCGGGAAATCCGCTATACAAACGAGAACGAACGCCATTGGGGACAGGCTCAACTTTTGTATTGGCGTACATATTAGCCTTGCTCAACTGATGCATATTACGAAATGCCAAGAATGGTTTAAATCTTAGCAAAGTATCAGAATGGGCATCATCAAGTGTATACTTGATGATTACCTGATCGTTATCGGCTGCCAGAATAAACTCGCGAACCAAAATAACACCGCCAACCCTGTAAATTTCTTTTGAAACATTATCAACGTTATAATCAACAAGATACTTATGTCCTTTTGGGTAATAATTATCACCGGGATACTTATGAATACCCAGATTAAACTCGGCATCATGCTGAACAACTGACACATCTAAAGACGAAAGAAAAACATATTTTTCCCCATCAAGTTCTTCAACAGGCGCAATCAGTAAACCATGATATTTTCGGGTATTGCACCCAACAATAGTTGTACAGGCAAAAGATCCGGCACGATTTGTTCGCAAAATTTCTTTACCTAAGGAATAGCAAAGATTAACAAGCTGATTTTTGTCAAATTTCAAATAATCCATAACAAGTCAGAGTAAGTCAAAAAGGAGTAGTAATTCTATGTGGTCCTCTACAAATATGGTGAAATAAGTGCAGATTATCAAGTTTAAAGAAGCTTCTGATTATTAATTTTGGTTAACGTTATTATAATGTTCGTGAATTGTTCAAAATGTGATTTAAAATATTTTTAACAGGTCGAGTTAGAAAAGAATTTCAGTCAATTGATCCACCACATATAAATCATATTAAAAGGTCGGCAATTCATTTAATTGCATTTACTTTGCCAAAATTTCAAAATATTGTTTTTTTCTTTTTGTTATAAAAGAAGAATCGAATTGATTATAATTATTTTAATATATGAAAGTTAACGTTTTAGCATTCCTTTTAGTGGCATTTTTTGCAATCTCGTGTTCGCAAAAGCCCAAAGGTTTTGAACTTAACGGAAAGTTATCTAAAAAAGCTTCTGGTTGGATTTTTCTGGATTTATTGGGAGAAGAAGCACGAACTACCGTCGATTCTGTTAAAATTACAGCCGAAGGATATTTCAAATTCAAAGAAAAGGCCGAAACTCCAGGTTATTATGTAGTTCGTTTAGGTAACGGAAAAGATAAAAAAGAAATCACACTTGCGTTATATCCGGGAGATAACGCTTTTTTATATTTAAACAAACAGGCTCCTGATAAATATTATGGCATTGCCGGGTCTCCTGATTCAAAGCGCATACAACAACTTAACAACAAAATAGACGCGACACATGCTCGTATCAAAGCCTTAGGAAGCATATTTTACAGCAATATTCGCAGTCCGTTTATTGTACGAACAAAGAGCAAACTCGATTCAATTTATAAAGTTGTAGAAAAAGAGCATTACGAGTTTACCCGCAGGTTTATCGCTGAACAACCTGAAAGTTTTGCCTCTCTTATGGCTTTATATCAACAACTTGGCCCAAGAATACCTGTTTTAAAACTTCCTGAAGACAGCGCTTTATTTCGCACAGTAAGTACTGCATTAAATAAAAAGTGGGCAGAGGCAATTCCCGTAAAATCGCTTAACAGTATGCTTGCCCGATGGGATGAGCAAAACCAACGAAAATCTTCGTTAGATAAAAAGCTAACGGTCGGACAACTTGCGCCGGAAATTGTATTGCCCGATACCGCAGGAAAACCATTGGCATTGTCATCTTTACGTGGAAAAATCGTATTACTTTCTTTCTGGGCTTCATGGAACCCAGCATCAAGAGCCGATAACCCGGGATTATTAAAGGCTTATCATTGGTATCACTACCGTGCAAACGGAGGATTTGAGATTTACCAGGTTTCGCTCGATCGTACTAAAGAAGGCTGGATAAAAGCCATTAACGAAGATGGCTTAACATGGAATCATGTAAGCGACCTCAAAATGTGGCAATCGGCAGCTGTACCATTATATGGTATTGAAGGTCTGCCCCACAATTTCTTGCTCGACCGGGATGGCAAAATACTGGCTAAAGATTTGAAGCCTGAAGAACTTTTGCTAAAATTGTTCCAAATTTTTGGGCCATCGCCATCAAAAACTATACAACAAAAAAATGACGCACAATAAACCGGAACTATGAGACGTAAACTACACTTTCTTTTATTTGCAAGTTTGCTAATTTTAGCAACAGCCTGTAACAAACACAAAGTTATTATAGAAGGAACCATCGACGGACTTGACAGTAAGACTAAGCTTTACCTTTCGGAATTAACAATTCCGGGACAAAAAACAATCGATTCGACAGAAGTTAATACAAAAGGTCATTTTCGGTTTAAAATTGATGCTCAGCAACCTCGTTTTCTTGTACTTAGTCTTAAGGATCAAACAATTACTTTATTAGCCGAACCTGGAGAAAAAATTTCGATAAAAACATCGTCAAAACAATTCGGTTACGGCTATAAACTGAAAGGCTCATACGAATCGGGATTGTTGCAACTGCTTAACGAAGATTTGTTCGACACCCAGAAACAAATTGATTCACTTCAGCTTGCATATAATAATGCTCAAAAGAACAGCAACAAAGTATTGTCCGATACCATTTCAACTCATTACGAGCAATTAGTCAAAAAGCACAAACGCTTTTTGATCGAATATATTCTGCAAAACTTAACATCACCTGTTAGCATTGCAGCTATTTATCAAGAAATTACACCTGGGAATTACGTATTGAATACCGTTCGCGATCTTCAGTATGTAAAACTTGTTTCAGACAGTTTAAAGAAATATCATCCTGAAATGCCACAGGTAAAAGCATTATTGAGCGAACGTGAACGTCTTCTTTCTCAATATTCTGAAATGAAATTACGAGCTATGGCCAGCAAAGGAGAAACTCGTAATTATCCGGATATTCAACTTCCCGATGCTAACGGCGTTGAACAAAAATTATCATCACTTGATGGAAATATTATTGTTCTGGCATTTTGGACCAGTACTGACGAAAATTCAACACTCATGCAGTCTGATTTATTTGCATTATATCGCGAATTTGGCCCTAAAGGTTTAAAAATATACCAAGTTTCCTTTGATAGTAATAAAAACGAATGGTCTAAATTTATTGCAAAATACAATGAACCTTGGACTAATGTAATTGATGTAAGATCAAGTGCATCACCTTATCTTGGCATTTTTAATCTACAATCTATTCCGTCCAATTTTGTAATTGGCAAAAAAGGAATAATTGTAGGTCGCGACATATCAGGTAACGAACTTAAAAAAGTTGTACAACAACAATTCCGTTAATGCTACCAAAAGAAATTATTGAGATACAACCAGTGTCGGGCAAGAAAATTATCTTCTTGTCCGACATTCATTTAGGCATGTATCCACAACAGCGCAGCCGCGAACGCGAAAAGATTGTGGTACGATTTCTGGAAGAAAAAGCAAAAGAAGCCTCTGCCTTCTTTTTATTAGGCGATGTTTTCGATTTCTGGTATGATTATAAAAAAGTAGCACCACGTGGATTTGTGCGTTTTCTGGGAGCACTGGCTAAAATAGCAGATTCGGGTATTCCTGTTTATTATTTTGTAGGAAATCATGATGTATGGGTTTTTGATTACTTGCCCGAAGAAATTGGATTAAAGCTGTTTCGTGCGCCAGCAATGCTTTGCAAAGCAGGCAACAAGAACCTAATTATCGGACATGGCGACATTGTTGATGACGATCCGGGTTATCGTTTTCTCAGAGGTGCTTTTCACAGCAAATTTCTGCAATGGTGTTTTTCTCGGCTTCATCCCAATTTTGCATTTTTTTTAGGTCATACTTGGTCTAAACATAGCCGGCTGGCAAAAGGAGTTAGTGTCGATTTTTTAGGTGAAGAAAAAGAATTTCAATTCCGGTATGCTAAAAAAGTTCTTAAAAGCAGAGACGACATTGACTATTTTATTTTCGGACATCGTCACTGGCCTATAGACTATCCTTTAACTGAAAAAACGCACCTGATTAATCTGGGTGAGTGGATTCATTCCATGACTTATGCTGTGTTCGACGGAGAAACCGTTTCACTGAAAAGTTATGCTAAAGAAATCGGGCTCAATTAACGCCCGATAAACTTCAAGGCTCTCCATATAATCACAATATCATTATATGGCTTATAATCACGGGCATAAATAAAGTTAATGCGTTGCTGAGCTTCGCCATCGGATATTTGATGACTGGAAGCATCTCCTGGATATAAAATACATTTTTTCAACGAAGGCAGCTGTGCACTAATCCCTGATTTATAATAGCCTACCCATGTATAGTCGCCCCATAATACCCGAAAGCAATTTCCAATAGCATTCAAGCTTTTGGGTATAAACCAACTCCATAAAATACAAGTAATCAATAATAGAAAAGAAATGACAACATCGACCACTCGTTTGTACCGACGGTTTGATTCTTTAGAAATTGCATTACAATCAATCAGATAAAGCTCTCCCGAAGTATTAATCGAATTACTGCCTATAATAGTCGCACTTCCAGGAGGTGCAATTTTATATTCTTCTACCAGATTACTGTATTTCAGCATTGTTTCGACAATAACCTGAGAGCTAAGATCGGTTGCACTAAAAATAATTTCATCGACATTATTAATGCGCACCATCTCTTCCAGTTGATCCATTGATCCTAAAAAAAAGGCAGAGTCAGTCATTTTAGAACTTACATAACCAACAATCTCAGGGCTTTCCGGAAGTTGACTTAAAAATGTACCTATTCGCAAAGACTCTTCTTTTCCTGCACAAATCAGCACTCGTTTTTTTCTAAAGTCGGACAACGAAACGCCAAGCCATTGCATGCGATGTAACAATAATCTTAATATTGGCAGCAGTACGAAAGCCCAAGCTCCGACTAAAAGTAAAACAGCTCTCGAAAAACGAAAATTAATAGGTAAAAGTGCATAAACTACAAGGTTTACCACAGCCCCGACGCCAATACCTTTAAAAATTTCGATTAGTCGTTGTTTTTTTTCATATCCCCCTGTAAGATAGATACAAAACAACCATATTGCAGTACAAAAAGGCACCAGCGAACGAGAAAAGGACTCAGGATAAAAATCAAGATTTCCGAACCAACATTTTCCCCAGAATTTGCTTAACAAAAAGAACCCTGCGATTAACAACAGTGCATCCAAAACAGGGAAAGCCAAACGAGTTACAAACCGACGAACTATTGCCAGCGAAGCTCTCAAATAGATAGCCAACTGAATAAGCAAAGTGTAGAGCGCCGCATTTCGTTTCGAGAAGTGTTTACGGGCAAAAATGAGCATGGCATTGTAAAAAATGACCACATAGTTTACACTTCCTTTTTTAGTACTTTCTCCTTTATAATGAATAATTGTTGTTCCGGCAAAATAATAATTCTGATAACCGGCTTTTATAATACGATACGAGAGATCGATATCCTCACCGTACATAAAAAAAGTTTCATCTAGCAATCCCGATTTATCAAGTGCATCTTTTCGCATCAGCATAAATGCTCCGCAAAGAATATCTACCGGATGTGTTTGATTTTTATCTAAATAAGTAAGGTGATATTTGCCAAAACGTTTTGAATGTGGAAAAAGCCACGATAATCCAAATATCTTATAAAAAGCGACCTCAGGTGTAGGTAATGCTCGTTTCGATTCGGGTAAAAAACGGCCTTTACCGTCTATCATTTTTACACCGAGACAACCCGCATCGACATGCGAATCCATAAATTCCAGACAACGGGTAAAGGTGTCTTCCTGCACAACGGTATCCGGATTGAGCAGCAACACATACTCACCTTTAGCAATGGTCATTGCCTGATTATTAGCCCTCGAAAAACCAACATTTTCGGCATTTGCGATTAAGGTTACCTGTGAAAACTTTTCGCGAACCATTGCAACAGAACCATCCACCGAGTTGTTGTCTACTACAAAAATTTCGGTCGGAATTTTCTCAGAAGCACGCAAGGCTGCATGCAAACATTGCTCAAGAAAATATTTAACGTTGTAATTTACAATTACTACCGAAAGTCGGATCACAAGTTGTCTTTTTAATTATTGCGGTCGGTAATCACTCAAAAATAGCAGGCAATTTATTTTAATTGCCAGTACATTCCATCATCACCATGCGACAGGCATTTTTATTCTGCAACTCACACGAAATACGAAAATGCATGCAGGCGTTTTTCTTATCTTCCTGCTTGATATAAGCCATTCCTAAGTTAAAATGACTTGAAGCATTATCCGGATTAATCTGTATCGAATGGTTAAAATCCGTAACTGCCGAAGGATAATCCTGTTTCTGATAATACGCTAACCCACGAATCTGATAAACAGTCGCATTGTCCGGATTTACAGCAATGGCTTCGGTAAGATCGCTTACAGCTTTGTCATATTCTTGCAATCCCATATACGCATTTCCTCTGCTTATCAATACATTAAACTTGTTATACGAAGGATTTGTTTTCTGAGCCTTGTCAAAATCATTTAACGCTTTTTCCATTTTATCTCGAAACATCCATAACAAACCTCTTGTATAGAGATATGCAGCTTCGTTCGGATTAGCAGCAACAGCTTTATCGGCAAGCTCATACGCTTCTTTTGTTTTTCCTATCGCATGTAAACACAAAAATTTAGCACAGGACGCATCGGTATAGGATGACTTTATCTCAAGAGCTTTTCCTAATTGATCTAAAGCGTCTACATGCTTTTTTTCGGCCATAAAAACCAGACCGCTAACATAATGTCCCAGTGCCAATGTTGGTTTCGTAAGCGTAACCTTATCTATATCAGTGCGTGCACTTGTCAGATCGCCAAGATAATAACGAGCAAGTGCTCTTCCGGCCAAAGCTTCGGGATTGCCCGGAGATAAATGAATTATTCCGTTAAAATCGCGCACAGCTCCTGTATAATCTCCAGCCGAAATGTGTTGCATTCCACTTGAAAAAAGGCCGGTAGTATCATTAACTTCCTGACATAGCCCGACTTTTGCAACCAGCATCAGTAGGGAAAATAGTAAAACTTTACGCATGAACATGTCTATTTCAGTACCCTGCCAAGTTAGCAAATTTTCAGAAACCTTTATTCCAGTTCGTGGATAACCTGATTATGAATAAGATCATCAATTGTTTCGCGCTTAGTGATCAAATAATCAGCACCTTTGTGAATTAGTACTTCTGCAGGACGAAATCGTGAATTATAATTCGATGCCATCGAATAGCAATACGCTCCGGCATTATGAAAAGCGAGAATATCACCTTCGCTTATTTCGTTGATTTTCCGGTTCCAGCCAAAAGTGTCGGTTTCGCAAACATAACCGACCACCGTATAAACCCGTTGCGGCGATTTTGGTTTCGACACATTTACAATGTGATGATAAGCATCGTAAAACATCGGACGTATCAAATGATTTAATCCGGTATCTAATCCTGCAAAAACTGTTGATACTGTTTGTTTTACAACATTTACCCGTGCAAGAAAAACGCCCGATTCGCTAACCAGAAATTTACCCGGTTCGAAAACTAACGTTAAATTTTTGCCATATTCTTTGCAGAATTCGCTAAAACGTTCGGTTAATGCTTTTCCTAATTTTTTTATATCGGTATGATAATCATCGGGTTTATAAGGAACTTTAAAACCACTTCCCAAGTCGATAAATTCGAGATCTTTAAAATTCTTAGCGGCATCAAGCAAAAGTTCAGCTCCTCGCAAAAAAACCTCAATATCAAGAATATCCGAACCCGTATGCATATGCAAACCTTCGACACGAATACCTAAAGTTTGCACAATACGCTGTAAAAGAGGCAACTGATAAATAGAAATTCCAAATTTTGAATCAATATGTCCGGTAGAAATTTTAGTATTGCCACCACCCATAATATGCGGATTAATGCGCACACATACAGGCACTTTATCTCCATATTTCAAACCAAATTGTTCAAGAATTGAAATATTATCAATATTAATGTGAACGCCGGCTTCAACAGCCAGTTCGTATTCTTCAAGCGATACGCAATTAGGCGTAAACATAATATCCTGAGGTGCAAAACCAGCTTTCAGAGCCAGCCATACTTCCTGAATAGAAACAGCATCGAGACCCGAGCCTTTTTTGCAGAAAAATTTCAGAACATTCAAATTGGTAAGCGCCTTGCAGGCAAAATTGATTCTAAGATTCACACCTTTAAAAGCAGCTGCAAGTTTATTGTATTGTTCTTCCATTTTACGGGTTTCGTAAACATAGAGAGGCGAGCCATATTTGGCACACAAATCGGTTACAGGAACACCGTCTATTACATATTGACCGTTTACCAATTCCATTTTGCAAAAATTTATAAGCAACAAATATACGTTTGCTTCATTAAATGACAATTATCACCCTTAAAGTTTTTAGCACTTATATCACAGTTAATGAAAAGAAAATGTATAAATCATGGTTTTTGAGCTCTTACCATTCGCTCTTTTCCGTTAATATCCATTCGAACTTCAATTTCCTGAAAACCTGCATCTTCAAGCATTTCCACTATTTCATCTCCTTTTTGCTCATTAATTTCAAAATACAACCAACCCTGAGAAGACAAATGTTTGATTGCATGTTTAGCTATTGCATGATAGAACAGTAACGCATCAGCATCGTCCACAAAAAGAGCAAGATGTGGCTCGTAATTTAACACATTTGCCTGCATCATACTTTTTTCGGATTGCAACACATACGGAGGGTTGCTAACCATCAGGTCATAGATTTCATTTTCGGTCAACGATTGTTCTTGTAAAATATCATCTTTAATATACTGTAATACGACATTATTAAGCAATGCATTCTCTTGAGTATAAGCTAAAGCAGTATCAGAAATATCAAAAGCAAAAACTTCGGCATCCGGCAAACCTGCTGCCAGCGATATCGCAATGCAGCCTGAGCCACAACCAATGTCAAGCACTTTTCCTTTTATCTGGGAGTGTTCATGAATAATCCAATCGACCAGTTCTTCCGTTTCGGGTCGGGGAATTAAAACACCCGGGCCGACTTTAAACGTACGATCCAGAAAATAAGCTTCACCTGTTATGTATTGCAAGGGCTCACCGCCTATAAGCCTGTCTGTATCTTCCTCTAATTGTTTTTGCTGTTCTGCAGAAAGCGGAGCGACACGATTCATTAATACATCTACAGTATTAACATTCAACAAATAAGAAAGATAAGACCGACAGATAGCAGTAGTCTCTTCTGCCGGATAAATTAGACCGAGTTGCGTTTCCATGAAAGAAACAGCGTTCTGATATGTTTCGATTATTGCCATGAAGCAAAAGTACAAAACTGAAACACATTGAAAAAAGCGACAAACACAGCGAAAGACTCAAAATACTTTTCACTTTCAAGTCAGGAAAATTCACTAATCTTACATTTGAATACTAAAAAGCAATACCGTGAAAATCAAAAATATTTTGGAAGCATTACTACTTTCTGCTTTCAGCATTGTTTCTTCAGCTCAAACCAATCATCATATTTTAGCCTACATCGGAACATATACCGAAAACATGTCGTGGGTAAAAGGGCAAGGTGAAGGTATTTACCTTTTTGCACTTGACACGATAACTGGAAATTTCGAACAGATTAATGTAAATACCGGAATTATAAATCCCTCATTTTTAATCATTCATCCTAATAAAAAATGGCTTTTTGCTGTCAACGAAACCGAAGGTGATGCACAAAATCCAAACGGAAATATCAGCGCATTTCGAATCGTACCCGAAACGCATAAACTGGAACTAATAAACAAAGTATCGTCACAAGGGACAAGTCCGTGTCATATAAGTTTTGATAAGACAGGAACTTTTCTGATGGTTGCCAATTACGGCAACGGAACAACCGCCATGTTCCCGATCAAAAAAGATGGTGCTTTAGCCGAAGCTTCTTTTGTTGACCAGCACATAGGACATGGACCTGCGCCTGAACAAAACTGTGCTCATGCACATTGCATTATTCCATCGGCCGATAATCGTTTTGCTTATTGCAACGATTTGGGCAATGACCAGATTATCACCTATAAAATTGATTTAACAAACAAAAAGTTAATTTCATCTGGCGAAAATTTCACAGCGCTACCAGGTTCAGGACCTCGCCATCTGGCATTACACCCGAATAATCGCTGGGCCTACAGTATAAATGAGCTAAAAGGAACTATTGACGTATTACTCGTGAATCCAAAAACAGGAAAACTAACGTCAAAGCAACTCATTTCGACAATAAAAAAAGGTAAAACAGGAAAACCGGCTTCAGCCGAAATTGCAATTAGTCCGAACGGGCATTTTCTGTATGTATCTAACCGTGCGGCAAATAACGATATTGCTATTTTCAAAATTAACAACAAAACTGGTAAGCTTACACTTGTTGCCCATCAGTCAACAATGGGGCAAACACCACGTTTTTTCACGTTCGACCCAACTGGTAATTTTTTGCTTGTTGCAAACCAAGATTCAGAAAATATTTTAGTCTTCAAAGCAAATAAGAGAACGGGTTTATTAGTAAGAACCGGAAAAGAAGTCAAAATACAAGCCCCCGCTTGCATAAAATTTATGCCATAATTCTTTTCCAAATACGGCAATAAATAGATATTTGCTTATTCAAACGTCTGCCTAAAATTCTAACGCCATGAAAAAGAAAGTAAGCAAAAAAGAGCTATACCACATGGGCGAAAACAGGGATAACTACAAATGGGGATTGTTCTATTACAACCCTTTCGATCCTCGTTTCTTTGTTAGAAAAAGATCAGGATTAGGCTACACGTTTAACTTTGCCAGTCCTTATACAATCTTGACTATTGCCGTCGTTATTTTAGCAATCTTGTTTTGGGTAAGCCGTTAGTCGTTATATTAAAATAACGGCCAGTAAGTTTAATACAACCAGAATAGAAAATGAGATAATGGTTCGTTTCCATTGAGCCATGCGCGAAAGACTTAAGGTGTAAAGCATCTTGACAAAATTATTTGAAGCCATGGCTTGCAATGCAGCAATGGCAATCAATTGATTGGTTATAATATATTTACCTTGAAAAAGATTCAATAAAAAGGGATCAATATCGGTAATACCTACTAAAAAGGACAAAGTAGAAAGTCCTTTGTTACCAAACTGCTGAATAGACCAATGCGTTGCAAACGTAAAGATCAAATACAAAACGGTAAACAGCAGCGCAATTTTAAACTCCAGCGGATTTCCCTGATTTGACCAGTCTTCGCTAGCCTGTAATTTATGCTGACGACCCGTCCAGTAAATAACAAGTGCAAGCATTAGTGAAACAACAAACAGCAGAAATAAAGGAAGGAGCAATATATGAGCTAATTGCGGGCTAAAAACATAAGCGAGAATCAAAATCCGCAGATACATCATGGCTATTGCCAGAGAAATTGCGCCAACATATTCAGACCGATCAGTTCCGGCAACGCGCATTTTTTTCGAAAGTACAAAAGTGGTAGCAGTAGAGCTGTACATGCCTCCCAATAGCCCGGTTATCCAAATACCTTTATCCGGAAAAACGAACTTGCGTAACAAATAACTAACGTACGAGATGGACGAAATAGCAACAACAGCCAACCATATTTTATAAGGCGTAATTGTCAGATAAGAAACAATCGGAGTATCCGGAACAACGGGAAGAATAACTCCAGCTATAGTCAAAAACTTAGCAAGTGTTACCAATTCGTCGCGATCAAAGCGAGCTGCAAAATTGCCAAAAGAATCTTTCATCTCGGTTAAAACCAAGACGACGACCAAAACCAGCATAGTAAACCAAAAAGGTTGTGTCTGAACCAATAACGGCAAGGTATAGGTTATCAAACCAATAAGCAACGTGGTTATTCCGTAACCTTCGTTCGTTTTTGATTTTTGCCAGTAATAAATAGAAAAAAGTGCAGCGACTACGGCTCCACCGCTTAAGTATAAATATTTTTCGACAGGCTGGCATATCAATAAAATATAGCCCAGAATGCCAATAAACGTAAAGGTTCGATCAGTTCCGATAAGACTCGACTCTTCACGATCGCTGTGTAATTTACGTTGAGACAAGCCAATAAGTAACGAAAATATTGTAACCAGCAAAAAATTAGAAAACAAAGGCGGGATATTGGCAACTAAACCAGACATATCGATAATATTTTACGCTAAAATATTTATTTAAGAACAAAAGCCATCCAACAGCAATGTTTATTGTAAAAATCAACCTTTTTTTGCTCGATCAAATACGCCCTCAAGTTCATAAATTTTTAGCTTTTCAGCAATATCAAAAGAAGCGCTCACCATTGCCTGCGCGACTGTCTGAACATGAACAGGACGATATTTGTGTAATCCAGGAACATGAGCCAATAAACGAGCAATTACAATTCCTGCTTTTTCTCCCGGACGCGATTCCTTTCGCGGGCCATCCAGAATTCCGGGTCGGAGAATGTGAATGTGAGAAAAATCCAATAAACATATATCCTGTTCTAACTCACCTTTCATGCGGGTATAAAATGCATTCGATTTGGGCGAAGCCATCATCGAAGATATAAGCACATAAATGGGTACACCATTTTTGGCTGCAGCTGCGGCAACGTTATATTGGTAGGTATAATCAACTTTATACTGTTCGTCCTTGCTCCCTGCTTTTTTTAAAGTCGTACCAAGACACGAAAAAAGGACATCTCCCTGAATCAAAGGTCCCCAGTTATCAATCTTTTCAAAATCAACAATATGAATATCCAATTTAGGGTGATGAATTCCCAACCCCCGACGCACAAAAACAATTATTTTCCCGAATCGATCGTCTTCTAGAAGTATACGAAGAAGGTGAGTACCTGTTAATCCGCTGGCACCAATAACAATAGCTGTTTTCATCGATATAGAAGTTTAGTATTTGCAATCTTTTTACTTAATTATAAAAAAATTGCTGACTACGGTATTTTTGGAAACACGACACTATATAAAACGAACATCCGAAACTATAACAAATTTCGGATGTACAACAATGAATAACAATATTTTAATTAGCGTTTCACAAAAAGTTTTTCTGCAGAACGTCGAATTTTAGGAAGATTAACGAGATAATCGTTGGCTTCATCGCGATAGCCTATAGGCATAATGAGCACAGACCGAAGACCTTCGGCTCTCAAATTGAGCAACTTATCAAGTTCTTCATTAACAAATCCCTCCATAGGGGTTGAATCGACTTGTTCGTTGGCTGCAGCAATAAGTGCCGTTCCCAATGCGATGTACGCCTGACGGGCAAGCCAGTTAAAATTATCTTCAGCCGAACGCTGCGTCATGGCTCTCAGATTATTTATGTAAGCAACCATCGAATCGGGAATAGCTCCGCGAGCATCTTCAAAATCTTTAACAAAACCATCAATACGTTCGTTTGTTAGATTATCCCAAGAAGCAAAAACCAGCAAATGCGAGCAAGCACTAATTTGAGGCTGATCATGAGAAACAGCTTGTATCTTAGAAAGAAGCTCCTTATCAGTTATCACAAAAATTGAATATGGCTGTAAACCAAGAGAAGAAGCCGAAAGCCTTGTTGCTTCAAGGATCCGGTCAATTTTCTCCTGAGAAACTGATTGGCCGTTCATGCGTTTGGTTGCATAGCGCCAGTTAAGTGTTTGAATTAAATCCATTTTATTATTACTTATTTAATTAATACTCACTATAAGTCGAATAATTATTCGATTAAAAGTTAAAAAATTAAGCTTTGATTGCATCCCAGCATATTAAAAAAGCATCTTCGCGCAACTGAGGCGTTAATTCGATCATATTAGCACGAGATTCTTCTACCAGTTCATTAACAAACCCGCTTACTAAAACCATAAGCAATTTACAATCAACATTTTTAATTAGCATTTCCCGCTTTCCACGTTCAAATATCTCACAAACAGGATTAAGTAATTTGCGGGTCACCTCATAACTTTCCATGTCATTTTGAATATACGGCGACACTAAATATTGATGCTGAAAAACACCTTCTTCATAATTATCAATACGATACTGCAAAAAGTTCATCCATATTTCTCTAAAAACAAGCTTTACAGGTGCTTCAATCGAAAACTTCTGACATAAGTTTATTCCATGGCATTTTTTAGTCTCAATATAAAGAGAACTAATGAGTTCCTCTTTGCTGAGAAAATATGTATAAAGCGTACCAGTACCTATACCCGCCTCTTTAGCAATATTAGCCATCGATATACCAGATAAGCCATAATTTGCTACCAGCCTTAAAGTAGCTTTGTAAATTTGAGGTATTTTATTTTCGTCTTTCAGTTTCATTGAATGCAAATTTAACTGAACAATTATTCGGTTGCAAGTTTTTATTTAGAAAAATTCTAAAATAGATTAAAAAACAACAATGCACAAAAAAGGGAAACTGATGTAGTTTCCCTTTTACTTTGATTTTATTCTATTAAAAAGAATTATTCCATATAATCATCTTCCCTTTGAGTCTCTCCTGACGAGGAGGCACCTCCTGAAGCGGAACAATTGGTGTCTACAATAACACCAGATGGTCGTTCAAAATCGCCATTATACAATCCAATTTTAGGATCGGCATAAACCGATTTCATATAAATTCCCCAGATCGGTAGAGCCATACTGGCTCCCTGTCCCATCGAAAGATTATCGAAGTGAATAGATCGATCTTCGCCGCCAACCCAAACTCCGGTAACCAAATTTGGCGTTACTCCAATAAACCAACCATCGGAATGGTTCTGCGTAGTTCCTGTTTTACCTGCTATAGGATTTGTAAGACCATACATATAGCGAACCCGAGAACCGGTGCCTCCGTTAATTACACCTTCCATAAGATTAATCATCAGGTAAGCGGTTTTTTCATTCAACGCCTCTACCCTATTAGGTTTAAACGTTGCAATAACATTTCCGGTCTTATCTTCAATGCGAGTAACCATTAAAGGCTTGGTATAAACGCCTTTATCAGCAAATGTGCAATACGCCGCCGTCATTTCGTAAAGCGAAATATCAGGAGTTCCTAACAGAAGAGAAGGAACTGCATCTATTTTTCCGGTAATACCCATTTTTCGCATTACATCAATCATTGACAACGGATTAAAACGTTGCATCAGCCATGCCGAAATATAGTTAACCGAATTAGCCAGTCCCCACTTTAAGGTCA
The DNA here is from genome assembly GCA_041907825.1 of Bacteroidales bacterium. Classification (GTDB taxonomy): domain Bacteria; phylum Bacteroidota; class Bacteroidia; order Bacteroidales; family JAYRGN01; genus JAYRGN01. Next base: position 189,737 of record JAYRGN010000002.1, on the reverse strand, counting down.
CCATTTCGCCATCATGCTTAGTTTTCCCTGAGTTTTTAGGCGTCCATGTGGTGTCTCCGACTTCGAACGTTACAGGAAGATTCGGAACAAGCTGGCAAGGCGAATAACCTTCCTGCATTGCCAGTGTGTAAAGAAAAGGCTTTATGGTTGAGCCAACCTGACGACGTCCTAGTTTTACCTGATCGTATTTAAAATATTTAAAATTAGGTCCCCCAACATAAGCCCGTATATAGCCGGTATGAGGATCCATCGACATTAAACTAGCTCTTAAAAAATATTTATAATAGCGAATAGAATCCCAAGGTGACATAACAGTATCTTTTTCACCTTTAAGCGTTAAAATTCTCATTTTAATACGCTTATGAAAATTTTGATTAATTTCTTCTTCCGAAACCCCATCCTTTTTCAAAGCTCGGTAACGATCGGTTCGCTTCATAGACGATTCAAGAAGCTGTTTCACTTCTTTATCCGAAAGATTACTGGCAAAAGGCCCATTTTTTCTTCCTTTTTTCTCTTTCTGAAAAGCAGGATTGACAGAGCCCATTAAATGCTGCTGCATAGCCTTTTCTGCTAATGCTTGTAAACGAGAATCAATGGTTGTATAGATCTTAAGTCCGTCTTTATATAAATTATAAGTTGTTCCATCAGGTTTACGATTTTTATTACACCACCCATACAACGGATTAGTTGCCCATTCAAGCGAATCTTCGCTATACTGATCGTCTGAATAATAATTACCACGTTCAGGTTTTTCCGCACTCATTATAAGACGCAGTAATTCACGATAGTAGGTACCAATACCATCATTATGATCCTGAGGTTTGTAATTCAGACGAATAGGCAAACGACACAAAGAATCATACTGTTCATCCGTAATAAAATGGTATTTGTTCATTTGCTTAAGAACCACGTTCCGGCGGGTTAACGAGCGCTCGGGGTTCAAAACGGGGCTGTACGCAGTAGGAGCTTTCAACAGACCAATCAACAACGCAGCCTGCTCTATTTTAAGATCCTTGGGTTCTACATTGAAAAAGATTTTAGATGCCGATTTTATTCCGTAGGCATTTCCTCCAAACGGAACCGTATTAAGATACATCGATAAAATTTCTTCTTTCGTATAATTGCGTTCAAGCTTAACAGCAGTAATCCACTCTTTAAATTTACTAAGTGCAAGCGTTCCTTTTCGAGCAAAAAATGAGTGATTAGATGTTGTATCGCGTGGAAAAAGATTTTTGGCCAACTGCTGCGTAATGGTACTTCCTCCTCCAGAGCTATTGCTTCCCAATAAAATAGTTTTAAAGAAAACACGACCTAATCCTCTAAGATCCACTCCTGTATGTTTATAAAAGCGAATATCTTCGGTTGCAACCAATGCATTTACTGCATTTGGCGAAAGCTCATCGAAGCTTACATACGAACGGTTAACAAAAAAATATTTACCCAAGAGTGCTCCGTCATCCGAAATTACTTCGGAAGCCAGACTGCTTCTTGGATTTTCCAGATCTTCAAAAGTCGGCATAAAACCTAACAAACCTGTTCCTGTCAATAAAAGAATGAGAAACAAAAGGGCAAAAGGCGAAAGGATAATAATCCAGAAGCCTTTAATGTATTTTTTTTCGTCGTAGGAATTTTTACTCATAATTTCCTTTGAGTTTCGGGCAAAAATAACAAAACTTACCATGAATTTGGAACATCCGTTTCTAAATGCTTTACTTTGTGAAGTTTTTCAAAAAAACCCATTGTGAATGGAAGAAAATCTTGTAATTGTTGAGTCTCCTGCAAAGGCTAAAACGATAGAAAAGTTTCTGGGAAAAGACTTTCTGGTAAAATCCAGTTTTGGTCATATCCGGGATCTGGCAAAAAAAAATCTGGGAATAGATCTTAATAATAAGTATAAACCCGATTATGTCGTCTCGGACGACAAGAAACAAATTGTTTCAGAATTAAAGAAACTGGCAAAAACAGCAAAAACTGTTTGGCTCGCATCCGATGAAGACCGCGAAGGAGAAGCTATTGCATGGCACCTTGCGGAAGTTTTAGGTTTAAGTTTAACAACAACTAAACGTATAGTTTTCAACGAAATAACAAAGCCTGCCATACAACATGCTATTCAAAACCCACGTACCATAAATCAAAATTTGGTAAATGCTCAGCAGGCTCGCCGAATATTGGATCGCTTGGTTGGTTTTGAAATTTCACCTCTACTCTGGAAAAAGGTAAAACCTTCATTATCTGCAGGAAGAGTACAATCGGTAGCGGTTCGGCTTATTGTTGAGCGCGAACGTGAGATTATGGCATTTCAGTCTACTTCGGCATATCGGGTTACTGCTGTTTTTGAAGTTTTAGACGAAAAAGGGAAAAAATACAATCTACAGGCTGAACTTCCCGAACGCTTTGCTACACTTACCGAAGCTCAGGCATTTTTAGAGATTTGTAGAAATGCCGAGTTTCGAATTAAAGATATTTCGGTTAAACCCGGTAAAAAGACGCCGGCTCCGCCGTTTACCACATCCACGCTGCAACAGGAAGCCAGCAGGAAACTTGGATTTTCGGTTGCACAAACCATGACAGTTGCGCAACGCTTGTACGAAGCAGGTAAAATAACCTACATGCGTACTGACTCTGTAAACCTTTCGGAAACAGCTCTTTCTGCAGCTAAAGAAGCGATAACCGGCTTATATGGCGAAAAATATCTTAATATTCGTCATTACAAAACAAAAACCAAAGGTGCACAGGAAGCACACGAAGCGATTCGTCCCACCTACATGGAAAATGACACAGTTTCGGGTTCGGCCGCCGAAAAACGTTTGTATGAATTGATATGGAAACGAACCATAGCTTCTCAAATGAGCGATGCTGCACTTGAAAAAACAACTGTATCTATTGGTATATCAACACATAAAGGCCTTTTTATAGCAAACGGAGAAGTTATTAAGTTCGACGGTTTTTTACGCGTTTACCACGAATCGACAGACGAGGAAATTGACGAAACTGATGAAACACTACTACCTCCTCTCGAAATCGATCAATTACTAAATCGTAAGCAAATACAGGCTTCCGAAAAATTTACGCATCATCCGGCTCGTTATACAGAAGCTAGCTTGGTTAAGAAGTTGGAAGAATTAGGCATTGGACGTCCATCTACTTATGCTCCAACCATATCCACCATTCTTGCTCGTGGATATGTTTCGAAAGAAGATCGCATGGGTTCTGAACGCAAAATCTCGATTTTAACACTTTCGGGTTCCGAAATTTCAAAAGAGATTAAAACAGAAAACACAGGAGCCGAAAAATCCAAATTATTTCCCAGTGACATCGGAATGATTGTAAATGACTATTTATTAATTCATTTCCCTAATATCATGGATTTCAATTTCACGGCCAGCGTCGAAAAGGAATTTGATGAAATTGCGGATGGAAAACGAGTATGGAATGAAATGATCGATCATTTTTATACGCCATTTCATGTTCATGTAGAAAATGCGCTCAATTCAAAAGACCACTCAATTGGAGAACGCCAGTTAGGAACAGATCCGGCCACAAAACTTCCCGTCTTTGCTAAAATGGGCAAATTTGGACCAATGGTACAACTTGGTAAAACTGAAGAAGGCGGAGAGAAACCACGTTATGCCAGTTTACAACAAGGTCAATATATCGAAAAAATCTCATTGGAAGAAGCGCTGGCTTTATTAAGTCTTCCTCGTAAAATTGGACAATATGAAGGTTCAGAGATGGTCGTTTCAATTGGACGTTTTGGGCCTTACGTTCAACATAAATCAGCGTTTTATTCGTTAAAAAAAGGAATTGACGATCCTTATACGATCGAATCAGAAAGAGCAATTGAACTTATTGAGGAAAAGCGAGAAAAAGATCGGAATAAAACCATTAAGACGTTTGAGAACGAACCAGGATTACAAGTATTAAACGGACGTTGGGGACCTTACATTTCTTTCAATAAAGAAAACTACAAAATACCAAAAGATGTAGAACCCGCTGCTCTTGATTATGAATCTTGCATGAAAATAATTAAAGAAGCATCGAAATCTCCGGCAAAAGCGAAAGCCAAGAAAAAAGTAAAAAAGTAAATCTTCTTTATGAACATTACCGATTATTTTGAGCCTGTTGACTTTAAAGATATTAATATTGGAATTTCTAATGAAAACTTGTTTATAAACAAGATCTCCGTTCATTCGAAAGACATCCCGATTAATATTGAAGATTATCAGGTTGTTATCTTAGGCGTTTGCGAAGACCGTAATTCTGACAATCAAGGCTCAGCTGCTGCTCCAGATAAAATAAGAGAGCAACTTTATAAGCTATTTTGGTTTAAACGAAAATTAAAAATTGCAGATCTAGGAAATCTCAAAACAGGAAAAACGGTTAACGATTCGTATTACGGACTTAGAGAGGTTCTGATTGAATTGTCTTCAAAGAATATAGTAACGGTGGTAATAGGTGGAAGTCAAGATCTTACCATTGCTATGGGAATGGCAGCTTCGCACTTGGCACTTCCTTTACGTTTAGTTACAGTTGATTCTAGAATTGATTATTCTTCGGATAAAAAAATTCCGGTTTCACGATCGTACCTTTCTCAGATAGCAGATCAAAACTCGGCAATGGATTATGTTAACATTGGTAGTCAGGTTTATTATATAGATCCGGCAGTAACCGATTTAATGGAAGACAAGCTTTTTACAACGTTACGTGTAGGGCAAATACGTTTTAATCTTGCAGATGCTGAACCTTATTTTAGATTTGCCAATATGGCAAGTTTTGACATTGGCTCGGTTAAACATGCCGATGCTCCCGGATCTTCTCAAGCTTCGCCAAATGGCTTTGTAGGTGAAGAGTTCTGTCAATTAACCCGCTATGCAGGAATCAGTCCAGACATTAAAGTAGCAGGTTTTTTTGAAAGCAATCCAGCTTTAGATCAAAACAACATAACATCTTCATTAATAGCTCAATCTATTTGGTATTTTTTAGAAGGAGTTGTTCTACGCGAACCTGAAACGCCCAACGATTCTGACAATTTTAAACGTTTTCTGGTAAGACACCCTTTGGTAGATAAAGAAATGATTTTTTTCAAAAGCAATAAAACAGCTCGCTGGTGGATTGAAATACCCGTAAAAGGAGATGATCCTGCAAACAGTATCTATATTCCCTGTACTTATTCGGATTATCAAAAAGCCTGTAATGAAGAGATCCCAGCACGTTGGTGGTATTATTTTCAACGATTTAACTAAATAAATGTTTTTAAAAGCATTATTTAAACCATTTTACCTTATTTTTCAAAATGAAAGTTAAATTTGTCCGGGATATATTTTTTTGTTTATTTTACCTATAAATATCATAAAAATTGAGGTATCTTAAAGAACATAAGAGGTTTGTGAAAGCAGGACTTATTTCGATAGTAATAAGTTTTTTTGTTTTCCCTTGGGCTCAAGCCCAGCAGGATCCGCAATTTTCAATGAACATGTATAATCAATTTGCTGTTAATCCCGGTTATACGGGTAGCACAAACATGGTTAACGCGTATCTCCTTCATCGCATTCAATGGATGGGTGTAGATGGAGCTCCAACAACTGATGTTGTAGGACTTCATACCCCTTTTAAACTATTTGGTTTAGAACATGGCATTGGTATTCTTGTTAAAAAAGACGAATATTTCACAGCTAAAAACATTGATTTCTCCCTATCATATGCTTATCGTTTTTCTGTCGGCAAAGGCAAAATGGGAATTGGAGCCAATATCGGATATCTAAACAATGATTTTTCTCCTAACTGGAAATATCCGTATGATATTACAGGAACATCAAGTTCCACAGACAATGTCATTCCTAGCACTGCTGAAAAAATTAACGTTCTTGATGCAGGTGTTGGTATTTGGTATTCCACTGACGAAGTGTACTTTGGAGCATCTGTTACTCACATAAACAGTCCAACATTAAAATATACCGGAACAAATACTTCTACAGTAAGTGAAACAAAACTACTTCGTCATGCGTATTTAACGGCAGGTTATAATTACCAGTTACCATCGAATCCTCTTATTACGTTAAGCCCATCGGTCTTTATCATGACATATTGGCAAGGTACACAACTAAATTTCAATACGAATATTTCGTATAACGATAAAATTTGGGCAGGTATCTCGTACCGGGTAAACGATGCATTAACCGGAATGGTTGGATTCCAGCTATTCAACGGAATGAAGATTGGTATTGCGTATGATGCAAATGTGTTATCACCTGTTGGAAAATTTTCAGATGGATCAGTTGAATTAATGGTTTCGTACGCGTTTGGGTTAAAAAAAGAAAAAGTTCCTCACCGGTATAAAAGTATCAGATTTTTATAAGGAGGATTCCTATTTTCAAAATAATAGTTAATTTTAGCGCCTATACTTTTTTTGAGGAGTAATATATTTTTAATATGAAAAAGGCATTGATTTTCAGTATTTTAGCAACCATACTTTACGGTTGTGGCGGATCGTCCGGCAGTGGAGAACTCGAAGGAGTGTCTGGACGAAAAAAATACACAGAGCCCGAACCTTTCGGAATGGTATTTTTACCTCAGGGAAGCTACAACATGGGACCTAGTGATCAAGAAGTTGCGTATGCTCAAAATACAATGAGTAAAACCGTTTCAGTCGATGCTTTTTGGATCGATCAGACAGAAATTACCAATAATGAATATCGCCAGTTTGTTTACTGGGTCCGTGATTCTATCATGCGTCGTATGTTAGGAGATCAGATTCAAGATTTCATTATTTCAGAAGATGAATTAGGAAATCCCATTGACCCTCCAATGCTTAATTGGGAAACTAAAATAGATTTATCTGAACAAGAAGTTTCAGAAGCTGTAAAAGATCTTTATCTGTCTGATCAAGAACGTTTCTATCGTCGTAAAGAAATAGACACACGTAAACTGATGTTTGAGTATTACTGGGTTGATTTAAAGCAAGCTGCTGAAAAAAGTAACCGCTACAATTTTCAAACAAAACAATACGACGGTCAGATAATCAATGCACAAGGAGAAAAAGTAAAAATCACAAATCGATCTTCTTTCGTAATTCGTGATGTTGTTAATGTTTATCCAGATACATTATGTTGGATAGCGGATTTTACCTATTCATTTAATGAGCCTGCAACAACAATGTACTTTTGGCATCCAGCTTTTGATAATTACCCTGTTGTCGGGGTATCATGGAAACAGGCTACAGCATTTTGTATATGGCGTACTCAATTATTAAACAATGCCTTACATAAGTCAGGGGAATCTTTTGTTCAGGATTATCGGTTACCAACCGAATCAGAATGGGAATATGCTGCCCGTGGAGGTTTAGCTTTATCTATGTACCCTTGGGGTGGATTGTACACCCGTAATAACAAGGGATGTTTCCTTGCAAACTTTAAACCAATGCGTGGTCGTTATGGCGACGATGGAGGCATGACATGTATGAAAGTAGCTAGTTTTGAGCCAAACGAGTTCAATCTTTATGATATGGCGGGAAATGTTTCAGAATGGACCGCTAACGCATATGATGAATCAGCTTATGTCTATACACACGATCTTAATCCAGATTATAAATACAATGCTCGCCCGGATGATCCGCCAGTACTAAAAAGAAAAGTTGTAAGAGGAGGTTCATGGAAAGATATTGCTTATTACATGCAAACATCTGCCCGTACTTACGAATATCAGGATACCTCTAAATCATATATAGGGTTCCGATGTGTACGTTCTTTCTTAGGTAACAGTAATTAACAACAAGTAATTATTAGATCATGAATATTTCTGAGCTCGTAGAGACAACTGGATGGAAAAAATTTATGGCAAAAGTCTATGGTTGGGGAGCAACTGTAGTGTTAATCGGTGCGTTATTCAAAATTCAGCATTGGCCTGGTGCAGGGATTATGCTTACAGTCGGTTTATGTACAGAAGCCTTAATTTTCTTTTTCTCAGCGTTTGAGCCATTACATGAAGAACTCGATTGGACTTTGGTATACCCTGAACTGGCAGGGATGACAGAAGATGATGAAATGGAATCCTATAAGGAAGGTATTATTGGGAATCGCACAAATTTAGAACGTTTTGACGCTCTAGTTGGAGGATCCAATATCTCAGAAGAAGCGATAGATCGAGTTGGTGAAGGTCTTTCAAAATTAGGATCAGCTGCTTCTAAAATTTCAGATATTACAGAATCGACCGTTGCAGCTCAGCAATATTCAGAAAATTTAAAAAATGCAGCTCAGACATTTGACAAATTAACTGATTCTTATTCTTCATCAACCGAAACATTACATACAGCAATGGGAGCATTAAGTAACTCCTATGTAAAAGTTGCAGGAATTGTAGAACAATCAGGGCAACATGTTGCTGAACAGCTTAATAATTCCAGTTCATTATTAACAGACAATTACAAGAAGCTAACCGACTCAATTTCTGCTTATTACAATTCAATTTCAGAAGGTGGAAAAAGTTACGGACAAAAATTAGATCAGTTAACATTAAATTTAGACCAACTTAATGCCCTTTATGAATTACAATTAAAAGGGACACAAGAAAGTTTAAAAAATACAGAGCAACTCTACGGAGGAATGGAAGAGATGCTCAAAAATTTACAATCTTCAGTTGACGAAACGAAGCTTTATCGTGAAGAGATAGCAAAACTTAGCCAAAATTTAGCTAGTCTTAATACTATCTATGGTAATATGCTTTCTGCAATGAATGCATCTAAACGTTAACGCTACTTTTTCTAGTATAAAATGGGGCACGGAAAAGAGACACCTAGACAGAAAATGATAGGTATGATGTACTTATTTTTGACTGCAATGTTAGCATTGAATGTTCAAAAAGAAGTACTAAACGCTTTTGTTAATGTAGATACAGGTTTGACAAAAACAACTGAAAATTTTAAAGATAAAAATGAGTTAATGTACTCTGCATTTGCTCAGGCAGACATAACAAATCATGCAAAGGCTGGAAGATATGTAGATTTAGCTCACCAAGTTCAAAAACAGACAAAAGAGGTAATAGATTATATTCAATCTTTAAAAATAGAGATAATTACCACGGCTGATGGAAAAAAAGCAGAAGCGATTGAAGAAGGAGGGAAAATAAACCCTCTAAAAATCAACTCAAAGGATAACCAAGATATTCCTGCCAATATCATGATTAACAAGGGTAAATCTAAAGATTTGCGAAAAAAAATAGGAGAACTTAATTCCTTTTTTGTAGGGATGCTTGATCCAAAAGCTGAAAGTGTAAAAGAATCTATTGAAAAAAGTTTAGAAACGAAAGATCCTCCTCTTGCTCCAGATGGAGAAAGAAAGACTTGGGAAACAGAAAACTTTGAGCATATTCCGTTGATTGCAATTATTACAGAATTATCTGGTCTTCAAGCTAATGTTAGAAATGCCGAATCTGACATTCTTCGCTATTTATATGCAAGTATTGATGCAGGAGCCTTTACTTTCAATAAATTAGAAGCAGTTGTATTACCAAAATCTAATTATGTTTTAAAAGGAAATCAATATTCTGCCCAAATTTTTATTGCTGCATCCGATTCTACTCAAAATCCAGAAATTTGTATAGGGTCTTATGATTCTATACGCCAGCCCGATGGTTCGTACATATTAAAAATGAGACAACCATATGAAACTGTTCCCGTTAAAAACGGCAAAGGAGTCTATACAGTTACAGGTGGGGCGGTAGGTTCCCGGAAGTGGGGTGGTCTTATAAAGTTAAAATCGCCCAATGGTGGAGCTGATATAACACGATCATTTCGTGCAGAATATCAAGTATCCGAACCTTCAGCTGTAATATCAGCTAGTAAAATGAATGTATTTTACCGTGATGTCCCGGGAGGTAATCCTGTAGATATTTCTGTGCCAGGTATTCCTTCTGATAAAATATCTGCTACTATTACGAATGGGGCTATAAATAAAACCGCGGACGGTGGCTGGGCGGTAAATCCAGGAAATGGAACATCTTCTGTTATAACAATTTATGCAGAAATAGAAGGCTCTAAAAAAGTAATTGGAACTAAAACATTTCGAGTAAAAGGAGTACCAGATCCTGTTGCAAAAATAGGCGGATCTAAAGGTGGTGGATTATCGAAAGAGATGCTTCTTGCTTCACCTTTTGCCATTGCTCAAATGGAAAATTTTGATTTTGAACTTAATTGCCGTGTTGTTTCATTTAAAATGGAATTGACAGTTGGAGGGTATAATAAAGAATCTGTTTCCAAATCCAACAAATTAACTACGGAAATGGAAGAATATATCAACAGAGGAGCAAAAAACACTAAATTATATTTTAGTGAAATAAAAGCAGTTGTAGGAACACAAGTTCGTGAATTAACGCCTGTTACTATAACATTGAAATAATAGAAAAAAATGTACGCTATGAAGGCAAAATCGTTTTTATTTATTGGAATAACCATGTTACTGGCTACAACAGGGGTGTACGCTCAGGACAATGTTGATCGCCTGAAAGAAGTGTATGTAAATGAACACATACCGAACAAGAAACTAGTTCCTTACCCTTATACACGTGAGGCAGATGTAATGTGGTCAAAAACAATTTGGAGAATAGTAGACCTAAGGGAAAAACAAAATTTGCCTTTATATTTTCCGACACGACCTATTGGGGACAGAATGAGTCTTATTGACCTTTTACTGGAAGGTATTGATAAGTATAATTTGACAGCTTACGACCCTGATATTGACACAAAAAATGAGTTCAAGCAAGTTATTACTAAAGAAAAGCTTGAAAGATTAATGGGTGCTGGAGAAAAAAGGATAAAAGCAACAAATGAACAAGGAGAATCAAAAGACACTGTTGTTCAATTTAAACGTCGCAAAGACGATGTTAAACAGCTTTTAATTAAAGAACGTTGGTTTTTTGATCGCAATTACTCAACATTACAAGTACGTATAATAGGTTTATGCCCTATTCGTATTACATACAGAGAAGATCAAAATGGGAACCCAACTGATGAGTTGGTTAAAACGCAAACTTTCTGGATCTACTTTCCTGAGGTAAGACCGCTTTTCGCCAACCATATGGTTTATAATACTAATAACGATTCTCAGCCCATTTCATTCGATGATTTCTTCTTACAAAGAAGGTTCGGAAGTCGAATTATTGCAGAATCAAACGTTTATGACAATCGTCAAATTCAGGAATATACTCAGAACGTTCATCAGTTATATGAATCAGAGAGAATCAAAAATAGTATTTTTGAATACGAACAAGATCTTTGGGAATATTAAAATGTAAAAGGAGAAAGGGACTTAAATTTAAAATTTAAGTCCCTTTCTCCTTTTACATCAAACAACTAACTTGCTCTATATAAATTTTTCACCTTGCTTCAGTGCAACATCATTTACAATTGTTCTAATTTCTTGTTCTTCTTCTTTTTTACAAATCATTAAAACATTATCAGATTCTGCAATAATATAATTTTCAAGTCCTTGTATAACAACTAATTTATCTTCAGGAACACTAACTATACAATTTTTCGTTTTATATGTTTGAACCCTGTTCCCAGAAATAGCATTAGCATATTCATCATGCGAAATATGATCATACAATGACCCCCAGGTTCCCAAATCAGACCAACCAAAATCACAGCATATTACATAGACATTAGATGCTTTTTCCATTATTCCATAATCAATTGAGATATTCTTACAATGAGAATAAACAGATTTGATATAATCAGCTTCTTTGTCAGTATTGAAATACTGGACATCTTCAGAAAATAAAGCCTGAATTTCTGGCAAATATTCATTAAAAGCATCAAGAATAGAGGGTAACGACCACATGAAAATGCCAGAATTCCAGTAGAAGTCTCCACTCTCTAAAAACAACTTAGCCATCGCTAAGTCTGGCTTTTCTGTAAAAACTTTCACCGGTCTAAAATAGTCACAAATAACTTCGCTGTCAGCCTGAATATAGCCATAGCCTGTTTCTGGTCGGCTAGGATGAATACCCAAAGTTAATAATACTTTTTGCGAAGAAACAAAAGCTAAACCATGTTCAATATTTTCAATAAAACGTTTTTCATCTAAAATCAAATGATCGGAAGGAGCAACCACAATGCTGGCATGTGGATTTGATTTCAAAATCTTAAAATTAGAATATGCTATACAAGGTGCTGTGTTTCTGCGCATTGGCTCTAACAAAACATTCTCTTTTAAAACTTCAGGTAACTGTTCGTAAATCAGATCAGCATATTCCTGATTACTAACGATTAATATATTTTCAACTGGAATAATACTTTTAAAACGATCGAAAGTCTGCTGAATTAATGTTTTACCAGTACCCAGTATATCAAGAAATTGTTTTGGTTTTGACTTACGACTAAGAGGCCAAAAACGACTTCCTATTCCTCCCGCCATAATCACGCAATAATAATTTTGGTTCATGCTAAGTAGTTTTTTTGCGAAATTACATTTTTTTTTCAGTTATAAATGACATAAGCAAGCATAGGAAATCAGCTTGTCGCTGAGAATTACTCGATTTGTACCTACATTTGCAATCTCAATACAGATAAAAATGATTATAGATAAAGTAATGCACCAATTGGGATGCTACTTCCTCTTTTTGAAGAAAACGTTTGTCCGTCCTGAAAATTACACGATGTACTACAGACAAATGGTTAAAGAAATTCAAAAACTGGGAGTAAATTCTATTCCTATTGTTATTATAATTTCCATTTTTATGGGGGCAGTAATCACGCTGCAAGTGCGCTATAATCTTAATAATCCGCTACTACCGATGTACATTGTCGGATTATCTGCAAGAGACACCATGATTTTAGAATTTTCTTCAACAATGGTTGGTCTTATTCTTGCGGGAAAAGTTGGATCTAATATTGCGTCAGAAATTGGCACTATGCGGGTAACCGAACAAATTGATGCTCTCGAAATTATGGGAGTAAACTCGGCCAGTTACCTTAATTTACCCAAGATAGTTGCATTAGTTTTATTCAACCCTATTTTAACCTTAATAAGCATGGTTACAGGAATTTGGGGAGGATGGCTAGCCGTAATTGCAACCGGTTCATTATCCACCAATGATTTTATTACAGGCGTTCAACGTGGATTTGTTCCTTTTTATGTCACTTATTCTGTAATAAAATCGGCCATATTTGCTTTTATTATTACTACCGTTTCCGGATATATGGGGTATTATGTCGAAGGAGGATCGGTAAGTGTAGGGCGCTCCAGTACAATGGCAGTTGTTTATAGCAGTGTGCTTATTTTGTTTTTTAATGTATTACTCACACAACTACTTCTCTCATGATTGAGGTTCGAAATATATCAAAATCCTTTGCAGAAAAACAAGTTTTACAAAACATATCGGTAACTTTTGAAACCGGAAAAACGAACCTGATTATTGGCCAAAGCGGATCGGGTAAGACTGTTTTATTAAAATCAATTATCGGACTACACGAGGTTGATGAAGGAGACATTATATACGGTAGTGATATTTTTTTCAACAACTTATCGTTTATCGAAAAAAAGAGACTCCGAATGGAAATTGGAATGCTTTTTCAAAGCGGGGCCCTTTTCGATTCTTCGACAGTAGAAGAAAACATTATGTATCCAATGGATATGTTCACCGATATGTCATCATCTGAAAAAAGAGATCGTGCTAATTTTTGTCTTGAGAGAGTTAATTTAAAGAATGTAAACCATTTATATCCAAGCGAAATAAGTGGAGGGATGCAAAAACGCGTTGCCATTGCTCGTGCTATCGCCTTAAATCCTAAATATTTATTTTGTGACGAACCCAATTCGGGACTCGATCCTCAAACTTCTATCATCATAGATAATTTAATTAAAGAAATCACAGAAGAATACAACATTACCACCATTATCAATACTCACGACATGAATTCAGTAATGGAAATTGGTGAAAAAATTGTGTTCATTTACAAAGGAAAGAAAGAATGGGAAGGATGTAATAAAGAAATTTTATTTAATGACAATGAACATCTTAACGACTTCGTTTTTGCATCAAATATGGCAAAAGAATTAAAGAAAATATTACTTAAAGAGCACCGAGATTAAAATGAATTAAGCATAGACTAAACACAATCGACAAATAATACAAATCACAAACTTATTGCCTTTAAGTTCAATGAAATGCTTAATGCAAAGCATTTACTAAATTTGTATTTAATTCCAATTACAAATAATTTTAGACTACAAAAAATAAAAAATCGCAATCATCTAAAAGATAATTGCGATTAACAAGTGAGGTCACTGGCGGATTCGAACCGCCGTACGCGGTTTTGCAGACCGCTGCCTAACCACTCGGCCAAGCGACCATTTGGGACTGCAAATGTACACAAATTCGTTAAATACGAAAATATCAGTGTCATTTTTTAGCGTAAAGTCTCAAACAATCTTCACAAAGGCAGTCTTCAAATTCTCTTTTTAATAGTTCAATATTTTCTTTATCAATAGAATAAGAAGAACACCAGCATACAGAACCGTGATTACATTCGAATGTTTTTCCACATCGTGGACATGTCTTTTGCTTTCCCATAATTTATTTTTTATGCGAAAGTTCAACACTGACAGCTTTCATAGGCCCTCCCATTGGAGGATTCAGCTTGCTTACTTTCACTCTTGCCTCATTTAATTGAGAAAAGTTATCAAAAAGAGTGTCTAGTATTCGCATACAAACATTTTCAAGCAAATGAGAACGGATCTCCATTTGAGCCTTTACCAATAAATATGTCTGTTGGTAGTTAAGCGCATCGTTTATATCATCTGTTTCCGAAGGCTTTTCCGTATTGGTTTCCAACCAAAGATTTACAATAAAATTATTTCCTACTATAGCTTCTTCTGCAAAACAACCATGGTAAGCATAAAATTCCATGTTTTCGAGATGTATTACGCCCATTTTTTATTCTTTTTTCTGCAAAAATACATTTGCTGTACGACATAAGGAATTTTTTGGCAGGAGTTCTTCTTTCAAGCAAATATTCCTTTACTTTTGTAATATACAGTATCAATATAATTATCTATTTGCCGAAAGGCTTAGTTGTAATTGTCCTAAAAAACGATCGTATGAGCGATGTTGTAAACCCGGTAAATACAGAAGAATCCGGAATTAAAGAAATCAAGAATTTTATTGAACAACGAATTGACGAAGACAACCGTACCGGAAGGTTTGGAAACCGTGTACATACTCGATTTCCGCCAGAACCTAATGGTTACCTGCATATAGGACATGCAAAGTCTATCTGCCTGAATTTCGGTTTAGCAAAAAAATACGGAGGTAAATGTAATCTTCGTTTTGACGATACTAATCCGGTAAAAGAAGATACCGAATATGTCGATTCTATCCGAGAAGATGTTCGTTGGCTCGGATTTCAGTGGGACGGGGAATATTATGCATCCGATTATTTCGATCAGTTATATGAATGGGCCGAAAAATTAATCACGCTCGGTAAAGCTTATGTTTGCGATCTTAATGCTGAAGAAATGAGCCAATACCGTGGAACACCGACCATTCCGGGAAAAGAAAGCCCATACCGCAATCGTTCGGTCGAAGAAAATCTTGATCTTTTCCGGCGTATGCGAGCTGGTGAGTTTTCTGATGGCTCACGCACACTACGTGCAAAAATAGACATGGCTTCACCCAATATGTTGCTTCGCGACCCGGTAATGTACCGCATTCTTCATTCCGAACATCACCGCACAGGTAACAAATGGTGTATTTATCCTATGTACGACTATGCGCACGGCGAAAGCGATTCAATCGAAGGCATCACTCACTCTATCTGTACACTTGAGTTTGACGTTCATCGTCCGTTGTACGAATGGTTTGTAAATGCCATAGGCATTTATGCTCCGCAACAAATAGAGTTTGCTCGTCTTAATATCAGCTATACCGTTATGAGTAAACGAAAATTGCTCGAACTGGTTAAAAACAAATTCGTAAGTGGTTGGGACGACCCTCGAATGCCAACTATTTGCGGATTAAGGCGTCGTGGTTTTACACCCGAAGCATTACGCAGTTTCGCCGAAAAAGTAGGCGTAGCAAAACGAGATAACGTTATTGATGTTTCATTCCTTGAATTTTGCTTACGCGAAGATCTGAATAAAAGAGCTCTACGTGTAATGGGTGTTGTTAATCCGGTGAAACTTATAATAGACAACTATCCTGATAATCAGGAAGAATATCTCGAAGCCATCAACAATCCGGAAAATCCGGAAGACGGCACTCGTCAGGTTCCTTTTTCGAAAGAACTTTACATCGAACGGGAAGATTTTATGGAAAATCCTCCTAAAAAATTCTTCCGACTTTCGCCAGGCATCGAAGTTCGTTTACGATATGCTTATTTCATTAAATGCGAAAGCATTGAAAAAGATAACAATGGTAACGTTACCATTATACATTGCACGTACGATCCGGCTTCTCGTGGAGGTAATTCGCCTGATGGGCGCAAGGTTAAAAGTACCATTCACTGGGTTTCGGCAAAACATGCCGTTGAAGCAGAAGTACGTATTTACGACCGTTTATTTCAAAGTGAAAGTCCTGAAGACGTTGAGGAAGGACACGATTACAAGGAAAATCTCAACCCCGACTCTTTAAAAACTGTAACCGGATATATCGAACCCTTTGTAAAAGGAGCGAAAGCGCTTGATAAATTTCAATTTGAACGTATCGGCTATTTTTGTGTAGATCCTGATAGTACAATCGAAAAACCAGTATTTAACAGAACTGTAACATTAAAAGATACATGGGCAAAAATCTCTTCTGCAGAAAAAGCCTGATTTTCATCTTAATCACCAAAAAGAGCTACTTAAGAGGTAGCTCTTTTTGTTTTAAAAGATCTATGATTGTCGTAAAAAGAATAATAAAATAAAAAAGGCAGCCTTGAAAGACTGCCTTGAAGTTGCGGGAACAGGACTCGAACCTGTGACCTTTGGGTTATGAGCCCAACGAGCTACCAACTGCTCCACCCCGCGATTTTGTGCTGCAAAGATACTGCTATTTCTATTCAATGCAAGCTTTTTCTAAAATATTTTTTTCAAAAGAGTTTTTATAAGTTTGGATAGAATTAAAATCATTGTGTTATGCCTCGAGTTTCGAAATACAGCGACATAAAAAAGCCTGAAAATGAGTTACAACAAGATTATTTCGATCGTCACACACCATATATTGAATGTGCAAACGAAGTAAAAGAAGGCGAAGTTCTGAAAGTAAAGATACGGATGGGTAGTCAATTTGTTCATCCGGACGAAGGAACACACCATATCGGATACATTCAGCTTTGGGATCGCGAAACAATGCTCGCAGAAATGCGCTATCTTCCGGGTTCACTTGGAGGAAAGCCAGCTCATGCAGAAGTTGACTTTTACATTACTCCTCAGGTTAGCGTATGCCTGCAAGCCATGGCTTATTGCACCAAACATGGTTTATGGCAAAGTGAAGCTGTACATGTAAAAGTGATACATCCGGATGGCACGGTCGGTTAACATTTCAAAACTTTTATTTTGTTAACATATTATAAAGCATCCGGCGAACCTGTATTTCAGGTTATTTTTGCAGCTTTAGGGTAAAATAGCAACAAGCAAATGAACAAGCCTAAACGTAAATTTATCAGAAAGCTGAAAGACAAATACAGGCTGATAATTTACAACGATAATACGTTTGAAGAACTGGCACACCTGCGACTCTCTGCATTCAATTTTGCATGGATAGGCGGCTTGCTGGGTTTTCTATTAATCGCTATTGTCTTTTTCCTGGTCGCTTATACCGACATCAGAGAATTAATACCCGGCTACCCGGATCCGAATATGAGAAGAAGTATTGTTGAAAGTGCACTCCGACTCGATTCTCTTCAGAAAGAAATAAATCTCAGGGATCGTTACATGCATGATCTGGAAGCTGTGATATCAGGCAAACAGCCCGAAAATCCGGAATTCAACTCCAAACAGGTTGACAGTGTAAAGCTTAAAGACATCAAATTTCAACGATCAAAAACCGATTCGCTTTTTCGTAAACAAATTGAAGAAGAAGAGCAATATAACTTATCGGCTTCCGCAAAAAATAAAAACAAGCAAACACATTCCGATTTTGCCCGTTTTTACTTTTTTAAACCTGTAAATGGTGTTATAACAAGTCATTACAATCCTAATGCAAAACATTTGGGTATCGACATTGCAACAGCTGCCAATACGGTTATCAAATCGACGCTTGATGGAACAGTTATTCTCTCTACATGGACTTTAGAAACCGGTTATATTATACAAGTACAACATTCATCGAATGTTATCTCTGTTTACAAACATTGTGCAGTGCTATTAAAACAGCAGGGAGCCAGAGTTTCGGCAGGAGAAGCCATTGCTATAGTTGGTAATACCGGAGAACTTTCAACAGGCCCTCATCTCCATTTTGAATTGTGGCATGACGGCCAGCCTATTAATCCAGAAGAATATATTGTGTTCTAACGCGATTTCAAACAATAATTTACGTTATTTTGTCTTTCTGAGTTTTTACAATTCAAAACACGTAACAAACTAATAAACAAAACATTTTCAGTGAAACGACGCATTGCCATCCTCGGATCAACCGGATCAATCGGAACGCAAACACTTGATGTTATTGCGGCAAATCCTGACCAGTTTGAGGTAGAGGTGCTTACAGCCAATAATAATGCAGAACTACTTATACAGCAAGCTCATCAATTTGTTCCTAATCATGTTGTTATTGCAAACAAAGAAAAATACAAGCAGGTAAAAGAAGCCTTAAAACATTTACCGGTAAAAGTTTTTGCCGGCAATGAAGCCATAGAACAAATCGTCACGTTACCTTCTGTTGATGTGGTGCTTACGGCAATGGTTGGGTATTCGGGACTTGAACCTACTATACGGGCAATCGAAGCACATAAAACCATTGCTCTGGCAAATAAAGAAACACTGGTAGTTGCCGGAGAATTAATAACCCGGCTTGCAGAAACGAATAAAGTACCTGTCTATCCTGTTGATTCTGAACATTCTGCTATTTTTCAATGTTTGCAGGGTGAATATCACAATCGAATTGAAAAAATATATCTTACAGCTTCGGGCGGACCATTTCGTACACTACCCAAAGAAGAAATGCAAAAAATAACGCCAGACAAAGCACTGAAACATCCGAACTGGTGCATGGGAGCAAAAGTAACGATCGATTCGGCTTCGTTAATGAACAAAGGGCTAGAATCGATTGAAGCAAAATGGTTATTTGGACTTACCGCCGACCAGATTGAAGTAGTGGTTCATCCCCAATCAATTATCCATTCAATGGTTCAGTTTGAAGACGGCAGCATTAAAGCCCAGTTAGGGTTGCCGGACATGCGCTTGCCGATTCAGTATGCCATAGGGTATCCGCAACGATTAAAAACTGACTGGCCTCGTTTCAGCATTGCAGCTTTCCCAACTTTAACGTTCGAAAAGCCTGATATTGAAAAATTTCCCAATTTGGCCATTGCCTTCGATGTCATGAAAAAAGGAGGAAACATGGCATGTGCAATGAATGCGGCCAACGAAGTTGTTGTCAGCGCCTTTCTTTGCGGACAGCTTTCTTTTACGCGAATGCCCGTTATTATAGAAAAAACACTCGAGAAAATAGATTTTATTGCAAACCCCGATATGCCTGCGTATCGCGAAACAGACAATCTGGCGCGAAACATAGCCAATGAATTTATCGGTTAAAAAAAGTCCTTATGGTAATTTTAACAAAAGCATTACAGTTAATACTTAGCTTATCCATACTTGTTCTTTTACACGAGTTTGGACATTTTATTTTCGCCCGCATTTTTAAAACCCGCGTCGAAAAATTTTATTTATTCTTCGATCCATGGTTTTCTCTTTTCAAGATGAAGAAAGGCGACACCGAATACGGTATCGGATGGCTCCCGCTTGGTGGTTATGTTAAAATATCGGGAATGATTGACGAGTCTATGGATATGGAGCAGATGAAACAACCTGCTCAACCTTGGGAATTTAGAGCAAAACCCGCGTGGCAACGATTGTTAATCATGCTGGGCGGAGTACTCGTAAACTTCATTTTGGCTCTTATTATCTATGCAGGCGTCTTATTCGTCTGGGGCGAAGATTATTTGCCAACCAAAAACATGAAGTACGGTATTGCCGCTGATTCTCTTGCCATTCAGGCCGGTCTGCAAAGCGGAGACCATGTTCTGGCAGTTGACGGTAAAACAATTGACAATTATGCCGAAATTTCACTTGCGGTTATTTTAAATCAGGCAAAAACCATAACCGTAAAACGGGACACTCAGGTTCTGAACATTAATCTTTCACCTGATTTAGTGGCAAAACTTATCCGTCAGAAAGGTTTTATTTCTGTACGCATTCCATTTATTATCAATGATTTTACAAAAGATTCTCCGGCTAAAGTGGCAGGAATGCAGGCTGGCGATCGTATATTGGCTATTAATGGAGATAGTGCTAAATTTTTCGACGAGTTCCGTCAGAAAATTTCGAATTATAAAAATCAGGAAGTAACGGTTTCGGTTGACCGAAAAGGTGAACCAATACAATTCAAAATAAAAGTCCCTGAAACCGGACTTTTAGGCATTTATCCGGATGGAAATCTTTCGAAATTCTTTACGCTGGAGCATACCAATTATGGCTTTTTCAGTGCTATCCCTGCTGGTATCACAAAAGGATTTCAGACAATCGGTGATTATATAAAACAGCTTAAACTTATTTTTTCTCCCAAAGCAAAAGGATATGAGCAGCTGGGCAGTTTTCTTACAATTGGAAGCATTTTTCCTGGTGTTTGGGACTGGCAGTCATTCTGGTCTCTAACGGCTTTCTTATCGATTATTCTGGCCATTATGAATATTTTACCAATTCCTGCACTCGACGGCGGCCATGTACTATTTTTGCTTTACGAAATGATTACAGGACGTAAACCCGGTGATAAGTTTATGGAATATGCCCAGATAACCGGAATGGTAATTCTTATTGCGCTAATGCTCTACGCTAATATGAACGATGTTTTACGTTTCTTCTTTAAACATTAACAAATCAATCTACTGGTTTATTGAACGATAAAGCGTAAGTTTACATAACAAAACTATAAATATGGACCTTATTACAATTTTAGGAGTTATTGGCCCAGGACAAATTGTTCTTGTTGTTGTCATCTTACTGCTTTTATTTGGAGGCAGAAAAATCCCAGAATTAATGCGTGGAATAGGTGAAGGTGTTCGTGAGTTCAAAAAAGCGGCAAACCTAGAGGATACTAAAAAAACACCGGTCAATAACGCTTCTGAAAAAGACAAAAAAACAGACGAAAAAAAATAGCAAGCAGTCAATAACTGTTTGTTTTATAACTCAAAAGAGAACGCCGAAGTTATATTCTTCGGCGTTCTCTTTTTTATTTTATTATACTAAATCTAACACTGATATAAATACACAAGTGTTAGATAGATCATTCTTATTTACCTTTTTCGAGAAAGTTAATACTTCGTTGTAATGTTGCATCAACTTCCTGTATAACAGGATAAAATCCATCGTTATCAAGCATATTTCGAGCAATATAAGCTTCGAGTTCTACGGTAAGCAAACGATAAGATGTTCGCAGATCTTTCGCAGTCAATTCCACCTTATGTGTTTTGGCATAAGCAATAAACTGTTTTGTAACATTCTGCCCTGCAAGCCACTGACGCAAACTTTTTACATCTTTAAAGGCTTTCATCTGATCTCGATACTTATCGGTAAATTCAAACGAAAACTTATATATAAGTCCCTGATCACGAAGTTTTCCATAACCGGTTGAATAACCTGCGGTATCCATTGGCACAAAAATATCGGGCATAATACCGCCTCCGCCATACACAACCCGGCCACTAACGGTTGTGTATTTCTTAGAATGATCCAGATGAATACTGTCCTTCGAAACCAATTCGCCATGATTATAGCGATTAAGAATATCCATTTCGTAATCCTCCTCGCCCTTTCCTTTTGAATAAGGTTTCTGAATGCAACGTCCGGAAGGTGTGTAATAACGAGCAACCGTAAGTCGAATAGCAGATCCGTCAGGAAATTCACTTTGCTCCTGAACAAGACCTTTACCAAACGAACGGCGACCGATAATGGTTCCGCGATCGTTATCCTGAATAGCTCCCGAAACAATTTCGCTTGCAGAAGCGGAATACTCATCAATCAGAACAACAAGTTTATCGGACTGACATAAACCCTTTTCGGTTGCTCGAGCTTCCTGACGAGGACGCATACGACCTTGAGTATAAACAATTAACTGACCTTTATCCAAGAACTGATCAGCAACCGCAATAGCAGCGTCAAGCAAGCCGCCACCATTACCGCGCAAGTCAAGCACAAGTTTCTTCATTCCCTGCTGATGCAGCTTGGTTACCGCTTTTATAAATTCGGCAGGTGTTGTTCGGGCAAACTGATTAATTTTTACATATCCGACAGAAGGGGCAAGCATATACGAATAATCGACGCTGTAAAGCGGAATTTCTCCTCGCGTAATGGTATAATCAACCAGTTGTTTAACGCCATGACGAAGAATTGCCACTCGGACTTTCGTCCCTTTCGGGCCTTTTAACATTTTCACAACTTTATCAGTCGAGAGCTTTTTACCCGCAATAACCGAATCGTTAACCTTAATAATTTTGTCTCCTGGCAAAATTCCTAATTTTGCTGAAGGTCCATTTGGCACTGTATTAATAACATAAACGGTATCTGTTTGCATACTGAACTGGACTCCAATACCACTAAATCCACCTTCGAGCGGTTCATTGGCATCGCTAACTTCACTTGCGGGAATGTAAACAGAGTGAGGATCAAGATCTTTGAGCAAGGCTGTTATTGCTTCTTCCGACAATTCTTTACCCGACACAGAATCAACATATTCATTTTGAATATATTGAATAATAGACTCGAGTTTTGATGATGAATTTGGGGTAATAGATAGACGTGCGCCCAAGCGGGACGATGACAAGCGTGTTCCCATAAAAAAACCTGCAGAAAGCACAACGGCTAAAAGCAAAGGCAACCATATCGCAATACGACGGTTCATAAACGTTCGATATTTAAGTGAATAACTTCGATATTGGCTCTTTTTAAAAGAGCCAAACCATCTTCGTTATGATATTTATCGCTAAAAACAACCCGGACAATGCCCGACTGTATTATCAGCTTTGCACATTCCAGACATGGAGACGTAGTAATATAAAGTGTGGCTCCTTCGCTGCTGTTGCTCGATTTGGCAACTTTTGTAATAGCATTTGCCTCAGCATGAAGAACATATGGTTTAGTTCGATAATCGTCGTCTTCGCAAATATTTTCAAATCCCGATGGAGTTCCGTTATATCCATCAGAAATTATCATTTTATCTTTTACAATAAGTGCGCCAACCTGACGGCGTTTGCAATATGAATTGGCTGCCCAGATACGGGCCATTTCCAGATACCGACGATCAAACTGTCGTTGTTTTTCACCGTACGGATATTCTTTTCCGTCTGTCATACGTTTAAATTACTCTTGTCGCAATAATTAGTGACAAATATAAAGCATTCTTGTTGTTAAGGTGCGTCTCTTTTGTTTTTAGAATTACAGAACAATCTGTCAAATATTTTTTAATACAATATTATTTTCAATAATTGTCATTCTTTTAACACACTATCTGCAATTTCCTTTGCATCTTTCCATCAAGATCGAATGATTTTTGCAAAAAAATAAAACAACTATAAAAAACGAGCAATGAAACAGACTATACGTTGGGGAATATTAGGAACAGGATACATTGCCCGCAAATTTGCCGAAGGTCTTAAGAACACAGAAAACAGTGAATTATATGCTGTTGCTTCAAGAAATCAAATTACAGCATCTGATTTTGCGCAAGAATACAATATTCATGTTTCATTCTGTTCATACGAAGCACTCGCTCGTGACCCAAACGTTGATGTTGTATATATTGCAACACCTCATAATCTTCATTACGACAACACCTTAATGTGTTTACGAAACAATAAGCACGTACTTTGCGAAAAGCCTTTTGCGGTTAACGAAAAAGAAGTAAAACAAATGATACAAGAAGCTTCTCATCGTAAATTATTCCTTATGGAAGCGATGTGGAGCCGTTTTCTTCCCAACGTAATAAAAGCTAAAGAGCTGATCGATAGTGGAACAATTGGAGAAGTCCGGTTTTTAAAATGCGATTTTGGTATTAATCCGGGTTATGACGAACAAAACCGATGGTTTAACCGCCAACTTATCGGTGGTTCACTCCTTGATCTTGGTATTTATCCGGTGTTTTTATCTCTCTTTCTATTAGGCAAACCATTAGAAATAAATTCATTGGCACATATTGGTCCAACTCTTGTTGACCATAGTTGCGGCATGACATTCCGATACCCCAATGCGCTGGCTTCGCTTTGTTCATCGGCTGTTGCAAAAACTGAAACGATAGCAGAAATAGTAGGCACAAAAGGGAAAATAATTTTCGATCCTTTATGGTTTTGTCCGGTAAATATTCATCTATTTGATGAAAACAACAACGAAGTACCTGTAAATATTACAGTTAAAGGTAATGGTTATAATTACGAAGCTCAGGAAGTAACCGATTGTTTGCTTAACGGACAACTTGAAAGCCGAATAATGAGTCATGATTTCAGCATTCAACTTATTGAATTACTAGACACTATACGGAAACAATGCAACATTACATATCCCGATCATGATTAAAATGCACGGCATTTTGATTTGGTAACAAATGTGAAGCAATCAAACCTTCGTTGTAACAGAATTTTGTCAGCAAATAATTACGACTAAAATTCTTTTTACGATGAAAAACAGATTAGCTTTTATTCTTTTGTTTATTATATCGTTATCATCGCTGCAAGCGCAAACAATACGCAAAGACTCATGCAGCTTTTGGCACCCGGTTCCGGCCAGTTATCAGGCAAAACAAGCAGTTGAAATAGAAAGCCTTTTCCCGATGTTTATTACAGGAGGCTTTCATGTCGCGGCCGGATACCGCTACGAACGGGTTAGGGTAAGAATAAGCGTTATAAACGGAGGAAAATACGATGCCGAGACTGCAGGAATACACAATTCGTCCGACAATTTTAAGCGTTCTTACAAAACTTCTCCGGGCATCTTTCTGGGTTATAATGTTTGGCGCAACTTGGAAATTTATACTTACCTTGAATTTCATACCTTCCAAATTGAGCAAAAAGCAACCGGTTTAAAACACAATCTGCACAGCACCGATTGTGGTGCAGGTATTAGTTATCAGTTCTTTATCGGAAAATATCTTTATCTGCAACCAGGAATGCACATTTACCTTCGAAAAGACAAAAGCCTCGATTTCAACGGTATAAATTATACGATTCCAAATGTTGATTTATCACCGGTAATTCGTGTGGGAGTAAGATTATGGCAAAAGAACTAATTAATAGTTTGATTTAAAGCCCTATATTCAAAATATATTCATGCTCTTGTAACTATTTGAATTATCGCCACGTCATAGAATTGTTGAAACGATGTATCAAAATCTAAAAACAATAATATGAAAGCGATAAACAGTATTTGCCTCACGTTGGCATTTTTCTTATCTACTTGTATTTCGTTTGGAAACAATATCATTGAAGGTTCGGGAAAAGTACAAACAGAGAACCGGCAACTCGATGGTTTCGTGCAAGTTCAATCACGGTCATCCTTCAATGTGTTTATCACACAAGCTTCATCTTTTCAGGTAAAAGTAGAAGCCGATGACAATATTTTACCATATATAATTACTAATGTGAACGATAAGACGTTATACATTAGTATGAAAAACAATTTTTCTTTTAGAGGAAAAAATAAAGTCAACATTTACATTTCAATGCCGCAAGTAATAGGAATTTCGCAGTCGGGTTCAGGCCTCATCAAAGGCATGAACAAATTTACAGGCGATGTTTTAACTGCCGAAAACCATGGATCGGGAACCATTTCTCTTCAATATGAAGGAAATCAGGCTAAACTTTCACTCGAAGGATCAGGCGCATTTGATTTCTCTGGAATGGCAAAGAAATTATTCATCTATTCAAGTGGCTCTGGAAGAACTGTTGCTCAAACTAATAGCGATGATATCGAAATCTCGAACAGCGGTTCGGGTGATATGGTAATTGAAGGCTCAACAAATAATTTAACAATCCAGTCACATGGTTCCGGCAATGTTGATGCCAAGAACATGAAAGCTGCAAAAGTTGATGTAAGCGTACATGGATCCGGCAATTGCCGCGTATATGCCAGCGAAAAATTCAATGCTTCGGTTCACGGGAGTGGTAATATTACTTACAGTGGTCCGGTAACCGACAGCCAAACAAAACATTGGGGATCAGGAAAAATAAGAAAAGAATAATAGTTCAATTAGTAGGTTAGTTAAACAAAAGTCCGAGGCAAATTAATGCTTCGGACTTTTTATTTAACAGAAAAACCAAATTTATTTATCAAGAAATGTTGATTGTAAAGCACTGGTAAGAAATACCAACGGTGCATTCCAGTTAATTGCTATTTCGTTAGTCGAATAACTGCAAATATTATCGGCAAAACATTTAGCTGGTAACGAGGTTGGATATGCATTATTTACGCCCTGGCAATCGTACTGATTATAGGGATTTGGACCTCCCGATAAAAAGCCGGGAACCGATTCTTCAAATCCATAACCAACGGAAGGACGATGATGAACATGATGAGGAAAACGCAAACCAAAACCCGTTACAAAACAATAACCAGTAGCATTACGCCCAAGCAGATAATCGGCATTCGAAAGCGCAGCATTCAGATAATCAACATTATGAGTAAGCTTGTACGCCATCATAAGAATCATACCCTGATTGGCTACATCTGAATTACTTCCCCATACAAAACTATCGATACTAATTTTATAAGGAGACTTTTTCATTTGAAAATCTTTTAGCGAATCAGCAAGTACCAGCAACTGTTTTTTTACTAATTGAGCGTCAGCAACAGATGTAGGAAATTTTGGGCATGCTGCCATTGAGAGTAAACCGAGTGTGCGGACATCTCCCCACGAAGGCACGGTAAACCCAGATTTTTCGAGGCCAATTTCGTTATAATACAAATCATTACCGGTAGCCAGATAAAGTTCTGCCGCAGCCCACTGAAATTCGTCAGCCAAATGAGGATCGCCATATTCTCCGGTAACAACGCCAGGATAACCATCCTGTTCTTTCGGATTGGTAAACGGTTTATTCGGATTTACTTTGGCCCAGTTCCAAGCTAACAACGCACGTTTCAGGCAACTATCGGCAAATGCCGGCAAATATTTTTTATAAACACGCGAACAAACAGCCATCACCGAAGCAAAATCGAGGGCCGCAGCCGTTCCTTTTGCTGTAACATAGCGCATTGTTTTACAAAGATGTGGCAATACCATAGGATCAAAACTTGCATTGGTGGTTTTATTGTAGACACCTCCGTCGTTTGGATCCTGCATGGTGGTCATCCAGCGAATGTTCCATAACGCTTCATTCAGTATATCAGGCATTCCGTTGCCACTTTCGGGAATATTAAATTGCAACGTATCTAATAACGATGAATAATTTTCGTAAGCCAGTAATAACGTATAGGTACTTATTCCAGAATTAACAATATACTTATTATAATCACCAGCATCATACCAACCTCCAGGTGTTGAAATTACAGTTCCTGCCGGGCGTTTATCGGAAGCAGCCGAAGGGAGTACGACAACCTGAGTATCAGGATGACCTTCGGGCCTTGCATATTTTCCTGCAAATTTTGGTAAAAGCTCTATTGATGCCCTATTGTAATAATACGCTTTCAATGATCCTTTTACTACATTTTCAAACACCGTTTCTCCGATCAAAAAAGGATACGATTGTACTTCTCCTTTTACAACCAGAATATATTTTCCAGGTTTATTAAATGCAGAAAAATCAGCCAGTTTAACCTTTTCGCCCGATTTATTCCATTCTTTTTCCGGGCTTAACATTCCTTTAAAAACAGTAGTTTTCAAGTCTGCTGTTTTTACTTCAAAATCTTCCGATTTAGAATTAGTTACAATAGCTATTTTTTGCCCTTCCGGGAAAAAACCTAACTGATTTAGCTTAATGTTCTCGCTATTCTGCTGAGCATTACAGCAAAATACAGTTGCGGCCAGCAAAGCCGTTAACATCGTTGTTTTCATTGTAGTTATCTATTTGGTTTCATTCGCTTTGTATTCCATACAAAATACGGCACTAAGATACTCGTTGTCGTGTAATTAATACACAATAGATTAAGAATAAAAACGTAAGAAATTAACTTTCCGTGTCTGCGATAGAAACAGATTCTTAAATATTTACACAGAAAGAAATGATCAGAAGAAAAATTCAGAAAGAAGGCTGATCTGAAAATAAAAAAGCCACCCAATACTGAGTGGCTTTTGTTGTCCTGCCAGGGGTCGAACCTGGACTTTCCTGATCCAGAGTCAGGCGTGTTGCCAATTACACTACAGGACAAAATTTCCGTGTGCAAAAATATAAAAAATATACCGTCGGCATTATCTTTTCTCTATTTTTTTAGGTAATTCTTAAAATTCGGTATTGTTTTTATAAAATATTTTCTAATAATATTTTAACGCCAATACTTATCAAAATTAATCCGCCCAATATTTCCATTTTTTCGCCTAATAGTCCCCTAGCCTTCTTTCCAAACAACATTCCTAGCATAGCAACCATAAAAGTGACAAAACCAATAATAACTAACGAGGGAACTATTCCTGCCGGCGAGAGAAAGCCAAAACCTAATCCTGCAATAAGAGCATCAATGCTGGTTGCAATAGCCAGTTTTAATTGTGTATAAAGATGGTACGGATCTATTGTCTTTTCTTCATGCGCTTTCTGACTTTCAATAATCATTTTTATACCTAAAAGCGTGAGCAAACCAAATGCAATCCAATGATCATATTGAGAAATAAATCGGGACAGACTTACGCCAATGATCCATCCGACAAGAGGGAACAGCGCTTGAACAAAAGCAAAAACAATAGCAATACGAGCAGCCTGCCTGAAATTCATTTGCTGCCGAAGTAATCCACAAGTTACCGAAACCGCAAAAGTGTCGAAAGATAAACCAATAGCTAATATAAAGACGGTAACAAAATCCATGGTAATTAATTGAACAAGAGCGTTTCTGTAATACCAAGTTCATTCATAACATAACGAGCTAGATTCTGATTCAACCAATTTGGCTGATGAGCATCGCTTCCAACAACAAAACGAAAACGATCTTTTACTCGTGAATAATAGCCAGATTGCCAATCGCCACGCCAAACGTAACGGTTATTTAGTTCGATAAAACAACCTTCGGGAACTTTATCTAGATTTGTTTTTAAAAATTGAGGATGTGCAATAATTACAGGTTTTCCTAAAGTTAAAAGCTTCTGAGCACCCTTATAATCGGCCTCCGTATCGTAACAATGATAAATGTAATAATCTGTATCAACAGTAGTTGCAATACCAGCCCACTCATGGCCATTTACCTCAACGCCAACTTTAAGGCCATGACTACGAACATCGTTAAGATATTCGTCTATTTTAACCGGATAAATTGCTTCGAGATGATCGCTTATACCTATAACACGAGCGTGCTTTACTGCAGCAATAAGTTCAACCGTTTGCTCCGGAACTATAGAGTGATCGGCACTCGAATAAGTAGTATGAATATGTAGATCTTGAGGAACCTGAACTATCCCTGACATGTTTCTTACTTTATTTCCTCAAAATCAATTGACTCTGCTTCTTCTTTTGAAACTTTCCGCTTTTGTTTAGGTGGAATATAATCTATAGTAACAGAACCTGTTCGTTTTGCAGAAGTTCCCTGTTGACCTGACTTTCCATTAAAAGCGCCATTATACAGGTTTCGTAAGAATTTTACCAGATAATAGAAAATAAAAAAGACAAGAAGAAGGCGAAGAATCTGCATGATTGAGAAAAATTTCGCCAAAGGTATGAAAAATGCGGAAACTATCCGGTTAAGACAGTATTCCGCATTCTATATTTTAGAAATAATTATTAATTAGTGTAATACAATGGTTTATCCTGCATTTTCTTTGCTGGATTTCCGAATAATAAATTTATACCAAAGCGAAAATCGGCCGCACCTGATTTGTATGGAATATACTGCTTACCATAATAAAGCGGTATATGGTCCGAAATCATGTAAAAGCTAAGAGGTCCCGTTTTAAACATCAATCCTAACCCAATTGAGCTGAATGAGTTATTGGTAAACGAATAACTAAAAGAAGTAGAAAAACCTCGCCCGGCATTAATGTTTGCCGATGCGGTAACTTCTTCCCATAAATAATTAGGATAAAAAACCGTACGAGAAAGTAAACCCAAAGAAAACCAATTTGCAACAGAAAATTCACCACCTAAAAAAACTTTTGTCGGCAAAGCCGTTGAGAAATTTTCTTTTTTATTGGACACCTTCATGTTATTTTTCAAAGTATCGATGTAAGCATTAAAATAATCGGTAGAGTCATTGTTAATATTATAATTAACCCCTGTAAACTTATACGTACCGTTTTGAGTCATGTTATAAACGTTGTCACGCCACCATATCCGTCCAAAATCAATCACACTGGCCGAAAGAGAAAGATTTTCAAAAGGTTTATACTGAACACCCAGATCTAAGCCGACACCGCTGTTTTTCGGGTTAAAAACATATTTTCTTTTTTGTCCGCTCGCAAAATCGGTATTACTAATATAGCCATACTCGTCGGTTGTATAAGTAAAGTTCGGGATACTCATATCAATGCGGGAATCGCTTGTTAATGTAATTGCCGAGGTATCAGACTTTACATGCGCATTCAGTTTTGTTGTATTGATGGTTGCGCTTCCAAACAACAACTTAAACCGACCACCAAACTGCCATTTCTCGTCAATTTTTTTAGACATTCCAAAAGCAAACTGGGTATACGAAACAGCATGAAAATTCATCTTAGATAAATTATAATCGCTGTGTCCATCAAGCATATTCAAACCAAATCTGAAGAAATCTTTTGGTAATCCGGCATTTATATTAGCATGAGCCGAAACATTAACCGTATAATACCAATCGTTTACTTTAAAACCGAAATCAAGAATACCCAGTTCAAAATTGGTTTCAATCTTATTATTCTCTTTCAAGGCATTAAGAAAATCGGCTTTTGTTTTATCCGAATACATAAACGTTACAAGAGAATCCAATGACGAATTATAGATTAATACTTTATTGGCCGTCAACGAATTATTAGAAATTCCGAACTGAACAGTTGAAAGTGCAGGAAAACCGACATACACCGTGCTGGTTGGCTGAAATGCAGGATTGAGCAATGTACGCTGCGGTACATTACGCATAAAATACAATGTATTAACATCTTGAGCTTTTACCGTGCAAGCTGCAAAAATCAGCAAAAAGAATATATAATAAATTCTTGTTTTCATAAGGGACTTTTTACATGGGGTTTGACTAAAATTTAATTCGTGCTTTTGCGAGAACAGAAAGCTTTAGCGATAATTTATAATTGCTGTAAATAGTTGCTGTTCCGCTTGTCCCTATTGTAGTATAAACAAGAAAATGCTTACACACCTTTAGCTTTTCAATATCGGCATTGGTTAGGTTTACACTTTCTGTTTTAGATACAGTTGGCGTAGAATTTTGTGGATTAGAGGAATTTGGAACTCCTGGTTTCAGTACAGTTCCATTGTATATTTTCATGATATATTGATAGTTTTCATCAACTGCGGCCAATGTAACGGCTGTTGCCAGCGGAAATTCGTTACTGGTTTCAAGTACAAATTTTGCACTGTCAGCGTGTTTCATTGTGTCATAATACTTGTCAAAATCAAAATCTATTGTATCAGGCTGTAAGGTTACTGCTGACGCGCTAAATTTAACGGGAATATGAATTTTAGCATACACATTTAACTTGCTCGTATCTAATGCAAAATCTGAATTTGCACCGCCTCCGTTAGGATTCGTCAAAGCCTTTAAAGTATAGTTCATTGATTGTGGACTTTTTGTCAACGCATCAAAAAGTGTGGTATTACTTCGGGTAAATGTATTCGTATTAGTTATCACTGCTCCGTAAGTAGTTGCCTTATTTATATCAAAATAAGTACTTGATCCGCCATTAAAAGTCGCAACAAAAGGTCCATTTTCAGTTTGTAATACAACATTTGATAAGGTTAACCGTACACCTGCGCCATAACTATTTTCGGTAATAATAGAAAACTGAGGATCAGTAAAAGTAATATCATGAATAAATGAATTATTGAACATACTCAAAGAAACAGAGCCACTCTTATTCAGCACTTCATTTGTTCCGATGTTACCTTTTACAATTGAAAAAGAAAGATTATTCAGACTCACATTAACCGCAACAGTCCCAGGCGTAATTACACTTCCACCCTTAGCTGTTAGCGTAAAGGTTATCGGCAATACAATACTATTAGGATTGCTATTATCAACTTTCAAAGAATCGCCAGCTAACGAAGCAGTATTACTACCAGAAACAAGCGTTTTATTAAAAGGCGTAGTACCATGAGTTAATCCAGGAATATCAAGCGTAACACCAATATTACCAGCATTGGTAAGATTAATGCTGGCATTACCTGATTTAAGATATGCAGTACTAAACGAAGCGTTATTGCCCAGATTTATGACAAAATTATAAGTTTGCTTAAGAACAAGGCCTGTCGAAGGAACCACCATTCCGGGAACAGTAATAGAGAAGGATTGCGGCCCCTGATTTGGTAAAAGAGCTAACTGGCTTGCTTTTAAAGAATAAAGCGTATCTAAATAGTCAAAATATAAAATATTATCGACCCCCGTTTTTATATACGTATTAGGATCTATTTTTTCCAGCAAATCCTTCATACTAATTGTTGTTGATCCTAACGGAACATCTATATAAGGAGTTAATTCTCCCTGCGAAGAAACTCGATCCAGGTCGAACTGACTATCAACACACGAAGAAAACAATAGGATTGTAAACAACCAGATAAAAGCCAGACTATACTTTTTCATAGGTTTTTTGTGTTTAGGAACATTTTTTATAATTTCTCTTTTTAAATCTTTTAACACAAATATACATTATCTACTGTGACAGGCACCTAAATTTGATGTACGTATAAGATAATTTTACGCAATTTATTTACATAAACACGCCAAAAGCTAAAATGCTTATGTTTGTGTCGATAATTTTCTCGGTTTTTCAACAAAAACCATAAAGCGATGACAACACCGATAAATCCTCAGATAAACGATCATTGGAAGCAACTGCTAAACAACGAGTTTAATTCAGAATATTTCCTGCAGCTAAAAGAATTTCTGGTTCACGAAAAATCTCAGTTCAGAGTATATCCGGCAGGACAAAATATTTTTACAGCTTTTAATCTTACCCCTCCCGAAAATGTGAAGGTTGTAATTTTAGGCCAGGACCCTTATCATGGGCCTGGTCAGGCTCATGGCTTATCGTTTTCGGTACCTCAGGGTATTGCTCAACCTCCATCGTTGGTAAATATTTTCAAGGAACTTCATAACGACATTGGCTTTTCAATTCCCGCTCACGGAAATCTTGAGAAATGGGCAACCGAAGGTGTTTTTCTTCTTAATGCAACCCTTACGGTACGGGCAGGTCAGGCCGGAAGTCACCAGAAAAAAGGATGGGAACAGTTTACAGATGCCGTGATTCGCATTATTTCACAATCGTCTAATAGTGTTGTTTTTATGCTCTGGGGAAACTATGCCAAAGCAAAAGAATCACTCATCGACAGCAGTAAACATCTCATTCTGAAATCGGCACATCCCTCTCCCCTGTCCGCCTATAACGGATTTTTTGGATGCAAGCACTTTTCGAAAGCAAACGAATACCTTGCTAACCACGGCAAAAAACCGATAGACTGGACTCTTTAAATTCATTATAAAAACCGATTTCAGAAGAAAATCGCTTAAACCTGATAAAATGGCACGCCCTAAAACTGTCTATTTTTGCCGCAATTGCGGAAACGAATCGCCAAAATGGCTGGGTCGATGCCCTTCATGCGGCGAATGGAATACGTTTACCGAAGAAATAAGAGAAAAAAACACGCCCGTCTCATCCGTAATATCGGGTGAAATGCAAGCTCCTGTTTTACTTAAAGATATAGAATTAAGCGACGAACCACGCATAGACACCTGCATTGGCGAGTTAAACCGTGTTCTGGGTGGAGGAATGGTTCCTGGCTCGCTGATTTTGGTTGGCGGAGAACCTGGGATAGGCAAATCGACGCTGGCTTTACAGGCTGCTCTTGGGTTAAAATCTATTAAAACGCTTTATGTAACAGGCGAAGAAAGTCTGCGTCAATTGAAACTCAGAGCCGAACGTTTAAAAATAGAAAACGAAACTTGTCTTTTTGCAGCTGATAATCAGATGCA
Organism: Bacteroidales bacterium; assembly: GCA_041907825.1. Lineage (GTDB taxonomy): Bacteria > Bacteroidota > Bacteroidia > Bacteroidales > JAYRGN01 > JAYRGN01. The sequence goes on along the minus strand of JAYRGN010000002.1, from coordinate 155,259 downwards.
AAACATTCTGGAATACTGCAAAAAAATTTCGCCAGATCTGGTTATTATCGATTCTATTCAAACGCTACAAACCAACCAGTTAGAATCATCAGCCGGTACGATTACCCAAATACGGGAATGCACGGTTCAGCTTTTGCGTCTGGCAAAAACCACCCAAACTACCGTTTTAATCATTGGCCACATCACGAAAGACGGAACGCTGGCCGGGCCAAAAGTTCTCGAACACATTGTTGATGTGGTACTTCAATTTGAAGGAGACCAGCATTACAATTATCGTATTTTGCGCGGATTGAAAAACCGTTTCGGATCTACTTCTGAATTAGGAATCTTCGAGATGAATGAAAATGGGCTTAACGAAGTTTCTAATCCATCACAGGTATTGATAAACCGTACCAGTCAGCCGCCAAGTGGTGTTGCAATTGCAGCTACGCTCGACGGCGTTCGTCCGTTTATGATCGAAACACAATCGCTGGTAAGTACAGCCGCGTACGGAACTCCACAACGGTCAACCACCGGATTTGATCTGCGACGGTTGAATATGTTACTGGCAGTGCTCGAAAAACGAGCTGGTTTTAAACTGGCACAACGCGATGTATTTCTGAATATTGCAGGAGGCTTACGTGTAGTTGATCCCGCTATCGATCTGGCAATAGCGGCAGCTATACTTTCTTCTTATTTCGATGTTCCAATCTCTTCCGACATTTGTTTTGCTGCCGAAATAAGTCTTTCGGGCGAAATTCGTCCGGTAAACCGTGTTGCCCAACGCATTTCCGAAGCCGCGCGGCTTGGTTTTTCTACCATTGTTGTTTCGACTCACAGTCCGAAAATATCCGAAAATGAAGGCGTAAAAGTATTAGCCATCAGTCATATCGGGCAGCTGGTAAAATATCTTTTCGGCTAAAATTCTTTCTTATTACCTTTAAACCCGTTGCAACAATGGTCAACACAGATACATGAAGGTTTTCTTTTTAAAATACAAAGAAGTTGAGTCGGGACCTTATACGCTTGATCAACTGCATAAAACCAAGCTCCGTAAAGGCATGCAGTATTGCTATGCCGAAGAAAATCTCTGGCTTTCGATTACAGACAATGCCCAATTGTCTGCCGAACTAAAACGGCAAACCCGACATCGGAAAATCAGAACGCTGATTATTACAAGCATTTCACTCATAATTATATTCTTAGCATCTTTTTATTTGTATAACGAATGGCAAAAGAGACATCAGCCAACACAACCGCTAAAGCCTCTTCAACCTGATGAAATTCAATATACAAAAACCAGTATCGAAGAAAAAATTCATCGAACTAAGAAAAAGAAAGATAAAATTGTACGCGATTCGCTTATGGCTCCGATTGGGAACATTTCGCTTGCCTCCATACCAAATGAAAGTCCTAATACACTTGGCGCAACCGGAATAGAGGCGCGCAAACGTTATATTCGCAACCATATTTCGGAATTTGTACGAACCAGCCGAAGCAGTTTTATGTCAAACGAATCGAACGGAGTTCAGGACATTTCGGTAGTAGTTGAGAATACCTCTGAATTTGTCATCGACGAAATTACCGTTCGGATTGATTATATCGGAAGTACCCGCGAGCATATTGCATCCGAATATATTACGTTTGAAAACATTACACCATATAGAGTAATACGGAAAATTGCACCTTCACGAACCGATTGCCGGTCGTTGGTTTTCCTCATCGTAAGCATAAAATCGAAACCTCTGAATTTTTATTTTACCCCCGATCGGGCATCTTCCACATCATCCGATCCTTTTCATTATGTCTGGTAAAATGTCTGAAAATCTAAACAATACGATACTTTCCGTTAACGATTTATCGATCGCTTTTGGAAAAGAAAAAGCACCGGTTGTTCGCAACATTTCGTTTTGCATTCAAAAAGGAGCATGTGTCGGACTAGTTGGCGAATCGGGTTCCGGCAAATCACTTACCTCGCTTGCCATCATGGGACTTTTGCCTAAAGGGGCCCGCATTGCATCGGGTAATATTTTGTTCGGACAAGAAAAAGTCTGTCTCACTTCGCTTTCGCAGAAAGAATACCAGCATTTCAGAGGTAAAGAAGTGGCCATGATTTTTCAGGAGCCCATGACTTCGTTAAATCCGTTTTTACGTTGCGGTAAGCAGGTTGAAGAAGCGATGCAACTACATCGTATCGGCAACAGCAAAGAGCAAAAAGAACGTGTTTTACAACTTTTTGATGAAGTAAAACTTCCTTCGCCCGAAACCATCTATCGCCGCTATCCTCACCAGCTATCCGGAGGACAGCGACAAAGGGTAATGATTGCGCTGGCATTGTCTTGCAATCCGCAACTGCTTATAGCCGACGAACCTACCACTGCACTTGATGTTTCGGTACAAAAGGAAATTATCGAATTATTACGCAACATACAGGAAGAAAGAGAACTAAGCATTCTTTTTATTTCGCACGATTTAGCTTTGGTTCAAAGTATTGCAGACCAGTTAATTGTTCTTTATCGTGGAGATGTTGTTGAATCGGGAAATGCACATGAAGTATTTAACGCGCCGACGCACCCTTACACAAAAGGATTAATAGCCTGTCGTCCGTCGGGAAAATTGAGGCAATTTCCGCTGCCCACAGTATCCGATTTTACCGAAGGGCATACACCTGAAACACATAATGAAACCACCGAAGAACGCCAGCTACGACATACCACTTTATACTCCGGAAAACCCGTTTTAGAAGTAAAAGATTTGTCTGTCAGCTACAACCAGAAGTCTTCGTTATTCTCGGCAATCAAATTGTTTAAAGCGGTAAGCAATATTTCTTTTCAGCTTTATCCGGGCGAAACGCTGGGACTGGTCGGCGAATCGGGCTGCGGAAAATCGACACTCGGAAAAGCCATTATGCAACTTACCGAAAACATATCGGGTTCGGTAACTTACCATAATCAGGAAATGACCGCTCTTTCTCCTGACAACCTGCGAAAACTGCGACGAAACATTCAGTTTATCTTTCAGGATCCATTTTCCTCTCTTAATCCGAGGCTTACTGTTGGCGAATGTGTTGTAGAACCCATGTATGTCCATCAGATCTATCAATCGGGAAAAGAGCGATGGCAAAAAGCCGGAGAACTATTCGAACAGGTTGGACTGCCTGTCGGTTTTTTAAATCGTTATCCGCACGAATTATCCGGAGGTCAGCGACAAAGAGTGGCTATTGCCAGAGCACTGGCAACACGACCCGAAATTGTCATTTGCGATGAGTCGGTTTCTGCACTCGATGTTTCGGTACAGGCAATGGTTTTAAATGTTCTGAACGAGCTAAAGACCACATACGGGCTGACGTACATATTTATTTCGCACGATCTGGGTGTTATCCGCTACATGTGCGATCGCATAATGGTTATGCAAAAAGGCCAATTGGTGGAATTTAACGAAGCAGATAAACTTTTCGAAAACCCTCAGCAGGCTTATACCCGTCATTTATTGAAAAGCGTACCGGGCAGCAGATAATTTTATTCAACAATTACACCTATGTTGCGAAAAATCGCAGGAAATAACCGTTAAAGAGTTGTTTTTATCATAGAATAGCTGTAAAGTCAGTAATATTTTTGGCAAAAATCATAAAAATGCTGACACAGCAGGAACATTTAGACATTATCAGCCTCATCCGACATGAAGTTACGCCGGCAATTGGATGCACAGAACCGGTAGCCGTTGCACTGGCCGTAGCCAAAGCAAAAGAAATTCTCGAAGAAATACCTTCACACATCGAAGTTTTCTTAAGTGCAAACATGCTAAAAAACGCTATGGGTGTCGGTATTCCCGGAACCGGAATGGTTGGTTTGCCAATTGCCATTGCACTAGGCGCGCTTATCGGGAAATCCGAATATGGCCTTGAGGTTCTCAAAGATCTTTCGCCCGAAGCACTCGAAACCGGGAAAAAGATGATTGAAGATAAAGTGATGTCTGTTCATCTGAAAGACGACATTACCGAAAAACTGTATATTGAAGTTATTGCCCGCAAGGATGAAGACGTTGCCAAAGTCATTATCAGCCGGGATCATACCCGCTTTTCGCATCTTCAGAAAAATGAACACATCAGCCTGCACCTCGATGATGTTCCGGGTATCCATGACAATTCCGAAACAAAGGTTGCGCTCTCTTTTAACAAGGTATGCGACTTTTCGCTCGAAAGTCCAATCGACGATTTGCGTTTTATTCTCGAAACAGCAGAGATGAATAAAGCCGCTGCGCTCGAATCGATGAAAGGAGAATACGGTCATTGCGTTGCACAAACCGTACAGCATGGTTGTCAGCACAACATAATGGGAAACACCATTTTTACCCGCATGCTTTCGGTAACTGCAGCAGCCTGCGATGCGCGAATGGCCGGAGCCATGTTCCCGGTTATGAGTAACTCCGGCAGTGGAAACCAGGGTATTGCCGCTACTCTGCCGGTCTCTGTTTTTGCCGAAGAAACCGGCAAATCTGAAGACGAACTTATCCGCGCATTAACGTTAAGTCATCTGATGACCATTTATATCAAACAAAGTCTTGGAAGATTATCAGGATTATGCGGAGCTGTTGTTGCCGCTACAGGGTCGGCTTGCGGGATAACTTACCTGATGGGTGGCTCACGCGAACAAATTGCTTACGCCATTAAAAATATGATTGGCAATATTACCGGAATGATTTGCGATGGAGCAAAACCCAGTTGCGCACTTAAAGTTTCGAATGGCGTTTCGACCGCTACCTTGTCGGCTCTTATGGCAATGGACAATAAAGTGGTCACTTCTGTTGAAGGTATTACCGACGAAGATGTCGATAAAACCATTCTTAATCTCACTAAGATCGGCTCTGAAGGCATGAATGAAACCGATAAAATGGTATTAAAGATTATGACCAGCAAAGGCGAATAACCGTTTATCGTTATAAATATTTAACACACAAAACCAACAACGAATAAACGGTCACCTTCGATCGGATAAGGTTTGCCCCGACTAACTTTCTTATTTTTGTAAATGGTCTCGTAAACATTGAACATGTAATTATGGTAAAGAAGCTTCTTTTTTCTCTTTTGCTGCTTAGTTGTGTACTAATGACTCAGGCGCAAATATTAAAGCCGGTAAGCTGGAGTTTTTCGTCTAAACAAACGGGCGATCAGGAATTTGAGCTTACGCTTACTGCAAAAATTGACAACAACTGGCACTTATACTCTCAGTTTATTGCCGATGGCGGGCCAATTCCGACTTCTTTTAAGTTCACTCCTTCTGCCGATTATCAGTTAATTGGCAAAGCAAGCGAATCTCCCAAGCCGAAGAAAGTCTTTGAAAAAGCGTTTAACATGGACGTGTCTTTTTTTGAAAAAAAAGCCGTTTTTACTCAAAAAATCAAACTGAAAGTTCCGGCAACTACAATAAAAGGAACGCTCGAGTTCATGGTTTGCAACGACAATCAATGTCTGCCTCCCGAGGATGTCGATTTTTCTTTTCAGGTAAAAGGCGCAAAAGCTGCAACTACAGATAAAACGGTTGCCGCCACAACTTCTGCCACCGAGACCAAACCCGCAGCCGATACCGCTAAAGCCTTAGCGCAGACGGCACCCGCAAAACCTGCCGATTCTACCGTAAAAGTTCAACCGGCAAATACCTTAGTAAAAGCGCCTGCTAACGAAAAGAAATCGCTTTGGGCTATTTTTATTGCCGGACTGTTAGGTGGTTTTGCCGCTTTTGTTATGCCCTGCATCTTTCCTATGCTTCCGCTTACGGTAAGTTATTTCACCAAAAAAGAAAGCTCTAAAAGCAAAGGCATTTTCAATGCGCTGATTTATGGACTTTCAATTATCGTTATTTACGTTGTTCTCGGCCTTCTCATTACTGTCCTTTTTGGTGCCGATGCTCTCAATGATCTTTCGACCAATGGCATTTTTAATTTCTTCTTTTTCTTATTATTAGTCGTTTTTGCCTTGTCTTTTCTGGGTGCTTTTGAAATTGTTCTGCCTTCGTCGTGGATTAATAAGATGGACAGTAAATCGGAAAAAGGTGGCTGGGCCGGTTTATTTTTTATGGCGGCTACGCTTGCCTTAGTTTCATTTTCGTGTACCGGTCCTATTATCGGAACGTTGCTTGTTCAGGCGGCTACAATGGGACAGTTGCTCGGTCCTGCCATTGGCATGCTGGGCTTTGCCATTGCTTTGGCTCTTCCTTTTGCTCTTTTCGCAATGTTTCCCGCTTGGATGAAAGCTTTACCCAAATCAGGCGGATGGCTTAACAGTATAAAAGTTGTCTTAGGATTTCTGGAGCTGGCTCTGTCGCTTAAGTTCTTATCGAATGTCGATCTGGCTTATCACTGGAACTGGTTTGACAGAGAGGTTTACCTTTCTTTGTGGATTGTTATCTCCGCTTTATTGGGCATTTACCTTCTTGGCAAACTTAAACTCCCTAACGACAGCGATTTAAAACATGTTTCGACGCCTCGTTTAATGCTGGCCATTATAACTTTGTCTTTCACCATTTATATGATTCCCGGACTTTGGGGCGCTCCGCTTAAATCGATTGCGGCCTTTTTGCCTCCCAAAACCACTCAGGATTTCGACTTATCGAGAAACGATGAATCGAAAACTACCGGCAACCATAAATACAGCGATCTTTTTCATGCGCCTCTTGGCATCGATGCCTTCTTTGATTACGACGAAGGTCTGGCTTATGCTAAGAAAGTAAACAAACCTGTGTTCATTGACTTTACCGGTCATGCCTGTGTTAACTGCCGTAAAATGGAAGAAGGAGTCTGGCCAGACCAGCAGGTTCTTTCGAAATTAAAGAACGATTTTGTTGTTATTCAGCTTTATGTTGACGACAAAAAGGATCTGGCCAAAGAAGAACAAACGGTTTCGAAACTCAGCGGCAAAAGCATTAAAACAATTGGGAATAAATGGAGTGATTTGCAGGCTTCGCGGTTCAACTCAAACTCACAACCGTTTTATGTTTTGCTCGATTCCGATGGAAATTTGCTTGAACAGCCTTCGGGTGCGAATTATGATGTAAAAGCGTTTGCCGATTTTCTGGATGCCGGCATTAAAGCGTTTAAAAAATAAGCTGAACTTTTTGCAGAGACGGGACCGGTGCTCGTCTCTGCTATTTTATATTTGATGCAAAACCCGGCTTACTTCAACCCTTACCTTCGTTAGTCTTTTCGCCAATTTTTACTGGCGCCGTCAATTCTTAAAAACATCCGGTAAAAGGTTCATTCCTTATCGTCAACGGTTCGGACAGAAACAGCAATCCACACAGTTTTCGTTACCCTTCTCTCAATTTTGTTAACAATAGTTGTTTCCTTAACAAGAATGGTTGCATTCTTAACAACAATGGTTGCATTGTTAGCAAGAATGGTTGTATCCTTAATAAGAATGGTTCAATTCTTATTAAGAAAGGAACCATTCTTTGCATCAATGGTTGTATCCTTAACAAGAATGGTTACATTTTTAGTAAGAATGGTTGTATTGTTAACAAGAAAGGAACCATTCTTGTTAACAATAGTTCCTTTGTTAGTAAAAATGTAAGTTTTCTTATTTGCTATTGTTTAATTTTTCAGATGCACGGATAAAAGTTTTTAAAAATAGAATGTTACTTTGCCAAAACAAGTCTTTGGGTTATCTCTGCTTATAAAAGCCTTATGCAAAAACCTTTTTTACTGTTTGTCTTGTTAAGCTTACATCTGTCCGTTTTTTCGCAGATTCTTATTGATACTTGCAATACCCCGAACTATCTCGTCAGAAACTTTGTTCAGAACAGTCAGTCTATTCGCACTTTTAATATTCGTTATACGGGAAACAAATTTGCATCCGGCGTTTTTGTCAATCATTGCAAAGATTTGCCTCTTGCAAAAGGAATTGTTCTTTCGACGGGTAACAGTTGGGATATAATTGGTCCCAACGACAGGCAAAACAACGGGACAAACAACTACGAACCGGGCAATAAAGAGTTAGAAATACTCGCACAAGGCAAAACGTTTGATGCAGTTTCGCTCGAATTCGACTTTGAAGCAAACAGCGACAGCATTGCATTCGAATACATTTTCGCATCCGAAGAATATCCCGAATATGTAAACAAAGGCGTTAACGACGTTTTCGGTTTTTTTGTTACCGACAAAACAAGCAATACCTGCAAAAATATCGCAACATGCAATCAGCTTCCGGTCAGCATCAATACCATTAACGATCAGACGAACAACAACTATTACGTGTCCAATTCATATCCTTATAACAGCGAATATGGCTGCCTGCATTCGGCATTGCAATTCGACGGGCTCACCACTAAGTTATCGGCAGGTTTTAAACTGATTCCTTACCATATTTATCACATCAAGCTAAGCATTGCCGATGTTGGCGATGGTTTTTACGATTCGGCTGTTCTGCTCAACGCAAATTCGTTTAAATCTTCAGGAAAACCAGAACCCGACAGCATTACAAATAAAAGGTTATTAGCCGATCTGCAAAAAGATGCAGAGATAAAGAGCACGAATAACACCTCGCTTTTTATGCCAAACACCGAATTTGCCATTAATTCAAGCACCATCAGTCCCGAAATGAGGTCAACACTTAACAACATCGCCGAAACAGTAAACCGTTATTTCGATTTTAAAATTGAAATAACCGGCTACACCGACAATACAGGCTCTTTCGATAAGAATAAAACCTTGTCGGTTAATCGTGCCGAAAGTGTTGCACAATATCTTCAAACCAAAGGTGTTGCCAGAAACAGATTGATTGTAAACGGTGCCGGAGCCACCAACCCGTTGGCCGATAACAAAACGGAAACAGGCAGGGCAAAAAACCGCAGAGTCTGCATGCGTTTATATAAATAAAAGAAGAAATCTATTTGTCCGGTGTTTTTTTTAAATTCACCGGAAATTCACCGGAAGTTCTGGTTTTTAGTAAAAAAGCTTACCCCAAACGTTTACTTTCGTGACATAAAATCAATTTAAACCATGAGAAAAATGAATATTGGAATCATTATCGGGGTCATTATCATGTTGTTTGGGTTATCCATGATATTAAACGTTATTTTTCATATTCATATCCCCGTCTTTCGTATAGCCTTAGCTATTTTCTTTATCTGGATTGGTATAAAAATGCTCACCGGATCGGCAGGTTGCAAACGAAACATGCACTATGTCGACAGCAACAGTGTCGTTTTTGGAAATAACACTTTTACTTATCAGCCAGGCAAAAATAATTACAGTGTTGTGTTTGGTAACGCCGTATTAGATTTATCGAATGTTACCGACAGCACAGTTTTAACCGACGACATCAGCATCAGTACCGTTTTTGGCGAATCGAAAGTAATATTGCCCGACTCTATTCCGGTAGTTGTTCATTCGGATGCTGCTTTTGGCGAAGTAAAATTACCAGACCGCACTGCCGCTGCATTCGGAAGTGTTGAGTATCGTTCGCCTGTTTTCGATCATTCCCGTCAGGAATTACACCTGCGCACCAGCACTGTTTTCGGTTCAACCAAAGTTACGCTCGGCAAATAAGCACCTGTCATGAAAAGCATTTTAATTCTTAACGGACATCCCGATAAGGAAAGTTTTTGTGCGCAACTGGCAGAAGCATACGAAAAAGGAGTACTGCAATCGGGTACTCCTGTAAAACTTGTTCATCTCTCCGATCTCGATTTCAATCCTGTTTTGGAACATGGTTACCATAAGCGTACCGAATTGGAGCCAAAACTTGTTGAAATACAAAAAGACATTAAAAAAGCTACACATCTGGTTTTCGTTTTCCCGATTTGGTGGGGAAACATGCCTGCTCTGCTCAAGGGTTTTATCGACAGAGTTTTCTTACCAGGATATGCTTTTCAGTATCGCGAAAAATCGGTTTTCTGGGATAAATTGCTTAAAGGGAAATCGGCCCGGATTATTGCCACAATGGATTCGCCGGTGTGGTATTACAAATGGATTTATCACAGTCCCGGTACAAATGCATTAAAGAAAGCTGTTTTGAACTTTTGCGGAATTAAACCGGTTCGCGTCACACATTTAGGTCCGGTAAAAAGCTCGGACGAAAATAGACGGACAAGATGGCTTGAAAAAATTGAACAGCTGGGAATAAAAGGAGAATAGAATAAATCTCACAAAAGCATTACAGAAAAGGGAAAGACCGGATTAATAACCCAGTCTTTCCCTTAATGTTTTGTAGCCGGTAGCACTGGCCCTTAACTTGGCGCCATCTTTCAGTATTACCACGTAGCTTTCTTTTTCAAGAGGTTCGATCTGTTTAATTTCATGTACATTAATAATATAAGAACGATGAATCCGGACAAACATATCCGGATCGAGATGAGCCTCGAAATATTTCATAGTCTTTTCTTTCAGAAACTTACCTTCTGCGCAGTAAATCATTACATAATCGTCCTGAGCTTCGATGTAGCGAATAGAAGCTGTTGAAACAACATGAATCCGGCTTCCCGACTTTATGGCCACGCGATCAAGAAATCCGGGTTGTTCACTCTGATGCTGAAGCAACTTGTCAACAACAGGCTTATCGCTCGTCCCTGAAACAATTCGCTGACGGGCTTTATCAAGTGCAGCATTAAAACGTTCAAGAGAAAAAGGTTTAAGCAAATAATCCAAAGCGCTCATCTCAAAAGCCTTAATTGCATATTGATCGTAGGCAGTTGTAAAGATTATCACCGGCGGATTTTCAAGCAATTCGAGCAACTCCAGCCCTGTAAGTTTAGGAAGCTGAATATCAAGAAAAACCAGATCAGGCTTTAAATCCTGAATAGCTTTCAGTCCGGCAAAACCATCGGCACATTCGCCAATAATTTCGACATCGTCCGAGCCGGACAAGAAATGTTTAACCAGTTCGCGGGCGGGTTGTTCGTCTTCTATTAATAAAGTTCGTATGGGCATGATCTATAGGTTTTGAACATTATCGAAAATGACAGAATAATGAGGAATACGCAAAATTACAGTAAAATCGGTAGTCTCTTTTTTGGTAAATAACAGGTTAGCCTCATGGTAAATAAGGTTAAGACGCTCCCGAATGTTTTTAAGTCCGGTACCTGTTCCTTTACGTGGTGGAGCATTCGGATCGAATGTATTATGAATAGCAATTTCGGTATAGCTTTCCATTTTTTTGCATGTGCACAAAACCGTAACAGGCTCGGAACTTTCATAAACACCATGTTTTATTGCATTTTCGAACAAGGGCTGAAGCATCATACCCGGAACAAGCATTTCCAGACTGTCGGGATCCAGTTTAAACTCAAACATCAGTTTATCACCAAATCTTATCTTTTCGATTGAAAGATAACGTTGAATATTTTTTATCTCGTTATCGAGCCGGGTAAATCGATTATTGCCATAAGCCAGAGAATAACGGAGAAAATCAGACAATTCAATAATCATTTCGTGTGCTTTTCCCGGATTATAAATAGTTAACGAACAAGCGGAATTTAAACTATTGAACAAAAAATGAGGATTAATCTGAGCTTTAAGCAAGTTCAGCTCGGCCTCCCTGACTTTGGTTTGCAACAGAGCTTCGCGTTCGCTGCGTTCGCGCAAATCGCGGGTATAAACTATAAGATAAAACGAAAGCACAGTAACGGCATACCCAAAAGCACCAATAGCAATACGCAAAGGCAGACTCTGAATCAAATAATGCGAAAACTCAGGGTCGTTAGGAATGATGTAATTACAAAGAGCATTGCCCGATAATATCCACAATGCAAGAAAAATCGAAGCAGTTCCTAATTGACTGGCAGCTACCGACCATTTACTGACATTTTCAGGAATTTCAATTCGAATGGTGTACCAAATCGAAAAACCAAAAACAAAATACAGAATTGTAAATACAGATGCTTCAACCAGTTCATTCAAAGGCTTAAAATCATAAAACATGTACATTACCGTGAAATGAGTCAGGATAATGAACAGACAAAGCCCAATGTAAATAAAGAGCAACTGCTTGCTGGCAATCAGCGGATGCATAATTAAATATTTTCAGTACGCGGGTAGCTTTTAATTTCGCAACCACCCAAAACAGCCACTCCTTTAAGAATGAGAACAGATTCTTCGCCTGTCTGGGTATTATTAAGAACAAACCGGCGCTTATCTTCAACACCGCCTAAAACAGTAGTAACTTCATTCCTGACCTTCCAGTCGGGAGGAAAAACAAGCGTACAACCGCCAAAGACAAAGATCATTTCCAAAACATTAGAACCGGGAGCAAGCTGAGCCTGTGTAAAATCAAGTTCAAGACCTCCAAATATGCCAAGAATATGACCTCCCTTAAACTGCTGGGATCCAATATTCTTTTTAATACCGCCAAAAATAGCAGAATCTTCCAGCACATCGTCGTGAGAGGAAATGCCTCCGCATCGTTCAGTCTTACTGCAACGAGGACGATTAAATCCGAGTTTGATAAGAATCATTAACCCAAAGACAATCAGCAATACTGGCCAGAAAAGACTGGCAAAATCGAAACCCCAGTTTACCCGCTGTGAAGCCAGAAAAAATGCACCAATAAAAACCAGCACAAAACCAGAGAAAAACTCGCGATTAGCCATATTAATAATGCCTATTGCAATAAGCAACATTTGCCAGGTGAGTATCATTTCTTTTACATCGTGAGGCAGCACACCCATGTTATCTGCTAACAGTAAAGCGCCCAGCAAGATAACAATCAACCCAAATACAATTCTGCTCACCTGATTGTGCTTATGCCGATGATGAAATCGTGATAACATTACCATATATCGTCGTTTTTTTTACAGTTCTTAAACCATTGCCGCAAATGTACACAGCAAGAAAGTATAGCACAAGTTTAAATCGGTAAAGTCGTTTTACAAATCGGTAAAGTCACTTCAACAATAAAAGGTTAGCTGATTAAAGAAGCTTATCGCTACTCTTCATAGGCTTACAGTAAGATTCTTTTGCGCTATTCAATTTACTAAATTTCAACAACTAACGAAATAATTAGTTTTAAAACGAAGTTTTTCGTTGTAAAACTGTTTTTTTCGTTTACATTTGCAATGTACAAATTGATTTGATTTATGGAAAAGCTTACAAGACAAGAAGAAAAAGCAATGCAGGCACTCTGGAAAATAGAAAAAGGATTTGCAAAAGATGTTCTCGACAATTTTCCCGACCCAAAACCTCATTACAATACAATTTCATCGCTTATTCGCAGCCTCGAAGCTAAAAATTATGTCGATCATAAAACCTATGGCAACACATACGAGTATTATCCGCTTATCACAAAAGAAGCATATACCAGCAATTTCCTTTCGGGCTTTGTTGACAGTTATTTTGAAAATTCTTATAAAGAAATTGTTTCATTTTTTGCTCAGGAAGAGAAACTTAGCGTCGACGACTTAAAAGAAATTATTAATCTGATCGAAAAAGGAAAAAAATGAACACGCTGCTCGCTTATAATCTGAAAGTAGCTTTAGGGATATCCATTTTCTATATTGGGTACCAGCTGCTATTTAGCAACGACACACTGTTTGTACGCAATCGGTTTTATTTATTATGTGCATTAATTGCACCGTTCCTCATTCCGCTTATCAATATTCCGTTTCGCACACACGTGGTATATTTACCAGTTGAAGCCCTTCAGGTTACCACCAGCACCGCTCATTCGTCAACATTATCTCGTACTGACTTATTTTACAACTTATTCACTTTCTCATTCTTAACAGGAATTTTGATTATGCTGTTTCGCCTCATTTGGGCATACCGAAAAGTTTTTCAGCTTGTAAAGAATGCCGACAAACAGAAACTTGGTAAGAATATACTCGCAATCACGCCAATAAATGTTTTACCATTTTCATTAATCAAATGGATCGTCGTTCCCGATAAATACAGGGAACATCCCGATATCGAACAAATAGTTCAGCACGAAACGGTACATTGCCAGCAGTACCATTCGTTTGATCTGTTTCTTGCCGAAATGATTGTAATGGTTCAGTGGTTCAATCCGTTTGCTTGGTGGTTAAAAAAAGCAATTGCTCAAAATCATGAGTATATTGTTGACAATCAAATCATCATAAATGGAACAGAAGCCAGAAGCTACCAATACTCACTTCTGCAAACAGCAATGGGCGGGCAACGCCTGTTGATTGCCAATCATTTTATTACCAATCTTTTAAAAAAACGAATCAAAATGATGAACAAGTCTAAATCTCCGAAATGGCACCTATTGAAAAACTTTGCGCTCCTCGTGCCGGTAGCTGTAGTGTTTGTTCTTACCGCAACAACCGAAAGAACTGTTATTGCACAAACCTCATCCGTTCAAAACGCAATACAAGCCAACACCACTCAGCCAGGTTCTGCATCACTTACTGATACACTGGTTTCAGAGCCAATAGCATCCGCACCCACTACTCCGCCTATGCCTCCTGCTCCACCTGTTCCACCCGTTGAAGTAACAGTCAATTCATTACCAGAGAATACAACTGTTTATGTTAATGGAAAACAAATTACTATAAAGGACGTTAAAGATCAGAATCTGGCAAATACAAGTACAACCATCACGGTTTGCAATGACTCAACCAAAGCCATCACGGTTTCTTCAGAAAACAAAAAAACGCTGTGTGTGGTTGTTTCGCATAAAGACCAGCAACAAGAAAACAATACAAATCAACCACTTTGTATTGTAAACGGAAAAAGAACTTCTTTTAAAGAGATCGGTAAAATAAATTCAGAGGATATTGAGTCGATCAGTGTGTTAAAAAATGAAAACGCCATTATAACCTACGGAGAAGATGGGCGAAACGGCGTTATTATGATTACACTCAAAAGAAAAGAATAGATTGCAAAACAAGCACAAATCTAAACGAAGCTAAGGTCTATACAGAAGGAAAAGTAAATACACACCTCTGTCATCTCTTTATTCAGGTTTTAACTCAAATTTCAAATATACTTTTAAGCCTTTATCAATTACCATTTTACGAATAAAAGAAAAAGAATAAATAACAACCCTATTTCAATAAAAAACGAGCATGCCTAAATTGTTTAGACATGCTCGTTTTTTATTGAAATAAACCCTTTATTTTTTATTGAAAGGAATGGAATGGCAGCTTATACAATCGGTAGTTTCCGAAAAATATTCTTTTATAATTGCATATAACGTTGGATCATAATCTTTCAGCTCATCACGAGTGTTTACATAGCAATGTTTACCATCTGGCACAGGCACTTCCGCATTAACATTAAACCAATCCTGAACGCCTTCTGCAAAATACTCGTATATGTCGGTGGCAGCATAAGTGTCTTTCCATTTGCCAGCAGCTTTAGCAGCATTCAACGCGCTTTGCAACCGGGTATTTATAGTTGTATCAACCTGAACGATTCCAATTAAATGAATAGAATGTGCAAATTCGTGTATAAGAATATCTTCAGCATGATATTTATCAATCTGATAGCAAAGTAAATTTTCTTCGGCACAAGTCGTAAGCGGAAGTTCCAGATCACCACCAAGTCCGCGGGCCCGAAGATCCCAATTTAAAGAAGTATCATTTACAAGATGATGATGTTCAGGAATATTCGTGGTTCCCTCATAACGTCCCATCACACCAACCCTAAGCTTAGAAGCTTTCATTTTATCAAGAACGGGTTTAGGCAAAATGCTTGTCATATAAACAACTATAGACCGGGCCTGCAAGATTGCTCTGTTCGGTACCCGCCACGAACTTACAATTGGAATTCCATTGGCATCAATATATTTTTTATAAAATGGATCCAGATTTAAAACGACGGGAGGAGCAGTAATAACAAGAGAATCAGCAGATTTTTCAGTCGAAATTTCTTCTACTGCTTTTATTTTGTCTACATATACAAACAAGAACAAAAGTGAGAGCAAATACAATCCTATCTTTTTCATTATAAGAAAGATTAAAATAAATTTTACTACTAAACTATAAAGTAAAAATCAGGCAGGACTAACCTTACTGTCCGGTCAGTGAAGAATAAAAATATCGAGTTATACGCTCATAACAGATTTATCAAATATATTAGTCATAAAAATAAATATTAATGATAAAAGTCTATTTATGTTGCATTTTATAACTTATTTCTAATATTCAACAAAATTTTGAAAAATTATAAATATTCAGAAAAATATGTATTTTTGACTTTATATGGAATGTAATAAATACCAAAATACACTTTATCATCAATTCGGCAAGGGTTTGTACGAATGCTGGATTTTATGAGCCTACTTTCCTTTCTGCAAAGACAAGTTCTATGTCTTTAATTATCAATAAATCAATTACATAAAGAGGAGTCTTATTGCTTTTCAATAGGTATCTCTGTTCAATTTTTTCATTTTAATTCATGCAAGGAATCGTTTTCGATATCAAACGATTTGCAGTGCACGACGGGCCGGGTATCCGCACAACGGTATTCCTGAAAGGTTGTCCGCTTAAATGTTTGTGGTGTCATAACCCGGAAGGTATTACCCATGAACCTGTTAGCACTGTAAAAAAAGTAAAGCTCGACGGATTTGAATTTAATCAGGCCGAAACTGCCGGACAACTTATGGATAGTCGATTTGTTGTAAAGCAAATTGTTAGAGATAGGCTGTTTATGGAAGATTCTGGCGGTGGCGTTACATTTTCGGGAGGCGAGCCTACTTTTCAGCCGGAGTTTCTGCTTGCTCTTTTGCAGGAGTGTAAAAAAGAGGGACTGCACACGGCGGTCGACACCAGCGGTTTTGCGGCACAAAGTGTTTACAAAGAGATCCTTCCGTATACCGACATTTTTTTATTCGACCTAAAACATGCTAATCCTCAGAAACACATTGATGCAACGGGAGTTACGCTTCAGCCTATAATCGACAACCTTGCGTTTGTACTGAGTCGGAAAAAACGCGTCCGCATACGGATTCCGGTTATTCCAGGTTTTAATTTTAACGAAAACGACATGATGGATATTTTATTGTTATTAAAGTCGTTAACCGGGAATATTGAACAAATCGACCTACTTCCTTACCACACCATTGCCCGAAACAAATACAAGCGTTTTGATATAGAAAGTCGCATGCCCGAAAATGTTAAAGGCCTGAAAAAGGAAGACTTACACGCTTTTGTCGACTTATTTAAGCAAGACGGATTTCGGGTAAAAATTGGCGGGTGAGTGCATTTGCACATTCAACCTTTAGTAAATCTGAACAAAAAAAGAAAAACATAACATCATGAACGACAGAATAAAACGACTTCGTAACGAGAGCATCAATGCCGTTAACCGTATTTCAGCCGAACGGGCTTTATTGATTACTGAATTTTACAAAAGTGAAGAATCGCGCGGCCTTTCAGTACCGGTTACGCGGGCAAAATCGTTCGAGTACATTCTTCGGCACAAACATATTTACATTGGCGCTGACGAATTGATAGTGGGCGAACGCGGACCTGCACCTAAGGCAACTCCCACATATCCGGAAATTTGTGTGCACACGCGGCACGACCTCGAAATTTTAGACTCGCGCCCAAAGGTTTCGTTTAAAGTGGATGCCGAAACCATGAAGAATTACGAGGAAACCATCATTCCGTTTTGGGCTGGCAAAACCAATCGCGAAAAGATAATGAACGCCATGAGCCCCGAATGGCACGCTGCGTTCGAAGCCGGTATTTTTACTGAATTTCAAGAACAACGGGCTCCGGGACATACCGTTTGTGGCAACAAAATTTACCACAAAGGTATGTTCGACATTATCAACGACATACACGAAAGCATTTCCAAACTCGATTTTGTAAACGATGCTAAGGCATACGAAAAACGCGAAGAGCTTAAGGCTATGGAAATTACAGCCAATGCCTTGGTTATGTGGGCCGAACGCCATGCCGAGGACATCGATCAAATGGCTGTAAATGAAAAAAATGCAAATCGCCGTGCCGAATTGAGCGCAATGGCCAAGGTTTGCCGGAGGGTTCCGGCCCATGCGCCGCAAAATCTTCACGAAGCGCTTCAGTATTACTGGTTTGTGCATTTGGGCGTGGTTACCGAGCTCAATCCGTGGGATTCGTTCAACCCTGGCCGTCTCGACCAGCATCTTTTTCCATTTTACCTAAAAGAAGAAGCCGACGGAACCTTTGATAGAGAGCTCTTTATTGAACTTTTAGAAGCATTTTGGGTGAAGTTCAACAACCACCCGTCGCCACCCAAAGTGGGCGTAACGGCCGAAGAAAGCAGCACATACACCGACTTTTGCCTTATCAACCTTGGCGGAGTAAAAGACGATGGCAGCGATGCTTGTAACGACATGACATACATGATAATGGACGTTATTGAAGAAATGCGTTTGCTGCAACCCAGCTCGATGGTTCAGGTTTCGAAAAAGAATCCCGACCGCATGCTCGAACGTGTGATGAAAATTGTAAAAACAGGTTTTGGCCAGCCTTCCATTTTCAACACCGACGCCATCATTCAGGAACATCTCCGTCAGGGAAAAGACCTGATTGATGCCCGCCGTGGCGGAGCGAGCGGTTGCGTGGAAGCTGGTGCATTTGGCACTGAAGCATACATACTTACGGGCTATTTCAACCTTCCGAAGGTGTTCGAAATTACGTTGAATAACGGCGTCGACCCGCGTTCGGGTAAAAGAATAGGACTCGAAACCGGCAATCCCGAAACCTTCAGTTCGTACACCATGTTGCTCGATGCTTTTCGCCGCCAGATCGAATATTTTATCAACATTAAAATACAGGGTAACAATATTATAGAACGAATTTTTGCCAACAATCTGCCTGTCCCCTTTCTATCGTTATTTATCGACGACTGCATCGACAAAGGTATGGATTACGTGGCCGGCGGTGCTCGTTACAATACTACTTATATTCAGGGAGTTGGGCTAGGTTCTATTACCGATTGTCTTGCTGCCATGAAATTTCAGGTTTACGACAAACAAGCTGTTTCGATGTCTGAGATGCTTAAAGCTCTAAGTGCCAACTTTGAAGGCTTCGAAAAACTGCGTTACGAACTGATTTACAACACGCCCAAATATGGCAACGACGACGATGCTGCCGACGCTCAACTTTGCAAAGTGTTTGAAATATACTACGATGCAATTAACGGAAAGCCCAACACAAGGGGCGGTGTCCATCGCATCAATTTGCTCCCGACCACCTGCCACGTGTATTTTGGCAAAGTAACCGGAGCGCTGCCCGACGGCCGGAAGGCGCGCATCGCTTTGTCCGAAGGCATTTCGCCGGTTCAGGGTGCCGACCATTGCGGCCCGACAGCGGTTATTCGCTCGGCGGCCAAGATTGACCATTTGCGCACCGGCGGCACATTGCTGAACCAAAAATTTGCGCCCGAATTTTTCGAGGACGACGAAGCCATCCGCAACATGGTGCAGCTTGTGCGCAGCTATTTCAGAATGGACGGGCACCATATTCAATTTAATGTCGTATCGGCTGATACACTGCGTGATGCGCAATTGCATCCCGAAAACCACCGCGACCTGATTGTCCGCGTTGCCGGGTACAGCGATTATTTTAACGATTTGGGCGAAGATCTTCAAAATGAGATCATTTGCCGTACCGAACACGAAACCATGTAAAACCGCAAAAGAAATATTAGATGAGAAACAAAACAATGCAACTACTGACGGCAATTTTTATATTGCTGCAAACCAATTTATTAGCTCAGGTTAGCCTGTCGGACTATCAGCGGGCCGACTCGACCGAAAACTGGAGCAAACTGGTTTACCACGGAGCCATTTCGCCTAAGTGGGACGAGAAAGGAACTCATTTTTGGTACGAAGTGCATACTCCTAAAGGTCAGGAATATATGTTGGTCGATGCCAAAAGTTTGAAGAAGGCCGAAGCTTTCGATCAGGTGAAACTGGCTCAGAGCCTCAACAGTTTGACACACAAATCGTACAAAGCTTTTGCCTTGCCAATCAAGGAGTTAAAGTTTGATGCTTCCTTTAAAAGTTTCAATTTTGTTGTAGATAGTTTTCGATATGAATGTAAACTTTCTAATTATCAAATAATTAACAAAGGTAAAATTGAAGCACAGACCAACGAGTACTGGAATGCCTTTTTTGACGATACCAAAAATCCGCCTGTCGTTTCGCCCGATAGCGCGTGGATTGCCTTTATCAAAAACTACAACGTTTACCTGAAAAACCGCAAAACCGGCGAAGAAACGGCTCTGAGTTTCGACGGTTCCGAAGGCGAGTTCTATTCGTCGTTTATTGAGTGGGCACCCGACTCTAAACATCTTGTTACCAATAAAGTACGAGCTAATACGAAGAAGTATATTTATTTTGTGGAATCGTCGCCCAAAACGCAGCTACAGCCTATTTTGCAGAAACGCGATTACCTCAAGCCCGGCGACGCGCTGCCCATTCGCATGCCGTCGCTTTTTAGTGTAGCCGACAAAAAACAAATTCCGGTTGACACGAAGGCTTACGAAAATCAGTTCGAAATCAGCGATTTACATTGGTTTAAAGATAGTCGAGCTTTTACGTTCGAATTTAACGAACGCGGCCATCAAAACTACAAAGTAGTTGAAGTTAACGCTATTACGGGTCAGACTACGGAACTGATTAAAGAACACAGCAATACGTTTATTGATTACAGCGGAAAAAAATTCCGGTCGGACGTAAACGATGGTAAAGAAATTATTTGGGCGTCGGAACGCGATGGCTGGAACCATTTGTACCTGTACGATGGCTCAACCGGACAGGTTAAGAATCAGATTACCAATGGTGAATGGGTTGTACGCGAAGTTGTAAACGTTGACGAAAAAAGCCGCACCATTCTTTTTAAAGGAAGTGGGGAAAATCCGGGCGAAGACCCGTATCTTATTCATTATTATATAGTTAATTTTGATGGAACAAACTTAACCGACCTTACGCCCGAAGGTGCAAATCACGATGCAAGCTTTTCGCCTGATTATAAGTTCTTTGTAGATTGTTACTCACGAGCCGACCAGCCGCAGCAATCGGTACTGCGCGACGGCAAAACCGGAAAAGCGCTTCTCTCGCTCGAAAAAGCGGACATTTCAGCTTTGCTTAAAACCGGCTATCGCTTGCCCGAAGTTTTTACGGCTACGGCACGCGACGGTAAAACCGAAATTTGGGGAAATATCTATCGCCCAAGCAATTTCGACCCGAACAAAAAATATCCCATTATCGAATACATTTATGCCGGGCCACAGGGCGCTTTCGTTTCGAAGACTTTCCGCCCATATTATTATCCGTTTTCGGGGCTGGCCGAGCTGGGATTCATCATTGTGTCGATTGACGGTATGGGAACTTCGTATCGCTCAAAAGCCTTTCAAAATGTGTGTTACAAAAATTTGAAAGACGCCGGCTTTCCCGACCGCATCAAATGGACGAAGGCTGCGGCCGAAAAATATCCGTACATGGACACCACGCGCGTTGGTATTTTTGGCGGGTCGGCCGGAGGCCAGAACGCAATGGCGGCCGTGCTCTTTCATCCCGAATTTTACAAAGCTTCGGTGGCTTCGTGCGGCTGTCACGACAATCGCATGGACAAAATGTGGTGGAACGAGCAGTGGATGGGTTATCCGATTGGCCCGCAATATGCTGAATGCTCGAATGTTGACAATGCATGGCGACTAAAAGGGAACCTGATGTTAATTGTTGGCGAAATGGACGATAACGTCGATCCGGCTTCTACCATGCAGGTTGCCAATGCGTTGATTAATGCAAAGAAGGACTTTGAATTGGTTGTCTTACCGGAAATGAACCACACCCTTGGTGGAACTTACGGCGAACGCAAGCGCCGCGATTTTTTTGTTCAGCATTTGTTAAACTGCAACCCGCCGGCTTGGAACGCATCTATAAAATAGAAAAAAACAGGGTCGCTTTCTTTTAAGCGACCCTGAAAAACTACGAAGTTTACGTCTATGTAGACTAAAACCAACTATGGAAACTCTACTTTTCGATTGATAGCAAACAACATAAACGGTATTCTCCCCTCACCGGGTCGTACTGAGCTAAATCTTCGTCGGTTTTAAATTTTTCATCCAGCATAGTCTGAATTTTAGCATCTGCAATGAATGTCTTTTTCACATTGTAAAGGGTCAGAGGCATTATCTCAGAATCGCCTTTCAGACTGAAAAAATACTTTGTTTCAATTGCTATGGTTACATTTTTTAAAGATCCCTTCTTAACCTCTGCATTTCGGGAATATATAAACAGATTTCCGGTACTCTCCAGTTTATATTTCTCCTGATTAAAAAAACGATAAGTAACTCCTTTATTGTCAGCATATCCATAAATATTACTTTTGGGATATACATACGATTGGTCGCCACAAATCACTTTAATAAAAGAAAAACCAAACGCATCGTAAGTTTTAATACGTTCCTTTCCGGCAACTGCTTCATGGGCAAGTTTGTTACATTTAAAATCGTTATACGTCAGATATACTCCCGAAACAAGATTCTTAGAATCTTTCGCCATTAAATTGCCTGCAAACATTACACACAGGCTAAGCAATACATAATTTTTCAAGTTCATCTCTATATTTTTTAAGTAAAGGTCTTTTCTATCTGTTTATTCAAAACCGCGAATTCATTACAGAACACGTGCCAATCTTGTTTAAACTTGATAATAAGAATATTACACTATAAAATTCATTAAATTTCAAGACATTTCTGTTTTGTTTTCTTTTTTAGAGAGACATTTCTGTAAGAAAAATCAAAGAGGCTCTTTACCCCTGGAAAAAACAGCAGCATCTTCTGCTTTTTTGAAAAAAATTCCATGTCAGACCCCCTATAATTAAAATCATGCTGATTATTTTTAAAAGTTTCCACAAAGCATACATTTGTGATTAAGTTTTGCAGACAAAATCTTTACAAGATGAGAAACCTCTTTTTTTTACTGACGCTGTTTTATTGCAGCATCTCAGCGGCAAAAACCGTTGTTAACGAAGATTCACTTTATCTGACTGAGCATTATACGAAAGCTGAATACCGCATACCGATGCGCGATGGTGTAACGTTATTTACAATCGTATATTCGCCTGTCGATCAAAGCAAAAAGTACCCGATACTTTTCAACCGGACGCCTTACAATGTGGCTCCTTACGGAAAAGAAATGAAGTTTAACTTTAGTCGTGGACTTTCGTCTGCCTTTTTAAGGGAAGGTTATATTTTTGTTTATCAGGATGTAAGAGGTCGATTTATGTCCGAAGGAACTTTCGTTCACATGACTCCTTTCATCGAAAATAAAAAGTCAAAAAAAGAGGTTGACGAAAGCTCTGATGCTTACGATGCTATTGACTGGCTGGTAAAAAATATTCCCAACAACAACGGACGTGTTGGAATGTGGGGCATTTCGTATCCGGGATTTTACACGTCTTGTGCTGCCATTAATGCACATCCGGCTTTAAAATGTGTATCGCCACAGGCTCCTATTGGCGATTGGTTTTTCGACGATGTTCACCATCAGGGAACATTTTTTACAGCAGCCAACCTTGGTTTCTTTGGCGATATGGATCTTCCCCGACATGGTTTAACTACCGAATGGAGACATCTTTACAAATGGGAATCCCCCGATGGATACGACTTTTACTTGCGGTTGGGGTCGTTAGCCAATGCTCGCAAACAATATTTTGGCGACAGCATTATTTTCTGGAACGAAATTACCGAACACCCCGATTACGACGAATTTTGGCAAAAGCGCAGCATCATTCCTCATCTGAAAAACATAAAACCAGCCGTTTTATTGGTTGGCGGATGGTATGACGCCGAAGATCTTTACGGGACATTTCACACCTATCATTCCATGACAAAAAACAGTCCTAAAGGCAATATTTCGGTTGTGATTGGTCCCTGGTACCATGGAGGCTGGGCTCGCAGCGACGGCTCTTTTTTAGGAAATGTTTCGTTTGCACAAAAAACCTCACTTTACTATCGCGACAGCCTCGAACTTCCTTTTTTTAATTATTACCTGAAAGACAAAGAGAATCCTTCCATTGCACGGGCAACGATGTTTGAAACAGGAAAAAACGAATGGAAACAATTTGATTGCTGGCCACCCAGAAATATCGAAGAAAGAAAGCTGTTTCTGCACGATCATAATAAACTTTCATTTGAACCTGTAACCAAAAATGAAATACCTTATGACGAATACATTAGCGATCCTGCAAAACCGGTTCCTTATACCGAAGAAATTTCGTTTGGTATGGCCCGCAATTACATGACCGACGATCAGCGTTTTGCCGCCCACCGCCCGGACGTTTTAGTTTTTGAAACAGACTCGTTGACCAGTGATATTACACTTGCAGGTCCGTTAAAAGCAAAGCTATTCGTTTCCACAACCGGTACAGATGCCGATTTCGCAGTAAAACTGATTGATGTTTACCCTGCTTATGCACCGCAAAATCCGTCGACAGCTAAGGGCATGAAAATGGGTGAATATCAACAGATGGTTCGCAGCGAAATTTTACGCGGACGTTACCGCAAAAGTTTTGAGCATCCGGTTCCGTTCGAAGCAGGAAAAGTCGAGGAAATAGAAATTGATTTACAGGATGTTTTACACTGTTTTCTGAAAGGACACCGCATAATGATGCAGATTCAGAGCACATGGTTTCCGCTTGCCGATATTAATCCGCAGAAATACATTGAAAACATTTACAAAGCAAAAGCCGAAGATTTTATCAAGGCAACCAACCGGGTTTACCACACACCTATTCAAAGCTCTCACCTTGATTTCCACACACTAAGTAACAACTAACAGAAAAAGAGAAAGGCCGGAATTGATATTTCGGCCTTTCTCTTTTTATTCTTGTATCATTTACAGTTTATGCGGTAAAACAGTAAATACAGCCATCATCCATTCGGGAAGAGGTTCATATTCTTCACGAACCGGATCGACGGCATAGAGATAAGTTATAGCTCTATCGTATTCGCCCTTTTGCGCAAGGAACAATGCCAGATTGCAGTACAAACGCATAACCGCATATTCATCAAAGACTTTCTTTTCAGGAAACAAAGCGGCAATACTCAATCGGTTATTTAAAAACCGTGCAGCCTCCTCTTGCATTCCGCCCATTAAAAGGAAGGAAAGAAAAGTTGACAACATATTCATATTACCCGGATGACATTCCACTGCATCCTGTAACACGGCGGCTGCTTTTTCGGTCTGCTTTTCGAGCGAAAGGTATTTGGCCAGCAACGAGGCAACACTCTGATCGTGAGTAGCCGCATATTTTTCGGTCAGAAAATCAATGCAGGCAGCATTATCAGGTAGTGCTTTTGTTTCAGCTTCCAGCTTTTCGTAATTTTCGATATCGTCATCGGTAACCTCATTATCTTCCCCAAAATCAAGATTATCATACTCTACAACAGGTATACTTTCATCAAGATTTTCATTATTAAAAAGCGTAGGAGCAACCGCTTCGGTTAAAAATTCGACATCTTCGGCTGTTGGATTTTGTTTTCTCAGAATATCCTTAATCCGCCGAATATCGGCATCGGTAATTTCGGTTTCTTCTTCTCCTTCGCTATCGTCTTCATCATTCTCTTCCTCTTCACTTTCTTCGTCAACATTATAGATCAGGAAATTATCACGACCAAGCGTTTTTTCGAGATGCGCAATTGTTCGGCTTTGCGGATCATCATCGGCAACCAAAACAACAGGCATACCATCCTGACCGCATTCGATCTCCATCATTTCGATTTTATCGTCGTCTTCTTCAAGTATAAATTTCGAGATTTCAAACAATTTATGAGGCTTAAAACCAAGACTTTCAGCAAATTCAACTCCGGCATAAACAATATTATGAGCGGTTACATAATCTATTTCATCGGCATCGCCCTGATCTTTAAAAACCGTCATCTGCTCCTCAAATTCACGTTGCGGAATATTAAAATAAAAAAAAGTATCTTTTAATCCAAGACAAAGTAAATCAATAAGATAAAATCCACAAGTAATATTTCCGTTTACATGCTTACGCGAAACAATAACATGCGCCATCTGAGAATCTTCCCAGTCGCGGTTTACATAACATTTATAAAGCGGAAGCTTACGGGCACGTTCACGAATTGCCTTCTCCGGACTGTCTTTGGGTGCATTATTATGAGCCATAATCAAATTTATTTTGAGCAAAAGTACATGTTTTGTACCGAAAACCTGTTTTTACTTTTGTGACAAGATGTGACTAACGCCTGCTTCTATAGTAGGATCAACAGCATCGCCAACGGTTATGTTAGTTTCCAGTATATTGACAAGATCAATATCAGGCGAAAGGCCAGATTCGAGCGAACGGTAATTTATATCGAAAAATTTATTGCGGGGAAAAGACAATACCCAATTATTCGGCAACAGCATTGAATAAGGACTTCCGCCACCACCAAGCGTTTCGAGACCTATTACGGATGTATTGGACAATTCCTGCATAAATGCAGCAAAAATATTAGCGGCACTGTACACATCTTTATTGATTAAGACCACTTTAGGTATTGATTGTGACACAAAATTGCACCCTTCGATGTAAACTTTATTATAATCCGAAAAATCGTTTTTCCCTTTTCCTGTCTTATATTTTTCATACCCTACTAAAGTTGACTGATCGAAAAACAACGACAACATATCGGCCATGTTAACAAAATAGCCACCAGCATTTTCGCGAACATCGACAATAACGCCGTTCGAATACGAATGCGTGTTCATTGCACGCATAATAGAATCCTTCGACGGCATTTCCATGAAAGTTGAAAGATGAATGTACAATATGTTATCCGGAAGCTGGCCGAAGAAAACCGGTTGATCATTTTTACCTTTTTGTGCAAAATAATGTTGGTAAATTTTATTCCAGTTGATCGTTTTAGAGACATTAATTTCCGATGCCGCCAAGTGGACATTCGAATTTATGTAAATTGAAATATGGCCATCATTCAGTCTGTCTAAAACAGACTGGAAAATTTGTGTTAAATCATTCTCAGTAGTAGAAGCGTTAATTTTAGGACGACAAACCTGATAAACCGAATCCCAGTCGACATGTTTTTCATTAAAATAGACATAGCGCTCGTTCATGCTGGTCCAGAAAACATCAAAAACATCGGAAGGAGTATTGCTCTCTATAATATCACGATAGCAGCTCTGATTCATCAAAGCAACGCATGCGATTATTATCAGAAGCATCGTTTTTTTCATTTACCAAGTATTATTCCGATGTAAAAAGTGTTTTTCCGATATTGCTGCATATTTTCATTTACATCCGATCGTTGTCCGTTCAGGCTATACTGAAGAAAAACGGGTATTTTTAAACCTGTGTAAATCAGTCGCAGGTAATTAGTAAAATTAAAATTATGATTGGGACCAGCCACACGGGTATGCGTTAAAAAATAAGACAATGGCTCATCAGTCGGATGATTCTGATAATCAAGAAAAAAGCCATAAGAAAACAAAGAAGCCATGCTGCGCAACTCTAATCTGAATTCAGACAACGCATAATCGACCGCTATCCCCGTTCCTGCCGAAACAAACCAGAGTCCGAAAGCCGGCATGTGGTACGGATCGTCATTACTTAAATGATAGTTATACGACAAATCTCCATAAAACGAAGCGTTATAGCCTGCATAAACATTCAATTTATGCCTATGCAGTATCTTAAAATAATGCTCAAAGCCAACATCAAGAGTCGACAAGTGTGTGGTATAGTTTAAACTCGATTCGCCCGAATAATTATTAAGCAATGCAAGGTCGAATCGCGCATTTAATACATAAAAACTTTTAGGATGACGAACCTGATATTCGTACTGTGTACTTGAGTTAAATCCCGTCTGCCCGGCGGGCATAAAATAAGAATTTCGATAACCTAAAGATCCGACACCTAGCGAAATGATGTGTTTATGATGGATTTCGGACTGGTTAATCGTTAACGTATCCTGAGCCCGGACAACATAAAATCCGAATAACGCGACAAACAAGCCCAGCAATCGTTGCATTCTCTCTGTTCTTTTGCTTTTAAAAGTATTGTTTTTTGCAGAATGACAACAATTTTACCGGAGTTTATCTGGTTTTTATCGGTAAAACTACTTGCTAAAGATCTGTTATCTATTTAAAAGACACACCTTCGACAATGTTTCCAATAATTCGAGGGCATAATTATCTGTACTTTCCACAATCGCAGCAGCACTGTAATAAAGCATGGCGTTGAATCCCCGGGTATCTCCGCTTTTACGAAAATCAGTACGAACAATAACAACCGGAATTCCCTTTGCATAAGCATATCCGCATTCCCAGCAGGTTCCACTGTCCGCATCGGCACCATCCATGATAGCAACAACAACATTAGACTTATCTATTCCCGACTTACAGGTAGTATAAATATCAGCAAGTTCTTTTCCTTCGCATTCGCGTTGCGGTAAAAATACATGGTAGCTGTTTTGCTGTAAAATCTTCGCCAGCGAAAGATTAAATTGTATTTCGGCAGCCGAAAACAGAGGTCCGGCGAAATATATTGTTGTCATTTTGGTACTTTAATTATTTTCTGACTTCAAAATTACAAAACCTGTTCCAGAGCCGACATAAGTTCTTCTTTCAATACGGGAGTCTGGATAAAAGCATGTTGTATCTCTATACAGTTTTGCTGTTCGACGCAATCGTCATTTCGCACTATTACAGAAAGATGCGGAAATTTTGTTTTTATCTTGTGCATAACTTCTGCTTTATTTTTAGTCAGTAAGTCGTTATCCAGCAGCAAGACATCTATTTTTTCGTTTAGGATAATGTTTGTTGCATCGAAACTATTGCGGACCCAACGTACTTCGATAGGCGAATTATTTAGTAACGAATTAAAATAAATATAGTTTGTTTCGTCTTCTTCTATAATTAAAAGCTTCTTATTTTGCAGTTTAGGATAATAATAAGAACCAATGTTTCCAAATGAATCATTTTTATCTACAATCTGAAAAGGGAGTTCGAAACAAAAAGTAGAGCCTATTCCTTTTTGAGATTCAACCGTCAATTTTCCTCCTAGTAATTTTGCGAGTTTATACGAAATGGGTAGACCAAGACCTGTATTTTTTTGCCCCACTTCTGTTCCTTTAAAAATACCGTAACCTTCAAAAATTTCTTTTTGTTTGTTTACAGAAATACCAATCCCTGTATCTTTTACCCAAAAACACAGGCTTTTAGGTGAAAGACTTTTGACCCCAAATGTTATTTTTCCCTGCTGTGTAAATTTTACGGCATTATCGAGTAAATTGGACATAATCTGACGCAGACGAAATACGTCAGTAAAGATTTTTTGAGCTGGCGGTTCTCCAATATATTCTATTTCAATAGCAGGACACAACTGATGAACAACCTGCTTATAGGTAAGAAGCAATTCGTCCATTATCTCGTTAAGATCAACAGCTGTAATGTGCGGAACAATCTGTCCGCTTTCGATAAGCGAAATATCAATAATATCTTCAAAAAGGCGAAGAAGTGAATGCCCGCAATCTTTTATATGTTTCAGATATTCTTCACTTTCCTCTCTGCTTAGCTCCCCTGCAAGCAACAGATTGGTAAACCCAATGATTCCATTCATGGGTGTACGAACTTCGTGCGAAATATTCGATAAAAAAGCAGACTTCAGACGTTCGTTCTCTTCTGCTTTTTCTTTTGCCAGAATAAGCTTTTCTTCGGCCATTTTACGCTGGGTAATATCAATACCCATTCCAACAAGACTGGTAAACAAACCTTTATCATCAGGAATAGGAATTTTAATCATCGAAATCCATGCAAAATCGCCATTGGGGAAATCTATTTTTCTTTCTTTTCCTATAAGTGCAATTCCTTTACTAAAAATCTGTTGCTCTTCCTGTTGCGATTCTGCTGAAAAATCATCGCTAAAGAAATCAGAATCGGTTTTTCCGACAACATCGTCAGGCGAATCTAAATTCAAACGTATTGCCAACGCTTTATTTATTCGGGTAAAATAGCCGTTTTCATCTTTAAAATAGATAAAGTAGGGAAGATTATCCATCAGCCGTTCAAACAAAACCCGATCGCGTGAAAGTGTCTGCATGAACATTTGTTGGGTTGTTATATCGCGTGAAATGCCGACTATTCCATTAATATGATGATTCCCATCAAAAACCGGAACGATAGACGTTGAATACCAAGATTCCTGCCCATTTTCAAAAATGATTTTTTCTGTCTCACTAATTATTTCGTTTCCTGAACGTTGAACTTCGAGCTCTCTCAATCGGTTTTCGATTATCTTGTTTGCTCCCAGAAAATCACGATCGGTTTTTCCGATGGCTTCGCGAGGATGGTTTACTCCTAATAGCTTTGCTTTGGAAAGGTTCATTTTGGTATAATGTCCGTCCTTGTCTTTCATATAAATAGGATCGGGTATTAAATCCATCAGCATCCGCTGGAAATTCCGTTGTTCTTCAACTTTTTCAATATTTCTTATTTCATTGGTGATTTTTCGGGTAAAACCCACCGTACCTATTACTTGTCCATCCTCGGTTACGATAGGTGATTTACCCTGAAAAGCCCAGTCTCCATCATTAAAATCTTTTCGTTTGAAGGATTGATTGTTTTTTATAATGTTGAGTTCTTCTACATAATAACTATTAGCCCTGTCATCATCATATAAATCAAAATCAGTTTTATTGATGAGTTCTTCCCTAGAATGGTTATGAAACTTTGCCAACTCTGCATTGCAATCAATAAATTTTCCCGAAATGTCCTTTGCCCATACCATTTCAGGTAGCAATTCAAAAAGCGCACGCCGTATGGCTTTCTCTTTTTTTACTTCTTCCTCTAATGTGGCAATTCGGGCTCGTAATATATCTATTTCCTGTAGTAAGTTCATATGATCTAGTGATGTTAGTTGAATTTTAACGGACCACTATAAGCAGTTAATCAACGTAGTAACTAACTCTTTTTGTGTTAATTTATAAAACACCCCGTTTCTTTTTCAAGGCAAAATGTAAGGAAAAAAAACATTCTGCTATCTTTTTGTAAAAAAAACCTTCCGATTTCTCGTATAATTTTGACAAACAGAGAAAAAAGAAGGTTAAATTGTAAAAATTAAGAGGCCAATGTGCACTATAGTTACTTTGAAGTCATGTGTAAAATTTGTTCGGCAAACTGAAAGGTAAGACGTTCAACAGAATTTACATCTTTTGAACGAAGCGAGGAACATATTACATGATTACCGGCCTCGGGTATCGCCGCTTTCATTTTTTTATCGGCAGGTGTTCCTAAATGTTCGAACATCTTAAGCATTGCCGAAACTTTCACAACAGGGTCTTGCTGTGTTTCGTCTTTATAATAATACAATAATAGAACGGGTTGCTTTATATTCTCAAACGTTTCGTTTACCATTGTCGTCTTTGTTAATTCCTGCAACTGAACAGCTGCGTTTATATTGTAGTGATCATACCAATATTTTTTATACCAATCGCTTTTTTCATCAGATACGATTTCGTTACTTCCTTGTATTATCCGGGCAATTTGCAGTCCCCATGGATTATTCAGGATCCATGCGAACCTATTATTAATCTGAATATTAGGGGAATACAGTATAACGGCATAAATATCAGGAAATTCGGCAGCAAGTTTCAATGCAAGCGTTCCTCCGGTAGAGGTTCCGATTACAATTACTTTTTTGCCGAGTTTTCGAGCCATAGCATAGTATTGTAATGCAGATTGCCATAAACGTTCCGGAGTTAAATTTCCTAATGGCTGTTTACTATTTAGCCCGTGATCGTAAAGCCTTGATAACAAAAGATTACAACCATATTTAGCAGCAAAATCCCGATGAACAGGATTTCCTTCTTCCTGGCAGGCACTAAAACCATGCAGATATAGTACAACATATTCTGTTTCGGTAGCTGGTTTATTGGCCCATACAATCTGAGCTGCATTTCCCGGCTTTATGGGCAATCTTTTCTCCTGATAATTAAGAGACTGTTCTATTTTGTCTAATGAAGCTACCGTCGGAAGTTCCTTCGTGTAAACAGGATTAACAGGCTTTGGACCTAACATGTAAATAATTACAACTAATAGCACTATTCCAGTCCAAACGACACTTTTTTTACTTCTTGTTTTCATGAACATATTATTAATTCATTGCTATTCAGACAATAAACCTCAGCTTTAGAATTATGAAAAAAATACTCAGCAAGCTAATTGAATTTTATTTATACCAATAAAACAACACATTAGCAATTAAGCTCCAACGAAAAAATAAGACAGAAATGAAATGTACGTATTTTAATGCTTTCAAAGATAGTAAAATCTGTATACGATTATAGAACTGTCATATTTACGCATTATAACTTTGATATTCAATGTATTATTATTTCACACAAAGGTCTAAAGGTTATTCATCTGGATCAAAAAAGAAGGTAAATCGCTTTCCATTACGGGTAGAGTCTTTTCGTACAGGTTCGGTTACAACACCCTTATTGTTAAGCTCGGAAACAGCATTTTCAAATCACATTTTCATGAATTCCGATCATTCCGATATATTTCTTGCCTTATTGTAAATCCTAATATTTCAGTATAAAATAGTTTAGATTTTCCGTAGTCAGAACAAATAACAGCAACATGATCAATTTTATTCAGATTTATAACGGTTAAGTATAAGTATTATTTATTTTTCGAGACATTTGACAAATATAAATTGATTTTATCACCAAACTATTGCATAAGTAAAGAAGAACTGTTTTCTGATAAAATCGAAGTAAATTCGCGAAAAAATACAAAGAATATGTTTTCAGGAATAGTAGAAGTCGCAGCTCCGGTAGTAAAACTTGAGAAAGACCAGGACAACCTTCATATTACTATGGAATGTCCGTTTGTTGATGAATTAACGATAGATCAGAGCATTGCTCACAATGGAGTATGTCTTACAGTAGTTAAAAAAGAAGGTAAAAACTATACCGTTACAGCCATTAAGGAAACTTTGTTAAAATCAAATCTTGGTTTGCTTCAACCGGGCGATAAGGTAAACCTTGAACGTTCGATGAAACTTAACGAACGTCTCGATGGACATATTGTTCAAGGTCATGTAGATCAGACCGCTACTTGTGTTGAACTTACTGAAGAAAAAGGCAGCTGGTACTATACTTTTCAGTACGATCCGGGTAAAGGAAATATAACAGTAGAAAAAGGTTCTATAACGGTTAACGGGGTAAGTCTCACAGTAGTAAACTCGCGCGACGATCGTTTTTCGGTAGCCATTATTCCTTATACTCATGATTTTACCAATTTCCATCAAATAAAAGTCGGGACAGTTGTAAATCTCGAATTTGACATTATAGGGAAATATATTGCAAAATTACTACAGCAACAACGTGGTTAATATCAACTTAGAAAACATCAAGGTCGGACGAAAAACCCGGCCTTTTTTGTTATTATCCAACGAAGCCCCTTATCTTTGATCTACTATTTTACTGTTTTTCTCATGATCAAATCGCCCCGGAAAGTCTCGTTTCTTATTGCATTGCTCGCTTCTGTAATAACCGGAGGAGTGGCATTTTTATCATTCAGATTTTCATCTGTCTTATTTGTTCCTTTTCTGGTACTCATGTTTTTACTTGAGTTTGTAGTCGTTTTTATGCTGGTGAATCACTGGCTATTCGATGTGATTTTTGAGAAAATAAATCCATTGTACCGAACAATTCAGGAATATAACATCTCCGAAAAAGAACTAAGAGAAAAAGTCGAGCAGCAAGATACAATCGAAAATGTGAACCGGGAAGTTTTAGCTTGGGCTCGCAATCGCGCCAACGAAATTGCACAATTGAAACAACTGGAAAAATATCGTCGTGAATTTTTGGGAAATGTTTCGCATGAACTTAAAACACCCATTTTTAGTATACAAGGCTACATTTTAACACTTCTTGACGGAGGGCTGGAAGATCCTGATATTAACCGTCTTTATCTGGAAAAGACAGAAAAAAGCATTAATCGGATGATTTCGATTGTTGAAGATCTTGAATCCATTTCGCGTCTCGAAAGCGGCGAGCTAAAATTACAATACGAAGAATTTAATATTGTTGCTTTAGTAAAAGAAATATTTGAATTACAAGAGATTATAACAGAAAAACTCAACATTAAACTCAAATTCGCCCAGAATTATGATAAGCCAATATGGGTATATGCCGACAAAAAAAGAATAACAGAAGTTATTAACAATCTGGTTGTAAATGCCATAAAATACGGAAAACCAAACGGCCGGGTGGTTGTCGCTTTTTTCGAAATGGGCAAAAATATTTTAGTTGAAGTGGAAGATAACGGCATTGGAATTTCTTCCCGGGATGTTTCCCGCATTTTCGAACGGTTTTACAGGGTTGATAAAAGCCGTTCGAGAGAACAGGGAGGTACCGGATTGGGGCTGGCTATTGTTAAACATATTATTGAGGCTCACGAACAAAAAATTAATGTACGAAGTACGCTGGGTAAAGGCACAACATTTTCATTTACTATAGAAAAAGCATAAATTTAGAATAGCTCAAACCCAAGAATCGTTATATCATCAATTTGCTCAAAAGATTCGCCGGTCTTTTTTGCATCTTCAAGCCAATCGGCATAAAATCGCTTCAACTCTTCTTTCTGCTTTTCGATAGAAAAATCCTGTATTTGCAAAAGCAGTGTAGATAAACCTTTACGCATTATCTTCTTATGTCTCTCGCCACCAGGCTGTTGCTGATAACCATCTGAATACATGTAGCAGCGGTCTCCTGGCATTAATTGCATTTCATAATTTGTAAATGGCTCATTTTTAGGATGAATACCAATAGGCATTCGGTTTCCTTTCAGCCGAAGTTCTTTATAACTATTTCCTTCTTTACGAATAACAGCCATTGAACTGAAAGCCCCCGCAAAATGTAATTTCTTGCTTTTCTTATCTATACAAATTAACGAAATATCCATTCCGTCTTGTAAATGGTCTTCGCTTGAATTTTGATTTAATAAATCGATTATACGTTTACGCAGTTCGTTAAGAATTAAAGCTGGGCTAATATTCTGTTTAAGAACAGTTTGCAAACCTAAAATATCATTTAACATTGTAATACCCAATACGCTCATAAAAGCCCCCGGAACACCATGTCCGGTACAATCTGCTACAGCAATATACAACTGATTATCAACCTCTTTTAGCCAATAAAAATCACCACTAACAATATCTTTTGGTTTAAACAACATGAAATAATGATGCAGATGCTTGTTTAGTGTCTCTGTTTTAGGCATCAGCTCTTTTTGCATACGTCGCGCATACTTTATACTCGAGGTAAGATCTTGTTGCTTTACAGAAAGCTCTCGTTCAATTGTTTTAAGCTTGGAAATATCGGTATCAATAGCAATTAATCTTGATAAATAACCTGATTTGTTAAAAATAGGCGTTAAGGTTGTTTGAACATATAATTCTTTTCCACTGGGTGTTATAGTTTGAGTTTCGTAATTAGCAGAGCCGTGTACCTCAAAAATATGATCGATAATTTCATGTATATTAGGATTAAAGCTAACGTCAAACAAGTTATCTTTACGCTCTGTCTGAAGTTGCTCTAAAGTGTAACCTGTCATCCGGGTAAAACCATCATTTATATATTCAATTGTACCCAGAGCATCTGCAATAACAACTGCATTATCGGTTTGTGCCGCAACAGCTGATAAATCTGTAAGTTTCTGATTTTTTATTTCCAGCTGCTCACTTTGTGTCAAAATTTCTTCGTTCTGTCTTTCAATTTGTTTATTCTTCTCTTCCAGCAATCTGTTTATTCTTTTTACCTTTCTAATCTGAAAATAAAGAAGATAGGAAAACACCAGAAATGAAAAAATAATAACAAGTAACAGTAATAAAATAATCTTTTGCCTTGAATTATGAGAACTTAACTCCTCTATTTCTTTATTTTTATTGTCTGTTTGATATTGGACTTCAAGTTCGTTTAACCCCTTTTGTTTTAACTCGTTAAAACGCTCATGCTGATGAATTTGATATAATTTATGATAATCTAATGCTTTTTTATATTCTTTTAAACTTTCAAATAGCTGAGCCATAGATTTATAGTTTAGCTCCAGCATGTAATTAAATTTGTAATGAGACGCTAGCTGCTCACTCATAATATAGTAGCGTAATGCAAGATCAAATTGTTTTGTCAACTGGTAAACATCTCCGATATTATAGTACGAAACAGATAAACCTTCCCAATCTCCGGTTTTGCGATCAGCTTCTATTGATTTTCTAAAAAAATAAAGCGACAAAAGATACTTGTCTTTCTTAAAATATAATCGCCCAATATTATCGTAAATACTCCCTCGTTCTCGAATATTATTTGATTTTTTAGCATAGGCTAACGACTTATAAAACAGAGCCAAACCTTTATCAAACTCATTTTTCTTTAACGAAATCAGACCCAGATCACTATAAGCTAAGCAGATAAGGCTATCATTATTCGATGTTTGCGCTAACTGAAAAAAACGTTCAGTATAATTTTTAGCCATTTCTACATTTTCCTGATATAGATTGGCAAGACCCAGATATTGGCAGGCTTTTGCTTCATAATAAATATTTTGTTGCTCTTCTGCCTCTTTTAATAAAATACTAGAAAAACGTATAGTATTCACATAATTACGTGTCATATTATAACGTGCAGCCCTGTCTAATTGTTTGATTTTCTCTTCGCTTGATGAATTTGAAATGTAGAGACTGTCTGTTTCTGGAACATATGCGAAAAGAGGAGTGGATATATTACCAGGGATGAACAGTAGTATAAACCATAAAATA
The DNA here is from genome assembly GCA_041907825.1 of Bacteroidales bacterium. Lineage (GTDB taxonomy): Bacteria > Bacteroidota > Bacteroidia > Bacteroidales > JAYRGN01 > JAYRGN01. Next base: position 118,546 of record JAYRGN010000002.1, on the reverse strand, counting down.
ATATTGAATGTTACTATAGATGAGTTATTTTCCTTACCCCACATAACTTTCGACTCTCTGTTCAACTCTTATCATTTAACTGCAAAAAAACGTTTTTTTTTACTTTTTAACACATCAATTAACAATTAAATGCCATCTCATTACATAGTATTTTTCCAAACTATAAATGAAGTCTGTAATTAATGCCTTTCTTTTTTGAAATGGAGAATCGACATATACCCTTCTGTTATGAATAAAAGACTGTACCTTTGGTTTAAGCAAATTAGACATTTCTTTTTTTAAACAAAACGTATAATCTGTAACTTTATTGTGTTTAACAATTAATTGAGAAAATGAAACCTCAAATACCAAGAAAAAATAAAAAAGTATCAGGCGAAAATAAGCGTACCATGGAAACAAAAGTACGTGAGATTTTCTATAAAAATCCCACTCAGTTCTTTAATTATAAGCAAATTGCAAAAAGAGCTGGTGTAAATAACGAAACAGGCCGACAACTTATCCGGGCTGTTTTATCGACAATGACTCAAACTGAAGATATTCTTGAAGTTTCTACCGGAAAATATAAACTTAACGCGAAAACAAGCTACATAACTGGTCGTATTGAAATGACAACCAGTGACAATGCATTTCTGATTAGCGAAGAATCACCTGAACCTGTTTTTATTGCACTAAAAAATCTTAATCATGCGTTAAATGGCGATTTAGTAAAGGTCTATCTGTACGCTCGACGCAAATCAAGACACCCTGAAGGTGAGGTTGTTGAAGTAATAGACCGTTCGCGTAAATCGTTTGTCGGAATAGTTGAAATTTCGAAGAATTTTGCATTCTTAATTCCTGTAGCAAAAGGGGTTACATACGATATTTTTATTCCGCTCGATAAACTTAATGGTGCAAAAAACGGACAAAAAGCCGTTGCCAAGATTCTTGAATGGCCTCGTGATGCAAAAAATCCTTTCGGAGAAATTACCGATGTTCTTGGTTTTCCGGGACATAACGAAACCGAAATGCATGCCATTCTGGCCGAATATGAGCTTCCATACCGTTTTGAACCTAACATTGAAGATGCGGCCAACACAATTCCTGAAGAAATTCCGGCTGCAGAGATTGCTCGCCGTCGTGATTTTCGCGATGTAATTACCTTCACGATCGATCCTGCTGATGCCAAGGACTTTGACGACGCACTCTCATTTCGTCGTTTACCTAACGGCAACGTGGAAGTGGGCGTTCATATTGCAGATGTTACTTATTATGTAAAACCCAAGTCGGTGCTTGACGAGGAAGCCTTTGATCGTGGAACTTCGGTGTATTTGGTAGATCGGGTTGTTCCGATGCTGCCCGAACGACTTTCGAATGGTGTTTGCTCTCTTCGTCCAAACGAAGATAAGCTCTGTTTTTCAGCTGTATTTGAACTCGATAGTAACGCAACGGTGCTTAATCAGTGGTTTGGCCGTACAATTATCCATTCCGATCGTCGTTTTGCTTACGAAGAAGCGCAAACGGTTATAGAAACGGGCGGAGGCGATTTAAAGGACGAAATTCTGGAACTTAACCGTCTCGCACAAATCATGCGAAAAAAACGTCTTGACTCGGGCGCTATTGCCTTTGATCGCGAAGAGGTGAAATTTGAAATTGATAAAGACGGAAAACCCTTACACGTATTTTACAAGGTAAGCAAAGAAGCCAATATGCTGATTGAAGAGTTTATGCTGCTGGCAAATAAAAAAGTTGCCGAATTTGTAGGCAAAGCTCAGGGCAAAAGCAAAGCAAAAACGTTTGTTTATCGTATTCACGACAAACCAAATCAGGAAAAGCTGGCCTCATTTGCCAAATTCATCACCCGTTTTGGATATAAAATCAATACCTCTTCGGGCAAAAAAATTGCCAGTTCCATGAATTCTCTATTGACCACGGTAAAGGGTAAAAGCGAAGAAAATCTGATAGAAGGACTGGCTCTTCGATCGATGGCAAAAGCCATTTATTCGACCAAAAATATTGGCCATTATGGTCTTGCTTTTGATCATTATACTCATTTCACCTCGCCTATTCGTCGTTATCCCGACATGATGGTTCACAGACTTTTGCAACATTATCTTGACAATGGAGAATCGGTAAATCAGATTAAGTACGAAGAAATGTGCGAGCATGCGACTGACCGCGAGCAACGGGCTACCGATGCCGAACGCGCTTCGATTAAGTACAAACAGGTCGAATTTATGAGTGATAAGGTCGGCAACGAATTTGACGGTGTTATTTCGGGTGTCACCGAATGGGGCATTTACGTAGAGCTTGATGAGAATAAATGCGAAGGCATGATTCCAATTCGCGAACTGACAGATGATTACTATTATTTTGATGAAGATAATTATTGTTTGATTGGCCGTCGTTATGGTCGTAAATATCAGTTGGGAGAAGCTATTCGTATTAGAGTCTGGAGAGCCAACTTGATGAAAAAACAACTCGATTTTCAGTTAGCAAACGAAGAGTAAACCAATACCGCAGAAGGTTAATAATATCCCATTGCAGACCTTCTGCGGCAAACCCTCCCCAAAAACCGGTGAGCATCCCTTATAAATCGGTTAAATTATCATAACCATCCTCAATTTCTTATACTTTTACTCCGCTTTTATTTTTTGGTTTTCAACATATTGCACATTTCAATGTCAAATGCTGCATTTTTTGACAATCATTTACAAAATCAAAAACTTATAAGAAATATATCTCTCAATTAATTAACCTAACAAACTTTTTAAAACATGAAAAACACTTTATTATGCTTTGCTTCGCTTTTGCTAAGTATTTCTTTATCCGCCCAAAGCCAGGTCGACCTGAAGTTAAATTTAAAGTCAGGGAAGAAATATGCCATTAAATCGGCAAGTGAACAAACGGTAAACACGTCGTTTAACGGAATGCAACAATCTACTCAGGTAAAAAGTGGCATAGTTTTATCGATAATTGCAAAAGAAACTAATGCCGCAGGAATTATTGCCGAAGTACAACTGGACACTATTACGACCTCTACCAACGCCGGGATGATGAAACTCGACATCAATTCAGGAAAAGGAGGAAGCATTTCATCATCGGATATTAGCGAAGCAATGAGTGCAGTAATGGCCCGTTTAAGCAGTTGCAAACTGCAGGTAAAATTTTCGCCGGAAGGTAAAGTGTTAGAAATTTCGAATGTTCAGGCAGTTACCGACAGTGTATGCAAAGGACTCGACACGCTTAAAGGACAAATGTCTCAAATGCTGCTGATGCAAACCAAAACAATGGTTAACGAAACATCAATAAAGGGAATGATCGAATCTGTTACAGCATATCTTCCTGGCAAACCGGTTAAAGTTGGAGACAAATGGAATAGCAGTTATGTTCAGAGCTCTGGAGGCATCGGAATGCTTATCTCTACTGACTTTAAGTTCAAAAACCTCGCAGACAAAAAAGCTGAAATTGTTGGAAATTCGACGATTGAGCCATCAAGTACAGAGCCAGTTTCAATGAACGGAGCAAAAATAAGCTACGATGTTCGTGGTCTGAGCAAATCTAATTTGAAAGTAGATACCGAGAGTGGTTGGATTTTATCTGGCACTAACCAAAGTCATTCACAAGGGAATATGAGCGTTTCTATGTCTGGCAACAACATGCAGGTTCCAGTTGAAATTGACAACACCACCATCATTACTTCTCTATAAATTAAAATTCTGAAAGCGAAGAACTTGACAACAAAACAATTCCTCTGGTTCTTCGCTTTTCGTCAAATAAGTACAGTTATAAATTTTTATCTTTATATTTGCAGTGTTTTAGTTAAGTAATACACTAAAATACTAAACATCAAATCATGAAAAAACTAGTATTGCTGCTTTCTTTTGCAGTTTTTATCTCATTAACAGGTAAATCGCAAACTATAAAAGGTGTTATTCTGTCGGGCAAAGACCATTCTGCCATTGAATTTGCTACAGTCGCGCTCTTAAAACTCCCTGATTCAACAATAATTAACGGTGCACAAACTCAGACAGGCGGAATATATTCGTTCTCTCAAATTAAACCCGGCAATTACTTCATTAAGGCAAGCTTTTTAGGCTATTCTACTGCAGGAAAAGCAATTACTATGAGTCGCAGTAATGGAACTATTTCTGTCGATACAATATTTTTGAATGAGGCCTCCAAACAAATTGAACAAGTTGTCGTTAACGGCAATAAAATAAAAGGGAAAGAAATGGTAGACCGTACGGTTTTTGCCATCCCCGCAGCCGTAGCGAAAACATCTTCAAACGGATATGATGTCCTCAAAAAAATACCTTCAGTTCAGGTCGATTTTCAAAACAACATAACGCTTAACGGAAGTGGTAATTTTATTATTCAGGTTGACGGAAAACAACGTGATAAAGAGTTTCTTTCTAAACTTGAACCAACAGATATTGAATCTATTGAAATCATAAACAATCCATCAGGAAAATACGAAGGAACTATTGACGGCGTCATTAACGTAATTCTCAAAAAAAGAAGCCCGTTATGGTATGAATGGAAACATTGATCTTAGTGCTCGTCCGGCAAAAAAAACGTCTATAATGGGTTCCGGAAGTTTGGAATACAGCATGGGTAAAATAAGTTTCTATATATCAGCTTTTTCATTCAATCAGGAATTAAATTCCAAATCGTTGGCAAACTCTAAATTTCTGAGTATCGACTCATTAACCAATTCAACCGGCAATGGTAATTTCAAAGTTTCAAATTCATCGATTAATACTGGCTTCGACTATTATATTAACGATAAAAACAGCTTGAGTCTTAACCTGAATTTCAGGCCAATACATCAAACCACCGACATTGATAACGCTACCGATATTTATAAGAATAATGTTTACACCAGGTTTTTAAGCTCTGTAACAGGTTCTAAAACAACCAGCAACGAGGGAAATGCCTCGCTCTTCTACCGTAAACAATTTAAAAAACCAATTCAGGAATTTACCAACGAAACCAATTATTATCTATTCAAATCGACTGATAATAATGATTTTACAAATACTTATTACAATACTGACATGACTAATCCTACTCCGGGATATATCAGAGATGAAACAAACATCAGCAAACGAAGCTATTTTTCATCAAAATTCGATTACGTTCATCCTCTTGGGTTTTCAAGTCGTTTAGAAACAGGATATCAATTTTACTATCAGGACATCAATTATAACTTCAGAAGCAAAGAAGATTCCACTCAAAATAACAAATATCAATATGGAGAATTAAGAAATGCAGCTTATGTCGGTTTTACCACAAATGTTAAAAAATTTGGATTTCAGGCAACATTAAGGGTTGAAAACAGCGACGTTCGCATCAATCACACTGATTCACTCTCATCCAATTACTTTTGTTTTCTGCCTTCTGCAAATTTTCAATACAAAATAAACTCATCTCAGAATGTAAAACTGACTTACAACAGACGTATTAACCGTCCGTCAACCACAAACTTAAATCCGTTTATAAAAACGGGTTCAGATATGAGTGAAACCAGCGGTAATGCGAATTTGAAACCAGAATATCGAGACAAATTTCAGCTTACTTATACCCTTAATCTGGGTTCTAATTATATTTCGCCAAGTGTCTACTACGAAAAGATTACCAATAAGGTTGACAACAATATCACTCAGGTTAAATCACCAATTACCAATACTTTAACCCGATTAAGTACTCCTGATAATATTCTTACTGGCTACGAACAGGGTGTCGGACTGAATGCAATGCTTTGGTTTTTTAACGTAAATGCGCGTGTGTATAAAGGTCATTATGACGAGTATAAAACGGCCAATACTTTTATTGCAGCAAGCGATTACTCCTCATTCAGCATTAACAGCTATGCTTTTGCACCTCTGCCCAAAAAGTTTACTGTTTTTGCGTTCTTTGGTTATAATGGAGTAACAAAAACAGCCATTACAAAAACTTACAACATGGCTTTTTATGGATTTGGAGGACGCAAGGAACTTGGAAACCACTCATTCGGTATCTTCTATCTTTTGCCATTCTCGAAAACCGTAACCTTTAGTAAAACTGTTACTAACACAGCATTTATGACATCCGAAAACCGCAGTCAATTTGACGTTTCGTATTATATTCAGGTTTCGTATTCATATCGGTTCCATCAGGGCCGAGATGTGAAAAAAGTAAATAAGAAGGTTGACATCGAAAGCGATTCAAAAGCAGGTGGTATTAATAATTAAAAAAACATCTTTAAGAGTGAAAATTTGTTTATCAACAAAATATTGATTTTATTTTCAGTATAGATAAAAAGAAATCCGAAGCGTTAACGCTTCGGATTTCTTTTTATTTGCTCGCTATATTTTCTAATTAGATCCTAAAATTTTAAATAATTCGTCCAGTTTTGGTGTAAGAATAATTTCGGTACGGCGATTTTTCTGACGAGCTTCGGCTGTTTTTGCAGGATCAATCGGGAAAAACTGTCCGCGACCAGCAGCAGTAAGTCGTGTAGGCTCAATTTTTCCGTTTTTCAGAATTGCTTTAACAATAGTAGTAGCACGCATCACACTTAAATCCCAGTTATCTTTTATAGCCGTCGTACTTCGTAGTGGAACATCGTCGGTATGTCCTTCAATCATCACGTTTATATCTTTATTTTGTTCCAGAACCACAGCAAGTTGCTTCAGTGCTTCAAGCCCCTTGGGATCTACATCATAACTCCCTGAACGAAAAAGCAGTTTTTCTTCGAGCGAAACATATACTTTTCCATTTCTAATATTGATTGTAAGTCCTTTACCTTCAAATCCGGTAAGAGCATCGGTTACTTTATTTCGCAAAGCTTTAACTGCCGAATCATTACGAGACAATACCCGTTCAAGCTCCCGGATACGAGCATCCCGGTCGCCTAATTCACTATTTAACTGGCTGATATTTTTTTCTTTATCCAGTAATGCATTTTCTTTGGCCTTCAGGGCAGCTTCGCGAATACGTAAGGTATCTTCTTTCTTTTGCAAATCGCTTTGGGTAACCTGCAACTGCTGAAGCAATTTTGTTGTTTCGCGCGAGTTATTACGCAACAATGATTGCTGGGCATCCTGCAAATCGTTATATAAACCTTTTAATTTCTGATTATTACGTTCAAGATCGTTTTTCTGACTCATTAATAATATACTGTCGTAACGTAGCGAATCTCTTTCTCGCCCGCAACGACCCAGTTTATCTTTAAGCTCATTGTTTTCGACACTAAGTTTTTCGTTTTCAATACGAAGTGATTGCCTTACATTTTCGCAATTCTGAGCATCGTTTTGCAGCTCTTTGAATTTACGTGCAGGAACACACGAAAAAACGAGAACAGCCACACAAACAGTCATGTATGGCAAAAAATGGGTTCTTCTCATAATACAATGGTTTACTCCGGAAACAAAGATAAAAAAAGAAGCTGTTTTGTTCTAATTTCTGATTCGTGAGCAATTCTTCAAATTTCTATTATCAGGAATAAAAAAGAAGAGCTAAGTAAGCTCTTCTTCGATCATAGTTTTAATAGGATTAAAAGAAAGGCCCTAGCATAAAGCTAGAACCTTAGGGGGGTTACAACATGTCCTTAGTTATGATTAGAAACAAAGGTAGAAGGGAGCTACCGATTCTGCAAATCTCCAATACTTAACAAACAGCTAGTTTGAAGCAAAATAGAGATAAGTTGCACAAAATCGATGATAACTGGTAAAAAAATGTGGACAAAAAGCAGGGGCAATGTTCGAGATCTTAGCCCTAAATAAAGAAAAAATGTTCTTGCAGCCCTTTTTGATAAATTCGGGAAATAATAAGATTAAATTCATTTTGAAAGGGAGGAATCAAAATACATTCTTTTCCATTAATAGAAGACAGATATTCAATATTTAATATCTGATTATGACTTATTTGCACAAAAGAACCCGAATAACGTAAAATTTCCTCAGCAGTGCTGCTTCGCTTTAAAGAAAGTCGCGTTAAATCTGCAAGCACAACCGTCCAAAGTTTTTTGTCTTTTCTGAACTCAAAATAAACAATCTGCTCGGCATGTAATATTTGAAATCCTGAGACTGTTGCAATCATAAAAGTCTTTGAATTAGGAAGAAGTTTTGCAACATGCTCTTCAAATGAAAGATCAGAAGGTTTTTGCTGATACTCTAAAAATCGATCTATAACTTTTTGAAATTCATCTGTTTCAAACGGTTTCAAAAGATAATCAAAAGCCGATTCGCGTAATGCTTCCAGCAGGTATTTTTCGTAAGCGGTATAAAATACAACCTGCATGGGCCAGTTTATTTGCTGTCGCAGATCCCGGATAAGTTCTAAACCGGTTTTTTCAGGCATTTCTACATCCAAAAAAAGGAGATCGGGACGATTTTGAAGAATGAGAAGTTCTGCATTTCCAGGCGTATTTACGGTTGCTGCGATCAAAAAAGAAGGCAATGCCTCAAATGCTCGACACAGATTTTCAATGCAAATCTTTTCGTCATCTACGATCATTACGGTATATCTACTTTCCATTGTGCGTAAACATTTTATAATCCGATTATAACTCGTACGAATAATGATCGGGAATCTTTATTTCAACTTTTGTACCGGTTTCGGGTCCATCGACATTTTTAATTATATATTCAATTTTCTCACTATTCTGATTATTAAGAAGCTGTATGGTTTGAGATAAAACTTTAAGTCCTGTTCCTGTACTGTTAGGTGAACTTATTTTTGTTGGTTTATACCCAGGACCATTATCCTGAATACTAATCTTTACGCCATTCATATATTTGGAAATTGAGATATTTAATAGTTTATTTCCCTGCTTATTTCGCAGCGCATGTTTTAACGCATTTTCAACCGGAATCTGCATAATCATTGCAGGTAGAAAAACCTTATCCGAACTAACAGAAGAGTCTATATCCCATTTAATTTGAAAATCTGGTCCTAAACTTACCTGCTCTAACTTTATGTAGTCATTGACAAACTCCATTTCTTTATCAAGCGAAATACTCAGATGCTCGGTCAATTCAAGACTCTGACGAAGCAGTTTTACCAACCCCGATAATTGCTTATGCTTTTCTTTGTCTTCTTCGTTACTTATTTCCCGATTTAAAACATTAAAGACAAAATGAGGTGAAATCCGGTTTCGTATGCTTTCCATACGTAATCTGGTAATTTGATTAAGATGCTTAATCCACTCTAAGTCGTGTTTCTTTTTGAGATATAAATAAGAAGAAACCAATAAAACTAAAAGAATAACCGCAAGTAAAATCCATATATAATTGGTTAATTGCATGTTTTTCATCTTATTGTACTGATTGTAGATGAGCATTTTTTGTCGAATAAGCGTGGTATCCTGAGAATAACGCATGTCAATTTCAGCAGCTCTCTTTCGTACTCTTTCGGTTCTGATTGAGTCGTTTAAATGAATATTTTTAGATTGATAAAAATAAGCTTGCTTATAATTTGAAGTTTGTAAATAATAATCTTGTAGGTATTTATAGCGAATTAAAAGAAGATCCGGATCGACCCCGACAGGAGCTTCATATTCATTTAAGTATTTATGAGCTAATTGATTATTATGTTGCTTAATTGCTAAACCAGCTTTTGCCGTGGCCAGATAATATAACGCGGATTGGTTTTTTATTGAAGAAAAATAGTTAAAACTTCTGTCCAAATAATATTGAGCCGAATCCAGTTTATTTAAACGAAGATAAATATCTCCCATATTGCCTTCGCATAAATTGATATAAAAAATATAATTACCAGGTAATACCAACGCCCGTGCACGCTGAAACCAGGGAAGGGCCTCTGCATAATCTTCTTTATAATAATAGAAATTGCCTCTGTTATTGCAATAAGTAAATTTTTCTTTCAGATTGCGGTTGGCATAATATTTCCAGGCGAGATTATAATAATTATCAGATAATTCAAAATCGCGTAACTCCATGTACACCTGCCCCAGACCAAAATAAATAGGAAACCCCATTTGTCCCGTAACATTCAAAGAATCGCTGATAGAAAGTGCTCTTCTGTAATAAAATGCAGCGCCTGAATAATCGCCTTTATGAACATGACTGTCTGCAACATTGATACAAATATCTGATAATTTCTCTCTTCTATTGCCTGTAAGTACATCTTTATATGCCTGATGATAATAAAAATAGGCCGAATCAAAAATGCTCATTTGAGTATAATAATTACCTATTGCGTTTTCTGATTCTGCAATTAACGATTGTGTTCGGGATGTCTGAGTTTGATTGTGACAAAACCTCAATATCTTAATTGCCTGTATCTTTGCCGAATCGTACTTGTTTTCAATAAAATAGCAAGAAGCAAGTTTAGACAACACTTCATAGAAAGTAATACTATCAGACACAAACGATAACGCTTGTCTGATCTTTGCTTTTGAATACAGAATATTCTGATAAGCAGAATCCTGTGATTGTTGAATCAGCTCATTTATCTGCTTCTCTTGCGTTTTCAATTCTTTTGTTTTTGTATTCTTACACGAGAAACTAAGCAGAAGAACAATAAAAAACAGCAAAGAAAGATAATGGGTTGGTTTTATCTTTATTAGGTTCATAGACATGTCGTTATTCAGCTTTCACTAACCTCTTTTTTCTCTTAACTAAAGCAGGTTGTAATGATCCTAAAAATATAAAAAAATGATTAGCCAAATACTTCTAGCCAGAAAAATGTAATGTTTGGCAGATTCCCCCATGATTAATTTCCCCTGTATGTTTTTTGAATATTCGTACCTTTGACCAATTTCAGTGAAAATGGATACACTAGGAAAACAACTTCTGGAGCACATAAATTCACCTGCTGATTTAAAAAAGCTCCCTTTAGAAAGTCTTGACACTTTGTGTGTTGAGGTTCGCCAGTTCCTCCTTGATGTGGTCTCCGAGAATCCCGGTCATTTGGGTGCAAATCTTGGAGCCGTTGAACTCACTGTCGCTTTACATTACGTATTTAATGCTCCATACGATCAAATTGTATTTGATGTTGGACATCAGGCATATACTCACAAAATATTAACCGGACGCCGCGATAATTTTCACACACAGCGTAAGTTGGGTGGATTAAGCGGTTTTCCCAATATGTCCGAAAGTGTTTACGATGCTTTCGGAACCGGTCATTCTTCAACTTCAATTTCGGCAGCGCTCGGATTAGCAAAAGCAGCACGTCTGCAAGGCGAAAACGACCGACATGTAATTGCCGTAATCGGCGATGGCTCCCTTACCGGGGGGCTTGCTTTTGAAGGTCTTAATAATGCCGGCATGGAACGCGATGCCAATTTACTGGTAATTGTAAACGACAATAACATGGCGATTGACCCCAATGTGGGTGCCATGAACGAATATCTGCTCGACATTACGACATCTCGAACCTACAACCGGTTTCGCAAAGATATGTGGGAAATGCTTGGCAGGGTACGATTGCAACCCGATGCTCGGCGCATAATCAAAAAGCTCGAAACAGGCATGAAGTCAATGCTTATGCAGCAAAGCAATTTATTCGAAGCATTGCATTTTCGTTATTTTGGTCCCGTTGACGGGCATGATATTACACGTTTGGTGCAGGTTCTTAATGATTTAAAAGACATTCAGGGCCCTAAAGTATTACATGTTGTCACCAAAAAAGGCAAAGGATATCGTTTTGCAGAAGAAAATCAGACCAAGTGGCATGCACCTGGTCTTTTTAATAAAGAAACCGGTGAAATTCTGGCACCAACAATCAGCGGGCCAGAACCTCTTCGTTATCAGGATATTTTTGGTTTGACATTGCTCGAACTTGCCCGAAAAAACGAAAAGATAGTAGCTATTACTCCGGCTATGGCCAGTGGCTCTTCGGTTACTTACATGATGAAGGAATTACCGAAACGCACTTTCGATGTGGGAATTGCCGAACAACATGCGGTAACTTTTTCTGCCGGACTGGCCGCTCGTGGAATGATTCCGTTTTGTGCAATATATTCATCTTTTTTGCAACGCGCTTACGATCAGATTATTCATGACGTTGCTTTACAAAACCTCCCTGTCATTTTCTGCCTCGACAGAGCGGGTCTGGTTGGCGACGATGGAGCTACTCACCATGGAGCATTCGATTTAGCTTACATGCGAAGCGTTCCGAACATGATTATTTCGGCTCCGATGAACGAAGAAGAACTTCGTAATTTGATGTATACGGCACAGCTCAGGCATAACGGTCCATTTTCGATTCGTTATCCTCGCGGAAAAGGAGTAATGATTGAATGGGAAACGCCAATGAAAGAACTTTCTATAGGCAAAGGAAGAATGATTTCGGATGGTGAAGATGTTGCCATACTGTCAATCGGGCATCCGGGAAACTTTGTACAAAAGGCTATAGAAACGCTCAGAACTCAGCACATGGTTCCGGCACACTACGATATGCGTTTTTTAAAACCTATTGATAAGGAATTGCTTCATGCTGTCTTTCACAAATTTAAACGGATTATTACAGTTGAAGACGGTGTTATTGCCGGAGGTTTAGGCAGTGCCGTTCTTGAATTTATGGCTGATAATAATTATCAGGCGCAGGTAATTCGGTTAGGCATTCCCGACGAATTTATTGAACACGGCACACCTGCTCAGTTGCAGCATATTTGCGGTTTTGATGCCGATTCGATTGTCGAAAAAGTAAAAGAAACTTTTGCCGACATTCTCCGTAACGAAGTAAAAAGCAGAAAAGTAAATTTATAGCTTTCCGAAAATTTCATGTACACATACAGAAAAGTGAGATTACATCAGCCTTCTGTACGATTTTTTCATGGCCATGTCGATCCATATTCATCCTATAAAGAAACTTATAAGCGAAGGCGAGCATCAACAACTCGATTTTAAGTTCGAAATCAGCGATGCCCGAAAAATTGCAAAATCGTTGGTAGCATTTGCCAATACCGATGGAGGAAGGCTATTGATTGGCGTTAAGGATAACGGAAAAGTTGCAGGCGTACGTTCGGATGAAGAATTATACATGATTGAAGCTGCTGCCTCAATGTATTGTAAACCAGAAATTAAAATAAGCTCTCAGCACTGGAATGTTGACGGCAGAACGGTTCTCGAAATATGGGTTGATGAAAGTGACCAAAAACCGCATTATGCTTGCGATGATAAAGGAAAATGGTGGGTTTATGTTCGTTCGGGCGACCAGAATTTACTCGCACCCCCGGTATTATACCGGGCAATGCGGATGAAAAACAGTGCCGATGGCGTTTTTATGGAATATTCGGATAAGGAAAGCCTTTTAATTAATTATCTGAATGAAAATGATTCGATTACACTTCAACGTTACATGCAGCTGGCTCACCTTACACGCACGGAGGCAACCGAAATTCTGGCTCGAATGCTGTCTTTACACGTTATTTCCGTAAAACTTAGTGAAAGCGATTCATTTTATTCACTTAAAACTAATACTTTGCAGAAATAATCAACTTCTTTGTTGTTATTTATCCGAATCCGATACTTTAAGCGTGTTTTATACGTTAAGTCTGTTGTAAAATAATTCATTCCTAATACTTTTGTATTGTATTACTCGCAGAACTATAACTAACGTATAATTATGAAAGCATTACATTTGTTTATTCTTGGTATGCTTTGTTGCACCATCACATCGTGGGGACAACAAAAAAATAAAGCCGTCGAAATCCGGAAAATAACAGCCGATTACAGTCTTGTAAAAGGCACACATGACGAAACATTCCGCCAGTGTATTGGTGCCGGACGTGCAAACGAAGGTTTACGGGCCGACTGGCAGAAACAACTCAAAACTGTTCAGGACGAAATTGGATTCCGTTATATTCGTTTTCACGGTCTGCTGAGTGATGACATGGGGCTGTACAAAGAAGATGCTAAAGGAAATCCACAATATAATTACCAGTACATCGATGCTCTTTTTGATTACCTGTTAAGTATCAACATCCGTCCTTTCGTCGAACTGGGATTTATGCCGCAGGCTCTGGCAAGCGGTTCCAAAACAATTTTCTGGTGGAGAGGAAATGTTACGCCTCCGAAATCATACGAAAAATGGGGCGCTCTTATCCATAATCTTGTTCAACACTGGGAACAGCGTTACAGCCGCGACGAAGTAAAAAAATGGTATTTCGAAGTCTGGAATGAACCCGATTTAAGCGGTTTTTTCTCGGGCACACTCGAAGAATATCTTAAGCTTTACGATACAACGGTAAAAGAAATTAAAAGCATTTGTCCCGATTATAAAGTTGGAGGGCCGGCCTCTGCTTCGCCTTATAAATATGAAACCGAATTTGTAAAGCATTGCGCTGAAAACCACATTCCGGTCGATTTTATTTCCAGTCACTCATATGGAGTAAAAGCCGGATTTCTGGATGAATTCGGAAATCAGGGAACAATCCTCGATCAGGACCCGATGGCAGTAAGCGGGCGTATGCGTCATTCTCACGAACTTTTAAAACAATCAGCATTACCAAATCTTGAATTGCATTTTACAGAGTGGAGCACATCGTACACTCCGTCCGACCCGGTTCACGATGCTTATCAGTCTGCTGCTTTTATTTTAGACAAGGTCAAAAATACCGAAGGTTATGTTAATTCATTATCATACTGGGTGTTTACCGACATCTTTGAAGAAGCTGGACCTCGTTGGACTCCTTTTCACGGTGGATTTGGTTTGATGAATTATCAATCGATCAAAAAGCCTGCTTATTATGCGTATCGTTATATGACTCAGCTTGGTAAAAACGAACTGAGTTGCAATGACCCGGCTACATGGATTTGCAAAGATGAGCAGGGCGATATGCAGATTTTATTGTGGAATTTCACATTGACAAAACCTACCGATTCGGTTAACAATCAGGTTTATTACCGTCGCGATTTACCTGCAAAAAACAAGGGAGAAGTAGAAGTAAACATTCAGCATGTCCCGGATGGAAAATACCTGCTCAAGGTTTTCCAAACCGGTTACCGGGTAAACGATGCTTATGCTACCTATTTCGACATGGGCAATCCCGATCAGCTTACCAAAGAACAGGAAAATACGATAAAAGCCATCAATAACAACGACCCTGTTTCTCAGACGTTAGTTGACGTAAAAAACGGCTCATTTACTAAAAAGTTACCGATACGTGAAAACGATGTATTCTTCATGACGCTTTCAAAAGCCGATTGACCTGTTTGTATAGAAAAAAATAAATGGGGTATACCTCGACAATTGAGGCACCCCATTTATTTTATGAAAACAGCTTAGAATATCAGCTATTTTGTTCTTTTTTACGCTGAACAAAGAGATAAGCTCCGGCTCCGGCAGCGGCCAGAAGAACCAGTATAGAACCAGCCATAGCCACTTTATGGCCCTTGTTATAAGAAGTTGATTCAAACTTAAATTCAACTTTATGTTCTCCTGCAGGAATAACCAACCCGCGTAATACATAATTGGCACGCAAATGATCAACAGGTTTACCATCGAGGTAGGCCTGCCATCCTTTCGGATAATAGATTTCAGAAAAAACAGCCAGACGGTCCTTGTCGGTTGTTGCTACATAACCTAACTGATCGGGCAGATAAGATACCAGTTTGATGCTGGCTTTAGTCGATGTATCGGCAACAGGAGCAAGCTTTTCTACCTGTGCTGCAAAACGTTTGTCAACAACGGCTTCTCTGGCCGGATTGAGCGAATCGAGTGCTGCCATTTCTGCATCGGCATTTTCTGCTGTTTTCACCGAATTCACAAACCACGCATTACCCAGTGCATTCGGGTTCTGTTGCACCATTGGCGTATGCTGTTTCTGATCGACCACTATAAAATATTTTGCATTAAGCATATCAAGCACATGCATGTTGTTTTTAGACAACTGATGTTCGATAAGCTCCTGATAACGTTTCATTTTAGCGCCATGATAACCGCCAATCGAATTATGATAATAAGAAGTGGTGGCATCGTTAAACGGATCTACCGAAAGATTCATAACCCGGTAATGAGTTGTGTCTTTCATAATTTCAAGGTCGGCAGCCGTAGGAGCTATTTCGCGTGCAAAAGCCTGTTTCGATTTAAAATTGTCGCTATTCAGATAACGACGATCAACAACCCAGCCATCGGCCAGAACAAGCACGCAAAGGATTGCCCACAGATAAGTGGTTTTCAATTTCTTTTCGAGTGCAAACCAAATGGCAATACCGGCTAGGAAAATAAACGCAAACGAGCGGAATGCATCCGAACGCAGCAATGATTCTCGGTCAAGACGCAACGCATCGGCCAGTGGCTGAGGTAAATTACTGTCGTAGCTCGACGAAAAATCGCCTGCCATACCTGCCAGCAAAGCAAAAAGAACAGACAAACCGCCTGTTATATAAAACGAATACAACAGCTTTTTCTTATATGCCTTAACATCAATACCCTCGGCAAACAATTCTTTTAACGCAAAAATACCAAGTATCACCGCCGAATAGTTGGCCACCGTAAGAATCATGGACACTGTTCGGAATTTATCGTAACCTGGCACTATTTTTAAAAACAGATCAGACAATGTCATAAAATTCTGCCCCCATGCCAACATTACCGAAAGGGTAAACGTGGTTGCCAGCCACCATTTTATCGGACCGCGAACAACGAACAATCCCAAAATAAAAAGGAAACAAACAATGGCGCCAAAATAAACCGGACCTGCGGTATAGCGCTGTCCGCCCCAGTAGAGCGGCATGCTTTTAATAATTTCGTTTGCTCCCTGTACGTTATTTTCTACCAGTAATTTATACGCATTCGATTCTTCGGTGAGTGCACCACCCGACGCGCCTCCTCTGAAGTTTGGAATTAACAGCGTAAATGTTTCGCCAACACCATAACTGTAATCATTTAAAATATAATCTTTATCAAGCCCTGTGGTCTGATTTCCCTTGGTATCGGTAAGTTCCGACGGCCCGCGGGTTGAGAAATGTCCATACTCAGCAGTGGTCCATAATTGCGAAAGATTAGGAATAACCGATAATATAGCGGCTATCAGCACAAAAGCAGAAGCGATGAAGAATTTTTTCAGCTGCTTTTCTTTAAAATCCTTAATAAATAAGCAGATAAGCAACACTCCAATCATCAGCCCCATGTAATAGGTAATCTGGTAATGATTGCATGAAATTTGCAATCCCAGCGCAATCAGCGTAAGCAAAGCACCCTGCAGATAGCGTCCGCGGTAAGTAAGCAAAATACCCGCCAGTACCGGTGGCACATAAGCCATAGCATACGCTTTGGTAATATGCCCTGCCATGATAATGATGATGTTATACGAACAAAAAGCAAAAGCGATGCTGCCTAAAGCACCAAGCCAGGGTTTGAATCCCAGACTGGTAAAAAACACATAAAACCCTAACAAATAAATAAATAAAATACAAGCCGTTTCGTAAGGCAACCCAAAACGAAGAAAACGTTGCAGATGGGTAAAAATATTAGGAGCATCGCCGGTATAAATAAGATAGGCGGGCATTCCCGAAAACATCGAGTTAGACCACAATGAAGTTTTTCCGGTCTGATGATGGTATGTCTGCAACTCGTGCGACATTCCCTGAGCCTGAATCTGGTCGTGCTGAGGAAGCACTTCTCCCTGAAAAGCAGGAAGAAAATAGGCCAGCGTCAGAGCAAAAAAAGCAGCCACCACTAACAAATGAGGGGCAATGCATTTCAAAAAGGTTTGTTTCATGTGTTTATAATTTGTTTTCCGTTGTCACATGGAACTTGCCAATAATCATACTCCTGTATTTTGAAGCACTCAACATGGCTCGTTTCATCCGTTGATAATTTATTTGTTAAGAATTTACTACGCTCATATTCGCCCTTTGTGCAAACATTTTCGTTTTATACTTCTAAAGAGGTATTACAAAAATAAATGCATCTTTAACAAAAAAGACGCAGCACAAACATACTATAAAAAAGGTTTGCCTGAGAACAAATCTTGCCACATCCTTGCAAAACTGAGGTTTACAGCACTTATTTAATATTTTTTCAGGCTGCTTGTTTTCTTTGATCCAATCTTTTTTGGCATCAATATTTTACTACTTTTAAAACCCAAAATCTTAAGACCCACAGCATGCAAAAGCTCTTTATTACTATCGCATTTTTATTTCTGATCATTGCGTCCGTTTCGGCCGACGAACTTTCTGAAGGTTATGCCGCTTTCGCAAAGAACGATCTGACGCAGGCTCGTCAGCATTTTACCGCTGCCACACAGGTAAAAAACAGTCAGGCAGAAGCATACATCATGCTTTCGCTGATTTCTTCGGTTAATCAGAATGCCGGCATTTCGTTCGCTCATTTTCTGAATTTTTACAAAACATCGTCCAATCCGATTCCTTATACCATGGCACTCTGGCATCAGAAATCGGTTATCGGATACGACGTTCTGAAAAGTCGTGCGCAGGTAAAATTCATGGAAGAGGTTATGCAACGTCCGGATGCCGATTGTACGTTAAAAGCCTATGCCACCGAAGATCTTGCAAAATATTACGAATCAACCGGAGACATAAAAAAATCAAAAGAACTTTTTGCCAGAATAGGAGCCGTAATGAACTGGCAGATTGCCGGTGATTTTGAAAATATCTCGGCCAGCGGATTTGATAAAAATTATAGTCCGGTCAGTCAGCCTGAGCCTGATGCCGTTTTTACCAATAAAATCGGAGCCGGTGTAAAATGGTTCAATCTGTACAAACAGGTGCCCGGCAAATGGATTGATTTCACCAATAATTTTTACTGCAATAACTCGCTGATTTATGCACAGTCGTTCTGTCAGAGTCCCGAAGATCAGACGGTCTTTTTCCGCATCGGAACATCGGGTTCGTTAAAAGTGTGGGTAAACGACCATATCGTATACAGTATTGAAGACGAGCGAAATAACGGAATAGACACGTATGTTTTCCCGGTCAAAATAGCAAAAGGAAATAACCGGATTCTCTTGCAGATTGGGTGCAGCGAAATAAATCAGTGTAATTTCATGTTCCGCGTTACCGACCAAAACGGAAAATTAGCAGACAATTTATCCTTTACCGAAACATATTCTTTGTATAACAAAACGGCACAGGACATTGCTATTCCGGTAACTTCAGTTGCCGAAAGTTTTCTTTCGCAACAAATTGAACAATATCCGGACAAGCTGGTCAACTACATCGCCTTAGCCAATGCTTATCTGGCTAACGACAAAACCCATCAGGCAATGGATGTGCTGAACAAGGCTCTGAAAATTGCGCCCGATTGCAGTTTTCTTCTTTTACAACTTTCGGAACTTTACATCCGTGAAAAAAACAGAACGTCGTACAGTCTTACCAACGAACGAATTAAACAGGTGGATCCCAATAGTCCTGTTGTTATCAACGCGTTGATAAGCGATGCCTTTGATGCCGAAAATTACAAAGAGGTAAGAGAACTTATCGAAAAGAAAGAAAAACTATATGGAACCGACAAAGATTTGTATTACAACAAAGTAAAATTAGCCTCTTCCGAAAAGAAGGTCGATGAATTCACCAGTCTGGTTGATGAAGCTTTTGCCAAATACCCGGACGATTATACCTGCGTTTATTACAAGTACATCCTCGAAAAGAAAGTTAAGCAGGACCAGAATGCAGCCATCAAAGTGCTTAAAGATTATTTGAAAAAGAATTTCAACAAAGCTGCCATGGGAATACTTTCCGACGAGTATTTCCAGTCGGGACATACCGCCGAAGGGGTTGAACTGGTCAAAAAACTAATTGAAGTTTATCCGTTTAGCGACAGCTATTACAAATATCTGGGCGTTTATTACACTCAGGCAGGGAACCCGGCCAGTGGCAAACCGTATCTGGAAGAATGCCTGAAAATTGCACCTTATTACGGACCTTATCATGGCAATTATGCAAAAGCACTTGATGCGCTGGGCGACAAGCAAAAAACAATGGAAGAATATAAGCTTAACATTGCTTATCAACCAGACGATTACAATGCCATTAACAAGCTTCGTACGTTGCAGTCTAAAAAGCTGGCTTTTGATTATTTCCCGACAAAAGATTATTACCAGATTTATAAAAACGCTCCTTCGGCTACCGACTATCCGTCGGATAACATTCTTTCGCTTGCCGAAGACAAACAACTGGTATTGTACGAAAACGGTGGAGCCGAAGCCCGTCAGGTTTATTTGTATAAAGCCCTGACTTTAAAAGGAATTGATTACCTGAAAGAATACACCATCGACTATTCTTCGGGCGAAAAGCTGGTAGTTGAAAAAGCAGAAGTATTGAAAAAGAACGGCAATCGTTTACAGGCTGAAGTTAATGACAATCAGATTGTCTTCACCTCGCTTGAACCTGGCGATGCAATTCTGCTGATCTATAAAAAGCAAAAGCAGATAACCGGATCAATGTCTAAGAATTATGCCGAAAAAACATTATTCAGCACCTGGTATCCTTCTACCAATATTGAATACAACTTGCTGGCAGAAAACAAGGTAAAGTTTGATTACAAAGCTTTCAATTCCGACATTAAGCCTGTAATATCAGATAATGGAGACTTCAAACTCTATACATGGCGAAAGGCCGGAAACAAATCCATTGTAGTTGAATCGAATATGCCTACCATGCTCGATTTTAGCGAAGTGCTGAACATTTCGACAATTCCCGACTGGGATTATCTCTCGAAATGGTATTTTGATATTTCGAATACCAAAACGAAACCCGGCACAGAAGTAAAAGAAGTGGTAAAAACACTTCTCAGCGGAAAAGAAAACCTTTCGGAATACGAACGTGCCCGCATTCTGTACAACTACATCGAACAAAATATCCGGTACAGCTCGGTTTCGTTCCGACAGAACGGCGTTGTTCCGCAAAAGGCATCGGATGTATTAATTACACGCATTGGCGATTGCAAAGATCTTGCAGTCTTATTTACCTCTATGTGTCGCGAAGCTGGGATAAAAGCAGGCATTACACTGGTTAGCCGTCGTCAGAACGGAAACAGAAGCAGCGTTTTACCTTCGTTTGATTTTGACCATGCCATCGGCCATGCAACATTAGATGGCAAAGAATATTACATCGAACTGACTTCGTCAAGCTATCCGTTTGCCACAATCGGAACTAATCTGAAAGATGCTTTAGTTCTGAATGTTAATAACGATTTATCGCAGAAAACACAGGCATTTTTTCTGAATCCGCCTACCCGCAAGCCTGCCAATGTTTATCGCAATTCGGTTGCTTCCTTTAATGGCGAAAATCTGATGAAAACGGTCTCTACAGCCCGTACCGGAGAAGAAGCAGCTTATATACGCGAAACTTACCGCGATCTGGGTAAAGACGAACGTGAAAAGAAATTTACCGAAGCCATTGCTGCCGACTATTCGAATACCAAATTAACGTCGCTTGATTTCAATCAGACGCTTAACGATTGTTCCGATACGGTAACGTATAACTATGCGTATACTGCACCAAGGGTATTTTCGAACATCAGCGATCTGTCAATTGTAAAACTTCCGCTTACCGATCCGCTCGCTCCCATGGATTTTCTGTCGTTTGAAGAACGCAATTTCCCGATCGAAATATGGCAGTACGATGGCAACGATACCGTCTCGGAAAAGTTAACCATCCGGATACCTGAGAATAAAAAGCTGGCCGAACTTCCTAAATCGGTAAGCTATCGTTGCAAAGAAGCATTCTATACGCTTAATTTCAAGCTGGCCGGAAAAGAATTACTGATCGAAAGAACATTCGGCATTCTGAAAGATATGGTTGACGTTGCCGATTACAAGGAATACCGCAACTTTATCGAAATGGTGGTTAAAGCCGACACTCAGCAAATCGGATTCAGGTAAATCCAATTATTATCATAAGCTAAAAAGTCTTGACCTAGACAGGTTAAGGCTTTTTAATTTTTAATAGCTTAAGTTAATTTATTAGATAAGCTAACCCTAGCTAGCATGTGAAACACTGATAAATATTATTACAAAAAACAAAGTCCCTCGCTACAAACGAAGGACTTATTTTTTATTACAATATATCAGAACTTCTCTAATACATTTCTCCTAATTATGCATTATGAATTATAAATTATGCATTATTCCCTCACCTGTCCGTTACCGTAAATAATATATTTGGTTGACGTTAATTCTTTTAACCCCATTGGGCCGCGGGCATGTAGCTTTTGCGTACTGATGCCGATTTCGGCACCAAAGCCAAACTCAAAACCATCGGTAAAACGAGTCGACGCATTAACATAAACAGCCGCAGCATCCACTTCGTCGAGAAATTTCTGCGAATTAGTATAATCCTTCGTTATAATGGCTTCCGAATGACGGGTTCCGTAAGTATTAATATGATTAATCGCCTCTTCCACTCCGCTTACAACTTTTGCCGACATAATAAAATCAAGATATTCGGTTCCCCAGTCTTCTTCGGTAGCGGCAACCGCATAAGGTAATACCCGGCATACCGTTTTATCGCCGCGTATCTCCACATTTTTGGTTTGCAAAGCCTCTCCTATGGCTGGCAGAAACTTTTCGGCAACCGACTGGTGTATCAGCAAACTTTCGGCAGCATTGCATACCCCCGGACGTTGTGTTTTGGCATTAAAAATAATATCGACCGCCATCTGCAAATCGGCCGACTCATCCACAAAAATATGGCAGTTTCCGACACCCGTTTCGATAACCGGAACCGTGCTGTTTTCCACCACACTACGGATAAGTCCCGCACCACCACGGGGAATAAGCAGGTCGAGGTATTTATTCAGCTTCATCAGCGCAACAGCACTTTCACGACTGGTATCTTCAATCAGCTGAACGCTGTGTGCCGGCAATCCCGCTTTTACTAAAGCATCCTGCAACACTTTTACAATGGCAATATTAGCATGAATAGCTTCCTTGCCACCCCGCAAAATAGTAGCATTTCCGGTTTTAAGGCAAAGTCCGAAAGCATCAACCGTAACATTGGGGCGTGCTTCGTAAATAATACCGATAACACCAAAAGGAACCCGACGCTGGCCAATATTCAATCCGTTGGGGCGACGTTTCATATAAATCACTTCTCCGATAGGATCTTCCAGCAAAGCTACCTGACGCAAGCCTTCGGCCATATCTGCAATTCGCTTGGGATTAAGCGTCAGACGATCAATTAACGAACCCTTTACTCCGTTCTGCTGGGCAGCATCCAAATCGCGTGCATTGGCTTCAAGTATAGATGCCTGCTTTTCCAAAAGCACATCAGCCGCAAAGTTTAACGCCTTGTTCTTGTCGCCTGTAGAAGTATTAGCCAGAATAAAAGAAGCGCTCTTCGCTTCCTTACCGTATGTATCCAGATTAGTCATTTATAACACTTTAAAATACCACACCGTTATCAACGCGATAAAAACATGATTTTTATCACATTCAAAAATACATGCTTTTCCTGAAAAAGGCTACAAATAGCAACTATTTTAAAGAATAATTTTCCGGCAGAGAAGTTCCGCTGACTAATTTTTTGTATAAAAAGGTGTTGGCATGGGTATCACAGGACTAAGCGTTTTTGTTGTAATAACTTCGCAACCTGCAGCATCATCAACTTTTATGTTATAGGTACCACTTGAAAGATTTCCCCAGTCGCCTACAGTTTCCACATCATGGTAAGACCCATTATTTGAACCATAATCGAAATAATAGCTGTAAGGAGAAACTCCACCAGTGGGTGTCGCGATTAGCTCGCCTCTTACATTATTATCCGAACATAAAATATTATTGGTTGTAACATCTACTTTAAACAATGAAGATCCTGCATCACCAATTTTATAGGGTGTAGCTGTTGTTGAGCAGCCGGTAACATCAGTTACAACATAATCATACGTAGTACCGTAAGATAATCCTGCAAAAGTACCAGGAGACATCTCTGGAATAACGGATAGCCCCTGAGATAAAGAATAAGCATAAGGAGCAAGTCCTCCGGTTGCACTCAATTTTATACCCGCAGTATTACTGGTTGGCTCTGTCGACACATAGCATGCCGAAGCACTTGCAGTTAAAGCTGAAGTAACCGCAGAAAAGTTAACCGTTCCTGCATGTGCCATACATCCGGTTGAATTTTTCACATAGACATCGTACGAAGAACCTGCACTAAGCCCTGTAGAAGGATTAGTCGATGAATAAGAGCCCGTTGCTCCATCATAAGAATAAGACAGCGTTCCTCCAACTGCTGCATCTGTTGCCGTTGCATTTACTTTTATGGCTCCGTTTGATTCTCCTTTACATCCGGTTGGCGTAACAGAAAGACTGACTCCGCTTATGGTTGTAGAAGCAGGGGCAATCGTTACGGAACTCCCCTTCAGAATATAATCGGTTTTTGTTTTAATGCGATAATATAACGGATAATTACCCGCATATAAGTTGCTAAACGTATAAGAATAAGTAGAATCGGACGAAACGACACTGAGTGTTCCGTCATTCCAGTTTATACTATCAATTGAGAACTGAATAAGACTTCCATTGGAAAAATACCGTCTGGCTTTGGCTGTTATAGAACTGTTATTTGTATTGCATGATCCGGCAACATTACTTACTGAAATTTCTTCAATAGCCGGCCTGACCGAAAAAGCTCTGGACTTTGAACATTGGTCTGTCAGATAATTAACCGTAACCTTATAATCGCCCTCCGCTAAGTTATTTACCGAAGAAGATTTTGCTGACCAAGCATCGCCTGCCTTTATCCAGTTATACGAATAACCTCTGAAAACATCGCCTTTTACATCTAATGCAATAGAACCTGTTGTGGTAGTGGAAGGGTTATAAATAATGTTGGAAGTAGAAACCGTTGAAATTGCAATTAAAGGACAAGAATTAGCAATAAGCATTTGTTTTGCTGTTCCTACAGGAGTAGTTAAAGTTGTGGGATAAGGTGTTGCCCCTTTAATATTAAAAGTAGCAGTTGAAGAGGTTGTTGCAGATGAACCATACATCGTTCCGATCATATAGTTCATATCTAAGTTATTATAAGTAAGTTTTGAAATATCTGCTGTACCCGCTGTCTTATCTATTCTTTTAGATGCTAACAAATTTAAATTATCATCCAATAATGCAATATATCCATTTTGTACAGCAGGAGGATTCTTTATCGTATCTGTTAGTGTATATAACTGTTTTACATAATTTCCAGTTATAACATAATTATTATTTACTGATAGAATATCCCTTCCATTTTCATTATCTACTGTGCCCAGTAATTTTGAAGAGAAAGAAGAAACATCTGAATTAGTCTTTACTAACAAAATATCATATTTACCATCCGTATTAGCAAGATTATTGTAACTACTAAGCAAACGGGAGCTAGTAGCATCGGAATATGTAATATTGGTTGTTTTTGATGTATTTTCTCCAATTAAAGCTATAGTTCCGGTTGATGCATTTGTTGCTGAATATAAATGCTTATTTCCCGCTCCTCCACTACTATAAATGAGCCATTGATTATTAAATAATTTATCTGTTCTTAAAATAAAAAAATCATATTTACCAACCGAAGGAGTTATGATAATTGGTTTGCCTTGAATATTAAAAGAAAGAGATGTCGAATATATATCACCAACTAAATAGAAACCATTGTTATCTGAATATAACTTGTTTATATTATCTGTGCTAGAATATATTGACCCAGACTTAAAGATTATTGGATCTTTTATGTTTGTTAATGAATTTTTATTAATTAAAAGTAAAAAAGCATCATATTTAGAAGATACTGATGGCGAAATCAAAGAGCTTCCATTCAGGCTAAGATTAGTTCCCGTAAAACTTCCAGCTATAACAATATTAGAATTATCTATGATACAATAATTTGGATCAACAACAACATCAGTGTATCCTGATGATAAATATTGTTTCGCTTTTAAATTTCCTGTTTTAATATCTATTACTAATAAAAAAGCTCCTGTATGCCCTTGATTATCTAATGTTCCAATTATATTAGTATTATTTAGAGTAAGAATTGCATTATCATCAAAATATCCAACTATATATACAGATTCATCATCTGAAGAAATTGACCGAAACACAATTCTTGAGGAAGTGCAAGAAGCTGTCAGAAACCATACAATTTCACCATTTTTATCCAATTTGATTAAAAGAGAATTCATAGTTCCCTTTAGTGGAATTGAATTTCCCTTTATGCTAATATTCCCTACATAAGCAGATGAAATAAACACATTATTATTTGTAATGCACTTTGAAGAAATAGTATAATTTGAAGTATTTGCATATAAATTTGAAGATAGCCAATCCTGAGAATAGACAGAATTGAATACACAACATAAAAGAAAGATTAACAGTATTTTTCTTACCATTTTTAATCTAACAAAAAGAAAGATTTAGTTTATTCCTCCATTTTAGTTACTTCCCATATCTCCACCATCATCTGTACCAGAAGCACCAATATCGTCAAATGTTTGTTGAATACCAATAACAAGCAAACT
The DNA here is from genome assembly GCA_041907825.1 of Bacteroidales bacterium. Taxonomy (GTDB): domain Bacteria; phylum Bacteroidota; class Bacteroidia; order Bacteroidales; family JAYRGN01; genus JAYRGN01. The sequence goes on along the minus strand of JAYRGN010000002.1, from coordinate 92,155 downwards.
AGGGTTTCCCCATTTTTTCTTTTCCATAATTTAATTTATTAGTTTGGATAATATAAATGTTTTGTTTTCGGTAAAATAGGTATACACATCAAGATTAGAATCAATATCTATATTCAATTCTTGTTTATTATTTTCTAAGCGGGGATAAAGATTTGCAGCATATAAACCACTTTTTAATAAAATATCTTTAGGATATCGGTTCCTTTCTAAAAAAGAAATAGAAAAATACCGCTTCGATTTATAGTACATAAAAGAAGGCAAAGCGCACATATAAATCAATAAATTCTTATCAAGCAACGGAAATGAATAAGTAATTCTGTTCATAGAAGCAAGAATATTCTGATCAGCAACACGATATTGCGTATACCAGTCAAATAGCATTCTTCGCTGATCTGCTCTTATTGTTATGCCATTTTTAAGAAACCTAACACCATTTAATAGGATTAATTTCACATACCCTAATTTTTTCCCTTTTGATTGAGTAAAACAATAAGACAAATAACGTTTTAATTGTCGTTTTCGAATAAGCTCATTCACGCAACCTCTGCCTGTATACGATACAGCCTGGTCGCCGCCAAAACCCGACAGCATACAACGAATATTGTGTTTTTCAGCCATTTCATATATCCCATCAGAATATAAAGCAAAATGAGTTGGAGGAATCTCTCCTGTAAAATGCAACGATCTTTTCAAATCATCTAACAAACCTCTCCCTTCACCCGTAAAATATTCCGGTTCAGGCATGTCCATAGCTTTGCAAACCATTTCAATACGGGCACGGTCGCTTAGTTTTGTTTTATCTTCGAATTCTGAGCCAACAGGAAGCGCATGCGCAAATGTGTAAAGGAATTTGCCTTCCTGCTGTAACTGTTTGCGGGCCTCAAATGAGACTAATGTACTATCAACCCCTCCGCTAAATTCAGCGCCAACCGGATAAATACTTCGAGTTCTTGCCTTTACAGACTGAGAAAGTAATCGTTGAAATTCTTCAAAGTATTCTTCTTCTGTCTCAAAATGGAGTTCTTTTGTTAAATCGAAATCGAAGTAGCGCCAGGTACGAAAAGAATCTTTACGGGCAACAAAACAATGAGAAGGTGCTAGACGAAATACGCCTTCATATTGAGTATCCGTTTGTTTAGGAACCCTTCTGTTTTCGATGTCGTCGAGCCACTGTTGGCGTTCTATTTTCTCAACGCCACAAAGCACGCCTTTAATATTGGTCGAAAAAATGGTTATTTCATCATTATGGGAATAAAAGAAAGGTTTTACCCCCATAATATCTCTAGCGGCAAACAGTTCCTGTTCTTTTTCGTTCCAGATGGCGAAGGCAAAATCGCCCAAAAGATGGTTAGGACAGTCGTGTCCCCATTTTTTATACGCCTGAAGAATGTACCAGGAATCTGGTTGCTGGGCAATATCAGTCCAGTTGCAGCCAAAATGAGCGGCCAGCTCCTCGCGGTTATCAACGCGGGCATCGGCGGTAAGGCACAGTCCGGCTTCTTTATCGTAAAGCGGTAAAAATTCAGAAAGACTTTCGGGCGTATTCCATAAAAGGCCGTTACCCATTGCAACAGAATACGACGAAGGCAGGTCTGCCCACAACTGGTTTACAATAGTTTCGGGATCTGTTCCTTTGCTTGCAAGTGCTTCGGTAACGGAGGCCGGAGAAGTGCGCACATAACGGCAGGTGCCTGGTTGTACATAGATGCCGGCATTATCGGGCTTCCATTGGACCATCTCTCTCGCAACCTGTCTGAAAGTACTATCCACACTCTGCTCCCTCTTCCCCACTATTCCGAAAATCGCACTCATCGTAAATGCAAAAGTAACACAAATCAATGTTTTAAATGCAAAAAATCACCATGTTAAAATATCGTAAGCCGAACTTTATTTGTTAAATTATAAAACCAATGAAACTAATTTTACCATAAACTCAGGTGTAATAAGGCTTTCATGGTCATTACTTTTTCAGCAAGTTAATACCGGGAAAAACCTAAGCTGAAAAAATCGCACTACTCAAACATCCTTTACTTCAATAATCTCTTTATCGGTTCAATTATTACTCAACTCCCAGTCAACTCCCAGTTTAGTCTACCCTTTCTCTACCCTTTAGCTAGGATATTGCTATCAATAGGTAGTGTATAAGTAACGAAAAAGTAGAATAAATAAAACGTATTATAAGCGTTGAATGGGAGTATACACGGTATTAAAACGAATAAATACACACTGATGCAGCCTTATAAATCTATGATTTCGGTGATTCGGATTGCATTGAGGTAACCATCAGAAAAGAAAAAAGAATACCGCAGGTCGCAACAGGTCTGTTGAAAAATGTTGCACATAACAACAGGATTACGTTATTTTTGCCAAAAAAGCGAATGTTAAATCTCACCACGCCAGGAATATTCTTTTCGGCTATTTCATTAATACTTTTGGCATACACGAACCGGTTTCTGGCCTTAGCCACACTGGTGCGACAGTTGCATGCCCAGTACAAAGAGCAACCCGACTCGATTATAATGGCTCAAATCCAAAATATCCGTAAGCGGTTAACGCTGATAAAATGGATGCAGTGGTTTGGTGTTTTTGCTTTGTTTCTGAGTGTGTTATCCATGTTATTTATTTATATCCACCGCGAAAATATAGCGGAATATGTTTTTGGGGCTTCTATGTTAACCTTGCTTATCTCGTTGGGCTTATCGGTTTCGGAAATTCACATTTCGGTAAAAGCACTCGATTTACGGTTAAGTGACATAGAAGAAGGAGGGGAGAAAATCAGATTAAAAAAATAATTCGCTCAAAAGCGCATAGTTGTTAACTTTGTCGCCATGAGACGTAGAAGAAAAACACCAGTTTTATCGCGTGCCGTGAAATATACACTCTATTTAGTATCCGCAGCCTGCCTGTTAGTAGTAGCTGCATCGGTTTTTCCGAATATTATTCCCGATAAAAAACATACGGGAAAAAGTTTAAAGTCAGCGTTGGGTTTACGACGCGAAGTGTGGGGCATTGACCTGTCGCATCATCAGAGCTCGGTCAATTGGGAATCGTTAGCCAACGAGTCTCCTGACTTTGTTTTCATCAAAGCAACCGAAGGAACTACTCATCTCGACACAAAATTTGAAGAGAACTGGGAGCGTCTTAAAAAGCTGCACTTACGTCGCGGAGCATATCATTTTTTCAGCTACAAATCAGACGGAACAAGTCAGGCATTAAACTTTATCAATACGGTAAGTTTAAAAAGCGGAGATTTACCTCCTGTTCTTGACGCTGAATTTCGTCATCGGATATGGTCTCCGGATAAGGTTGCACACGAACTGCAGATATGGCTCGACATGGTCGAAAAACACTTTGGTGTTACGCCGATTATTTACACCAACGAGCCATATTACAATAAATACATTAAAGGAAGAATATCCGATCGTTATCCGCTATGGATTGCCAATTACAAAGGCGAGCCCAGTGTAGAATGGACATTCTGGCAACATACAGACCAGCATTCTATTAACGGAGTACGCGGAGGTGTTGACCGGAATGTGTTTAAAGACAACATCAGCAATCTGGAAAAATTAGAAATTCCGTAACGATCAGACCAACTAAAAAATAAAGGCAGCGTAATGTACGCTGCCTTTATTTTTTAGTTACCAACCCTTTACCTTACCGGATTTCGATGGCACGTGAAGGAGCTGCTTTCTTTTCTTCTTTTTTAGGAATTGAAATAGTTAAAACGCCTTCTTTATGACTGGCCGAAATTTTTTCAGCATCAACATCTTCAGGTAAGCTGAAGGCACGTTTAAAGCTGGTGAAGCTAAATTCGCGACGAATAAATTTTTCGTCATTATTTTCTTTTCTGGCTTCCTTATCAGCCGAAACGATTAGCATGTCGTTTTCGACATTGATTTTAAAATCGCCTTTTTCGAGACCGGGAGCCGCAACTTCAATCTTAAAATCATTTTTACCTTCAACAATGTTTACGGCAGGAACAGTGTTGCCCGAACGACTGTCGAAGAAATTGTTTAGGAAATCATCGTTAAAAAGATTACTTACTAAACCCGGAAAAATACTGTTGTTTCTAATTACTGGTAACATGGCTAAATCCTCCATATTTTAGTTTAACATTCAATTAGTTATCTTAAGACCTTTTCATCAGCCTTTCGACAACAGTATTTCAATTGATGTGCCAGAAGACACTGCGTGTCATTTTGTCGCTAGTTCTTAATAAATAGCAGTCATTTTGACATTTTAATGATTTACAACTCTGAAATTATGACAGATAGAAAACACATTTCAGAATACAATTCATAAAAAAACAGCCGGAATACTAAGATCCCGACTGTCTCAAACACTAACTAACTACTACGTATAATGTAAAAGTTTATTTCAAATTCATTCTACCACAATAGTAGAGACAGAATGGGGCAAACTCGTTGTCTCTGCCGATTTTCCCGCTATCCAAAGGTTATATGAGATTTCTTTATCGGACTGATTCATTACAACAACAGCAAGTTTGCCGTCGGTATTAACAAATGCAGTGGTAATAAGCTGATCCCGATTAGACAAGCTAGCAATGCGTTTTGCTCCGGGTCTCACAAATTTCGAGAAATGACCGAGGTAATAATAGATATTCGTGTAAATCAGCTTACCGGTTTTAGTATCGGCATGCATTGGCGCGAAACAATAATTACCAACGTGATTAGGCCCACCCTTTTCGTCAAGCAGAATATTCCAGTCTGTCCAGGCAACGGTTCCACTGTTAAAGTCGTTAATAAGAGAACGACCGTATTTTTCGCCCAGAGCCCAGTCGTTCACACGTTCCAGATTAAAGTTTTCGATACATCCTTCGGTAAAAACCAGGTTTTTATCCGGAAATGCTTCATGGGTACGTTTTACGTTTTCAAACTGCATATTACCGCCTGTCCAGGTTTCATACCAGTGGTAACCAATTCCCCATACATATTGGGCAGCTTCGGGATCGCTCATGATAGTTTCAGCCCGCTGATATAGTAAATCCCTGTTATGATCCCATACCATAAGTTTTTTATCCGAAAGACCTTCTTTCTTCAAAGTCGGACCGAGATATTTCTTCACAAAATCACGTTCGTCATTTGCAGTATAAATACAGGATTCCCATGTTTGACGAGCCATTGGCTCATTCTGCACCGTTAGTCCCCAGACAGGAATATTCAGAGACTCATAACTACGAATAAACTTTACATAATAATTTGCCCATGCCTGCATATACTGAGGCTTGAGTTTTCCGCCCTTTAGAAGATTATTGTTATCTTTCATCCATGCCGGAGGAGACCAGGGACTAACAAAAAGCGTGAGCTGACCACCAGCGGCCGCAATAGCCTTTTTAATAAAAGGAATTTTATATTTTTCGTCGTGCGAAACAGTAAATGAGCTTAAAGTTGAATCGTTATCAGACACATAAGCATAACTGTCGCTCGAGAAATCGCAACTCCCGATGTTTGTGCGGGCAAAAGAATAGCCAATACCTTTCTGCTTATCGTAGAAAGCCGTAAGTACTTCCTGTTGCGCTTCTACCGGAAGTTTTGCAAAAGTTTCGGCAGCTGCATCAGTCAATGCACTCCCGATTCCTATTATTGACTGGAAAGTTTTGGATGGATCTACAAATATCCAGGGCTCTGTCTCAAGCGGTTGCTTTGATTCTTTCAAATTTAATGTAGCAGCTTCGCTGAGACGAAGATTTGTTCCTTCGGCTGTTGTATAAACTTTAATCTGATTTTGCTTACTCACATCCTGCCCTTTTACAGCAAAATTCGAACATAGCAGAGATGCAGTTAATAAATTTATCGCCAATAGTTTTTTCATGTGAAGCTAATTATGATTGTGTTTAATTAAGACGAGTCAGCCTTTAAATACCCTATTGAATAATAGAGTTTTCAATAATTATTGTTTTATAAACGAGTATGATTTGGTTGTTTTATTAGATTCGAGCTTAATAATGTATTGTCCTTTTTTTAAAGAAGATACATCTATTTCCGGATTGTTTGCCGAAGGCGTAATTACCTTAGACAACATTACAATTCCATTCATATTTATAATGTAGACACGCAAAATGTCTGAACTACTTTTTTCTCTGTCAATAAATAATTTATCCGTTACCGGATTAGGATAAATACCGGTTGTATTCTGTTGTTCAATCGTTAAAACAGGCGTTGTATCACTTACTTTGACCGAGATTTCACTATATGAAGTTTCTATTCCATCAGAAGCAGTTAGTCTGAATAAATAATCACCCATAGATAATTGAGTTACAGAAGTAGTATCGTTGGTGGAGTTTTGTATCGTACCAGTTGAAGGCCCCGAAACTTTTGTCCACATAAAACTAAGATTATCGCTGTCGGCATCAGTGGCATAACCTTTCAATATGGTCGACCCAGAATATGAAGGAACTACCTGATTATCACCAGCATGTACAACCGGGGGCAAATTTTCTTTAGTTCTAAATGCCAACCAGTTAATATTAAAACCTCCAGTTGGAGTAGCGAGTGTTATCTTATGCTTTCCTTTTGTAAGAGAAACCTGAACCTCCTGATTTTTCCAGTTTTGCCAACCACCTGTTGATGCTATATTGAGAGTATTCAAGGTTTGTTGACCTTCATTTATGTTTATGGTTGATTGAGAATTAGAGGCAATACGCAGATACAAATAATACGTTCCCGAAGCAGGAACCTCTATATTGTATTCGAGCCAGTCGTTGGCATCAATCCATCCGACATTGGCAACACCATCGTAATCCTTTGTAGCTTCGAGCGCTACACCCGACATGGTCGAATAATTCTCAGCTTCGATACGTGCCGGAATTGCAGCATAAAAAGAGGTATCATGCACCGGTTCAAAATTGACATACAAAGAACCTAACTCCGAAAGTTTACCCGATTGAGGCTGGAAAATATCCAGATAAGGCCAGTTTCCGCTCCGGTCGCCGGTAAACCATGCGTAACGATAAATAGAAGTATCATTTTCGAGCAAATCCAACGCTCCGATAACTAAACTCTTTTGCATATCGAGTGTAATCGTGCTCTGATCCCAACAGGCAAATTCTGTTAACCAAATTGGTTTTTTATACTTTTTAAACCGATTTAAGTAATCGGAAAGTGCGGTAGAATAACACATATAATTATGAACCGCAATATAATCGACCTGACAGGATGGACATGCCGCAAAAAAAGAATCCAGATACTGAACAGGATCCGAAATCGTTACACCATTAACCGATATACATTTATCGCAATAATTAACTGCCGGTCCAACAATTTTCAGGTTATAATCGTGAGCGATAGACTCCAGCTTAGGCCATAAGGCCGCAACCTGAGCAGGTGTAAGGTTTGACTGAGTTGTAAAATTAGGTTCGTTAAAAGCCAGTAAATACTTAGCATTGGAATGTGTGCTATAAAAATTGCGAAGAGCAACTTCATTAAAACCACTGCCCCATGCCATGGGAACAAAATCCATCCCGTATTTCGAAAAAACATCCGAAACACCACTTTCGGGACTAACACTCCAGTTATACCACCAGGATAACCCAGGAGATATAACTGAAATATCAGCCTCCGATAAATGGCCATAAGCTATGCCTTTTTTTTCACTACGTTTTTGTCCATAGCTTAAAGAAAAATTCAGGCATAAAACCAACGTAAAGCATAAAAACCTGAACATAGCTTATTGTTATAATATCTAATTTACAGAGCCTTCAAACTATAGAAATACACCTTATTGAAGAGCTCTTGTATCTTATATCTTTTATCTTTTTTGTTGATAGACACGAACATAGTCAACCACAAGACTGAGTGGAAGCGCCGATTCGTCAACTCCATACATACCACCCCAGCTGCCGCCCCAGGCTAAGTTGAAAATGATATAAAATGGCTTGTCGTACGGCCAGTTTACGACGCCACTGCCATCGTTGTTGTAGATAAGTTGAACGTTGCCGTCAACATAGGTTGTTATTTTTTGCGCCGTCCATTCTATGCCGTAGGTATGAAACTCGCCTTCAGCTTTTGCAATGGTCATAGCATGAGTTACCTGGGTTCCGTTGGTATGGTTGTGTCCTTGGGCATGAAGGCTCGACGACACTTCGTTGGGCACAGCTCCCACTTCTTCCATAATGTCTATTTCGCCACATTTTGGCCATGGGTTAACAGAGAAATCATTGTTCGCAGGCATCATCCAAAAGGCCGGCCAGGTACCTTTGCCCTTTGGTAGCATTATGCGGGCTTCCATGTAGCCGTACTGCCATCCTTGGGAAACGTGAGCGTAAACACGGCCCGAATAAACGCTTCCTCCTGATTTAAAGCAATGGATTCGCAGTTTTCCATCAGAAAGTTCGGTAACGCGCTGGCCATTGTAGGCACCGTCAACATAATTCTGCAACTCGTTGTTCACCCACCCTGCGTTCTGCACTTCGTGGGTCCAGTCGGTCTTATTCAGTTCAGATCCCTGGTTGAACTCATCATGCCAAACCAATGTATATCCATCACGTACGGGAATGTCGGTTATTTCGGCTGATTCTTGGTAAACGGTAACCACCACACTCTTATCTCCGGTAACAATAGTTACTTCTCCGGAGCGAGTTTTTGTTTCAGTAGAAGGTGCGGTAACAATGGAAAGTAAACCACCACTGACTCGACTGGCGGTTATCCAGCTAGCACTGGAAGTGGCTGTCCAGTCGGTATATCCCGAAATGGTCAACGGGTAGGTTTCACCACCCGATTTTGTCATTATTTCTGACTTGGATACACGGAGCGCCGCTGCCTGTTCGATGGTTATTTTTTCGGTTTTGGTGCCGGAGCTTACCAGTACGCTTGCCGAACGTGAGTCACCTTGGTTGGGCTGCACCACGATAGACAATGAACCTTTGGGCGTTGACGAGCCTGTGGTGTTTGCCGTAACCCAGTCTATGCTTGATGTGGCCGACCATTTGTCTCCGGTTGTAGTTACGTCAACCGTATAGGTGCCGCCTTTTGTGGGTACATCAATAGCCGTCTGCGAAAATGTAATGGTTACTTCTGCCGGTTTGCCAGGATTATTATCATTACCATCTTTTTTGCAAGCAGTTATTGAAAGGATGCCAAATAGTAGCATTAATGAGTTCGTCTTCATCGTTATTCAAATCAGGAATAAAAGAAAAAACCACCCCTCCCTTAACGAGAAGGAAGAAGTGGTTTTAGTATAGAAATAATTTACTTTTTAATCAGCGTTATACCGGTGATGCTAAAGTCAGTAGCATCCTGGCAGCCGCCAAAGTCGAAGATCAATTTAGCTTTTGCAGTAGAAGCGCCGTTCTTGAATTTCTGGTTATCGAACCTGAGAACCTTGATTTCATTGGCTTTAAGCTGAATGGCATGTACCTCGAATGCGTAGTTATTGTCTCCGTTGGTTTCCTGCGGACAAAGTTTTATAATACAAGGGCTATCCTTAGTGGCCATTACCACGCACGAGAAATCGAACAATTGGTTGGCGTCGATAGCCAACGAAGTGGTATTGAATGTGCATTGAGCCTGCCATTCAGCAGCAGTGGCCGATTTGGACGTAATGGTATATACACTACCAGTTTGATCAAAACCCGGATTACCAATCTGTGTCCAATTTGCATCAGCCCACCAGAAACTCATAGTATAAGCTTTGTTCGTATCTACCGGCTTCCAAACGTTTCCAGCCAAATCGTAATCCAACGGGGCAACATTGTCAGCCTGGTGTTCGGAAATGTAAATGTTGGAGATTTCCATGTTTGTATTTGCTGGGTTCCCGCCAAAGTCGAATACGATCTTCAGATTTCCGTCGAAACCTGCAAGGGCCGAACCGGAAACCACTTTCCTTGTGTCTGCCGTAAGAGATACGTTATGGTCCCTCAGGAGCATACTGGTATTATCATCGCCATCCTTTTGTACTTTCACTGTGGCGGCAGGGATGTCGGTAGATGATTGAAGGCAAACCGAGAAATCGTAGGTTTTACCTGCCTGAATAGCAATGTTGGTAGTAAAAGACACTTGGTTTTGCCACTGTAAATCGCTTGCACCGGCAAAAGTGAGTGTAAAGTCCTGATTCCCTGTGGCAGTAATGGTTGGATTGGGATACTGAGTCCAACCATTACCATGTGCATAGTAAAACCCATTGGTAAATGAGGCAGTTTTAAACAAGTTGAGGCTACTTGCGTAATCAAAGCCCGGCCATCCAAATGCCTGCAAATCCTTTGCTACAGTAAATGTTGTTGAAGCAGTTGTTTGTCCAGCTTTTGTAAAAGCGATCAGGCTAACGGTATATGAACCGGCCTTTTTATACTGCTTTGTAATAGGCGCATACGTTTTTGTAGTAGTATCGTAAGCGGCTACTACTTTACCATCGCCAAAGCTCCAGAACAGTTGCACATCCGAACCGAGGTCCTTGGACGTATTGGTAAATACATATTCATTTGGTTTTGCTGCTGGAGCTACTGTAAATGAAATATCTCCATTGGCTACAAGCTTACCTCCCAAATCGTGCTCATCGAGCACCTTAGGCTCGCAAGCAGAGAAGCTCAACGCTACAATACCTAAAATTAAGCCATATATTATCTTTTTCATATTTGTCTGTATTTTTAGTTGAATCAATATTCATTCTGTACCAGCGGATAAGCAGTACCCAGCGTTTTATCTATTTCACCCTGCGGAATTGGGAGGTACTTGTTTTTTGCTTTCCATGTGCGTGTCGAGTTGTGGTCGCCTGCGTCGGTCAGTAATGAAGTATTGCCCCAGCGAACCAAATCGTAGTAACGTTTACCTTCGCCCACAAACTCGTAGTGACGTTCGTCCTTTATGCTCTGAGGAGTTGCAGTTACGCGGTGAGAAGCATCGCCAAAGGCGCGGTCTCTAACCATATCGAGGCAACTTTGAGCTGATACACCCTGTTTTTCGCTCTTTCCGTCCATTACAACTAATTCGGCATAATTCAGCAATGTTTCAGAATAGCGGTAAATGCGCAGATTGTTGCAATAGTTCAGGTCGTTGGCTCCAGCCTTTTTATAGTCGGGGCGTGCAGCATATTTACGCAAGAACAAGCCTGTGTTCTGGAAACGTGCACCATAGCTTGAACCCGGATGTGCTACCTTATCATCCCAATTTGTGATGGAAGCATCGCGACGGCTGTCACCGGAGGCAAACATATCGTAAGTAGTTTTGCGAACTGGGCCAAAACCCCAGCCACCGCTATACACATTCGTAGGATCCACCAATCCGTTTGGCGAAATATAAGCAGGAAGATTGGTACCGTAGCCTGTCCAAGAAGCTGACCAGTCTTTGCCTTCTCCCAATTGGTTGGTTTCGAAGATTGATTCCGAGCAGAACTCGTTTTCATTCGTCCAAATGGAAGCATAATCGCTCATAAGCGAATATTTGCCACTTTTGATGATAGTAGCCATATCGTTGGCGATTTCATCATATTTACTTTCGTCTTTCTGGTACATCACGGCAGTAGCCTTCAGCATCAATGCAGCAGCACGGCTTACGCGTCCGGCGTTTGCACCGCCATTGGTACTCATGTCAAGCACTCCTTCTTCGCAAGCAACAGTAACGTCGTCAATTATCTGCTTGTAAACATCATCGGCCTTCATTTGCGGAGCAACGTAAGGAGGGGAAAGTGGTTCGGTAAAGAACACGATATTGCCGAAGTATCTCCATAGCATATAGGTATAGTATGCTCTCAGAAAATGGCCTTCAGCGTTGTACTGTTTCAGTGTTTTTTCTTCCGCAGAGTTGGTAGGTTTATAATTTGCACAACTGGTAATTACGCTATTTGCACGTGCATTACCCGATGTGTAAATATTCCAGGAACCGCTCAGGGTGTGGTTTGGATCGGCAGAAAACTGGGATACAGCATAGTTCATCCCCGACATACCGTCGTTAGCATCGCCACCGCCTTTGTAAATATCGTCGGACTGGATATCGCTAATGTAAACGCAGGATTCGTAAGAACCGTTGGCATAAGAGTCGAATAATAAAATTTGATAGGTAGCTGCCAGCCCCGAGTTTATAGAGGACAACGTGGCGGTACCACCAGCAGCCAGTTTTTCGGTTGGCTGCGTTTCGAGGAAATTGTCGCTGCAAGATGCGAGCGCCAACCCGGCAGCTATAACTGCAGCTGTTGTATATAATGAGAATATTTTCATTTGTTCAAAATTTAAAAGTTAGAATGTGATATTTGCGCCAACACTTATCGTACGCGACTGTGGATAAATACCTTTATCAACTCCCAAAGTAGTGTAACCTCCTGCAGCCAATTCAGGATCAAATCCTTCATAGCCAGTCAGTGTAATCAGATTTTCAGCAGCAACATAGACACGCAGGCGCTGAACGCTAAACTTGCGGGTAAGGTCTTGTGGAAGAGTGTAGCCTAACTGTGCAGTTTTCAGACGGAGATATGAACCATTATGAATGTAAAGGTCAGACGATGCCCAGTTTCCGTTCGGGTTTGCCGAGGTCATGCGGGGGATCTTGTTCGAAGTGCCTTCGCCCATCCAGCGATCGAGTATCCACGACGGACGATTCATTGCAGGAATGTCGCCACGTTGTGCAAAGTCGAATATGTCGTTTCCAATAGTTCCCTGGAACAAAAGGCTAAGGTCGAAACCTTTCCATTGGGCACCCAAATTGAAGCTATATGTCCAGTCTGGCATACCTTTGCCAATCTTGGTGCGATCGCCAGAACCGATCGAGCCGTCGCCGTCCAAGTCCACAAAGCGAACGTCGCCGGGGTGAGCCTTTGGCTGGATCAATGCGCCATTCTTTTGATAGCTGTTCACTTCATCCCAATTCTGGAAAATACCGGCGGTTTTGTAGCCATAGAAATAAGGCCATACTTCGCCGTTCTTGGCGTGTACATAGTCGCCTACGCCCGACGCGCCGGCACTTTCGTAAGTCGTTTCGCCGGAAGCATTACCCAGGTCTACGAGTTTGTTTTTAGAGTAGGAGAGGTTTGCACTAACATTGTAGGAAAAGTCTTTATAAGAATTTTTCCAGCCAATTTCAAATTCAAGCCCCTTATTATTCATTTTACCAAGGTTGCCCGTTGGGGAACTTTGACCAATGTAAACAGGCACAGGCATGGTTGCCAACATATCTTTGGTATCCTTGTTGTAATAGTCGAAAGCAAAATTCAAACGACTGTTGAAGAAGCGCAAATCAACCCCAACGTCAGTCTGTGTCGATGTTTCCCATTTGATATTAGGATTTGCAATAGCTCCAGGCGAACTTCCGTAAATCATTGTTCCGGCATTGGTTTTTTTAGCCACGTCGTAGCTTCCACCAAAATAATAGTTTTCGCCTCCATCCATCAATGAACGGTAGAGAAAGTCTCCGATGTTATCATTACCGTTTTGTCCCCATGAAAAGCGGACTTTCATCACGTTGAACCACGAAGGCTTAACGCTCTGCATATAGGGTTCATTCCAAACGTTCCATCCTAAAGAAAACGAAGGGAATACGGCCCACTTGTTGTTTGTTCCAAAACGTGAAGAACCGTCACGGCGAACAGTACCTTCCACCATGTAGCGTTCGTCAAAGTTATAGTCTAAACGACCAAAGTAAGAAGCCATCGATTCGTTGTCGAAACCATTAGTTCCACCAGATACGCGTTCGTCGGCGCGATCGGCAATGGCGTAGTTAATATTGGCCTTGCTTGGGTCAGTATCGAGCAGGTCATAGTCAGTACCTGACAGGTTGCGTGTGTTGTACCTGTTTGCTTCCTGGCCCAATACAACAGTAACGTTATGTTTTTCAGCAAATGTTTTGTTGTAAGTGAGCAAGTTATCTACCTGCCAGCGGAAACCGCGATTCATCGTGCTTGTTACACTGCTACGATCGGTATGCTGCATAGAGCCTAAGTAATCTTTATACGAATAGCCGTCGTAACCCCAGAAAGCAAGGTCAACACCATAAGTAGTACGAAATTTCAAACCGGGCAAAATGTTTATTTCGCCATAGAAAGAAGCAACGATCTTGTCGGAATTGTTTTGGCCTCTGCTTGGGCGATTAAGCATTGCCACGGGGTTAGCCAGTTCCTGATAACCAACCGGGGGTAAAGAAAATACTTTGCCGTCTTTGGAAAGAGCTGTAGGATAGGTTGCTAAGATATTGGCAGCATCTTCGTCAGAAGCATATACTGGAATCAATGGAGAAAAAGCAATGGCGTCGCCAAGGATTGAACCATATTCAGAGTTAGCTTCTATACTGGTACTTTCATCTCGAGAATAACCGATATTTTCCCCTACTTTAATACTATTCAAGAAATTACGGTTTTTGTCTTCATATACGGTGAAGGTTGTATTTGAACGGATGCTGTAGCGTTTGTAGTTTGAAAGGCCGTAGTTACCACCGATGATCCCTTCATTTTTAAGATAACCTGCAGAAAGAAAATACGACATTCTGTCATTGCCTCCGCTTACGTTCACCTGATGCTGTACTATTGGTGCATTTTTGTTGAACACCTCGTTCTGCCAGTCGGTACCTGAGCCTTTGAAACTGGCCATATAGTCGGACGAATAGCGGGGTGCGTTGCCATCATTCACGTCCATTTCGTTCATAATAGTCATGTATTGCTGGGCATTCAGCACAGCTAACTTTTTCCATGGATTTTGCCAGCCGCGGCTAACATCATAGCTCACGGTAGCTTTACCAGTAGAACCTGATTTGGTGGTAATCAGTACAACGCCATTAGCAGCGCGAGCCCCATAGATGGCACCCGAAGCAGCGTCCTTCAAAATTTCGATGGATTCGATATCGGTAGGATTCAGGTAATTGATACCGCCTCCAACAACCATACCGTCCACAATATATAATGGGTCGGAGTTGTTTACCGAACCGATACCGCGGATGCGTACTTTCGAGTCAGAGTTGGGCTGCCCCGAACTTTGCGTGATCTGTACGCCTGAAATGTGGCCTTTCATCACGTTTTCAATACGGGTAGGAGTTTCGTTTGCAAGCTGTTCTGAACTAACACTACTAATTGCCGCGGTTACAACGCTTTTTTTCTGGACGCCATACCCTACGACAACCACTTCATCTAAGTTCTGAACATCAGCTACAAGCTGAACATCAGCTGTATTTCCCTGTGGTGTAACCTTTAAAGTTCTGTAACCAACATAAGAAAATACTAAAACAACATCGGCTTTAGATGATTCAATGCTATAATGCCCATTAACATCAGTAACAACGCCAGTGGTAGTTCCATCAACCACAACGTTAACCCCAATAAGAGGTTCGCCAGTTGAAGCATCTTTAATTGTTCCGGTAATTTTTGTTTTTTGTAAAATAGCAGATTCAATCGCTTTATTAATAGCCTTTGGCCCAACATAAATTTTACCATTTAATTCAGCGTGAACCAACTGTGTTCCATTTAACAGATTGTCCATCACTGTTCTAAGGTCAGCATTTGAAGCTGAAATAGACACATTTCGGTTGAGGTCGACAATTTCCTTACTGTAAGCAAATTCGAGATTAGTTTGTTTAGAAATCTCAGACATTGCTTCGGAGAATTTTGCATTATTAAGGTTTAATGAAACTCTCTGAGAATATACAGTTGAAGCGACGCTCGTGATAACATTAAGAATAAGTAGTAGACACGATAACTTCATGGTTAGGAATTTTTTATGAGAGAAGAGCAGACTTCTCCCATACGAAAACAATAGCCTTTTTTTCATACATTTGTAAGGTTAGGATTAAACGTAAGATTATCAATGATTCTAACAAAACCGGGAGATGTTTGGTCGCTGATCCCGGTTTTCTCATTTAAAGGGGAATTGCTAAGATGTGTTTTTCATCATGTAGTTTAGTTAAGTTTAGTTAAGTGTTTAGTTGTTTGGTCAAAAAGCTATGTCTTTAATGTCTTTTTCTTCCTATGTCAATGTTGTTTTTACTAAATGTACATTGTATAGGAGTTATCTTCTGAAGATCAGATAATACGTTCTTGATGTTTTCGTTATTAAATTCTATGGTATACGTATACTTAAGAATTGCCGGATCAGCAATATTGATTTTTACATTATACCATCGTTCTAATGTTTTCACCACCTCCGACATAGGGGTGTCTTTAAAAGTTATCTTATACGTTTTCCAGTTCGAATAAATGACATCGGGCGTTTTTGAGATTGTAAGTTGCTTACTGATATTAGAATACAAAGCCCGTTGCCCCGGAAGCAAAGTTGCTTCTTCTTGCGACGACTCTCCGATCAAACTCACCTTGCCTTCGTCGAGCGTTGTCGTAACAGTATTTTCGTCCTTATAAGCTTTTACATCAAAGGAAGTTCCGGTCACTTTAACCGAAAGACTGTTCGTACGTACGAAAAAAGGTTTTCGGGCATTTTTATGAACTACGAAATAAGCTTCACCTTCTAATTTAACTTCTCTTTTATTGCCCCTGAATTCCAGCGGATATTTTAGCCGGGTATCCGAATTAAGCCACACCCGGGTGCCATCCTGAAATAAAACCTGTAGTTTTTCCCCACGCGGAACATAAACTTCCTGCCAGACCGTTTCTTTTTGAGGCCATCCGATGGTGTACCATAAAACCGAACCTATAGAAAGTAACGCAACAACCACTGCGGCTAGCTTTGCCCATTTACGGCTAAACAGCGATATTCGTTTTGCAGATTGTTCTGCTTTTATCTGTTTTGCTATTTCTTCAAAAATATACGAGGAACGGATGTCGTGATCGGGCAAGAATTCAGTACCATGTTCTATTGCAGCACGATCAATATCAAACCGGTCCGAAAGATATTGAATTCCTTCGGGAGTAGACAGCCAGTTCAAAACACCTTTGGCTTCTTCCAGCGTGCAGGTATTTTGAAAAAAACCTTCAATAAGCCGATTATCCGGTTTGTGCAACATGCTTTGTTTTTCATCTAATACACCCATGAGGCTAAAAAGTATGATATGATTTTAAAGTTTTTTACGAAAAACCTGAAATGTTTCACAAAAAACACTGATTATGTGCTGTTTGTGTTTTAAATATTTTATTTGAAAATAAGGAGAAAAAGCGGAAGCAGAGTAGTTCCGGTAGAAGCGGCGTATTCTTTTATTTCCTTTAATATCTGAGAATATTGAAATTTCACGGTATTAACCGATATATTTAATTTCTCGGCAATATCCTGATTAGAAAGACCTTCTTCAATTTTTAAATAAAAAATCTGGCGTCGCTGGGGCGAAAGTCTTTTTACTGCGCGTTCAATAATATCGGTCATCTCAGAAGTTTGCGAATCATCAGCAGACAGCTCAACACGAGAAGTCTCCTGTAATATCTCGTAATTTTTTTCGACAGCGCGGGCATTATCCCGTAAGACATTAAGGGTATGATTCTTTAACGAAGTAAACAACAAATTTTTGACGCTCAAATTTTCGTTTATGTTATTCCGGTTTTCCCAGAATTTAACAAAAACATGCTGAACCGCATCCTCCGCCATTTCCTGACTTTTCAGATACCGATAGGCTAGTTGATAAAGCGATTTGTGATATTGATTGAAAAGAGTGGCAAAAGCAAGCTGATTACCTTTCCTGACCTGTTCTGCCAGAAAGCTATCGTAATCTAATCCTTCCATATTGCTTAGTCCCATTCATCGGCTTTATAGACTACAAACGTAACTGATTTTTCAGGAACTTCAATAACAAAGAGAAATTTCTTGCTCTTTACAACAACGTTAATCCTTTGTTAATTTGATGTTTACAACAATCAATTCGTTGTCTATAAGAAACATTAGTTACTTTCGGAGTCGTTTAATCAAAACACTGGTTACCGGATAATGGTCAGAATAACCTAAACGAGGTGAATGGTAAGCAATTGCCTTATAAATAGGATTATACAAAATATAATCAATCCGAAACGAAGGAAAATCGCCGGCATAGGTATTTGAAATACCCCATCCGGCCTCCATAAACGCATCCTTACGATTACCTTTCATCCGATGATACGTGTACGAACTGGGAGTATCGTTAAAATCGCCACAGATAAATACTGGGTATGGCGACATTTTTGCATGCCGGGCAATGGTATCGGTTTGTTGCGAACGTTGTATAAATGCCCGTTTTAAACGGGAGCCAATACGTCGGAAACTGCTTGTTTTTTTCGGGCTGGATCCGGTTGAGATAGAATCGACCAATGCATAGTCATCTTTATCAAAACGATACGACTGAAGATGATTATTATAAAACCGAACCGTGTCTTTGTCAATTTTTATGTCGGTATAAATGGTAAGATTATCCGAATTTTTGAACTGAAAATAACCGTGACGAACTATAGGATAACGACTGAAAGTTGCCGAGCCAAACTCTCCGCCCATAACCGGTTTAACCCATTTATAATGATAAGGCCAGCGACGCAGTTTATATTCAATATCGTATGGTTTTTTCTTCTTTTTCTTATCCGGAAGTTCCTGAAAATACTCCTGAAAACAAATCACGTCGGGATTAAAATTGTACACAAAATCGATAATCTGGTCGCGGGTTGCTTTATTTTTATTCCATTCCAGATAATTGAATGACCGAACATTATAAGACAATACTTTAATCTTTGAAGCTTGCTTTTCTTCTTTAGAAACACCAAAAATCTTAACAAACGGAATTTGAACAACTGCCGTCATTTGCGGCCAGCTTATAACAAAAGCTGCCAGAGATAGCAACAATTGTTTTCTTCCCCTCATGATCCAGGTAAACAGAAACAGAAGATTTAGCAATGCCAGGTACGGAAAAGACAGCCCGACAAGTGCAATAATCCAGGCTTTGGCAGGACTAACATACGATGCCAGACACGACAACAGCAAAAACAAAACAACCACCACGTTAATGGCAAACCAGAAACGACGAAGTACAGATTTTACAGAATCGAAGACCGTGCTGGTCTGTTGCATAATTATTGTTTGCCTTGCGTAAATAAAAATTCTTTTTCCTCTTTAGAGAGGCTGTCATACCCGGCTTTAGCAATTTTATCGAGAATACGATCAACTTCCTGCTGTCTCTCATAGCGGGCACGGTTATAATCGTAATCGCTCATCGGGCGACTGCTGGTTACCTTCATTTTAGGCTTTCGCTTAAAAAGCCCTTTAAACCAATCGAATATCCCGGCAAAACCAGCCGAAATGTCTTTTCCTCTAGCCATGCTGCGACCAAATAAATAGCCATAGGCAGCACCACCAAGATGGGCAATGTGACCACCGGCATTACCCGAGCGAATACTCAGTAAATCAATTAATACACAGAATAATGCAAAGTAACCGATTTTTACAGGTCCTATAAACAACAAATTAATACGGTAATTAGGTTCGTAAGCGGCTATAGCAATAACAATAGCCAAAACAGCAGCCGAAGCTCCTAATGCCGACGAGACCGTCAACACGCTTTCGAATGCCGGAAAAAGATTATAAGCCAGAATGTAAAAAAATGCGCCCGTCAAACCGCCCAGTATATAAACCCGTACCAGTTTTTTATGATCCAGATAAGCCATAAAAATTTTACCGAACCAATATAACATCAGCATATTAAAAAGAATATGCAAAAACTCTTCATGCAAAAACATGTATGTAATAACGGTCCAGGGTTTAAACAAAAGCAAATCGAGCGATGCCGGCACAGCCAGCCAGCTTAGTATTTTGTCGGAAACCAATGCATTAGGCACACCCATTAAAAAGCCAACCATGTAAACAAGGTTTACCAAAACAAAAACAGCAATATTAACAATCAGCAATTTAGCAAGATTGTCTCCGCTGCGTAACGTGCTTTTTAAATCATTGAGCAAATCCATAAACAAACCGGTTTAATAAAAATTCTTAGAGGTTTTTTGCCAATATTTAATCAGAATAAAACCAAAAAGCATTCCACCAAGGTGAGCAAAATGAGCAATGTTGCTACCAGGATTATAAACGCCTGCAAATAATTCTATTGCACCGTAAATAATTACAAAGTATTTTGCTTTGATAGGAATAGGCGGAAAAAGCAGCAGCAACTCCGTATTCGGAAACAACATTCCGAAAGCCAGCAAAATTCCAAAAACAGCACCCGATGCACCTACCATCGGAGTAGACATACTAATCTTAAGCAAATCATTAAGATAAAGATTTGCCTGATTAATGTAGGCAGTATTTCCCGGATCACTATTCCAGCTAATCAGCAACGCATCATAAATTTTTTGAAAGTATTCCGGGAAGTTCTTTTGTATCAATGCCTCAAAAGCTCCGGGTGACGGAGAATTATTAAAAGCTGTAATAGCAGCATTAATATGGCTGTATTCAAAATAGTTAACCAACGTATGAAAAGCGACTGCACCAACTCCGGTAACTACATAATAAATCAGAAAACGTTGACCTCCCCAAACCTGCTCCAGCACTTTACCAAACATGTATAATGCAAACATGTTGAAAAACAAGTGGGTAATACCGCCATGCATAAACATGTAAGTAAAAATCTGATAAGGATGAAATTGAGGAGAAGCAATATAATGCATTCCTAACAAATCGGTTAAGTCGATACCAAAAGTTTTGGGAACCACATAAGCCGCCAGAAGCATTACAATATTAATCAGGATAAGATTTTTTGTTACCGGTGGTGTATTAAACATATCTATTTGTCTGTAAATTATTTAAAAATTTATTCAACAGAATTCACCAAGCTTTTATGGTCTAATTCTTCGAAAATATTGTTTCAAATCAAAAGTCAGGCTAAAGTACAAAAGTTAGCCCGGTTGCCCAACGTTAGCGGAGCCTGCGTTCTATATCGTCAGTAGGAACAATACTTACAATAAGCTTGCCATCTGGCGAATAGTTGGGATTTGAAGTGGCAAAAAGTCGGTTAAACAAATCGTTCATTTCTTCAACTGACAAAATGCGCCCGTAAGGAATCGCCGAAGCACGTGCAATAGCGGCAGCAGCCAGCTCATGGTGCGACGAGGCCGGGTCGGCACCTTCGCGTAACTCGCGTAATAATCCGGTAAAAAGCTGCAAAGGATCGGCATCTTTAGTTATCGAAGGATACGCATTGATAACGACCGTATTATGTCCCAGTTCGCCCAGTTCAAAACCCAGTTCTTTCAGTTCTTCCGAATAGTCGGTAAGCAGCATATAATCAGCCGTATCCAAATCGGCCCGCTGCGGAAAAAGCACCCGCTGTACAGGAAGCCGCCGTCCTTCAAACGCCGTTGCATATTGCTCAAAAAGAATACGTTCGTGTGCTCTTTTCTGATCGATCACCATTAAACCCGATTTAACCTGAGTAAGTAAATAACGCTGTTTAAACTGCATTATTACCGATTTAGAATTTTCGCCACTCAACGACAAACTGTCATCCTTTTCGTTTTTCAATTCATCGTCCGGAAAAGCAGACAAAGGTTCGTGCTTTTCCAAGTATGAGTCAAGATGTTCGAACGAACGACGCTGTTGTGACCGCTGATGAAATGACGAAGGCGCCTCATCGGCAAACGGATTGAAATCCGGATTAATATCGATTGAAGGCATATTAACCACATCACCTTTGTGCACCACCGGAATTACAATGGATGGCTCAGCATCAAAATCAAGCGACGGCATAATGTTAAATTTACCAAGACTCTCGCGCACCGTTGCATGAATAATTTGTCGCAAAGCCTGTTCGCTTTCAAACTTAATTTCGGTTTTAGTCGGATGAATGTTAACATCGATCGTAGATGGATCGGTATCCAAATAAATGAAATATACCGGAATAGCATCGGGTGGAAGAACCTTTCCAAAAGCATCGCACACCGCACGATGAAATACCGGATGTCGCATATAACGCCCGTTGACAAAGAAAAACTGCTCGCCTGCCGATTTACGTGCATACTCGGGCTTTGCAATAAATCCGCCAATACCCGCCAGACTGGTTTGAGAATTGACATCAAGTAACTGAGGTGCAATACTTTTACCAAAAACCTGCACAATACGCTGACGCAAATGCGTTTTGGGCAGGTAATAAATTTCGGTATCGTTGTGTACCAACGTAAATTCGATATCCGGATACGCCAATACAATACGTTGAAATTCAGTTACAATATGTTTAAATTCGGTTGGATTTGACTTTAGAAATTTTCGCCTTGCGGGAACATTAAAAAACAGGTTTTTAATCATAAAATTACTTCCCTCAGAACATTGTACCGTTTCCTGCGACAAAACCTGCGAACCGCTGATGCTGATTTCAGTGCCCAACTCATCTTCGGCTTTGCGCGTACGGAGCGTAACCTCAGCTACGGCAGCAATAGAAGCCAGCGCCTCACCTCTGAAACCCATTGTGCGAAGATCGAATAAATCATCAGCCGAACGTATCTTCGACGTTGCGTGCCGTTCAAAAGACAAACGGGCATCAACATCGCTCATACCTGATCCATTGTCGGTTACCTGAATCAATGTTCGCCCGGCATCGCGTACAATAAGCTCTATACGCGTGGCTTTTGCATCTATTGCGTTTTCTACCAATTCCTTAACTACCGAAGCCGGACGTTGAATTACCTCTCCGGCTGCAATCTGGTTTGCTATGGCATCTGGTAAAAGCTGAATTATTCCCATGAAAATTAATCCTTTATATCAATTGCAACTACGGTAAAACTGAGAGTTTAACGGCTCCGATATTTCGGCATAAAATACCAATACCTGTATTTACCTGATAGTACTGCTTCTGCGGAAACTTATATTTATTCCTCTTTATAAAACAATTAAATACGCAAAGTTATAAAAATGTTGCTTGTCCGGGATGATCTCTATTCAGGCACATTGCATTCTGAAAAAGCAAGTGGTATATTGTCATACCCGAAAGAAATAGTACCTTCATTCGCGATTTTATGAATTTATAAACATAAGTCCCCTGAATCATGAAAATCTTTGCTGCAAACAACATTGTGAAAGACTACTCGGGTTATCTGGCACTCGACCATGTAAGCATTGATGTAAACGAGGGAAGCGTTTTTGGTTTGCTTGGTCCTAATGGTGCCGGTAAAACAACCCTCATCCGCATCATTAATCAGATAACAGCACCCGATAATGGTGAGCTGTTTTTTAAAGGTGAATTGCTGAAACCCTCCGACACTGCTTTTATTGGTTATCTGCCCGAAGAACGAGGGTTGTACAAAAAGATGAAAGTAGGAGAACAAGCACTTTATCTTGCTCAGCTTAAAGGATTAAGCCGACAGGATGCACTTAAACGGCTGAAATACTGGTTTGAAAAATTCGAAATCCGCGCCTGGTGGGACAAAAAGGTAGAAGAGCTTTCGAAAGGAATGGCTCAGAAAGTACAATTTATAACCACCGTATTGCACGAACCATCGCTGCTTATTTTTGACGAGCCATTTTCGGGTTTCGATCCTATTAATGCTCAGTTGATTAAGAATGAAATTATTGAACTAAAGAAAAAAGGAGCCAGCATTATTTTCTCTACCCACAACATGGCTTCGGTCGAAGAACTCTGCAACGATATTGCGCTTATTAACAAATCAAAAGTAATTCTTTCGGGCAGTGTTGACGAAATACGCCGCTCTTACAGCACCGGACTATTTGAATTAAACTACGAAGGAGAATCGAGTGCACTGCTCGGGTCTCTGGGCAACGACTTTTCGCTGGTTCGCGAAAGCCGTCAGTACGGTATTTCGAGCGCGCGCATACAATGCAACGGCGAAACCGACAACAACGAATTGCTGCGCCGGGTTATTCAGTCAGTTAAAGTTCATGCATTCAACGAAGTAGTGCCTTCTATGAACGATGTATTTATAAAAGCCGTTGGCAGCGATGCCAGTGTTGATGCCAACAGTATTTTAACCGAATAAGATTTTTCGCCATGAATTTCAATAAAATAAAACTGATCATCTCGCGCGAATACCTCACTCGCGTTCGCAAGCGTTCGTTCCTCATCATGACCCTGCTAGGGCCAATTCTCTTTGCTGCCATAACCATATTACCAGCCTGGCTGACAAGTGTTGAAGATCATGAAGTAAAACGTGTTGCGGTAATAGACAGTTCTCATTTGTTTATCGATAAAATTCCGCAGACCGAGGTTCTGAAATTCGAATACCTGCAAGGCAAGAATCTCGAAACCATAAAAAAGACGTTTAAAAAAGATGGCTATTATGCTGTTTTATTCATTCCTCACATTGTTACGTACAGTCCCGATGCCGTTGAAATGTTTTCGGACAAACAGCCGTCGTGGAGCGTAAAAAGCCATATTACGGATGCTTTAAGCAAAGAACTTGAAAATCAAAAACTTAAAGCTTACAACATTGATAATCTGGACAATATTTTAAAATCGGTAAAAACGAATGTCAGCATACGCTCCATTCAGATAAGCGAGCAGGGCAGCGAAAAAGAAAACAACATTGAACTTAACATGGTGTTAGGCTATCTGGGTGGTTTTCTGATGTATATGCTTATTTTTATGTTCGGAGCCCAAATTATGCGCGGAGTTATCGAAGAAAAAACCAGCCGTATTGTTGAGGTTATCGTTTCGTCGGTACGACCATTTGAACTAATGATGGGCAAGATTATCGGCGTGTCGCTGGTTGGACTAACCCAGTTTGTAATATGGATTGTGCTTACGCTTGGTATTATGTTTGGAGTACAAAAAGCTGTTTTCCCTGAAGTCTCTAAAACGCCTACCGAACAGGTTGTTGCCAACGATGTAATGAAAAAAGCTGATTCTAAAACTGCTGAAGTTGCACCACCTCAGGTGCAAAAAACGGCACAGGTTGCCCCGATGGACGAAAAGAGTGCCAAAGTAAAAGAAGTATTCGATTCATTAGGACGAATTAACGCCATAAGTATGATTGGAGCCTTTTTGTTTTATTTTCTGGGTGGTTACCTGTTGTACGCTTCACTTTTTGCCGCCATTGGCTCGGCCGTTGACAGTGAAACCGACACCCAGCAATTTATGTTGCCTATTACGATACCACTCATTCTGGCTATTGTAGTAATGGGCAATGCAATACAAAATCCCGACGGACAAATGGCTTTCTGGTTTTCCATAATTCCACTTACCTCACCTATTATTATGATGGTACGCGTTCCGTTTGGAGTACCCTGGTGGCAGGTAGGCATATCGGCAGCGCTGTTAGTTGTAACATTCGTTTTCACAACCTGGCTGGCTGCAAAAATCTATCGTACAGGAATTTTAATGTATGGGAAAAAAGCAAGTTTCAAGGAAATGCTTAAATGGGCACGTTATAAAAATTGACAACTAAAGCCGAAATCAAAAAGGAATCCCTGTGAAATTCAGTTTCGCAGGGATTTCTTTTTTAATTTTTGGAGAAGTATCCTACTTTTTGAAAGAACTGCCGGATCTTCGGATAGCTCAGCAAGATTTTGAAATAAAGCAATAAGCTCCGGTCTCAGTTCCGGTTCTTTTTCTGAGATCGTGTATAAAATTTGCATCGACAAAGCCCTTACCGCAAGCGGCATACGAATGTTGTCAACCCAGTCAAAACAAATATTAGCCAGTTCTCCGAAGTATTTCGCCGGAACATAAATTTCTGAAATTACTTTAAGCATACAACGCTGAACACCACTGTGAAAATATCCCGGCAAATCGTGAATTACCTTTCCGATATGAGACTGCATCAATTCCGAACGCCCGGCAAAATTGATCGATGCAACCCAGGCAGCACGGCGCGAAACAGGCTCTTCGTTTAGCGAAACCAAGTACAAAAGGACATCAAAACGTACAGGATCTTCTTCAATCCAATGAGCAACCAGCAGCATATTCCGTTTTGACATTTCTGCCATAAGCAGTTCTCTCAATTGCTGTTCAATCATTTTCCAAATTATTAGGCATACCGTTTTTCGACAGCAAAAATACACATGTATACGGCATCTAATATTTTATATCCCAATAAATTAAAAAGGTATTCTTATTTTCATATGAAACAAGAATACCTTTTATATCAGAGCAATACGATGTATTGCGGAATGCTATATCATTTAAACAACAAAGGCGTAAACTCACTAAGATAAATTCTCCAGTTTCTCCAAATGTGACCGCCGTCTGTTTCGAAATAAGTGTATTTATACCCTTTGGAATCTAACGATTTACGGTATTCCTCGTTGGCCTTGTACAAAAAGTCGGTTCTACCAATGCCAATCCAATACAGTTTAGGATTCTTGCTAAACTGTATTTTCAATTTTCCGTCCATATCATCGTAAACCGGTGATTTTACATCTTTGTTGGCAACGATGGCTGCCGAAAATAAACCGACATAGTCGAACATATCAGGATAAAGGCCCGAAATATGCAGCGAATGAAATCCACCCATTGACAAACCCGCAATAGCCCGACCCGAACGATTCTGAATAGTGCGGTAATTGGCATCGACAAAATTCACAATGTCCATGAAAGCTAATTCGTACGAGCCCTCCATCGTTTTAGGCAACTGAAAAACAGGTTTATACATTCCTAACGACGATTCGCCGGGAGCAGCTTCCTGTATTGCATTGCCATTAGGCATAACCACAATCATAGGTTTTACTTTACCCTGCGCAATGAGATTATCGAGAATCTGAGCCGTACGCCCAAGATTGATCCAGGCTTCTTCGTCGCCACCCATACCGTGCAATAAATAAAGTACCGGATATTTTTCTTTTCCGTTCTCATATCCGGCAGGTGTATAAATGGTTATACGGCGATCCATTTTTAGTGTCGGACTGTTGTACCAACGACGGGCAACTGTTCCGTGAGCAACACTGTTTACTTTGTACAAGTCGGCACGACCGCCTCCAATAATAAAGACGTTCGTTACCGAAGCCACATCGCGGATAAGGTAAACGTTATTCGGATCGGTAGTTGTAAATCCGTCTACAATAAAAGAGTAGCTGTAAAGTTCGGGAGCCAAAGCGGTTGGTGTTGTAAACTGCCACAAGCCGTCGGAACCTTTTGTTAAATCGGCAACTCCGGGAGTATCCATTGGCCCGTAAGGTGTATCCTTTTTAACAGTTGCCAGAAAATCGCCGGTCACCTGTACTTTAGCAGCATTAGGGGCAAACAGCCGAAAAGTAACGGTGTTGTCTTTATTAATTTCGGGAGAAATAATGCTTTGTCCGCCCCACAACGCCTGCTGGGCAACAGCAAAAAACGAAAGCTGCAGAAACACAGCCATTGCAATTAGTGTTTTCATTAGTTAAATGGTTTTTAGATTGAAAAAAATGATTGATGTTTACATCACAATTTCAGACAAAAGGATTATAGCGAATATAGCATTCTCTTGCATGGAATATGCGCTTTACAAAAGTCAAATAAATGTTATTTTTTAGAACTTATTTAACTAACCATTCTGTTAAGCAACGTTTTGTTTGCGTTTCTGGTAAAGCTGATAGGAGTTTACGACATTGTGCCAAACGCTGTAAAATCCGCCAGCCAATGCCGTAACCGGATCTAAAAATGTAGCACCCAACCAGATGGAAAAGACTGTATTCTTTTGTCCCAAACTCTGCCCTCCACTAATGCGGTCGTTATAACGACTTCCTATTTTTTTGCCCAGCGCAAACTGAATAAAACAGGCAAAAAGCGCAACAAAAGCTAATCCAATTTCATAAACCGGATTTACCTTACTGTGAGCTATACTCCTAACCGTTACTGCAATAGCAATTGCCAGCGCAACAGCCCACAAATAGAATGCAAGATCTTTCGAATTAACCATTCTTTGATGAACAGCCGGCAGGTAAACTCTGACAAACCAAGCCAACAACAACGGAAAAATGAGCAACGGAAAAACCTTACGTAAAATAAGCAGAAACGAAGGCCAGAAAGTAAGTCCCGGCGTTGAATTAATCCACGAAAAAATCAGCGGAATCACCACCGCCGAAACAATATTGATAAGAATAGTATAGCTCACAACCGTTTGCGTACTGCCACCCAGTTTATCGGTAACTACGGCGGCTGCAGTTGCAGTAGGAGTTATCATGCAAATCATGGCGCCTTCCAATAGAACACGAAACTCTGTATCAGGAAATAAAAAGATAAAAAAACCCAGCGCTGTAAACGTCACAATCTGAATCATTATAAGCCAGATGTGCATTGTTTTTAGATGCAGTTCCGCAGGATTTACCTTACAAAATGAGATAAACAGCATCGTAAATATCAGCAATGGTTGAATTACCTCAATTAATTCGTTTACAAAAGGTTTAGTAAAAGCCAGAAAAGGAATATTGACATAAATAAAATACCCGATAATACCTGAAAGCATAGAAATTGGAAGTGTCCAATTTTTCAGAAAACGCAATAAAGTCATTTTTTTAAAATTTTCGGGAACTAAGGTAGTACTACTATCCCAATGGTGTATAAATGATCTTTATCAAAAGTCAATTTGTCTTGCATCTTTATTTACAAACAATTAGATTAAAAACAACATGAGAAATAAAGTAAATCATTGCTAAGACCAACCGATTCTGGGTATAAGCCTTATAAACTTTAGGTATAAAAAAATAACTCAAAAAGGGTATTGCAACTACTTAGGGTTATTTCAATATTTGCAACAATATATATTTTAATTTATAGAGGGTATATATTATTATTTTATATTTTTTTTGAAAATATCTCAACAAAACAAAGGTCATTGTTTTATAATTTATGTTTTCACTATTTTTAACATCGTTATAAATCTAAATTTTTCAACATGAAAAAATGCACTCTATTAATTGCGCTTATTCTGTTTGTAGGCTTAACTGCCTTACGAGCCCAAAATGTGCAGATCACAGGAACTGTGACTTCAGCTGAAGATGGCTCAACTATTCCTGGTGCAACAGTTAAAGTAAAGGGAAACAACGCCGGTGTTGTAACAGATGCCAGTGGTAAATTTTCCATTAGTGTAAGTCCCAATTCAACGTTAATCTTTAGTTTTATTGGAACTAAAACCCAGGAAATTGAATTAAGCGGACAGAAAATAATTGATGTTAAATTAGTTTCAGACGTTATTGACATTAACGAAGTTGTAGTAACCGGCTACGGTGACTTTAAGAAAAAAACTTTTACAGGTTCAGCAAGTATCGTTAATACAGATAATTTAAAAGACATTCCGTCTATTTCTCCGACAGATCTTCTGCAAGGAAATTCATCGGGTGTTTTAGTAGGAAACAGCTCGGGACAAGCGGGTGCCGTACCTCAGATCCGAATTCGAGGAGTTGGTTCTTTTAATGCTTCTCAGGATCCTTTATATGTTATTGATGGCGTTCCTGCAAGTTCAGGAAATTTAAGTGACCTTGCTTCGTCTTATAATGCTTCCGGAAACAGCATTCTTTCATCAATCAACCCATCGGATATTGAAAGCTTAACCGTTATTAAAGATGCAGCAGCTGCATCTCTTTATGGCTCAAGAGCAGCCAACGGAGTTGTTATTATTACTACTAAAAAAGGCAAATATGGAAGGACTGAGGTCTCTTTCAAATCTGATTTTGGTAAAGACGACTTAGCTGTAAAATATCGCCCTACGTTAAATGGAGAGCAACGCAGGGCGTTGATTTACGAAGGTTTGGTTAATTATGGAACAGACAAAGGCTATGCAAATCCAACAGCTTATGCTGACAGTAAAATAGATACTTATGCTCCAATCCCTTCAGCAGGATGGGTAGACTGGAGAAAAGAATTATTAAGAAAAGGAGATCATCAGAATTATGAATTAAGTCTTTCAAGCGGAAATGATAAAACGACCGTTTATTCTTCGTTAGCTTATACTAAACAAGGAGGGATTACCTATAATTCAGATTACGAAAGAGTAACCGGACGATTAAATGTCAACCACAAATTAAGTAAGAAAGCTGAATTTGGAGCAAGCTTAACTTTTGCCCGCATCAAACAGTTAACTAATAATGAAAGATCTTCTTATTCAAATCCTTTTATGAATATTGCAGGAACCGTGATTCCTTCAGATCAGGTTTATGACAGTAATGGGGATTGGAACAGAGTCTTTGCGGGAAACAGCGCTCTTAATCCAAAGCAAAGTGCAGAATTAAATAAAAACACTTCTAAACTAACCCAAACACGCAATACAATTTGGGGCAGTTATGAATTTATCGAAGGTCTCAAATTAAAACAAACATTAACTTACGATTATAGTACTGCTAATGATTTTGTTTACTGGGATGCAAGAACCAAAGACGGAGAATCTTTTAATGGGCTTGGTCAAAAAGATTTCTATGAAAAAGGAAAGTTAAACTCTGCAACAAACTTGTTGTTTACCAAAACCATTGCCAATAAACATCATATTGATGCGCTTGTAGCTTATGAAATTGAAGATAATAAATATGATTTTCTGTATGCTGCAAGAGCTAATTATCCAAACTTTATTCTGCATGATCTGGATAATGCATCAGAAGATCAGGGTTCTAATTCAAATGCCACAGGATCCAGACTTCTTTCCTATGTTTCTCGATTAAATTATGATTTTGACAATAAGTATTTTCTGGGCGGAAGTTTCCGTACAGATGGAAGTTCACGTTTAGCATCAAAAAATCGTTGGGGTAAGTTTTGGTCTGCCTCTGCAGCATGGGTTGTTTCTAAAGAAGATTTCTTAAAAGACTTTTCGTATATCAATAACTTAAAAGTCAGATCCTCTTATGGTGTAAACGGAACCCAGCCAAGCGATCTTTACGGATATCTGGGCACATATAGCTATGGTAATAACTATAATAATTCGCCTGGCTCAGCAGAAAGTACTGTTCCAAACCCCGATCTGAAATGGGAAACAAACTACTCTCTTAACTTTGGCGTTGACGTTACTGTATTTGATCGTTTATCGGTAACAGTAGACTGGTTTAATCGCGATACAAAAGACCTTTTACAAGATGTTCCTGCATCTGGAACAACCGGGTTTACAAGCTATCTGGCCAATATTGGTAAAATGAATAACAAAGGGTGGGAGTTAGAAATCACTTCAGATAATCTTAAAGGATCTGACTTCAAATGGACCACAACTTTTACTGCATCATGGATACGTAACAAAGTCTTAAAACTTGATGGAGAGCAAAATCAGATTGTAAATACCGAAAGTATTTATACTACTAACAAAGGAATGGTTACTAAAGTTGGACAGTCTTTCTATTCTTTTTACTTAAAAGAATTTGCAGGCGTAAATCCGCAGACAGGTGCTGCTCAATTCTATACTAATACGTTAGATGGTAATGGTAATTATAAAAAAGACATTACCGAAGATGTAACAAAAGCTCAGCAGATTGCCATAAAAGGTAAATACGCAGATCCTAAAATGTATGGAGGTATTTCCAATACTTTTTCTTATAAAGGAATTGATCTTTCATTTCTATTCACCTATTCAACAGGTGGTTACACCTATGATGCCGGTGCTTCATTTTATCAGGCCGACGGATATCGCTCCCTTTATAACATTTCTACTGACCAACTTAACCGCTGGCAAAAACCAGGAGACAATACCAATGTTCCCCGATTTGTATATGGAAATGCTAATGGCGGACAAAATGCAACAACGCGCAGACTCCACAGTAGCGATTATATCCGTCTGAAAAATGCGTCTTTAGGATACAACATTCCTTCGAACTTAACCAAAACTATAGGTATAGAAAACGCAAGAATATATTTTTCTGGATCAAATCTTCTTACATGGGCCGCATACGATTTATATGACCCGGAAACACGCCCTAACGGAGTTGTCGCATTCAACACTCCTCCGCTTAAGACATATACTTTTGGTTTAGAAGTTAAATTTTAATATTTCTGAAAATGAAAAAACTTATAATACTTACCTCTGTTGTCGCACTGTTTAGTTCATGCGCATCAGATTATCTGGATCTGAAACCATCAACAGCTCTATCAACAGAATCAGCCATAACCAATGTTTCGGATGCTGAGGTTGCCTTAAATGGTGTTTATGATGGATTACAGTCATACCAATACTATGGGTCTATTGGTGTTTATTTTCCAGATGTAGCAGGAGAAGATATGCGTTCTAACGGAGACGGAAAAAGAAGCGTTAACTATTACAAATTAACTACTCTTACACCCAATACTGTTGCAACTGGCCTCTGGGATCAGCCATATTATGTTATACGTCAAGCAACCAATATCATTAATCAGATTGATAAAATTACAGATGGCACTACCGATGAAAAAAACAACATTCTGGGACAAGCATTAGCGTTAAGAGGATTATCATTATTTGATTTAACACGTTATTTTGGAGCGACCTATACAAAAGATAATGGTGCTTCTTTAGGTGCTGTTAACATTACAAAGTCTCTTAATGCTGTTGAAAAGCCAGCAAGAAACTCAGTTGCCGAAAATTACGCTCAAATAATTTCAGACTTAACAACTGCGGTTCCTCTTCTCAGTACAAGTGAAAACGATGGTTACATTAACCAGTGGGCAGCAAAAGCTCTTTTATCTCGTGTTTATCTGTATAAAGGAGATAATGCTAATGCTCTGAAATTAGCAGAAGATGTGATCAACAATAATGGTGGGCTATATAATTTATGGTCTAACAGTAATTATGCTTCTATATGGGGTACAGATTATTCCAGTGAATCACTTTTTGAAGTAGTCAACACCAGCACAGACTGGGCAGACAGAGAAGCTATCAGCTATTTACTCTCTAAGAGTGGATACGATGACATCGTTCTTACAAATTCGTTTGTATCCTTGTTGCAAAGCAACCCTAATGATGTACGCAATAAAATTTACACCAAAAGCGGCAGCACATATTATCTCTCTAAATACCCAGGAAAACCAGGAAGCGGAGATGTTCGTACCAATAATATTGTTGTTATTCGTTTATCAGAAGTATATCTAATTGCTGCTGAAGCTGCTTATAAATTAGGAGGGACAGATAATCTAAGTAAAGCAGCCAGCTATGTTAATAAGATCATTCAAAGAGCAGATCCGTCTGATGCTGGTGTTGATGCATCAACTGTAACATTAAACAGAATTCTTCTGGAGAGAAGAAAGGAATTAGTTGGAGAAGGACATCGTTTATTTGACGCTATGCGTAACAACGAAACAATTGTTCGCACAGGAACCGATCATCTAACAGGAGCTTTAGAATCTTTCGACAGAACTGATTTTAGAAGCATATTACCTATTCCTCAAACAGAAATAGACGTTAATCCTAACATCAAGCAAAATGACAATTATTAATAAACCCGATTAAGGTTAATTAATATTGTTCTCCCGAGTCAGTTGAATTTCATATTCGACTGACTCTTTCTTTAACAAGTAGTATGATAAAAGAATAATTGACAATCTAAAAAATCTTTCAACCATGAAAAAAACGTTAACTGTCATTTTTTCTTTCCTTTTTGCACTGAGCCATGCCCAAATAGACTACACGATAAAAGGAAAAATAACAAATTCAAAAGTTGCCGGAAAAGTATATCTGATATACCGTTCATCAGGAAATGTAATTACAGATTCTGCTTTAATTCAAAACAACTCTTTTGAATTAAAAGGAACCGTTGCCTTTGCTCAAAAAGCAAATCTGATATTAGACCACGAAGAAAAAGGGTACAAAGGACAAAGAAATCCTGACTTACTGAGTTTTTATCTAGAAAACAGCACTATTCTGGTTAGCAGTGCCGACTCAATTTACAATGCAAGCGTTACTGGTGCTAGTCTAAATTCAGATAATCAAAAACTTAAAAAATTATTAACCCCTGCATTAAACAAACAAAAAGCATTATATGCAGAGTATGAACAAACGCCGGAAGAAAAACAGAAAACAAAAGAATTTCAAGACGATTTTGAAAAACGATATGATGCAATCGACAATGAGATAAAACAACTTAACATCAAATTCATACAGCAAAACACCAATTCTTTAGTAAGCCTTGATGCACTCAAATCGGTTGCCGGTGCTATTCCTGATGTAAACGAAGTTGAACCGCTTTTTAAGACCCTATCTGAAGAAATAAAAAACACACAACCTGCCAAGGATTATGCAAAAACAATAGCATCATTAAAAGCGGTTTCGGTTGGATCCTCCGCTCCTGATTTCGCCTTAAACGACACAACTGGCCACCCTGTTAAACTCTCGAACTTTAAAGGAAAATATTTATTGCTTGATTTCTGGGCTTCGTGGTGCGGACCCTGCCGCCATGATAATCCAAATGTAGTAAAGATTTACAATCAGTTTAAAGATAAAAATTTCACCATATTAGGTGTTTCTCTCGATCGTAATAAAACAGCATGGATAAAAGCCATTAACGACGACAAGCTCACTTGGATCCACGTTTCGGACTTAAAATATTGGAACAATGCCGCTGCCGAACTTTATGGAGTTAAAGCCATCCCTCAAAACTTCCTCATCAGTCCTGATGGAAAAATTATTGCGCACAATCTGCACGGAGATGAATTATCTAATAAACTTTCAGAATTAATTCGATAAGACAACAACATGAAAAAGACACTAATTGCACTGCTCTTATTTGCAGCCTTTGCAATTTCAATATTCGGACAATCCGAAAAAACAAAACTTATTGAAAAAGTTTCGGCAAAAAAAGAATCGACAGAACTGGTTATCCCCTACGAGAAATATCAGCTTTCAAACGGGCTGACCGTCATTCTTCATGAAGATCATTCCGACCCTATCGTCCATGTGGACGTTACCTATCATGTTGGTTCTGCCCGCGAAGAAATAGGAAAATCAGGTTTTGCCCATTTTTTTGAACACATGATGTTCGAAGGTTCTGATCATGTAGCAAAAGGAGAACATTTTAAAATTATCACAGAAGCAGGAGGGACATTAAATGGTTCCACAAACCGAGATCGCACAAATTATTTTGAGACGATCCCTTCCAACCAGCTTGAAAAAATATTATGGTTAGAATCAGATCGAATGGGTTATTTGCTCGATGCCGTTACTGAAGCTAAGTTCGAAAATCAGAGAGCCACCGTAAAAAATGAACGTGGACAAAATTACGATAATCGTCCATACGGGCTTGTTTCCGAATATCTCTCAAAAAACATGTATCCATACGGGCATCCTTATTCATGGCTTACCATTGGTTACATCGAAGAGCTAAACAAAGTAGGAGTTAACGATCTGAAGAATTTCTTCTTACGTTGGTATGGCCCTAACAATGCAACACTTACTGTTGGAGGAGATATTGATCCAAAACAAACATTGCAATGGGTTGAAAAATATTTTGGATCAATACCTCAATGTCCCAAAGTAGAAAAAGTAAAATTACCTGCACCTGTTCTTTCTACAGACCATTATATCTCTTACACTGATAATTACGCACAATTACCGATGCTGGCAATAAGCTTCCCCGGTGTTCCGTTGTATCATAAAGACCAGGCAGCCTTAGACATCCTGACAGGTATTTTAGGGCAGGGCAAAAATTCAATTTTATATAAAAATCTGGTTAAACCGCGCAAAGCAATGCGAGCCTCAATGTATTCATCGAATTCCGAACTTTCGGGAGAGATAATCATTCAGATTGTTCCGTTTAAAAATCAGACACTTGCTGAAACAAAAAAGCTCGTTGAGGAAAGCCTGTCAGAATTTGAGAAGAAAGGCGTCAGCGATAACGATCTTCAACGATTTAAAGGAGACGCTGAGGCAGATTTTATCAATTCACTGGGCAGCGTTAGTGGAAAAGTATCTCAATTAGCATTAGCACAAACTTTCACAGGAAATCCTAATCAGATTGGAAAAGAGCTAAAAGAAATACAGGCTGTTAGTAAAAAAGATGTTATTCGTGTTTACAATCAATATATTAAGGATAAAAAAGCGGTAATATTAAGCGTTTTACCAAAAGACAAAGGTCAGCAACCCGTTAACGCGGATAATTATGTTATAAATAAAGACAATTACACTCCGCCTCATTATGGTTACGAAAGTTTAAAATACGCCAAAGCAACCGACAATTTTGACCGCAGTAAAATTCCGGCAGCAGGTATAAATCCGACCATAAAAGTTCCTCCTTTCTGGAAAGATTCCCTTTCGAATGGTGTAAAAATTATAGGTTCAGACAACAACGAAATACCAGCCATAACCCTTTCTCTTACTATAAAAGGAGGAGGATTACTTGCAGCTAACGATACTTCAAAAGCCGGATTACCTGCTATTGTTGCCAGCATGCTTAACGAGGATACAGAAAATTATACAGCTGAAGATTTTAATTCCGAATTACAAAAAGCAGGAAGCAGCATTTATGTTTCAGCAGGAGATAATGCAATAAATATACATGTATCGTCCTTATCAAAAAATTATGCTAAAACCATTTCTCTGCTCGAAGAAAGATTGTTGCATCCAAAATTCACCAGTGCAGCATTCGAACGGGTTAAAAAATTAGCAATTGAAAATATCCGAAACTCAAAGACTCAACCGGCACAAGTGGCTTCTGATGTTTACCAAAAAGTACTGTATGGGGCAGATAACATACGAACCTACGGGACCTATGGTAAAATAAGCACATTAGAAAAAATAACATTGGAAGATGTACAATCCTTCTATAACAATTACTTCTCACCTTCATTAGCCTCCGTTGTTATCGTTGGTGATATCTCCCAAAAAGAAGCGCTTAGTAAACTTTCGTTTCTGTCTGCATGGAAAAATAATAAAGTAACTATTCCAGAACCCACCGGGCTGGCAAAAATCGAAAAAACAAAAATTTATCTGGTTGATATTCCAAAAGCAGCCCAATCACAAATATACATTGGATATGTAACCGGTTTAAAATATGATGCCACCGGTGAATATTACAAGCTCGGACTTGCCAATTATGCACTTGGAGGGTCATTTAACAGCCGTATTAACATGAATTTACGTGAGCACAAGGGGTGGACTTACGGTGCCCGTTCGGGCTTCAGTTCCGACCAGTTTGGAGGAGAATACACCGCTAATGCAGGAATAAAAATAGCCGCAACTGACAGTGCAATAATCGAATTTACAAAAGAAATAAAAGACTATCATGACAAAGGCATTACTGTTGAAGAACTGTCATTTACAAAAGCATCTATCGGCCAAAGTGATGCCCGCCGTTACGAAACCAATCAGCAGAAAGCATCGTTTCTTTCCCGAATTCAGGAATATAACTTATCTCCTGATTTTGTTGAAAAACAAAACAAAATTCTCGCAGATATAAAAGTGGAAGAAATAAACACGTTGTCTGATAAATATCTGGATATTTCTAAAATGGCAATTGTTATAGTAAGCGATAAAAATGTTGTTCTCGAAAAACTAAAATCGCTTGGCTACGAAATTGTCGAACTTGACACCGAGGGCCATTTGAAATAGGCTATAACAAAAAATAACGGGCAATTTTCCTAATAGAAGAAATTGCCCGTTATTTTTTAATTCGCAGAAATCAGCTTATTCTTCAACAATCACAATCTTTTCAATTACATCGCCGGCACGAATATCATCGATAACATCAAGCCCTTCGTAAACCTTGCCAAAGCAAGTATGGTGACGATCCAGATGTGCAGTGTTTGCACGATTGTGGCAAATAAAGAACTGCGAACCACCGGTATCGCGACCTGCATGAGCCATCGACAAAACACCCCGATCGTGATACTGATTACCTCCATCAAGCTCACATTTAATAGTATAGCCCGGTCCACCAACACCGGTACCTTGTGGGCAACCTCCCTGAATTACGAAATTAGGAATAACACGATGAAAAGTAAGTCCATCGTAAAAACCTTCTTTTGAGAGTTTTACAAAATTAGCAACAGTATTAGGCGCATCTTTTTCGTAAAACTGAACTTTCATTACACCTTTTACGGTGTGAATTTCGGCATGCATCATAAATTTGGTATTGCTGTACAAAACCTGGACTTAACAATATAATAAACAAGTTACTGTACGGATTAATATTCATTTTTAGAAGCTGCAAAAATACTGATTCTTTTATATTCCGACACATTTCTCAAATTCATGCCATATTAGTCTGTCAGAGCGTTTCATGGCATTAACCCATAGATTACGGTATGCTCTCTGATTTTTTACTTAATTTCGGCAAAACTTTTACATGGAACGAATAGCAGTTTTTCCCGGGTCATTTGATCCGTTCACCATAGGACACGAATCCATTGTTCGCCGGGCCATGCCTATGTTCGACAAAATAATCGTTGCCATAGGATTCAACAGCAACAAACAAGGGTTCTTTCCTATCGAAAAAAGACTTCAATGGATTAAAGAAGTATTTGAATATGATGATAATATCAGCGTTGAATCGTATCAGGGATTAACCGTTGACTTCTGTAAAGCACAAAACGCACATTACTTGTTGCGAGGGCTTCGCACCGCTGCCGATTTTGAATACGAACGCATGATAGCTCAGGTTAACCGGGCCATGACACCAGACATCGAATCGGTTTTTTTGCTTACCGAGCCTGAATATTCGGCTGTAAATTCTTCTATCGTACGCGAAATAATTCGTATGGGAGGCGATGCCAGTCAGTTTTTACCCAACAGTTACGATCTGAAGAATTTCAAAATACATTAATTCGTTTTTCTCATTCTTCCCATCCGCAAAATACAGATAAACATGCATTTATTAAAAAAAATAGCACTAAGCATTATCGCACTGGCGGTATCGGGAACTTTTATTCAGGCAGCCAATACAGTTGTGGTGAAAGGAGTTGCGCCACAATACGCAGGCGACAGCCTTCACTTTTTAAGTTATGCAGACTATCTTACCCTTGCCGAAGAACAACTTGCAACCGTAAAAATAGCTGCAGATGGCAGTTTTTCAGCATCTTTTGCGCTTACCGAAACACGCATGTTATTTTTACATCTGGGTAAAAATAAAACATGGTTTTATGCCGAACCTGGCAAACAATACGAGGTGGTATTGCCTCCACGGCTCGATAAAATGCCAGCCGACAGTCTTAATCCTTATTTCGAAGAAAACGAGATACAGCTAGGCATTCAAAACATTAAAGACACTGATCTTAATTTTTTAATACAGGCATTCGACAATTCGTTTGAACCGTACATGAGCACTTTTGCTCATAATATTTATGCCAAGAAAAAACCCGATGAGCTGAGTAAAGCACTACAAAGTTTAGATAATTCATTTCCAAACCGGAATAATAATCAGTTTTTTGAAGCATATTTCCGGTACAAAACCGGATTACTTCGTCACTGGGCTTACCAGTTTAAAGCAAAAGCAGTTTCCGACGGGTATTTTAAGCAGCAACCCGTTTTATACCAAAATCCGGCATACATGGAACTATTTGGTATTGTGTTCGATAAGTATTTCAGTTATTTTGGACGTACGCCAAAAGGAGCAGCTATTTACGATGCCATCAACAAAGAACGCAGTCTTCAGTCGCTGCACCGGGTACTTACACAAGATTCGGTACTGCTAGACAAGCCATTGCGCGAGCTGGTTATATTAAAATGTTTATACGACGAGTTTTATCAGCCAAATTTTACCCGAAAATCCATTCTTGTTATTCTTGACAGTATTGCACAGACCTCTCAATATCCTGAAAACAGGAATATTGCACAACGAATGGAAAATAAAATCACCCGACTGATGTTGAATTACGCACCACCGAAATTCTCACTTTCCGACACATCGGGCAAAAAATATACACTTGAATCGTGGCACGGCAAATATGTTTATCTTAGTTTTTGTGCCAGTGCGAGTTACACCTGTTTAAAAGAATTCGCCATGCTTCAAAATCTAAAAGAACGTTGTGGCGATAAACTTGAATTTGTTACAATTCTGGCCGATGATTCAGAAAGAGCCCGTGAATTTCTGCGGGTAAACAATTATAAATGGACATTTCTGAGCTATGCATCTCAACCTTCGGTACTCAAAGAATACGATATCCGAGCATTCCCAACCTATTTTCTGATTTCGCCCGAAGGAAAATTATTACGTTCGCCGGCCAAAAGTCCAGCCGAAGACTTTGAAAAAGACTGGGCTGAAATTCAGCGTGATGCAGTACGATCACATCCCCGCTAAACAGATGAAAAATACATTAAAGAATGATTTTTCTTGTCTTTTTGCAAAAACAGAAGACATCGCTTTCAATTTTTACATAGTTTTGTCGGCATAAATAATTCAAAAGGGGTGCCTTACTTACAGGCTGAGATTATACCCTCGAACCTGATCCGGGTAATGCCGGCGTAGGAAATGTGAATATTTCATTTTCATATCCCCATAGGTTTCTGGTTTTGTTCTCTTTTCCCCTTTTACACGTTGTATTTTAACTTGTAAAAAGATGAAACTGAGTATCAACAATGCTGTCTTTGAAGTTCCCGAGCACTCAACCCTCGATAGTATTTCCGGCTTACTTCAATTAACCACCACAGCAGGCATTGCTATTGCCGTTAACAATTCGGTTGTTCCGCGTTCGCAATGGAACAGCCTTGTACTGAAAGAGGCTGATAACATTATTCTTATCCGTGCCACACAGGGAGGCTGAAAACATCTGAAGACCTTCTCTTCTGTGAAATTTTCATTAATGACATTAAAAAAACAAAATTATGGAAGCAAAGCCATTCCCAGGCTCAACCAAAATATACGTTGAAGGAAAATTATTTCCTATTCGCGTAGGAATGCGACAAATTAATCAGAGTGAAACCCGTTGCGACGATGGTTCAAAAATTGCCAATGAGCCTGTCACGGTTTACGATACAGCCGGACCTTATACCGACGAGAACAAAAAAACAGACATTAATAACGGTATTGAACCGATTCGCTCATCATGGATCTCTGCCAATAAAGACTACGAAAAACTCGAAGGACCATCTTCGCAGTTTGTACGTCAACGGTTAGCTGATTCTTCGCTTGATAATCTGCGTTTTCCCAATCCGGTGTTACAACCATTGCGAATCCGTTCCAATGCCGCGGCTACCCAATACGCCTACGCAAAACAAGGCATCATTACCCCCGAAATGGAATACGTTGCCATTCGCGAAAATCAGCGTATAGAACAAATAAAAGACAAAGATTTACTTCGTCGCCATGCCGGAATGCCGATGGGCGCTTCTATTCCGAATACCATTACTCCTGAGTTTGTACGCGACGAAATTGCTGCCGGCAGAGCCATTATACCGGCCAACATTAATCATCCCGAATGCGAACCCATGATTATCGGTCGCAATTTTCTGGTAAAAATCAATGCCAACATTGGCAACTCTCCGGTTAGTTCGTCCATTTCCGAAGAAGTAGAAAAAGCCGTATGGGCAATCCGCTGGGGCGCCGATACCATTATGGATCTTTCGACTGGTGCTAATATTCACGAAACACGAGAATGGATAATCCGTAATTCGCCCGTTCCGGTGGGTACCGTTCCGTTATATCAGACACTCGAAAAAGTAAAAGGAGAAGTAGGAGAGTTATCCTGGCAATTATTCCGGGATACGCTTATTGAACAAGCCGAGCAGGGAGTCGATTATTTTACAATTCAT
The DNA here is from genome assembly GCA_041907825.1 of Bacteroidales bacterium. Classification (GTDB taxonomy): domain Bacteria; phylum Bacteroidota; class Bacteroidia; order Bacteroidales; family JAYRGN01; genus JAYRGN01. Next base: position 50,797 of record JAYRGN010000002.1, on the reverse strand, counting down.
GCAGGACTGCTGCGGGCGTACATCCACGACACGCACAAACGCCTTACAGGAATTGTGTCGCGCGGAGGTTCAATTATGGCCCGATGGAGCATGATGCACAAGCAGGAAAATTTTCTTTACACCCATTTTGATGAAATCTGCGAAATATTACGCGCATATGATGTCGGAATTTCGATTGGAGACGGCTTACGTCCCGGTTCTATTGCCGATGCAAACGACCGCGCTCAGTTTTCGGAATTAAAAACACTCGGAGAGCTAACGGCAAAAGCCAGATCAAAAGATGTTCAGGTTATTATCGAAGGTCCGGGACATGTTCCGCTCCACCTCATCGGTGAAAACATGGACATGCAGATCAGACATTGTCTTGAAGCTCCATTTTACACACTCGGACCGTTAGTTACCGACATTGCCCCAGGCTACGACCACATAACTTCTGCTATTGGTGCAACACTGATAGGCTGGCACGGCACCTCCATGTTATGTTACGTTACCCCAAAAGAGCATTTGGGACTACCCAACAAAATGGACGTTCGCGAAGGCGTTGTTACCTATAAACTTGCCGCTCACGCAGCCGATCTTGCCAAAGGACATCCGGCAGCGCAGATTCGCGATAATGCCATGAGCAAAGCAAGATTCGAATTCCGGTGGTGCGACCAGTTTAATCTCTCGCTTGATCCCGAACGAGCCCGTGAATACCACGACGAATCGCTGCCCGAAGAAGAAAGCAAACAAGAACATTTTTGCTCCATGTGCGGAGCCGGTTTTTGCTCCATGCGTTCAACGCAGGAACTCCGCAAACTGGCCAGTGAAGAATAGCATACTAAAAAACAAAACGATGTTGCTTGTTGTAATCACACCTCCCGAAATAATATCCGGAGAAACAGATTTTATAGAGCGAATGGCTGATAATAGAATTAACAGGATACATATTCGCAAGCCGAAAGCAGACCAAAAAATGCTACGTAACTATCTGTCAAAGATTGATTCACGATACCGGAATAAACTGGTTATGCATTATTATCCCGAACTGGTGGAAGAATTTGGGCTGACCGGTTTCCATTACAATAATTCGAACATCCGTCAATCCGATTCTCACCGTTTTTACCACAAAAGTTATTCGGCACACCGCATCAATGAACTATTAGAAATAGAGAATAAAAATCTGTCTTATTGCTTTTTAAGTCCCATTTTCGATAGTATTTCCAAGCAAGGATACCGTCAAGCTTTTGATTTAGAGGAACTCTCAGCTTTTTTCAAAAGACAAAAGCTTCATAACCCGGTTGTTGCCTTAGGAGGAATCGATGAAAGCAATATTAAGAAAACAGAAATTGCTGGATTTCAGGGAGTCGCGCTTTTAGGTTCGGTGTGGAACCGATTTAAAAACGAACCAGCCGAAAACGTAATTGCTTATCTCAACAAAATGAAAGAATTATGCGACCATTCGTTTTAAGCATAGCAGGATTTGATCCCAGTTCCGGAGCAGGAATAACGTCGGATATAAAGACTTTTGAAGCACACGGCGTTTATGGTTTGGGAGTTTGTTCGGCAATAACAATTCAAAACGATGTCGAGTTTAATGAGGTTGAATGGATTGATATTCAATTCATTTTAAAACAAGCCGACATATTACTTCAACGGTTCAAACCGGAATATTGTAAAATCGGTCTGATAAGAGATTTTGACACACTTGCACAACTCACAGATTATCTGACACATAATAACATAAAAATTGTCTGGGATCCTATTCTGAAAGCGTCTGCCGGTTTTGTTTTTCATGCAGTCAATAAGCTTAATTTCTCTTCCGAAATGCTCCGTCGAATACTTTCGCAACTTGTGCTTATCACACCTAATTTACCTGAATATGAAAGGCTTAACCATATACTTCAAACCAAAAATCCCGAAGAATGGCTTTACACTGGTTTACAGTCTCTTCTGGTAAAAGGAGGACATTCGGATAACGACATCTGTACGGATATTCTCTACCAAAAAGGAGTGAAAAACAAATTCGAAAATGCCAGAATAATTGCTTACGACAAGCATGGCACCGGCTGTGTGCTCTCGTCGGCCATTGTTGCCCGGCTTGCATTAGGAGAAAACCTGTCCAACGCTTGTTTTCTCGCAAAAGAATATGTAAATCAATTTATTAAAAGCAACAACTCACTTTTAGGAGAACATACCAAAACAGGGACACCGAACGAAACAAAATTTCATCTTTCTTAAACACAGTCAGCATGTTACCTCGTCTATATCTTATAACACAACCTATAAAAGGAATCCGTCTTGAAGAAGAGGTTGAAAAAGCCTGTATCGGTGGAGTCCGGCTGGTTCAACTACGAATGAAAAAGGCTTCATTCGATGAATATCTCGACACGGCCATCCAGATAAGAGCAATTACCGAAAAATATGGTAGTACGCTTATTATCAATGATAATCCCAATATCGCACGTTTATGCGGAGCCGACGGAGTGCATTTGGGACGTAGCGATATGTCACCTCCCGAAGCCCGAAGATTATTAAATCCGGGAATGATTCTGGGCGGTACAGCAGATAGTTTTGAACGCATTGCCGAAATTTATCCTTATGTCGATTACATTGGTCTTGGACCTTATCGCTTTACCACAACAAAAGAAAAACTTAGCCCAATTCTGGGCATTGCCGGCTATCAAAACATTTTAGACAGTATGCGAAAAGCGAAAATGGACAAACCCGTATTTGCCATAGGCGGAATTGTATTGAACGATATTCCAGACCTTCTCAACACCAGCGTACACGGAATCGCACTCTCGTCTTCCATTGTAAAAGCAGCAGACATCTCATTATCTGCAAAAGAACATATTCAACTTATTGAAAAAGAAAAAGAATAGATTCTAAACATTCTGTCCATTTCTTTCTCAAATAACAATTTAAAAATCAATAAAATGACCATACTTAAAATTGCCGATAAAGAATTTCAATCGCGCCTCTTTACCGGAACCGGAAAATTCGGCTCCAACGATATTATGCGCGAAGCATTACATACTTCTGGATCTCAATTAGTTACCGTTGCTTTAAAACGAGTAGATCTTCAAGCTCCCCACGACGATCTGCTGGAACATCTGCATCACGAACAATTTCATTTACTGCCTAATACATCGGGCGTTAGAACCGCTAAAGAAGCTGTTTTTGCAGCCAGTCTGGCTCGCGAAGCTTTAGGTACCAATTGGATAAAACTCGAAATTCATCCCGATCCGAAGTACCTTCTCCCCGACCCTGTCGAAACGCTCAAAGCGGCCGAAGAACTTGTAAAACTCGGCTTTGTGGTAATGCCTTACATCAATGCCGATCCGGTTTTATGCAAACGCTTAGAAGATATAGGTGTTCAATGCGTTATGCCACTAGGTTCACCAATTGGTTCGAATCGGGGTTTAACAACCGAAAACATGCTTCGCATTATCATTGAGCAAAGTAACGTTCCGGTTATTGTCGATGCCGGCATCGGAATGCCTTCGCACGCTGCGCAGGCAATGGAAATGGGTGCCAGCGCCGTTTTGGTCAACACGGCCATTGCCGCCGCCTCAGATCCTGTCGCAATGGCTCGCGCTTTTCGCATGGCCGTTGAAGCCGGAAGATTGGCTTATGAAATGGAACAGGCTCCGCTTACCGCAACAGCCAGCGCAACGAGTCCGCTTACCGCATTTTTGGATAATTAGTTTTCATAAAAAACTCATAAAATGGAATTCATCGATCTTATTGCCCGATACGATTATAACCGGGTAAAAGAACAGATATACAGTAAAACAGAAACCGACGTGCAAAGAGCTCTGACAAAGGATGTTTGCACTCTCGATGATTTTATGGCAATCCTGTCTCCGGCAGCCGACGGCTTTCTCGAAAATATGGCTCAGTTAAGTCATGAGCGTACCGTAAAACGTTTCGGGAAAACGATGCAAATGTACGTACCGCTCTATTTATCAAATTATTGCACCAACCATTGTGTATATTGCGGTTTTAATCACGACAATCTTTTAACCCGCAACATACTGAACGATAATGATATTCTTGCTGAAATAAAATCGATTCGATCGCTTGGTTTTGAGCATATTTTGTTAGTAACCGGCGAATCGCGCAAGTCGGATGCAGCATATCTTGAACATGCCATTAAACTGATAAAAAACGACTTCGCGCAAATTTCCATAGAAGTGCAACCACTCAAAGAAGAAGAATATCGGAATCTGATTGATGCCGGACTGCATGCCGTTTATCTTTATCAGGAAACCTATAACCGCGAACGATACAAAATTTACCATCCGCGGGGGCAAAAATCGATTTACGAAAACCGCATTGACTGTTACGAACGTATGGGCCGTGCCGGAGTTCATAAAATAGGACTTGGAGTCCTGCTCGGACTTGACGATTGGCGCATCGATTCGTTTTACCTTGCCCTGCACCTCGATTATCTTCGAAAGAAATACTGGAAAACAAAATATTCCATTTCTTTTCCGCGACTACGTCCTCACGCCGGAAGCTTTGAGCCTCCTTTTCATGTAAACGAACGCGCACTTATTCAGTTAATTTGCGCTTATCGTATTTTTGATCAGGACATTGAACTCTCACTCTCAACACGCGAAAGCCCTTACTTCCGTAACCATGCCGTACCACTTGGCATTACGAGCATGAGTTCGGGTTCACACACCGAACCTGGCGGATATGCAAAGCCCAACAACGAGCTCCAGCAGTTTGAGCCGAATGACAACCGCTCGCCGGCCGAATTTTCGGCAATGGTACGCAGCAAAGGTTATGAAACGGTATGGAAAGACTGGGATAATTGCATGCAAATAAGCGAAAAAGCAATGCTATAAAATCAGACTTCGGCGGAATCTGTAATTCGTAGATTCCGCTTAAACTCAAAAACAAAATGCTATCAGAAACAGAACGTTCCCAATATTCGAGGCAATTGCTATTGCCCTGTTTTGGCGAAGAAGCTCAGCTAAAGTTAAAATCGGCCCGTGTATTAATTGCCGGCATCGGAGGACTTGGTTCTCCTGCTGCACTTTATCTCGCCTCTGCCGGTATCGGACATTTAGGATTGGCCGACGCCGATGTGGTTGAAATAAGCAACCTGCAACGACAAATTTTGTATTCTCATCTTTCGCTGGGCGAAAAAAAGATACATATTGCATGTCAGGAACTTAGCAAACGAAATCCGTTTATCGAAATAAAAGCACACGCTATAGCAATAGACCAGAATAATATAAATGATTTGATTGATAATTATGACATTATACTGGGAGCACTGGACAATGCTAAAACCCGGTATTTACTGAACGATTGCTGCATAAAGAAAGGCAAAGTATATGTACACGGCGCCATTTCTCAATTTGAAGGACAGGTATCGGTTTTCAATTATAAAGGCAAACATTCGTATCGAGACTTCTTTCCCGAACCACCCAAAAGCGATTTTCGACAACCTTCAGACAAAGCCGTTTTTCCTCCGTTACCGGGAATTACAGGAACACTTATGGCTTCGGAAGTTTTAAAAATTATAACCGGACAGGGAGACGTTCTTTCGGGTAAACTACTGTTAATTAATTTAAAGCAGAACACATTCAATACAATTGCATTATAGACCGACCAAAAAAATTCGTCATAAAAATAAGACATCAGAAGATACTACTCTATATATCTCGACGATAAAGGCTTAACGTACATTCTATTGCATTTACTTCCCTATCCCCTCAATTTTTCGGATATTTGCGACTACAATGAATGAAAAGAAAAAACTGGAGCTGTTAAGTCCTGCGCGCAATGCCGAATTTGGTAAAGCGGCCATTAACTGTGGAGCCGATGCCGTCTACATCGGGGCTTCGCGTTTCGGCGCACGCTCAGCTGCCGGAAATCCGGTAAGCGAAATAGAAGAACTTTGTCGCCATGCCCACCGGTATCATGCCCGTGTGTTTGCTGCTGTTAATACTATTCTGTATGACAACGAAATAGAAGAAGTTCGCAAGCTTATTTTCCAATTGTACGAAGCCGGAATAGATGCATTGATTGTACAAGACATGGGATTGTTGGAGCTTGATCTTCCTCCAATTGCGCTTCATGCCAGCACACAAACGCATAATTATGATATTGAACGCATTGCATTTTTAGACAAAGCCGGATTCAGTCGAATTATACTGGCAAGAGAACTTAGCCTGAACCAAATTAAAGAAATCAGAAGTAACGTAAATGCCGAACTGGAATGTTTTGTGCATGGTGCACTTTGCGTGTCGCTGAGCGGACAATGCTATATGAGTCAATATATTGGCGGGAGAAGTGCCAATCGGGGCGAATGTGCACAACCTTGCAGGTCTCTTTATTCATTGCAGAACGAAAGCGGGGAATACCTTTTGCGCAACAAACATTTGCTTTCGCTAAAAGACCTAAATTTATCGGAGCACATATCAGAATTAGCCGACGCCGGAGTCTGTTCTTTTAAAATTGAAGGACGGCTTAAAGATCTTGCTTATGTAAAAAATATCACCGCTTTTTACCGTCAAAAGCTTGATGCGCTAATAAATGAAAGCGATCGATATAACCGGGCATCATCGGGAACTACCCGTTTTATGTTCGAACCCGATCCTCAGCGTTCATTTTCGAGAGGTTTCACAAGTTATTTATTTACAGGACATCGAGATAAAATCACCTCGTTCGATACGCCAAAATCAATAGGCAAACCTGTTGCCAAAGTAAAAAGCACAAACCGCGAAGGCATAAACGCCGAAATATACGAAAAGCTTGCAGCTGGCGACGGACTTTGTTTCTTCCGTGACAATCAGTTAGAAGGTTTTTTACTGAATAAAATTGAACCAAACCGGATTATTCCAAACCGAATTTCCGACAACCTTCCCGCAGGAACGCTTCTCTACCGCAATGCAGACAAGCGCTTTCGTGAATTGATGGAACAAAATGTAGCTCAACGCAGTATTGCGGTTAAACTATTTTTCAGCGAAAGCGCAAACGGTTTTATTCTACGTGCCGTTGACGAAGATAATATCGAAGCATCCATTCAGGAAAATTGCGAGAAGACGCCGGCTCGCAACACTGAAACATCGGCAGCTGCAATTGACAAACAATTACGCAAAAGCGGAGACACTTGTTTTGAGATTTCGAACGTTGAAGCGGACAATACCAATCAATATTTTTTCGCCGCTTCGTGGCTGAATAATCTGCGTCGAAATTGTCTTAACACACTCGAAGAAAAACGGTTACAAATACACTGCGCGCTTTCGCGTCGAGAAGCCGAAAATCCGGTTTATCCCAAAAAATCGCTTGATTATAAAGCAAATATTTCCAATCATCTAGCCGAGCAATTTTACCACAAACATGGTGTTACGGCATTAAAACCGGCATTTGAACTTGAACAGGAAAAAAACGATGATATAACCCTCATGACAACGCGGCACTGCCTACGTTATGAAACCGGAAATTGTGCCAAAGCTACCGGAAACATGTCGCCGCCGGCATGGACACTGAGCGACAACCGCCGACGTTTCCTGCTCGAATTTGACTGTCAGCAATGTATGATGAAAGTCAAAATCTTTCATGAAAAATAATTTAACATATTACAAAACAACAATATGCAGCTTCTCACTCCCGAACATTGGAAAGAATATGAGCTTATAGACTCCGGTAATTTTGAAAAACTGGAACGTTACGGACGTTACGTGCTTCGTCGTCCGGAGCCACAAGCGGTATGGAGTAAAGCGCTCAGCGAAAACGAGTGGCAACGCATGGCCGATGCTTCATTTTTTCGGGACAAAAAAGGCAGTTCGGGTGAAGAAAAGGGAGAATGGCAGCTTCGCAAAGGAATGCCAGGCCAATGGTTTGTCAATTATCCGCTTAGTGGAAAAGAACTGTCAATGCGACTGGGACTTACTTCGTTTAAGCACGTCGGGCTTTTTCCCGAACAGGCCGTTAACTGGGAATTCATTTTCAACAGCATACAATCACTAAAAACACAGGAAACACCGCGGGTGCTAAATCTGTTTGCCTATACCGGAGGAGCTTCGCTGGCCGCAAAAGCAGCCGGTGCCGATGTTACACATGTCGATTCGGTAAAACAGGTGATCAACTGGTCGAATGAAAATATGCATGCCAGCAACCTTTCCGACATCCGGTGGGTAGTTGAGGATGCCATGAAATATGTTCGTCGCGAAGTAAAACGGGGGAAAACTTATAACGGAATCATTCTCGATCCGCCAGCTTACGGACGAGGTCCCGAAGGCGAAAAATGGGTTTTGGAAGAAAGCATAAACGAGTTAATCGAAAATTGCGGAAAACTGATACCGGAACCACCTGCGTTTTTTATTTTAAACCTTTATTCGATGGGACTTTCGGCATTGGTTGCCGAAAATCTGGTGAACGGAGTTTTTCAATTTAAACGCAAACAGGAAATCGGAGAGTTGTACATTCCCGATAAGGCCGGACGCAGACTTCCGCTGGGTATATTTTTAAGGTTTCAGGCAGAAAAATAAGTCTGAATCATTTAGTAATTAGCTTATTATTTCCCGCAAAAGAAGAAAAACACAAACAGGGCTGTATTTCCATTTTTAGGAAAGAATAAAATATATGTTACAGAACAAAAAGTACTTTTGCTGTCAATATGTATATTTACGATCAATAAAACACCTGTAACATTGAAAATAGCGGTAAACACACGGTTATTACTTAAAAATAAACTGGACGGCATTGGCCGGTTTTCGTACGAAACACTCAGCCGGATCACGAAAGGTCAGCCAGATCATGAATTCATTTTCATTTTCGATCGTCCGTACGCTCCGGAATTTATTTTTTCTGAAAATGTTGTACCCGTTGTTGCATCACCACAGGCCCGGCATCCGTTTTTGTACTATGCATGGCTTGAATATTCACTTCCGCGAGTCTTCAAACAGTTTAAACCTGATTTGTTTTTGTCGCCAGACGGGTTTCTGTCACTTTCGACCGATATTCCGTCTATTCCGGTTATTCACGACATTAACTTTTATCATCGTCCAAAAGATCTTCCGGTATTAACCCGTAAATATTACAATCATTACTTCCCGAAATTTGCGAACAAAGCCGAACGCATTGTTACCGTTTCTGAATTTTCAAAAAAAGACATCAGCGAAGTTTACGGAATCGAATCGTCTAAAATAGATGTGGTTTACAACGGTGCCACCGAGCATTTCCGTCCGTTAAATGACAAAGAAAAAAACAACGTAAAACAAAAATACACACACGGCGAAGATTATTTCGTTTTTGTAGGATCGCTACATCCCCGCAAAAATGTAGCCTCGTTATTACAGGCTTACGATGATTTCAGACGACGAGTTGCCGACACTAAAATAAAGCTTGTAATTGTTGGCAATAAAATGTTTCATACGGCTGATATTGAGGAGGTTTTCAATAAAATGCAATTCTCGAACGACGTGATTTTCACGGGCAGGGTGAGCGACAACGAACTTTACCGCATTGTTGCCGGCGCATATGCACTTACATTTGTTCCGTTTTTCGAAGGTTTTGGCATTCCGATTATTGAGGCTATGTATTGCGACGTCCCTGTAATTACCTCTAATACAACTTCAATGCCAGAAGTTTCGGGAAATGCCGCTTTACTGGTTGACCCTTATTCGATAAAATCAATATCGGCTGGTTTATCGTTGCTCTACCGCGATGTCAAATTTCGACAAGATATTATTGAAAAAGCACGATTGCAACGTACCAATTTCTCATGGGCCCGTACAACCGACGGATTGTGGCATTCGATAGAAAAATGCATGTAACTTATGCTGCAACCTTTTTTTCAGGACGGAATTATTGAAGCAGGCTGCGACGAAGCCGGGCGAGGTTGCCTTGCCGGACCGGTTGTTGCGGCAGCGGTAATTTTTCCGCACGGATATGCCAATTCGGAAATTAACGACTCAAAATGTCTCAGCGAACGTAAGCGAAACAAACTTCGCGACGATATTATGCGCGATGCGGTTGCATGGGCCATCGGAATGGCCGACAATATAGAGATTGACCACATCAATATTTTACAGGCATCAATCACATCTATGCACCGGGCATTAGACAATCTGTCGGTTAAACCCCAGTTTATTCTGGTTGATGGAAATAAATTCAGAACTTACGGCGACATTCCGCATAAATGCATTATAGACGGTGATGCGTTATTTCTCTCCATTGCCGCAGCTTCTGTTTTGGCTAAAACGTACCGGGATGAGTTGATGTATCAGTTAGACCATGAGTTTCCCGAATACGGATGGAAAAAAAATAAAGGTTATCCCACCCGCGAACATCGAAAAGCAATAGAAGAATTCGGGCCTACTTCCTATCATAGGATGTCATTCGGATTACTAAAAAACAGCCAGCCAACTCTTTTTTAATTGTTTTTACTTTAATTATTAATAAATGAAGCGATTAGCGTTAGTTGTAGTAGGATTTCTGGCATTATCGATAGCCAGAGTAAGCGCCGACGAAGGCATGTGGCTTTTGCCCATGCTTAAACAAATGAATATCGATGTAATGAGGGCAAAAGGCTGTAAACTGACAACCGAAGAAATTTATTCCATCAACCAATCTTCACTCAAAGATGCCATTGTGCATTTCGGAGGTGGCTGTACTGCCGAAATTGTTTCAGCCGAAGGTTTGCTTTTCACCAATCACCATTGCGGTTATGATGCTATACAACAGCACTCTACCGTAGAACATGATTATCTGAAAGATGGTTTCTGGGCAAAAACAAAAGCCGAAGAGTTGCCAAATCCGGGACTTACCGCAACATTTCTGGTACGCATGGAAGACGTAAGTGATCGTGTTTCTGCCGTTTTGCCAAGCAATATCAGCGAAAGCGACCGTCATTCCCGCATTGACAGTATCAGTAAAATAATTACAGAAGAAACTACTAAAGGCACGCCATACACCGCCGAAGTTGAATCATTTTTCGGTGGCAACGATTTTTATCTTCTTGTTTACGAAACATTTAAGGATGTACGTTTTGTAGGAGCACCCCCTTCATCGATTGGAAAGTTTGGTGCCGATACCGACAACTGGATGTGGCCCCGCCATACCGGAGATTTCAGTATTTTCCGCGTTTATACAGCACCCGACGGATCTCCTGCCGAATACAGCTTAAACAATGTTCCGCTTAAGCCCCGTCATCACCTCAACGTTTCTATAGATGGAATTAAAGAAGGTGATTTTACGATGGTTATGGGCTATCCGGGAACTACAAACCGTTATATGAGTGCCTGCCGCACCGCCAGCGAACTGAACATTACCCATCCTAACCGGGTAAAAATCCGCGGACTTCGTCAGGATATCTGGATGAAAGATATGCAGGCTGACCCTGCTATTAAAATCAAATATGCCTCGAAATATGCCCGTTCTTCCAACTACTGGAAATTTTCTATCGGACAAATGAAAGGGCTCAAAAGGTTGAACGTAATTGAGCGCAAACAGGCTCTTGAAGACAGCTTTAAAATTTGGGTTGCAGCCGATGCCAAACGTACTGCAAAATACGGTACTGCACTCGATATTATCCGTGATGCCGATAAGCGCATTGCTCCATTGCAATACACGCTGCAATACCTTAGCGAAGGTATCTACCGCAGTATAGACATTGTCGCTATCGCCCGTAAGTCGTATGAACTGCTTTCGGTATTGAAAGATGCAACTTCTTCGCCCGAAAAAATAAAAGCAGCTTCCGATAAGCTTCGCACCACTGCCCGCGAGATGTATAAAGATTACAACATGTCTACCGATAAAAAAGAGGCCGAAGCCATGTTCCGTCTGGTTAGCGAAGATGTTTACAAGGATTTTCTTCCCGGTTTTTATCAGGACATTCAGAAAAAATATAAAAATGACTTTGCCAAATACACGAACGATTTGTACGAAAAAAGCGTTTTTGCCGATTCGACCCGTTTATTTGCATTTTTAGAAAAGCCATCGGTTAAAAAATTAGAGAAAGATCCTGCATTAATTGTAACAGTATCAACCGATCAGGTTTACTCACAATTATACGATGCTGCCGAAAAATACTTTAACGACATCGACAAAGGAAACCGATTGTTTATCGCGGGCTTGCGCGAAATGAATCCGTCCCTGGTTAAATATCCAGATGCCAATTCGACCATGCGCTTAACCTTCGGAACAGTAGGAGGTTATAGTCCTGCCGATGCTGTTAACTATAAATATTACACTACACTAAAAGGTGTAATGGAAAAAGAAGATTCGACCAATTGGGAATTTGTTGTTCCGGCAAAATTAAAAGCACTTTACAAAGCAAAAGATTACGGACAGTACGGTTCTAATGGAGAATTAGTTACCTGCTTTACAACAAACAACGATATTACCGGAGGAAATTCAGGAAGTCCCGTTCTGAATGCAAAAGGAGACCTGATAGGTTTAGCTTTTGACGGAAACTGGGAAGCAATGAGTGGCGACAAAGTTTTTGAAAACGAGTTGCAGAAATGCATTTGTGTTGATGTACGTTATGTGCTCTTCATCATCGATAAATATGCCGGAGCTACTAATCTTATCAAAGAATTACAACTTGTAAAAGACTAATTTACAAATCATAATATATACGGATGTTTTGTTTTTTGACGAACGAAACATCCGTTATTTTTTTAAGCTATGTAAATTGACTACCTTCATATCTCATTGTTACACAACGACTCATTATGATTATTGAAAAACAATCGTCTATACAACAAAACAATAATAAAATTTATTATTGCGGGTCGTTTACATCCGATGTAATAGCTCGTTTGCTGAACGATATCAAAAATGACCCGCAATTATGCACCAATTCTATTTCACTGTATAAAAAGCTGTTATCAGCGTCGGTTGAGTTACTTGAGAACATTGTCCGCTACAGTAATAAATTTGAATCTATAGACCTGCCCGTAGAATGCAGTCCATTTTTCAGAATTTTCATCAAAAATGACAGCATTCTTCAAATTGAAGCAGGGAATCCTGTTCTGAAAGCAGATTCAGCGATATTAGGCCAATACATCGATCGCATCAATAATATGACGAAAGAAGAACTAAAAACAGTTTACCGGGAAATCCTCACCAATGGCCTGTTTTCGTCCAAAGGCGGAGCCGGACTCGGACTTCTGGATATTGCCCGTGCAGCAGCCAATGGTATTCATTATTCCTTGTCTCCATGTACAGCCGATTTTGTCTTTTTTCGTATAAACATTGAACTGTTTCAGCGATAAACAATTAATTCATAGACAAAAATATAAGGAACAAGCGCTATGGAAAATCTGATAATGGAAGAAACCGAATTTACACCAAGTATATTTTTCAATGCCAACGAACATGAGTTTATCCTGAAGGGCGTGTCTCGTCCTGAGAATGTTCAGGAATTTTATGAACCAGCTTTAAAATGGCTTAACGAATACGAAAAGACAATACTCGGTTCAATTAATTCTCCTTCAGATATTTTACTAAAAATAGTTTTTCATTTTTCTTATTTCAACTCTTCTTCCTCAAAGATGTTACTCCAATTGCTCAATTTCTTTGCCAAACAGCAAGACAATGGTTTTAAGGTTATTGTCAATTACTATTACGACGAAGGTGATGACCAGATGCTCGAAGACGGTGAAGAATTACAGGAAATATTAAACATACCATTCAATTTTATTGAAGAATAGAGTAAATGATTGAAACAAAAAGAGAAGCCTGAACCAGAATTAGTTCAGGCTTCTCTTTTTGTTTTCTTAAAATTTATAAAAAACGACAAATTGCAGCAACTCGAGTAAACCTTTCACCTGCATATTCGTCAAAGACGGTATAAAACAATAAATTTTCCGACAATGAAAAACATTCGACTGATTTTAGCAACTGCGTGTTTACTAGTATTGGCAGGTAGCATAAATGCACAAACTACCCCCAGAGTTAAAGCCCGTCAGGAAAAGCAACAAGCACGTATCATAAAAGGAGAACAAAACGGATCATTAACGCCCAAAGAAACCGCAAAGCTGGAAGCTCAACAGGCAAAAATTCAACACGATAAAAAAGCAGCCAAAGCCGATGGCGTTGTAACACCAGCCGAACGCAGAAAACTAAACCGGGAACAAAACCGTGCAAATAGAAATATTTACAAACAAAAGCACGACGCGCAAAAGCAATAAGACATCATTCAGCACATTAGTCTTTTAGAGTAACACTATCTCAAAACTAGATGAAACAAGAAAAGGCGCTCAAAACTGAGCGCCTTTTCTTGTTTCATATTTATAATTAGCATTTTACACAAATCGGTTTGATTTGTTTGAAGAAATCGTTGCCTTTATCGTCAACCAAGATGAAAGCAGGGAAATCAACAACTTCAATTTTCCAGATAGCTTCCATACCAAGTTCTGGATATTCAACAACTTCCACCTTTTTGATGTTGTTTTGAGCAAGAATAGCAGCCGGGCCTCCAATTGAACCGAGGTAAAAACCGCCGTGCTTTTTGCAGGCATCGGTAACTTCCTGACTACGGTTACCTTTGGCAATCATAATCATACTACCTCCATTATCCTGAAACAGATCAACATATGAGTCCATACGACCAGCTGTGGTCGGACCAAATGAGCCTGAAGGCATTCCCTTAGGGGTTTTGGCTGGGCCAGCGTAGTAAATTGGGTGATCTTTAAGGTATTGCGGAAGTCCTTCGCCTTTGTCAAGACGTTCTTTCAATTTGGCATGAGCTATGTCGCGACCAACGATGATGGTTCCGTTGAGCGATAAACGTGTAGCGACCGGATATTTGGTTAGTTCAGCCAGAACTTCTTTCATCGGGCGGTTAAGATTAATCTTAACAACTTCGCCTTCTCCTGCTTCACGAAGTTCGGCTGGAATGAAACGTCCTGGGTTTTCTTCCAGTTTTTCGATCCAAACGCCGTCCTTGGTAATTTTGGCTTTAATGTTTCGGTCGGCCGAGCACGAAACGCCTAAACCTACCGGACAAGAAGCACCATGACGTGGCAAACGAATAATGCGAATGTCGTGTGCAAAATATTTACCACCGAATTGTGCCCCAATTCCCGATTCCTGAGCCATGTGCAAAATCTTCTTTTCAAGTTCGATGTCGCGGAAAGCCTGACCACCTTCATTGCCTGAAGTTGGCAGGTTGTCGTAATATTTTACCGAAGCAAGTTTTACGGTTTTCAGGTTCAGTTCTGCCGATGTTCCGCCAATTACAAATGCAATGTGGTATGGAGGACAAGCTGCTGTACCCAAAGTCTTCATCTTTTCGAGTAAGAAATTTTCGAGTTTGCCCGGAGTAAGTAAAGCCTTGGTTTCCTGATACAAATAAGTTTTGTTGGCCGATCCGCCTCCTTTTGCCACGCAAAGGAATTTGTATTCCATTCCGCTGGTAGCATAAATGTCGATCTGTGCAGGAAGATTACAACCTGTATTTTTTTCGTCGAACATGTTCAAAGGCACGTTCTGCGAATAGCGAAGGTTTTCTTCGGTGTAAGTTTTGTACACACCATGCGAAATAGCTTCTTCGTCGCCACCGCCTGTCCACACTTGCTGGCCTTTTTTAGCTACAACAATAGCAGTTCCGGTATCCTGGCAGAAAGGAAGAACACCTTTAGCCGAAATTTCGGCATTGCGAAGCATGGTAAGTGCTACATATTTATCGTTTTCCGAAGCTTCCGGATCGCTCAGAATTTTCGCAACCTGTTCGTTGTGGGCTGTGCGAAGCATAAATGCACAATCACGAAAACAAGCATTCGCAACTTTAGTGAGCACTTCGGGCTCAACTTTTAAAATTTCTTTGCCATCGAATTCGGCAACCGACACACCTTCTTTTGTTAAAAGGTAATATTCGGTTTCGTCTTTTCCCATCGGAAAAGGCTCCTGATACTTAAATTCTGGTGTTGCCATTACTTAAAATGTTATGATATATGTGTTTATCTTAAAATCGTGATAAAAATAACAACTTACGAAGTTATAAAGAATTATAGTAATCGCGCAGCCTGAAGCCTGAAAGAATCTAAAAACCGGTCTTCTTCATAGCTGTCTTATTTATTTTGCCTTAGAATTTCTTTGGCAATTTCAGTAGCAATTATCCTGGCACCACCTTCGCGGGGATGAATACTATCTGCATACAATTCAGGGTGGTTGCTTAATGCAGTATGTAAATCGACTACCGGCAGATGGTTGGCTTTGGCAATTTTATCGATTGCAGGAATAATTCCCGAAGTAATAACCGAGTCGCGAATGTCCGAATGCCGTGCGTACGACTTTGCCGGATAGCAAAGTATAATTTTAGGATGTGAGGGAATAGTACTGAAAGTATCAATAAGTGCCTGTAGATCTTTAGGAAATGTTTCGGCATTCCAGTTTCGTGGCTTTGAGTCGTTAGTACCCAATTTTATAACAATAATATCGGGCCGAAAGGCAAAAACGTTGTGAAATTCGTTGCGCGACCAGTATGGTACATCTCCCGTTTGGGATACGGTAGCCCAGCCGCGGCCCGCGTTGAGAACTTTATATTGGTTGCCGAGCATTTTTTCGAGTACCGAAGGGTAACCGTCGGCAGCTTCGTTGGCAATCCAGGCACCTTCGGTAATGCTGTCTCCCACACAGGCTACTTTTACCTCGTCTTTCTTTCCAACAAAGGCTAGTACTAAAACAACTATCGGAATGATATACAGTAGTTTTTTCATTCTATAAATATTTAAATGGTCCATTTCTTTTAAATTTAAAAATCAGATAATTATCTTCTTCTATTTCTAAGTATTCATAATATTGAAGCTTTAGTTGATCATCTTTTGGAGCAATGAAAGTTTGGTAAATCTTAAATTCAGGTCTTTGTTTTTTGATTTCTATAATGATTCTCAAAAATCGTATAATTTTTTGTAGATCATAAGTTTCATTGATAAACGTATTTTTCAGATAAGATAGATTATAAGAAATGATAGGTTTATCGCTTTGTCCTATTTCATTTTGAGGTGGAAGAAAAAATGGAGCTAAATATATTTCTGTGATATATTCTTGAGATATAGGATATTTTCTGTTCTCAAATAATTCATTATTTCTTTTATCCTTAATGTCTCTGTCCAAATTGAATCTACGTTGAGAATTGATTAGTATTCTCCATTCATTTTCATAATCCCATGCTTTTTGCTTAATCAAATGCGATGCATTAATTTGTGTAAAAAAAAAATCTTTATTTAGTTCTATCAATTTAATATTGTCGACATAGTTTATAGGATAATAAAAAGATAGCAAAGCGTCATTTTGAAAATTATATCGGATACAATACCCTCTGTTTTTTGTGTAATGACCCCACATTGCTGTGTTCTTCAAATTAGAGTCATCAGTAAAAGAGATAAAAGAAAAAAAACAACTTACAAAATCATGAAAAAAGCCATAGGCACTTCGCCTAAATACAGATTCATCAGCTGTTAAACATTCTTTTAATTGAAGAAGTTCTACAAAAATTGGGTCTTGTTTAATTATTTCGGTATCACCTTTATATTGATGAATCATTCCATCATATACATTATTAACAACCTTTTCAACTTCATCTTTCTTATAGTCGAGTAGTTGTAGGCCATCATCGGTATTGTCGTTTGGCTGAAATTTTGAAAGACAATACAAGTATGGACTTTCAAGTGCATCAAGATTATAACTTTCTAATGAATAGAATTTTATTAAGTCTTTAGGTTTCTTTTTTTCTTTTGGCGGAATGGCATAAAAAGCGCCATTCGTAAATCCATATTCCCAATCTTGATAAGTAAAAGAATCTTGTATCATACGTTTTTTTTGTAAAGTTACAGCTATTCAATAGCTAATATATTCATACACAGAGTTTATTTATCAACAAAGAAAACAACATTCATTATTGTTTATTGCATTATTTGTTAATTAATAGAGTTTTTTTATCACTCGCCATTATTGATTAACTTGGGCGAGTTAAAAATACCAGAATATAGTTATGCCCCAGATACTCGTAGTTGACGATGATACAGCGTTTTGCCTGATGCTAAAAACTTTTTTGGTAAAGAAAGGTTTTCAGGTAGACACTGCTTTCTCGTTTTCCGAAGCACTTGCCTCTCTTAAATCTAAGCGCTACGAGCTTGTTATTTCAGACATCCGCTTGCCCGATCGTAGTGGTCTCGAACTTTTAGCAGAAGCTCATCGTATTTCGGTCAGTACCAAAATTATTCTAATGACTGGTTACGGAGATATTCGTTCGGCCGTAAATGCAATAAAAATGGGCGCCTTTGAATATGTTACCAAACCGGTTAATCCCGATGAAGTATTGCTTACCATTCAACAGGCATTATCGGCAAAAACTGAACAAAAATCGGATCATCAGTTAGACTACGTTAAAGGGATCAGTGAGGCTTCAGCGCGCATGGACGAGTATATCTCGCTGGTTGCTCCTACCGATATGTCGGTTCTAATTCTGGGCGAAAGTGGTACCGGAAAAGAATATGTTGCCCGAAAAATTCATCAGGAAAGTAGAAGATCCAAATCTCCTTTTGTGGCTATCGATTGCGGTGCATTACCTAAAGATTTGGCCGCAAGTGAATTTTTTGGACACCTTAAAGGTTCCTTTACCGGTGCAGTAAACGATAAAACCGGTCAATTTGTAGCAGCCGACAAAGGCACAATCTTTTTAGATGAAGTGGGAAATCTTTCTTACGACGTTCAGATTCAATTACTTCGTGCTATTCAGGAGCGAAAGGTTCGGCCAATTGGTTCGAATCGCGAACTAGAAGTGGATGTGCGCATTATTGCTGCGACAAACGAAGATTTGAGAAAAGCCGTGCAAAACGGAAGTTTTCGGGAAGATCTTTTTCATCGCCTTAACGAATTTGCCATTGATGTTCCGGGCTTAAGTCAGCGAGGTGAAGATTTAAAATTGTTTGTCCAGTATTTTCTCGAAAAATCTAATAACGAATTGCAGCGCAAGGTTAACGGAATAAGCGATGAAGTAGTCGAAATATTTAAAAATTATCCCTGGCCGGGAAATATCCGTGAACTACGCAATGTCATGAAACGTGCAGTTTTACTTACCAAAGGCGATATTTTACAGGCAGATGTGCTTCCCCGCGAAATGATTACCGCCAATAATAAATCGACTGAGACTTCTATTCCTTTCGGAGAAAGTAATGATTTAAAAGAGCTTAAGGACAAAATGGAAAAGCAAAAAATTGTTGCAGTACTCGAAAAAACAAAATACAACAAAAGCAAAGCAGCCGAATTACTCAACATCGACCGTAAAACACTGTATAACAAAATGAAACTATTCGGACTGGATTAACCTTTTAGTTTTCAGACAAACGTCGGGCTGTTTCTGCAATTTCTTCTATTGGTTGTTTATTCATACAATTAAAGTGCCCTTTAGGACATTTCTTGTAACCAAGCTTTGAGCACGGACGACAGGCAAGTCCTTTTATCTCAAATAAAACCGATTCGGTTGACGGTTGATAAGGTGTCATTCCAAACTCAGGAACAGTATTGCCCCAAATCGATATAACACGTTTTTTTAATGCTGCCGCAATGTGCATCATACCGGTATCGTGCGTAACGACAATGCTGGCTTGCCGCAATAATGATGCTGACTGGTTCAACCCATATTGTCCACAGGTATTCAATACTAATCCTGTAATTGTTTGGTTCGCAACATAATCTCCTTTTCGAACTTCGTCTTTACCTCCAATCAGCAAAACAGGTTTGTTTACAATGTTGCAAAATCGGATTAATAAATTGTCTGGCAATATTTTAGTCGCGTGGTTAGCTCCTATAACCAGTGCAATGTAACCATTCTGGTATTCTGACGGAAGACTTTTAATGTCAATCTCATCTTGTTCTGGAATGAAATAATTTAGGCCTAAACCGTCATTCATAACATCGAACACCGAAAGAGTTGCCAGATAACGATCTACAATGTGCATACCGGGAAGTCGGTTCATTTTAGTATGTACCAGCAACCATTTGGCAATATTCAGTTTTTTGAACGTAAACGACATTCCCTGTAAACGGGCTTTTACAATAGCGGTGCGGATATTATTATGCAAATCGATAATATAGTCGTATTCTTCCTCTTTTAGCTGACGAATGGTGTCACTTAGTTTTGATTCTAGCAGAAAAACCTTATCAATAAATGGATTGCTGTTTACAAGCGGAGCAAATTGTTTTTTTGTCAGAAAATGAACTTCAGCTCCTTCAACCTGTTGTTTCAGGCAACGAACCACCGGAGTAGTAAGAACAATGTCTCCAATAGAGCTGAAACGTATAACTAAAAATTTAACAGTGTTTGTGTTCATCTCCAACCTGTTTGCTTGTAAAATTTGAAATTTACGGAAAAAAGTACAGTCTACTTTATCTGGCTAAAAAATTGCAATAGCGCAAGCCAGTATTCATCTGATCCCTGTGTTTCAGTCCATAGAACTCTGGATCCGTGTATTCCTTGTGATTTAGGATTATAGATAGTAAGGTAACGTTTTGGCACACTATTAAATAATGGTATAACAACAGACATTTCTTTGGCTGATGCCGTTACAAATACAGGGCAGCTGATTTTTGCAATATATGGTTCTATTTTCAGCGTTTCTCCGAAATATTCTCCCGGACTAAAAACAATAAGTGCCTTTATACTAGGATCTCCTGCTGCCAGAATAATTGATAAAGAAGCAGAGTACGAACTTCCGACAATTACAATTGGCTTTTTTGAAATCGATTTTACATAATCAATAGCAGCCTCCATGTCCTGTTTAGCATCAAGGTATCCAGTAGATAGCCCCTGAGCTCGTGCAGCCTCTGCCGTTTGATTTTTAATGTAATTAACTTCATTACCCGAACGCTGGTCTATCGCAAGGCAATTATATCCCAATTTACGCAATCGCTGAGCTGTTTCGCGATATTCACCACGGCTATAATTTGCCTGATGAAACAAGACAATGTACGGATCTGTACTTTTTGCCTCATAAAGATCAGCAGTAACAGTAAGTCCGTCTTTAGACGGAAACGTAATTGTCTTTTGAGCCTTAGCGGTACTCATGTAAAAAGTACATATAAACAACATACCCATGCCGATAATTGCTCTGCGCAATGTATGGTATGGGTAAGTCATTAATAAATTGTTATTTATCGTCTTTTTTGCTTTCATTTCCACTGGTAACTGCCAGAATAGTGGCAACATTTTCCGAAACTTCAATAAGTCCGCCGGTTACAGCAAAAAATACAGGTTTTCCTGTTTCGTCAATTACTTTTATTTCACCTTCCGAAAGCGAGGAAACAATAGGTGCATGATGATTCATTATTTCGAATTCGCCATCGGCACCCGGCACTTTTACCAGTTGTATTTTTCCACTGAAAAGTTCTTTTTGAGGAGAAAGTATTTTTAAATCCATCTTTCGGATATTTTTAAAATTATGCGTTGACCGAGTTTAAAAGATCAGGGACAGATAAATTCCTGTCCCTGAAGAATTTTATTATTGTGCTTCGGCAAGCATTTTTTCACCTTTTTCTATGGCTTCTTCAATTGTTCCTACAAGACTGAATGCCATTTCAGGATACTTATCCACTTCTCCATCCATAATCATGTTGAAACCGCGAATAGTATCTTCAATTGAAACAAGTTTCCCTTCCAAACCTGTAAACTGAGCGGCAACGAAGAATGGTTGTGAGAGGAATCGCTGAACCCTGCGTGCACGATGAACCACCAGCTTATCTTCTTCCGAAAGTTCATCCATACCGAGAATGGCAATAATATCCTGAAGCTCTTTGTTTCGTTGTAAAAGCTGTTTTACACGCTGAGCTGTATTGTAATGTTCTTCGCCCACAACTTCAGGAGAAAGAATACGAGATGTCGAATCCAGCGGGTCAACTGCCGGATAAATACCCATTTCCGAAATTTTACGGTTCAAAACCGTAGTTGCATCCAAGTGGCTGAATGTTGTAGCCGGAGCAGGGTCTGTAAGGTCATCAGCAGGCACATAAATAGCCTGTACAGAGGTAATAGAACCTTTGTTGGTTGATGTAATACGTTCCTGCATTAACCCCATTTCGGTCGAAAGAGTAGGCTGGTAACCTACAGCCGAAGGCATACGACCTAATAAAGCCGATACTTCCGAACCGGCCTGAGTGAAACGGAAAATATTGTCGACGAAGAAAAGAATGTCGCGACCTCCGCTTTTACCGTCTCCATCTCGGAACGATTCGGCAACGGTAAGTCCTGAAAGAGCAACAGTGGCACGTGCTCCCGGCGGTTCGTTCATCTGTCCGAACACAAGCGTAGCCTGAGATTTAGCCAATTCTACATCGTCAACTTTGCTCAAGTCCCAGTTACCTTCTTCCATGCTTTTTCTGAACTCATCGCCGTAGCGGATAACGCCCGATTCAATCATTTCACGTAAAAGGTCATTGCCTTCGCGGGTACGTTCTCCAACACCGGCAAATACCGAGAGACCAGAATATTTTTTAGCAATGTTGTTGATAAACTCCTGAATAAGAACTGTTTTACCGACACCAGCACCTCCAAAAAGTCCGATTTTTCCACCTTTGGGATAAGGTTCAAGAAGGTCAATAACCTTAATACCGGTAAAAAGTACCTGAGTTTCGGTCGAAAGCGCTTCGAATTTTGGCGGATCGTTATGAATCTGATAACCATCTTTGTTATCTAGTTCTCCAATACCGTCAATGGCTTCGCCGACAACGTTGAGCAGACGCCCACGAACAACGTCACCCACCGGCATCTTGATAGATGAACCTTGCGAAATGACCTTCATGCCGCGGCGTAAACCGTCGGTCGAATCCATTGCTATGGTTCGTACGGTGTTTTCGCCAATGTGCTGCTGAATCTCAACAATAAGTTTTTTCCCGTCTTCGCGGGAGATTTCGAGGGCGTCGTGGATGCTTGGCATCTGTTTGCCGGCGTGCTCGAAAGTAACATCGATAACAGGTCCAATCACCTGAACGATTTCGCCGATCAATTCACTCATAACAATGTTTTTTTCCAATATGGATGGCAACAAATTTAGAATTATTTGCAATCTGAAGGCATCCTTCGCCGATTGTTTTTTATTTTTTATGAAAAACTTTTTAAGAAAAGAATTAACGAACCTGTTAATGATGAAAATAACAAAGTTTATGTCTTCTTTAAAATTATTTGAATCCTTAAATTATTTTGACATTCAGTATTTTATGTAGAAGCACTCTTAATTTATATATTTGACTTTAACACTGTTTATAAACAAATAATTTTTGTTAACATTGCCCGGTAAATTGTTATAATGTATGGTGAATTTACGTTTCTGGCTTGGTCTCATACCCAGCACTGAAAACATTGAGCAGCAAATGAAGTCGCTCCAAAATGAGTATAGCGAATTGTTAGAATTTGCAGATACTGTTACGTGGAAACGTTATGAAGAGCTTAATCAGGAAGTTAATTCGGAAGCTTTTGCCCGAAAGCTAAAAGAAATCGGTGAACGTAAATTTGAGGGAACTCCGGAACATGCAAAATACGAACGATGGAAATTGCTCGTTAACGATTCTGCGATTAAAACCTATTTTAAGGTAAAAAAATCAGGAAAGCTTGCCCGTTTTCAATTATACCAGACAAGTGGTAAACCTGAGAAAGTAAAAGCACTTGAAGCTGCAATGGCTACAGAAGAGTTTCACGCAGCTAAAAACTTGCCAAAAAAGGAATACCGTGCCAGCAGCTTTTTTTCCACAGAACGAGAATACAAAACACTTACAGCTTCGAAAGAATATCGTTTCTGGATTTCGTTTAAGCAAAGTTCTGATTATAAAACTTATTTGGAAATAAAAGATTCTCAAAAACTTGAAGAATATTCCGAATTGGACGCTTATGTGAAGTCTGACGATTTTATTAAGCGAAAAAAAGAACTGGAACTTCCGGCAAAGAAAAAAATAGAACTTTCGGAAGATTATCATATCGTAAATGAATTCAAGCAACTTGCCGTTACTGATAAAATAAAATGGTATTTAGCCAATCGCAATCATAAAAAATTTGACTGGCTGAGAAAATGGAAACTTCAGTTTGCCGATGATTTTGATGCTGGTAAATTAGATACAGACAAATGGATGACCCGCTATTATTATGGTGATGCGCTTTTAGGTCAAAGCTATTCTTTAAATACAGATTACCATTATACTACTGATGGTGAGAATATTGAAACAGCTTCGGGCGTATGCAGTATTGTTACACGTAAGCAAAATGTAACAGGCCAGGCTTGGAATCCGGCTTTCGGTTTTATACCTAAAGAGTTTGACGTTACATCAGGATTAATCAGTTCTGGTAAAAGCTTTCGATCTGCTTATGGTTTGATAAGAGCAAAAGTTCGATTTAATTCGCCATATCCTGTAACTCACGCATTTTGGTTGTCTTCTTCACAAATGCTTCCTCAGATTGATATTTTTAAATTTGATCGTAAGAAATTATTAATGGGCAGTTTTTGGAGCAACTCAACAGAAGATAACAGCGTAAAACAAAATATCGATAAACTTTCAGCTTCTAAATTAGATCAGGGATATTGGATTGTTGAACTTGAATGGGCTCCTAATCAATTGATCTGGAGAGTAAATGGTTTAGTTGTAAAAACTCAGACCGGAAATGTGCCAAATGAACCAATGTATTTGGTTTTTAGCTCAGGATTGTATCGCAATGAATTACCAACAACTTCTGCAAAATTTGATATTGACTGGGTTCGCTGGTATCAGTTAGCACAATAATATAATTAGTATCAAAAAGAAAGTCCATCACATTGTATGATGGACTTTCTTTTTGATAATTAATTAGATGCATTCATTTGATTTAATTCTTTTTCTATACTTGCCGATAACAAGATTGCCTGTTCTATCAATTCATTGAGATTCTTTTTGTCGGATTCTTTTGCCAATGTTTCAATTTTCTGATATATCTGTTGCAGTTTACCTGATCCAAGTGTCTGGAACAATGGTTTTAGCTTATGTGCTATTTTCCCAAGGTTTTCATAGTTAGATTCTTTGTAATTTTTTTTGAATTCGTCACCAAGTGTTGTAACCTGTTCTGTATAAATTTTAAGAATTCTATTAAAAGCCTCTTTGTTGCCATTGGTTACAAGCTGTAAATAGCTTACGTCAACTTTTGAACCGTTATTTTCTATTGTTGGATCATAAGCAGATTTCTTTACTTCTTGTTTTGGGCTAGACGTTATTTTGGCCGTTGTCTTTGTGAGTTGTAAGATTTTTTCGTAAAGTTCATTCTCGTCAAAAGGCTTAAGTACATAATCGTTAGCTCCGAGTGCTGCAACTTTGTTTTTTGTTTCAGTGAAAACATCGGCAGAAAGTGCAATTACCGGAATATCCGGATTTGCCAGTTTTTCTTTTTTCTTATGCATTGCCCGAAGTGTTTCAAAACCATCTTTTACAGGCATCTGAAGATCTAATAACAGAATATCATATTTCTTTGTGCCCATCATGGCTAAAGCTTCGTCTCCATTCGAAGCTACATCTAAAGATGTTTTCCAATGCTCAAAAATCTGACGTGCCAAAAACTGATTTGCCGGATTATCCTCGGCCATTAAAATATTGAGTCCCTCAAGCGATTTTTCGAAAGTATTATCCGTTTCATTTTCATGAAGACTTACTAATGAACTGATTTCGAAGGTTAATGCAAACCAAAATGTTGATCCGTGTCCCGGTTTACTATCAACACCAATTACTCCGCCTTGAAGTTCAATAAGTTTACGGCAAATAGCTAAACCTAAGCCTGTTCCGCCATAGTTACGAACGGTAGAACGGTGAGCTTGTGTAAAGCTGTCAAAAAGAGACGATACTTTTTCTTTCGGAATTCCAATGCCTGTATCAGCTACCGAAAATAATAAAGTACATTGATTAATACCTGATTCTAATTGCTCTGTTCGTATTTTGATTTTGACACTTCCCTTTTGCGTAAATTTTATAGCGTTGTTAATCATGTTATTAATAATCTGACTTAATCGATATGGATCTCCTTTTAATACGGTAGGTAATTTTTCGTCCATTTCAGCCAAAAGGGAAATTCCTTTTTCAATAGCCCTGTATTGAAAAGTCTTAAGAATTTGTGATATAAGTCTTCGTGGTTCAAAGTCTATATTTTCGAAAGAAACTTTACCTGCTTCAATTTTTGAGAAATCAAGAATATCGTTTACTGTTCGCAAAAGAGTATCCGATGAGGATTTTATGGTTTCGAGGTTTTCTCGCTGTTGAGATGTAAGTGGCTCGTTGATAAGAAGATTAGTAAGCCCTATAACAGCATTTAATGGTGTTCGGATTTCGTGACTCATATTGGAAAGAAAATCGCTTTTTGCCTTAGACGCCTTTTTTGCCTCGGTTGCCATTTTTTCGGCATATTGAAGCGATTTCTGCAGGTTTTGATTCATTTTAACCAGTTCATCATTCGCTTTTTTTAGAGTTTCAGCATAGTTTAAGCGAGCCATCATTCCTCCAATACTTGCTGCAAGTGTCGACATTTCAGATAGTTCGTACTTATTCCAATTGCGTTCGCTTGTACAATTGTCGAATGTTAAAAATCCCCAGTAATTGCCTTCTGCAAATACCGGAATAAGAACAACCGATATTATTCCCGCTTCTTCTAAAATACTTCGAATAGGCTTGGGCAGGTTTTTAACATATGTTATAATCTTCTCTCCTTTAATAAGTTGATGATAATGAATTAGAATATTGTCTATTTCGAGTTTTTCCAAAAT
This sequence comes from Bacteroidales bacterium, assembly GCA_041907825.1. GTDB lineage: Bacteria > Bacteroidota > Bacteroidia > Bacteroidales > JAYRGN01 > JAYRGN01. Next base: position 24,083 of record JAYRGN010000002.1, on the reverse strand, counting down.
AGGAAAATTTCGTACAGAACTAATGTCTGTTTTCACCCATTCAAATGCAAGATTAGCAAAGACTTGTCTGTTTTCTTCTTTTTCTTTATAAAGATTTATTCTATCAATATTTAAAGCGGTACCAACTATCGATAACGCTTTTTCTATCGCTTTTTTATGATCAGTTTCGGTAATCAGACTCGTTGTTGCATCGGCAATGGCATTAAGAAGTGATGTGCGGTATTCCAATTGTTTTTCACCAATTCTTCGTTGGGAAATATCACGATAAACCCACATAGCGCCCAAATTGTCAGAACCAAAGTTGATTGGAATATAATCGAATTCAAAAATCCGTCCATCTATAAGTTCTATGATTTGATTTAAGACTAGCTGCTTGTGAGAAATATATGATTCAATATCTTGTAAAAACTGCTGTGAATTTTTAAATAAATGAGATGATCGTTGAGCATTTTGCAGGCAACTAGTTCCCTCTAGATTTTTAGGAGCAAAGGGAATAGAAAACATCTGACAGAAGTTGTTGTTTACAAGAACAATAGTTCTGTTTCGGTCTTCAACTATTACGCCTGAAGGAATGTTGTCGATAAGAGAGTTTAATCGAAGAATAAGCGTTTGCATCTCTTTATTCTTCTCATGTGTCTCGCTCATATCGTGTAAAACCACAACTTCAAAAACATCATGGTTTACGGTATATTGTCCGGTGTTGAGCGCTACAATAAGTTTAGTTCCATTTTTGCGAACAATTTGTGTTTCTGTGGTAGCACCTATTTCGGGCAACCCTTGAGGAAAAATATCATTTACTTTAAAACCTATTAATTCCGATTGTCGACTACCCAACATTCTTTCTGCTGCCTGATTTAGCATGCGGATATTGCCTGTATCAGTCATCGTTATAATACCGTCAGGCATATAATCGATTATAGATTTTAAATGAATTTCGCTTTCACGGATAAGATTTTGAAAATAACGCTGTTCGCTAATATCTCGTAAAACGACTTGTATAACCTTGCGGTTTTGGTAGTTTACCAATCGTGGTTGAGCAATAACAGGCAAGGTGGTGTCGTCGGGTCTGTATAATTCAAATTTGAGAGGTCTTTTGTCTATTTGCTGAAAATCTTTAATTACCGAAACCCGATCCGATTTATGCAGTAATTTTCGCAAAGGAGTTCCAATAATCTGATCGAGCGATAAACCAAGCATAGTCAGAGCGTGTTCCGATACTTCAAATATTTCGCCAGTTTCGGGATTAACCAAGAGTTTTCCAAAATACTCTTTTGTATTGTTATTTATCTGCTTTTGAATAATATAAGAGGCTCTGACCAATGCCGCCTGCAGTTTTTCTGAAAAATAAGGATCAGATAGAGATAAATAACTGAAATATCCATATTTAGCAGCTTTAAGAGAATACTCAGAATTCCACATCCCGTCGGCAAGAATGAACGTTAGCTGTTCTTTTTTCGATATATATTCTGATAATTCCTGCTCCCAACCTGTAAGCATGCTCATTTCGACAATAACAACAGCTGGAGATTGTGTTTGTTCCAACTGTGCTAACAGCAGCGATTCGTCATAAAAAACAGAATACGAATATTTTTCACACATTAATATTATTTCTCTTGAAATCAGCGATATAGATGGATTTTCGAGAATAATAATTTCGTATGGTACACTGTACATTGCCATATTTGCCGTTCTCTAAAACGTTTATAATTACATTTGTTTAGAATAAACCGGATACCTTATCCTGTTTTGACTTTGTTTATTTTCTTATTTAATGCAGAAATGATTCATAATCGTTACATACTTCTGTTTTCCTTTTTATTCTTCCTTGTCCAGGTTTCTGGACAAACCGGACAATGGAAAGATTATTTTTCATATGCTTCACCGACCAAGATTTGCATTAGTGAAGAATTTGCTTATTGCCTTGCAAATCAAGGACTTTTTTCGGTATCGTTAAACGATGGTACGGTCGAAAAAATATCGAAAGTTACCGGTTTATCAGATGTTAGTATCTCTTCCTTAGCGTATTGTAAAAGTCAAAAGACATTAATTATCGGTTATAAAAACGGGAACATCGATCTCTATACTAAAGGTAAGATTTTTAATATCAACGACCTGAAAAATAAGACAGGCATTTCGGCTAAAGAAATTTACAAAATTGTAGTTGACGGTAATTCAGCCTATTTATGTTGTGCTTTCGGTGTTGTTTTGGTGAATATTGAAAATCAGGAAATAAAAGATTCGTATCAGTTTGGTATTTCTGGCTCTGCTATAAAGGTTTACGATATTTGCATGAACGATGGGATGCTATATGCGGCCACCGAAAGCGGATTGTATTCGGCAAAAGCAGGACTGGCTAATCTGGCCGATTTTAATGCATGGAGTCGTGTAACATCAATTCCCTCTTATACTTCGACGTTTAAAAATGTCGAATCTTTTCAAAATAAGCTGGTTGCAGTTTATACCGATGCAGCTTCAACTACAGACCAAATGGGCTATTGGACAGGTTCTTCGTGGATACCAGTTGCTGTCCCGTCAACCTCTATTCGGGGAATAACGGCTTTAACCGATAGTTTATTGGTTTCTGGCGGAAGTAATTTACTGATATACAATTCAAATTTCAATTTACAAACAACCGATGCATTATCAGCACCTTTCGATGCTGCAAAAGATGCAAAAGCAACAATCTGGGTTGCCGATTCGGTTCAGGGTCTGGTTGCTGTTTCTCCATCGGGAACAATAAATGTGTATAAAGCAAGTTCGCCCGCATCTAATGATGTTTCGCGCATAGCGGCCTACAACGGAAAAATATGGATTGCGGCCGGCTCTAAAAGCAGTTCCAACTGGGGACCGATATATCGGGCTGGCGAGGTTTATTATTTTGACGGAACGACATGGCAGGATTTCAATAAAACAACAGTGCCGCTGTTTTCATACTTTTCGGATATTTGTAATGTCATTATAAATCCGTCGAATACAGAACAGGCTTTTGCTGCAGGATGGACTTTCGGATTTCTCGCCCAATTTGACAAAGGTGTGCTTTCGCAAACATGGAACGATAAAAACAGTACACTTAAAGTGCGAAATGGATCAGGAATGTCTTTTAGCAAGATTTTCGGGATGTGTTTCGATTCAAACAATAATCTATGGGTAACTAATTCGGGGTTGCCAAACACGATTGGAGATTATCCCATATCCGTTAAAACGTCGGCCAATAAATGGCATGCTTTCAATTATGGCAATGCAATTGGAGCGAATCTTACGGGCGATATTATTGCAACTTCAAATAACTCGAAATGGGTTATTTTACCAAATGGTAGTGGCCTTTTTGTTTTTGACGAAAAGAAAACTTTTGACACTGATGCTGACGACCAATACACCCGTGTATCCGTTACAGACAGCAATGGAGATTTGATCTCGAACGATATTTATTCGATAGCAGAAGACCACGACGGGAATATCTGGGTAGGAACAAATGCCGGGCCAGTGGTTTATTACAATCCCGGCGGAGTTTTTACCGGAACTAATTTTTACGCCAGTAAAATAAAAATTCCGCGAAAAGACGAGCCCACACTTGCTGATTATCTACTAGATAATGAACGGGTTACTTCCATTCTTGTAGATGGTGCAAATCGAAAATGGTTAGGAACGGTTTCGTCAGGGGTTTTTCTGATGTCTGCCGACGGAACGAAGCAATTATTTCACTTTACATCTTCAAACAGTCCGTTGCCTTCAAATGTAATCAACACAATGTCAATAGATAACGCAACCGGAGAAGTGTTTTTTGCCACTGATGCCGGTATGGTTTCTTATAAAGGACAGGCTACCGAAGGCGGTGAAGATTTCGGAAAAGTGTATGTTTATCCGAATCCTGTACGCGAGAACTATCAGGGAGATATTGTAGTCACCGGATTAATTGAAGATACACAGGTACGAATAACCGATATTTCCGGAAATTTGGTGTATTCATGTTCAAGTTTAGGCGGACAGGCAATATGGAATGGTCGAACCTTCGATGGTCGCAAAGTAAATACGGGTATTTATCTGGTATTTTGTTCTAGTAAAGACGGAAGCAAAACCAAAGTAACCAAACTTCTTTTTTTTCATTAATTTATGATTGAAAAGACGCGAGCCATAGCGCTGCACTGTATTCGTTACTCTGAAACCAGTGTAATTGCTCATATTTATACCGAAACAACAGGCCGGGTATCCTTAATGGTGAAAGGAGCGCTCAAACCCCGATCGAAATTCCGAGCCGTATATTTTGAACCTTTTTCTTTGCTGGAGGTAGAGTTGAACCGTGCTTCGGGCTCGTCTTTACGTACGCCAAAGGAACTGCGCTTGTCTCCCATCCTTACCGGTTTGCGTACCGATGTGCGAAAAACAACACTTTCTCTGTTTTTGTCCGAATTGGTCTATCGTTGTGTACGCGAAGAGCAAAACGATCCGGCATTATTTCACTTTTTGTTTCATTCAATACAGATTCTTAATGTTTTGCCCGATGGGTTGCCGGTATTTCACCTTTGGTTTGGATTTAAGCTGGCCGGATTGCTTGGTTTTGAGCCAACACAAAATTATACTTTAACAACCTGCTATTTCAACATTCACACCGGGCGATTTGAAGACAGAATTCCGGTACATAACGAATACCTGGGAGAAGAAGAATCAAAATGGCTTGCACAGATGCTTGCTGCCGCACCTGAAGAATTGAAAAGCAACATTCCTCCATCGGTTATTCGTGATAAATTACTGGATGCGATGCTGTTATTTTTTCAGCGACACCACGAGGGCATGAAAACCTTAAATTCGCTAACTGTTTTAAGAGAATTGTTCCATCCGTAATTTAGAAAGTGCATAAGGAGCAGTTCTTCTCAATATACATTATGAGTTGTAAAATTTTATTGGTTAATAGAATATGACTGAATATGCTTTTTCGTTTGAAATGGAAGTTCGCGATTACGAATGTGATATGCAGGGAATTGTGAATAATGCGGTTTATCAGAATTATCTGGAACACGCTAGGCATAAATTTTTGAAACATCTTGGGCTTGATTTTGCGGCTTATGCCCGTGAAGGAATTAACCTTGTCGTTATCAGAGCTGAAGTGGATTACAAAGCTTCGCTTACCAGTGGTGACAAATTTGCTGTGCGATGCAATTTTGTTCGCGAATCGAATGTGAAATTTGCTTTCTATCAGGATATTTACCGCTTGAGCGATGAAAAATTGTCGATAAAAGCGAAAATAATTGGCACGGCTATTAATGCAAAAGGTCGCCCTGAAATTCCAGAAGAAATGAAAAGTCTGATGAAAGAATAAAAGAGAAAGAATCTATTCTTTCTCTTTTTAATAATCTGATTGGCTTTTTGTTACACCTTCTTTACGAAGTATAAGGCTGGTAAAAAACAGGAGTGCCGAAACGATGGTCATCATCAAAAAACCAGTTGCAAAACCTTTTACAGGATTTTCGGCATTGGCCAATATACCTCCTAAAATAATCGCATTAACCATCTGTCCGACACTAATAAAAATGGAAACAAAACCTTGCGTGGAAGCACGGTCTTCGGCCGATACTTCGTTAAGCAAAATGTAACGCAGAGCAGAACCAGAAAGAATTGAAAGTGAGAATCCTATAAAAACTCCTGATAAATAAAACATTACAGGTGATCCAACTAAAAAAAAGGCCGAAAATACGCCAATGGTCATCAGACTCATTGCAAGCGCTACAATTTTGCGAGGACCATATTTGTCAAGCATTCGCCCAAATATAGGAGCACCTATAGCTGTGGCGATTACAGTTGGAACCAACATAAAACTAGCTTTCGAAGCAGGAAAATGCAAAACATCAGCAGCCAGTTTTGGAAAAAAAACAAACATAGCCTGAAAAAAGCCGGTACCTATTGACAATAAACTTGTTACTGCAACTTGTTTCGATTTAATCAAGGCTATATTTAAGGCAGGCTGTTTCTGCTTTTTCTCTGTTTGAACAAGCGCGAGGGCACCTGCTGCAAAAAGAATGAAGTTTACGAAAACGTAAGGATTAGCAAGGCTTTCCAAAATATTTCCGGCATCTATCTTACTAAGTCCATAAGTAAGAAAACCAAGACTTGATCCCAACAGGAGAACCCCTTTCCAGTCAAAATCAAGGTGTTGGGCAACAGGTTGAGACGGCAAATATTTTAAACTAGTATATAATAGAAAGATAGACAAGGGAACATTAATGTAAAAAAGTGCATTCCAATTGAAAAAAAGTAAAAGAACGCCGGCTAAAATAGGACCAATGATAAAGGCAAGACCAAACACCATGCCTATTAATCCAAGCATACGACCTCTTTTTTCAGGAGGGAATATATCACCAACTACTGCCGAAGCCACCGGAAAAATGCCGCTTGCACCAAAACCCTGTATTGCACGGCCCGTAAGAATCATACCTGCATGATGAGAACCGGCAACCCAAAGAGAGCCGGTTAGAAATAAAGCAACAGCAATGGCATAAATATTCCGACGGCCATATAAATCGGACAATTTTGAAAAAAGCGAAATTCCTACTAAGTTGAATAATATATAAATAGAAAAAATCCAACGGACATCTTCGGACGAAATTATTACAGTTTTTTCGATAGAAGGAATTGCCGGTCCGACAATTGAAATATCTAACGCTCCCATTAAAACCCCGAAAAACAGGGTAAGAATAATTTTTGTCTGATTCTTCATAAAAAACTCGCAGTTATTTAAAATCTTTCTACGTAAAGTTATTGTTCTTACGCTTTACTCCTGCTATGTTTTTTATAAAAAAGTAAAAAAGATAAAGACCAATTGAAAGAGTCTGTAATTGTTGCTTTTATGTTTTACTGTAAATAACTAATAATCTTTTTTCTAATAAAGATTTCCTCATACATTGATTTAGAGTCTTTGAATACCCGCAAAGCTCATTTATTACGCTCATATTGAATTAATTAAACATAAAGATGAGCTGAAAGAAATACTTTCCTCAGTATTAAAATAATCATGAAACATTAAAAGCAATAAAAAACTAAGGAAATTTAGTTATGAAGTGTACTATAAAGAAACAAGAGAGAATGGTTTAGTTAAAGCATATACCCGACTTTTCTAACGAATTAACTTTCAAAATACGGCGAATGAGTTCAGGCGAAATATCGTCTTTTACAATGTAATTGCGCGCCCCGGCAGTTATCATGCGGGTAATGTAATCCATCTCATTGTGAAATGAGACAGCAATAATTTTTATTCCACTGTTCATACTGTCTATTATTCGGGTAAGTTCGATACCATTTATCCCAGGCATCTGAATATCCATAAAAACAAATTGATACTGATCTTGTATGATTCTTTCGACAGCTGACAATGGAGAGTTGAGGATATCTACTCGTTCGACAACTGAATTTGCCACTTCCAGAATTAATTCACGGAAAGCAAATGAAAATTCTTTACTGTCGTCGATAATTAAAATCTTATACTTAGAATTTTTCGACATAGCTTTTGTTGTAATTATTACATGTAAAATTATGTGCTCTATATCAGAAATATGGAAGTATAATTACTACAAATGATAGGTGTTTTTTGTAAAAAAACAGAGAAAAAGATGCAATTAGATTTCGACCAAACGGTTACGCACGGCATACATTACCAAGCTAACCGAGTTTGGAGAACTGGTGCGAGCCAGTAATTCTGCGCGGTGTTTTTCTACAGTTCTGACCGAGAGAAAAAGCTTGTCGGCAATCTCGGCATTTGAAAAGCCCTGGCATATGAGTTTTAGAACCTGACTCTCGCGTTGAGTGAGCTTTACTCCACTGTTATTATCATCTTTTTTGCGAATAATATTGAGCAAGAGTTGTTGTGAAAAATAATGATTATTATTAACCAGAGCCGAAATAGCTCTTTCGAGTTCATTATAGTCCGACTCTTTTAATATAAAACCCTGAACACCAAGATTAATCATGGTGTTGTAATAATTTTCATCGCCATACATTGAGAGCACAAGGACTTTCAGATCAGGATATTTAGCCATGGCTCTTTGCGTAGCATCTACGCCATTCATAATAGGCATGTTGATGTCCATTATAACCAAATCTGGTATATGTCTATCTAAAATTTCAAGAAATTCTTTTCCATTCGAAGCTTCACCGATAATATCGATGTAGCCCATATCATTGAGAATCAGCTTCAATCCGTCTCTCAATATTTTGTGGTCGTCGACAATTATAACAGAGATTCTATTCATGGCAGTTAATTCTGTAAATTATTTAACGTTACATACAGTTCAAAAGAAAATCCTTTGTTTTTTGCTGTGATAATGTGATAGTTCCCTCCTAATGTTTTTGCCCTGTTAACAACACTTACCATGCCTAATCCTTCATTTTGTTCGTTACTATCATAATCGAACCCCTTTCCATTATCATGGTAGACAAAAGTTAACGATGATTCGTTAACCATTAGTTCTACATCAACAACAGTGGCTTCCGAATGCTTCAATGTGTTATTAAATAATTCTTTAACAATACGATATAACATAATTTCTGTCGCCTGAGGCAATCTCAACTGTTGGATATTGTTTTCAAAATTAACTTTTATTAGGTTACGTTTAGTATCAAAAAATGTAGTTAAAGCAGGTTCCAATCCATAATTAGAAAGAACATGAGGACTTAAATTATTGGAAATCTCTCTTACTGATGTAATTGCATCTTTTAATATTCGGCTGATATTTTCAATGTGATTGTTATATAGTTGCACTTCGGGTTTTCGAGCTAAAGATGAAAGATAAAGATTCATGCTTGAAAGTAAAGGGCCGACTTCATCATGCAGGTCTGCAGCAAGTTTTCGTCGTTCTATTTCTTCAATTTCCACTGTTATTTCGTGCAAATGTTGTTCTAACTGCTTACGTTTTGTAATATCTCTGAGTAAGACAAGCAAAGCCGGACGTTCTTCAAATTCAAGAAACAGACAACTAATTTCGGCAATCAATGAACGTTTGTCTTTTGTTTCCAGTTCGATCTCGAAGACTGGTATATTTTCCTGTCTCAATAAAGCTTCGAACTGTAATTTAAGCTGATCGTAATATTTGGGAGGAATAATTTCGTGAACTTTCATGCCTTTTATTTCTTCCTCGGTGTATCCTATTATTTCAAGAAATGCAGGATTTGTTTCCAGAAATTCATTACGATCGGAAATAATTACAATACCATCTTTACTTGACTGAAAGATATTTCGAAACTTACGTTCGCTTACTCTTAAGGCTCGTTCTATTTCATACTTTTCGTTAATATCCCGACTGATCGTGAGAATATGTTTTGCTCCGTTAATTTCAATAAATTCAGAAGAAACCAAAAACCAATGAGCCCTGTCGTTACTTATTTTCCAGCGCATTTCCATGTTGCGGACAGAACCCTGGGTTTCCATTAGTTTATCGTAAGTGATGCGGGTATTTTCATCATACCAGAGCATTAACTCCTGCCTTGATTTTCCAAGAACATCATCTGCCTGGTAGCCAATAATGTTTGAAAAACCCTGATTGATTTCGACATATTTACCAGTGGCATAATCAACTAACGATAAAGCGTCAAGACTGGTATTGAATATTTTATAAAATTTTTCTTCCGATTCGATGAGCTTTTGTTCAGCCTGCTTTTGCTTGCTGATGTCTATACTCATCCCAATTACACCTATAATATTATTATTTAACCGGATAGGAGATAGAATATTAAGAAAGTACAACGGACTGTCAAGTACGTAAGTTGTTTCTTCATGAACCAACTCTCCATTAAAACTTCGGCTGCTATTATTTTCCCAAGAGCTTTTAACATGCTCAGGAATATTGGGGTTATCTCCCAGTTTTCCGGTTCCTCTTATCCATTGACGATCGGTTAAAGGATTAATATAGGAATATCGTCCGTCTGAATATTCAACCCAAAATTCAAAAGGAAGGTTTTCAACTAAAGTCTGAAATCTTGATTCCGATTCAATTACCAGACTTTCCATTTTCCTGCGTTCGGTATTATCACGCAGGATTATTGCGATGCGGCGATTTTCACTTATTGCCTGACCATCTGGAATAATCTGTATATCAATAATTTTAGAACCTGTTTGAAAATCAATTGGCATTTCCTGATTTAATACTGTTCCTTTTCGGAGACATTCTGCTACCATTTTATACAGATCATCGGCTGTGTCAGAAGGAAACATTTCTGCCAAATCAGGAGTATGGGAATCGGGGCAGTTTTTCCCTACAAGTTTTTTCATTACAGGATTGCATGCCGAAAGAATACAGCGATCGTTTATAAGATCAAAGAAACAAAATGCATCAGAAGTGTTTTCGAATACATCGTTAAATCTTCCGTAAAGTTGCATTAAGTCATCCGTTTTCTTAACAACAATGTTTTCAAGCTGAACGCGGTAATTTTCGAGTTCTTCTTCAATACGCTTCTTTTCTGTAATGTCAAAAACGATGTCGCCTATATAAGAATTATGAGTTGTATTAATAGGAAACTGATTGATTAATATAGTCTTACTTCTTCCATTCGCAAGAGTAATACTTATCTCTTTACTCTGAACGTCGATTGTTGGACCTTGTATACTATATAAATCGTAATATTCTTTTAATTGTTGAACAAAAGATTCTTTGTCCTTATTGGTTATAAGTTGGGCAATTTCCCACATTTTATAATTAATGGCTTCCGATTCCTTTATTCCCGTAATTTCCTCCATTTTCTGATTCCAGATAGAGATACCGCCATCGGGTCGGCTGATAATTACACCTTCCGAGGATTGATAAATAAAACTCCGGAACTTTTCTTCGCTTTCGCGGAACATTAACTGTGTTTCGTGATGCTGTTTTATTTCGTCTTCGAGGCGATTAATAAGTACGTTCAGATCGTCGTTGGCTGAGGCCAGTTCTTCATTTGTTGCGGTCAGTTCCTCATTTGTTGCAGTTAACTCCTGATTAACAACATCATATTCTTCTGTTTTTTCTTTTACAAGTCGTTCGAGATTTTCCCGGTAATTTTGAAGTTCAGATTCTATTTTTTTACGTTCGGTAATATCTCTTAAAATAACATTGAGTAACTTCTTTCCATTTAGTTCAAAAAAACATACCGACATTTCGGCAAAAATGATAGAACCATCTGCTTTTCTGCCAAGCCATTCGCAGGTTACGTTGTCTCCATCTATAGCTTTTTCAATAATATGAGCAGCATGAATCAAAGTTAATGTTCCATCAGGCTGATATACAGGACTAAAATCAATCGGAGTTTTGCCTAACAAATCTTCTTTGGTTGTTCCGTAAAAATCTTCTGCTTTTTTGTTGCAATCGATACAGGTATTACCATCCATAACCATAATAGCATCACCAGCAGCTTCAAAAAGAGAACGATATCGTAATTCACTAACCTTTAAACTTTCTGCATTTTCATTGCTTATTTTGATCTGATCCTGCAATTGTTTAGTTTGCTTGGTTACCGATTTACGTAAAAAGAAAATCCATAACAAACTTAATAACAGAATACCACCTGCAATTATAAGTGTCCATATCAATAAATTAAGTCGGTATCGCTGCTCAGGATTAACGAGATTAAACCATTTTCCATAAATTTCCTTTAATTCACGGGAATAGTATTTTTGGCTTTTATTCAGGATATTACATAATTCAGGCCAATCATTACGAATTCCTATCGAAAGCTGCAAAGTATAGTTGGTAGTAAAGGCTATTTTAAAGTTGCTAATATTATGTTTGTGTTGCAGATAACTAAGAGTTGCAAGATCCAGTACTGCCGCTTCAGTTTTTCCAAAAAGGACTTTAGAGAGTAATTGTTCGGTGGTATCCGAAAGTGTCTGTGGTATTTCTGGATGATCTTTCTCAAAAATTTGCTGAATGGCCCATTTATCCATGAAGCCAGTTTGAACACCTTTGAGATCTTGTATATTGTGAATTTTATCATCGTTAGTTTTAGTAATAACAATCTGATTTACATCTAAGTATGATTTTGTAAATAATAAAAAAATTTTTCTTTCAGATGTTTCAAATATTGAGGGAAGAATATCTACTTTTTTATTAATTAAGCTGTCCTGCAGTTGTTTCCATGAAACAGTACCACTCTTTATCCTAATTTTAATTCCAATTTTTTCACAAAGGAACTGAATGTATTCAGCTGAATATCCGCTATATCTTCCTGTACTATCAATATATTCATAAGGAGGCCAGTCTTTGGTAGCAAAGATGGTAATAGACGGATGTTTCTTCAACCATTCCTGCTCATTTTCGGAAAGTGTAGACACAAATTTACGATCCTGCGCCGTCGCAGAAATGGCATAAAGAATAAAACAAATTATTGTTAGTAGTCTGTTTTTCAATGTAAAAATATTTTGCTGATGCTTTTTGATTGCGACAAAAAGATAAGTATTAAAACTCAAAACTAAGACATTATCTTTTAAGAATATTTATTTATTACATCTGCAAATTAATTCGGTTTTAACCCTTTTTATTATTAGTTGATATCAGAGGTCAGAGTCCGCAATTTATAAATCGTTACCTTTGAACCAATAAAAAATATTGGATGAAAGGTTTGACATTTATTATGTTAGCTGTACTTTTTAGTTTAAGTGTACATGCCCAGCAATCGACCGATTCGCTTAGTCAGGAACGCATTACGACTATTTATAAAAAAATGTTGGCTAAAAATCCGCATAATGCTGTTGCAAATCTGGGCATGAGCGATATTTCGTACAGCAATAAAAATTTTGCCAAAGCTTATGAATATGCCGAGACAGCTCTTGATGCCGGAGCTGACAGTGTTTCGGGAGCATGGCTGCTCTATGTCCGCTCGCTCGATGCTGCCGGACGTACGGATAAAGCAATTAAAGAATGTATTAAAGCTTTGTATAAATTTTCAAAAGATGCTCCATTATGGGCAGAATATGGATTTTTATCATTTAAAATGCGCGATTATGAGGTGGCTATCGATGCCTCAAATCGATCGTTAACTTATCAGCCTTTAAATCCCGATGCCTGTGTGGTACTTTCTCTCTGTTTGTACGAGCGGAGTAATCATCCGCAAGCTGCATTGCCATTGCTTTTTGCTTTAGCTTGCGATAATCGTCCGCAAATGGTTGATCGTATGGTGTGGCTTTTTCTACAAATGGTAAAACAAAAACATGCCAATATTTCTATTCCTTATTTTGACAAGCGATTAGCACTTATTTCCAGCGATCAGATTTTACGCTCGATGTATTCGGAACAACAGTTGAATATTAATTTTGAACATTTTGAGGATGCCGATTTTCGAATAACAGCGGGAACTTTTATCCATTCATTGACAAAAGGCGAAACCAGTTCATTGCAGTTTATGTCCGATTTCTTTCTTAAGATGCAATCTGACAATCAATTAAATACTTCATTATTTGTAATGTTATCAACATTAAACGACGATTCGGTCAATCTTTGGTTAAAGACACATCGGGATGAAATAAAGAATTACGGATCCTGGCTTGAAAAGAATCTGCCATTAGCCGCAAAGTAAACTCATACTGGTAAATAAAGTTCGTTACTTTTGTTCCTTATTTTTTTACACTGTTTTATTTAATATATTGATATAATTATGATTACAACCGAGCAATTTAAAGAGCTACAAGAGCGCGAAGCTGCCCTGAGGAGGTATCTTTGACATCGATCAGAAATTAATTCAGCTTGAAGAAGAAGAACAGAAAACGCACGATCCGAATTTTTGGGACGATCCGAAAGAAGCCGAACTGCAACTGAAAAAAGTTGCAGGGATAAAAGACTGGGTCACTGCTTATAATAATGTAAAAGCAGCGGTTGACGATTTACAGGTTTTGCTCGATTTTGCGCGCGATGGAGAAGCATCGGAAGAAGATGTTGATTCTCAACATCAATCTACTTTAGAATTGATAGAAGATCTCGAGTTTAAAAATATGCTGCGCAACGAAGAAGATCAGTTGGGCGCAATTTTAAAAATCAACTCGGGTGCCGGCGGTACCGAAAGTCAGGATTGGGCTGATATGTTGTTGCGTATGTACATGCGTTATGCCGAACGTAATCGTTTTGCTGTAAAAATCCTTGACATGCAAAAAGGTGATGAAGCCGGCATCAAATCGGTAACTATCGAAATTGATGGCAATTATGCTTACGGCTTTTTGAAAGGCGAAAATGGTGTACATCGTTTGGTTCGCATTTCTCCGTTCGATGCAAATGCCCGCCGTCATACTTCATTTTCATCAGTTTATGTTTCTCCTCTTGTCGATGACACAATTGAAATTGTCGTTAATCCGGCTGATATTACTTGGGAAACTTACCGTTCGTCAGGAGCCGGAGGTCAGAATGTCAATAAAGTAGAAACGGCTGTTCGTTTGCGACATGCTCCTACCGGTATTGTAATTGAGAACCAGGAAGATCGCTCTCAGCTTAAGAATAAAGAGAATGCCATGCGTATTCTTAAATCGATGTTGTACGAAATGGAACTTCAGAAACGTCGCGAAAAACAAGCGGAAATTGAAGGTAAAAAAATGAAAATAGAATGGGGCTCGCAAATCCGTAATTACGTGCTTCATCCATACAAACTGGTAAAGGATTTGCGTACGGATGTGGAAACATCTAATGCACAAGATGTTTTAGATGGTAACCTTAACGATTTCATCAAAGCATACCTAATGGAATACGGGGGAACTGCACCTTCTTAATTCACCATAATTTTTGCAAAATAAAAAGAGGGAACGAGAACTTCTGCGGGAGTTTAGCGTTCCCTCTTTGCTTTCCAAAAAAATATTTTACAGCATAAAAAACTGACAAAAGACATCTTTACAAAAAGATGATTACAATAAGATAGAAATTGAAGGCTCTATTTTACACCTAAAAAATTAATTAACAGCATGTAATAAGTTTTATAGCAAAAACCGTGCACTTTTTTTTGCATTAGCCAAACACAAAACTTACTTTTGCCGCGCAAACCAATATCTATTTTTCAATGGACGACGGACCTGCGATATGTTTTAATTCTTACCCCGGCACTGGCAGGTAGCCCGATTCGTCGTCGCTTCCTATCTGTGCCTACAAAACAGCATAGGAGGTGATTTATGGCAGCACTCTCTATTTTTTATCTAAGCCGCATAATAGGCAAAAAGGCTTTTGATGCCAATGGTATATCCGTTGGTGTGGTTGTCGATTTGTTAATCGACACAGGAGTCCAAAACTCATCGTTAGCCACGGGACGACCTCGTGTAATTGGCATTCGCCTAAAAAAAGGAAGACAACGAAAAATCTATTCTTTTGATCAATTTAAAGTGCAGAAGATACAAGGACGAATGTCAATAACCTGTTCTTCGCTTAAAGATTTATCAGAAGAAATGATCAACGATAGTTTATTGTTGGCCGAAATTATTCTCGATAAACAAATTGTTGACCTCAATGGCCGTAAGCTTGTGCGTGTAAATGACGTCAGATTAGTTACCGTAAGTGAAGGAACATTTGCCATTGCGGTTGATATTGGTATTGAGGGCTTGCTCAGGCGTATCGGTATTGCCAAACCGGTAAAGCATCTGCTTAATTTATTTGATGTTAGTATTCCTGCAAAATTTATTCTGTGGGATGATGTGCAGGCTATCGATTTCTCAAATCTTAACATCAAACTTTCCAAAAGTTACTCCAAGCTTAATACGCTACACCCTTCTGACCTGGCTGATATTATTGAAGAACTGGGTCAACAGTCCAGAACCCAGGTTTTTTCAGCTCTTGATGAAGAAAAAGCCGCCGATGTTTTCGAAGAACTCGAAACTCATGCACAGTTGCATATTATTGATAGTATGCCTGTTGACAAAGTTGCCGATATGTTCGAAAAAATGCCTGCGGATGAAGTTGCCGATATTATTGACGAGCTGGAAGATGAAAAGGCCGAAATTCTGCTAAAAGAAATGGAAGCCGAATCATCGCAGGAAGTCCGAGAACTTCTTGAATATGATGACAATACAGTGGGTAGTATTATGACTACCGATTATCTGGCTTTCAGTCCTGATAAAACGGTTGAAGAGGTTATAAATGAGTTGCGGAACAGGAAACCCGAAGATGCCGAGCTTTACAACATTTTTGTAACGGACCAGAACGAAGAGCTGCTTGCCACTTTCACTTTGCGGGATCTGGTCGTTTCGGAACCTCAGGTAACAGTTCGGCAAATTATGAAAGAAGAACCTATCTCTCTTTTCGATACACAAAAAGTAAACGACATTGCCGAAATTATTTCGAAGTATAATTTGCTTGCTGTTCCGGTGGTTAATGAAGATTTTCAGCTTCAGGGAATGGTAGTTGTAGACGATGTTGTGGAAGACCTTGTTGGCGAACGAAAAACAAAGAAAAGATAGGAGGAGCAAGATATGATGCAAAAAGGATTCAAAAATATATTTAAACAAATTGCTCTTTTTCTGGCTATTCTTGGGCCGGGTATTATTACCGGAAGTGTTGATAATGATGCCGGAGGCATTACGGTTTATTCGGTAGCAGGCGCTATGTATGGTTATAATCTGTTATGGACGCTCATTCCGTCATTTATTGTTCTTATTGTTATTCAGGAGATGAATGCCCGAATGGGTATTGTTACAGGTAAAGGATTGGCCGATTTGATTCGCGAAAATGCAGGAATAAAAATTACCTTCTTTATATTCATTGGTTTACTTATTGCCGACATTGGTAATACAACAACTGAATTTGCCGGTGTTGCCGGAAGTATGGAGGTTTTTGGCGTAAGCAAATACATTTCGGTTCCTATTGTCGGAATTATGGTTTGGTTTCTGGTAGTAAAAGGAACCTATAAAATTGCAGAGCGTATATTTCTGATTTTTAGCGTATCTCTTTTAATGTATGTTGTCTCGGCCATTATGGGGAAACCACATTGGGGCGAAATAGGAACAGCCATCGTTCATCCGAAATTTGAAGTTAATTCGCAAAGCCTTTCAATGGTAATAGGTATTATTGGAACCACCATTGCTCCGTGGATGCAGTTTTATATGCAATCATCGGTAATCGAAAAAGGATTGAAGATGAAAAACTTCAAATATTCGCTTATTGATATTGTAGTAGGCTGTGTTGCTACGGTGGTTGTGGCTTTTTTCATCATTGTGGCATGTGCTTCAACGTTACACGAAAACGGAACTCAAATCAACGAAGCAAAAGATGCAGCTCTTGCACTGAGACCATTGGCTGGGAATTTAGCTTCGCAGGTTTTTGCTTTCGGACTGTTTGTAGCATCGGTATTTTCTGCTACTATTTTGCCTTTGGCTACAGCTTTTTACGTTTGCGAGGCTTTTGGTTTTGAGGCCGGGATTGATAAAAAATGGAGCGAAGCCCCTGAATTTTACGTTCTTTACACCGCTATTCTTATCTTGGCAGCCGCAATTATTCTTATTCCTAATGCTCCGCTTATCGTTATTTCTATATGGTCGCAGGTGCTTAACGGACTATTGCTTCCCGTTGTCCTGATTTGCATGATATTACTGGTAAATAACAAGAAAATTATGGGCAAATATGTAAACAATCCTGTTAACAACATTATAGGCTGGGGTGCAGTATCTGTCTTGGTTGGTCTGTCGATAACTTTGCTTATCATGCCTCTGTTTAGTAAGTGATTAAACAGAAAGGTTGTACTAATGTTATTTTTTGTTAAGCATTAGCACAACCTTTGCACGATTTTTGTAATCATTTGTTCGGCCTCTAAAACCAGAGATTATGAAAAGATTACATCTCTTATTTTCGGTTTTGCTTTTTATCGCAGTTTTGATGGGAAGCTGCACAAAAGACAATGAAAGTATTGCCCCGGTTTTTGCTTTACAGAATGCCGATTCAATTAGTGCTGACGAATATGCAATTTATTCGGTTTTATTAAGTGAAAGTTCTTTTCCTAAAACGCAATACGAGGTTCAACAATCCACCTCAACTGCTGTAGATACCAATTATAAATCATTACTTTGCACAAAGGCTAAAGAATTATTACCAGTTATTGATACCACTTTATTTGACAACTATACAAAAGCCAATGCACGAAGTTATAATTTGGGTAACTTCTTTAATGCAAGTGGAAAAGATATAAAATTGGTAGCAAGTGCAGAGCTTGGTTATATCTTTAGTTCTCAGGATTTGAATCAAAACTGGAATCTATTTTATTCCCGGTATCCCGATTCTGGAGGTGTTGTAGAATTTACCCGTGTTGGCTTCAATAAAGATCATACACAGGCTATTACTCAAATTATATGTACCTCGGCAACGCTTGACGCTTCGGGTCAAATCCTGATTCTTACAAAAGTAAATAATAGATGGAAAATCACTTCAACAATAAGTAACTGGCAATCTAAGTAGGACAAAATATCATTCTATAGAAAACGATGACGAAAACAGTTTTTCTTCATCGTTTTTTTAATCGTTATAGCGGTTAAACCGGAATAACTTTACATTTGCATTCGTTCTGCCATAGACGTTGTTTTGTTTAACCTGAGGCAGCGATTTACCAGAAAATGGATCTTCTCAAAAATCAGAGATATAAATATTTTGCAGCAATAACATCTGTTTTACTCCACTTATCGTTGGTTGTTATACTTGTTATTGAAAGCAAGTTTGGCGATTCTCAGCAAACTGTTGAAACTGCAAAAGAAGATAAGCAGGAAATTCTCACTCCGCTTCTGGACAAATTACCCGACGAAAATATTTCACCTTCGGCTCCCAAAGTTCTTACGGATGAAGATAAAAAGCAGAAAGCAGATATTCCAAAACAAAAATCGGAAACAAAAATAATAGAACAGCCTAAAGTTGCACAAAATACTGTTAACCAGCAAGGTGATACACCTTTGGAAGAAAAAAAAGATACTGTTCTTAAAAAACTGGAGAAAAAGACAGTAGCTCAGATTCAAACATCAATTCTGACATCGGATACTAAACTGATGCAAACTGCCAAACAACCCGAACATAAACGCGATACGGTATATCCAAATCAGAACAAATACAGAGATGATCGTCAGTTTGTTTATAATAATTATCGGGCAATACGAAATTTAAAGCGTGTTTATCCGTATGCAAAAAAAACCAAACAAGTTGTTGACGATCTTAATCGGCAGTTAGCTTCTATGACTGACGAAAAGGCAAAAAAACAACTTATAAATAAAACCCAGAAAGAGCTATTTCAAACTTTTGAGAAAGATGTTCGGTCGATGACTGTTTCGCAGGGAAAGATTTTACTTAAGCTTATTTCGCGAGAAACCGATAGAAGTGCTTACGATCTTATTAAAGATTATAAAGGGACCATTCCTGCTGTTTTCTGGCAAGGCGTTGGGCGTTTGTTTGGCGAAAACCTAAAAAGCGAATATGACTCGACAGGTGAGGATAAGATATTGGAGCAAATTATTCAAAAATATGAAAAAGGCGAATTGTAGTTTTTGCCATTATTAATAGTGTTTGATAAATGAATTTTCATAACCGCACCATCCTTTTTAGACTATTTCCAAATTAGCAATAGCATTCATCAAATATTGTTTTAAGCAGGTTAATCAGGTAATTTTGCACCGCTAATTGTTAATAAATTCACAAAATAATTATCCACTTTTAAAACAATCGTATGAGCAATTTTTTCACGTCATCCATCGGCAAAAAGCTGATTATGTCGCTGGTCGGATTGTTCCTGATCATCTTCTTGGTAGTGCATTTAGGTATCAACCTGTGCCTGCTTCGTAACGATGGCGGTGCATGGTTTACTGCAGCTGCGCACTTTATGGGAACAAACTACATCGTTAAAGTTTTTGAGGTAATCCTTATGGCCGGATTCCTTATTCACATGGTTTGGGGCGTAATGCTTTGGTTCCAGAACTTTAAGGCTCGTGGAAATCAACGTTATGCTGTAACCAACAACTCACAGTCTTCGTTTTTTTCGAAGTATATGATTCATACAGGTGTAATCATTTTTGTTTTTCTTTTATTACACTTTGTGAATTTCTATTTTAAAAAGCTTGGTCTGGTTACTGGCGTCCATTATCTTGAAGGAACAGAACCAGACTTTTACAACGAAGCCATTGACTTGTTCAGACAGCCATTGTATTCGTGGATCTACATCGCATTCTTCGTTTTCATGGCTTTCCATTTAAACCATGCATTTCAGAGTGCATTCCAAACTCTCGGTTTAAATAATAAAAAATATACGCCTGCTATTAAATGCATTGGTACAGCATATTCCATTATTATTCCTCTGGGTTTTGCTATTATTCCTGTTTACTTCATGTTCTTCTACTAAGAAGAGACTTGAAGTTGTGATATAATTTTGAACAACGAACAACATACTCGATATGGCATTAGATTCAAAAATTCCACAAGGACCGTTGGCCGAAAAGTGGACCAAATATAAGGCCACCCAAAAGCTGGTGAACCCGGCCAATAAACGTAAACTCGATATTATCGTAGTTGGTACCGGTTTGGCCGGCGGTGCTGCTGCAGCCAGCCTTGGAGAACTTGGTTTTAAAGTAAAAGTTTTCTGTTATCAGGACAGCCCTCGTCGTGCGCATTCTATTGCTGCTCAGGGAGGTATTAATGCTGCTAAAAACTATCAGAACGATGGTGACAGTATTTATCGTTTATTCTATGACACCGTTAAAGGGGGAGACTATCGTGCCCGCGAAGCTAACGTATATCGTTTGGCCGAAGTTTCTAACAATATTATAGACCAGTGCGTTGCACAAGGTGTCCCTTTTGCCCGCGAATACGGCGGATTACTTGATAACCGTTCATTTGGCGGTGCTCAGGTAAGCCGTACATTTTATGCTCGTGGTCAGACTGGACAGCAACTTCTTTTAGGTGCTTACAGCGCATTAAGCCGTCAGATTGAGAAGAAGAATGTTACGCTCTTCCCTCGCGAAGAAATGCTCGACGTTGTTATTGTTGACGGAAGAGCTCGTGGTATCATTACCCGTAACCTAGTAACAGGAGCTATTGAAAAACATTCTGCTCATGCTGTGGTTATCGCTACGGGTGGTTATGGTAACGTATTTTTCCTTTCGACCAATGCAATGGGTTCTAACGGTTCTGCTGCAATGCAGTGCTATCGCAAAGGTGCTTACTTTGCAAATCCTTGCTATGTTCAGATTCACCCGACCTGTATTCCTGTCCATGGCGATTATCAGTCTAAGTTAACGCTTATGTCTGAATCGTTACGTAATGATGGTCGTATCTGGGTTCCTAAAAAGAAAGAAGATGCCGAAGCTATCCGTGCAGGAAAGCTGAAAGCAAACCAAATAAAAGAAGAAGACCGCGACTATTATCTCGAACGTCGTTATCCTGCATTCGGTAACCTTGTTCCTCGTGATATTGCTTCGCGTGCAGCTAAAGAACGTTGTGATGCAGGTTTTGGAGTAGGCGATACCGGTTTGGCCGTTTACCTCGATTTTGCTTCTGCTATCGAACGTCTTGGAAAGAATGTTATCGAAGCTCGTTATGGCAACCTTTTCCAGATGTACGAAAAAATCGTAGACGATAATCCATATGAAACTCCGATGATGATTTACCCTGCTATCCACTATACAATGGGTGGTATCTGGGTTGATTATGAATTGCAAACTACAGTTCCAGGCTTGTTTGCTGCCGGAGAAGCTAACTTCTCAGATCACGGTGCAAACCGTTTAGGTGCATCTGCTCTTATGCAGGGTCTGGCTGATGGATATTTCGTTCTCCCTTATACTTTACAGAATTATTTGGCAGATCAGATTGGTGTTCCTCGTTTCTCGACCGACTTACCAGAATTTGAAGAAGCTAAGAAAGCCGTTGAAGAAAAAATCGAAAAACTTTACAGCATTAATGGTAAAAACTCACCTGACCATTTCCACAAACAATTAGGTAAAATTATGTGGGAAAAAGTAGGAATGGGTCGTACCAAAGAATCGCTTACCGAAGCTATCGAAGAAATCAAAGCTGTTCGTGAAGAATTCTGGAAAGATCTTCGTATTACCGGAGAAAAAAGCGAACTTAACCCAGAACTCGAAAAAGCTCTGCGTATTTCGGACTTCCTCGAATTGGGCGAATTGATGGCACGTGATGCTCTTCATCGTGAAGAATCTTGCGGTGGCCACTTCCGTGAAGAACATCAGACTCCTGAAGGAGAAGCTAAACGTGATGACGAAAAGTTCATGTATGTTGGTGCTTGGGAATACAAAGGAAATAACCAGGAACCCGAATTACATAAAGAACCTCTCGTTTACGAAAACATCAAAATCGCACAAAGAAATTACAAATAAAAACCTGTTTTAATTGATTTTGAATCATTAAAAAGGCTTGTCAGCATAATGCTGCTGCAATACGCTGACAAAGATAAATTTGTAGTTCGTCAATTATAATTTGTATTTGATATGGAAAAGCGAGGATTAAATCTCACACTTAAAATATGGCGGCAGGAAAATGCGAAAGCACAGGGCCGCTTTGTAACCTATCAGGTTACAAACATTTCGCCAGACTGTTCGTTCCTTGAAATGCTCGATCAGCTTAACGAACAACTGGTGGACAAGGTTGAAAAGCCAGTATGTTTTGACCACGACTGCCGCGAAGGTATTTGCGGTATGTGCAGCCTTTATATCAATGGCCGTCCACATGGAAATGA
Organism: Bacteroidales bacterium; assembly: GCA_041907825.1. GTDB lineage: Bacteria > Bacteroidota > Bacteroidia > Bacteroidales > JAYRGN01 > JAYRGN01. The sequence continues at coordinate 1,457 of JAYRGN010000002.1, read as the reverse complement.
CAGTGGCATTACGACATGTCAGCTCCACATGCGTCGATTCAAAGATGGTGATACGATCACGATCGAACCATGGAGAGCAAAACCATTTCCTATCATCAAGGATTTGGTTGTAGACCGTAGTGCTTTCGATAAAATTATTCAGGCGGGTGGTTATGTATCGGTAAATACAGGAGGTGTTCCCGATGCTAATGCTATTCCTATTCGTAAGGAAAATGCAGACTTAGCAATGGATGCTGCTGCATGTATCGGTTGTGGTGCTTGTGTTGCTGCTTGTAAAAATGCTTCGGCTATGCTTTTTGTTTCGGCCAAAGTATCGCAGTTTGCATTACTTCCACAGGGTAAAGTTGAAGCCAAAGAACGTGTTTTGAACATGGTTCGTACCATGGATGAACTTGGTTTTGGTAACTGTACTAATACAGGTGCTTGCGAAGCTGAATGTCCGAAAGAAATTAAACTTACGAACATCGCTCGTCTTAACCGCGAATTTTACGCTGCAAACCTTATCTAAGGAAAGCGTTTTACCATAAAGAGAGCCGCTTTAGCAATTGCTGAAGCGGCTCTCTTATTTTTATTAAATTCTTTTTGAAAAAAAAGATGAAACATTGACAAATGTTAGGGTTTCTGCATTAGGAAACTTATTTTAGCACAAAAGAACTGCAAACAAACAGACTGTCAGTTATTATGAATGAAGAAAAAGTATTAGTTGCGGACAATCAATTTCTTACAAGAGAAGGTATACTTTCTTTGCTCAAAAAAAGTACACATAAAATCTCGGTAGAAATTGTTGTTTTCAAAACAGAACTAATTGAAAAAGTAACAGTTGACAAACCTGCCATTGTTATTCTTGATCCTGATACTTTTGATTTTGACAGTTTAGATGAGATTGGATCAATTCGCAGATATTCGCCTTTAACCGAAATATTGGTTATTAGCAATAATTTAGATAATAATGAGGTACACTGTATTATTGAAGCCGGTGTTAATCAGTATATTCTAAAAAGTTCCGATGAAAAAGAATTTCATGATGCATTTACAGCTGCTTTATCGGGAAAACGTTATCTGTGTAGCGAAATACTTGATATTGTGTTAAGTAAAAAACATCAGTCAGAGCAAGCAAAACTCACTTCATCTGAGGTAGAAATTATTCGTTTATTGGCCGAAGGCCTTACGGCAAAGGAAATTGCATCAAAGAAATTTATTAGTGTTCATACTGTGAATACGCATCGAAAAAACATCTTCAGAAAGTTAAAAGTAAACAGCACCTCGGAACTAATAATGTTTTCGATTCGTAGCGGAATTATAGACACAACCGAATATTATATCTAAATAAGGAAGTGTAAAATAAACTCTGTCTGTTCTATTTGTAATTGATTTTAAAAGTATATATTTTTTGTTTTCAACTCACAAAAGCCTTATAGAATCCGTTTTGAAATTGGACAAGGGCGGCGACGTAAGGA
>JAYRGN010000001.1:0-755811 GCA_041907825.1 Bacteroidales bacterium | reverse complement strand
CCGTTGAAGGATTTCATCGACAGGTTCGCAAGGTAACCAAAACCAAAGGTGTGTTTCCCAACGACATGGCTCTTCTAAAATTAATTTATCTTGCCACGGAGCACATCTCTAAAAAGTGGACAATGCCTTTAGCCAACTGGGGTACAACAGCACAACAATTACATATCCGATTTGGTGACCGAATGATTATTGACCTGTGATTTTCAATCCCTAAAGCAAAACAAGAATCCGTTTTGAAATCGGCCAAGGGTATATAAACGGCTCCTTACGTCGCCGCCCTTGTCCAATTTCAAAACGGATTCTATAAGGCTTTTGTGAGTTGAAAACAAAAAATATATACTTTTAAAATCAATTACAAATAGAACAGACAGAGTTTATTTTACACTTCCCTTTTTTTTGTCTGGTGTTTTTGCTTCCTTTACTTTTTTAATCAATATCATTTGTATTTCGAGGAGCAAATGCAGTTGTTTTTGTGGGCAAAAAACAGTTTTTTTTCTTATATACATAAGCCTGCATTTCTTTCTTCGTTTATAGGTGATTTTATTACTCAGTTTTATCTGTTTAAAGGGCTTGGACCATTACTTATAACGATTATTCTTTTTTTCTATTGGCTGCTTTTTAAGAAAATTGCATATTCTATTTTTAAAGTACAAAATTTCTTTTTTCTATCTTTTATTCCTGTTGCTATTGTTACATCTCTTCTTTTTTATATTTCATATTTTATTACATCCGTAATATCTTATCTTCTATCTTTTATCTTTTTTATTCTATATACCCGATTGTCAAATACTATATGGCAGAAAATAATAGGCATTGTGTTTTTGCCATTTGTGTATTATTTGATTGGTGGATATGTTTTTGTTTATGTTCTGTTTATAGCCTTGTATGAGTTTTTTATTACTAATAAGAAACAAGTTTATATTTATGTTTTTATCCTTTTACTTAGCTCATTATCTGTTGCCTTTTTTTCTCATTATATATTTCTTTTTACAATAGAACAGTCTTTCTTTTATCCTTCTTTACTTGAGAAAAAGTGGCAAATGCTTCTTTTGTTATCTGTTATTACTCCTTTGTTACTTGTAATCATTAAGATTGTTCTTGCAAAGATTAAAATAAAATCAAACTTATCTGCTGTTATTCAGTTTATTGTTCTGTTTTTGATTTGTTTTAAGTTGTTTGATTTTGTCGTTGATCCTATGCTGGAAAATATTCTTGCATTAGATCATGAAGCTAATAAAGGTAATTGGTCTAAGGTTTATTCGCTTTCGGAAAAGTATAAAATGAGAAATAATATTTCTGCATATTACACAAATTTGGCATTATTACAAACAGATCAATTGCCTGAAAAACTTATGGAAACATATCAACCTGAGAGTAAAGGTTTGTTTATTCCTGTTAGTCCGGCAGAGAACTATATGACAATTACTTTTAGCAATGAGGCCTATTATTTATTAGGTGATGTCAATTCCTCGCAACATGCTGCTTTATTAGCTATGATTTTCTCACCTAAAACGCAAAGTGTTCGCTTATTAAAAAGGTTAATTGAAATAAATATAATTAATGGGGAATATTCAGTCGCTGAGAAATACATTAATATTTTAAGTAAAACATGGTTTTATCATAATTGGGCAGAAGATAAACGTAAGTTTTTGTATAATGAGAATGAATGCAGGAAAGCATCCTGGATTGTTGAAAAAAGACAGCAATTGATAACTGTTGACACTATAAAACGTTCTAATGAATATGAAGAAACTCTTCAATTATTAATAACCAGTCATCCTCAAAACAAGAAAGTGCTAGATTATTTGTTGTGCTATTACTTACTAAATAAAGATGTTAATGACTTTTATAATTTATATGAAAAATATAGATCTAAAATATCAGATAAAATACCTTCAGTATATCAACAAGCGCTTATGATTCATTTGGCTGCGACTAAAGCATCTGACGATATTTGGAAAACCTTTAAATTTGATAAAACTTTAGCTGATAAATTTATTTCATATACAAATGATTATCAGAATAGTGGAGGAAATGGAACTTTATTAAAAGAGAATTTTGAAAAAACGTATTGGTTTTATTATCATTTTGCACAATTTAAAGAAAATAAGCATTGATCTATTAATTCTGAAGCATGAAAAAATATATTATTTTAATTGCAATAATATTTTTCATTACCTGTCTTGCTGAAAGTTGTGATTCGCCTGTATCTGATTTTCAGCAAAAAGATGTTTATCCTTCTATTTATCCTGATTATATAAATGTTACTATTCCTTATAATATTTCACCTCTTAATTTTAAAAGTAGAGGTACCAATATCCAAAGAATAGATGTCGTTGCTAAAGGACATAAGACAACTATTCATGTTCAGTCTCACTACAAAATAGCATTTCCTGTTGAAAAATGGAAGAAATTATTGCTAGAAGAAAAAGATGATTCTGTCATAGTTACAGTTTCTTTAAAAGAAAATAATAAATGGATAAAATATAAATCATTTTATTTTTACGTAGCAAAAGAACCAATTGACCCTTATTTAAGTTACCGCTTAATAGAACCGGGGTATGAAGTCTGGAATAAACTTTCTATATGTCAGAGAAATATTGAAACATTTAAAGAGAACCGGATAGTAGACAATAATTTAATAGATGATGGATGTGTCAATTGCCATACTTATTGTGTTAATGATCCTAATCGTTCTTTTTTTCATGTGCGCAATAAAAAAGGAGGGACTTTTCTTAATATTAATGGAAAGATTCGTAAAATTAATACAAAGACAGAACAGACATTATCTGCACTTGTTTATGGAAACTGGCATCCTGGAGGAAATTATATAGCTTTTTCTACAAACATAATTATTCCTGAATTTTATACAAGTCGTAATAAGCGGTTAGAGGTATATGATACACAGTCGGATGTTGTTGTTTTTGATATTAATAAAAATCTGATAACTACATCCAATTTGATTTCAGGTGATAAATGTTTTGAAACATCCCCGGTGTTTTCTGCAGATGGACACAAATTGTATTTTTGTTCAGCTCTTGCTGTGAAATTGCCAGATCAATATAAATCAGTGCGTTACAGTTTATGTAGTATTGATTTTGATCCTGAGTCGGGACGGTTTGGCAATAAAGTAGATACTCTCATTTCTTCTTACAAAACAGGCAAATCTGTTTGTTTGCCAAAAGTGTCGCCAGATGGTAATTATATTCTCTATGTATCTGCTGATTATGGTAATTTTCCCATATGGCATAATGAAGCAGATTTAAAAATGCTAAATTTAAAAACTTGTAAAATAGATAATTTAGAGGGTGTTAATGGTAAATATTCCGATTCTTATCATTGTTGGTCATCTAATAGTCGTTGGTTTGTTTTTGCCAGTAAACGAGATAATGGGATGTATGGTAAACCTTATTTTTCATATGTCGATAAGAATGGTAAAGTACATAAGTCTTTTTTGTTACCTCAAAAAGATGCTGATTTTTATGATATATTTTTGAAATCATTTAATATACCCGAATTATCGAAAGGACCTGTACCTTTTGATGCTTTTGATGTTCAAAGTGTTTTTGAGAAAAAAACGGCTGAAGCTGTTAAATTTCAGCAGAATTAATAGAAAATTAACTACTCTATCGATGGAACGAAATAAATTATTATTCTATTCAAAATGGATATTTTTAGGTCTGTTTTGCATAACTGTTTTTTTCTTTTTTTCTTTCTTTTATAAATTTCATCTTTATTTTGAAGAACAGCTACAAGCTTTTCTTTTTACAAAAGAATATTTTCTTTCAAAAATGTCATTGCCAGGTGGATTTGCTGGCTATCTAGGTTCCTTTTTTACGCAGTTTTATTATCTTCCTTATGCAGGAGCTGTTATTATAACCTTACTATTATTAGCGATTCAGCAATTAACACAATCTCTTTTATATAAGGTGAAAAATAATAAATTGTTTTTTGCCTTAAGTTTCCTTCCGGCTTTGAATTGTTTTATGATTCTCTGTAATGAATTTTATCCTCTTTCTGGTATAATCGGTTTCTTGGGAGCTTTAGCTATTGCAAATGCTTATGTATCATTGAAAAAATATAGAGGATTAGCAGGTATTTTATTTACTATTATATCGTATTATTTATTTGCGGGAGCAACTTTTGCATATGTTCTAATTGTATTCGTATTTGAAGTTATTCAATATTATAAGGCGAAAAAGAGGGAAGATGTAAAAAATATTAGTTGGATATATTTTGTTGCTATTTTGATTGTTGCCGTCGTTTTGCCATTATTTATTCGTCGGTTTTTTATTTTAGAACCGGTTTTGCAGGCTTATTTTAGTGAGTTTTACTATAAAATAACAACTGTTGTTCCATGGGCAATTTCTATTCTTTTTGTTCTTGTACCTGTGTTAATGATCGTTTTTTATTTTCTTCCTGAACAAATAAAATGGTATAAGTTTATTTTATTTACAAATATGGTGGTTGTTGCCATTATGGGATATTGGGGATTGAAATTATGGGTAATGATGGATGCTGAAGAAATTATGGCATATGATTACCTCGTTCGTAATGGACAGTGGAATGAAGTTATTGCCCGTGCAGAAAAAAAACCACCGCAAAATAGTTTAGCTTTATCATTATTAAATCTATCGCTTGCCAAAACTAACCAAATGCCTGATAAAATGTTTTATTTTAGGCAACACGGTGTCGACGGCTTATTTATACCTTCCAGCAAAGAGGGAATTTCTACTTTAATTGGGAATAATGTATATTACGAAATAGGTTTGGTTAATGAAGCTCAACATTATGCTTTTGAAAGTAATGAAACTTTGCCAGATCATGCATTGAGTGTTATAGACTTAAAACGATTGGCGGAGACAAACCTTATAAATGGACAATATGAAGTTTCCCGCAAATATCTATCTATTTTAAAAAAGACATTATTTTATAAAAAATGGGCGAAAGAAACTGAAAAATATTTATATAATGAACAAGCTATTAATAATCAACCAGAATGGAGCGAAAAAAGACGGTTTATTATAAATCATGATTTTTTTATAGATTATTCTAATATTTCTAAAATATTAGAAATTATGCTTTATGAAAATCCTCAGAACAAAATGGCCTTTCAATATCTTATGGCTTATTATTTGGTAAATAAAGATTTAAAAAATTTCATGTCACATCTACCATTAATGAAAAATATGGGCTATTCTCAAATACCTCTTTCTTATCAGGAAGCAATATATTATGTTATAGGGCTTTCGACTACAAATCCTGAACAGCAATCGCAATTTCCTATAAGCGATTTAGTTAAGATGCGTATGCGTAATTATGCAAGTATTTATACTAGTTATCAGGATGCTCAAGAGATGTTGAAGACAAATTTTTCTAACACTTATTGGTTTTATTTACATTACCGTTAATTGCAAATTGATTATGAATAAATTAATTAATATCATTCAATACGTTTTTGTCATTCTTATATTTGCTTCTTGTGGCGATGCTGTAAAGAATGCTAAAGAAACTGGCACGCTTCCATCAATATTTCCTGATTATAAAGATGTTTGTGTTCCTGTGAACATCGCTCCATTAAATTTTGAATTTACGGATTCTTGTGAAGTGCTTTATGTCGATATGAAGGGAAAAGAAGGTGTTTTATCTGTTTCTGGAGAAAATAAAATAGATATACCTGTAAACAAATGGCATAAATTTTTACAAAAGAATGCTGGAGAAACCATTGCTGTAAATGTTTTTGCAAAAAAGAACGGTCAATGGTTTAAATATCAGCCTTTCAGTATCAATATTAGTAAGGATAGTGTGAATTCTTATTTAGTATATCGTCTAATATCTCCTGGCTATGAGTCATGGGGCGAAATGGGAATTTATCAACGAAATCTAACAGATTTTACCGAAGAACCTATTGTAAATAGCAAGTTGTTAACGGGTAGCTGTATGAATTGCCATTCATTTTGCCAAAATAATCCGGATAATATGTTGTTGCATTTACGAGAAAATCATGGAGGAACAATTCTTATACAAGATGGTAAAATTGAGAAATTAAAAACGAAAACAGATAATACTATTTCTAATTGTGTATATCCTTATTGGCACCCTTCTGGTCGTTATGTCGCTTTTTCAACTAATAAAACTTCACAGGTTTTTCATGCAATAAAAGATAAGAGAATAGAAGTTGTTGACTCTAAATCGGATGTTGTTGTATATGATATAAAAAATAATACTTTGCTTACAACAAAATATCTATTTAGTTCCGATTGTTTCGAAACATTTCCTTCTTTTTCAGCTGACGGCAAAACGTTGTATTTCTGTAGTTCAAAAGTGCAGGTAATTCCAGATGATTATGATAAAGTAAAATACAGTTTGTGTAGTATTGCTTTTGATCCGGAAACCGGTAAATTTGGAGATAAAGTTGATACGTTGGTAAGTGCCTCAAAAACAGGTAAAAGTGTGGCTTTTCCTCGTATTTCGCCAAATGGTAAATATTTGATGTTTACAATGTCCGCTTATGGTAATTTTTTTATTTGGCATAAGGATGCCGATTTATATTTGATGGATCTTAACACGAAGCAATATCAACCGCTAGATGGAGTGAACAGCAATGATGTTGATAGCTATCATAGTTGGAACTCTAATTCTCATTGGTTTGTGTTTAGCAGCCGTAGAATTGATGGATTATATACACGCCCGTTTATTGCACATATAGATGAAAATGGAAAAACTTGCAAACCATTTTTACTTCCGCAGAAGGATCCAGACTTTTATAAATATTTTATGAAATCATATAATATTCCCGAGCTTATTGTTAAAAAGGTAAATGTCGATGCTTATAAAATTGAGGCAAAGGCTAAAGAAGGAAATGGTAAATCAATCGGATTTAAAAAACAAGAGTAATAGATCCTTTTTTGTGAGATGTTCAAATATGGTTGATTAATACTCCTTGCCCTTTTGGGGTCCTTTTAAAGTTTTTCTATTAAATAAACCTTATTTGCCGACTAAAAAATCCTTTTTGCCGATTTTACGTTTGAAACCTTCTTAGGTAGAAATAGCTTTGATTCATTATTGATAATTCTGCTATTTAAAAGAAGGCAATGAAGACTAAATTGATATTTTCGACAGAAACTTTCAAACTTGAACGTTGGCTTGATTTATCGGTTGTTCCTAGGGTGAAAGAATGGTTACGGGTTTCCGAATTTATTGAGAAATCAGATGTTATTCACTTGCAGAACAATGCACTATGTTGGTCAGGCGATAAGGGTATTGTGGATGTGGTGGAATACCGAAGAAATGAAAAAGGCGATTATGTTGAACTTATGGTTTGGTGTGAGGACTAATTTTTTAGAAATACGCTATTTTTAGCCTATCTAACCATATAATAAAATGAAAAAAATAGTTTTTCTTATTTTGTTCCTTGGCAATATTATCATCGCTTTTTCTCAATCTCTGTCGATGAAGTTATGGCCTGAAGGAGCCCCTGATGCCAAAAAATCAGTTGGATATGAAGAGTTTATTACTCCTGATTTTGTTATTTCAAAAGTTACAGACCCAACTCTGACCATTTATTTTCCTGAAAAAGAAAAATCTAATCATGCTGCAATTGTTATATGTCCGGGAGGTGGATATGGGATTTTAGCTTCAAATCATGAAGGTCGACAAATCGGAGAGTATTTTAGTAAAGCAGGTTACACCTGTATCGTGCTGAAATACAGATTACCTTCTGATTCTATTATGATTAATAAGACAATTGCTCCGTTACAAGATGCCCAGGAAGCTATTCGTGTTGTCCGTAGGCATGCTGCAGAATGGTATATAAATCCTGATAAAATTGGGATTATGGGTTTTTCAGCTGGAGGGCATCTTGCGGCAACGGCATCCACCCTTTATGCTGATAATGTTTATCCTGTTTCGGATAATGTCTCTGCCCGACCGGATTTCTCAATGTTAATTTATCCCGTTATTTCGATGAAATTGGGACTGACCCACCAAGGTTCTCGCGACAATTTGTTGGGCTTTAATCCTGATAGTGCGCTTGTAAAGCATTATTCAAATGAACTGCAAGTTACAGCTCAAACGCCTCCGGCTTTTTTAGTACATTCTGCCGATGATGATGTTGTTCCTGTTGAGAATAGTGTCTTGTATTTTGAGGCGATGAAAAAGGCAGGGGTAAAAGTTGAACTTCATCTTTATCAGAGTGGTGGACATGGATACGGCTTAGGTCGTGAATCGACACAAAACAGTTGGCCTCAATCGTTGTTGCTGTGGTTGAAAAAAAATGGTTTTTAAACATAATAAGAAGTCTGTTATTTAAAAGTATAACAGGCTTCTTTGTAAGATGTTCTTGTTATTCTACTTTCAAAACTTCTTTTATTGCCCGTTTAAACGATTCTTTTGGTAATGCTCCCATTGCCATTTGTGGTTGTCCGTCTAGTGGAATAAACAGCAGGGAGGGAATACTTTGAATGCCAAATGCAGCCGATAATTCTCGTTCTTCGTCGGTATTCACCTTGTAAATGTCTAATTTATCGCCATATTCATTCGAAAGTTCTTCTAATATAGGCGCAACCATTTTGCATGGGCCACACCAGTCGGCATAGAAATCTACTAAAGCAGGACGGGTTCCTTCGAATTTCCATTCCTGATTCTTTTCATAATCAAAAACTTTTGATTTAAAAGTGCTTGTGGAAAGATGTTCTAACATTGTCTTATTTTTTTATTTATATTCATTCTATACACAAATAACATTCCAAGGCTAATTTTAGTTCAATCGGGACTAATTAACGTATTTTGGTTGTAATTTTGAAACACAAAGATAACAAATTGACATATATAAATATGAAGAAATATCTTAATAAAAAGATATTCAACATCATATCGGAAGTTTCGGAATCGGAAAACTTGTCGTGTTACGTAATAGGAGGGTATGTGCGCGATTGCATTTTGGGTCGTAAATCGAAAGATATAGATATAGTTGTAGCCGGAAGTGGCATCAAATTAGCCCGTTTAGCAGCCGAAAGGGCTAAAGCAGGGAAAGTTAGTGTATTTGAAAATTTTGGGACAGCTATGTTCCGCTATGGCGGTGCCGAAATCGAATTTGTTGGAGCCCGCAAAGAATCGTATCGTCGCGATTCCCGTAAACCAATAGTAGAAGATGGAACGCTTGAAGACGATCAGGTACGTCGAGATTTTACAATCAATGCATTAGCTATAAGTCTGAATAAAAGTGATTTTGGTGCACTGGTTGATCCTTTTGGAGGAGTCGAGGATTTGAAGAATGGTATTATTCGTACGCCTACCGATCCTCTCATCACTTTTTCTGACGATCCTTTACGCATGATGCGGGCAATTCGTTTTGCAACGCAACTTGGCTTTGATATTGAGGAGGTTACATGGAATGCTATTGTTGCTGATGCTGAGAGAATTGATATTGTTTCGAAAGAACGAATTATTGACGAACTCAATAAAATAATGAGTGCACCAGTTCCTTCTATTGGCTTTAATTTGTTGTCGGCTGCTGGTTTACTGGAGCACGTTTTTCCTGAACTGGATAAATTGAGAGGAGTAGAAGTAGTTCAGGGTAAAGCTCATAAAGATAATTTTTTACATAGTTTGCAGGTGCTTGATAATGTAGCGGCTAAAAGCGAAAATTTGTGGTTGCGTTGGGCTGCTCTTATTCATGACATTGCAAAACCGGCAACCAAACGTTTTGTTGCGCCAACTGGCTGGACTTTTCATGGACATGAATTTTTGGGAGCAAAAATGGTTCCAGATGTATTTCGAAATCTGAAACTTCCGCTGAACATGAAAATGAAATATGTTCAGAAACTCGTTTTATTGCATCTTAGACCCATTGTGCTTTCGCAAGATATTGTAACAGATTCAGCTGTACGCCGTTTGCTTTTTGATGCAGGCGAAGATATTGAAGATCTGATGATGCTTTGCGAAGCAGATATTACATCTAAAAATGAAGATACAAAGGCAAAACATCTTCGAAATTTTCAATTGGTTCGAGAAAAATTGAAGGAAATAGAGGAGAAGGATGCTTTGCGCAATTTTCAGCCACCGATTGATGGTGATGAAATTATGCGCATTTTTGGCCTTGCTCCCGGGCGAGAGGTTGGCAATCTGAAGGTTGCTATTAAAGATGCTATTTTAGACGGTCTTATCCCAAATCATAGAGACGAAGCTTATAGCTTTTTGATTCAAAAGGCAAAAGAATTAGGCTTAGAACCTGTCGGATAAGCGTAAATCGATATAAACAGGAAGATGGTCGCTTGTCCCGCCTTGATACCTGAAACCTGTATATGTCCTAAACGGTTTGACGCCGAGGCGGCTTTCGTCGGGGATAAGCAAAAATGGTAAGGCTGCTATTCGCATTTGCAAAGTCGTAATTTTTAACCCTGGATGATTAGAAATAAGGCTTTTGCTCGAGATAAAGTGGTCGATGATGCTCCAATGTCCGTCAAACTTATGCGATCCAATAGTTGTACTGTCCGTTTTTACAGCCAGATCAAAAAGAGGTTGAGTTTGGTTTGTACAGAGTTGAGATAGTGCTGGTGTGTAGGCTTCGTCGTTAAAATCGCCGGCAAAAAGGATACAAGCATTTGATTGATAACGAAAAACAGAGTCGGCATAGTTTCGTGCAACCTGAGCAGTTTCGTTGCGGAGTAATTCTCCTTCCGTTCCTCCTTTCTTTGACGGCCAATGGCAGATTACAAGATGAAGAGTGTCTCTTTGCTCTATAATTCCTTTTACTGCAAGCATTTCACGTGTTGTCCATGGCTCTTTTCCTCTTAAAAAACGAATTTCAATAGGTTCAAATTGTTGCGGAAGATATAAAAGTGCAACATCGATGCCTCGGTGATCGGGAGAATCGCGATGAATAAAATGATAGCCAGCTGCCGAGAGTGGCGATTTTGTGCATAAATCTTTTAACACATGTGCGTTTTCTATTTCGCATAATCCCATAAGAACAGGAGGTGAAGTCGTACCAACGCCAATAATAGCTTTGGCTATCGCATTGTATTTGGCTTGATAACGACTATATGTCCAGTGCAATTCTCCCGACGGTTGATACGCATCATCTCCAGAATTTGAGGGGTCTTCAACACTGTCAAAAAAATTCTCACAATTGAAAAAAGCAATACGAACACATCCTTTTTCAACTGGCTTTGGAATTTGGGAGAAAACAGCATTAAAACAGAGATTGAAGAAAATTAACGTGAGTAAATATTTCATAAACAGGGTTTTGTTTTCGAATTTATAAAATATTTTCAGATAATTTGTAAAAATTATTCTTCCTTTCGTTCAATTGCTCCTAAATCTGGTTGATTATCTGAAAGTCTTGACAAACCATAGAAATCAAAAGGTATCAGATTGGCATATTGTATTTTACCTTTATCTTTTGCTATAGAGAGCGTATCTAATCCATAATTCCACTTATTAATTGCCAGTGTATCCTGATTTTGAGATTCTAATTTCAGCTTTGGATTAGAATTCCATATTTGTCCGAAATGTTGAGTATCATTAAAATTGAATCCAGATGGCATGCGTAAGATGCAGTAATCGAAATAATAAGCGGCATTTGATATATTGGATGCTGAATAGTCGAATTCTTTTTCTAAATATCCCCAAATAATAGAGTTATAGAAACTTACATTTGGGAAATTACCTGTTTTGCCAGCGTATGAGTCGGATAAATAAATGGAAGGACTTGTTCGTGACACAGCATAAACACCCTGATTATAAAAAGTACATTGGTTGAAAGTGCAAGTTCCTCCTAAAGAAGTATTTAGTAAATAACAGCCGCAATTTGCCAAAACTAGGTTTTCAGCCTTTATGTTTGAATTGAAAGCGTAAATGCCAGAATTACTTTGATTTATAATTTTGCTATTAGTAATATATAAATCGGGAGAAGATGCTTGTTCTGAATTTCCAAGTTGTATTGCGATTGTCCCATTTATTATGGAAGAGTAATGAATTTCGTTACTGTTTGATTGTAAGCATATCTTATTCCATTGTCCGGCTATATTTTGATAAAATTTTTCAGTTCGGTCTCCTTGTATTGATATTCGATTATTAAGCGTTCCCATCATTTTAACAGGTCCATTTGCCATTATGGTTGCATTGCGGTGCATATATATTTTTACACCCGGATCTATTGTGAGTGTGTTTTTTGAATCGACAAATAGCGTATCATAAATAAGGTAAGGTTTGTCATTTATCCATTCGGTGTTTTGAGAGAGATGTGTTTTTTTTAATAAATGAACATCTTGACCAATAGCTTGTAATGTAATGTTTTGAACAGAACCATTCGTCTCAAACGAAATGCTGTCTGATATTGAAACCGGATTGTTTTGATTGCTTGGATTAACCGTTATCTGTACAAAAATGTATAAACTGTCTTTTGGGTAAATTTCAATATCTTGAACTTGAGTGCTTTCTGTTCCATCAATGTTCAGTTTGAAAAAAGAATTGCTGCCACCTGCCAGTTTTATTGATGAAATCCTTAACGTTTTATTATATTGATTGTAAACTAAAATCCGATGCGTCGCAGAACCAACTGAAGAGAAAACTGTATCAAACTTAAGCGTATCGGTCGAAAACAAAAGCCGGGCATCTTTTGATGAATAAATAGCCGGATCTTTTTCACACGAAAGTGCTGTAATAGAGGAAATTATTAATGTGTAAACAACAAACTTATAACTCATACTTATGACCCGTTTGGTTCTATGTTCAAAAGTAAGAGTTCGTTGAAAAAAACATTACATTTAAAACCGAATACACCTAAATTATTTTAATGAAACCAAAAGTTTATGGAAATATTTGCAGCTACACATAATGATTTGTTTGAGGCAATGTTTCTGGTTAGCACCTATAGCGGTTCTGAGTCTGAAAAGCAATATACTTGCTGGGGGGCTGTTACTCCCGGCGAAGAAAATCTTAAGAACGGCATTGCCGCACAAAACCTCTACATTGCAAGAGATAAGGTCGTTTTAGGAATGGCTATTTTAACAAAGTTGCCGCCAATACTGCTTAAACTTTCACAAAAGGAACAGGAAAAACAATCATTATACGCACATTGCTTTTCTGTGCATTCGCTTGGTATAGGGAAAGGTGTTGTGCGACAATTACTTGATTTCGGGATTAGTAAAGCAAGAGAGCAGGGGTGTGAGGTTTTAAGAATTGATGTTCGGACTGATCATTTATTGGCCGAAGAACAGCTAAATCAGGCTGGCTTTAAAAAGAATGAAAATTTGAAGTTCAATGTCGCCAAAGTTCATTATGTTGTATATGAATATAATCTGTAATATAATATTAATGAGCGATTTATCTGTATTTTGATCGATTTGTAACTTTTTTTTAATTCATTCGTCTTAGAGTTGAAATGGTTTTTAAGAATGTTCTAACAAATTTATACTATGAAGACCTATAGAGTGTTCCTGCTTTTTTTAGCATTTGCATTAATCTTAACGATTGGCTTAGCCTGCAATTTTCCGACTCTAAAAGGAAATGGAGACGTGATTACACAACAGCGGGATGCTGTTCCCTTTGTTAATCTTGAAACATGTTGTGGTATTGATGTTTATATAACACAAGCTAACACATATAGCATTGCAGTTACTACCGATGCTAATTTGCAAGATAAAATCAAAACAACAGTTTCTAATTCTACACTTGTAATAAGTGCTTCTGGTTCACATCATTTTACAAAAGCCAGAGTTGATATAACAGTTCCTAATCTTCGGGAAATAAAATCGAGTTCCAGTGCCGATGTCTTTTCTTCCGGCGAATTACATTTTGATAATCTTATACTTGAGGCAACTTCTGGTTCCGATATAAAATTGGACGTTTTTAGTAAATTTCTTAAATGCAGTGCTAGTTCAGGCTCTGATATTAAGTTAAAAGGTAAAACTGATGTTCTTTTAGTTGATATTAGTTCTGGTGCTGATTTTGAAGGTGTTGGGTTTATTGCAACTGATGGTAAAATAAAAGCCAGTAGTGGATCCGATGCTACAGTACGCATTACCGGCGAAGCTGAATTTGATGCCAGCAGTGGAAGTGATATTAGATACATAGGTCAACCTCAGAATATTACAAGACATTCATCTTCAGGAGCCGATATCAAACAAAAAGGAGGTTCATCAGAATAGCTACAAATGCTTATGTTTTCTATACAAGTGTTTGCTTGCGAGGTTTTTATACTATAATTATAAATCAGTTTAACGTGCTGTCTTTCTCGAATTTATAATTAAAGATAAAAACCTCGTTTTTTTATGACTGTTCTTCATTGTTTGTCAGATCGAAAGTGCCATTTTGCATTTGTCTGATTTTTTGTTCTTCACAATCAAAACGTTGCTGAATATAATTTAAGATCTCATTAGCCGTACTTTCTATAGGCTTGTTCGACACGTCAACAATAGTAAAACCTCCTTTTCTGAATTGACGATGTGCAAATTCAAGTTCTTCGTTAACTAAGCGCGGATTTAAGTAATATTCGCTGTCAAAATTACCCATTAAAGCAACTCTTCGTTTTCTCTGAGTTATAAGTGTATGGATATTAATAGATAATCCAAAAACTCGATTAGGGTCTGCTCTGAATAGTTCTTCAGGTGGGTCAATCCCGTTTACCAATGGAACATTGGCAACTTTCCATCCAAACATGGCCAGATAAACGCTGAGAGGGGTTTTGCCTGTGCGCGAAATTCCTGTAAGAATAATATCTGCGCGTAAAATTCCTTTCGGGTTCATTCCGTCGTCGGCCGATAACGTGTATTCAATAGCTGAGACTCTGTCAAAATAGGCTTGATTGGTTTTTCTGAAAAGACCAGGCTTGCTAATGGGTTCAACACCTAGTTCGCAAGTCAGAAAATCGGATAACTGACCCATCAGATCAAAAGAAGGAACTCCCAATTCGTGGCAAATCGAATTTACCGCAACGCGTAAGCGTTTATCGACCATGGTGTGTACAATAACGCCTTCGGCATCTTTTGCTGTTTGTACGGCTTTGCGGGCATCTTCCTCCGAGTGTACATCTGCTAGTATAGTTGTAGTTATTTTAAAATCAGGAAATTGAGCTAAAAGCGTTTTAACAACATAATCGCCGGTAAGCCCTTTCCCTCCAGACACGATAAAAATATCAGGAACGATAGTTTTTTCTAATTCACTCATTTGTTAGTTCGTTAGTTGATTAAAAGTATAGAATTTTGCGTCTTTTTCGTAAGGCAACTTTGTAAAAGCCTAATTATTGTTCGTTTTTATTTGTTGTAGAACAAAAGTTATTCAAATCGTTCTGTTTTTATATAAAGATGTGAATTTATTTGATTGTTAATTAGGTTTTTATACATTGTGAAACAAATTTAAAAACAATTAAGAAACATAGAAAAAGACAACGAAAAAGCAATTAACTTAGTAACCTTAAAGTAATGCGTAAAATTATCATGTTTAAAGTTGGTAGGTTTTTATCATTTTTGGTTGTAATTTCAATATTGTTTTTAACCCTAAATACCAGATGTACATCGCATCATAAATATGATCGATCTGGTTTTAACCCTGAAAAAATTTGTGCAGGAACCGAAAATTCTTTTGATTGTGCACGAGCAATTGAAAAAGCACTGATCGATATTTATCCCGATTTAGTTTCAAGGGATAACAGTGTACTTTATCTTAAGTTAAAAAATGGACAAACGGTAACATTGCCAGACAGTACCTCGAAAAACGAAGAATCTGTTCGCTATTTCAGCCTTATTGATTACTTGGAAAAAGAAAAACTTTTTGTAGTTGAAGAACAGTGGTGGGAAGGTGGTACTTATCAGCTTATTGACCGTCGTTCGGGAACAATGACGGAAGTTATCGGACCTCCGGTGTTTTCACCAAAGCGTGATTTTTTTGTAACCCAGTTTGGCGATATGGAATCGGGATATGCAGCTAATGGCCTTGAAATATGGACATTAACTAAGGATGATAAATTATTAAAGGTTTATGAGCTTTATCCCGATGATTGGGCTCCTGACAGTGTTCGTTGGATTTCAGATAAATCGCTTGAAGTAAAACGTTACGTTTATTCAGAAGAAGAAGATTCGTACAATCCTGCTTCTCCCATTATAATTCATCGCGAAGGTGCAAAATGGACAGCCGAAACTCCCACTGACGTTACTCCTGCTTCTGGTAAAAAAACAAAGAAAGCAAGAGTTATTAATGATTATTGATTAAATAATTGAATAGAATGACTGATCAGAAAATTGACGATTTACTTTTTGGACCTAAATCGAATCCTTTTTTGAGGTTAAATAATTTTCGACAGTTAACTCATTTTATTGATGATCGTCAATATTGGTTGTTTTTAAGAAAGGTTTATCAAGTAAGCGATTCAACCTTTAGCGCTTTTTCTGAATTATTTGCAAGTTCGCGTCCTTTGAGAGATTCAATAATGTCTCAGGAAGAATTATCGGAACTGAAACAATTACCCGATAAAGTTCTAATATATAGAGTTATGACAGTTCGGGAACTCGAAGGTGGACATTATGGCGTGAGCTGGACGCTTAGCCGGCAAATGGCAGAATACCTGATAGCCGGTCATTATGCAAACGTTCAACCAACCGGAGAACCTTTAGCTGTTCACGAAATGAATATTGAAAAGAGCAAGATTGTTTGCCTGTTTGATGACAAAGGACAAAAAGAAGTCATTGTTCTTCCTTCTGATACGGTATCCGACTAAAAAATTACAAATAAAAAAGGAAAAGGCATTAAACACTTATCGGTGTTAATGCCTTTTCCTTTTTTATTGCTTTTTAGCAGTTTACTTGTTTTTTTGATGATCGAAATTAAAGGCTAAAGAGAAACGAACGGTTCCTGCCAATGGATTGTTTTGCCCCGAAGTGGGAATAAGATAAGCGAAATCGAGGTCAAAAACATTAAGTTTCAGACCGGCACCAACGGTTGCATATTTACGGTTTCCTTTGCTCTCACTTTCGTGAAAATAACCACCACGTATGGCAAATTGCTGACGATAAATCCATTCGGCACCAATACTCCATATAATTTCTTTAATTTCTTCTTTAAATCCCCCCGGTGCATCGTAAAATGACTGGATCATTCCTTTAGGAACCGAAACATCTGGACTCATGCCTGATATGATGGCAAGCGTGCCACTACTGTTTGTTGTATCAGCATAAACGGGAGGGGTAGGAACCAGTAACTTGTTAAAATCGAGCGAGATGCCTAACGTATTGTATTCATCCAGATTTGTTTTTAGCGCACTTCCAATACGCAGATTAATGGGGATAAAGTCTTTCTGATTGTTGTCTGTATAAGATATTTTAGCACCAATATTTGAAATATTTACACCAAAAGACAAATCGGCATCTTTACCATCGTCTAATTTGATGGGGGTTGTATAATAAGACGAAATATCTGCAGCAAAAGAAGTTCCGGCATGAGTTTCTCCCTGCGATGGATCGTAATTGCCTCCGGTAAGGTCTGAGCGTATGTATCGGAATGCGATACCTCCCGAAAGTTGTTCTGACAATTTACGAGAATAAGCAAAATCAAGAGCAAATTCGTTGGGTCTTACTAAAGTCGCATCGCCCGATGCACCTGTTTGTGTGAATGTAATTTCACCAAGCGAAAAATATCGCAATGAGGCCGCAATGGCTTGTCTGCTATCAAGCTTGTAATAACCGGTTAGGTAAGAAAGATTTATATCATTGACTAATTTGCGTAACCATGGAGTGTATGAGAATGATATGGCTGCGGCTTTGTCTGTAAAAACATATTTTGCTGCGTTCCAATACATTGAATTGACATCCGGAGTTGTAGCTACTCCTGTTTCCCCCATCGCTCCGGCGCGTGAATCGGGAGTGATATTTAAAAAAGGAACGGCTGTTTGTACCTGATTAAGTGTCTGTCCATTAACGCCTACAGATTGAGCAAACGTTTTTAAATTGGCAAAAAATAAGATGGCAGAAAGTAATGCCAGATGTTTCATCGTTGTCTATTTAATTTGTATTTTTCTATTAACGCAGGATTAACAGTTTTTCGTATTTTTCCCCTGTCTTTCCTGTCGGATCTTTTACTTTAAGCCGATAGATATAAACGCCGCGGCCTATTTTATCTCCAAAATCATCTAATCCATCCCAGGAGATTGGTCCCGCAAGATAGCTCGAAGTGTTTACTGTAGAGCGAATTGTTTTGATTAGTCTTCCGGCAACGGTGAAAATTTGTATTATAACATCGAGCTGCTGACTTGGTTTGTTATGGTTGAAGTAAAAACTTGTGTGAGTGGTAAATGGATTTGGGTAATTTAAAACGTGTTGTAGCTTAAGTTCATCGGATTGTACAACAACAAAATTAATAATTGATTCGGTTGAATTGTTTGCAATATCCCATACTTTAAGTTTAAGAGAATGAGAACCTTCACTCAATCCTGAAAACGGATAAATAATTTTTCCTTTCTGATAGCTGTCCTGATCGGATTCGTAATAGTCATTCAAAATCAGCTTATTGCTTGTGTTTTCGTCAATTGTAGCTGTAATATCGTGACCAATTCCGGTACCTGTAGTATTTATTCCATTGTTATCTTCCACATAAGCAATTAGTTGAGGCGTGGTGTTAACCATTGCTCCATTTGCAAAATTATCATTGTTGAGGTAAACTTTGAGCGTTGGACCTTGAGTGTCGGAAACAGGCGTATTGGATAAACCTCCGATAATGAAATTTTTGTAATAGCCTGAACGATCTGATTGTTCGTTGGTTGCATAATAACTAATTTTTCCGGCATCGTAACTGTAATTAATATCTTTTGGAACGATAAACGAAAAATGAAAAGCTCCTTTTGTAATAGTTGCTTTCCCTTTATACACAATGTTTTCTTGCTTTTTGAAGGAGAAAAGAGGTTCTCCTTCGTTTTGCAGATTTTTATTGGTTATTTCTTTGTCAAAAACTGTTACCCAGAGAGTTCCGTTAAATGATAGATCTTTAATGCCAGATGAATTATAAACACTACCGCTTAATGTTACTTTGCTTAATGCTTTTATGGTATCGATTGCTGTTGCCGTGCTTTTCCCGTTGACGCTGTCGGTGTGTATGTTAACGAGCTGTGGATTCGCTAATTGCAGAGCCGGATCACCTAATAAGGCAAAACTGCGATGATTTATCTCCGAGCCTAAATCATTTTTTGCTAATCGGATAATATCTCCTAATCGATATGGTTTGCCCGTCTGTGGATCGATGTTAAAAGCATAGTTGTAAAAGGCTTTGTTTAATTCGAAATTGGGCCCTGAGTAAACGATGCGTGTTGCTGAAAATAAGGCAATTGCACCACCTGAAGGATGTGCTAACATTAATTCGCCAGCAGAGGTTTTGTCTTTGAACGAGTTAACTCCGTCGATTTCTACATCGTCCCATCGACTAAATTCACAACTTGCTGTAATAAAGAGCGGTAAAAAATTACGGTTGTTATAGGCTTCAATGGTACTTGTTGTTATCATTTTTTCATTTGTCAGACCACTTTCGCCTCCATGTCCGGTATAATTGATAATCAGGTCGCCTTTGCGAATACTATTTTCGAATTGCTTACTGGCATCTGGATACGATTGTTCATTGGAACTTGTATATTGCTGGTATGCATCGAGGTAAATTTTTTCGATGTTGAAAACAGGATGTGCAGCCTTAATTTTTTCGGCAATTTCGTCAGCTTGCTGCATATGGAGGTTTGAGTCTCCATCGTCGGCCAGAAAACACAGATGATTGCGCCATGTTCCGAAATTATTTGTAGTGGCATAACGCTTTATTTTACTGATAACACTATCAGCATCACTACTTTTTTGTATGGGAATTCTACCTATACTAATGTCCAGTAAACCAGTTGCTTCACCTTCATTATCGTCAAGTAAGCCAAAGAAATCATCACTAACAAATGAATTGCTTTCGCTAATGGAATTTGCTGATTGATAGGTCGGTATAAAGTTTGGATTGCTTGAGTTGGTTGCGTAATTGTTATACGTTCCGTCTCCTAATAGTAATAGGTATTTAGGTAAATCCGATGTTTGTGTTGCACGGTCATAAAACATTTTAACAAAGTTTCGTATGGCCGAAACATCTTTCATGCCTGATGAAAACTCATTGTAAATCTGACTTGTTGTAGCAACGGTTACTTTATATCCATCTGTGTTTTTTCGGTAACTGGCGAGTTCGTTTGCCTGACTTAAAAAATCGGGATGTGTAACAATAATATAATCGGCTGTCCCTGATTCGTGTAAGTTTTGATTGCTGACGGCCCCCACATCGTCACCTGAGGTTATTGGACTATACCCATCTTTTGTCGGATCAAAAGCAATAAATTCGTGAATAGTGTCAGTATTGGCATTGAAAGTAAGCATACCTGATGTTAGGCTGGTGCTGATATTCCTAACATTATTTAAATCGCTTACATCCCATACAACGATAGCGCTATTTGCATTGCCAAGATTAAATGTCGATATATTCCCACTTCCAGCTGAATATTGATCACGGAAAGCCATCTGTGATCCCGTCCAACTTAATGGTCTTCGAATATTTACACCGATGTAATTAAGCCAGCCTTGTGCGTCCGGATCAGAGTATCGGTTGTAATTTACATCTAAACTGATTGTTGCCGAAGTCGGGGTAAAAGAGCATGTCGTTGCTGCTTCTGTTGCATAAGGATCTGAACTAGCATAGCTTACAGCGCTGGTAGATGCCTGTGCTGTCGTTTGTCCCTGATAAAGAATTGAGAACGTATTTACATTGCTGGAACGGGCAACTGCATCAAAGTATATTTTTCCTGCGGTTGAGCTAATATTGTTAAAAGTGAAGGTGAAATTGTATGAAGTTGTAACCGCATTGAAAAGTTCTCCATACCATTCAGCTCCGCTATTTAGCAGGTTATATCGGTTATATTCGTGATAGTTATAATCGTCAAAACTTGTAACATTTTGATTTGCCGCATTGCTGGGAATCGCTTGCGTGCTTATTGTTTTTCCGGGGCCAAGGTCGGATGTTAAAAAGTAATATGCATAAGCTGAATATGGATGTTGTTGATGTCGATATAATTTTGAGGTGTTTGAATATGTCCATGTTACAGGACCTTGCGCATAAAAGAGAACATAATCGCCATCTGTAAACGTGCCTTTTGTTTTTTCGACAAACAAAATAGCCAATTCATTTAAATCATCCGGATGTGAAACATTATTCATTGTTGGCAATACTTTTCCGCCGTTGCCATAGATTCTGACGGTTTCCGGATTAGTTAACCCAAGTGCTTTTAACTGAGCATAAGTTAGTCTGTATATTCCGCTCTTATCTACTTTTATTTTAAACCAATTACCTGATTGTAAAATAGATGAACTTCTGTAACTTTTTGGTTGAATAATGCTTTTTGAAATAGCAGACTTAGTTGTAGTCTTTGTGATTTGAAAAGCAGTAATCCTTTCTAAACTTCCTGATTTATTTTGTTTTATAGGTACAATACTAAGTCGAATATAGGCTTGCTTC
Organism: Bacteroidales bacterium; assembly: GCA_041907825.1. Classification (GTDB taxonomy): domain Bacteria; phylum Bacteroidota; class Bacteroidia; order Bacteroidales; family JAYRGN01; genus JAYRGN01. Next base: position 734,301 of record JAYRGN010000001.1, on the reverse strand, counting down.
CGGGCATAAAAAATCTCTTGTTTTAACTGAAATGATGATGGTAAGTTATTGAGATTAGGAACGTCTTTTGTCTTGTCTTTTGGGAAAGTTTCGGATGAAACAGCTTTTAATTCATAAGAACCTCCAGTATATGGCAAAACCAAAATGTATTCAGGAAAAAAATCGGCATTACGTGTAGAACCCTTAAAATCGGGTAAGAGTCTGGTTTGTTTTAGATTATCTTGCCATATCAAACTTCTAGTAAGCGTCGGATTTTGTGCAAGCAAAGCTAAATTGATAATGAATAAAAGAATGAATGCAGAAAAGCTCCTCATTTTCGGGCATTTTTACTGGGGCTTTGCAAAGAAACAAAAAAATATTTTTGGAATAACTTTGTCAACTTGTCGTTTTATAATAAGTGAGGGAAAAAGAAGGCTCCCGGTTTGAAAATTATACATGTTGATATTGAGGTTCTCTTTTTTTTGTGTGATATTGTTTGCTTTAATAGAGCTTGAACCGCTCTATGCACAACAGATTAGCTATACACTTGCGCCCGACGAATCTTGGCATAGCCTTGCCCTTACCGGAAATAATGGAATGGTGGGCGCAATAACGTATCAGAATCACTGGGCCTCTTTTAATAATGCGTATTTATCAAGAGGTGTAAGTTTTGAAACGCCTTCAGCTTTACTTTCTGGAGCTTGGGGTATCTTATATAATAATGAATCTCAGGCCAATGGAATTTCAACGCTACACCAACTTTCGACAGGATATGTCTATAAAATAAATTTACCTAAAAAACAAAGCTTAAATTTTGGATTGAGATTGGGTATCAGGTATTTTCAGCTTTCACCTGGTTCTTCTTCTACGGAAGAGTACGAGAATCTCTCGTCTCAAACAAAAACAGGTTTTGCCACATCGGTTGGTTTTGCGTGGGTCGCTCCTCAATATGGTGCGGCTGTTTCAATTTATGATCCGGGCGAATACTTCAAGCACGATAATACAAATTTTTATCAGGCTACATCTGTCCTTTATTTTTATTACACAAGTGCCGGAAAAATAGAAAGAGGAGATTGGATTTTTAGGCAGCAGATGCAAATTATTTTATTTAATCCAACCGTATTCCGTTATACATCAGTAGTTAATCGATCATGGGGCGAATTTCTTTTAAATATAAGTAACTCTTATCCTAAATCTTCGTATAACATTGCACTTGGATTTGGTATTCGTTATAAATACATGTCTGTTAGATATATATATGAACGATCAATTAATATAGGTGTAAACATGGCTTTTTCTAGTCATGAATTGGATTTGTTAATAACTTTTAAAAACAATAAGCCCAAACGTAATCGATATACGTTCGACTCATTTTAAAAAATGAGTATGTTTGTAAATCAAAAAATCAAAAAAAGATTATTTTTGGAGATAATAAAAACCATAGGATATGGCTGTTAAAAGAATTGTTTTTCCTGTTTTTTTGTTAAGCTCATTACTGCTTTTTTCTTGTGGCAAGAACAAAGATGCATCCGTGTCCGGATCTTCTTCTAATGCAACAGGATGGGACTATAATAATGCAGATAATGGCGGGTTTGAAGTTGTTGAATATGAAGGACAACAGACAGGCCCGGGTCTTGTATTTATAGAAGGTGGAACATACACCATGGGACGTGTTGAACAGGATGTAATGTATGACTGGAATAATTCTCCACGAAGAGTTACTGTATCTTCTTTTTATATGGATGAAACAGAGGTACGGAATGTCGATTACAGAGAATATTTACATTGGATAACAAAGGTTTTTAATGCTACTTATCCGCAGGTGTATAAGAATGCGCTTCCTGACACTTTGGTATGGCGTGATCCGATGGCATACAACGAACCATATGTAGAATATTATTTTAGGCATCCTGCATATAATGAATATCCAGTTGTTGGTGTGAACTGGATTCAGGCTAATGATTACTGTGCTTGGCGTACAGATCGTGTAAACGAAAAGATACTCATTGAAAAAGGAGCATTGAAATGGAATACAGAACAAAGCGGAGCTGATAACTTTAATACAGACGCTTATTTAGCTGGGCAATACGAAGGTGCTGCAGGCGATAATCCAATGAAAACTCCTGCAGGCGATGAACGAAAGGTAAGACTTGAGGATGGTTTACTTTTACCAAAGTACAGACTTCCAACCGAAGCTGAATGGGAATATGCAGCAATGGCATACAAAGGTAACTCTCAGGATGAACGTGTATTTGAACGTAAATTATATCCATGGAACGGTCATCAGCTTCGTAATGGAGAAGGAAAAGATCGTGGGCAAATGGCAGCCAACTACAAACGTGGACGAGGTGATAACATGGGTACTGCCGGCGCTCTTAATGATAATGCAGATGTTACAGCACCAGTAAAATCGTATTGGCCTAACGATTTTGGTTTATATAATATGGCTGGTAATGTTAGCGAATGGGTTATGGATGTTTATCGTGCGAATTCTAATGATGACGTAACTGATTTTAGACCTTATCGTGGTAATGTTTTTCAGTCTCTTGATAAAGATCAGGATGGTAATGTCGCTCAAAAAGATAGCTTAGGTCGTTTGAAATGGAGCAATGTAAAAGAGGAAAATGCGGCTAATCGTAGAAATTATCAAAAATCAGATTACAGAAACTTCAAAGACGGCGATTTTGAATCAAGTATTTACTATTCGGGAGATGATACAAAAAAAGAAGAAGGTTCGAATCGTATGTATTCTCAGCGGACAGGCGACTATAATTCATTAATTAATGATGAAGTTCGTGTAATTAAAGGCGGTTCATGGAAAGATCGTGCATATTACTTGAGTCCAGGCGTGCGTCGTTTTCTGCACCAGAAAGAATCTGCTGACGATTTAGGTTTCCGTTGTGCTATGACACGTGTAGGTAGTCCAAAAGGAAAATAATCTAATTTTATAAATATTGAAAGGGAGGCTAAATGCCTCCTTTTTTATTGATAAATAGAATAAGTTTTTGATATGGTTGAAAAGTTGCATCAATTATTTCTTAAGCAAGGAAAGATTACAACAGACTCTCGTAACATTCCGGCTGGCTCAATTTTTTTTGCATTAAAAGGTGCCAATTTTGATGGAAATACTTTTGCTGCGAAGGCATTGGTCGAAGGTGCCAGTTATGCTGTTGTTGATAATCCATCTGTTGTTTTGGGTGAGCGCTTTCTATTGGTTGATGATGTGCTGAAAACTTTACAGGATTTGGCTCGTTTTCATCGTCAGTATCTTAAAATTCCTATTGTTGGCATAACAGGAACTAATGGAAAAACGACTACTAAAGAGTTAGTTAGAGAAGTCCTCTCACGGAAATACAGAGTTGTTTCGACACAAGGTAATCTTAATAATCATATTGGGGTACCATTGACGTTGTTGTCAATGGATTCATCTGTTGAAATTGGCATTGTAGAAATGGGAGCAAATCATCCGGGTGATATTGCTGAGTTATGTGATATTGCCTTGCCTGATTGTGGTTTAATTACGAATATTGGTACGGCTCATTTACTCGGTTTTGGATCGTTTGAAATGGTAATTAAGACAAAATCAGAGTTATATCAGTCGATTGTTAGTCGGAACGGTTGCGTGTTTTATAATTCTGGAAATCCGATTTTACAAAAATTGCTTAATGATAAAGCCGTTTCTAAGATAACTTATGGTGTTTCTGAAAGCGACAAGGTTAGAGGATTGTTGAAGAATTCTGGACCCTTTCTGTCTTTAGATGTAGCAATCGGTGCTAATAATATTTCAATTCAAACGAATTTATTGGGTGGTTATAATTTTGAAAATGTATTGGCTGCATTGTGTGTTGGCAATTATTTTAAAGTCGAACCTTTACAAATGAAAGCAGCTGTTGAAGAATATATTCCATCAAATAATCGTTCTCAATTTGTGAAAACCGAACGAAATTCTTTGTGGATTGATTGCTATAATGCAAATCCTTCAAGCATGTCGGCAGCTTTGCTTCATTTTTCTAATGCCGATGAGAAGAATGCATTGGCTGTAATTTTGGGTGATATGCTCGAATTGGGTAATGAATCCAAGAAAAAACATGCAGAAATAATAAGCTTGTTGTCTGAACTTGGCTTAAAAAATGCATATCTCGTTGGTCATGAATTTAAACAGTCTGGTAATTATGGCCTTAATTTTGATTCTGTTGATGATTTAAAAGCATATATTTCGGAGCATCCTATAAACGGTAAAACTATTTTAGTTAAAGGATCAAGAGGTATTCAGCTAGAAAAGATTCTAAATTATTTATAAATTAAGATCTGAAAATTTGTTTTTACCCCTGATGAAATAGTCAAGAACAAGACATCCATTATATCGAATACCCTTAGGCAAAGGCTTTTGGGTATTCTCTTTTTTACGAAGCTTCCATGTCGAGCTAATCATACAGTAAAAAGACATATGGGCTTTGAATATTGCTATGAAATCTTTGACGTTTCGGTCAGTAAGGCTTTTAATTGCAGATACTCCGTCTAAAATCATTCGAAAAGGCAAAATCCACAGTAATTCTGTATAGCTGAGATTTTTTAACAACATGAGCAAGCTGTTGCGGTAGTTTAAATATGTTTTTCTGGGGCTTCCCTGAGGTAGTGTTCCTCCCCCTAAGTGATAAACGACAGAATCTGGTACAACTCTTACTTCGTATCCTAAGCGCCAGAATCGCCAGCACAGATCTATTTCTTCCATGTGTGCGAAAAAACGACCATCTAATCCTCCTGCTTCGATAAAAAATTCTCTACGGACTAAAAGAGAGGCTCCAGTTCCCCAAAATACAGGTCTGGCATCATTATACTGTCCATTGTCTGTTTCTAAATTGTCAAAGATGCGTCCACGACAAAAAGCATATCCATATCGGTCAAGATAACCGCCGGCGGCTCCTGCATATTCAAAACTTTCAGGTTGGTCAATTGATCGCAATTTAGGAACACAAGCAGCAATTTTATCATTATATTCCATGCAATCGACTAATGGCTCAATCCAATTGGAAGATACCTCTACATCGCTGTTTAATAATAAAATATATTTACTATTTATTTTTGAGATGGCTTGATTATAACCTTCAGCGAAGCCATAATTTTGTGTAAAAGTAAGAATCTCAACCTGTGGAAAGTTATGATGAAGTATTTCTAATGAGTTATCGGTTGAACCATTGTCGGCAACAATAATTTTTGCTAGTTGGGGATTTGTATGTTTAAGAATACATGGAAGAAAGCGTTCTAAAAATTGTGCGCCATTCCAATTTAAGATAACAACCGATATTTTTGGCTCCATTTATTTGTCGATGAAAGTGATAGGCATTTGTTTCGAAATCTCGCTGCTATTAAAACGCCAGCGATTGTGCGACCAGAGATAATATTCAGGAGCAAGCCGAATTTGTTCTTCAAGCATTTTGAAATATTTTACAAGACATTCGTTTTCAGATTCTTGTGCTGGATTTTCGGAAATCACCTTAAAACTGATTTCGTAAAGACCTCGCTTTATCTTTTTGGTTTGGAAGAAAATAACAGGCATGTTGTATTTGCGACTGATCTTTGTAGTTCCTGGTAATACCGGAGTTTCCTGATTCATAAAATGTAACCATGTTTTTGCATGTTGACGCAAAGGACGCTGATCGGCAAGCATATACAATACAAATGGAGTTTTACTCGAATTATATTGTTGCACAAAACGTAATGTGTCGTTCATTGGTACCGGAACAACTCCAAATTTTGATCGTATGTCGTAAAATAATTTATCAAACCATTTGTTAGATAGTGGTTTGTATATGGCCAGTATTTTGTAAAGTGTAAATTGTGTAACGTTGGCCGGCCAGTCCCAGTTTCCGTAATGACCAAGAACTACCAGTAAATTGCGATTTTGTTCAAAATACTGATTTACCAGTTCTATGTTTTTAAAACGCAGATGTTTATTGATGGTCTTCTGAGAAAAACCAAACATGGCGAACGATTCTAAAAATGAATCAATCAGATGACTGTAGAATTTCTTTTCAATTGCAAGTCTTTCTTGATCCGATTTTTCAGGGAAAGCAGCTGCCAGATTCTTTCGGGTTGTTTTAACTCTGTATTTTATGATCTTGTATGCCAAAAAACATAAAAAATCAGAAAACAGGTATAAAATAGGCATAGGTAAACGCGTTACCAGCCAAAGAACTGGATATACCAGAAAAAAAGTGATGGCTCCAACTGCTTTTTTTAACATCTCAATATTTCTTTTTCTCCATAAAATTATTGATGGCTTCCGAAAATTCGCTGTAAACCAATTTATTTGATGCTATAATTTCTTTTCCGAAAATATAATTATTGCCACCCGAAAAATCGGAGACTTTTCCTCCAGCCTGTTGTACCAGCAGTGCACCTGCAGCAACATCCCACGGGCTTAGGCTATATTCGTAAAAAGCATCACAACGTCCGCAGGCAACATACGCAAGATCTGTTGCAGCAGAACCTAAACGACGTAAACCATGCGATTTTTTCATAAAAAAGTCCATGGTATCGAGGTATGCGGGCAGTCGATGAAAATCGTAATACGGAAAGCCTGTTGCAATAAGACTTTCCTGGATACTTTCGGCATTCGATGCCTGAATTTCAGAACCATTCAGGTATGCTTTACCTCCGGCCCAGGTGTAAAAGCATTCGTCGAGGTTAATTTCGTAAATAACGCCAATTACAGTTTCGTTTCCTTTTTGCAGGGCTATACTTATGGCAAAAGGAGGCATTCGATGAATGAAATTGGTCGTTCCGTCGAGAGGATCGATAATCCAATTATATATTTCGCCTTTTTTGTCGGAGGTTCCTTCTTCTGCAATAAAACCGGCTTCAGGAAGAAACGAAGAAAGTCCTTCAACTAATCGTTTTTCCGAACCTTTGTCAACATACGTTACAAAATTATGTAAACCTTTTACCTCAACACTTTCTTGTGTCAAGGCTTTTTTTGCTTCTTCGCGGATAAATTTGCCAGTTTCTTTTGCTAAATCAACCACTTTTATACACATTTCCTGATAATTCATGTTCAGGTTTTTATATTATTCTACTTATCGTTCCGTTAATATGACCGTCGGCGTTAAAACTGTCGAGGGTTACGTTAGCTATACGTCCAACAAGAGCTTCGTCTGCGGGATGTTCTACCCGAATGTAGTTTCCGGTAAAACCGCTCATTGTTCTGTTGGTAAATTTACCTTCAAAAAGCACTTGTTGTACACTTCCTAAGTTAGAAGCGTAAAATTTATGTCGTAATCTGTCTGATAATTCGATAAGTCTCTTAACCCGTTCTTCTTTTGTTTTTGCCGGTACTTTACCCGTAAAGGTAATTGCAAGGGTATCAGGCCGTTCGGAGTAAGGAAAAACGTGTAAATAAGAAATTTCCATATCGCGGATAAATGCGTAGGCTTCTTCGAAATCCGCATCGGTTTCGCCCGGAAAACCAACAATAACATCAGAACCAATGCAGGCATGCGGAATTTTTGCTTGTATTTCGCGTACCCGGCTGGCATATAATTCTCGTTTATACCGACGGGACATTAATGCCAAAATTTTGTTGCTGCCCGATTGTAATGGTATGTGAAAATGTGGTGCAAATTTTTCTGATCGAGCAGTAAAATCTATAATATCGGGAGTTATAAGGTTTGGCTCAATTGACGAGATGCGATAGCGATATATGCCTTCAACTTGTTCGAGCGCTTTTATCAGATCGAAAAAGTTTTGTCCTTCGTTTTGTCCGAAATCGCCGATGTTTACACCGGTAAGAACTACTTCGCGCACGCCACTGGCTGCAATTGCTTTTGCATTGTTAACAATTTGAACGATGTCTGGATTACGGCTTTTACCACGTGCCAGTGGAATGGTGCAGTAGGAACAATGGTAGTCACATCCGTCCTGAACTTTAAGAAATGCACGGGTTCGATCGTCGAGCGAAAAAGAAGAATTAAAATCTTCTACTGTATCGATGCATGAACTATAAATACGTTGTTTAATACCTTGTTGAACTTCGTCGAGGCGTTGTAAAACATTGAATTTGTCACGGGTTCCTAATACTAAATCAACTCCCTGAATTGCTGCGATTTCTTCAGGTTTTAGTTGCGAATAACAGCCAACTACAACCACTTTTCCCCCATGATGAGATGCCTGTTTAATCGCCTGCCGACATTTTTTATTAGCCTGCTCGGTTACCGAACAAGTATTAATTACATAAACATCAGCTTGTTCATTGAAATCGACTTTTTCGTAACCTTTATCGGTAAACATCCGGGCAATGGTAGCTGTTTCGGCGAAATTGAGTTTGCAGCCCAGCGTATGAAACGCTACACGAGGCTTGTTATTTTGCTTTTCCACGTATTGTCTTTTCTGAGTGGCTGCAAAGGTACAATTTCGAAAAATTACCTGCCATAAGGAATTTGAAAGTATCTTTTCGAATTCCTTTTTTGAGTTTTATTGAATATGAATAATTACTCGTTCTGCTTGTTTCTGTAGTATTCGTAAATTTCTTCCTGCGAATGCAAAGGTGCTAAGTCGTTTTCTACAAACGGATTGTCCTGATTTAGGTTTATGATACGTGCTTTTACATTATCTTTTAATTGAAAATCAATAATATCACGAAGCTCTTTTTTAATAAGTGGGTCGTAGATAGGGCAGGCAACTTCAACACGATGGTCGAGGTTGCGGGTCATCCAGTCGGCTGATGAAATATAGTATAATTCATCGCCGTTATTACAAAAGACCATAATTCGCCCGTGTTCCAGAAATTTATCTACAATACTGATAGCTTCAATGTTTTCGCTGATACCTGCTACTCCTGCTTCAACCCCGCAAATGCCTCTTACAATTAACTTTATCTTTACTCCGGCATTGTTGGCTTCGTAAAGCTTGTTAATCATGTCCTTGTCAATGAGATTGTTAATTTTTACATGGATAAAAGACGGACGTCCCATTTTTGCATTTGCAATCTCATTGTCAATTAAATGATAAAAACGTTTGCGCATATAAAGAGGCGAAACTAGCAGCGATTTATATGAGAAGTTGAGATACGGATTCGCAAAAAAATCAAAAACTTTTTTAACCTCGCGGGTTATCCGTTTGTCGGATGTCATCAGTGCCATATCGGTGTAAACCGAGGCATTGCCTTCGTGAAAATTTCCGGTGCTTACAACCGCCGTATACTCTGTACGGTTATGGTCTTTGCGGGTAATAAGTACCAGTTTGCTATGAATTTTGAGCCCTTTTATGCCGAAGATAATTTCAGCTCCCGCTTCTTCTAGTTTTTGAGACCAGTAAATATTCGATTTTTCGTCGAAACGAGCCTGAAGCTCAATTACAGCAGTAACTTTTTTACCGTTACGCGCTGCATTTATTAAAGCATTAATAACTTTTGAGTTACGAGCAACCCGATAAATAGTAGTTGCTATTTCGGTTACATTGGGGTCAATAGCTGCTTCGCGCAATAAATCAACAAAATGTGAGAACTTCTGGTAAGGATAATGCAGCAAAACATCGCGGTGCTGAAGCGTTTCGATTATACTGCGTTTGTTGTGCAATAACGGGTGAAACGAGGGCGGGGTGGGAGAATATTCGATATGTTTTCCTGCAATGTTCGGGAAACTAATGAAATCCTTAAAGTTATGATAGCGTCCGCCAGGGATAAGATTGTCTTCTCCATCCAGTTCAAGGCCGGTGGTGATAAATTCGAGCAAGTCTTTAGGAATTGCACAATCGTATACAAAGCGAACCGGCTGACCTTGTTTACGGTTGCTAACGCCTGCTGCTATTTTTTCTAAGAAGCTTTGTGATAAATCATTATCTATATCAAGTTCCGCGTCGCGGGTTATTTTTATGGTATAAGCCTCGTAATGGTCGTAGATGAAAATTGAAAATAACTTTTTGAGACCTAGGCGAATAACATCATCAAGCATGATAATGAATTTCTTACCTTCCTGTTCGGGTAAAACGATAAAACGATCAAGAACGGCTGTTGGCAATTCGATAAGTGCAAAACGGGGTTCTAGGTCATGTATTTCGTTCCACATTTTAGTGGCAAGGTAAATGCTTTTGTCTTTCATGTAAGGAAAAGACTCTGGTTTAGTGAGCATTACCGGAGTCAGAAAAGGCATTACCTTTTCTTCAAAATAGTGGTTGATGAATTCTTTCTGACTATTGTCCAGCCCCTTTTCGTCAATTAGAAAGATATTTTCTTTTTCAAGATTTAACAGAATATCCTGATAAACTCTGTTCGATTTGCTTTGCAGCTTCAAAACTTTGCTTTGAATTTCCTGCATATTTTTTTTTGGAGTTCCCCATTCTTGCTTTTTGTTGCTTAATCCTATGTCAATCATTCGTTTAATGGAGGCAACCCGAACTTTGAAAAATTCATCGAGGTTATTTGAGAAAATACCCAAAAATTTAATCCGTTCGGCTAACGGAACTGTTGGATCTGCAGCTTCCTGAAGCACTCGTTCGTTAAACGAAAGCCAGCTAAGTTCGCGACTGATTATTTTTTTTGACATAAGGGGCGCTTTATAGTTATAACAAAAAACGGCTGAATGGCAGAGCCTATCTGGCAAAATTAGCTTTTTTTCGGGTAATCAAAGAACCATTCACTTACCATCTGAGGAGCAATCTGATCCCAATGGTCTACTTTAAAACGAATACTGGCAACCGAAGAGGTTGGCATTTCTTCGGTTACAGAAGGCAGTAGAAGTTCAAAAAGTTCTGTAAATTCCGGATTGTGCCCGACAAGCATCAGCGAATTAATGTTGTCGGGGGTGTTTTTGATTGTCTTGAAAATAGCGTCAAGCCCTGCAAAGTAAAGGCTTTCGTTGATGGTTATGGTCTTTGACGATACTTTTAATGTTCGGGCAAAACAAATGGCCGTTGCAATAGCTCTGGTTGCCGGACTTGTAATGATTTGATCAACTGAAGGAAAGTTGAGAATAAATCTTCTGGAAATGTTATAGTTGTTACGTATTCCCTTTTCGGTTAGTGGACGATCAAAATCTTCGATGTTTGTCATATCCCACGACGATTTGCCGTGTCGGACAAGGTGCAACAGTTTTTCCATAGTTTATAACAGGTTACTTGCTAATTCGGCTAACGGACTACGTTCTCCTTTAACCAGATTTATGTGGCAAAATAGTTCTTGGCAACGCATTTTGTTGGACAGATAACTCAACCCATTCGAATGAGAGTCGAGATATGGTGAATCTATCTGATGAATATCGCCGGTAAACACAATTTTGGTACCTTCTCCTGCCCGTGTGATAATGGTCTTTACTTCAAGTGGAGTAAGATTCTGCGCTTCGTCAATAATGAAAAAAACATTTGAGAGGCTTCGTCCGCGGATGTAGGCAAGCGGCGCAATGACGAGCTTTTCGTCCTTTTGCATCTGATCGATGGCCAAAAATTCACGGCTATTAGATTTGAAGCGGTGTTTAATGAACGAGAGGTTATCGAACAGCGGTTGCATGTATGGGTTTATTTTTTCGTTGATATTTCCCGGAAGGAAACCCAGATCGCGATTTGAAAGTGCTACAATTGGTCTGGCCATAAGTATCTGGTCATAACCTTTTTCCTGATTTAATGCAGCAGCCAACGCTAGCAGTGTTTTTCCGGTCCCTGCTTTACCGGTAATCGCAATCAGCGGAAATTCCGGTCGCAGCAACGCATCCATCGCAAATATTTGTTCCTGATTGCGAGGCTCTATGCCAAATGCCCGGTGGCGTTCAACTTTAACAATACTGTTTTTTTGAGTATGGTATAAAGCCGGAATATTTGCACTCTTGTTTTTGATGAGAAAATATTCATTAAAACCAGGCATTGGATCCATTTTTAATTTGTCGATCGGAATACCGTCGTTCGATTCATACAATTGTGCAATCTGCTTTTCTTTTATTCCCGTAACTTCTTCAATGTCTTTATGTAAAGGAGAAATGTCAACAACTTTGTCCGATTTATAGTCTTGTGCAGGCATACCCAGCGATTTTGATTTCATGCGCAGGTTTATGTCTTTCGAAACCAGAATAACTTCTGTTGTTCCTTTATTTGCTTTAAAAACGTAGTAAGCGATGTTTAAGATCTGATGGTCAGGTTTTTCTTTATCCGGGAACGATTGTTCAAGTTCTTTGCTGTAAGGCTTGCCTGTTTCAATGCGCAATTTTCCGAGACCTTCGCCTAATTCGGCTCCACCATTAAATAAATGATCGTTTGAAAGTTCGTCGAGTTCGCGGGTAAATTCGCGAGCATGGTAGTTAATAACGTCATTGCCTTTTTTGAATTTGTCGAGTTCTTCAAGTACGGCAATGGGAAGCACAATGTCATTTTCCTGAAAGTTGAAAATACACTTGTGATCGTGCAATAGAACATTGGTGTCAAGAACAAATATCTTTTTCATATCGAGTGGTTTTATTAATCAATACGTTATGAATGTTTTTTGACTTAGGCCGGCTTCTGTTTTTCTATTTTTCTTAAAAATAACGATTTTCGGACGAATAACGCAATGTTAGACTTTCTTTTAATGACTTATTTTAAGGTTTTTAAGGATTTTATAATGATGTAACCAAAGGGTTCATTGCACGCTTTATCTTTGGTCGCAACTTAATACTAAACTATGAAACGCTTCTTTTTACTGATATTTTGTTTGTGGAGTATTCATTGTGCTATAATGCTGAAATATTTATAGACGGAGTAAATGTTGAGTTGGTCGCAACCGATTATAAGCATTATAATCAAATACTTAAAAGGATAAATAAAATTAATTTGCATATGGTTTCCGGTGGTGGTTCTGTGATAAAATGTGAGATGAAATAATAAATGTTGAATAAAATACTCCAATTATGGTATCGCCATAGCTAATGGTACTGATTACCTTTACCCAAAATGAAACAAATAAATTCTGAATGAAAAAGCTGTTTTTTTTGGCGCTTGCATTCTCAAGTTTGCCGCTTTCGGCACAGCAGACTCTGAAACAAGGAATGTGGCGTGGCGAATTTATTACCCGCAATACTCAAATTCCGTTTCAGTTTGAAGTAAAAGGAGCTTCGGTTTTTCTTATTAATGGCAATGAACGTGCTGAATTGAACCCTTTTTTACAAAAAAGTGATTCTGTATATATTCCTGTCAATCTGTACGATGCTCTGCTTGCGGCAAAATATACGAATGATGGACAGTTAGCTGGTCGTTTTAAGAAACTGAGTAGCGAAAAACCTGATACCGGAATTTATTTCTCTGCAAAATATGGAAATCTGCCTCGGTTTGAGGCTACAGCTAAAGAACCTGTTCACAGTCTTGGCGGTAAATGGGAGATTTGCTTTGTAAACCCCGGCGATACTGAACTTACTGTTGGACTGTTTGAGCAGCAGGACGGAGCCAGATTTACCGGTACGATTATGACTTCTTCGGGTGATTATCGTTATCTTGATAGCTTGGTCGATGAAAATAGGTTTAAACTTTCGACTTTTGGCGGTTCTAATCCATATCTTATTGAAGGTCAGTTTACAGGTGTCTATTCATTTGAAGGTATTTTTTACACAGTTCGTAGAAAAACCGTTATAAAAGGACAACGAAATGATAAGGCTGAATTGCCTGATCCGTATAGTCTTACTAGTTTAAAAGAAGGAGTGAAGAAGTTAAACTTTAGCTTTCCTAACCTTCAGGGAAAAATGATCTCGATTAACGACGAACAATTTAAAAATAAGATAGTTGTTGTTACAATACTTGGCAGTTGGTGTCCCAATTGTATGGACGAATCTGCTTTTCTGGCTCCCTGGTATCTGAAAAATAAAAAACGTGGTATCGAAATCATTGGGCTTGCCTTCGAACGTAAAAATGATTTAGCTTACGCCAGAAGCATGCTTAGCCATCTAATCGACAAGTATAACATTCAGTATAATATTTTATTTGCCGGACAAACAGGTGCCAATGCTGTTTCAGATGCATTGCCCGAACTGAAGTCGTTTTTTTCATTTCCAACCATGATTTTTATTGATAAAAAAGGTGTTGTCCGAAAAATTCATGCGGGTTTTAATGGACCTGCTACAGGCGAATATTATCAGAAATTTATTGAAGAATTTAATCGCGAAATTGATTCGTTAATAGCCGATTAATTTGGTTGACTATTACGAGAAAGTCCATGGCAGGAGAGGGGCCATGGACTTTCTTATTTATAAACCTAAAACTGTAAACTATTTACTAAGTGTCGCACCACTTGAAATATTGATGCTTTTCATATTCGGGTTTCCTGCATATTTTATTACGCTGCCTGATGACGCGTCTACGCTAAGCTCACCTGTAACGTTAATGTTGACAGAAGCGCCCGAACTGGCTTCGATGCTTGCAATTCCGCAAATAAAGCTGGCTGCTTTAACTTCGGCTCCCGATGAAGCTCCGATTTTTGCCTGAGCCGTCTTTCCTGCAAATTTTGCCGAACTGCCCGAACTCATATCGGCTGCAAATCGTCCGAATTCGCCGGTAATGTCGGCAGAGCTGCCACTTCCTGCATCCAATGTTAATGCGTTTTGCTTCATGGATCCGTGTACGGTAAAGTCGCAGCCGGCACCAATGCTTACCTGTGTGAGGCTGTCGGTTGTAATTTCAACAATCAGAGGCATATTGGTACGAAACGATTTGACATTAAGGCGAACTGATAATTTACCGTTTGTTACCTCTGTAACCAATTGTTTTACAAGATTACTGTCTCCTTTTACCGAAACTTTAGGACCGGAACCGGGTGTGTAAACTACTTGTATTCCGCTTGTTGCTTCAAGCTGGTTGAATGGCTGAAGCTGACGGTTTTCACTTAGCGCAACACCACTGCCATTTACGGAAGGTCCAAATTTTAAGTTTCTGGAAATAAAAACGGCAGTAATGGTTATTACAACTAAAATAGCAATAAAGAGGCCGAACAAAAGTTTGTTACTGGTTTTCATTTTATCTTTTTTCATGGTTTTTTGTTTTCGAGTTCGTAATTGCTAAACAGCTTTTCGATTTCACCACAGCTGATGTTGAGCAAAATCATGGTTTTAAACATTGTCGGAAGTTCTTTTGTTATAAAAGCTTCTTTTCTCATTTCTAATGCTTTTTCGTAACCACCTTCGGCAACGAAATAGCCAATCCCGCGTTTGTTAAAGATAATCTCTTTATCCTGTAAGTAGGTGAACGATCGCATTGCTGTATTGGGGTTTACTTCCATGGCTACCGCTATTTCGCGAACCGAGGGTATTTTATCGCTTTCTTTCCATTGTCTCGATAAAATATTTTCGCAGAAATAATCGGCAATCTGGATATAAATGGGTTGTTTATCTGTAAATTCCATCATTGTATTTGCCTTTCTTTTAAACGAAAATAGGTAACTATCAGAAAGAACGGAGCGGTACAGCCCCAGAAGAGAAATTTAGCAACAGGTATAATGTATTTCATTGTAACCAGATCCATCTCCTCGTTATTGATGTGAATATTAACACCTTCTTGAGGTAAGTGAGTCGTTAACTTTAAAACAATTCCGCCATAAATTGATATGGCTAAACCAACAACAAACAAAGCAAGTATGGTTTTGAAAAAGTTGGTCTTACGAAAATAGATGCCGCCAAGCAAAAATATTGGTTGCACAACAAGATAAACGGCAAATACGTCTAAATACTGTGGAATAAATAAATTGACGAGCGTTAATCCTGGTTGATGAAATATCAATGCATTGATAATGATGAGAATAATGTTAATTGCATAGATCGTTGCAAACGAAAACAAAAGATAGATGAATGCAGTCATAAACCATGCAATAATAAGTTTTTCGAGCGCTGTAGCCGGAAGCATAAGGTAGAGAAAGCCTTTTTGAGGACTGTTTAATTCGTTAAAAATGCTGCTGGAAAAACCTAATCCGGTGATAAAGAATACTGTAAGCATAGTGTTAACAAAGCTTACCGAAAAGTCGACTGATCCATGCTTGAAAATAGTAAGCGAAAAAATCAGAATCATAACACCCGAAATGGCTCCAAAAGCGAGCAATACTTGTTTCCAGCTAAGGTTTAACTGTCTGCGAAACAATAAGAAAAGTCTCTGAGAGTCAAATGTATTATTGGTTTTCATTGTAATATGCTTTTAGAATAATGAATTGATTGTGTTAGGATTACTGGTAACACCGTTGAATAAAAGCTCTAGGTCTATATCGGTTTCTTTACCATTATTGCGGCACATGGCGGCTTTACCTCCCAAAATGTCTTCGGCATAAATAATATCCAGACCATCAGTATCTTTACCTGTCTGTACAAACGACAATCTGGATGAAATATCAATTGTACTCTGGTAAAATGTTACTTTACCATTATCAAGAATAATAACATGATCGATAAGACTGGATAGGTCCCGAACCTGATGTGTCGATATTAGAATACAGCGGCTTTCATCCATCGAAGAGGCGATTACTTTGCGAAACTGACTTTTAGAAGGAATGTCCAGTCCATTGGTCGGTTCGTCGAGTATAAGCATACGGGTGCGGGTTGCCAGGCCGAATGCTATTATAAACTTTTTCTTTTGTCCGTACGACATTTTGTTAAGCTTACTGCTTTCGTCCAATTGAAATTCAGTCAGGTAGTTGCTGTATTCTTCGAAGCTGAAATTTGGATAAAAAGGAGCATGAAGCGAAACAAACAAACTACCGCTCATCGAAGGAAGCTCGAATTCTTCGGGAATGAGAAACATGTCGTTCAGAATCTCAGGTTTCCTTTCTTTAGCAGTAACGCCTTCAATAAAGCAGTCACCTTCGAGCGGAGTCAGAAGACCAGTTATGTGCTTTAATAAAGTAGTTTTGCCGGCGCCGTTTTTGCCCAACAAACCATAAATGTTGCCTAAAGGCAATTCAAGGTTGAGGTTGTCAAACAACAACCTTCCTTTTTTGTATCCAAATGATAAATTTTTAATGTCAATCATATCTTGAATTATTAGTGTACTACAAAACTAATACACTGCAAATATCAATTAATATTTTTTATATCCACACATTTTTATCAAAAAAAATATATTTAGCGTGAATTATTTATGTAAACAATTGATATTGTTTTAAATATGGTTTAAAGTAAAGATGAAGATTTTTAAACGTTACTTTTTATAGATTAATAATAATGACAAGATGTCAGAGAAGCTGACAATTAAATATTCGTTCGTAACCTGTTTTAATGTCAGAATTTCTGTACAGACAGAACTAAAACATATGGCACAATCATTGAATAGCTCAGTCGTCAGTGTTTTGCAAATAATAAAAACCGAATAAAATAATATTTGAAATGGGTAAAATAATTGGTATCGACTTAGGAACTACAAACTCCTGCGTAGCGGTAATGGAAGGTAGCGAGCCGGTGGTTATTCCTAACAACGAAGGTAAAAGAACAACTCCTTCGGTTGTCGCTTTTTTGGATAATGAAGAACGTAAAGTGGGAGATCCTGCTAAACGTCAGGCTATTACAAATGCACATAAGACTATTTATTCTATTAAACGTTTTATGGGCGAATCGTACGACCGTCTTACAAAAGAAATTGGACGTGTTCCTTACGATGTTGCTCGTGGCGATAACAATACTCCTCGTGTAAAAATCGGAGATCGTTTATATTCTCCACAGGAAATTTCGGCTATGATTCTTCAGAAAATGAAGAAAACTGCTGAAGATTATCTTGGACAAGAAGTTACAGAAGCTGTTATTACCGTTCCTGCATATTTTAACGATGCACAGCGTCAGGCAACCAAAGAAGCTGGCGAAATTGCAGGCTTGTCGGTAAAGCGTATTATAAACGAACCTACTGCTGCTGCGTTGGCTTATGGTCTTGATAAGAAAAACAGCGATATGAAAATTGTTGTTTTTGACTGCGGTGGTGGTACACACGACGTTTCGGTGCTCGAATTAGGCGATGGCGTTTTCGAAGTAAAATCGACCGATGGTGATACTCACCTTGGCGGTGACGACTTTGACCATCGTATTATTGACTGGTTGGTAGACGAATTCAAATCAGAAAACGGAGGTATTGATCTTTCAAAAGATCCAATGGCTTTGCAGCGTTTGAAAGAAGCTGCTGAAAAAGCAAAAATTGAATTGTCAAGTACCACATCAAGCGAAATTAACCTGCCTTATATTATGCCGGTTGATGGAGTTCCTCGTCACTTGGTTCGTACCCTTACACGTGCAAAATTCGAACAGTTGATTGATGATCTTATTCAGCGTACCATTGAACCTTGCCGTACTGCTTTGAAAAATGCCGGACTTACCGTAAACGATATCAACGAAGTTATTTTGGTTGGTGGTTCTACCCGTATTCCTGCAATTCAGTCTGCTGTCGAAAAATTCTTTGGAAAAGCTCCTTCAAAAGGTGTTAATCCTGATGAAGTTGTAGCTATTGGAGCTGCTATTCAGGGCGGTGTTCTTACCGGTGAAGTTAAAGACGTATTGTTGTTAGATGTTACTCCGCTTTCGCTGGGTATCGAAACAATGGGTGGCGTTATGACCCGTTTAATTGAATCGAACACAACAATTCCTACCCGTAAATCGGAAACTTTTACCACGGCTTCTGATAACCAGCCATCGGTAGAAATTCATGTTTTGCAGGGCGAACGTCCAATGGCGAATGCCAACAAAACAATCGGACGTTTCCACCTCGATGGTTTACCTCCTGCCCCTCGTGGAGTTCCTCAGATTGAAGTTACGTTTGATATTGATGCCAACGGTATTCTTCATGTAACGGCAAAAGATAAAGCAACCGGTAAAGAACAAAGTATTCGTATCGAAGCTTCGTCTGGACTTTCGGATAACGAAATTAAACGTATGCGTGAAGAAGCTCAGGCTAACGAAGAAGCTGACCGTCAGGCTAAAGAACGTATCGATAAATTGAACCATGCCGATTCAATGATTTTCAATACCGAAAAACAGTTGAAGGAATATGGTGACAAGATTCCGGCTGATAAGAAAGGTGCAATTGAAAGTGCTTTGGCTAAACTGAAAGATGCTCATAAAGCTCAGGATGTTGCAGCTATAGATAGCGCTATGGAAGCTATAAATGCTGCATGGCAGGCTGCTTCGGGCGATATGTACAATGCCGGACAACAGGCTGGAGGCCCACAAAGTGACCCGGGAGCAGGTGCTCAGGGTAATTCAAATGCAGGTGCTGGCGATAAAAAAGACGGTGAAGTTACGGATGTTGATTTTGAAGAAGTAAAGTAAGTTCGAAAAACAAGGATTAACATCCAAATATAAAACGCTGTAAAGTAAACATTTACAGCGTTTTTTTATTTTCTTTTCTCTCGTTATTTGTTGATTTTTACTGTTTTTTTATTTATATTTGCTACATATTTGTTACGCGACTTAAAAAGCCATAAGGTGCGACTAATAAATACTTATCAATACCTATTTATTCTAAAAACGATTGATATGCCAGGTAGCAAGTTTATTCTTCCGAAGAATTGTGAAATTTGCGGCAAGCAGTTTAACGCTAAAACTATTTACTCAAAGTATTGCTCTCAGAAGTGTTCCGAAGCTGGCGCTCGAAAGAAAAAATCTTTGAAGAAACAAGAAGAGAAACGCCAACAATTAACTGCACAAATTCCAGTTGACCGTCCATATATCACAATTGCCGAGGCTGTTTTACTTTTTGGCATTTCAAGAGATACAATATACCGCCAAATCAGAAAGGGTAATATACCAGCCGTAAATCTTGGCGAGCGTTTAACCCGTATTAGCAGAGCACATATTGAGGCAATGTTTCCAAAGGTTGAAATTGCTAAAGCAATACAAACAACGGTTGTAAATCAGGAAATCAATTTTGAGCCTGCCAATTGCTATACCATTGGCGAAATTTCTCAGAAGTACGGAGTATCACTTTCTACAGTCGATAAAACAATTCGCAAAAATAGCATTCCCAAAAAGCAAATAGGAAAATATGTGTATGTTCCCAAATCTGAAATAGACCGGATTTTTTCAGGTAAATAAACCATAGCCCCATGAAAAAGAAACTCGCAAAAACCAAATGCACCGTAAAGCTCCGTAAATCAGAATATCACAACGAATGGTATTTGATACTCGAAAGCTATCCGGTTTTTAATAATGGCACGGATAAACCTCAACGTATAATCGAGGCTCTAAACAGAACTATTAAAACCCCTGTTTGGGATAAATCACGTACAGCAAGAACGGCAGAGGATGGAGCAAAAACATTTAAACCAAAGCGAGATATAAACGGTATCATCCAATGCAAAAGCACCATTGACCAAGAAGCCTGTATTTTTGCCGATGGCGTTCGTAGCATTCGCCAAAAGGAATATGATAATGCCGATTTATACACCGAAAAAGAGGCTGAACTTGCAGTTCAGAACCAACGCCAACAAATAGATTTTATTGAATACTTTTCTAAAGTCTCAAAAGAGCGTCATCGCAATAGTTCGGAATCTATTCAAATAAATTGGAACCGAGTATATGAATTGCTTAAACTATTTACCACTAACCAGCCATTGCCATTTTCCCAAATTAGCCTAAGCAAAGCCGAAGAAGTTCGCCGTTATATGATTTCTGCACCTTGTGGTGGTAAAAAGAAAGGCACAATTTCCCACAATACCGCTGCCACATATTACAGTATTTTTAAAGCCGGTTTAAAGCAAGCGTTTATTGATGGCTATTTAACAGTTGATATTTCAGCCAAGATAAAAGGCATACAAGAGCAGGAAAGCCGCAGAGAACATCTAACAGTTGAAGAATTAAACAAACTGGCAGAAACCCCTTGCGACCGCCCAATTTTAAAACGTGCCGCCCTTTTCTCTGCCTTAACAGGCATTCGACATTGCGATATTCAAAAAATGAAATGGAAGGAAATACAAATTGTAGGCAACCAAATCCGGGTAAACTTCAGACAACAAAAAACAAAGGGTGTTGAATACATGCCTATTTCTGAACAAGCCTATCAACTTTGTGGCGAACCCGGCAAACCCGAACAACTTGTTTTTGAAGATTTGCCAGACCCTTCTTGGATTTCGGGACCACTAAAGCGTTGGATAAAATCAGCTGACATTACCCGAAACATTACCTTCCATTGTTTCCGCCATACTTACGCTACCTTGCAATTATCGGGTGGCACAGATATTTACACGGTTTCAAAAATGCTTGGACATACCAATGTAAAAACCACCCAGATTTATGCCAAAGTGGTGGATGAGAAGAAGCAAAAGGCTGTAAACACTATCAAACTAAACATTAAAAACGAAACAAAACTATGAACCTGCCAATCATACAAAGTATATTTCATGGGGCTTTGCGCCCCAATATATCGGCCGATATTCCTTTTCAGGCAATAACCCGTAAGTTTAATAGCCTACCCTTTAACCTTGCTGGGATTGAGAATTTATATAAAGCTGAATTGGGCAACTATGCAATGTTTGATTTTGAAAAGACTATACCAATTAATAATATTGCCCCGGACAATTATACTCCGATAATGGAATATACGTTTATGCCAAACGTTGAACTTCCTTTTACTGATTCTCAGCAAACGCCGCAATTTTTATTCTATAATACAATTGTACAAGCAGAGACAACACGGATAAAACTTGCATTACTTAGTTTTTCTATATCTGCTCAATCTGACATAGACACAAAGCAGGAGGTAAAAGAAACTTTACAGCAAATAAAATCATATACTAAGAGTACAGCCGACATTTCCGATTCAATCTTTCAAAACCTACAAACATACCTTATAAAATTATATTTTGAATTAACCTTGATGTTTGATGTTCTTCTCACCGATAACGATTTTACACCCTTTGACGATTTCTTTTTAGATTGCTTCAATCAATATCCGACTATCGAACAAACCAACGCTTACAAAGCCGCTAAGTTAATTCAACAAACACAATCCCAAATATCCAAAGGGTTGGACATCTCAGAGGCTCAAACTATACTTTCAGAACTTAGTCAGTTATTAAATAACCAATCACAGAATACAACGCTTTCCAAAATTGCTGTTGCTCTCGAAAACTATATTTACTTAAAATGTAGTAATCAGGCAATATCAACCTTTGAACAGCTTATAAATGCTGAATTTGTTAATCTGATTATTAAAGAACAAAAGAACAATTTTAAACAACGGTATGAAAGAGAAGAGGTAGCTCTCGACAGAGCCAATGCGATAGATGAAATTATTACCGAATTGCCTTTTACTGTTAACCTGCAAAATCCATTATCCATAGTTAGTAATCTCTCTACCTTCCTTAATCAGCAAAAGGATATTTACCTCAAAGACCCTAGTGCATTATTTAAGGTAGTGTTAGAAAAGCAATCGTATGAACTAAAGAGGAAGCCACAGCCAACCATAAAACCAATGCAAATAAAATCAAAGTTTGCTATTGCACACAAACATTTGGCTTTTCTGAATGGTGTAAACCCCAAGAACAACGAGAGAATTATGTCCGAATCAGATTATAAATTGCTGGTCGGTTATGTTGAGCATCTTATTCAAAATGGAAGTATTCCAAAGATTACCCGTAAAATTCCAAAAGCCAATTTGCAAAAAACTTGGTTTAGATATACTTTATACCTTATCCATCAAGAATTATATTCATCTATACAAGACATTTGGATTGAATTTATGCAAGCCGCTTTTATTGAATTTTCCAGTAACACCGTGGAGCTTTCAACTATTAAAACAAAGTTTAGTCAGCCCCCAAGTGGTTACAATCAATTTGTAAAGCAAGTGTTAGGGTAGTCGTTTATAATATCCTAAATATTGAAAGGTAAATGAAGAAATCACTCATTTACCTTTTTTCTTTTTTATCGTTTTTGCAATTGATATTCAAACATTTGAAAAGAAACGATAGGTAAATTAGGTAAGCAGGATTTACCTATGGAGTACCCTTTTTTTACCTATTCTTTTTGAGCCATTATTCCATGTCGGAGTAGTGGTTTTCTTGTTATTGGCACACCTGAAAACCCAACAGCCAAAAACAAATTTTAACATGTTTTCAGACGAAATTTCATTTAATGATATGCCTCAAGCTATGGCATATTTAATTGGTAAGGTTGAAAGATTAGAAACCTTACTTAATGTAACAAAGTCAGAATTGCCCGAATCTGACAAGTGGTTTAATTTACAGGAATTGTGCAGCTATTTGCCAGACAAGCCAGCCCGACAAACTGTTTATGGCTGGATAGGTCAAAAGCTCATTCCCTACCACAAGAAAGGTAAAAAGCTCCAATTTCTTAAAAGCGAAATTGATGCCTGGTTAATTGGGGACAAACACAAATCAGTTGCCGAACTTCAAGAGGATGCAGCCGCATTTGTAGCCAGCAAGAAGGGAGGTTTGAAATGAGTGAACCTAAATCTATTGGCGAAATTCTGGCAGATTACTTTACAAATAGTCAGGAACCGTTTGCAGTTGCTTTTCGCAATTATATTGCTTCAAGCACAAAGCAAACTAAGCAGGAAAATGTTTCCAGTCCCTTACTTCCTGCTAATGTAACCAGTTCATTAACTACTAAACTGGTAGGTTGGCTCGACAATCAGGATGTTATGCAAATCCTGCATATCAGCCCCCGAACTTTGCAAACATTACGTTCAAATGGCACATTGCCATTTTCCCGTATCAAAGGCAAATTCTATTACAAGGTTTCCGATTTGGAAGCATTGCTCAATAGCAATTATACTGCTAACCTTAAAAAGCCCGATAGTTATGGAAATTAAGGAATCAGATATAATCGCTAAAACGCACTACGGGCTTAATATTTATTCCCTTGTACTGCGACAGTTTTTTCCAAACGAGGTTGTAATCAGCTTATCGGGCAGGCAGTGCAAACCTGCCCGTAATCCATTTTTAGGTAATTCCGAAACGCTTATTATTACTAATGTTGATAATGTGTTTTTGTACACCGACAACTCTGATGCTAATTTCAAAGGCAATCCCTTTGATTTTGCAGCGCTTTACTACAAAATTTCAGGTGTAGAACTCCGCAATAAACTCAATGATGAATTGGGGTTAAAGATTGGTCAGGGCAATTGTTTCTATCAAAAAAGAGCCTCTGAAACGTCCGTCATTACTGATGTTCAAAAGCCTAAAATTCACATTCCAAAGTTCAGTTTTTTCAAACGGCCTATTACAAACACCAAGCCAGATAAGGAATTGAATTTATTTGAAGTTTACCAACTGATAAACAGTGATTTATACAAACTTAATACATTGAATATCAGGCAATTACAAGACAAAGCGAAATCACGGGTTTTTAAAGCGCAAAGTTTTGATTATGTAACGTTTTCGGGAACATTCAGCAAACGCACCGACAACGATTTAATTAAGCACAGCGGTTTAATTACTATAGATTTTGACCATGTACAGGACTTGGAGCAATTAAAGCAAAAGTTATTAAAAGATGAATATTTCGATACAGAATTGCTCTTTATAAGTCCTTCCGGCGATGGCTTAAAATGGGTTATTTCAATTGACTTGACACGGGGTTCGCACCTGCTTTTTTTTAATGCAATCGCAGCATATATCAAAACAAATTACAATCTGGAGGTTGACAAGTCCGGCAAAGACATCTCACGGGCTTGTTTCCTCCCTTACGACAACAACATTTATATAAATCCCAAATATTTATTACAATGACAAAGAAAACATTCAATCCGCAAGATTGGTTACAAGATAACAATTTACTAAGCAATGAAACGCCAGTAAAACAGGCTATTTCAGAAACCCCAACAAATCCAATACAAAAAGAGGTCGAGGAAATAATCTCTCGTATCGAAGCCAAAAGTATTGATATTGCTACCACTTACAGCGATTGGCGTGATATTGGTTTCGCTTTTGCTTCCGAGTTTGGCGAGCAAGGGCGTGATTATTTTCACCGTATCAGCCGTTTTTATCCCGATTACTCCGCCTCAGAATGTGATAAGCAGTTTGACAAGTGCCTTAAAGCAAATGGTTCAGGGGTTACGTTAAAGACATTCTTTCATAAAGCTAAAAGCGCAGGTATTAATATTTCAACTCAAAATACCTCAGTAGTTGATACCAATCAATATGACGATTTTATTGAAACGCCATGCATTCCAGACGAAGTATATAATAATCTGCCATCGCTATTGAAAGATGTTTGCAGCGTATTTCCTACGCAGAGAGAAAAAGACATCATGCTTTTAGGCTCTATTGTTACATTAAGTAGTTGTATGGCTAATGTGTTCGGATTTTACTTTAACGATAGAGTTTTTGCAAACCTTTATTTATTTGTTACTGCCCAGGCATCGGCTGGTAAAGGTTCTTTAAAACATTGTAAACGCTTGGTTTTCCCAATTCACAAACAATTGCGTGAAGCCTCTGCTGCTGCAAAAACTGAGCATCAAATTGAAATGCAGCAATACTTACAAGAAGTCAAGAAAGATGCAACAAGGCAAAAGCCGGAAGAGCCTAAAGATAAAATGCTTTTCTTGCCAGCAAACAACAGTTCTACGGGTATATTTCAATTGTTGCACGATTGCGATGGAAAAGGCTTAATTTTTGAAACCGAGGGCGATACATTGGCACAAATATTCAAAACAGATTACGGTAATTATAGCGATGGTTTCCGCAAAGCGTTTCACCACGAGAATATAAGTTATTACCGCCGCACTAACCATGAATATGTCGATATTGAAAACCCTCGATTATCGGCTGTACTTACAGGCACTCCCCGCCAAATTACTCATTTAATACCCGATGCCGAGGATGGTTTATTTTCACGTTTCATGTATTATCGTTTCTCTCTGACTAATGTTTGGAATGATGTATTTCAAAAACAAACGGCCAACGGATTTGAAAGCTATTTCAATGAACTTGGTAATCGTTTTTATTCAATATACCAAACCCTTACTTATTCGTGTGAAAAGGAATTTAGCTTTACTCCTGAACAGCGCAACCAGTTTAACAATTGTTTCCAAGCTTGGCAAACCGAATTTATTTCTGTATTGGGTCCCGAATCGGTTGCTAACGTTCGCCGTTTGGGTTTGATATGCTTTCGCATGGCAATGATAATGACAGTATTGCGTATTGAAGAAACGGGCGAAGATTCAAGTATGTTGTATTGTACTGATACCGACTTTAACAACACTATACAAATTAGCCGTGTATTGCTCGACCACGCCAAAACAGTGTATTTGCAACTAATTACCATGCCTAAAAAGCTAAAGCCAGAAACCATGAAAGACAAGTTTTATAATTCTTTGCCTATCGAATTTACCCGTAAGGAAGCCGTTGAAATTGCCGGAAAGCTTAATATTAAACCTCGAACAACCGATAAATATCTGGCTGAGTTAACACCCTCCCAATTAACCAAAGACCCTGTGTACGGTAAATACAAAAAACAATCCATGCAAAGTATGCAAAATGGGCAAAGCATTCAATGTTGAAATTTCTTAATATTGTTGTTTTTTGTCAAACCTTTTATATTTTTGTCAATTCTAAATTCTATATATAATTTGTCTTTCAGTAAATTAAATATAAATCGATCGTTGATTGAGAAAACAATCGATGACTCGTTAAATGGTGCAACAATTATAGAAAAAAAAGTTGCATTGAATAATTACACTTATAAGTTTAAAGTTCCTTCTCAGGCTGATGCATCTTTAAATTTATATTACAATGTAGATGGAACAACGACAATCCAATATCAGACTGGGAAAAACCACGATTTTTCATTAAAAATTGCTGAAGCTATTAAGGAAAAATGTTCTTTAAAAGAATTTAAAGCAGATTCATTCTACATTAAAAAGATTGCCGAAGATGACTTCTCTACTCTATTGGATTTCTTAAAAACTGAATGTGAAGCAGAGGTTGCAGCTCCTACTAAATTGCCTCATGGCAATCAGTATAAGGTAAAAGGCAAACAAGGTGATACATTATCTTTCAATTTTTACAATAATGGAGCTTTACAAATCCAAGGGAAACCTCGGTTGCTACAAAATCAAACTGTTGAGATTTTAAGTGAACTCTTACCTTTCAAAGAAGTTATACAGGAACAATTAAAATTTTATGAAACAAACATTTCGGCTGGTGAAATTTTAAGTGAACTCGACAACAGATTACCTGTTGCTACTTCACAACTTGCTGATAAGCTCAAAGCAATAATTAGTCCATCACTTGCGTTACGTAAGATAGATATTGAATTAACTGATTATTCAGCATTTGCTTTTCCTGTTTTAAGAGGTTTAGAAGGTGTAATGAAACAAATTTTCAGAGATAAAGGTATAATAGTAAATAAAGATGGTTTTGGTGAATTTATTGAAGACAAAGGTGTCAGTATTAAACTCAATAAGGAAACTCAAGACCAGATTAATTGTACAAAAACAAGTAAGGTATTAGCTGACATGTATTCAATACTCAAAACTCAGCGTAATTCTCTCTTTCATGTTGATGGTTTGGTTGTAAATACTCGTATTTTAGATAGAAATCAAGCTTCAGCTCTTATCAATACTGTTTTGAACATTATCGAAGATTCATTTGTTTTACTTAGCAATTAAGCTTATTTTTATATAGTGGTTAAGAATTTTCATATATCAAAAGTAAAATCTAAAGAGTTTCCATACATTGTATATTCTTTAGATTCGTCAAGGTTAGATGATTACATCTTTGATGTTTCTGATTTTCTTAAATCAAAATCATTTAAAGGTGTTGTATTATTTGACTTATTGCTTGCTAATGGTTTGTCTGATAGGTTTTATTCTATTTCATTTAACGGCAATACATTTGATTATAAGTCCATTAAGCATATTGACGATATTTCTGAAAACTTAACAACAACCATAAATTCATATTATTCAAAAAATAGAAATATCCTGAATGATGGCGTTCTAAACAATTCGGAACATTATCTATTTTGCAAGGAATTGGCTTGATTCTCATTATTTGGCTTTAATTGTCATAAGCCTCTTCTGTCAGAAATAAATTTACAACTCTCCTTTTTCTTATTAACCCCAAATAACGTTAAGTTATATAATTGTTTTGCCCCAAACCTCTGTTTCTTGGGTTAGTCATTAATTAACTTTTCTTGAGTTAATTATTCCCCATGCAAAGTTTGCAATCCGTTCAAAACATGCAAAATATTTAGCTTTCCATGGTTTGCATACTTCGCACTTTGCATTCCTTTCACAATACTGTTTATAATTCGTTAACAGGTATTTATTAACAACCTTCTTTTGTTGTCTTTTATTTTATACATTTGACTAAATCTGACAAGTAAAAAAATAGAAAGATGATAATAGGCAAGAAACTACGGGAACTGCGAGAGCAAAAAGGCCTTTTGCTTCGGCAGGTAGCGGCAGAGCTTGAAGTAGACACCGCTTACATTAGTAAAATGGAGCAAGGCAAAAAAAGTATTAAAAGCGAGTTTATCATCAAACTTGCCAAAATATATCAGACCGACCAAAAAGATTTATTGACGCTTTGGCTTGCTGACCAAATTTTATCTGTAATTGACGACAAAAAAGAATTGGCAAACAATGCTTTAAACATCGCATTGAAAACACTTAATAACGAACAATAATCCAAGTAAAATATTCAATCTGTAATGACTAAAGAACAAGAACGCGAAGAACTTCACCGCACGATATGGCAAATAGCTAATGATTTAAGAGGCAGTGTTGATGGCTGGGACTTTAAAGCATACGTGTTAGGTATGTTGTTTTACCGCTTTATTTCCGAAAACCTTACCGCATATATCAACAAAGAAGAACAGCGTACAGGAAACAAAAAATTCGATTACACCAAAATTTCCGATAAAGATGCAGAATTTGGAAGAGCCGACACCGTAAAGGAAAAGGGCTTTTATATTCTTCCATCCGAGCTAT
The DNA here is from genome assembly GCA_041907825.1 of Bacteroidales bacterium. Classification (GTDB taxonomy): domain Bacteria; phylum Bacteroidota; class Bacteroidia; order Bacteroidales; family JAYRGN01; genus JAYRGN01. The sequence goes on along the minus strand of JAYRGN010000001.1, from coordinate 705,468 downwards.
TTGTAAATGTTTGTGCAAAAGCCAAGAACGATGCAAACCTCAATGAGACACTAAGCACTGTATTTAAAAATATCGAAAACTCTGCCAAAGGCACTGAAAGCGAACCCGATTTAAAAGGCTTGTTTGATGACATTGATGTAAACAGCAACAAACTGGGCGGAACGGTAACAAAAAGAAATGAAACATTAGTCAAGATAATTGAGTCTATTGGTGGGTTACAATTAGGCGATTACCAGGACAACACAAACGACCTTTTTGGCGATGCTTACGAGTTTCTGATGACCATGTACGCAAGTAATGCAGGTAAATCGGGAGGCGAGTTTTTTACACCGCAGGAAGTATCTGAACTGCTTGCCGAAATGACCGTAGTAGGCAAAAAACAGGTGAACAAAGTATACGACCCTGCCTGCGGCTCAGGTTCAATGTTATTAAAATTTGCCAAAGTATTAGGTAAAGAAAATGTACGTCAGGGCTTTTTCGGTCAGGAGGTTAACATTACCACCTACAACCTTTGCCGAATCAATATGTTTTTACACGATATAAATTACGAGAAGTTTGATATTGCTCATGGCGATACGCTCACAGACCCCAAACATTGGGATGATGAGCCTTTCGATTGTATTATTTCAAACCCTCCATATTCTATTAAATGGGAAGGCGATGCCAATCCTTTATTAATTAACGACCCTCGTTTTTCGCCCGCAGGGGTGCTGGCTCCAAAGAGCAAAGCCGACCTTGCTTTTACCATGCACATGCTCGCGTGGCTCTCTACCTCCGGTACGGCTGCCATTGTAGAGTTTCCCGGTGTGTTGTATCGTGGTGGTGCAGAACAAAAAATACGCAAATACCTTATTGATAACAATTATGTTGATACTGTAATTCAGTTACCACCCGATTTGTTTTTTGGCACAGGCATAGCCACTTGCATAATTGTTCTTAAAAAGAGTAAAAAAGACAATGCAACCCTGTTTATCGATGCCTCTAATGAGTTTGTGCGTGGTGGTAATAAAAACAAGCTAACCGAAGCCAACCGTAAGAAAATTCTAAATGCCTTTATCGAACGAAAAGACGATGACAATTTTGCTAAACTTGTTTCCAACAGCGATATTGCCGAAAACGACTACAATATTTCTGTAAGCAGCTATGTGGAACAGGAAAACACAAGCGAGGAAGTGGATATTGAAAAACTCAATGCCCAAATTGCTGAAATAGTGATTCGCCAAAACCATTTACGTACTGCCATTGATGAGATTGTGGCAGATTTGGAAGGAGGTTTAAAATGAATGTAGAACTACCTGTAAATGCGACTATTTCCAAAATGGAAACAGTCGTAAACCTTGAATTTATTAACTATTTTAAACCCCTCGAAATCGATGGGTTTAGGCAATAAACTAATAATCACAAATACGCTGAATTATGGATAAACTAAAAATAAACCAATATAAAAGTACATTCGATGGTATTGCCCAATACATCGAAAACGAACAAAAAGAAAAGGTTGAAATTTGGTTTGCAAGAGAATTGCAGACAATTTTGGGCTATGCCCGTTGGGAAAACTTTGTTGTTGCTATAAACCGTGCTGTCGAATCTTCCAAAACACAGGGTATCAATATGGATGACCATTTTCGTGAGGTCACGAAAATGGTCGAATTGGGCAGTGGAAAGTGTTGCAAGACCCTGAGAGCTGCAAACTGTTGAAAATATTAGAATATGATGACTATGAATAAAATAGGCTACATATATATAATGACCAATAAAAACCGAACGACTTTATACATTGGCGTTACAAACGACTTATGCCGTAGAATTTACGAACACAAAAACCATTTGATAAAAAACTCATTTACTAACAAATACAACCTCGAATACTGCATTTATTATGAAGAGTTTCCTTATTTTGATTTAGCAATACAACGGGAAAAAGTACTGAAAAAATGGAATCGACAGAAAAAGGAAGATTTGATAAATAAGAAGAATCCTGAATGGAAAGTACTTGTAACCGAGAATGGGTTTATTAGGAATACCACTCCATTTTCTCAATTGGTGAATGATATAGTTAATGAACAGATTCCTCCCGTCGGTTGGAATGACGAGCGGCAGGATATGTTGAATGAGATTCCTCCAGTTGGTCGGAATGACGGTGCACAGTGTGTGAAGGGTGAGATTCCTCCTTTCAGTCGGAATGACGGTGCAATGGATGAGCAGATTCCTCCCGTTGGTCGGAATGACGAACGTCTTCATGGTTTTAAGGGAGCGAGTGGTGGGGGGGGGGGGGGGGGGGGGGGGGNNNNTCCCGCCCCCCCCCCCCCCCCCCCCCCCCCCCCCCCCCCCCCCCCCCCCCCCCCCCCCCCCCACCACTCGCTCCCCTTTCCCGCCAAGCAAACCCGTCATTTCGAGCGAAGCGAGAAACCTCAATTCAGAAAATGCGAGTCATTCCGACCGCAGGGAGGAATCTGTAACTAAAAAACAAAACAACAATGAATAAAATTGAAGAACTCATTGAGCAACTTTGCCCCAATGGGGTAGAGTTTAAAGAATTGGGGGAAGTTTGCGAATTTCAAAGAGGTAGAACAATAACTCAGAGAGATGCAATAGATGGAGAAGTTCCTGTAATTGCAGGTGGTCAAAATCCATCTTACTATCACAATACACCAAACAGAACTGGTGAAACAATAGCTGTATCAGGCTCTGGTGCATATGCAGGTTTTGTGAGTTATTGGACAATCCCAGTATTTTTATCTGATTCATTTTCAATAAATCCCAACAACCTATTATTTCCGAAATATGTATTTTATTTCCTAAAAAGTATTCAGGAAATAATTCATGCAACAAAAAAGGGAAGTGGAGTTCCTCATGTTCATGGTTCAAGCATCGCAAAAATCCAAATCCCCATTCCACCTCTCGCTATTCAACAAGAAATCGTCTCAATTCTCGATAAATTTACCCAGCTCCAGGCGGAGCTCCAGGCGGAGCTCCAGGCGCGTTCGCGCCAATACGAATACTATCGCAACGAATTATTGAATTTTGAAGGCAAAGACATAGAATGGAAAATGTTGGGGGAATTATGTACCATCGGTGATGGTTTACATGGTACTCCCAAATATGATGACAGTGGTGAATATTTTTTTATTAATGGCAATAACTTAGATAATGGTAAGATTTCCTTTGATGGCAAAACAAAAAAAGTAAATGATTTTATGTATCAGAAATATGGTATTCCATTTACAAGGGAGAATACTGTTTTCATGTCTATTAATGGCACAATAGGTAGTGTTTCATTTTATAATAATGAAAAAATTGTACTTGGTAAATCGGTTGCTTTTTTTATTATAAAATCGAATTGTCTTAATACAAGGTTCTTATTCTATCTTTTACAGTCTGATTTCTCTAAGAATTATTTTGAAGCTCAAAAAACTGGTTCAACAATCAAGAATTTGGGATTAAAAGCCTTAAGAACATTTTTAATACCTATTCCGCCTATTTCTGTGCAAGTACGAATTGCGGGTGTATTAGATAAATTTGATGCAATGGTAAACGATTTATCAGTGGGCTTACCTGCTGAAATTGCCGCACGGCGCAAACAATACGAATATTACAGAGGCAAATTACTTAGTTTTAAAGCGGTTAGTGATTAGTGGTTAATAAAGAAAAATACACGATGAAAAATATAAACTATCAATCAATCAGAATACTGGCAGGTTTTAATCAACCACTCACCACTTATCACTTACAACTAATCGCTAACCATTAACCACTATTTAGTATATGGAATTGGAAAATGTCAATAGCTCCGGCGAAATAGAACTTTACAGCGATGTGTGCCATATCATCGAGGGCAGCCGTCAGCGTTTGGCTACCACCATAAATGCCGAAATATGCTTGATGCACTGGCAAATAGGAAAACGCATAAAGGAGGATGTGCTTTACAACCAAAGGGCTGAATATGGCAAACAGGTTGTAAAGAATCTTGCCGACCAACTAACCCAACGGTTTGGCAAAGGTTGGAGTGACCGCAAACTTCTGCATTGTATACGCGCCGCGTATACTTTCTCCGAAGATGAAATTGTATACGCAGTGCGTACCCAATTGTCATGGACTCACCTCCGTTCTCTGATGTTTATCGAAGATAGTCTCAAGCGGCAATTTTATATGGAAATGACCCGGTTAGAACATTGGGACACCCGAACGCTCGACGAGAAAATAGATGCCATGCTTTACGAACGCACAGCCCTAAGCCGTAAACCCGAAGTGCTTATTAAACAGGAATTGGAGCAAATACAATCTACCAATACATTAACGCCCGATGTCGTTTTTCGAAGTAGTTATTTTCTCGATGCAATTGGATTGGCTGATACTTATTCCGAAAAAGATTTGGAAGATGCAATACTAATCAATATTCAGGCTTTTATCAAAGAAATGGGGTCGGATTTTGCCTTTCTCGACCGCCAAAAACGGATTACTGTTGATGCAACCGATTATTTTATCGACTTGCTTTTTTATCACAGAGGATTGCGCCGATTGGTTGCCATTGACCTGAAGCTGGGTAAATTCAAACCCGAACACGAAGGGCAAATGTTGCTTTACTTACGCTATTTGAATAAAAACGAACGCAAAGAAGGAGAAGAATCGCCAATAGGCTTAATACTTTGTAGCGAAGGCAATACCGAACATATTGAATACCTGATGCTCGAAGAATCGGGCATCAAAGTAGCACAATATTATACCCAACTACCGGATAAAAACCTGTTAAGTAAAAAACTACACAAGGCTATTGCCATTGCAAGGGAACATTATCAAAAATAGTGGTTAGTGGTTAATTATTAATGGATAATGAAATGAAAGAGAGTGTTTTAAAAAATAAGAGTTTCGTGTTTGCTGTAAGGATTGTAAAACTTTACAAGTACTTGAGCGAAGAAAAAAAGGAATTTGTTTTATCTAAACAAGTTTTGCGTAGTGGTACTTCGGTAGGTGCTATGGCTCGTGAAGCTGAACATTCCGAAAGCAAAGCTGACTTTATTCACAAAATGGCTATTGCACAAAAAGAAATAAACGAAACAATTTACTGGTTAGAGCTATTGAATGCAACAGAATACTTGTCTTTGGAAATGTTCAATAGTTTGAATAATGATGCCATTGAATTGATTAAAATGATTACGAGCAGCATCAAAACCGCCAAACAAAACCTAACCACTAACCATTAACCACTATGCACTATAATATAGTAGCCGAAAACCCCGAAAGTACGGTAGTAGCTGAATACCAACCGCTCTACCGCAGGGAAACTACATTCCAAAGCGAGGCCGACCTCGAAAAAGCATTTATTGAACTGCTTAAAATTCAGGCTTACGAGTATCTGCCAATTACAACCGAACAGGATTTAATTGCAAACCTGCGCAATCAATTGGAAATTTTAAACGATTACCATTTTACAGATAATGAATGGGAACAATTTTTCAAAAGTGAAATAGCAAATACAAACAATGGTATTGAAGAAAAAACATTCATCGTTCAGGAAAACCATATCCTGAATTTAAAAAGGGACGATGGCACGGTAAAAAATATTTATTTGATTGACAAACAAAATATTCATAATAACCGACTTCAAGTAATCAACCAATATAGTCAGAATCAGGATTCACACGATTTATGGATGAACAAGATAAAAGAATCAAAAAACGAAAAATCCGGTCAATCCGGACAATCCTTTAATCCTGAAAATCCTGATTCAGACAGTGTGCGTTCAAACAGATACGATGTCACAGTTTTGGTTAATGGTTTACCATTGGTGCATATCGAACTCAAAAAAAGGGGTGTAGATATTAAAGAGGCATTTAATCAAATCAACCGCTATAATCGGGATTCCTTTTGGGCTGGTTGCGGTTTGTTTGAATATGTGCAGCTTTTCGTTATTTCAAACGGCACATACACCAAATATTACAGCAATACAACCCGCTTTACCCATATTAAGGAATTGGGCAACGGAGCAGCAAAAAAAGGCAAACGAACCAGCAACAGCTTTGAATTTACCTCATGGTGGGCTGATGCCAACAACCGCCCAATTATCGACATAATGGACTTTGGGCGCACATTCTTTGCCAAGCATACCCTTCTTAATTTGCTTACAAAATATTGTGTTTTCACGTCCGACAAATTGTTGCTGGCAATGCGCCCATACCAGATTGTAGCAACTGAGCGAATTTTAAGTCAAATTACTGTTTCAAATAATTATAAAACCTTTGGTACGGTTAAAGGTGGCGGCTATATCTGGCACACCACCGGAAGCGGCAAAACACTCACATCATTCAAAACTGCTCAGTTAGCAAGCAAATTACCTTTTATTGAAAAAGTGTTGTTTGTAGTCGACCGCAAAGACCTCGACTATCAAACCATAAAAGAATACGATAAATTCGAGAAAGGGGCAGCCAACAGCAATACCAGTACGGCTATTCTTAAAAAGCAACTCGAAGACCCCAAAGCCCGGATTATCATTACCACCATTCAAAAACTTGCAGTCTTAATAAAAAAACAAAAGCCGAAAAATGCACTAACCACTTACCACTCATCACTAACCACTATTTTCAACCAACATGTCGTTATTATTTTCGATGAGTGCCACCGCTCACAATTTGGCGATATGCACACGGCCATCACAAAAACGTTCAAAAAATACCATCTTTTCGGTTTTACAGGTACTCCAATATTTGCAGTCAATTCGAGCAGTAACAGCCGTGCCGATTTACGCACTACCGAACAGGCATTCGGTGCAAAATTGCACACCTATACCATTGTAGATGCCATTACCGATAAAAATGTGCTTCCGTTCCGTATCGACTATATCAGCACCATGAAGGAGCAGGAAAACATAAAGGATGAAAAAGTATGGAACATCGACCGCGAAAAAGCATTGGCAGCACCTAAGCGGATAAGCAATATTGTCAATTATATCCGTGAACATTTCGACCAGAAAACCAAACGCAATAGCTTCTATCAATTAAAAGACCGCCGATTGGCTGGTTTTAATTCCATTTTTGCCGTTTCGTCTATCGAAGTAGCCAAGAAATATTACACCGAGTTTCAAAAACAAATGATGGGATTGCCAAGCGACAAACAGTTAAAGGTAGCAACCATTTACAGTTTTGGAGTGAACGAAGACCCCGAAAACGGAATCATTGATGATGAGAACCTCGAAGATACCAGCCTGTTAGACCAAAGCTCACGGGACTTTCTCGAATCGGCAATACAGGATTACAACAAGATATTTAAAATGAACTTTGATACTTCAAGTGAAAAGTTCCAAAGCTATTATAAAGATGTGTCCGAACGAGTGAAAAATCGTGAAATTGACTTGTTGATTGTAGTAAACATGTTCCTTACTGGTTTTGATGCTACTACTTTGAATACCCTTTGGGTAGATAAAAACCTGCGTTTGCATGGGCTTTTACAAGCCTACTCCCGCACAAACCGCATTCTGAACACGGTTAAAACCTTTGGAAATATTATTTGCTTCCGCAACCTCGAAGATGCAACCAACGAGAGCATTGCTCTATTTGGGGATAAAGAGGCTGGTGGTGTTGTGTTGCTTAAAACCTACGACGAATATTACAACGGCTATAAAAAAGACAATAAAGATGTTCGGGGTTATGCCGATTTGGTTAGTGAATTACAGGAAAAGTTCCCCGTTGGTGAACCTATCATTGGAGAGCAAAACCAAAAAGACTTTATCAAACTTTACAGTGCCATTCTGAAAGTGAAAAACATACTTTCCACATTCGATGAATTTTCAGGCAATGAAATACTTTCGGAAAGAAATGTACAGGATTATCACAGTATGTATATCAATCTTTACAACGATTTCAGAAGCAAAAGCAAGGGCGACAACGAAAATGTAAACGATGATATAGTGTTTGAAATGGAGCTGATTAAACAGGTCGAAATCAACATTGATTATATCCTCGCACTCATTAAGAAATACCACGAAGGCCATTTAAAAGACAAAGAAATTGTTATCAGTATTAGCAAAGCCATTGATTCCAGTGTGGAACTTCGCAATAAGAAAGAGCTTATCCAACAATTTATTGATTCTTTAACCCCTTCAACCAATGTGGATGATGATTGGCATTCGTTTGTCGATGCTAAAAAACTCGAAGAATTAGATACAATTATCACTGAAGAGAATTTGGACAAAGACGAAACATATAAATTCATAAACAATGCTTTTCGCGATGGCTTTGTACAATCAACAGGTACAGCCATTTCAAAAGTTTTGCCCCCAGTATCACGCTTTACCCCAACCGGCGACCGTACAAAGAAAAGAGACACGGTAATTGAAAAACTTACTGCTTTCTTTAATAAGTTCTGGGACATTTCGGGCGGGAGCTTATTTAAGAATTAAATTAGTTATGCAGTTACAGTTTAACCTAATACCTTTTAAAGCACCGGAAAATCCTGTGTCGTTTCACTTTTTCAAAATGAAAAAGGATGACTCATTTCGTCCATTAAAGAAAGACGAATATCCAGCCGAATTAGTGAGTAACTATGAACATGAGTTAACCGACATTCAAAATCTCTATTGCAATTTCTCAGAAACCGAAACAAACCCTGATTATACTGTCTATGTTGACCTAAATAATAGCACTCTTTTTGCTATTCACTACTTCCGTCATCTTTTATGGAAGTATTTTCTATCATTAGACAATGTGGTTGTTTCTCCCAATTTCATAAATGACATTGAAATTTTAATACCTGCAAAGGCTCAAAACGAGGATAGCATTACAATCTATTATTGTTTTACAATAAAGTTACAACATGCCCGTATTTCAGAGTATTTCGAAATGGTAATTTCCTATGATGGTGTTACACGCCAATACATGAAACCCGTTTCACAACTTGGCGATATTGATGCAAAGCATATCCAAAATGTTGTTCTCGACAAACAAACATACAATTACCGTTCAAGTAACAGCATTGTCAATTACCGCTTAGACGAAGCGTTCCCTATCATTAGCAATACCCTTAAAAAGATACTGAACCTTTCCTATGAGAATAATAGAACAGAAAATAAATATATCAATACAAAAAAACTGATACAGGGTTTCTGTCAAAACCATATCTTTTCTAAAGGGTTCGGAAATATCCTGAATTTACTGGATAAGGATTTATATATATTGCCCTCAGATAAGATTAAAACATTACCCGATAACTCCAATGATTTGCTGTTCAGCGATTACTTGAACAACCAGCAAATTGACAAAAGCCCATTATTTGGGTTCAAAAAAATAGGGCCATTTAAAACGGCTAACATTAAAGGGAATAACCTTAAAATTTTCTTTATTTATCAGGAAAGTACTGGCTTGAAAGCACGGGATTATTACTACGAAGCATTATTAAATGGTGCCATACCTGCTACTTTTAAAAACGAAAGTGGACAGCTTATAAATTACAAAAAAATAAAACCTCTTTCAAAAGCCATACGCCAGCAGTTCAGTACCGACCCAAACGGCGATATTACGTTCTCCAATCTCAATACAGCTTTAAATGAGATAAAAACCAAACTGAATGCTAAGAATTTTGTCAACGGCAATACCTATCTGGCAATTTATGTAAGTCCGATAAACAAAGATAGCCGCGAAGATTCCCATTATCAAACCGTCTATGCAGGGATAAAAGAGCTAATTATCAATAAAGGCGCAACAATACAATGTATTTACGAAAATCGTTATCTCGAAGACAGCATACAATTTCAATTCACAAATATTCAGGCTGCCATACTTGCTAAAATCGGTGGTACACCTTGGAAACTCAGTACAACCAACCATAATAACCTTATTATTGGAGTTGGTGCATTTTATTCCACTCGAAAAAATAAAAGATACATTGGCAGTGCCTTCCGTTTCGATGGTAGTGGAGTATTTCATGAATTTTCTTGCTTTCACGAAAGTAAACACGAAACACTGATAGCAAAGATTCGAAGCGCACTAAAGGATTATATTCAGCACAACGAGGGTAACCCACCTCAAAGAATAATAATTCACTTTTACAAAAAAATGAGCAAAGACGATTGGAAACCAATCCTACGGATGCTTAAAGGCTTAAAATATGAAATACCCATTATTGTAGCAACAATTTTTAAAACAGAAACTAAAGATATTGTTGCCTTTGACAACGATTGCCCCGACTTAATGCCATTAAGTGGCACTTATATACCAATAGACGATAATACATTTCTTCTATACAACAACGCCAAATACAAGCAAGAAAGCTGGGACAAAAGTCAAGACCGCAAAACATATAGTTTCCCGATTAAAATTAAACTGGATTCAAAAAACAGCGATATTCTAAATAATGAGGGTGTTGTAGAGGAAACACTTGTTCAAATATATCAGCTATCACGTATGTACTGGAAATCAGTTGACCAGCAGAACATACCCATTACAGTAAAATACCCCGAAATGATTGCAGAGATTGTTCCCTACTTCCAAAGCGAGAACATCCCAAACCCTCAGTTCGGCTGTCGTAATCTTTGGTTTTTATAGAATTGAACTCCCAACTTTTAAAAGTGTCTTATTCAATACAATCATATTTTGCACCGAGATATAAAAAAATGATTATTTTAGCTAAAAAATAAGTGAAATAGGTATATATGCCTACTATTGAAGTTTATCACACTCAAGAATGCAGACCCCAAACATTAAATTTTCCTGTTTTAGCGGAAGGTTTTGAACAATGGCTTGGTGATGGTTATTATTTTTGGCAAGATTACGATTTTGCTCGTTGGTGGGGTTACAATAAAAAATGTCCTCATCCAAGTAGGCAGTTTTCAGTTTTTATTGCTACTTTAGATTTTAATGAAGCTGACTTTATTGATACTGTATTTAATGAACAAGATTACTATAACTTTGTTAAGAATGTAGAAAAGTTTGCTAAAGCATATCAAAATAAATATAAGCAAAAGCCAACTTTAGAGGATTTTAACGATTTTATTGCTGACCATAATATTTGGGATAATATTAAAATAATTAGATTTCAAGATTTGCCAGAAAATAATGATTTAGTAGAAGTTAAAGGCTACTACTACAAAAAAAGAATTCAAATTAGGGTTAATGAACCGGATATAATTTCTAAATTTGCACTCTTTAAAAATTTTCTGTGCAGTTAATATAAAAAACTGTAAAATGATGGCTAACTGGGATATATTAAATAAGGAGTTCAACAATCTATTAGAATCTTTTCAAGATTCAGATTGGGAAAAATGGACGAATAACCGAAATTCTCGTAAAGAGATGAGGCGTATGGAATTGATTTTAAAAGCCAAGATTCAGGAAGAAAAGCTTAAATTGTTAGCATTATCTTCTAAATCAAATGATTCTTTCAATCAAACAGTATCTTCTTCAAATTCAATTATTATTACTTCATCAGCTATAACCTCAAATGTAGAATTAGCTGGTGAAAATAATTATGCTTTAGCTGCTTAAATATATGGCTTCTATTCAAAATGCTATTACATTCCTTGGGTTCAACGTAATTAACGTTGTATTTGAGCGTCCTTTAGGTTTCTCTACAGGTGAATTTAGCATTAATATAGAACATCTTGCTCAGGTGAATACTGAAAATAGTAGTTTATTTCAAGCTATTTTTATTGTTACTCTTAATGACAAAGACAAAGTTTTTAACTTACAAGTAAAAGCCGCTGCTGATTTCCAAGTAATTGGAGAGGTAGCTCCCGATGTTTATGATAGCTTTATAAATGTTAACGCTCCAGCTATTGCTTATCCATATTTAAGAGCTTTTGTTTCTAATTTAGTAATGCAAGCTGGTATGAATCCAATCATAATGCCTCCTGTCAATTTTATGCGACCGTCCAGTAAGAAAGAAGTATCTCAATAATATTAGGTAAGAGGCACTAATTAGGTGCCTCTTTTGCATTTAACACAGTCCTCATACAGCAAAAATCCCCACCCCTCATACTTCGGGGTTTGCACGGTCTTTTTGCTGTATTCCCCACGCCGTCCCTTCTGTTGTTTTTTTCTGTCACACTTTTTGCAAGCCAGCGCACATGCTGCACATAGCCATCCTCGTTTCTGCGGTGTCTAAGAGCAGCCCCACCACACAATGCAAAAAGTCGCTACACTCCAACCACCACCACCGTTCCGCTTGTGCCAGAAAAACAACAACCCCAAGCTATTTTACATAATGTGCATTATATGTTCGCTTCGCACAGCCTGCCGCAGGCGCAACACAGGCAGTCATATAATGTACATTATGTACAAGGGCTTCGCCAAATAGCCGCACACCTGCCCACCCCAAAGCATCCGGCAAAATCCCCAACCACCCTTTCAATGGTGCATGGCATGTATTATTTTAATTGCCATTTGCTTGCGGCACATGCTTCTTTCTTCACTTCATTACACTACAGGGCTTCATTGCATTGCGCCACCTTCCGTTACATTCCGTTCATCATTCAGCATAAGCCTCAGCAACGCACTGCAAGCGTAGCTCATTCTCTACATTACGCAATATCCGGCGCACAACTCCATTACACCGCCACTCAAGCAAATGAATATGATTGATTTTATAAGGTATTTGCTTTCGCAGCAGTTCCATTTCGTTTCCCTCCAATTGCTTCATTCCGCTCAGTCGCTACCCTTGCTTTTTCCCAACCCAATCAGCGGTATGCCCTGCGGACGTGTTCACCCCCAAAGACAAAAAACAAAGAAAATACAGCAATGAATATTGGTTGGTACAAATACACCAAAACATAATAGCAAAGTTACAGGTATGGTTGCCAAAGCTGACAAGGGTTCGCTTCGCCAGCCTCAAAAAATCTCCACACCTCCTTCGTCGGGTAGTATTTTTTGGTCTGCCCTTGCATCTTTGTCCCCCAACCTGTGACCATCGGGCATTATGTTTCACTGTATTTTTCGCCGTAGGTTGGCTGGCTGGTGGCTGGTTGCCTACACTTGCAGTTCCGCACGTTTCCACTTCTCTTATATTGGTGGTTCAGTGCCGGTGGTTACTCTTCAGCTCTCGTGGCTACAGTTCTCAATTGGTAGGCTGCCCTTTTAGGGTGGCTTACTTTTTTTTGGAATATCTGTACACGCCCTCATTTAAAAGGCATTTAAACATATTTTAAAAAAATAAAAAGCAAAGCAAAGATAGGCGGGTTCGCACAAGCCCCCCGAATGTGCTATCAAGGTCAAGCCCTACGGGTTTTGCAGTATTTTTTGATTTATCCATAATTGATTTTAAAAGGTATCAAATAATACCGCAAAAACCTTGACACCACGCCTTAACCCGCCTGTTCAATGGCTTTCTTTTTTCTTTTTTTTCTCGTTTTTTTTCTTTCTTCTTTGTCAAAATAAGTGTGCGGAGCGCAGCGAAGCTGAATTTTAAATGCCCGTACCATGAAAAATTACAACATCAAATCGAATCGCAAAGGTGCTGAACACCAAAAACCTCATTTCTACATCCTGAATAAAGGAATGAACAGCGGAAAACCGTTGCAAATGCCTTACCCAAATAGTTTTGTTTTCACTTCCGAAACCGAACAGGAACGAGAGTTTTATTATTGGCTTATTTTCGGCCTGTGGCGCTCAAAATCCTTTCATCAGTATTTACGTGGCTCTGTAATACCTTTTATCGCTTTACGTGATTTATACACCTGCATTCAAGCCGGAGAAGTTGAAGCAAAAGCCAACATTGAGCTATTCCAAAAAAACATTACCATTTTAAAATTGCTCGAACTGAAAGAAAAGCAGTTCCACGAAAACCTAAAACTTATTGAAGATGCACGCAAAGCAATTTTTTACAGATACAGGAATCAGAGGCGGTTTTAAACCCCTCTTTTTTGCTTTTTGACTCACATGATTAGCAAACAAAAGCAAAGCACCGCATAAGCCTCTGAAACCCTTTAACTGCCTGACTTTTAATATAACTTGCACCATGAAAACGATACCAAAGTATTGTTTCCTCAATACCAAGTCCGTATCGGTTCGAAAAAATTTAGTATTAATTTAAAATTTGTCAATCATGGCAGTAATCAACAAGGGTATCTTAGGCGGTGTTGCAGGTAAAGTCGGCAACGTCGTAGGGGGTAACTGGAAAGGCATAGATTACCTGAGGTCAATGCCCGCCTCGGTAGCTAATCCAAAAACCGTCAAACAGCAAACTCAGCGTGCAAAGTTCACAACTGTTTTGAACTTTTTAAAACCTTTAACCAGCTTGCTGGCAATTGGTTTTAAGAACTATGCAAACGGTTTAACTGGTTTCAACGTTGCAATGTCTTACAACGTGAAAAACGCAATTTCCGGGACTTATCCGGCTTTTACAATGAATTATCCCGTTGCTCAAATAAGCAGGGGTAATTTGACAGGAGCTTCGGGTGCTGCCGTAGCTTCAACAGTAGCAGCCAACGTGGTTTTTACCTGGCAGAACAACGCAGGTACAGGCAACGCACTTGCTACCGATACAGCTATTTTGGTAACATTTTTTCCTACTTTAAATGAAGCTGTGTATAAAGTTACCACCATTGCAAGGTCAGCAGCTACAGCCACTTTAACAGTACCTACAAAGTACAGTAAAGTTGTTGCTCAATGCTGGATTATCTTTCAAACTGCCGATGGTCAGTTACAAGCGAACAGTAACTATATTGGCACTGTAACCGTGTTCTAAGCGGATTCTTTAATGTTGTTGTAAAAAGGTGCTGTCCTTCGGGATGGCACTTTTTTTATTTACCTACCTACCAAACACACTCAATTTAAACTATATTTGTCTCTGATTTATGATACTTATTTTTGTTTATTTCAAGAGGTGTAAATCATTATAATTCAGATTTTTGTACCTTATTTATAGTTATTAATTATTTGTATCATATTTGCAACATGCTTTCGTAAGTTATTAATATACAATACGAATCACATTTGAAGAAGTAAAATAAAGTTTCGCAACATAGTATTGATAAAAATCCCTCAGACGAAAGTTTGGGGGATTTTTTGTTGATGTCGCTCTTTTATAATGGCATTCAAAATTTTAGCTTTGTTGTTAAACGATTGTAATGTATGATTTTTGATTTTCGCCTCCGGGTATTTTATACAGTAGCCGAAAAGCTGAGCTATACCAAAGCTGCGGCACTGCTTAATATCACACAACCAGCTATAACAAGGCATATTAACGAACTTGAAAAGCAGCTTGGTACTGCGCTTTTTCGCCGTAAGGGGAATAAAATATCGCTTACTTCGGCTGGCGAACTGTTGTTTCAGTATGCCGTCAAAATTTTTGCTCTTTATCATACTTTTGAAATAGAACTATCTGATTTGCAGGATTCTCAAAATGGTTCACTGCCGCTGGGATGCAGTACTACGATAACACAATATATTCTTCCCCGAATTTTAGCTCGTTTCCGGCAGCAGAATCCATTAGTAAGTGTTTCATTGCTAAATGGTAATACTGAATTCATTGAACAGCAACTGTTAAATGGTAAAATCGATTTTGGCATTGTTGAAGGTTCTTCTCATCAGTCAGATATTCAATATAAAGACTTTGTGCACGATGAGATTGTGTTAGTGACATCTTTAAAGAACAGTAAATTACGACAGGAAGAGATTTCTATGCCGCAATTGATGCTGCTTCCGCTTGTTATACGCGAAGCCGGTTCTGGCACACTCGAAGTAATTGATGAGACACTTGCTCATCAAGGGGTTAACCGCCAGCAACTTAATATTGAAATGCAATTAGGTAGTACCGAGAGTATTAAACAATATCTGTATAATTCTAATGCGGCTGCTTTTCTTTCAATACATTCAATTTATAATGAATTGAAAAATAATACTTTGCGTATTGTGGATGTAAAGGGGCTTACCATTGTGCGTACTTTTCAGTTTATTCAGTTACAGGGTAACCAATCCTCACTTGCCGATCGGTTTATGCAGTTTTGTCTTCGTCATTATAACGATATGTAATAATCTATAATGATTTTTGATTTGCTATCACCCTTATTCTGTTGGAATTTTGGCGTGAACAAATTATTAATTGTTATGAATAGGTTTTTCGATCGTACCGTTACTTTTCGCGAAATTGTTTTTGTGCTGGCTATTGCACTTTGTGCTACGCCTTGGGTAAATGCTCCAATGGCTTTGGTTGCTGGTTTTTTGATTTCTTATTTTGTTGGTCATCCGTTTATCCATCTTAATCATAAGGCTACCAATTGGTTGCTTAAAATTTCGGTTGTGGGACTGGGGTTTGGAATGAATGCTTCTACCGCCTTTCATGCAAGCAAAGACGGAATGGAAATGACTATTTTTTCCATTCTTATAACGCTTGTTCTGGGTGCTTTAATTGGTCGTTTGCTTCATGTTAATAAAAAGACATCGCACCTAGTTGCTTCAGGTACTGCAATTTGTGGCGGAAGTGCCATTGCAGCAGTTGCTCCTGTTGTTAATGCTTCTGAAAAGGAAATGTCGGTTTCTCTAGCAACGGTTTTTACGCTTAATTCCATTGCGTTACTTGTTTTTCCGATTATTGGACATTGGTTTTCGCTTTCGCAACATCAGTTTGGCGTATGGTCGGCCATTGCTATTCACGATACCAGTTCGGTAGTAGGCGCTGCCAGTGCCTACGGTCAGGAAGCGCTCGAAACAGCCACTACTATAAAATTGGCTCGTGCATTATGGATTATTCCGGTTACAATAATTTCTGCTTTTCTTTTTAAAGCTAAGAATAAGAAAATAAGTATTCCATGGTTTATCGGTTTCTTTTTGCTTGCTATGCTTTTTAATACGTTTTTGCCAGCTGCTGAACCTGTGACTAGCACATTAGCAATGCTTTCCAAACATGGTTTAGTTATAACTCTCTTTTTGATAGGTGCTGGTTTATCGGTCGATAAAATCAAGTCGGTAGGTTGGCAGCCTATGGTACTGGGGGTTATTCTCTGGGTCGTTATTTCGGTTGCTTCGTTTACGGTTGTTCGGTTTTTGTAATTAACGCTATTCGATGCGTTTTTTAGGCATCAGAGAAACTTGAGTTTGTATAAAAAGCAAAGGAGGTACACAATGTATGCCTCCTGCTTTTTTAGTATTAAAACCTCACTCTGTCCGGTTTTGTAGTTTTTATTTTGCCTTTTGGTCTGCCTTTTTGTTTTGGATTACGTTTACCCGGTCCGCCAAGGTTAACTTTCTTGTTTTTAGCTTTCTTCTCATGAAAAGCTCCGCCTCCTTCGTTAACTTTTGGAGCAGAAACCGATTTTAAATAATCTTTTTGGATGATAGTCGGCTTTTCTTCGCGAGTAAGTGTGAACGAAACAGTCAGGTTTTCGGGTAGCTGCCCAATTTCAATCTTCTTGTCCATTAGCTTTTCAATGGCTTTTAGCCGATCTTCTTCATATTCGGCTACCAACGTAATAGCAACACCCTCTTTTTCTGCACGTCCGGTACGACCAATGCGGTGAATGTAATTTGCACTTTCAGCGGGTACATCAAGGTTAATGACGTGGGTTATATCGGTTAAGTCCAATCCTCTGGCTACCAAATCGGTAGCAACTAAAATGCGGTGAGCGCCTTTCTCAAACAATTGTAACGCGTTAATACGTTGATTTTGAGATTTATTAGAGTGTATTATGCCTAATTTGTCATGAAATCGGTTATCTAAACGGCGGTGCAGTCGATCGGCTTCTTTTTTTGTACTTACAAACACCAAAACTTTTTCCATCTCGCTGCGTGTCAGCAGTATTTCCAGCAGATTTATCTTGGTATTGAAATTTGGAACAAAATAAGCTGTTTGTGCAATTTTTTCGAGCGGTGTGCCATGCGGCGCTATCTCTACTTTTGTCGGATCTATACAAAAATCATTAATAAGTTCCTCTACTTCAAATGTTAAAGTGGCTGAAAACATGACGTTTTGACGTCGCTCGGGCAACGAATCCATCAGATTCATTAATTGTGGACGAAAACCCAAATCGAGCATTTCATCTACTTCGTCAATAATCAGTTTCTGAATTGATTTTAAACGTAGTACGCCTGTGAGATTCAGATCAATAAGTCTTCCGGGAGTTGCAACCAGAATGTCACATCCATCGTAAACCTGTTGTTTCTGAGTGTTGATGTTTGTTCCTCCATAAACGCCTACACAACGGATATTCATGTAGGTTGTGAGTTTTTCGACCGATTCAACTACCTGTAAAACAAGCTCACGGGTAGGAACTAAAATTAAAATGCGAGGATGGCGTTGTTCCGAAAATTTAAGCAATCGCAGTATTGGTAGCAGATAGGCAAATGTTTTACCCGTTCCGGTTTGGGCGATACCCACCATATCTTTTCCCGACATAATAACTGAAAATGTTTTTTCCTGAATTGGTGTCGGTGTGTCGAGCGATAAGTCGTTCAGCGCATTCAGTAATGGCGTACTAAGGTTTAAATCTGCAAATACCACTGTTATCTTTTTAAATTGGTCGCAAAGATAACGTAAACTTGGAAAAAGAAAGGTAGCGATCTTTAGTGTCGCTACCCTATTGTTTTATTGTTCGTTGAATTCGATGTTGAAGAAACCGGCTACTTCTTTTACATCGGCAATTACAGCAGGAATGAGGTTAATGCCCTGTTTGCGGATTGTCGCTTCTTTTTCGCGTTCAATATCACCGGGAATAAGTACTTTGTCGTACCCCGCAGCAGGTTTTGCGTTGCGGAAAGTCGTAATCCATTCGTCCATTTTTGCTTTAAACTCATTTGCCGGACGCCATGCATCTATACGCATTGCTCCGAAGAAATGTCCTGTGCCTTCTCCTACTTTTTTGTCGAGTACAGGAAGGTAAGCCAGCGACGGCGGAACAAATGGTCCGAAATTGGCTCCCGATAATACGGCTGAAAAAATATCGACTACTGCGGCCATGCAATATCCTTTGTGACTGCCATGTACATAATCGCCACCAAGCGTAAGCATAGATCCTCCTTTGCGAAGAATACCAGGATCGTCGCTAGGCACACCGTCTTTATCCTGTACAAAACCGAATGAAACCTTCTCTCCTTTTTTTTCGGCTACAGCCAATTTACCACGGGCAATGGGAGTTGTGGCAAAATCGGCTACAAACGGGGGCTGCTGGCCTGCTGGTATCGCCACGGCAACCGGATTTGTTCCCAGAAATGGAGAAACCGAAAAAGTAGGGGCAACCTGAGGATTGGCGTTGGTTAAGCAGATGCCAATCATATCGTGCTCCAAGGCCATCATGGCATAGTAGCCAGCAATGCCAAAATGGTTGGAATTGCGGCATGCAACCCAACCGGTACCGGCAGTGCGCGCTTTTCCGATGGCAATTTCCATTGAGCGGGTGGCGGGAAGCATTCCGATGGCGTTATCTCCGTCAACCACCGCTGTACTGGGAGTTTCGTGAATAATTCGAACTTCAGGTTTTGCATTGATGCGCCTAGCCTGCCACAACTGAAAATAATCTTTTAACCGGATCATGCCATGCGAAGGCAATCCTCGCAATTCGGCAGCAATAAAAACTTTGGCAGCGGCTTTTCCTTCGGCTGTGCTGCAACCCATTTTTTCAAAAACACGGGTAAGAAATTCTTCGAGATATTCGGGTGAAAACATTGATTAGAATTAAGAGTTTGATTTATTGTTGTTTATTCTGCACGCATTTTGTCTTTTATTTCGGCTGCTTTTGCCGGACCTTCGAGTGCGGTAAGCAAGGCTAAACCAAATTGAAGCGACACTCCGGCTCCTCGTGCGGTGATGACATTTCCGTCTGTTTCTACAGTATTTCCTGTAAAGGTGGCACCAAGTAAATCGGGTTCATGACCCGGATAGCAGGTGGCTTTTCGTCCTTTTAAAAGTCCGAGCTGTCCTAAAATCATTGGAGCAGCGCAAATTGCTGCAACCCATCCTTTTTTTTCGTATTTCACCTTTAAAGCTTCTTTTAAAGCTTTGTGAATGTTGAGGTTGGTTGTGCCAGGCATTCCTCCGGGTAAAACCAACATGTCGGCATCGCCGCAATTTACTTCTTCGAAAAGTTTGTCGGCAATAACCGGAACTTTATGTGAACTAATAACCTGGCGGTTACCAGTAACCGATACGGTGTAAACTTCGCAACCTCCACGTCGTAAAGTATCTACGGGAGTTAGAGCTTCGACTACTTCGAAACCTTCGGCTAAAAAGACATATACTTTTTTCATGGCCTTATTTTTTTAGGTTGACCATTTTTGTTTTTTGATAATCAGTGTGTTGATATTTATGCTTACGTATTAATATCAAAGTTACAAGTTACAAAGATTAGGGATTAAGGTGCGAAGCTTTAACGTTTTTATAATGTTAATGAACGTTACATGCTGTCTGTTAATCTTTAAGATATTGTTTTCCAATTCTTTTTCGGTTTTTGTCGTAATGTTTTTAGCTTTGTCGGGTTTTTAAGAAAATATCATGAAAAAGTTCTTGGTGCTGGCAGTTCTGGCGTTCTGCAGTTCTGTTTATGCGCAGTATCCACCTCTAAATTCTCATTATCAGTTGGTTTTTGCCGATGAGTTTAATTATCCCGATAGTGTAAAAGTCGATTCGTTGGCTAAACGCTGGAATAGCATCTGGCCATGGAATCAGAGTAGTATTATGCAAGGTTGTTTGCCTGATAAATATGGTAAACCAATGCCTGTTCCGGTTCGAAAAATTGGTTACCGAACATGGAACTTTCATAATTGCGAGTTAGATACAGGTGTATTGAGGATCGTTTCGAGAAAAGAGAATTATGCCGGCGAAGTATGGAACGGTTGGGATTGTTTGCAAACCGATTCGCTGGGTAAGTGTCTGAAATACAAACAACGTGATTCGATTGTTAATTTTTCGTATACTACAGGAATGTTGTTGTCGAAATCTAAATTTCGTTATGGCTATTTTGAAATTCGTTGCAAATTACCTAAGCCCCGAAAACCACATGCTTCGAGAGGCATCGGACCAAATTTCTGGCTTTATGGTGCCGATTCAACAAGCGTTTCGAGCGAGATTGATGTGTTTGAATTTGCCGGAGAATACGAAGGAAGACCAAATGTTCAGACTTCCAATGTTCATTATCAACATAAAAATGCAGCAGACTGTAAAGATTGCAAACCTGAAGATGTGAAGCATTACAGCGAGGTAAAAGATTATGGAACCTGCGACTTTAAGGATTTTCACACTTTTGGTGTTGAATGGAGACCTGACACTATTTTATTTTATAAAGATGGACATGTTATTCATTCGTCTCATAATCATCCTGATAAACTGGTTGCTATGAATATAATTATCGATATTAATCACCCTGCATCCAATTTCTGTTCGTTTACCGATAAGTTTACCAAATTTCCGTATGTTTATCAAATTGATTATGTGAGAGTTTACCAATTAAAAGAGCCAGAACAGAAAGAAGACATGCGACCTGTACCGATACAAAGCAATTCATCAAAATAGCTCGATAATTTCATTCGTATAAAAAGTGTTAAGAGAAAGATTTTGATAATTGAAAAGTATTTTAAAATGCTTTTATAGTGCTCATTTATAGGATTTCAATTTTTTAATTGCGCGTATTTTTTAAAATCTAATTAACAAATAAAAACAAGCAAAAACAGATAATCCTTTGTTACTTTGCTTAACATTGTTAGGAAAAATTACATAGTTAATAATGGGAATTACGGAAAGGCGTCAAAGAGAAAAAGAAACCATTCGGCAAAAAATTCTGGATGCAGCATTGCAACTGGCAATTGATGAAGGTTGGGACTCTGTTACGATTCGCAAAATAGCCGATACAATTGAATATTCTCCGCCAATTGTGTACGACTATTTCGAGAACAAAGAAGCTATTTTTAATGAGCTTATTCTTATAGGTTGTCGAAAGCTTAAAGAGAAAATGAAATTGGATGTTCTGACAGAAACAGATACCAAAAAAGTATTACAAGCAATATCTTTAGCTCATTGGGATTTTGCTTTCGAAAATAAAACGCTTTATCGGCTAATGTTCAGTCCGAGACGAAAAATGCCAAATCAGAAGATGTTTGCCATTTTTATGGTTATCAAGGAGTTATTTAAAAAGATGACAAATAACTACGACAATAATCAATATATAAGCGAATTGATTTTTAACTGGATGTGTTTGCAAAACGGTATCATCTTCAGTGTTATGCAAATAGGATTACCTCCCGATTTACAGAAGGAAGATCCTCAGGCGTTGTTTACTCGTTCGGTCGAACGTTTTTTTAAGAATTTTTAAACATATTACATATACTTAAGCGTTAGTTTTTGCGTAATGCTACGCTAGCTAAAATTAGTTGAAACAAAATTTTAACGACATATCTTATGAAAAAAGTATTTATTGGAGGATTTGCGCTCCTGATTTGCTTTACTTCTTGTTCTAAAAAGCAAAAAACTGCGGCGGTTGATAACAAAACCTACCCTGTTATAACATTGGCTACGCAGGATGTTAAACTTGAATCGGTTTATCCTGCTGTTTTAAAAGGCGAAGAAGATGTAGACATAAAACCACGTATCGATGGTTTTATAGAAGCTGTTTACGTTGACGAAGGATCTATTGTAAAAAAAGGACAACCTCTTTTTAAAATTAATTCGCCAGCGTCTGTTCAGAGTGTACAAGCAGCTCAGGCCAATTATAACAATGCAAAAGTAGATGTAGACCGTATGCGTCCCCTGGCTGAAAAAGGTATTATCAGCAAAGTAAAACTCGCCAGTTACGAAAATGTTTTGGCTTCAGCTAAAGCTTCTTTAGATCAGGCTAAAGCTTCTTTAAGCTGGACAACTGTAACAAGCCCTGTAAATGGCATTGTTGGTGTTCTGTCTTATCGTATAGGAAGTCTGGTTAATAATACGACAGTACTGACAACAGTTTCTAATAATGGAAATGTTGTGGCCTATTTTTCGCTAAATGAAAAGGATTTATATGATTTTTTGAAAAACGCGAAAGGGAACAGTCAGGCTGAAAAAATTAAAAACATGCCTGCCGTTAAGCTTTTGCTTGCCGATGGAAAAGAATACACTGAACAGGGGAAAATTCTCACTATTTCGGGTGTTGTCGATGCTACTTCGGGCGCCGTTAATTTTCGCGCCATTTTCCCAAACAAACAAGGATTATTACGTAGCGGTACAAGTTGCAAAATTGTAATCCCTAATGTAATGAAAAATGTTTTCGTTATTCCTCAGAAAGCTACGTATAATCAGCAGGATAAAGTTTTGGTTTATAAGCTGCAGTCCGATTCTGTTGTTCAAAAAACAATTACAGTTAAGTCAACTCCCGATGGACAAAGCTATGCTGTTACCGATGGCCTTTCTGCCGGCGATAAAATTGTAACGGAAGGTATTGCTACGCTTAAGAACGGTAAAAAAATCAAAGTGCAATAATTAAACATAAGTTTCAATGCTAAAGACATTTATAGAAAGGCCGGTACTATCTACCGTCATTTCAATTGTTATAGTCGTATTGGGTATTATCGGTATCTACTCTTTACCGATAGAGCAATATCCGAATATTGCACCCCCAACAGTTAGAGTTTCAACTGCATATAGTGGGGCTAATGCCGATGCCGTTCAGAAAAGCGTAATTGTTCCTTTGGAAGAATCTATTAACGGGGTTGAAGGAATGACGTATATGACCTCAACGTCATCTAATGGTGGTTCTGCTGTTATTAACGTCTATTTTAAGCAGGGCATTAATGCCGATATGGCTGCTGTAAACGTTCAAAATCGGGTTTCTCAGGCTTCTGCTTTATTGCCGGGAGAAGTAACCAAAAATGGTGTTACGGTGCAAAAAACGCAGAGTAGTAATATCTTAATGTTGCTTATTCGTTCGGACAATCCTGATTACGATGATATCTTTTTGCAGAATTATGCAAACATTAACATTATCCCGCAGATTAAGCGTGTTCCGGGTGTTGGCGATGCAAGTTCTTTTGCAACAAAAGAATACACTATGCGCGTATGGCTGAAACCAGATGTGATGAAGGCTTACAGTATTACTCCTGCCGAAGTAACTGCTGCATTACAGGATCAGAATATTGAAACCGCTCCTGGCGAACTGGGAGCCCAAGGTAATCAGTCATTTCAATACACCCTGAAGTATACCGGACGTTTGAAAAATGTCGATGAGTTTGGTAATATTATTATCAAATCGAAAAACGGCCAGGTTCTTAGGGTTAAAGACGTTGCCAGTATCGAACTAGGTGCCCAAGGTTATTCTATTGAGACAAGGAATGGAAATAAGCCGGCTGTTCTTATTGGAATAAGCCAGACTGCGGGATCTAACGCTCAGGAAATCATCAAACAAGTAAAAAATGAAGTAACCAAAGCTTCAAAGGAATTTCCTGCGGGTATTTCATACGAATATCAGATGGATGCTAGTGGCTTCTTAAATGCTTCTATTGAAAAAGTATTACATACCTTACTGGAAGCTTTTATACTGGTATTTCTTGTTGTATTTCTCTTTCTGCAGAATTTCAGGGCAACGCTTATCCCTGCTTTTGCTGTTCCTGTGGCTATTATTGGTACCTTTTTCTTCCTTTGGGCGTTTGGCTTTTCGATAAACCTGCTTACCTTATTTGCGTTGGTGCTGGCAATCGGTATAGTGGTAGACGATGCCATTGTGGTGGTAGAGGCAGTACATGCCAAGCTTGATGCTGGTGAAAAAGATCCCAAAACCGCTGCTTTGAATGCAATGAGCGAAATTGCACCAGCAATTGTTTCTATTACATTAGTAATGTCAGCTGTGTTTATTCCGGTAAGCTTTATTGGAGGAACCAGTGGTGTATTCTTTAAACAATTTGGTCTGACACTGGCTATTGCCATTTTGATTTCTGCACTTAATGCATTGACACTTAGTCCTGCACTGTGTGCGTTATTCTTAAAAGCGCATGATCCGGACGTTAATGATCGAAATTTCTTTCATAAATTCTATTATTATTTCAATCTTGGTTTTACTGGTTTAACAAACCGATATAAGAGTTCTCTCGTTTTCTTTGGTAAGAAGAAAAACCGTTGGATCGCAATAGCTATCGTTATTTTCTTCGGATTCGTCATGTACGGGTTAATGAAAATGATGCCTGTTGGTTTTGTTCCACAGGAAGATAGTGGTACTGTCATGGGTACTGTCGCTCTTTCTCCTGGTTCATCTAAAGAAAGAACAGATAGTGTTGCACAGAAAATTGTAAAAATAGCAGAGTCTCTACCTCACGTATCGAGTGTTACCAGCCTCTCGGGATATAGCTTCATGGGTGGCGCCGGTAGTTCGTATGGGTCGCTTGTTATTCGTATGGATCCGTGGGATAAACGTAAAATTACGACAAGCCAAATTGCAGCAATGCTTAAACAAAAAACAGACTCAATACCTAATGCCACATTTATGTTTTATGGGGTTCCGACATTGCAGGGATTTGGTTTGAGTAACGGTGTTGAATTGAAATTGCAGGATAAAACGGGTGGTGATATTAACAAGTTCTATAGTGTTACCAACGACTTTTTGGGTAAGCTACAAAAACGTCCTGAAGTTATGATGGCAATGACTTCGTTTGACCCCAGATTTCCGCAGAAGCTTATAGAGGCTAATGTCGCTAAAATTAAAGAAGCTGGGCTGACTTTAACCGAAGTTATGACTGCTCTGCAGACTTATGTAGGTAGTTTGTATGTTTCGAATTTCAATTCGTTTGGAAAGCAATATCGTGTTGTTGTTCAGGCAGCTCCTGAATATCGAACAAAGCTTGAGGATCTTAATGGTCTAACCGTGAAAACTTCAAATGGGACAATGGTGCCAATTACGGAATTTTTAAGTGTTAAAGATATTACTGGACCACAGTCTCTTACTCGTTTTAATCTTTTCTCATCGATGGATGTAACGGTAATACCGAATTACCAGAATGGATCAACTTCGGGTGCTGTTCTTGATGCTGTAAGAAGTCTTGATTTACCCGAAGGTTATGGATATGATTTCTCTGGTATGACAAGAGAAGAAGTTAATAGTAGTAACCAAACGGCAATTATCTTTTCAATCTGTCTGATTTTTGTGTATTTGCTGCTGGCGGCACTTTACGAAAGTTATATACTTCCACTTGCGGTAATATTTTCATTACCAATAGGTTTAGCAGGCGTATTCCTCTTTATCTTTATTTCAATGATGAACGGAAGTGGTATTGTAAATAATATTTATGTACAGATTTCGCTCATTATGCTTATCGGTCTTTTGGCAAAAAATGCCATTCTTATTGTGGAATATGCATTACAGCGTCGCCGCCAGGGAATGAGCATTATGAAGTCCGCTATTACCGGAGCAATTGCTCGTTTACGACCAATATTGATGACATCTTTTGCTTTCATTTTTGGTCTTTTGCCTCTTGCTCTTGCAACGGGTGCTGGTGCAGTTGGTAACAAGTCTATTGGTATTAGTGCCGTTGGTGGTATGTTAATTGGTACCATCATTGGAGTGTTGGTTATTCCTGTACTGTTTATGTTATTCGAAAGTTTGCAGGAACGTGTAAGCAAACATAAAATAGTTACAACAGACAATAGTGAAATTAAATAATAACAATTCTATGCACAATTATAAATATAGCAGGGTATTAGCCCTGCTTGTTCTTGTCACTGTAATTGGATTCGTATCGTGCCGTTCTTACAAGGACTTGTCCGAAACGGGAAAAGTTAATGTGGATGGTATTATTAGAGATACTGTTGCAAACAAAACAGATACTACAACAATTGCCGATATTGCCTGGAAAGATTATTTTACAGATACAAAATTACAGGCTCTGATAAATGAAGGTCTCCAGAAAAATATCGACATGCAAATTGCTCTTGCCCGAATTACCGAAGCAGAAGTAAGCCTCGATATGTCGGCTGCGACGAAATTGCCTATAGTTTCTGCAGGCTTTCAAAACTCAACAACCATAAACAGTTCGGGTGGCGATAATGTATTAGGAAAGCGGACTAATGTAATGCAGCTTGGACTTACAGCTTCCTGGGAAATAGATTTATGGGGGAGATTAAACAGTCAGTCTAAAATTAAATATGCAGCTCTTCTGAGTACTTATGAGTATAAAAATTTGTTACAGACTCAGCTAGTTTCAGGAATAGCCAAGGCTTACTATGCTTTGATTGCTTACGATGAGGAATTGCGTATTACCAGAGAAACTATTGAAACGCTGCAGAAAAGCTATGAAACTATGCAGCAGTTAATGGAATCGGGACAACAAAATGCGGCTGCTGTTGAACAAAGTAAAGCGTTGCTGTACAGTACAAAACTCTCGGCTGTTAATCTTGAAAGCAGTATTCGTCAGCAGGAAAATGCAATTTGTATTTTACTTGGGCGCCCTCTTGGAATTATTGATAGAGGTTCAATTGATAATCAGGCTGTTAATAAACATCTGTCTTACGGTGTTCCCATACAATTGTTATCGCGTCGTCCGGATGTAAAGCAGGCTGAGTTATCTTTCCGTTCGTATTGTGCTTCAACAGACGTAGCTAAAGCAAATTTTTATCCTTCGCTTACCATTAGTACGGCTTCTTTAGGGCTGGCGTCTGGCGATTTTTCGACATTATTTAAGCCCAGTAGCCTTGCTGCTCAGATTATTCTTGGTATTACACAACCTGTTTTTAACCAGAAAAAGCTGAAAGGTAATTTGAAAGTAGCACAGGCTCAGCAGCAGGAAGCTTTGCTTTCTTTTCAGAGCACATTGCTTTCGGCAGGACAGGAAGTATCAGATATATTGTTTAGTTACCAAAATTCGCTGAATAAAAATCCGCTTCGTAAAGAACAAATTAAATCTCTTACCACTGCGGTCGATTTCACTCACGATTTGCTTCTTTCTGGCGAAGCCAGTTATTATGAAGTATTAACGGCTCAACAAAATCTGTTGTCGGCTCAGTTAAGCCAAGTAACAGACAAGCTTGAACAGCTTACTTATAGTGTTAATCTCTACAAAGCGCTGGGTGGTGGAACTAAATAATTTGAAAAATAAAACGGTATAGTTTTATTTAGCTAAAATAGAGAAGGCATCTGATTTCAGATGCCTTCTCTGTTATTATTTGATGTGCTAATTTTCGATACTGTTATCGATGCTGTAGATTTGTTCGATGATGTCTTTGTATTTTGCCATAATAATGCGACGTTTAAGTTTTAGCGTGGGGGAGAGTTCCCCTGATTGTGGAGTCCATTCGTCGGTAACCAGCCTGAAACGTTTAATCTGTTCAGCAGCACCAAGCGTTTTGTTTATACGGTTAACCTCTTTCTGATAACATAATATAACTTCTGATTGATTAATGAGCTCAGCATTGTTTTTATATTCAACCAAATGCTCCGAGCACCAGGTGTATAAAAAGCTGTAATCGGGCGTAATAATTGCAGATGCAAACTTCTCGTTTTCGCCAATTACCATTGCCTGCTCAATGAAAAACGATTCTTTAAGTTTGTTTTCAATGGATTGTGGCGCAACGTATTTACCGTTATTGAGTTTGAAAATTTCTTTTTTACGATCAGTAATTCGTAAATATTTTCCGTCTTCTAAAATAGCGATATCACCAGTGTGAAACCAGCCTTCGCTGTCAATAACTTCGGCAGTGAGCTCGGGTTGTTTGTAATAGCCCTTCATAATATTGGGACCCTTGCAAAGTAATTCGCCATCATTGGCAAATTTGACCTGTACACCATCAAGAATAGGTCCAACTGTACCTAGTTTAATCTCATGACGTGAAAGGTTGGCAACGGCAATTACCGGCGAAGTTTCGGTAAGTCCGTAACCTTCGAGAACATGAACGCCTGCAGCCCAGAAAATACGTGCTATTTTAGTTTGCAAACTTGCTCCGCCCGATACAACAATGTTTAATTTTCCGCCAAGTGCAGCTTTCCATTTAGAAAAGATAAGTTTGCGGGCAATCGCCAATTGTATGCGGTATAAAAAACTGTTTTTCAAATCATCAGCATAGCGATAACCCAGGTTTACTGCCCAGAAAAAGATTTTCTTTTGTAACCAGGGTAATTCTTTCCCTTTAGCAAGTATCTTATTGTAAGTCAATTCTAAAACACGGGGAACCGAGGTGAAGATTTCTGGCGAAATTTCGTTAAGGTTTTCGCTTATTGTTCCAAGGTTTTCGGCATAATAAATAGCAATTCCCTTGTATTGAAAATGATAATTAAGCATGCGTTCGTAAACATGGCTTAAGGGAAGAAAACTGAGCGTACGGCTTCCTGCCTTCGTGCCGTGCACATAAGACGTTGCAATAGCATTACTTAAGTAATTATTGTGCGAAATCATTACACCTTTTGGGCTTCCTGTAGTTCCTGAAGTATAAGTGATCGCCGCAACGTCATCAGGATGAATATTTTCTTTTATTTTACCAAGGAGTTCTTTAAACTTATATTCATTATCCTTTCCTAAATTTACAATCTCTTGCCAGTTTGGTGTTTCCGAAACTTCATTAATGGTGTAAACCATTTCAATTTCTTCAACTTTGTTGGCAATGGGCTGTATTTTAGAGTAAAGCGATTTGTCTGAAACGAAAATAAATTTAGGCTTGGCATGGCAGAGAATATATTCGTACTCTTCCGTGCTGATTGTAGGATAAATAGCTAAATGTATTCCTCCTATCTGGCTGATGCCCATATCCAGAAAATTCCATTCCACTCTATTGTTGGAAACGGTTGCAATTACATCGCCTTTTTTTATGCCTTTAGCCAATAATCCATAACTTACAAAATTGGATTCTTGTATATATTCCTCAATATTAAAGGTTTTCCATTGTCCTTTTTCTTTATGAGCCAAAACAAATTTGTCCTGATATTTTTCTTTGGTATGATCCAACAAATCAAAAAGTCTGGTTACTTCCACTGTGTTACTTTATTGATTAATGCTAAATAATTATCTACTAGTATTTTGCAGTATAAAAACCTCGCCAAAATTACTATTATTTTGGAAATTGGAAAATTTAGGGAATGAGGGGATAAAAAAAAAGTCCTCATATCTGAGGACTTTTAAAAAAGTGGGAACAATAGGGTTCGAACCTATGACCCCCTGCTTGTAAGGCAGGTGCTCTGAACCAGCTGAGCTATGCTCCCTTATGATTAAAAATGTATGTAAAAGAGTGGGAACAATAGGGTTCGAACCTATGACCCCCTGCTTGTAAGGCAGGTGCTCTGAACCAGCTGAGCTATGCTCCCTTTATACTGTACGCGTTGCTTTTAAAAGCGTTGCAAAGATAACGCGTACTTTCAATTTTGCAAATAGTTTTTCGTTTTTTAGACTATTTCTATATTGTGTGCTTTGGTGTCTTGCAATGCTTTTGTATTGAATGTTTTGATTGCTTAATTGTCGTATCCGAACAGTTTAAAATAATCGCCAACCAAAAAATTACTACCTGTAATAAGAATTAAATCGTCTCTGCTGGCCTGAAGTTTGGCTGCTTTGAGCGCATCTTCAGGTTTTGCATAGGCAACACCTAGTCGATGTTCAACACGTGCAATGTCCGATAATTGGTCAGCCGGTAATGCTCGAGGTGTAGAGGCCTGGGTGAAATAATACGTTGCTCCTGATGGCAGCATTTGTATCGCTTGCTCTACGTTTTTATCGGCAACCATTCCGATAATAATGTGCATCTTTTTATGAAGTGCAATAGCCTGCCTTGAAATCCATTGTAATCCGTGAGCATTATGAGCTGTGTCGCAAACAATATCGGGACCTGTGGCTACCTTCTGCCAGCGGCCCATTAGTCCGCTTAACGCGGTTACTTTCGATAAACCTTCGCGTACTTCGCTATTTCCGATTTTCCAACCCAGATTACGCATCTGGACAATAGCTTGCATGGCAATTACCACATTGCGTTGTTGATACGTACCTTCAAGATCTAATTGTATCCATCCCGGATTGTTGCCATGCTTAGCTTCAATAAACACCTGTTGGCCTCCATTTTCAATCTTTTTAGCTTTTACTACATACATCTCGTTAGAAACGAATGTTAAAGGGGCTTTTTTTGAGACTGCTACTTTTTCGAAGACGCCAAATGTTTCGGTCTGATGTTCGCCAACCAGAACAGGAATGTTCGGTTTTATAATTCCTGCTTTTTCGGTTGCAATTTTGGGTAATGTATCGCCCAATAAATCAGTATGATCTAAACCTATATTGGTGATAATGGAAAGTTCGGGAGTAATAATGTTAGTCGCATCCAAACGACCTCCAAGCCCTGTCTCTATGATGGCAATATCGCACTTTTCCTGTTCAAAATACCAGAAAGCCATTGATGTCATTAATTCAAAAAACGAAGGTGCAATATGATCAACCTCAACGGCAACTTGTTCAACGTATTGAATTAATGCTTCTTCTGTTATTGGCTTTCCGTTAATGCGTATTCTTTCGCGTAACGATACTAAATGAGGCGAAGTGTAAAGTCCTGTTTTATAACCAGCAGCTGTAAAAACAGCAGATAGCATGTGAGATACCGAACCTTTGCCATTGGTGCCGGCAACGTGTATTGTTTTGATGCGTTTATGCGGCTCTCCGAAAAATTCTTCTAAAGCCAATATATTGCCAAGATCTGCTTTGTATGCTTTTTTTCCCTGTTGATGAAATGCTGGTACACGTTGGTCTATAAAGTCAAGTGCTTCTGCGTATGTCATGGTTACCATTTTTCAGTATGAATTCTGTCGGTTTTAAAACGATTAGGTAGTTTCTTTTCTTCGGCCGGATAGCCTATTGAGATTAAAGAAAAGGCTTCGACTGTTTCGGGTAATGCCAACAATTTTTTTAAGCCTGCTATTCTTTCTTCGCGCGGATAAATACCCAGCCATACAGCGCCGAGCCCCATAGCATGAGCAGTCAGTAAAATGTTTTCGGTTGCGGCCGCACAATCAATCATCCAATATCCTTTTTTTGTTTCGAGTGATAAATCGGCACATACGGCAATTGCAACGCTTGCCTGATCAAGCATTTGTGAAAAAGGATGAAATTCGTGGATCTCTGAGAAGGTGTTCTTATTATGTATAATTACAAAATGCCAAGGTTGCTGATTGCCTGCTGATGGTGCGTACATTGCTGCTTTCAGTAATTCTTCGATCTGTAAGTCTGTTACTTCTTGTTCGGTGTATTTGCGAATACTTCGGCGGCTGATAATTATGTCTGTGAATTCGCTCATTTTTCTTTCATTTTGAAACAAAGATAGTATAGTTTACTTGTATAGTGTTGCTAATAATGAGGGTTTATCCTTTGAAAAAATATTTTTTTAACAATTATGTATGTTTTTAGTGCGCAGAATGCATTAAAAATTGGTTTAGTGAATTTTTAAGAAAAAATAGACGCCTTCCTGATTTTTAATACCATTATATCGTAATTCATAAGGTTCATGATATAGGTTTGGAATATTTATTTCTTTTTTTGTTTAAATTTAAAATAAGAGGAGTAATAATAATCAAAAAATAATACAGCTTTTATATTGATTTGAAATTATAAAGTATTCTTGAGAAGTCGTTTTGTGAAAATAAAATCCACAATAGGTTAATCAACAGCTAATCAGTTTGTAAATAATAACTGATTAGCTGCTCTGTGTTTTTAGAAATCAAGGTTATAAGAGAAGCCGGCACGGAACCAGATGCCCGGTTGTTCAACCGAGCCTATGTCGTACCATTTTTTGTCGAAAAGATTGGCTGTTTCGGCATAAGCTTTCCAGTTTTTTTCAGTCCATTGCAACCGCACATCCACCAGACACACCGAGGGATAGTTACGGGCTGGTTGCGCAACGCCATTGTTATAAGGAATAAAATTGCCTTTGCGTTGTTGCCAGTTGGCTTGCCAGTTAGCGCTGAGTTTGCTCCATATTTTATGGCTAACGCTAAAATTTGCTTTGTGTTTCAGATGGTCAAGAGCATACATGCTCTGAAAGCCATTGCTCTCACGATTGGAATTAACATAGCTGTAACTACCTGAAATTTCGTTGATAAAACTGTTTTCTAAAAAAGTATATCGAAAGTATGTTTCTAAACCTGTGTATGTTACGTTGGTTATATTGTTAGCTGAATATTTGTCGGCAACATCATATCTGATCCAATCTATCAAATTGGTACACTTGCGTATAAAACCGTTTACTTTAAATTCCAGTTGTGTATTGTTGTATCGCGTGCCTATTTCATAGCTGTGACCTTTTTCCGGCTTGAGGTTCATATCTCCGTTTTGGGTTGCGCTTTTGTAAAAAAGGTCGGTAAACGAAGGCATCCGCAATGACGAATTATAACCTGCGTAAAAACTGAGTACAGGTAAAGCTCTGAAACTTAAATCCAGACCTGGGAAAACATCCCATCGGGTTTTAGTGTCACGGGTTTCCTGCAAGAGTACACCTGCAGAGATCGACCATTGTTCGAGCGTTAAAGTCTGGTCGGCAAAAAAACCGGTGTAATTGCGGTGATAACCATAAATGTAGCTGGTATCAGTACCCGAAATGAAAATTGGATGGGCTAGAGGTGTACCAATATTATTGCTTAAAATTTCTTCGCGACGAAAATTGGTACCTAACGAGGTTTTCCCGGCAACAGTCTCGAAAAATGTATTCAGGTTTGCTCCGTAAACGTTGGTTTGGTGGTAATTGTTGCCGGTGTACCAAGTTGCCGGATTAGAACGAAATAGTTCAAATTTATCATAATTTCTTCGCCAGTAAACAGATGGCGAAATTGTTAATGGCCCTGAATATTGGTAAGCAATGTGACCTATAATGGTTCGGTCTGATTCGTATTGATTTGGATATTTTGCAGAGTAAAAGCTGTTTGCTCCGTAACCGCGCATATTATAACCCGTCTGATAATCGAGTTGCTGGTTTTTGTGTTTCCACTGGCCTTTGTAATAAATATTACGGAGGTAAAAGTCGGTGTTCGAAATGGCTCCGTCACTACCCGAATCAAAAAGAGAAAGAAAATGATTGAATTCACCTTGCTGGAGTCCAAGATTAACGGATTCGGAATGCAGTCCATACTGTCCGCCCATACCCGAGATGTGGAGATGATTGCCCGGAGGTGTTCCTGTAATTAAATTAATGACTCCTGAAAAAGCATTAGCACCGAAGATGCGGGCCGCCGGGCCCTGAAGAATTTCGATACGCTGAATGGCAGATGGATCGATTGGAAGGTTCATACTCAGGTGACCAGTTTGCGGGTCAACCATGTTCATACCATTGAGAAGAATGAGCGTTTGCTCGAAGTTTCCGCCACGAATGCTGACATCCGACTGTATCCCGTAACCTCCTCGCTGGCGGACATCAAGGCTTGGGGCATTGTCTAAAAGCGCGTCGATGCTTTGTATGGGCGCCCGCTCAGTTTCGCTGCGCGAGATTATCGTAACCATTCGTGTGGCTTTCGATAAACTTATAGGCTCTCGCCCTGCCGTTACTACAACTTCTTCAATATCTGCATCTTTTGCATGATGCGTGCTGTCTGCGGTTTGTGCGTTTACAGCAACAGGGCAGGCAAACATAGCACACCCGACGCTTAACGTACAGATTTTTACTATGCGGTGCAGACTATTGAAAATAGCATACCGCTTTCGGCTCCAACGGCTGAAGTGAGCCATTGCTTGCCGGTTAAATCGTTGTTGATTCATGAAAAATTATTTAAAAATTAACGAGCCAAAATTAACGGGCCAAAAGTAACCGTTTTTCTTAAACAGTAGTTTAGGGGTTAATTTTCAACGTGCGGTATTTATCTAAGTTTTGCTCGATAAATTGAGTTAATCCAATGCCTTTGTCGCCGGTAATATCTTCAAGATCAGACGTCGTTTTCTTTCCTTTTGTTTCAGACCATTGCTGGTAGAGTGCTGTTAAATCGGTTGCCAACCAGCGGGGGACGCCGTTAAGAACTAATTTTTCAAAAACTGCATCAAAAGGAACGGCGTAGTAAATAATATCTTGTTTGAGCATTTCGCTTAATGTTCTGGCGTATTGCGAGTAAGTAAAACTATCCGGACCGGTGAGCGTGTACACTTTTCCGGCGTGACCGGTTTCGGTTAACAAAATTGCAATCGCCCGTGCAATATCGTGAACCGAAATTGGAGCAAGGGTTGTATTTCCAAATGGAGAATAAATTACATTGCGCTTTTGAATAGAGGAAATATCGTTCAACAGATTTTCAAAAAACATTGTCGGTCTGACAAATGTCCATTTTGCAGACATGGCGGCAATGCTTTCTTCGGCCTGCGCATGTTGCTGTAAAAAAGAGATTTTTGATGAAAAATCGGTTCCGGCAGCCGATAGTTTAACAATTTGGACGACTCCGTTTTTTATGGCTGATTTAGCCAGTTTTGTAAATGTGTTACTCATGTCGGGCATCGGAGGAACTACTAAAAAAGCTTTGCTCGTTCCTTTAAAAAAGGAATTTAATGAGCTTTCGTCGTTGAAATCGGCGGCTAAGGTTTCTATATTGTCCTGGCCTTCAAAAGGATTCCTATTGACGCTGTGCAGCATTGCCCGTACTTTGAATCCTTGTGATGAAAGTAATTTAGTTAAAGAAAAACCTGTTTTTCCTGTAGCTCCTGTAATGGCAATCTTTTCCATATTTCTTCATGTTTCTTACAATTTAAACACACGAAAGAAGAAAATGGTTGAAAAACTAGCGTCTTTTTTTTAATTAGATTGATTAAATTCCTTTTGTAAGGAAATGCATGATTTAATTATGAAAATATGCGTAAATTTTTTGTTGTAAAAGTTTATAAACGAGCATAAAAAAGCAGAATTTGACATCATTCAAATTCTGCTTTCTATATTTAAGAAACGTGCTATTTTTCAGAAAAATAGTTAACCAGATTATTAACGTCAACGGTAGTTTGTTCTCCTTTGCGAAGGTCTTTAACAGTAATCTGGCCGGTATTCATTTCGTTTTCGCCAATCAGAACGGCATACGCAATACTTTTTTTGTCGGCAAAACCCAATTGCTTTTTCATTTTAGCAGCTTCTGGAAAAATTTCAGCCGGGATTCCTGCAGCTCGCAACTTGGCAAGCAAGGGCAGACTGTAAGCCTCTTCTGCTTTTCCAAAATTTACGAAGAGTACGCGGGTACCGGTATTTGCTTCTTCGGGATATGCATTTAATTGAGTGAGAACGTCGTAAATACGGTCGGCACCAAATGAAATACCGACGCCCGAAACACCTTCTAATCCAAAAATACCGGTAAGATTATCGTAACGACCTCCACCACAAATGCTTCCGATTTCTACATCGAGGGCTTTTACTTCAAGAATTGCTCCGGTGTAATAATTGAGCCCACGAGCGAGCGTGAGGTCGAGTTCGATTTCGGTACCTTTTACCAAATTATCCAAATGACAAAGAATTGTTTCCAGTTCTTCAATTCCTTTTAAACCGGTTTCGCTTGTCGCAAGAACATCACGTAACCGGTTGAGCTTATTGTAATTATTTCCGTTTAACTCTAAAACAGGTTGAATTTTGGTAATTGCTTCAACCGAAATGCCGCGTTCGAGCATTTCTTCTTTTACTTTGTCAATTCCAATTTTATCAAGTTTGTCGAGAGCAACGGTAAAGTCCGTAATACGTTCGGCTTCGCCCATAATTTCGGCCATGCCGGTTAAAATCTTTCGGTTATTGATTTTTACTTTTACTCGTACACCAAGTTTATGGAATACCGCATCGACCATCTGAACCAATTCCACTTCGTTGAGCAACGAGTCTGAACCTACTACATCGGCATCGCACTGGAAAAATTCGCGATAGCGGCCTTTTTGAGGACGATCGGCACGCCAAACCGGTTGGATCTGGTAACGGCGAAATGGAAAAGTGAGTTCGCTGTTGTGCATTACCACAAAGCGGGCAAAAGGTACCGTTAAATCGTAGCGAAGTCCTTTCTCGCAAATCTGTGATGAAAGCTTCAACGCATTATCTGCTTTCAGATCTGATGGAGCAACATCACATAGAAAATTTCCCGAATTCAGAATCCGGAACAATAATTTGTCACCTTCTTCGCCGTATTTGCCCATAAGCGTCGAAAGGTTTTCCATGGCGGGCGTTTCAATAGGTTGAAAGCCATACAGACGAAAAACTTCGCGAATAGTATCGAAAATATAATTGCGACGGCTCATTTCTACCGGGCCGAAGTCGCGTGTACCTTTTGGTATTGATGGTTTCATACTTTATGAATTTGTTAATGTGTTAATTGTTTTGTAATTACGCATTAACTAATCTTATCTTGTCATTTTTCTGTATCTCACCCTTCTTGGGGTAATATCGGTGCCTAAACGTTTGCGTCGATTTTCTTCGTATTCGCTGAAGGAGCCTTCAAAGAAATAAACCTGCGAATCGCCTTCGAAAGCAAGTATGTGAGTGGCAATACGGTCGAGGAACCAACGGTCGTGCGACACAACAACGGCACAACCGGCAAAGCCTTCGAGACCTTCTTCAAGTGCACGCAAAGTGTTGATGTCTATATCGTTGGTAGGTTCGTCAAATAATAACACATTTGCTTCTTCTTTCAGCATCAGTGCCATGTGCAGGCGATTACGTTCTCCACCCGAGAGTACACCGACTTTTTTTTCCTGATCAGCTCCTCCGAAGTTAAAGCGCGAAACATAAGCACGGGCGTTAACCGATTTTCCTCCGAGCATAATCAACTCATTACCATTTGATATGGTTTCGAATACCGATTTATTTGGATCAAGTCCTTTGTGTAACTGGTCGGCATACGCAAGTTTTACGGTTTCGCCAATGGTAAATTCGCCGGAATCAGGTTTTTCTTCGCCTGTAATAAGACGGAAAAGTGTAGTTTTACCAACACCGTTTGGTCCTATAACGCCTACAATTCCGGCAGGAGGCAAGGAAAAATTCAGATTGTCAAATAACAATTTATCGCCATAGGCTTTGGCAACGTTTTGGGCTTCGATAACATTTGAGCCCAAGCGTGGTCCGTTTGGAATAAAGATTTCCAGACGTTCTTCTTTTTGCTTGGAGTCCTCGTTTAACAATTTGTCATAAGCATTTAAACGGGCTTTTCCTTTAGCCTGACGAGCTTTCGGAGCCATATGTATCCATTCGAGCTCGCGTTCAAGTGCTTTACGTCGTTTGCTTTCGGTTTTTTCTTCCTGAGCAAGGCGTTTTGATTTCTGGTCGAGCCACGAACTATAATTTCCTTTCCATGGAATACCTTCGCCACGGTCGAGTTCGAGAATCCACCCGGCAACGTTATCAAGGAAATAACGGTCGTGCGTTACAGCGATTACGGTTCCTTTATATTGCTGTAAGTGCTGTTCTAACCACTGAATACTTTCGGCATCCAAATGGTTGGTTGGCTCGTCGAGCAGCAGAACATCCGGTTCTTTTAACAAAAGTCGGCACAATGCAACACGGCGACGTTCTCCTCCCGAAAGATGCTTAACCAACTGGTCTCCTTCGGGGCAGTTAAGTGCATCCATTGCCAGTTCCAGGCGGCTGTCGAGATTCCATGCATCTTTATGTTCAATTTGTTCCATCAGTTCGGCCTGACGGTTAATGAGCTTATCCATGGCTTCGGCACTAAGATCGGGATCAGCAAATTTTTCATTTACTGCTTCGTATTCTTTCAGTAAATCAACGATTTCCTGAACACCTTCCTGTACTATTTCTTTTACGGTTTTATTGTCGTCGAGTTTAGGTTCCTGTTCAAGGTAACCTACCGAATAACCCGGAGAGAAAACGACTTCGCCCTGATACGATTTGTCTAGTCCGGCAATAATTTTCATTAATGTAGACTTACCACTGCCGTTAAGACCAAGAATACCAATTTTAGCACCATAGAAAAACGACAGGTAAATGTTTTTCAGAATTGTACGCTGAGGAGGAATAACCTTGGTTACACCCACCATCGAAAAAATAATTTGTTTATCGTCGCTCATATAAGGTTGAAATACAGTTTACAATATTAGCACGCGAAAATAATGATTTTTACCGGAATGACTGTTAGCGACTGATGTTTAGAAAGTGTAAAAAGTGATAGGTTGAATTACGAATAACGGATGACGGAAATTTGCTTGCGGATATGTGATATTTCACGCTAAATATGCGGGAAATACTTGATTTTATTGGGAAAGGAAACAATTGAATACCTTCTTTCGTTTACGAGTTCAGAGAGGTCTATCTGAAAAGTCAACATCACCAAATAAACAATTATTATGAACTTTAGAGATCTAACAATCAGAACAAAACTCTTTTCGGGGTATTCGTTGGTTATTGTCTTGTCTTTTTTTATTGCTATTGCGGGTGCTTATGCATTATATCAATATCGTAGTGCTGTTGACAGCATTAAACTGATTGATAACATTGGAACAACTTTAGAACATAGTCGCTTAAAGGTTCGAATGTATATGCATCTTACTAATGAAAAGGATGCAGAAGAGGCTAAAAAAGGCTTACAATCTGTTGCTGATTATGTGAATGAACTGAATAAAATATACTCGAAAGCCGAAGGAAAAGAAGAAATTTCGAAATTGCTTGAAAATCTTGCTACTTATCGTCAATATGTCGATAGTACAATGGAACTGGTTGTACATTCAAAAGAGCAAACAGCATTAGCAGTGCGGCTTTCGGATGATCTTGTCGCTGCTTTTCGTGCTCAAAATGTTAGTGAATCGAATGTTGTTTATCTGAATTTTATTAATGCCCGGATAAATTTTTTGCTTTTTAAACTTTATAAAAATGAAGATAACTGGCAGAAAGCAAAGCAATATGGAGAACTGTCAATTTCGGAATCACAAAAAATGAAAGATGCTTCTGTTAACAAAATTGTTACAGCGTATATGAATTCTATCCGGAAATCTTATGAAGAAGCAAAAAAACAACAGATATATGATAATGCTTTGTCGTCTATAGGTCCTAAAATTTCAGAGTCCTGTTCTGTACTTGACACTGCGTTATATTCAAGTGCCGATGATACCTTCAAAACTTCTCTTTCTTTTATAATAGTTTTACTTATAGGCTCTTTAATTGCAGGGCTGGTGGTGTCTTTTTCTATAACAAAGCACATTAATTTATATCTGGGTAAAAATATAAAGGTTTCGAAGGCTTATGCTACTGGCGATTTGTCTTATGCTGCAGATAAAGAAGATTTAGTATTGCGTGATGAATTAGGAGATCTTGCCCGTGCAATGACAACAATGGGCGATAAAATTAAAGAAGTAGTAGGCTCGATTATTGTAGGTTCTCAGCATGCTCAGAATGCCGGTGAACAAATTTCGGCAACAACACAACATTTATCGCAAGGTGCTAACGAACAGGCTTCGGCTGTAGAAGAAATATCGGCTTCGGTAGAAGAAATGACGGCGAATATTCAACAAAATACTGATAATGCTAGAGTTACTAATGATATTGCTTCGGTAGCTTCGCAGGGAATGAAAGAAATAGCAAAAGCTTCACAGAAAAGTTTAGAATCAGTAAAACAGATTACAGCTAAAATAAGTATTATTAACGATATCGCCTTTCAAACCAATATTTTGGCGCTTAATGCTGCTGTAGAGGCGGCTCGTGCAGGCGAGCATGGAAGGGGATTTGCCGTGGTTGCGGCAGAGGTTCGAAAATTAGCCGAACGCAGTAAAATTGCCGCAAACGAAATTGTTGAACTTTCTTCCAGTAGTTTGGAGTATACCGCTTTATCAGAAAGTAAAGTGAAAGAAATTTTGCCCGAAATAGAAAGAACAGCTTCTCTTATTCAGGAAATAATGTCGGCAAGCGTAGAGCAGAGTAGTGGCGTTTCGCAAATTAATAACGCCATTCAGGGACTGAACGAGGTAACACAGCAAAATGCTGCTGCTGCCGAAGAACTTGCTTCAAATGCTGAAGAACTTGCAAGTCAGGCTGATGCTCTTTTGCAGACTGTTAATTACTTTAAAGTAAGTTAGATAATAGGTTGTCATAAAAAGGAAGGGTTTGTCGGATATTCTCCAACAAACCCTTCCTTTTGTAAGTATAAAAATATTTTTAATGCAGTTTAGTGCCTATCAGATGGATAAATTCTTCGCGAGTTTTCATATTGTTCATAAAACCACCGGTAAAAGCTGAAGTGGTTGTAGTCGAATTCATTTTCTGAACGCCTCGCATAACCATGCATAAATGTTTGGCTTCCAAAACTACTGCAACTCCCAGAGGATTAAGGCTTTCCTGAATGCAGTCGCGTATTTGTACCGTTAGTCGTTCCTGCACTTGCAGACGGCGCGAAAAAGCATCAACGACACGGGCAATTTTGCTCAGTCCTGTTATTTTTCCATTTGGAATATAGGCAACATGCGCTTTTCCGAAAAATGGAATCATGTGGTGCTCACACATCGAATAAAATTCAATGTCTTTAACCAAAACCATCTGGCTGTAATCTTCCTGAAAAATAGCCGAGCTGATAATTTCTTTTGGATCAATATGATAACCGTATGTAAGAAATTGCATAGCTTTAGCTACACGCATTGGAGTGTTGTGAAGACCCTCGCGGTCAGGATCTTCGCCTAAGGTTTCAAGAATGCGGGTATAATGTCCGGCAAGGTCTTTTGTTTTCTCAAAATCGTACGTTTCTACTTTATCGTAGGCATCGTCACTGTCGGTAAGGTGGGTCGTAATTTGTTTACGGCCATTGTTATCAATCACCATAATATTCAATATAATTATTTTCAGTTTCTTGTAATCGTATGCAATGTAACTGGGCTCCTAATTGTTTTACAGGTTTTTCCAGTTGCTGCCAAATGCCGGAGGCTACATTTTCGCTCGACATGATTTTCCCTTTCAAAAAAGATACTTCTGTGTTCAGATTCTTATGGTCCAGTTGTTCAATTACTTCATCTTTAATAATCTTGCTTAGTTCTTTTAAGTTTACAACGTAACCGGTTTCGGGGTTTATCTCGCCTTTGACCGTTACATAAAGAACATAATTATGCCCGTGCCAGTTCGGATTTGAACACTTTCCGTACACTTCGAGGTTTTTTTCGTCGCTCCAGTCGGATCTGAACATTCGGTGAGCGGCGTTAAATTGTTCACGGCGTGTAAGATATATCATGCTGTAAATGTTTCGGATTAATGTTGTTATCTTTCGAACAGATTATATAACAAAAGTAAAAGATTATTGTTGGCTGTTTAAAAAATAAATTTAATTAATGAAATTACTGCTTACATCGGCTACGCGTATCGAAATACAACCTTTTATCGATGCTTTTCCTTTTACATTACAAAATAATAATCTCTTAACGTTAAAGAAAAACGAACACGAACTTACTGTCTTTGTTTCGGGTGTAGGCATGCCTTCGGTAATTTATTCTCTTACTAAATTGCTTAATAATCATTACTTTGATGCTGCTCTTAATGTGGGTATTGCAGGCCATTATGGCTCCAATCTTACTATTGGTAATCTTGTAACGGTTGAAAGCGAGCGTTTTGCCGATTTAGGAGTCAACAACCAGGGTTCATTTGTTAATCTGTTTGACCTTGGTTTTGTAAAAGCCAACGAATACCCATTTAGCAATGGAAAACTTATTGCTCCCGAACTTCCTTCATGGGCTCAGAATTTAACTATTTTCCCGCGAGTTGACGGACTTACCGTGAATACCGGAACCGGAACCGAGGAAATAACAAATCAGCTTTCGCTGCAATGTCCACAAGGTGTTGAAACCATGGAAAATGCTGCTTTTTTTTATGTTTGTCTTATGGAGCATTTACCGTTTGTGTCTATCCGTTCGGTTTCTAATAAAGTAGAACTTCGCAATCCATCGGCATGGAATATTCCGCTTGCTGTCCGTAAATTGAACGATGCTTTGATTAAACTTGTTGAGTCTTTGTAATTAGCTAATTATATAGGTAAATACTGTTTAGTTTGAGCGTAAAAAGCGGCTGTTGTTTTTAGTAACAGCCGCTACACATAGAAACCAAACAAAACCTGTTATTTGAGCGGCAAGTGAAAGCGTTTTTCAACCTCTGTCCAGTTTACTACATTCCAAAACGCACCGATGTAGTCAACTCTACGGTTCTGATATTTTAGGTAATAAGCGTGTTCCCACACATCAAGTCCAAGCAGCGGAAGTCCTTTTGTTTCGGCAACATCCATAATCGGATTATCCTGATTAGGAGTGGAAATAACAGCCAGTTCTCCATTCTCTTTTTTTATTAACCATGCCCATCCTGAGCCAAAGCGGGTTGCAGCAGCTTGTCCGAAAAGTTCTTTGAATTTTTCGAATGAACCGAATGTGGAATCTAAAGTAGCAGCCAATTCGCCTGAAGGTTTCCCGCTACCATTAGCGGTAAGCAGTTGCCAGAACAACGAATGGTTGTAGTGTCCACCACCGTTGTTACGAACGGCAACCGGGTATTTTGATACATCAGCTAAAATAGCTTCGAGGCTTAAATCGGCTGCTGGAGAGTCTTTTACTGCATTGTTTAGATTCGTAACATAAGTGCCATGATGTTTGGTGAAATGAATTTCCATTGTTTGCGCATCAATGTAAGGTTCGAGCGCATTGTAATCGTAGCCTAATGAGGGTAATTCGAATGCCATGATTGTATTTATTTTAATTGTTGTTATTCTTTTTATTAAAACTAAGTCTAAATTAATATTTATTTAGAATACTTCCAAACAAAGAGTCCTTTATTTTAACCGATACTTTATTTTTATTGATAAATTACAAATAATCAGATGTTTATAAGGAATATGGAGGCTGTTTTTATTTTTTCAAAACAGAAAGTCTGACTAATATGGAAAATTGCAGACTTATTTTAAGCATACCATTCCTACGGTTGATGAAACCGAATGTGCCATTAATATTATAGAAGATGAGCTGATGAGGTTTAAAAAATTAATCTGTAAAGAAGAGGTTCTGGTTTGTGCCGATCGTGTGCTTACGGATATTTTCACCAAAACCATCGGCAACAACAACTGTTTTACCCGCAACGAAATCGAAGCGCTTTTCAGTCGCTATGCTTCGGTTGCAATGGGCGAACCTTTATCGCGTTCTTCGCTCGATGTCAATACCGACGATTATGTCCTTGTACTCATTCTGCACGAAATAATGCACCACCTGAATTACACAGAACTGAACCTGACGTAAGCATATAATGCATAATGTGAAAGACATATTTATGACACCTGATGGGTTTGATTTATTACGATGATACTTCTTTATTAAAGATGAATTACTTAAAACAATACGATTCAAAAAATTAAATACCGGATTCACCCGCATTTTAATTCATTATGAATTAAAAACTCGTCGGGTAGGGGAAAACTATTTAATCGAATATTCTTTTTTTAGCAGTACAATAAGATCGGCGGCTCGTTTTTTCATGTCTTTTTCATCGTCGCGGATGCTTAAGCAATAATATTTTACTGTATTAAGGCTGTTATAGAGCTGAGCTAACTGTACCCTGTCGGTACTTAACAAATAGGTTTTGTTTTCCTTTCTTATTTCAGCATCAGTTTTATGCTCATTATCGTATTTAACAGAATACATATCCAGCAAAGAACTGATATGAGGCTTTAAATCGTGTAAAATAAGATCCTGCAAAATAGGTAATGCAATACTTTGCAGACTTCGCATTTTAGAATCGTAGTCCATAATGGCAAGCGCAACATCCTGCTTATGAATAAGCCGCATAGCACCGGAATTCTTTAGCTGCTGTATGGTTCTGTCCGTATTCATAAAACTCACAAAGGTTGTTGTGCTTCCGAGATTGCGGAGCAGCGTATCATTATATCCTTTTGCTAACTTACCGTATAAATTAAGCGTAGTGTCAAGTACTCGCTGATGATTATCGAAATTTTTGATCGAACGTGCCAGATTTGTTGTGTCAACGGCCAGGTCGTCTGAAAGAGACTGGATGTATTG
The DNA here is from genome assembly GCA_041907825.1 of Bacteroidales bacterium. Taxonomy (GTDB): domain Bacteria; phylum Bacteroidota; class Bacteroidia; order Bacteroidales; family JAYRGN01; genus JAYRGN01. Next base: position 660,682 of record JAYRGN010000001.1, on the reverse strand, counting down.
TTTTTCTTTATCCCGTTCAATTTTATGTTCCAGCCAGTATTCGGCAGCCGAAGCGCTGAACACTGCTAAAAAGAGCATTGCAAATTCCCATAAATAAGATTTCCAGCTTTTTCTGCCGTGTTCGTGGTTGGGGTGATGATGTATCTCCATGCGATTTTTACTATTCTTGTTCCGTGCTCTAAAATAATTAATTTAACGATTTCTGTTTAAGTAATTCATAATTTAGAATACACAAGGCGTAATTAGATGAAAGAGCATAATCTCAATATAGGATAAAATAAACAATATGGCATTTTCAGATTTTGGTATTTATATGCCGTAAGGTGTTACTTCCGGCATATTTTTCGGCTGTATCCGGTTATACCCGCAGCCTTGTTTAGCGAATGCTTTCGGGGGGCAGACCTTACTGTGCAAAGCGGGTTAAAAATGAATGTGTCTGGTCTAAAAAAACGGCAGAGCTGTTTTTTCTTTATCTTGTATCTGTTTGTAAGAAATGCATAATGATTTTTAAATTATACCGGTAAGTGTATTTCTATTCATTATGCATTGTATAGTCGTACTTATGAATTGGTTCGGGTTTTCGGTAGGATTAGTTCCATTTTAAATTCTTTTTAAACCAGAACGCTACATTAACTAAGCCAATCATAACGGGTACTTCAACCAGCGGCCCGATAACTGCGGTAAAAGCTTCGCCCGAGTTAATTCCAAAAACAGCAATAGCCACGGCAATGGCAAGTTCAAAATTATTGCTGGCAGCCGTAAACGACAAGGTTACAGACTGCTCGTAGTTTGCTCCTGTTTTTCGGCTTATTATAAACGATGCCGCAAACATAATGGCAAAGTAAATTACCAGCGGAATGGCTATGCGTATTACATCCAGCGGAATTTTTACAATATATTCGCCTTTAAGCGAAAACATTACAAAGATGGTAAACAGTAAAGCGATTAAGGTTAACGGACTTATTTTGGGTACAAACTTCGTATGGTACCATTCTTTGCTTTTTACACGTGTCAGAATAAAACGGGTGAAAAAGCCGGCAATAAAAGGTATTCCGAGGTAAATAAATACGCTTTTGGCAATCTGTGAAATTGTAATTTTCGAAACGACATCGTTTACCGGCAAGCCAAACCAGCCCGGAAGTATCGCAATAAAGACGTAAGCGTATACCGAAAAGAACAAAACCTGAAAAATAGAGTTAAAAGCAACTAACCCGGCAGCGTATTGTGCGTCGCCTTTTGCCAGATCGTTCCATACTATAACCATTGCAATGCAGCGTGCAAGCCCGATAAGGATAAGTCCGTACATGTAATCGATGTTAAACCGAAGAAAAACAATCGCTAAAACAAACATCAGTACCGGACCGATAATCCAGTTTTGTATCAGCGATAACCGCAACACTTTTATGTTACGGAAAACATCGCCTAGTTCTTCATATTTTACTTTTGCCAGCGGAGGATACATCATAATGATTAAACCAATGGCAATAGGTATGTTGGTCGTTCCACTTGACATACTGTTCCAGAACCGGGCAACAGAAGGATTTAACCATCCTGCTAACACTCCGCCAAACATGGCCAGAAATATCCAGAGCGTTAAATAACGGTCGAGAAATTTTAAACGCTTTTTTGAAGGCATCTTACTGATTCTTTATATTTTCAAGGTAAAACGTGTAAAAGCGATCTTTAATCTCGTCGCGTACTCTGATAAATTCGCTCCATATAAACTCATCGGAACCTGTTGCATGCGAAGGATCGTCGAAACCTATGTGCAAGCGGTGTTTTACGTTGCCCAGAAAGGCCGGACAAGCCTCATTTGCTCCGCCACAAACGGTTATCACGTAATCCCATTCTTCGTTCAGGTACTTCTCAACCGGATCGGATGTATGGTGGCTGATGTCTATCCCGGCCTCTTTCATTACGGCGACGGCTTTTTCGTTAAGTTTGCCCGATGCTTGTGTACCCGCCGAGCACACGGTAATATCGTTGTCAAACGATTGTAAAAAACCGTGAGCCATCTGACTGCGGCAACTGTTGCCGGTGCATAAGATTAAAACTTTCATATAACCTGCAATTTTATACTGTTTAAAATTGTATTTACAGTTTTACTGACAATATTTTGATTAAAACCGGCGCAATTCGAATCGATATCGGCGCAGTCTTATACCAGACTCCTGCAATTTTAAACTGAAACTCGTTGTAACTGGTTTTAATGGTTTTCAACTTAGGATTAGGGTTGGTAAAATAACTGTTGCCCGTCATTTTACCAACAACCGAAAGGGTAAATACCAGAAGTTTGGAATCGCTGTAATTGGTCGGGTTAAAAGACTTTTTTAATTTATATAGCGCCATAATTTAAATAAGTTAAGTATAACACTATCTAAACCCGGGAGTATCGGGTTCTTTTTTCAGCAGGTAAAAACGCTATTTATTTATAGTTGGAAAATGGCAGACCAGACACCATAAAACCGGAATAACCGGCAAAACCGGTTTTGTTCTTAAAAACATGTATGCATACTGCAACAAAAGGATAACTGTCTGTTTCGTTATGCGTTAATCTATTTATTAATAAATAGATATAACATTCAACAAAGGCGCTTTCTGAATTGAAAAAAGGATAATGTTGATTAACATTGCGATGATGTTGATTAATATCGTCGTTATTTTGATTAGGAAAATGGATTTTCTTATTAGGAAAATAGATTTTTTGATTACAAATATCGATTTTCTTATTACAATAATCGATTTTTTGATTACAAAATTGATTATTGTAATAAGAAAATCCATTTTCCTGATAAGAAAAATCACATTCCTGATAAGAAAATCCATTATGTTGATAAAGATTAGGCTTATGTTGTATAAAATAATCGTTTTTGTAATCAAAAAATACACAATGTTGATAAACATCGTCACCGTTTAATACAAAACAGAAGCGATCTTTTATCATAATAGAGAAATGTGATACAAAACCGTGTAAATGTTATACCGGAATAGGGAAATTCTGTATTATCCAGTTGAAAACCCTTACCTGATTCTTTTTATTCCTTTGGTCTATTAAAATATAAGATTGAATACATAACCGACGATTATTATTCCTGTTGCTACAATGCCGGTAAAAGTCAGGATTAACGGAAGTTTCAGCACTTTCTTGAGAATTATAATTTCGGGAAGAGACAAGCCAACCACGGCCATCATAAACGCTAACGAAGTGCCAAGCGATGCTCCTTTTTCTATTAACACAGATACGATGGGTATTATTCCTGCCGCATTCGAATAAAGCGGAACACCGATTAAAACGGATAGCGGAACACTGTACCAAGCCGATTTACCCATAAGCGAAACCATGTATTCCTGCGGAACATAACCATGAGCTCCTGCTCCAACTGCAATTCCTATGGCAACGTATATCCATACTTTGGCTACAATTTCTTTCACGGCATTGTAACCATATTCGATACGATTGCTAAAGCTTTGTTTTTCTTCATTATCGGTTACATTGCCTGTCCTGATTTTGAAAACCCAGTCCTGAACCCAATGTTCCAGCTTTAATTTTCCGATTGCCCAACCCGAAACAATTGCAATGATTAATCCGGTAAGGATGTAGATAAAAGCAACTTTCCATCCGAACATTCCGAACAACAGGATAACTGCAACTTCGTTTATCATAGGTGCTGCAATCAAAAAAGAGAAGGTTACGCCTAACGGAACGCCTGACTCTACAAATCCTAAAAACAACGGGATTGCAGAGCACGAACAGAAAGGTGTAACAATACCCAGCATAGCCGCCAAAACGTTGCCAGCAAAGGTCGATTTGCCTTCGAGCATCGTTCTTGTGCGCTCGGGAGAAAAATACGAACGGATAATGCCGGTAAAAAAGATAATCAGTACAAGCAATAGCAGAACTTTAGGCAGCTCGAACAGAAAAAAGCGCAGAGATTCTGTGAAATGAGAGCCTTTTTCCAGTTTCAGAACCGTGTCAATAAACCAGTCGGTTATGGGTTGCAGGTAATGATAAACGATAAACCAGACCGGCAGCAATAACAGCGGGATCAAAATTTGTTTATTTCTTTTCATGCTAATAATGCTTTTATTTCGAATAAACCCGAAATACATTTCTAAATTTTTTTACACAAAAAATATAACCGTGTAGTAAATACCAACACCAATAAAAAGTATGGCAACCACACGCCTGAACCAGCGTTCAACTATTTTGATGCGGTTATACAATTTCCCGACATTGCCGATTGCATAGGCAAGAAACCAGGCAAACACAATAACAGGTAATCCTGTCGCTAAGGCAAATACAAAAGGAAGATATAATCCGCCGGCACTTGCAACGGTAATAGGAATAAGCATGGCAAAATACAGAACACCACTATAAGGACAAAAGGCAAGCGCAAACACCATCCCCAGCAAAAAAGCAGACCAATAACTGCCTTTGTTACGGTTTCCTATTTTTTCGGTAAGTTTCGATAAAGCCGGAAAGTTTATTTTCAAGACATCGAGCATAAATAAACCGATAACAATAAGCAAAGGCCCCAAAAGCTTCTCGCCCCAGCCCTGAAACAGCATAGATACATTCATTTTGCTCGCCCCGAAATACAGCACAAGCGCTAGTGTTGTATAACTTGCTGCGCGTCCGAGCGTATAAACCAGTCCGCCGATAAATACATGCCTTCGGTTTTCAATGTCGCGGCTTATAAAGCCTATTGCCGAGATGTTGGTTGCCAGCGGACAGGGACTTATTGCCGTCATTAATCCCAATATCAAAGCAGTAACAAATGAATAGGGCGAGTTTTCGAGTATTTGTTGCAGAATTTCCATCTTTTTATCTGAAAATCGGTTTTAACCTTTTGCTAAATTGATATTTTTTGAAAAAAGCATGAGCGATAGATATCGATGCTTTGGTTTAGTTTGTCGCTTTTCAGGGAATATACCTGTAAGTTTGGTGATTTACAGTTACATTCTCCATTGATCGGTTCTGTATCAGGCTTTTTTTGTTGTTTTGCGGGCTAATCGATCCGGATGTTAGTTTGCATTCAGATTTGCAATGGTCTTACTGATTAAGATTTTCATTTTTTCGAGGTTATGAGCATTCATAAATCCTTTATCGGTAATGTCTGCTTTCTGGTTACCATAAACAACCATCAATGTCTGGCCGCCAACACCCAGTTTCTTTGCAATTGCAGCACTGCCTGCATCATCAAGATTCAGCGCTTTGAAAGTGTATATTCCTGCTTTGATTTTATCGGCATAAAGAGACTCAACAGCTTGTTTTGCGGTTGCTTCTACAGACAAACACGTATTGCACCGATGTGTAAAATGAAAATAATAGACTTCAACTTTAGCCGATGTCTTGTTTACTGTGCTTTGCTTTTTGTTATTTTGAGCATTAGTCGGAAAACTTACCATAAGCATGGCAAGGGCAAAGCCAAACATGATTAACGATTTCATATATTGTTGTTTTTTATCAGATTAATATTTGGATAATACCTGTTCTATTTCGGTTGCCGAAGGCACACGTCCTTTAATTTCAACCGTTTCATTTACCACAAGAGCAGGCGTAGCCATTATGTTGTATTTCATAATTTCGGTAATGTCTTCCACTTTAACAATGGAGGCATTAATACCTTTTTTCTCAACTACTTCACGGGTTAGCTTTTCGAGATTTTTGCATTTTGCACAACCTGTGCCTAAAATTTTAATTTCCATACTTCTTTTGTTTATTTTATTTCGAAAATTTCCGAAATAAAAGGTTAAATTTTTTTAGCGTTTAAAAAAACCGGCAAACATGGCCTGTGCTTCTTCCCAGTTTTCGCGATTAATACAGTATTTAATAAACGGAGGGTTAATTTCTCCCTGTATCAAACCTGCTTTTTTTAGTTCCGACAGATGTTCCGATAACGTTGAACGGGCAATGGGCAATTCTTCGGCCATATCGCCGCTGTAACAACATTTATTCGAATTTTTAATCAAAAAATCGAGGATAAAAACACGAACAGGATTCGAAAGTGCTTTGGCATAACGAGCAAGTTTCTCCTGATTATCGGTATAATATTTTATTTTTTCTGTCATAAAATCATTTCGGATATTTCCGAAACAAAAGTAGTCTGTTTTTGAATTGAGAAAGTCACAGTTTTCTATATTTTTTATTGTTTGTCTTTATTATTCTTTTATACCTTAGATAAATGCATGAATGGTTGAAGCTGAAAATCAGAACAATAAAGGAATTGAATAATCAATCGATAAATAATATGAAGGTTCAAGTTTTCCGGTTTAAATTAGATTTTGCCATAAAATGAATCCAAAGATAAATCGGTTAATCTTTTACCTTTGACAAATATAAAACCGGTATATATGAGCAAAATAGTAAAATCATATAGTGCTTTCGAGTGGATAGATCTTGAAAAACCAAGCAACAAAGAATTAAAAGATATTACAGAGCCTTTCAATATCGATTTTAATATATTAGAAGACAGCCTGGAACACGGACACTTGCCTAAGTTGGAAAATGTCAGCGGTTATACGTTTATTATTTTAAGGGCGTATTCGGCTAATGATGCCGAAATTGTTACTACGGTTGGCGAACTTTCCAATAAAATAGCCTTTTTCATTAATCACGATCGGCTTATTACTATTCACAGGGCTCCGTTCGATTTTCTGAAAAACAAAAGTAACGATTATGACAACAGCGAACGGCTTATGCTCGACATTATAAAGGAAATGTTGTTTACATACGATAAACCTCTTCAACTTCAGGGCGATAAGATGGACGAATTTGAAGGCGAAATATTTTTAAGAAGCGATAAGTCCATTTCTATCGAAGCATTATATTATCAGAAAGCCAAAGCGCGGATTTCGAGAAAGCTGTTGCAGCTGACACAAAATGTTTTGAATCAGATAATGGTACAGCCGGAACATAATTCACTTCTGCAGGATCTGAAAGAAACCACTGTTCGCTATTTGCTTAACTATGATGAAGTAATAGACGACGCGAATACTATTTTAAATACGCATTTATCGCTTACTGCAAAAAAAAGCAACGATGTAATGAAACTGTTAACGGTATTTTCGGCATTCTTTTTACCCTTAACCTTTATCGTGGGCGTTTACGGAATGAACTTTGAAAATATTCCCGAGCTGAAAATGCATTTTGGTTACTTTATTACGCTGGCCGGAATGCTGCTTATTTCAATCGTTATTTACATCTGGTTCAAACGAAAGAAAATAATGTGATTTTTTGTTTGATGCGCTTTGCGGTCAAGCGCATCAGTACTGAACAAAATTGTTACATTGTGGCATGTTTATTGGTTAGTTACAACATCAACAATACCCCTGTTTATGAAATATTGCAATTTATGGCTGTTGCCAACTGCCCTTATTTTTACTTTTTTAATTAGTGGATGTTCAAACAAAATCCGACAATTAAGTAAAACTGATGTAAATCAGATCTTCTTTGTTTACGACACAACCGCATTGCGTATTCCGGGAAATACATTTAAAGTAGGAATAGGAGCTGAAACAAGAGTGAAAGATTCGCATAACCGCGAACACGATACCGTTTTATACACGACGGGGTTTAAAGGAGGATCATTACCGTGGTCAAATTTTAATGTCAAAACCTTTGGTTGTTCTTTTTCGAACGGAAAAGTAACCATTCCCGATCAGGATTGGACTGATAAGGGTAATATTGCGATCGATGTTGAAATAAAAGAAAAACCCGACAAACGGGTTTACACATCTATTGCCAAAAATTACATTACCGGTGTTAAACTTATTGCCCAGTCTGCTTTTCATAAAGCTCCCGGCAACGAAATAAAGCTTGGCGTTGTAAAAACTTACGATAACTATGCCACCGAAATTCTGAAAAAGAAAAAAGATGTAGATAATTATTTCAGTCATTGTCAGGTATTGGTGTCGGGCGGACAATATAAAAATGGTTCTTTTCTTATTTCCGAAGATCTTAACCAGATCGAAAATCATAGAGTTGGCGTTGTTGCTCGTCCTGTGGCCGATCCTGCTTTTGCCGATACCTTTAATGTACTTCTCGACTATGTTGATAATTATGAGTACAATGTTTATGCTTCAAGCGGAACTACAGGTCCATCGGGAAGAGATGGAGCTTATGGAATAAGTGCAGATTGTCGTAAATGTAACGGTGGTGATGGACAGAATGGCGAAAGCGGATACAATGGCGTGCCGGGAGAATACGGACACAACCTGCAAGTGAATCTCGATGCATATTTCGATTCGTTATTGGCGACAACCTTATGTTATGTCAATGTTTACGATGAATACACGCAACAACAGAAAGTCTATCTGGTCAATCCAAAAGGTGGAACATTGAATATCGCCACACATGGCGGTGATGGCGGGCATGGTGGTCGCGGTGGCGATGGTGGCCGTGGTGGTAATGGAGTCGATGGTAAAACATATACCAAAGAACGAATCAGAGAAGAAGTGGTTACCGACAGTACGGGACGTCATACGGTTAAAATTGTAGAACATTATACCGTAACCGAACCGGGAGGCAACGGAGGTTACGGCGGTCATGGCGGTTATGGAGGCAACGGAGGCTTTGGCGGCGATGGCGGAAATATTATGGTGTATTATACCGAAGTTTCCCGTCCGTTTTTATCCTGTTTGCATCTGAGAAGTATTGGTGGCTCCGGGGGCATGGGCGGATTTGGTGGTAACGGAGGTTTGCATGGTTCGGGAGGTAGTGGTAATCCTTCTGGAGCAGACGGAAAATCAGGAGAATCGGGTCCTTCTGGCGTTTCTGGACAATCGGGTAATAACGGAAATATTGCTTTTGAGAAAAAACGACGGAATTAGCGTTCGTTTTTCTTACAGAAACCGCAAAGCAAGTTTACCTCCTGTCCACCCGCTTATGTTGGTGTTGTGATTGTTGGTGGTATTGAAGTACGTGTAAGGCGCCAGTTTCGAAAACGAATCTTTGTAATAGGGCGTTGTCGTATCTAGCATATAGACATTAAACGATACTGCCGCTGCCAGCGATATTTTGGGAGCAATACGTCTGTCGATGCCAAATTCGAGTTTATACAAAGCATCTTTATATGGAATATAGCCGCCGTGAGCAATGCGTTGCTGCGTAAGGTCAATATCAAACAACGTTTTGGGATTCAGTTTGAACGAAGTTCCCATGCCGATGCCATAATTCCACATATAAGCGGATGTATCGTTACGGATACCACCCGAAAACACGGTGTGAAAATATTGAGTTCCCATGCGAAACGACAGATTGATAAACTTCATTTCGTTTACCGAGATTTCTATTTTATTGTATCCGCCATGTTTTATAATATTCAGTAAACCAATGGAAATTCCGCTGCTGCTATCGGCTACATTAATAAAGCCGATTTGCATTCCCTTTAATTTGTGCGTGTAATTGTAAAGCGAAGAAACCTGAACACCTTTCGAAAGTTCATCGGATAAGTTGAGAAGACCCGCTATCTGCGAACCATGAACTACTCCGGCTGTATTTACAACACCTGTAATCTGAATTCCTTTAACACTATCGGCTGCATTAACGATTCCAGAAATTTGTACACCATCCTGATTGCCCGTACTGTTAAAAATGCCCGTGCATAAAACGCCCGATGAGGCATTTTCGATCAGATTACCAATGCCCGATATTGCAGTTCCTGAAAAATTATTGCGGGTCATGTTCAGACAACCACTAAGTTGTGTCCCATTCATGGTATTTGCTTTGTTGAAGATGCCCGATGCCTGAATGCCTGTAAACTGCCCGCTCATGGTGTTGCAAATACCCGAAAATTGCCCGCCGTAACCGCCTTTTAGTACAGTGTTAAATATTCCGGTATACTGAAAACCATGAAGTGTATGACAAATGTTGAATTTACCGGCACTCTGAATACCCTTTACTGTATCACCCACAATATTACTGATGCCTGCTACCTGAAAACCTCTTAAATTGTGCCGGACAATATTTACACCGCCTCCCATTTCAAGATAACGAACTTCTTGCGTATAACCTGCCAGCAAATTGAACGAGAAATTATTGGCATAACTGCCTGATAAAAATTGATTGGTTCCGACGTAAGGCAAAATAGAAAACTGACAGGACGAAAAAAACTTATGGCTTAAATTGTGAGCATTATAAGCAAGCTTTTCGCCTATAAGCCAGCGGGGAATATGCTTTTCGCGTAAGTCGTGTTCCAGATCGAGGCTGTCGTTGAGTCTTACCTCGGCTGTTTTAGATGCCAGATTAATGTTTACAAAACTATCGCGGGCACCAACATTCATCAAAACCGTATCGGTATAGCCTGATTTGCTGATTCGTAGTTTCTCTTTTTTATCCGCATTCAGTTCAATGCGGAAATAACCATAATTATCGGTGGTGGCCGATGAGGTTAACGATTCGTTGTAAATGGTTGCATGTTTAAGCTTTTCGCCGGTGCGGGATTCATACAAATATCCTTCCACGTAATGTTTTGAGTGCTTTTCTGCGGAAGCGGTTTCTGCATTTTTGTTCTTTGTAAGGATGATGTATTTGCCTTTTGCTTTGTATTTTACCGTTTCGCCAAACAAATGATTTAACGTATAACGAAGGCTTTTCTGATGTACGTTAATGGATGTACGTGCATTGCTGTTTATGGCTGTCGTATTATACGAAAATACCGCACCACTTTGCTGGGAGAGATCGTTCAGAATGTTTTTGACATACTCATTGTCCGATTTAATGGAAACAGAACGTTCGAGCAATGGCGCATTTCCTTGCGCATAAAGGTTAAAAAGCAAAACAAACTGAAACAAAAATAAGACTGTAAAATATCGCATATATAGGGACTTAAAGCGATTTTGAAGATCTGTTTGACTATTTTAGAAGATATCCATCGGACGTTTTTGTACACGATATACCTAACGTTTCGCTGATAATAGTTAGTATCGATTCCAGCTTTTCATTTTCGAATGACACATTTATTCTCAATTTTTCAATTTGCTGATTATCTACCCGAATATTAAGCTGATAGGCGTTGGATAATTTCTCAACCACCTCATTCATAGGTGTATTATTGAAAACAAATTTCAGGCTCTGCTGGTAAAAAGGCGCAGTATGGAGAACTTCTTTTAGTTGTTTCTTTTCAAATTTTCCGGTTGAACGGTTATAAATACCGGTTTCGCCGGCATTGAGCACAATACCTTCGTTGTTGTCCGAATAAAATACCACAACACCGCTTACTACGTGCACTTCAACAAGATTACTTCCCGGATAGGCTTTTATGTTAAAAGAAGTTCCGACATCTTTGATGAAGACGTCGCCGGCATCAACCACAAACGGCTTTTCGACAGAATGTTGTACTTCAAAAAAAGCTTCACCACTGAGATTTACACGACGGTTTTTCTTTCCAAAATTCTTATCGTAACGAATGGTGGTGTTTTTATTAATGCAAACTTTCGAATGATCGGCCAGACTGATGTTTTTAATACTATCGGTATTGGAAACCACAAGCTGAGTTTGAAAATTTAAAGACCTGTATAACAAAAAGAAAGAAATCAGACCGGCAAGCAGCAGAAACGAAGCCGCAAGTTGGAATCCTCGTTTCCGATAAAGAGAAACAGTTTTAGCCGTTTTTTGAGGAGCGGTATTATGAGTTATTATTTGCTTATGAAGATTCTCCCAGGCGCGATTAACATTTGGCTTAGGAGCATCGGATGAAGAAAATGCTTTTTGATGGACAAAACAAAACTGATTATAATAGTGTTCATTGTCAACCGATTCAAGACGCCAGTCGTCGAGCAGCATGGCTTCGTCGCCACTGGCTTCGCCCGAAAGGTAACGAATGATTAAGCTGTCGATATGTTCGTTGTTTACGTCCATCTACGGTTAATTTTTACTGAACAGTATCATAAGCAACAGCGGCAGATAGTCTTTCAACTCTTCGCGGAGTATCCGCAAGGCCTTCATTTTATGTTTTTCTACGGTTTTGATCGAAATTTCGAGCTTTTCGGCAATTTCAGAATAGGTAAGTTCTTCAAAACGGCTAAGTTCAAAAACTTTCCGGCACTGGTCGGGCATCTGTTCAACAGCGGCATTTATTTTTAATTCAAGCTCTTTGCCAATAAGTTGCTGCGAAGCACTGATGTCTGTTGCTTCGGGCATCGACTGGCAATAATCATAATGATCCTGTTTAACTTTCTGATGTTTAATGCGATTAAGACAAGTGTTGTGAACCGAACGGTACAGATAAGACTTTACCGAAGTGTGAATTTCGATTTCCTCCCGCTTTTCCCATAACGTGAGAAACGTACCCTGCACAATTTCTTCAGATTCCGGCATATCTTTTACTATTGTATTGGCATAATTGCACAAACGCTCATAATATTCCCTGAAAGCCATTTCGAAAACAGCTTCGTCGCCTTTGCGCAGTTTTGGAATAAGATCAGTGTCCTGAAGATGCAATTTGGGTAAATTTTGAGCCCAAAGGTATCAATTACTTCAAACACAACAAGCATATCTGAATGTTCCGTCCGAAACGCAGGCGTATTAAAGCCGGCTGGGTACCCGAAGCATAGAGTATCAGTTTTACGGTAAACAGCAAAACGATTAAATCGACCAGCACCAGCAAAAAGCCTGAATCCGAAAGTTTTCTTATCCAATAAAGCGGCATACGAGGTTGTCCTCCTGAATTAATTCTGCTTATAAGACACCTGTACACTAAAACACCCCCACTTTGCCGAATTTATTTTGTTTTTATCTGTTTCTTCTTTTATTAGAGGATAATAATCAGGCCAATATGGCAATTTATGCAGGACGTTTATCTGTTTTGGTTTTGAGTAGTTTCCTAACAGATGTTAAAATAAAAATCAGAGTGGGGGTAAAAGAAAAGAAGCTTGTCTTCGGAATAAACAAGTAGAAAAATTTAGCCAGTATGAAGAAAATATTCCAAAACAACAGCATGATCTGCACTCATAGATCTTTTTCACCGGTCAGAACAATAGCTTCGCCGATTTTAAGTTTTTCAACCAAAGTGAGTAGTGCACTTTTGTTGTCCGAAAAGTAGTGGTTAATCGTTAGTATAAATCCCTTTACCTAAAACAATGTATTTAAAAAAGTTAGTAAGGCTTCTGATTTTGTCTTTTGTACTGATACAACAGACTTTTGCCGATTCGTCGTCGGGCGAACGGATTGTAGTTAGTGGTTATGTAAAAGATGCATCATCGGGCGAAGAGCTTATTGGTGCAACGGTTTTTGTGAAAGAACTAAAAACAGGAACGGCAACCAATGCATACGGATATTATTCGCTTAATCTTCCGAAGGGAAGTTACACACTGTCGTTTTCGTTTATGGGCTATTCGTCTGCTACAAAAACAATAAAGCTCGACTCGCCCCAGACTTTAAATATCGAATTAAACCACGAAACCACTCAATTACAGGAAGTAGTCGTTTCGTCCGAACGAAAAGATGCCAACATCTCCCGGAACGTTATGAGCGCCCAGAAGATGGACATGAAAACGATTCAGAAAATTCCTGCACTGATGGGAGAAGTGGATGTTTTAAAAGCTGTTCAGCTTTTACCGGGTGTAGTTTCGGCAGGCGAAGGAACGTCAAGTTTCAGTGTGCGCGGTGGCGGAATAGACCAGAACCTGATTGTTCTTGACGAAGCTACGGTTTACAACGCTTCGCACTTAATGGGGTTCTTTTCGGTTTTCAACAACGACGCTATCAAAGATCTTACCTTATATAAAGGCGATATTCCTGCTGCTTACGATGGTCGTCTTTCGTCGTTACTCGAAGTTCATATGAAAGACGGCAACTCCAAACAATGGGGTGGAAGTGGCGGAATAGGAACAATATCAAGTCGTTTAACAGTAGAAGGTCCTATTATTCCCGATCGCACTTCGGTATTGATTTCGGCACGCAGAACTTATGCCGATTTGTTTTTAAAGTTATCCAAAGATGAGAAGGTTCGAAATAACACTCTCTATTTCTATGATTTGAACATGAAAATCAATCACCGTATCGATGATAAAAACCGCATTTTTCTTTCAGGTTATTTCGGACAAGATGTTTTTAAAAATAAAGATGCCGGCTTTAATTTTGGGAACGGTACGGGAACATTCAGATGGAACCACCTGTTCTCACAAAGCTTGTTCAGCAATTTATCGCTCATCTACAGTCAGTACGATTACGGATTAGAATCAAATAGCAGCGACAGTAATTTTAAATGGGTATATAAAATGCGGGACTTTGGCTTAAAATACGATTTCTCTTATTTTATTACACCCGATAATACCTTAAGATTCGGTTACGACGCAACTTTACATAAATTGAGTCCCGGTAAAGTTACCTCAACCAGTTCCAGTTTCGATACCTACATCTTGCCCGACAATAATGCTCTGGAACAGGCTGCTTATGTAATGGACGAACATAAATTTTCGGACAAACTTTCGCTGAAATTAGGTTTACGTATGACTGCTTTCTCGAATATTGGTCCTGGAACAATTTATCATTACGATCAGAATTATAATTCAATTGATTCGACTGTTTACAGCAACGGAAAGTTTATCAAAACTTTCTGGAGAATGTCTCCCCGTGTCGGATTGAACTATAAAATAGATGATGTTTCGTCGATAAAAGCAAGTTACGCCCGTACTAACCAGTTTTTACAGATGGCTTCTAATTCAACAGCCGGGACTCCGCTTGATTTATGGTTTACCTCGAGCCCTAATGTTAAACCACAAACCTGCGATCAGTATGCAGCTGGTTATTTCAGAAATTTGTTTGACAACCAGATTGAAACTTCCGTAGAAGTCTTTTACAAGGATATGCAGAATACCATTGATTTTCGCGATCACGCACAATTGTTATTAAACAAAAAGCTCGATGGTGAATTACGATTTGGCAACTCTCACTCGTATGGTGTCGAATTTCTAATTCAGAAAACACAGGGACGTTTAACCGGATGGATTAGCTATACGTTTTCGCATGCCGAACGAAAAATCAGCGGCGTTAACGAAAACAATACTTATTTAGCTCCTTATGATCGACCTCATACCATTTATATTGTCGCCAACTATGACATTAATGACAAATTATCGCTGGGTGCCAACTTCGTTTACTCAACCGGACAACCAATTACCTATCCTGTCGCACGTATGGAAATAGGAAACGTAATTGTACCAGTATACTCAAAACGTAATGAATATCGCATGCCTGACTATCATCGTCTCGATGTTTCCTTAAACTGGAAGGCGCATAAAAAAGGTGTTGTTCCATGGGAAGGCGAGTTTAATTTTTCGGTGTACAACATATATGCACATAAAAACGCCTGGGCTATTAATTTTGTAACCGACGATAAAAACTTTTACCGTACAAAAGCTGAAATGACGTATCTGTTTACGTTTGTTCCTTCGGTTACTTACAACATTAAATTCTAATAAGATGATAAAAAAATTAATATATACGTTATTATTTGCTTCGCCTGTTTTATTTAGTGCCTGCACCGAAGAAATCAGCATCGATCTGGGAACTGTTGATCCGGAACTGGTTGTCGATGGTTGTCTGACCACCGATACGATCGCTCACACCATCTATTTGAAAACTACGGCCAATTATTTTGCCAATAAACCAGCCGATGTAGTTTCGGGAGCAACAGTTGTTATAACCGACGGACAAACAATAATTCCTCTAACCGAAGATGCCGCACAAAAAGGAACTTACCGTACAGCCTCAAATGTTTATGGTTTGCCGGGACATAACTATGTACTTAATATTTCAAACGTTGATATAAATAATGATGGAGTAAAGGAAACCTATCAGGCTTCCTGCATGCTGAATGCTGTTCCTAAGATAGATTCAATAAGTATAGAGAAGGCAAAACGCTTCTACAAAGATGTCTGGGAGGTTAAAGTTTCTGCACAAGATCCACCTGTCGTTCGTAATAGTTATCTTTTCCGCACATATCGAAATAATGTTTGTATATCTGACACCATTACGGAATGGGGCATTACGGACGATGAAATGTACAACGGAAATTACATGGATAACGTTACCGTGATGGATTTTAATAGTGACAAACCAGATGAAATATTGGTTGATGGAGATTTGATTACATTGGAAATGTGCGGCATTACAAAAGATTACCTCGATTTCATCAACGAAGTGGACGAAGCTTATAATGGAAGCAATCCATTGTTTGGCGGACAACCGGCAAATATCCGGACAAACCTTAAGCAAACTTACCCGGCCCGTTCTGATGGCAAAGGTGTTCGCGGATATTTTGCTGCTTATTCAATATCGAGATATAGTCGAACGTATCATGTAAAATAACTACATTGATCCCCGATTAGAATTATAAAAATGAAAACACTAAAACAAAAGTTTTTTCTTGCCGGAGTATTAACCTTCGGGCTGTACATTGCCTCTTATTCTAATAGTTATGCACAGCAGATTAAAGTAATGTCGTTTAATATCCGGTTAGAAAACAAAGGAGATTCGGTAAATAACTGGGAGTTTCGACGCGATTGGGTTGGTCAGATGTTGAATTTTTATTTGCCCGATTTTGTCGGAGCTCAGGAAGTAACGCACAATCAGTTGCTCGACATGTTAAAACGGTCGCCTCTTTACGCTTACATCGGGGTTGGGCGCGATGATGGCAAAGAAGCCGGGGAATATTCGTCTTTGTTTTACAGAAAGGACAAATTTGAACTGCTTAAATCCGCTACATTCTGGCTTTCGCAAACTCCCGAAAAGGTGGGGGTAAAGGGTTGGGATGCAGCCTGTAACCGTGTTGTTACCTGGGGCTGTTTTAAAGAAAAGAAAAGCGGGAAAACAGTTTATGTTTTTAATACGCATTTCGATCATTTGGGCCAGGTTGCACGCGAACAAAGCTCACGTTTATTGCTGAATAAGGTTAAAGAAATAGCAGGAACCAATAATGCGATTGTTACCGGCGATTTTAATTCTTCGCCTCAAAGCAATGTGTACAATTGGATTACAAAAGGCGTTGATAATCTGAAGGGTTTATACGATACTTACACAATGGCAAAGCAAAATTATGGGCCAGGCTGGACTTTTCATGGCTTTGGTCAGGAACCTTTAGACAAGCGCGAACGTATTGATTATATTTTTCTTAATAAACGTTTTAATGTTCCTGTTTATGAACAACTAGCCGAACAAAGAGGTAACCTGTTTTTATCTGATCATTTACCCATTATGGCAATTGTCGATCTTGATAAGCTCCAATAAACCATGAGTTTATCGTTTTACTTTTTGACTGAGCAGCATTTGTATTGGTAGCAGAAGATTGGAGCTCTTATTTTTTATTATCATAAAACCAGAAGAGGAGTCAGCTTTTTATTTAAACTGACTCCTCTTTCGGCTTTTATCCTCGCGTAAGTTTTCGGTGATAATAACTGTAATTTTCATCGTCGAAACAAACGAAATATACTTTTTCGATGGCACAATCGGACGATAAGAATGCATTGACGGTGTCGATGGCAATTTCACTTGCTAAATGTTTCGGGAACTGATAAACACCTGTGCTGATATTCGGAAAAGCAATTGTAAAAACGCCGTTTGTAATTGCAACTTCTAATGCACGTCTATAACAGGAGGTAAGCAATAATTCTTCATTGCTTTTTCCATCTTTCCAAACCGGACCCACGGTGTGAATAACATGACGGGCTTTTAATTCCCCTCCGGTTGTAATTACTGCATCACCTGTTTTACATCCGCCAATTGTTTTGCAGGCTTCCAGAATTGCAGGGCCGCCGGCTTTGTGTATTGCGCCGTCAACGCCACCGCCTCCAAGAAGACTGTTGTTAGCAGCATTTACAATAGCATCGACATCCATTTCGGTAATGTCGCCTTTCAAAAATTCTATCCGTGTATCGTAAATCATGATAACCAGTTTACATATAAATATTTATAAGCTTTTATAAAATTAATAAGATCTTGTCACTTATGCTCTATAATACCCCGATAAAAAACAAACTGAACCTGAAAAGCAATACTTTTGCTTTTCATTTAAAACGATACTAATGGGAGATAAAGAACGTTTATTACGCGATAATCCTGCTGCGCGATGGGGGGTAATGGGAATAGTGAGCTTTATAATGGCTGCCAACTATTATTTTTATGATGCTCTTTCGCCATTACAGTCAACGTTAGAAATTAAACTGCATTTTTCGGCTGCCGACTATGGCTTGATGCAGTCCTTCTATTCTTTTCCGAATACTTTTCTTCTGATGGCAATTTTCGGCGGAATATTGCTCGATAAGTTCGGCATACGACTCATTGGTACATTGTTTTGTGCATTTATGCTTGTGGGAGCATCGCTGGTAGTTTATTCAACTTCCGACACATACTTATCTGGCGGACCTGCTTTTCATTTAATGTCTTCGTTCTGGACATCGGTCAACCCTTCGGTAAAAATGATGTCGCTCGGACAATTGTTCTTTGGACTTGGTGCTGAGACTACCATTGTTGTGGTAAATAAGATTCTGGTAAGATGGTTTAAAGGCCGGGAGATTGCTTTTGCCTTTGCTATTAATTTAAGTATTGCCCGTATCGGAAGCTTTTTAGCGTATCGTCTTTCTCCACGGTTAATCGAACCTGCATGGAATACAGCCGTATGGTTTGCCGGTTTCCTTGTTTTACTGGCTTTGCTGGCTTTCTTTATTTATATCTTTTTTGATCGTCGTCTTTCTCGTCAGGAAAAGCTTGGAGGTGAGGTTACGGAAGAAGATATTTTCCGGTGGAAAGATTTTACCGGTTTGCTCCATAATCGCGCCTTTATTTACATTACACTTATCTGTTTATGCTTCTATTCGGCAGTGTTTCCTTTCTTGAAATATGCTCCTAATTTTTTCGAAAGTAAATTCGGATTACCGCTTGCTGCAAGTAGCGACATTCCTTCTTATCTGCCTTTGGGCGCAATATTCTTTACTCCGATATTTGGTTGGATTGTTGATCATTGGGGACGAGGAGCTTCGCTGATGATTTACGGTTCACTATTGCTTACATTGTGTCTTTCGTTGCTTATTTTTACACCGTTAACTCCTTACGTTCCAATTTTATTTTTAGGAGTGGCTTTTTCATTGGTTCCGGCATCCATGTGGCCTCTGGTTTCGCGCATTGTCGAAGAAAATCGTATAGGTACCGCGTTTGGGACGATGTCTTCCATTCAAAATTTCGGAATGTGGTTTTTTACGCTCATTGCAGGTTATATTCTCGAACTTACCCCGACGCCTAATCACACCGGATATATTTACACTAATACTATTCTAGTATTTGCATCGCTTGGCTTACTCGGTCTTTTGTTTTCATTTTTATTGAAACGCGAAGATCGTCGCTTAAAGCTTAAACTTGATATGCCTTTACGCGAAAACGCTGCAAAATAAACATATCTTAGTTTTTATAAATCCTGGATATGTTAAATGCAAGATGTTTAACATATTCAGGATGTTTTGTTTATAAAATAATGAAGTTTACTTTTTTGTGTTTGCAAAGCGTTGTCGATTAGTGTTTTAAACGCAACAGGCGAAAGTGGATTGTTATGTTTCTAACACAAATAGCATCAAATTGCGGCTAACTGATTACTTTTGCCGCATTGTTATTCAAAAAAAGCATGCAACAATGTTAACAACCAAAGGACTGATGAAGAGCATGCCTCATCTGTTTGTTCTTTGTTAATTAAAACTTTACGGATGAAAGCATACGTTTTTCCCGGACAAGGTGCCCAGTTTGTTGGAATGGGCAAAGATTTATACGACAATTCTCCTCTTGCTAAAGAATTGTTCGAAAAAGCAAACTCAATTCTCGGTTTTCGCATTACCGACCTTATGTTTGCCGGAACCGATGAAGACCTCAAACAAACTAAAGTTACACAGCCTGCTGTATTTCTCCATTCGGTTATTTTAGCCAAAACTCTTGGTGATTTTGCTCCAGATATGGTTGCTGGACACTCTCTTGGCGAATTTTCAGCATTGGTTGCAAGTGGTGCAATGTCGTTTGAAGACGGGTTGGTGCTCGTTTCGAAACGTGCACAGGCTATGCAGAAAGCCTGCGAAGCTCAACCTTCAACAATGGCCGCAATTTTGGGCCTTGCCGACGATGTAGTGGAAGAAGTTTGTGCTTCAATTCCCGAAGTAGTGGTTGCAGCCAATTATAACTGTCCCGGACAGCTTGTAATATCAGGAAGTATCGAAGGAATTGACAAAGCTGTTGAAATTCTTTCGGCAAAAGGCGCAAAACGTGCACTTAAATTGCCTGTAGGTGGTGCATTTCACTCACCTTTAATGGAACCTGCACGTCAGGAACTGGCTGCTGCTATTGCCGCAACTCCGTTTAAACAACCGGTTTGTCCTGTTTATCAGAACGTAGATGCAAAACCAGCTACCGATCCTGAAGTTATTAAAAACAACCTGATTGCTCAGCTTACAGCTCCTGTTCGCTGGACACAATCGGTACAAAACATGATTGCCGACGGTGCTACTAACTTTATTGAAGTTGGACCTGGTAAAGTCCTTCAGGGACTTGTTAAGAAAATTGATAAAAATGCAGATGCTGTTAGTGCATAATGCATTGTATCTAATAAAGGGAAAAGGCTGCTCAAAATACAATTTGAACAGCCTTTTTTATCATCAGAATGGTGCACAATATGTGCATTTAAAAAAATATTAGCTGTTTTATAAATTTAAATATTGTTTAGTATTAGTGATGAAGGCATACGTATGATTTAATGCGGCCAGAAAGCTATAATGCACCTCTTTAGCCTTTATTATTTGTCCGTCTATTTCAAGATTACGTGTAGCACAGGCATCTCCGATTAAAGTACAGTTAAAGCCTAAATCTTTTGCAGCTCTTGTGGTTGCATCAATGCACATGTGTGTCATCATCCCACAGATAACCAGATTGTCAACCTCTTTGCTTTTTAAATAAGCAAATAATTCGGTTTCGCGGAAGCTATTTGGATAATGCTTTATAATTACTTTTTCTGTATCTAATGGTTGAACATTGCGATGAATCTCACATCCTTTAGTATCAGGCAGAAAGAATGTAGCTTCCGGACGTAATGCTATATGTTGTATGTGAATAATAATGCCATTCTCGGCTCTGAATCGTTCCAGAATACTTTTTGTATTTAAACTTGCCTGTTCCGAATTAACAAGGGGCATCGTTCCATTACTGAAATAATCATTCTGTATGTCTATGATTAATAAAGCGGTGCTCATTATAGTGACGATTATATTTTGTACATTTATTTTTTATAAAAATACAAATCATAAAAAAGATTCTTTATGAAAAAGCTTGGTATTTTAACACTGTTTATTGCTGCAATTGCTTTTGTAGCCTGTAGTACTGTTACGAACTTGTCAAATAGTAATTCTGCAGCAAAAGCGGCGGGTACCGGTTGCGGAAATGTCTTGGGTAACTTGTTGACACAGTATAAAGCAAATGGTAAAAAAATAGACATGACGAATACTACAACTTTGTTAAATGTTATAGAATTAGGCACTTATTATTCAACGTTAAAAGCGAATCAAAGCGATTCTAATTATAAAAAAGAGTTTGCTGCTGGTTTGGTTTTAGGTTCTAATGGTCTGATCTCGAACAGTAAATCATTACAGGTTGTAAATTCATTGCTTACCATGAATAGTCTAGGTGATGTTTCTTCTTCAACCACCGGAACTTCTTCTACTGCTGTAAATGTGGCCGCTGCTTTAACCGGTTTATTGGTTAACATGAACCAGACACCGCAACAATAAAATTCAAATTTCTTAAAAAGAGGACGACATTATGCAACGCTTTGTCGTCCTCTTTTGTTTTTGAACAACACTAAGTTAAATAATGAGATCCGTATAATATCGTATTGCCTTTTTATTAATATGTTAATATTAAGCTTATGCATCTAATTATGCATGGTGCATTATCAATTCTGATTTAATTACGGTATAAGGTTACAACTTTTGCGGCTTCTGGTGTTTTATAAAGGTTTTGCTCTCCAGTTCACTGAAAGCATTATCCAGTTCTTCCTTCGTGTTCATTACAATAGGTCCGCCCCATGCAACGGGTTCTTTAAGTGGTTTTGCCGCAATAAGAAGAAATCGTGCACCTTTGTTCCCGGCTTTAACCTGTACTTCGTCAAACTCGTTGGCATTAGTATTGCTTGGGGATAGTAAAATGGCACAGGCTTTCTCTTCAAAACTTTTTAAATTCTCGTCTGCAGCTAAAGTTCCATCCAACAGGTATAAAAATAAAGTCTGATCGTTAGGTGTTTCGTTGTAATTCCAGACAGTATCAGAATTTAATGTAATGTCAAGATATTGAACCTGAACATAATCGCCTTTAACTGCACCCTTTTTGTTTCGGTATTGTCCCGACAAAACTCTTAGAAGTGCATTATCTTCCTTAATAAGTTCAACATCCTGCTGCTGAATATCGCGATAAGCAGGTTCTGTCATCTTGTACTTTTGCGGAAGATTAATCCAGAGCTGACATCCCAACATTTTTTCCGAAGCCATAGGCATTTCCTGATGAATTATGCCTGAACCAGCCGTCATCCACTGGCATTGAAGGTCTTTTATGATGCCATGATTTCCGAGACTGTCTCCATGTTCTATTTCTCCTTGTATTAAATAGGTAACAGTTTCTATTCCTCGATGAGGATGCCATGGAAATCCCTTGATGTAATCATTCGGGTTGTTAGAATCGAAACCATCCAGCATTAAAAAAGGATCAAAGTCTTTAATTGTATTTAAACCTAGCACTCTTCGGAGATGAACACCAGCTCCGTCAACCGCATGTTGGCCTCTTATTATTTGTGTGCATTTTCTTTTGTTCATAATCGTTCTTTTTGGTTATACTTTTTCTTATAGGTACATAATGTCTTATTGCCTTAATGCCTTAATGTTAATGTATTGACACTAAGCTTTTACATCTAATTACGCATTGTGCATTATAACGTATGCATTACGTATAACCGAAGTTAAGAAATCTGTACGAATGATTTTAATAACGATAATCAGCAGGAAGCAGGGGAATAATGCAAAAATTACCATCTTGAATTAACCCATGCCTGTTGCTGGTCTTTGTCTAAGAATGTCCAGGCCAGAATACGGCTTGTTTTGTTGCCCTGACTCATCGGAATGGTGCGAACCTCCGCTGCTGCTGCCTTTTTTAGAAATGAATATGCGCTTTTAAGGTGAATCTGTTTGGCAATTAAAGTAGAAAACCATAAACAGGATCGCGAAATCTCACGGCTTTGTTCAATCATATTCTGCACAAACTGTTCTTCGCCACCTTCGCACCATAATTCTTTATTTCGTCCGCCAAAATTCAACGTTGGTCTGGTTATTTGTTTGCGATTCAGGTTGCTCAGTTTGCGTAACGTCCCGTTTTTAGCATCTTCTGCCGATGAATGAAAAGGCGGATTGCAAATTGTCAGATCAAACTGTTCCTCAGCTTTTACTATTCCTCTGAAAATGTTATTTGAATTTGATTGTAACCTGAGTTCGGTGCTTTCTTCTAAAAAAGAATTGGCTTTTATAATCTTACGGGCCGATTTTATGGCTTCCAGTTCAACATCCGAACCAACAAAAGACCATCCGTATTCTTTTGTCCCGATTATCGGATAAATACAGTTGGCGCCAATGCCAACATCCAGACATTTTATTTTGTTTCCCGTCGGAATTTCGTTTTGATGACAGCTTCCCAGCAAATCGGCGGCATAATGAATATAATCAGCTCTTCCGGGTATCGGCGGGCATAAATATCCTGCAGGAATATCCCAGTTTTCAACACCATAAAAATGTTTCAGCAGCGCTTTGTTTAACATTAATACCGCTTCGGGATTGAAAAAATCGACAGACTCATCATCAAATTCATTTAACCTTACAAATGGGGCCAATCCGGGAAAACTATGGATAAGTTCTTTGAAATTATAACGTTCACGATGCTTATTGCGGGGATGTATGTTTACTTTTTCTGCCGGATGTTCTTTTTTTTTCTGAAGCATTGCGCGAACGTTATGATGGTAATAATTTATTATTTGCTAAGTTACTTGAAAATCTTTTACCTTTGAGTTATCTAAAATCTTTGGATGTTTAACTGCAATATGGATTTGGTGAAGTAAATAATCTCTGGCGTTCTGCTAAAGATTATCCCTTATAGAAATGCTGGCTTTTTCTGCCAGTGCAATATTTATGTCTTTATCCCATATTTTTCAGCGTTGTGCATAAGGCTGTCTGTCTTGTATATGCGTATGCCCAACATAACAATTAAACATCATGAGTAACGAAGATAAATCTATTCACGAATTTGATTTCGACCTGATCTGCGAATACTTCTCGAATCTCGAACGTCAGGGGCCCGGTAGTACGGATGTGACTCTTAAAGCGTTAAGTTTTACAGATTCTTTAACCGATGAGTCCCGTATTGCGGATATAGGTTGTGGCACAGGAGGTCAGACGATAGTGCTGGCTCAGCATACTTGCGGAAATATTGAGGCAATTGATTTGTTTTCCGGTTTTATCAACCATCTGAATAAAAGTATCGACCAGCACAACCTTCAAAGCAGAGTAAAAAGTTTAGTCGGTTCAATGGACGATCTTCCGTTTCAGAACGAATCGTTCGATTTAATCTGGTGCGAAGGCGCTATTTATAACATTGGTTTTGAACGGGGAATAAAGGAATGGCGAAAATTTCTGAAGACCGGAGGTTTTCTTGCTGTTTCGGAAGCTTCGTGGTTTACCAGCGAACGACCTGCCGAAATTGATGCATTCTGGAATAATGCCTATCCCGAAATTGATACCATTGCCAATAAAACAGCACAGATGCAAAAAGCAGGCTATATTCCGATTGCCACTTTTGTTCTGCCTGAATATTGTTGGATCAATAATTTCTACGAACCACAGCAAAAGGTTCAGGAAAGCTTTCTGAAGAAATATGCCGGTAATCAAACTGCGGAGAACCTTATTGCCTATCAACGGCATGAAGCTGCTTTGTATGCGAAATACAAAAGTTATTACGGCTATGTATTTTATATCGGTAAGAAAATCTGAATTCTAATAGTTTTCAGAAGCTTATTTATTGATAAATCGTATGCAATGGAGCTTTGAAATTTTTAATTCTGGAAGAATTAGAATAGAAGCTTTAAAAAACGGAAGAGCTGTTGCCATTATTAGGTAATAGCTCTTCTTGTGTGATTTTGATATGTAAGAATTGATCAGTGGACTATTGCTTCATAAGTAACCTTTTTTAAGGCTATTTAAATCAGCCTAAAAAAAGAAAAGAGACAGTTACTTTATGTTAACTGTCTCTTCATTAAGTAGCGAGACCCGGGATTGAACCGGGGACCTCATGATTATGAATCATTCATCTATGTGATGTATTAAACTGTTATACAGTATTATATACATTACATTGCAATTTTCGTAAAACAATTGTAAAACATTTTTTGTCATTAATTACGGTTTGTTTAGAGTCTATTTTTTGATAAATATTACGAAAATTATTCCGAGAATTAGAATAAATAATGCCCAACTAATAAAGTAAGCAACTTTCCACCAGTTAACTGATTTGGAGGGAGCTGTGATTACATTGTTGACCATATTGTGAGTAAGCAACCAATGAAAGGCAATCTGAGAACTGTCAACCTTGGCCACAACATTTAACCGATTATTAGCAAGTCTGTAGACAATTCGGGTCTTAGTACCGTTGATAACCGAATCCCTGACCACCTGAACCCGTTTGGCAGAATCACATTTAAGCCACAAAGCCAGCGAAGCCAGATCAGGGGCAATTTTAAAAACCGTATCCCTGTATTCCAGTGTTTTGATTGTTTCCTCTTTTATGATTTGAGCCTTGGGCTTACAGGCAAAACAGAACAAGACACAGAATACAAGTATTAAGCAATTTTTCATTATTGCTGAACTGAAGAAGCCGGAGTCTGAACAGTACTGGTCTTACTATCTAAAGCGTTTGCAGTTTTGGCACTTTCTCCCAGATTGCTTTTGTTTAAAATATCCAGTAAGGCTTTGATCTTTGACAATACCCAGATAAGCCAGTTAACAGCGGTGAGCAGCCACTTGATGATCGAAGTCCATTTGCTGTTGATGGTGTAATGGCCCACGATGGCGGCTAAGATAGCCGAAAGGGTTTCAAAGATGGTGGCGGTGTCAACACCGGGAATAATAACCTGAGAAGTTGCCTGAGCAAACGACGGCACACAGGAAACCAACAAAAGCGAACAAACGATAAAAAGACGAATTAACTTTTTCATAGGAATAATAAATTAAGGTTTAACAAAAAGATTAAGGTATCCTTTGGGGATTTGTTTTAAGAGGGCAGCACGGATTTCAGCTTTAGTAATGTCCCCGTCTTTGTTAAGATCGAAGACAGGGTTTTGAGCAGCGACCTTATCGGAGGTAATGCGATAAGAATCCGGCTTACCGACTGCGGCAGGCCAGAAAACGGCACAGTACAAATCAACAAAGTCTCTGTATTTACCTCTGAATCGGGCGAGATGTTTCTGAACGAAATCCATCTGCTCAACATTCGACATGTTTTTCAAAGCCTCGACAGTAGTACCCAACCCAATAGCGGTGGCAGGTGTAAACTGGATAAAGCCGGTAGCTTTGATGGCATTCTGAATGTGGTTGTTGAGCGTGTGAGCCGTCTCAAACCACATGACGAACATAAGCCAGTTCGGATCGACTTCCAGATAATAAGCTACTTCTTTAACTTTTGAGATAAAAGCCTCTTTGTTTTCTTTTACAAGATTTTCGAATAAGAACATAGCAGGTTTAATTTTTACAGATTATACAAAAAATCAACGTTATTTTTTAGCGTGCCGTTCATCACAGATACGCCGGTCGGCCTGAATCGCTTCTTTGACCTCGGTCAGGGTGATGTTGGTGGCATTAATCAGATCATAAAAGCGGCTGTTCTGCTCGGCCTGTTCCTTTTTAAACTGTTTGTTATCCTGAACATAAAGCTGAAGGATGTAAAAAGCAAAAGAGGTAAGTCCAAGGATGATAACCCCGGCAAGGCCAAGGATAAACTGATACGTCTGGATATTCATTTTACGCAGTCTGATTATTGAACAACAAAATAGCGCCAGATGTACGTAGTGCTGGCAGCAGGCTCGGACGCAGCGGTTAAAGAACCATAGGTATTACTGTTGTCTGAACCGTAAATAGCAAGAGAAGCCGCGGCGGAGTTCATCGGGACAAAAAAGATATAAGCCGCCTTTTTGTAGGGATAAGCATAGTTAAGCATAAACAAAAGCGAAGAACCCGGAGAAGTACCGGTAGTAATGGAAATCATACCCCGCTGATCGTTGGCATCCTGATCGAGGGCGTAAGTTGCACCGGTTCCGGCACCCGTTCCCAAGGTAATTTTGGGATAGTCGGTCTGGATAAGTTTGGTATGCCCGAAACCATCCACATTCAGATGTGAAGCTGTTTTCCCCATCTGGGAAACCAAAGCCCCGGAAGTGTTGGAGACCGAATCCGAGACCAGCGAACGAATCCCCAGTCCGGAAGAAGTATAGGAATTGAAAGAACAACCGACCCCTAAATTCATGTCCAGCTGCCAAGCGACTGCACTGCTGTTGTTGGTGAAAATATGCCAACCCATATAAGAATTTACATTGATTTCCCAGCCGATGCCGGAGTTCATATCCAAAGCCCAGCCGACGGCACCGCTGTTATTGGTGCTTAACCGCCAGCCCTTTCCGGAATTAGCATTCAGATACCATGCTGTACTACCGCTGTAATTATTCGTTAGCCACCATCCGGTACCATAATTGGCATAGATAAACCAACCGTTAGAATTGAGGTTGTTAGTGTTTAATCTCCATCCGGTTCCCGAATTACTGCCAATCCACCAGCTTATACCATTATTAACATCCTGCCAAATACCCAATTTTCCATTATTTAAGCTTGGAAATCTGATCACCGTATCCTGATTGGCGTTGTAGTTTTTCAGCTGCCTCGGAATGTTGCTGATCCAGCTTCGAACACCCTTATTGGTAGAGCTGAGCACATATCCGCTTGAGGAAGGATTACCCAGCGCCGGTTCTTTCGCGTTCCAGTTTGTAATATCAGTAGAAGTTATCGAATGAGAAACAGAAGCAACGAAGACCGGATCTGTTTCTGTGACAGGACTGCCCGAATGCTGTTTTAAAGAATCGCTGATTGCTTTTAAAGTAAAGTAATGCGTTGAGAGATAGCCTGTATCCACTTTGTTTTGTCCGATTTCCGGCTTAAAAGCCCACTTTTTGTTAGTGAACAGACGCAGAGAGTCACCGTCAAACAGTGCAAAGAGCGTGTCGCCCTTGTAAGACATCAACAGCTGTTTGTAAGGTAGCTTACCGATACTCTGAGAAAAAGCCGGCACCGACAAACAGAAGAGCAGAAAGAAAAGAAGTTTTTTCATAGGGTTTAAAAATTTAGGGTTATAACCAATATTCTAAAGCAAGGGTCCATGTTCCTGAAATAGGGTTGTTAAAGGAAAGTGCAATATTGTTGTTATCGATAATCTGAAACAATCCTTCGACAGGTTGCTCAATACCGTTGTTGTCAAACAGGATGGGTTTCACTAAAGAAGCACCTTTGTTATGCGCATAGGAATATTTGTAATCCGCATCCAGATCCGAAGCGCTGATATTTTTGATTTCATGACTATCCGTATTGTTCAAAAAGCTGTCAAAGACATCCGAATAATCATCCTCTGTCGGCTTGTAGCCGGTGATAAATTTTGCTTTTAAATAAGCTGCTGTCCGTTTCATTACGCAATGGTATTAGTTGAGCCGATAATGTCATATCCGATGCCGATTGTATTTGTTACAATATTGCCGAAGAGCGTTGCCAGATCGATCTGAGAAACCACGCTTTCACCGGTGGAAGTATAGATACCGGCAATGTTCAGATAAACCCGCGAGCCGCTGACCGTACGAGTAACTTTGCTTATCGTTGTACGGGTTTCCCATTTGGTTAATGCGGAGATGATCTTGTTGCCAAGCTCGGCAAACGAAGCATTTACCGGATGATCAACATACCGGTATAACTCACAGCCAAATGCCGGCATCAGCGGCACAGAGCCCGGAATAGTTTTCAGGATGTTCCACCAGCATTGTTTTACATCTTCGATGCCGGTAACATATTCATCCGGATTGCTTTGATTGATGGATTGATCGTTGATCATGACTCATAAATTGTTTGGTCGGTTGTTTCAACAGCCAGCTTCAAGGCCGCCTGTAAAGCAGAAGGAGAACCGTTTCCGGGTTCAGATATTTCCGTATTCTTTAAGACGGTAAGCATTGCATTAACCGACTGGTTTTTGGCATTAGTAATAATCTTACCGCCGGAGCATAACTGAACATGAAGCTTATGCTCGGTCTCATTGTAATAGATCTGAGTACCATCTTCGAACTCATAGCCGGTTGTATTTGGGCCGGCAAAAGAAGGGGGAGGGTCATCGTCATTCCAGACCTTATCCAGGATCTGCCCCTGCTCACCGTCGGGGTGCATCAAAACAGATACCTCGGTATTGATCTTAAAGCTGCTCCATCCTCCCGAACAGGGAAGCGGCAGCCAGTAGCTGTTCATCTCCAGCTCGTCCCAGTACACCCGGGCGTATCCCAGCCAGTCGCCGGAGCCCAATTCCGATATAATTCCGTAACGTAACATGCTTTTAGTAATTATCCTCCGTATTATCCTGTGCCTCCATAAACTCTCCGTCATAGGTTGTTTTCTCCTTTTTGGCAGCCGGCACCCGCTGCGGTTTGGGAATTGATCCGGTAAGTCTAATTTCCAGCGAGGTAGTATAAGCCCCGTCCCCGGAGATCTTATGCGAAGAGGTCGGGATGTGATACTTTCCCGACATATACCCTAATCCGGTCAGGTTCACATTCACCCCTGCCACCAGCGAGGGATCGCCCGGTAAGTCATTTAAGTTGCCTGCCTGTTTAAATCGGTTTTTACGCCACAGCTGCCCTTTGATTTTCTGCTCGGCCTGCTGTCTGGTAGTGGCGCTGCCTTTAACCAGTGCCAGATCTTCCGAGACATTGGTGTTAAGCCAGTTCGTATAATCAACCTTTAGCTTATTGACTTTGTTTTTTCTGGCGTTACGAGCAGCCAGAAAGCCGGAAGCATAGGTGTCAAAGGTTTTTTCCGTGATCTGGTAACTTCCGATCTGGTTCACGGACAGCTCGGTCACCGCCTCGGCACGGTCAAGGTTATAGTAAGAAGTAAAAACCAGCCTGCTGCCTTTGACCGAAAACAAAAAGCCGTATTCAGTACCTAACTCACTTAAGAACTGTAAGTCGGTCTTTTCTTCCTGAGTCTTGCGCTCCAGATTAATCTGTGACAACATTCCGCCGGTATCGTCGATAAGCGTTAAGCCGTGTTTGGTACAGAAGTACCGGGCGATCTGGCGCAGCGTCTGGGCTTCAAAGGCTTTGCTGTTTTTTGTCCGGAGCGATTTGGTCACAAAAGAAGCAATTGCCTTGATCTCCATCTGATGGGGAGGCCCCGAAGCCGTGATCTCATCCACCTGAAAAAGCCCGCAGTTAACCAGCCTGTCGGCATAGCCCAGATACAGCTCAACCGTATCGCCTTCCCCCGGATACCAGTCTCCGGTCCATAAACCCTGCGTATTGTCCAGAACGATGGAAATGTCATCACTAGCCCCTTCTTCATGATCGGTGTAGGTGATCGAACTGACAAAGGGCGCAATATCTTCGGTGATGTTTTTCCCGTTCCAGTTCACGATGACTTTGCCGGCCCTTGCTACTTCTTCCATGGCGGTAAGTTTTCAGTTATTACGGCATTATCGGTATCCTCTGCAATCGGGATAATAATAACAGAGCCGGCAGGAATTACCGGAGAAAGCGCCACATAAGGGTTGGCATCCATAATGGTTTTCATGCCGGTAACAGAGCCGTACATCTTATACGCCAGCAAATCCCAGCGATCACCCTGCTTTGAAGTATAGTTAATGCTTGACATTAGTATCCTCCCTCTTTAGATCCCACAAAAGCCGCTACCCATGATCCGGCACCGTTGGCATCGTACACGGCCCGTTCTAAAACCGTATTGGCCGCATACAGATCGTTAAAACTCTTAGCCTGAGCAGCCTGCTTAACGGCAGCGATGGCATTTTTTACCGAAGTCACCGAGTTTTGAAGCTCCTTGGCCCGGCGAATAATCTTTTTGGTGTTCTGAATCTGATCGTTAACCGAAGTCCATGCCGCGTTCGCTTCGTTGCAGAGTCGAGTAATGGTCGAATATTTAACTGAAGCAGCTTTCGTATGAGACGAAATACTCCCGGTTTTTAACGTTCCGGTTGTAATACTGCTTTGTAAGGACGTAGCCACAGAGGCCAGCGGCGCCAGTGGCGTAACCGGTACCGGAGAACTGCTTTTGAGCGCCTCGCCCGACTGCTTTTGAACCGGGGTAGCAGTGTTGTATTCTAAGAATTTAAGGTTTAACGAAATAGCAGAAATATACCCGGTAGCATCAACGGCCCGCATATTGGTTTTGCTAATATCCGTTAAGACATATTTACCGTAATTGGTGCCGTCACCGCCGGTCAGCTGGGCGACAATCCCGTTACGACGGTAATACTGCAACGCCTCATATTCGGTTCTGGGCACACAGAACTCGTCCGAGAGCAAGACCGACAGCTCATGTTCTACAAGCTTTTCGCCCGTTTGCTGCACCACAGGTTTACCCCCGATGATCGGTACCTGCGTGTAGTTGGTGCCGGTAGTCTCTGTCCACGAAAGCGGGAGCTTTAACGCCTCAAACCGATAATCCCCGAATTGCAAAAACATCGCTAATCTCCCATTTGCATAAATGATAAACGCCGGTTATTGTTGTTGCTGTCCCGCATAATCCCTTCGATCACATTTTTATGGTCACGCAGCATTTTGGCAAAGGATTCCTTGTCGGAAGCATTGCCGTTTAAATGGATCACCGGAGAATAATGGATCACATTGGAGTTGTTCATGCTGGATGAAACACGGGAGTTTTCTTCCACCACTTTACGGTGATCCCGTATCGTCTGAATGGCTGTTTTATTCTGTTCTTTGGCTTTTTCAGCCTCGTATTTGTTTCGGTAGATGGCCGGAGCCGCCCCTATTAAAGCCGAGGCCCTGTTTTTGGCACTGACCGCCGCATTGTATCCGCTGAGCTCTTTGATACCGCTTTTAGCTGTCTGAAAAGCTTCGCTAAACTTGCCGTGAAATAAAAGACCGATAGCCCTGCCCATTAAGCCCAGACCACTGATCACGCCTTTTATCCGGTCTATTACGTATTCCTTAATGATGTTGCCAAAGCCTTTGATCACCTCCCATGTCGCCTTGATGGCCGCACGAAAGCCGGCGAACTTCTTCCAGCAAACCACCACGATGGCTACCAGTGCCGCGATGCCGGCCACCATCCAGACGACAGGGTTTACCGCAAGAATGGCATTCCAGGCGGTGGTGGCCGCATTCAGCACCCATTGAGAAGCAGCACAAGCCTTCATGGATATTCCGGCCTGAAAGATGGCGAACCTCACAGAGAATGCGGCGAACTTTAACATGTTGAATACCTTAGAGATCGCACTTATGCTTTTCATCAATGTCCCGGCCACTATTCCGACGGTTCCCATGACGGTTAAGATTGCCGCGACAGATGCAACGGTTCCGATGATGCCGGTTGTTAATGCTTTATGCCTTTTCGTCCACGCAACAATCTTCAGGTCGTATTCAACCATTTTTTTAATTATTTTGGTCAGGATGGGCAGGGCACCTGTTGCAATAGTGTTTTTAAATCCATCCATTGCATCCCTGGCCATCCGTTGCTGCTGACCATATTTTTTAAACGCTTCGATTTGGCTTGTTGATAAGACCAGCCCCATTTTCTCGGCCTGAGAAGAGAAATCGCTTATTCCGGCAGAACCTTTGTTTAACAGAGGGATAAGCTCGGCCCCGGTTCTGCCGAATAAGCGCATGGCCAGCGCTGTCTTTTTAGGACCGTCCTTGGCTTTGGAAAACTTATCGGCCAGCTCGGCAAACAAAACATCCGAGCTCTTAAGCTTTCCGTTGGCATCGGCGATGGAGATCCCGGCCATGGCAAAAGATTGAGCCGCGGTCTTATTACCCGTTGCGGCGGCTACCTGTTGTTTTTGTAACCGCTGTAGCGAAGCGCGAAACTGATCGGCATCGACTTTGACCCTGCCGGCGGCATAGGATATTTTCTGCCACTGTTCGACGTTCATCCCTACTTTCTGCGAGGAGCGCGACAGATCAAAGGCCGTGGCGGCTACTGATTTGGTTGCGGCAAACATGCCGCCTTCTATCAGGGCACCGGTGCCGGTCATGGCGGTACCCCATTTCTGCATGGCTCCGCCAATGGCGGCGGTTCTTCTCTGAAAACCTTTGAGCTTATCAAAAGATTTTCCGACGGCACGGTCTACCACGCGCGACATTTTATCCGTGGCGGATAAGACAAGTCCCAGTTTCATGATGTTGTCAGCCATCTTCTTCTAATTTTTCAGGGTCTGCCAGTACAACCAATTGAGGAGTGTTGAGTTCTTCTTTATACAGGTTTTGAGCGGCTTTAAAAAGGTCCCGGTAAAGAGCGATGTCAAAGTTTAAGACGACATCCAGTCCCGTATGAGTAAATCTGGAAAACCAGACGACATCCTCAGGCGGGATTAAGCGTTTTTTTCTGCCTTGGCTTCACCGCCAAAGACGGTCATGTCGGCCCCGTTGACAAAGGCCATCACTTCTATGATCTCTTCGCTGTCAAAGCATTGGTTCAGGTCTTCATAGATAACCGGAAGACCGTTTACCCTGAGCCCCGATAAAGAAGTCATAAAATCCTCTTTGGCCGAGCTCAGCCCATTGTCTTTCTTTTCTCCGCTCATTTCATCGGCACGGGCTCTGACCAGATAGTCCAGAACTTTCTTTGAGCCGGTGACGATCATTTCAAGTTTTATATTCCGGTCAAACGAGCATACGTGGGTACGTTTTACCGAACCCTCTTTAATCTTGCGGGTGAAATATTGTTTTTCCATTATAAACCAAGGTTTTCGCGATACTTGGCCAGCAGGTCTTCTCCGCCTACACGAAAGATGTTGTTGGCAATATCCAGTTCAACTACTTCTGTTCCGTTAACAACCTGTTTGATATAGGTTAAGTCAAATTTGGTTTCGGTTTCGGTGTCTTCTTTTGACTTTAAGGTTCCAAAACCAATATTATTGGAGGTTCCTCTTATGTAATAGATTACAGGTTGCTCCTCGGTAAGGCTGCCGTTAACATACACGTCCCGGCTTGATCGTATCATCAGATCAACGGCCTTTCGGGGATCGGCGCAGGCAATGGCCACGTCGTTGCCCGGAGAGCTCCATTTGATGGTTGCTTCCAGTGCATCAAAGCCGTTGAAAAGTTTCAGGACCCCGACCATGCCCAGCGCTTTGTATTCCGATTTGGAAGCCTGAATATTAGGTAAGGTGATTTCGGTGGACTGACCGTGCGTGCTGGTGCCGTTCACGTACACATTGGCATCACGGATTTTGGCTGTGTTCAACATCTTTTTATGAGTTAACGGTTGCAACTAAAGAAGAAAGCAGGCTTTGGTCGATGACCGAGTAAAAGGTGAAGCGTTCACCCGGAACAGCACCCATAAAGTCTTTGGTCCACACAAAGTGTCCTTTAGCCATCTCCGTGACGCTGTTTTTGGTCGGATCAAAAGAGCAGGCCGATCCGGGCAGTAAGGCTCCTTTTGCAATGAGCGTATTAAAATAAGACTGAACCAGATCCGTTACCACATCGATCTGAGCCTTGTTCATCGGCTTATCCAGATAAGGCAGCATAGCCAGTTCAATGGATTCGCTGGTTATATCATCCAGACGTTGAATAGCCTCGAAGGTGCGAGAATCGCTATTGACCGGATAGGCAGCATTACGGTTGCCCCATTCCCGGAATCCAGAACCGTAGGTGTTGAACACCGATACTAAGCCGATGGCGTTTAGCTGATTGACTTCACAGGATGCGTCGTTTATCGCTGCCGTCAGAGGGGTCTCCAGTCCGCTGATTCCGCTTAGCTCATGGTTTGACGAGCTGTACCAGAACCCTTCGTTGTTATCCACATAAGCCCGGATGCCGGCAGCAAAAGGCGAATAGGGCACGGTGTTACTATCCAGATCAATAATCCACGGATAGAGCAGTTTAGCCCGGTAGTCCGAAAAATTCCAGATTCCGGAGGCTCCCCGGGAGGTGATGGCCGTGGCATAAGTCATGGCCTGCGGGCTGTCCAGATAGGCACAGCCCCGAAAGCCTGCTGCCGATGCGCGCAATGCAGCGGCTATGCCGGTGGTTGCCGAATAACGCGGAGCAATCAAAACCTTCGGAGTATAGCCGTAGGTTGAATAACAGGTCTCAAAAAGCTTCAAGCCTGTCTTTGCCCCGGTGTCGGCATCCACCGTGCCCTCAAAGTCGGCGGTGGTCGGTGTAGCTGCTCCGGTGCCCACGGATACTACAAAAGCGATGGCATCTTTATACTGTTTGCGGATGATCGTAAGGGCTTCAGGGATGGTGCCTGTAGTCCCGAACTGTGCATCGTCTTTCGTTGAAGTGCAGCATTTTAGTTTGTTTATCTCTCCGCTCACTGCGGTACCGATAAGCCCGATAACCGAGGTTTTTACCGTTGAAACGCTGCCGTTGATCGTGGCAACTTCTATGGTTTCAACGCCATGCAGAAAATCACTGGTCGAGACTACACTCATGATTGGGTTGTTTTAGCGGTTGAATTACTACTGGTTGCTTCGATTAATTTACGGGCAACATAGGTCCTTACCATCGGGTCGCTTTCGTCAAGTTCTGCCTGATCTCCCTGATGCAGTATTATATCCCTGCTGCCCGAAGTAAAGCACAGAATAGCGGTCTGACAGGTATAGTTTGTCATGATTTTTAAGGTTTTAAAAATTCAGGGTCTTTCAATACGTTACCATCTTCGTCCGGGTCCGGCTGGTTTTCCGAGACATGGCCAAGGGTGGTAAACTGAGCATAATATCGCCAGCTGTTCGGGCGAATACCTTCCAGGGGGGTGAAGGTCAAAAGCTGCATCTTGTCAAAGCCTTGTATCTTAAGGCCCAGTATTTTGCTTTTGATCACCTCAAAGGTGGCTAAGATGCCGGTTTCACCCCGGCGCTTCAGGGCTTCTATGGTAAAGCCGAACCTTATCCGGTCTTCCTGAATGGTCATGCCCAGATTTTCCGAATCGCTGTAGTCCGAGGCATCGTATGAGACATAGACCTTCGGTCGGGAAAGTCCCTGCTTATACTCCGTTTCGTTATCGGGAAGGGGCGCACAATCAAAGAAGTTGCCCTGCAATTGTTCGCTCAGATAGTTTTCTAATTCTTCGTAACTCATAAAGGCTCTAAAAAAGCGACTAAGGTTTTACCGTCATATTTTGGCGAGACTTCCCTCACATAAAACGATTGGTTGTTGATCGTGATCTGCTCGGTTTCTCCTTTGTCCACGGATGTTTTTAATCCCGGAAGCTGGTCCTGATAATATTCAAACCAATTGTTGTAAGGCGAATAATCAAACTTCTGGGTATCGCCCATCTGGGCTTTAGTCTGAGGGCAGTTGTATAATCCCAATGCGGATTGTTGCAGGCTGCCGTCGGAGGGAATCCAGCAGGCTTCGTCCCCGAACAGATTTTGCACGGTTTCGAAGAGCTGTTTCTGGATTCCGTCAAAAAAGGACATGGCTAAGGATCGGTTAACGTATCCGGTATTGAACCGTCAGGTCTGCTGCCGCTGCTGCGCTAAAGGCATAGCCGGCAAAGGTGTTGTTCGCCGAAACGGTGGTGATCACCTTGTTGGCGGCATCGTAATAGACCAGCTGCCCCTGACCGATCGCCACATTGGCTTTGGCTACTTCCACCACACCTTCGGTCAGGCATACGGCAATCTCTCCGGCAACAGCTCCGGTTTCTACGACAAAGATTTTATCTCCGGATTTTACAAGGTCTCCGCTGTTAAGCCCTCCTTCGGGGGCCGTGACCTGTATCTTTAATCCTCTTTGGATAAAGTTGAGCATAGGTTTAAATTTTGAAGTTTCACAAAAAAATTAATTACCGGCTCCGGTAGATTTTAGCCATCCGCGGTAGTCGATGGCGGCAACGCCGAACTCGGCACGCACACCGAACTTGATGGAATCGGTATTGAAGTCATCTTCCCGGTTGGAACGAAGGCCCGAATTACCATTGAGATAAGCGTAATACAGCCCGTCAATGGCATTCGGGTTGGTGGTTAAATACCATGAATTTCCACTAAGACGGGGTTCAACGATCAGGTTGAACTGCCCGGCGTAAATATTCACCTGAGCACTTTCGGTCGGGTTGATGCCGACAAACAAAAGTTTACGGGCATCTTTTTCCAAGTCAGGAGAAACGATCAAAATGGTCGGCTGTACCCTGATTTTTCGTTTCCCGTCAATGCCGGTCTGCGCCTTAAAGGATTTTATGGCATTCGAAAGACCGGTTTCTCCGAAGGCATCGGTGATAAGGTTTTTGTGGGTGCCGGCTTCAAAGAAGGCTTTGTTATCGCCCATGGTGGCATTGGAAAGCAAAAGGTTCCAGACCAGATCGCCCCTTGTGGTGTTCCAGTCCAGTACAAATTTGTCCGGTATTCTGGAAAAAGCCGAAAGGTCATCGTTGATGAACATCTGACGTGTAAACATCAGCCCCTGAGCGAAAGACTTGATTTTTATGGTCTGCTTGGCTTCTTTAAGCTTTCCGTATTTGATTTCATCGCCTTCGGGGATTTCATCCATCCCGTTAACGGATTCTACCTGATAGAGACTCTTTTCCCTAAAGTCAGCCACGGTAGTTTCCCTTGCGATCTGATCCCAAAATTCAGGGGCATAGGTATAATCCTGTCGCAAAGCTTTGTTCATCACGTTTTCCAGCAACAGCGGAAAGTCCGAGGTGGACATGTCACGTTTCTTGTAGATCATGTCGGCAAGCTGGATCTTACTTCTGATCTCGGTTTTACCGGAACGTTCAGACATCAGCAGATTGGCAATGTCCGAGATAGACATTCCGACTAATTCGCGGGCTCCGGGTGCCGATTTTTCGTTTAGAGGAAAAGCGACAGGCAGCACACGGTGCAGGATAGCATCTTCGGCAGCTTCCCGTTTTTTGTCAAGGGCATCTTTTCCGCCGGTAACACTGGCATTATGGTTGCCGTCTTTTTGAGGATCGCCTTTGGTAAACTTTTCAATCACGGCCTGACGACATTCTTCGACCGATTTATCGCTTAAGATAAGTTCCAAGGCGTAAGTATCATTCAGATGAGCAGCACGGGTGCTGACAAGAATAGCATCCAGACGGTCTCGTTGTTCTTTGGAGGCCGCAGCACGAATACCAGCGATGTCGGCAGGTTCGGGAACGGGTTCCGGAGCGGGTACCGGGGTTGGGGTTGGAGCCGGAGTTGGAACAGGTGCCGGGGTTAACAAAGTTCTGACTTCTTCCACTGTCATTTCGCTGTTGTAAAAGGAAACAGCCCGTTCGTCACTGAGTTTTACGTCGCGGACGAGCTGTACAATTGCGTTTAAACGAGCTTTATGCTCGTCATCCGCCTTTGCCCGAATTTCTTCAATTGTCATCTTGTTTTTGTTTGGTGAATAAATGATGTTAACTGTATGTTGCTCATTATCCTGACGGGCTCTTATCCCTGAGTTGGGATCAGCCTGAACAGGAGCGCTTGAGATTTCAAGCGGCTCCCAGTCCACGGCCCGAAGGGTTGGTATGTCTTTTGATCCGGGAATGATCTCGCCGATCTGTTGGTAAGCGTACACGTTGTAACCCACCGAGATACCGGAGATAATGCCGTTTTTGATGTCGCTTACCAGCGCATCATCGGCTCTGGCTCCCAGCGTGACTGTAGCAACGCCCTGATTGTCTTCAAACCGGATGTTGCCGCATCTGCCCAGCTGTGAGAAGGTGTTGCGCGGATAGTGGTTGTCAAAAAAGGGCAGGCCGGAGGCGGCCCGGTTAAGCCGTATGTTTTCGGGGTTACAGGAAAGAATCTCGTTGAACTGTCCCAGATCCCAGTCGTAAGAAGGACAGGGCGTTTCCGTTACAAAGACGACATCGAACGATCTCGTTTTATCGTCAAACGAACCGGGCTTAATTAATGCCCGCGTCTGCATCATTCCCTGTTGTATTGAATTATGCTGCATTTTGTTTGTCGTTTTGGGCTGGTTCTGTCGGCTCAGGGGCTAACTGAACAGAGACTATATTTATGCCAAGCGTTTTAAGCCTGTCCATGTCTTCTTTGTATTCGGTAAAAAACTCTTCGGGGTCGCGTCCGTCTTCCCGGATACATTCCGAAAGGGTCTTTAGTCCGGCCTGTATGGCCAGCACGCGGGCGTTGGTTTCTTTTACCGGATCTAACTGTTGTATTCTTGGTGCGGTCCAGTCGGTGCAGGAACATTGCAGCCGCGTGGCGGTCAGGCCTGCCATCAGACAGGCATCTGTAAACCAGTTCCACACCGGTACACACATCTGTGGCACGAGCATGTTGTATTGTAATCCTCTCAGGTAAGGGGTATTATCGATTTTCGCCATTCGCCCGCTGGTGAAATTCACATTGGAATAATCGCAGGTAAGCATTTCATAGGTGATGTTGTACGAAGCAGCTATGCCCTGTAAGATCTTTTTCGAGTAGGGTTCATATCCTTCCGCTGCCGGCGGTGCCCCAAAATTGATCTGTTCATCCGGACTTAAATGTTCAATGATGCCAGGTTCCATTCTCTCCAGCGGACTGTCGTTGGTAGTATCTCCTCCCGAAACAAAGGCAACGAACAATGAGGCTATCTTTTGCCGCAACAGCTGCGCATCTTCGTAATCGGAGAAGTCACCCAGTTTGATAAAAGAGGCAACCCCCATCGGAATACCCCTGACCTGTCCGATCCTAAGCAGCTCGAAGACATGAAGGCAGTCGTCTTTGGAGACAAACGAGGAACTTACCTGTTTGAAAAAACCGGTACCATCCGTCGGGTGAATGTCGTAAACCCAGTAACCTTCCAACTGTCCCTGAGCATCAAACTGTACGCCTAGTCGGCAATAAGAGCCGTTGTCAAAGCGTGAAAAGTCTTTGTAGTGATCCAGCTGATCGCCTTCGAGCAACTGGATTTTTATAGGAACTGGATTATCCGGGGTCGGCATCACCCTGCGTCTTAAGATCAGGATGTCTCCGCCTTCGGCTATGGATTTCATGGCCAGTGATTGTAAACCGTACAAGGTGTTTTTGCCGTACCAGTCACAGGCGGTGGATTCTGCCCAGCTTTTCCAGATGCCCTTAATTTTCTTTACCTGATTTCGGGTACCCGTCGGGGCAGGTCGTATGCCTTCACCTACCACACTGTCGGTAATGGACTGGATGGCTTTCTTAGCCCAGCCGTTGTTGCGCACAAACCAGCGGGAACGGTTTCTAAGGGTTTGGAGCGCCCCGCTGATTTCCAGATTTGGTCCCGACGAAGTTGCCCGGTCGAACATTCTGGTCCGTCTCCCAAAAGCAGCAGCTTCATAAGCGCGCAGCTTTTGCCGGTATACGGCTCTCCTCAGGGCTTCTTTAGGGTTTAGATAATATAGTGCTTTATCAAATAAATTCATTCCTCCACTGATCATTTGAAGGGTAAACACCTTTGTCATGAACCGCCAGCTGGTGTCTTACCGGCCTGTTGTGGGGGTACAACTCGGCTTTCATAAGGTCTAAGATTTTAAGTAGCTCTTTCAGTTTGCGATACGATAGATTTTTGTCTCCATAGTGAGCAGCTTCTGCCCCGCTGGCGATGACATCTTGCAATCTCTGATATTGCCCAACGGTATATGACATATTACATCTATTTGTTTGTCAATATTATACGCATTATTAGGCAGGTTGAAAAGTTTTTGTCCTTTATTTATTTTTTTACACAAAAAAACCGTTCGGGTTTCTCAACCGGAACGGCCTTTGTCTATGAATATTAAATGTATTAAATTCCGTAATAAAGATACTAAAAATAGTTTCATTTAAGAATAAGCCTGACTGTTAATCAGGCTTATTCTTTTCACTACTAACTACTAATAAAACAATGAACCTTTCAATGGCATATATTATACAACTTATTAATCCCAAATGCTATTTTCTACATGTCTTTTATTTTTTTGCTTTACTCCGGGTTGTTCCGGTTCTTTTTTAATGCGGACAACGCCACTCAGGGCTTCGATCTGTGCGGGTTTTAACCGGTCAAGCCCCACTACCACCGCTGCTGCCCGCGCATAGTTGCGGCAGTCCAGCGGTTCGTTACGCTGGTAACGCTTATGCCATTTGTGTTGGGCTGGTATCCAGTCTTCTGCCGTCAGTCCCTGAAAATAATGACTGTCATATTGAGGAAAATGACAATAGCACGGCGGGGCTTCCCCTTCTTCTTTTTCCAGATT
This sequence comes from Bacteroidales bacterium, assembly GCA_041907825.1. GTDB lineage: Bacteria > Bacteroidota > Bacteroidia > Bacteroidales > JAYRGN01 > JAYRGN01. The sequence goes on along the minus strand of JAYRGN010000001.1, from coordinate 619,204 downwards.
TAACCACGCATACAGTTCATGTTTAAGGTAAGATACTCCTACATTCCAGATCTTCGTCTTTCCGATCTTCTTACCCTGTCGGTTGTAGTCGATCTGTCTGGGCGGGGCTACCGCCAGCCCTAGTTTGTCCTGTCCTTTGACCGGAATAACTTTAGTGTACGGATATTTTCGGCAAAAAGCATATACATAGGATGTCATGGCTCCGCTGTCTACCGCCATCAGCCTTAACCGAAGCGGGATGCCGTCTTCCCTTTCCCATGTTTCTTCGACAATCTCCCCCAGCTTGCTCCAGACTTCCGGTAACGAGGTTCGTCCAACTAATACGCGATAATCTATTGACCAGCTTTGCTTATCCTTGCCCCAGCCGACAATCTCCAGTTCAATACGGTCTTCCTGTACGTCTACCCCGGCAGTTAAAAAACAAACGTCTTTGTTAACGGTATTAGGGGCGTACTGCTCTCTTCGGTTGTACAGGTTTTCATGTCTGGGGGCTTCGGCTTTCTCGGCGTACGGCAACCCCAGCATGGTATTGATGAAAACTTTCATCAGGTTCGGGTCTTTTTCGGCTTTGAGGTATTCTTCGACTATCTCAAACCACTTGAAAAAGATCGTCGGGGCATACAGCGAGTTGATATGAAAGCCGATTCTGCGGCTGCTTATTTTCTTTTTATCGTATGGTACCCATCCTCCTTTGGCCAGCATTTCTGTTTTATACCGCTCGTCGATCAGCTCTCCGCAATGGGTACATTTATATCGTACGGTCTCCGGCTTGTCCTTTTCCCATTTCAGGTTTTCAAACAATAGCCGCTGGTAGCCTCCGCAAAACGGACAGGGCACTTCGTAATAATTCTGATCTGAGTCTTCAAACGTCTGCCAGATCAGCGATTCTCCTTCTACTGTCGGGGTACTGACATAAAAGATCTTCCGGTTGGGAAAGGCTCTGGTTCTTACCTTGGCCAGCGCATCCGCCGACCCTTGTCCGTTCAGGTCTTCCGGGTATTCGTCTACTTCATCCAGAAAGACGTTCTTTACCGGTACTGATTTTAGTACCGAGGACGAGTTGGCCCCTCCCATATATAGCACGCCGTCGGGAAATCTTTTCTGGTTTATCGTATTGTCCCCGTCTCTGCTTTTCTTTTCGGCTACCCGGATCTTTAAATCCGGGCAATGTTCGATCATCGGGTCTATCCGGATCTTGGAGTTTCGCTCAACGGTTCCGTCAGTCGGCATGATCATCAGCGTCGGTCCGGGATTCAGGTGCATAATATAACCAAGCCAGTTGTTGCCAATTTCGGTTCCTCCGGTCTGGGAGGACTTACAGAAGATAATTTCCTGATAGGTGGCATATGCGGACAGGGAATCCATGATCTTTCTGGCATACGGCGTTGTCCGGCACGAATATAACTGTCCTCCCATAAACGAGGCTTCCGGACTAAGGTACCGGTATTTCTCTGCCCACTCGGATACGGTCATCCTCGGCGTGGGCTTCAGTCCGTCGAAGAGACCCTGCAACAAGTCTAACATAGCTTCTTTTCTGATAAATTATCTATTAACTTGGACAGGCTCTCATAAACACTCTTGTCTATGGCTTCATCAATCTTCATCTTATCACTGCCACATTCTAACAGTACCGGGCTGAGCCTCGTCTTAAGCGTCTCAAATTCTTTCCTGATCTGTCTGCCAAATTCAAACAGGTGCAGGTATACTTCCTGCTTGTTAACCAGCGTCCCTTCCAGAACTTCTGCTTCTGCCTTCGCTTTTCTTGCTTTGTAAATCCGCTCCAGTCGATTGGCCGTGGCAAGGGTGGTGTTCTCGCTTAGTTCTTCTGTCTCGGAATTTTCTTGTTTTGCGGGTTGTCTTTCTTTTTGCGTTTTTTTAGCCGGAGGCGGGGTGGGTTCTTCTTGTTTTAATCGGGCGCGGTGTCCTAATCCGGATTCTTCGAACTCTTTTGCCGCTATCTCATATATGATCTGGTGTTTTCCATTTTCTGTTATTAGTCCCCTGACTATTTTCTTGTTCTTTATTCCGTCCCGGATGGTTTTATCGGTCACGGACATTCGTCTGGCAAATTCTCGCAGACTTATCGTTTGGCTTTTCATAGGTCTTTGCGTACATGTACGCAGATTATACAAAAAAATGCGTACATGTACGCGCTTATGCGTACTTATCTGCATACATACGCACTTGTACGCACTCCTATACCTATTTATAAATAAGGAAAATGCGTACAAGTGCGCGGACTTGTAACTAGAAAATAATCGGGGGTGCAGCTGCCTGCATTTGAGCCTCTTAGGAAGAACCTAAGCTTTTTAAACCGTTTTCATTCTATTAATCTTCTGTTGTAAAAAGTATTCAAGTCTTGAAGGCAGCGCCCGGTCTATGTAGGCAAATACTTGTTCCGCTATTACCTTTCCTGTCATAAGAGTAAAAGGCGATGCGGTTTTAAGTTCGGTGATACGTTGTCTTCCCGAAGAAGTACGACTGTGATCGTATTCAAACCGCTTTCCTACATAACGCCCGGCTGCAAAGATGCCTTCATGATTGGCATACTCTCCGCTTTTCTTCTGGTTATACATCGTGGCAATAAAGGCATGTCTCCATGTTTCGGTTTTGCCCTTTTTTATTTCTACCGTTATTACCTGATCTTTCTTGTTCTTTACCCCTGAATGGGCAAAGGCAATCATAGGCAACGTCTGGTAGCTGAACACCACATTGGCATAAAGTCCTGTTTGCTGTCCTTTTGCATAATGATTTATGTAGCTTACCCGATTGAGGTATTTACTGCTGATCGTATATTGAGCTCTTACCTGCCTGCGGATAAAACCCTGAACTTTCTTGGCTGTCTCATTTAAGGCACGGGCAGTGGTCTTTAGTATTTCACTTTCGGATAACTGTCCTCTGAACTTCCGCTGTATCTCTTCAACGGATTGCCTTCCTTCAAAGGTGATCTTAAAGGTTGCCATCTTATGCAGCGTAAATACGCCATTTGATTTTCATTCCGGACTGACCTTTATTGGAAATCAGCATACTCAGGAAGACCGTAAACGAAGTGGTGGTCTGAGAAATAATGTGCAACGTGCCGGCTGCATCCTGTGGCGAAGCGCTGTCTGCGCTTGTTCCGTACAAGGTCATCTTTACATCGTAGTCTTCACTGTCCAGTGTTTTTCCGATTGGCACAACGTAGGTGTTCCAGTCCGAAGCCGGATCTCCTTTGTCTGGTATAAAGGTTCCTTTAGCCAGCGGCACTTCCATGGCCGAGAGCAGATTGTCGATTTCACTCTTGGAATACAAACTGTCCCATACCGGGATGTCACCTGCTTTTTTTGTTGCATTGGCTGCTTTACCTGCTGCCGAGCCAAGATTGCTAAAGGCAGTCTGCAAGGTAGTCAGGGCATCTTTTAACCATTTAGTTCTGTTTGCAAGCCCTTTGGCTTGTTTGTTTGAAATTCCATTTGAACCACCAATAACCTGATCAGTAGTCTCTATCTGATAGATTCCTTCATCCCAGTTGGATGTTTCTGCTATGTTTGCCATATAGGTTTAATTTTAAGGTTTAACTGTACGTTATGGTGCCGTCATGCGTATAGGTGCCGTCGTAATAATGCAGATCGGCCTCTTTAAAAATCAAGGCACTCAGGGTCGAAATAGCCCGTTTATAATAATTGATCAGTTGCCTGATTAAAATAACCTGCTCGTCAGTTATTACGGATGGATCAGAAACAGTAATGATAACATCAAAAAGAGTCCAGTTTGTTCCCCCGTACATTATTGAACCGTCATAAGTATGATCGCCGTTGTAATAAAATGAGCTTCCGGTCTGAACCTTTTCATCAATCACCACCTTGTCAAAACCGATCACTGAAAGAGCTTGTTTAATGGCGTAAGGCGTACCCAGATGTCGTTTGATCGAAATGGCTTTTTTGATTAATTCTCGTTTTTGGCTTTCGGCGGTGGTAAGTTCAAATCCTTTAAAACCTTCAACATTAAAACCGGCAGCCAAAAAGGGCAAGGCGTTGGCATTGACCAGATCAATCATGTAAATAAAGGCACCGGATAAATCCCTGTCATCGATAAGCTCCTGACTTATCCGATCAAAAACATCGTATAGATTATAATCAGCCATTGTTTGAGCCGCTTATGTTTACAGTGTAACTATCCAAATAACCAAATTCGTTAGGTGCTATGATAAGGTTTCTCCCTGTTAAACTATAACCTGCCGTAACGGGCGTAATGGTTACGTTTAAATCATATAAGCCTGAAATGCGACATAAAGCTTCAATTTCGCTTGCTACAATGTCAAGACCTAAACTGGCATATTTTGTGGTTTTGTAGGTGTCTAGAATAGTTGATATTGCAGAAACAAGCTCATTACTGGTTCCGGCATAGCTGGTTAGTTTTATCGCTTCTATGATTATGGTAAAATGTACCGGTGTCGGGGATGCCACTATCGGGGTGTCATTCATAGGCCGTATTTTCTCCTCTGTAATCGCATTTTGAATGTCTTGGTTTAACGAATCACCTGGTATCTGTCCGTTTTTCAAAAGGGCATAAAGATGAACTTCTCCCGGAGGTACGTCCGGAGTATTTGAGGTCGTTAAAACTGCAACATCAACAATTAAGGGTGAAACAGATTTAACGAAATATTGATAGGCTTCTTCCGGGCCCGCAACCGAAAACGTGGACGAAGCCAGTTTTGCACGTGTGCGAAGTTCTTCATCGGTTTCTGCATCCGAGCCGTTTGCCGTAAGATCGATGTTTGTAACCGCGGAAATATAAGGCTGTGCATCCATGATGGTATTGATCGAACCGATGATGTAATCATTCCCGGCAGTTCCGTCTGTCTGGCAGGTGGCACTTACCGATATTTCAGTTTCATCGGGAGTGACAGAAGTATCTTCATCAACTTCAAAGACAACCTGACCGTCTGAACTGGCTACCCGTGTTCCGGCTGAAAGGGTCAGGGCGGCATGTCCTGCAACAAGGGTGAATTTAAGTGTACATGTAGCCGGTGTGGCGGAGGTACGGGAGACTCCCAACAGGGCAACAAGATAATCAAGCATTGGAGAAACCGCATAGTCCATAAGCATATTGGCTGCCGCAGCATTCATTTGCTGCATCTTCAGATAGACATGATAGGCCAGGGAGGCAGCTATGAGGTATTCCGGTTGTCCTTTCTGTAATGTTTTGCCTGTTATGTCCTGAAAGGTGTTTATCGCGGCGGTGAGTTCTGCTTCCGGGGTCGTATCTATTAAGGTTGGTAGACTGCTCATTTGTTTTTCTTTGCCTTATATTATACAAAAAACAAATCAGAATAAAAAAGCCAGTAATTAACTGGCTTTCATTTGAATTTCTTCAACTTAAGATCAAAATTCTGTATTGAAAATATCGAATATATCAGGATAATAATAGTACGCAATAACATCTTCTGTATTTAAGTTTTTAGCATTCTCAGTTAGAAAACTGCGAATTGGATGAGCCTTCATCGCATCAGAAGAAATAGGCTTGATGATTTTTTTTAACTCTTCCAGTTTCAAATCAGACGAAAGCCATTTGCTTGCATTTTCGGGTGTAAGGATAAGAGGCATACGTTTTTTGTCGTTATGTATCGTTGCCATTAATTCATTTGCTTCAATAGTAACAATGGCATAATTATCAATAACCTGACCTGAAGTTGTTACAGTACGATTCCAGACACCGGCAAAGACAAACATCTCGTCATTTTTCAAGCTGATATAATAAGGTACCTTTTTACTTTTAACTTTTCTCCATTCGAAAAATCCGGAACATAAGACCAGACAACGTCGATTTTTAAAAGATTCGGCATATAATTTACTATTTTCAATACCTTCAGCCTTTGCATTCAGAGTATTGTATTTTCCCATAAATTCAGTTGCCTGTTCTTTTGAACTAACCTGCGTCGGAAGAAAACCCCATTGCATGTACTGAATTTCGCCGGGTTTTTCGCCGGTTATCACTGGCATGCGCGGATGGTCGAACCCGTTAATCACAACTTTGTATTCCTGAAAAAGGCTCAACTGTTCTTCCTTAATGATTTTGTGCTTAACCAGTTCGTTGGCTGATTTTTTGGTGATAGAATAATAAAAACACATAATCAATTAATTTATAGGATCATAAAATATAGTAGGTTTGTTAAAAATAAGACAAAAAAAAGAACAGCTCGAATTATTCGAGCTGTTCTAATTGAATTATTCCAGAATGTCTTTTATTATAATTACTAGAATCTTAAGGATTTCTAGTATTTTTTTAATTATAAAAATTTTATTGTTCATATTTTATTAATTTATTTTTTATTATAATGCTAAGCGCATTTTTTAACAAAAAAATTATACAAATTTGAAATATTTGCATAATTTTGAATAAAAGGACGGGTATAATGCAAGTTAGCAAAGCTTGTTAATCTTCTGAAGATTTATTATACCATCAGAAACGAATGTCAGGACCTTGCAAGTATAGACATTCGTTTTTTTTTGGCTTTTCTTTAATATTCTACATAATGTATTTGCTTTTTTTATATCACAAATATATTCATTTTTCTTTATTTAACAAAATAGATTTTACATTAAAAACAATGACATTAATCATGTATATAGGTTAAAAACATATAATAAATGTTAATTAATACTTGTTCATAACATTTAAACACGTGCAATTAATAACTCATTCCAGTTCGTAGTGTATTTTTTTGATAGCTTTTCCTGCCGCAAGTGCCAGTCTTTACTATATCCCTGAGCAGCTAATCTGATTTTGTCACGACCATACTGTAAATTGAGTCGATCGGCAACTTTAGACAAATTTTGAAATGCTTTATTTTGCTCTGCTGTAAATAAATTTCCCTGAACGAATTGCTCGTCGCTTATTCCGCTAACTATAACTCCTGCTTTTTTATAAAGTAGTTTTGGTTCATAAATTTGTTTTAGAGCCTTAATTGCAGCCATTACAAGCTCGTTATTTGTATTAGAGGACATATTGAGTGTAATAGTAGTTGACTTGTTGATATATCGTTCGTACTCGGAAAAGGGATCTGTATGAATAAAAACAGTTACGTAACTGGCAACGGTATGCTGGTGTCTTAATTTTTCGGCACAACGGACGGCGTGATTAGCCACAGCTTCGGATATAGAATCGAAATCGGAGAGTTTGCGACCAAAAGCTCTTGTAGTTGCTATGTTTTGCTTAGGTTCAATATTCATTTCTAATGGTATGCATGGACGGTTTAATAATTCTTCTTTTACTCTCAAACCGACGACCGACATGCGCTTGCGAATCCAAGAAGAGTCGAGTTTTGCAAAATCGTAAGCAGAATGAACCCCAATGCTTTTGAGAAGCTTTGCATACTGGCGACCTATACCCCAAACATCTTCAATGTCAGTATTACGAATTGCCCAGTCGCGAACCCGTGCTGTATCAATCACAAATACGCCTTCATTTTTTTTTGCCAACTTATTTGCTACTTTGGCTAGTGTCTTTGTAGGTGCGACACCTACCCCGACCGGGATATTGATATTTTGGTAAACTGTTTCTTTAATGTTTCTGGCTATTACATCGGGATCACCAATCAGCCCATTTAGGTTTACAAAAGCTTCATCAATAGAATAGACCTCTACTTCATCAGAAAAGGATCTCAAAATCTTCATCATTCTGTTAGAAAGATCACCGTAAAGCGTATAATTGGAAGAAAAAATCTGAATCTGGTGTTGAACCACCAAATCTTTTATTTTGAAAACCGGTTCGGCCATTTTAATACCTAGCGCTTTAGCTTCGTTTGATCGAGAAATAATACAGCCGTCGTTGTTTGATAGTACAACAACGGGCCTTCCTTCGAGAGCTGGATTAAAAACTCGTTCGCAAGAGACATAGAAGTTGTTGCCGTCAACCAATGCAAACATGACTATCTGTATTTATGGATAGAAAACGTAACAACTCCCCAAAGTCTAAAATCACTGTTTTCGTTGATCGGTATTGGTGTAAAATCGGAATTATCAGGAATGAGATAGAATGAACCATTAATTTTGCTAACGCGCTTAACAGTGAACTCACCATCGATAAAACAAACCAAAATCGAATTGTCGTTTGGTTTTAGCGATTTGTCAACCACTAATATGTCTCCATCATTAATTCCGGCACCTGTCATTGAGTGGCCATCGACCCGAACAAAAAAGGTAGCACTTTCATTGCGTACGAGCAACTCTTTAAAATTGAGTTCACTCTCTATGTAATCATTTGCAGGAGAAGGAAAGCCGGCAGCAACCGAAGCTGCAATTTCAATCTCGAAATCGGCATTAATAATCTCATTATTAATGATAGATAACTTACAGCATGATTCGGATATACTCATATTTTGTGCTAAATTTATTAGCACAAAATTATATCAGTATAATATAATTAGCAATAATTATAAACAGTATTAATGCCGATTTTTGTTTAATGCAACTATATCAGAAATAAATACTGAAAAAACATCTTTATCCCTATCTATAAGCTCTTTTGCTGTCAATTATTTGTGGCATTCTCGTTTTGCCATATTCTTATTATTATCTCGCTTTGTAGAATAGTTTGCTTTTTTATTTAAGTTTTAAATATTCATCAATCAACTCTTTAGCCTGCTCGAAGCCGACAGCAAAGACCGCCTTGTAACCACGCGCCATCAGCTTTTTGAGCATGTTGTCCTGTTCCCGGAAATGAAGGTTATTTTGCAGTGTTCCCTTTTTGGTGATCAGCCGAACATCCTCTTTTTTCAGTTCGACATAAAGCCCGAAGTAAAGCCCACGCGGTTCGGGAAGAAAGATGTCCGGCCAAGCCCGCGACGAACGCAGCAGCTTAACCTTCTTAGCCTGCCCCGGCGTTAACCGGATACCTGACAAATCGGTATTGAAAAGCACATTCGGATATTGCAACCTCAGGTACTGACAAATCTGACTGTGAATAATTTCTTCAGATACACCGCTCATAGCTCATCGGGGATGTTAAACTGTTCTTTGTCTGCCTTGCTGATCCAGAAAGGCTTTCCGTTTTTAAGCACCTTGGTGTAATCTTTCCATGCCCTTCCGGTCTCATCCTGAATGCGGCACATATCGGAGTATGTCAGAAGCTTTACCGGCTTGCCCCATCCGACAAGATCAGCCACCGAAGGAACCGGATAATGAAAGTTATCAATCAGGTTGTTGATGGCATCCGTAAGCCTTTTGTCCGTAAAGTGAAGGTCTTTGATCCTTTCCAGCAACACATCATAAAAATCCGAGCTGATGGCAGGGAAAGCCCTTGAAAGCCTTGTTATCTCATCGATGGCATGTTTTACCGAAAAGCCATCGGTGTAAACCGCGATTTCATTGTCGCGGGTAATCGGAAGCGAAGTGTTTTGCGAAAAGGACGGCAAGTTCCGGTGATGTAGCACCAGCTCCGTTTTTTGTCCGTTGAGTTCCATTTTTCAAAATTGAGTTTATCTTGTTGAACTGGTTAAGGATAATCGGCAGGCACATGTTCTCGGCCAGCCATTTATCAGAGATTTTAAGACACAGACCGAAGTAGTTTGATAAACACTCAAAAGCCTCTTCTGCGGGGGCATCGGGATATTTTTTTCTGAAAATACCGAGCAGTTTAGCCGCGGCAGCCCTTTCTTTACCTCTGTTGGTGATTTCATAGTCGATACCGCGGCTTTGTTTAAATTTTTGAGCAAAGCAATCGGTCAGCTTATCGATAAAATCAGGTTTGGGTTTTGGGGGCAAACCATCCGAAGGGGTTTGGGGATTCTCTTTTTGTTTAAGTTTAGTTTTATGTTTTATTATGTCTGGAGTGTTTTCGCCCGAACTACTGAAGGAACTACTCACCGAACTACTGTCGGAACTACTTACCGAACTACTGGAATTTTTACAGTAGTTAAGGGTATAAAGAGTTGCAGTGCGGTCCGTCTTTCCCGAAACAAAATCAATTAAGCCGGATTGTTTTAACCGGTTACGGCTGGCAATCAGTGTCTTTTCGCTCATATTGAGTAACGCACCGATCTGCCGATTGGAGAAGGGAAAAGGGTTTGTCCATCCGATGCGGTTGCATTTGTGCAAAAGCGCAAAATATAAACCTGCATCTACGCTGGTCAAAGCAACCAACTCCCTTACAGCCCAAAACTGATTAATGAGTTCTATATAGTTCATTTTCTTCACACAGGGTTACTTGTGGCTTACCATTTGTTTTGTCGTTCCAGCAGCTTATTGTTAAACTGTTGAACGGCCTTGTTTTTATCTTCCCCGAAGGGAACAAAAATCTGAGTACCCGGTTTCACGGTGACAAATTCACCGCGACGTTCGAGTATCATCTCCTGCCGGGAAAGCCCTCGGACTTTCTTTTCTTCTTCCTCTTCTTCCCGCAGGCGTTCAAGATAATTGGCAGCGGAGTATTCCCGGTGCTTTCTGGCATTACGCTCCAGTAGGTGTTCGATCTTAATGTCCTGTTTGTTGTTGCGTGACATCGTTTATCGGATTTGCATCTCGGCTTTGGCCTTGGAGATAACCGTCCTGAGCCATTCGCTCTGGTGAGTGGCCGCGCGGTTCATCCGGTCTATCCATGTTACCAGAAAGTTCTCCCGCTGACACATGGACTCAATCATCCGCCGGCGTACCAGTGGCGGTAAATGAGGATAATCCGCTGAACTCTGTTTTGTGTTCTCTATTATCGCCGTATCCTGCCAGAATTTGGCATCGGCCAGCATCTTGGAGGTTCTGGCGATATACGCCTGTACCTTGTTGCCGCGTTCAACGGCTTCATTGGGATCTTCCGAGCAGGCGATGTTCAGAAAACGATCCACCAGCAGGGCTTCTGTTTCCAGCTGGTCTAAGGTTCTTATATGTTCTAACATGTTTTTATGCGTTACTCACCAAACAGGCACCACCATTTGAAGGCCAGGTCTTCAAACTTTTCCATGCCCGATTTAAAGAAGTCATCGCCCCTATTGATGGGGATCTTAAAGACTTTAAAGTTGACTTTCGAGAGGCCGATCAGACAGTCTTTGTCTGATCGGGCCAGTGTCATATAGACGGCACGCTGGCGGTCGTGGTCGAAGAAGTGACAGGCTTCCTCAAACTGAGCCTGCGTGGTCGCCGTGGTGCTCTTGATGTCGGCGCCCCAGCCAAGCGGGGTCATAAACAAGTCGAACTTACAGCGCATCATCAGGGAGAACCTCAGGTGATCATAGCGTAAATACACCTTTTCGATAAAGGTTTTCTGAAACTCCGAGATGCCTAACAGTTGCGAGCAAAACGGATCTTTCAAAAAGGCTTTTTTCATGGCTTCGGCCTGTTCCCACTGTTCGGGGGTAAAAGGTTCTTCGTAGTCCGAGACCCTTCGATGGTAACTGTCCAGTTTGGAGGGCTCGGTGATCATGGCATCAATCAGGTTGCCAAAACGAAAGGCACCGGTGGGGTCTCTTTCCTGCTGTTCCGGACAGAAGTAGTGTTTCAGCCAGCTAAGATCGCTGTTGGATACTTCTGCCCTTGAATAATACGCGTCTTTCATTTTCTTTTTTTGGTTTTGGTAATCTCTTCAAAGTGTCCGTCGTTACAGCTGAGCTCGGCACAAAAGGCGTTAACCTTTTTGCGAAAGCAGCAGGCGGTGCATTTTGCCTGATTGTGGACATAGCGAAAGTGGCGCATGCCTACTTTTATGATTTCAGTTTTGATCTCTTCCATGGCTTATCGTTTTGTCTTGGCCGCATAAACCGGGGTGTATTCCACAAAGGGCGAGACAACCTTTTCGCCGGTGGTCATGGCCAGCTTTTCACAATAGAGCTTCATGCGGTTCAGGGTCATGCTCCCGATCTTTTCCATCGGAGCCGAGCTGCCTTCTTTTTCAAACCATTTGGCAATCAGCGGCAGCCATCCGCCCTGATTCTTAATCCTGATCTGGTAGCCTTCCTTGATGTCGTCGGTGTTCACTGCCGGAGCTGTCTGCATGGCATTGAAAAGGTTTACGGTATTTTCCGCAGCCTTGGTGACTTCGGCTTCACGGGTAAGGCTGGCTTCACGGGTGACTTTTTCGTTGTCCAGCCGTTTGAGCTCGTCCCTGAGCTTTTCATCGGCTTGTCTTGCCAGTGCATCGGCGGCAAAGCCACTGTCTCTGGCTTGTTCGATGGCCGCTTTTGCGTCTCTGATCTCCTGTGCTGTGCCGGCTTTTCGGAGCATCTCTTCGGCTTTTCGGCCTTTCTCTTCAGAGCGCTGGTTGAGCCGGGCGATTTCTTCCAGTTCCTTTTTCTTGTCGGGAAGCTTATCCAAAAACAGCTCTTTTAACCCTTTGATCGTATCTTCAAATTCTTTGCAGAACCCTTCAAACTTCCCTTGGGCTGCGGCCTTATACACTTCGATCTTTTCATCGGCTGACAGGTAACGGCTGCTTAGGTTTACCGGCTTAAAGGCTTCAAAGTGAGCTTTGGAATACAGGGCGTTAAAACGTTTTATGGAGACTTCGGCCTCGGTGTAGTTCGCCAGTGTGATGGTCTCAAAAAAGCGGGTAAGCTCTTTCTGACGGGCATCCAGATAATCGTAGAAGTACTGTTTGAGCTGCATTTCGATCCCGGCTTTCAGACTTACCTTTTCCTGATCAAGGGCGATCTTCTTTTGTCTTGCTCTTTCCTGCTCTGCGGCGATGCGGGCTTTCTCGGTGGCATACTGATTGCGTACTCCCTGTACCTGTTCATCCAGAGTCTTTAGCCCGTTTTCAAGATTGGTATAGTAGGACTTTACTTCGTCAAAGATCCGGGTTATCGGAGCCCTGCGTTCTTTCATGGTCTTTAAGGTGAGCCGCAGTTTAAGCTGGCAGTCGTTCATCTCTTTGTCCAGCGGGTCATTCATGGCGTTACCCTGATTCGACCGCTGTAACAGGGTATCGACAAATGCGGTGGCAGCCTGTAGACTCTTTTGGTTTTGATTGACAATGACCGGTGCATTGTCAATGGTGCTTTTGAAGACTTCTACTTTAAGTTCTTCCGGTATTGCTATGGTATTATTCATGGATTGACAGGTTAAAAAATGTCGTCGTTACAGGTTACGGTCACACCCTTTTTATCGCTTTCCGGCGTTTCGTCCCCGAAAGCAGTATTGGGATCTATTGCATGGGTTGGCTCTTTGACTTCTTCGGCCTGTGTAAACCCGTAATCAACCGGCAGGTTATGTTCGGATTCTTCGGTCTCCATTTGTGTAAAACGACCGGTCTTTACTTTCGGATACGACCGAAACGCATGTTTGATGATCTTGGCTTCAAAGAAACCGGGGTCTATCTGCCCGTTGTAAGAGGTATAAAGGGCATTGGCCTGTCCGTTAACCTTCTTTTTCTGTCCGTTTTCTTCTACGGTCTTACAGTTGTTCTTTTCGGAATAGTACTTTAAACGGTCGATTTCCGAGATGTCGGTCCAGTCGATCTCATAGCTTCCGTTAAAGCGTTCCAGACGGATAAAGCCGCCCATAATTCTGGCATTGGGTTCACGGGGGATTTTGGCTTCATAGGCTAAGACGGTTCTTCTTCCGGTACTGTCCAGTCCTATGCGGATGATGTCGCCTTCATAGACTACGACCGGGTTATCGGCAGTTTTGATCTGTCCTGCCCGGATACGCATCACCAGTTCACCGTAGGGGCTCACTTCAAGGTAGGCTCTGGTTTCCCAGCTTTCTTTTCCGTCCCTGAGAACTTTGGCATTGCGGGTGAGCATGTAACACAAGGGTTTGCTGCCTTTGTCCAGTGACAGCCCGTTTATGGCCAGATCTAAAAAACAGCCGTACAGACTCAATGCGGTTGCTTTCTGTAATTTTGGATCTTCTGCAATGCTTTTTAAAAAGTTGAACTTTTCTTTGGCAAAGATCAGTTCTCCTCTTTTGTCTTCACTGGTATTATTACAGAGTTCTACAAACCGGTTGTGTAGCTTCGGCGAATCGGCCAGCTGTCTGTAATTCATCGCATCCAGTTCTACCACAGTGATCGAGGCTGCGGCGGGTACATTATTCATGGTTTTATGTTTTAAATGTTCTTTATGCTGTTTTTAAGGTCTTTCAAGTGCCACATCTTCGTGCATTCAGGTATCTACACCGTTGATTTGATTAATCAAATCAGACCTGTGAGATTTTCTCACAGCTTCTGATGATTCAATGAATAGATTAGACCTTTAATTGTTTAAGTTCTTCAGTGCTCAGGTAGGTTGCCCGGTTGCTGCTCATGGCCAGCGTTTCTAACTCAAGTCGGTTGTAACGGATAGTCGAAGTCTTGTCTCCGTCTTTGTACCGTTTTACCAGGCCTTCCTGATGCCAGCGTTTTACCCGCTTTATTCCAAATAGCTTGTAAGCCTGTCGCTGACTTAAGAAAGTCTTTGCCAGTCCTGTACTTTCTAAGGCTCTGTTTGCTCCCAGTTCGGCAGCATCAGACAGTAACTGTCTTAATTCAAAAGGTTCTATTTGCATGATTTTTAGGTTTAATGTTCTCTTCTTACAACAATCTCCTCGATTTGGGTTCGGGTACGCATTCTGTAACGGGCGTAATTATTGTCGTTATAAATGCTGTGGAACATTAAGGCTAAAAGACAAAATGATACAGCACTTTTCATCACAGGTGAAAGATCAAACGTGATCTTAAAGCGGGTGCAGAAATACCATCGGGTAAATTCGGTGTCTTTACGTACTTCTGTCTTCTGAAATAGCTTTCTGATCTGGTTTTCGACAGTTCGGACACTTCTGCCACGTACGTTGGCGATCTCTTTTTTGGTCAGACCGTAGGCATACAGGTCGGCAACTTCACGTTCTGCATCGGGCAGGTCTTCGTAACGGATTAAAAGGTTCATGGTTTTTGTTTTAGTTGTTTACAGCTCTGTCCACACTTTTCCAATCTGCGGAAAGTTGCTTTTCAGGTATTGCTCTACCCGAAGCGCTTTTTCGAGTGTAGGCATCGCTTTACCGTTTAGGTAAAGCCTCATTTGTTCTCTTGAGGTAATGCCTAAAAGTTGCATTACCTCTCTTTTCGCTTCCAGATATTTGCCCTTTGGAATCTTCTCTAATGCAGGGCGTAATGAGTAACGCTTTTGCGTTATTTCTTTTGTTACTGTCATTTTGGTATATTTGACTTGTCATTTGGACAGAACAAATATACATCACAAAAGTTCGATTATCCAAACTTATTTGGATAAATAATCGGATTATGCAAAATAAACTTATTAATGACTGAATTAGAAAGGCTTAAGAAAGCCATTTTTGAACTACGTAGTAAAGGACTGTTGAAAAAGCAGGATGATATAGCTCAAAAAACAGGCTATAATAAGTCTTCTATTTCCGAGATTCTTAATGGGAAAGTTCCATTATCCGAAAAATTTATTAAGGTTTTTTGTTCTGAGTTTGGGGTTAATTCTGATTATATAATAAAGGGAGGGGAATTAAATATACGTTTAGGTGAGGCAGTTCAGATTTTCCCCAATATAATGATGGTTCCTTTCGTTCACCAATATGCCTATGCAGGGTATCTTTGTGGGTTTGATGATAACGGTTATATGGAAACGTTGCCCAAAATACCCTTTATAGTCGATCATGAAGCTAAGGGCGATTACATTAGTTTTGAAGTCAAAGGCGAAAGCATGTTTGACGGTACTGAAAATAGTTATATCGAAGGAGACAAAGTCCTGTGTCGAGAAATCAAAAAAGAATACTGGAAGTCAAAACTTCATTTTAAGAACTGGGATTTTCTAATTGTTCACCGTACAGACGGCATAACAGTAAAACAGATAATCGATCATGATGTAGAAAATGGGGTTATCACTACTCATAGTATAAACCCTGAGTACGAAGATCAAAAAATAGACCTTAAGGATGTCGTAAAGCTCTTTTATGTAATCGAGTCTCTAAGGTCTCGAAAACATTAAACAATGGTAAGCTATCGGAAAAGTCTGAAAGCAGGCCCTTTTAGAATCAATCTTTCCAAAAGTGGTGTCGGTGTTTCAACCGGAGTCAAAGGATTACGGGTTGGTGTAAACGGTAAAGGTAAAAGCTATGTTTCGGCTGGCTCAAAAGGAGTGAGGTATAGAAAGCAGCTTGATAAAAGCTCAGGTTGTGCCGGAATAGCACTTCTGATATTAGTAGCATTGTCTATATTTATAGTGTAAAAGATATTGTGGTTGTTAATAAGTGCAAGCCGGGTTTATTACCCGGCTTTTTTTGTTTGCAAACGTCAAATGTTAAATCTTTTGGTTAGTGGTCAAAAAGAGCACTTTAAGAGAATAACGGTAGAAAATATGTTTTACTTTGGTAAAAACAAAAGTTACTTGTTTTTGAGCCCTTTGAATAGACTAACTAACAAAATCAAAATGAAAAGCCGGGTGATTTGTTCTACTTAAAGAATGGCGTATATATTTTTTAACAATTTATGCTAGTAACTTACTGACTATTAATAATGGCGTATACACAATTGTTGGGCGTAACATTAAGAATCGCATCTATAAACATAATTACACATGGCAAAAATTCATTTTCTTGATGTTGGTTGTGCAGATACAACTATAATAGAATCAAACGGTGGGACAATTTTAATTGATTGTTACAATCTAGTAAATTATAGTAATTTGTTACCATCTTCAAAAGTTATAAATGCCGTTTTTATAACTCATCAACATTATGACCATTTTCTTGGTCTTGAATATCTAAAGGATAATAATTATTCAATAAATTATTTGATTTGTTCTCCTTATGAGCGCAGATATTCTGATAACAGTGTTGAATATGATGAGTGGAATTCTTTTAATAATTTAGTAGCTCATTTTCAGAGTAAAGGTACAAAGGTATATAAACCGTATAGACAAGAAAGCTTTGATAAACCATGGTGGACTGTTTCAGGCATAAATGTTTGGATGATTGGTCCTGAAAAATCAATAGCGACAAAGGATACTAGAGAATTACATGATGCATCGCTAGTTTTTACATTAATAGGTTCAAGAAGGTGCTGTTTTACTGGCGATGCGTCAGATACAAATTTAAATTGGATTGCAAATAATACACAAAATTTCTGTGATGATATTTTGCATGCTAGCCATCATGGCAGCATTAACGGTGCTGACCTTGACTTTATAAAAAAAGCAAATATTGGGAATACAATAATTTCAACAAAGTCTGGTGTTTATACAAATGTTCCAGACTCAACGGCTGTTCAGCGATATAATACTTACACTCGTTTAGAGGTTTTAAGGACAGATTTAAAGGGTTCAATTCATTGGGATTTTTAAAATCAATAATATGGATTTATCAGAATTTTTAAAACAAGATTTTTCAGAAAGTTATAATCAATTAAGGCATTATGATAATAGTATCTTTGATAGCTTTAAATTTATTTTTACAATTTATGTTGGCTTAATTGGTGGAGCTATTTCCTTATTAAATCTAAATTTAAAATACGATTTACTTTTTTTGTCAAAAACTTTAATTGTAATATCAATACTGTTCTGCTTTTTTGTGCTTTTCTATATTATTGAGCTACGAATTTATTTTGTAAAAGTAGCAAGATATATCAACGAGATAAGGCATTTCTATTTGACAGATAATACTATTAAATTTAATAATGCGACAAAATTTTATACTGATATAACAAAGCCAAATTATTTTAATTTAAAAAGTAGTCATATTATTTTAGCATTTATTGTGTCTGCATTGAACGCATTTAGTATAACACTTTTATTATTTGTCTGTAACATAAAATGTATTGGTAGTTTGATTATTTTAGCTTTTGTGACTCTTATATTACAAATAGGAATTATTACTTTGATATTAAGAAAAAAATAAAATGCTACGCCCAACAACGGGTCATAAAACATGCCGGTTTTATTGGTATTCGAAGCGCAGTAGCCCGCTGGCAAGGTTTGTAACGGGTGATACATACGCAACCACGCATTCAGGCACGTTTCATACCCGCGAACGTTAGCGGTAATTTTATAACGATATAAACTAAACCAATGATATACAACTCTATAAGTGAAATAAAAAATGACTTTCAAATCGACAGTGATAGTCTTGATGTAATAAGAGATAGTGTAAATGCAATTAGAGCTAATACACATCCAGATAGAACTAATGGAGAATTTTCAGACGAAAATATTAAAGACCTTTACTACAAAGCAAATAGTGCAATTGAATATTTAGACGGTATTAAAAACAACCAATCTCTCATTGTTATTGAAAAAATGACAGACTTAATGAAAGTAGTAAGTGAGTTAATTCCAACGAATAGACAAAATTCTCTTGAGCAAAATCTCGATTCGAAAATATCTTTCGCCATTTCAACATTTCGGTCGAAAATGTTCGTACCAAAAATTTCGTTAACCGCAATTACAGCCGTCGTAACATTTTTATTTCTATTCCCAAGACAAATCAAAGACAATCCAACACTGTCTCACTTTATTAATCCAACAAGCTCAATCTTCGTAATGGTATGGTTTTCTCTTTTATTATATTCAGGTCTATTTTGGATAATGACTTTCAATAATGAAGAAAAATCAAAAAAGAAATTAATATTATTGAAAGTAGACTCTGTGCAAAATCGAATTTTTGAAAATTTTATCGAGAGACATTTAGCTGACAACAAATTTCAAAAAGACGAATTAACTCATTTTATTTATGAAAGTAGTATGGAAAATCGTTTAGGTGAACTACATCGTTCAGAAGGTCTAAGCTTAATAACAACTAGATTATTCGGCTCAGAAATAATTACTATGGAAATTGCACAAAACATAGCTGAATTAATAATTTCAAGAGGTGAGAAAAATAAAGTAATTGAGAAATTATCTATTAGCAAATTAAGCGATACATATGAATTAAAGAACTACCGCTAACACTTGCTATATAAAATTGCCTACAAGCTACTGAATTCGGGCGTTTGCGCTCGTTTTGTTCGGTTAGCGCGGGTGATACGAAAGCACTTCGAAATACGGCAACTTTACATAGCAAGGGAACGTTAGCAACAACATAAATAATCACAAAATGAGTCTTTTAATTATATTTAGAAAACAAGCTTCGATTAATAAATTCCAACAACTTGTATTAGATATTATAAATTCAGGAATAGGAGAAGAGATAATTATTTGCTCCGGATTTTTCCAAGAAGATAAAACATATTCTGTGTCTATGGAAAATCACTTCAAATGTTCTATTTGTAATAATAATATGAAAATCACTACTATTGGCGTTCATAATAGAATGTGGAAAAAAAGATATAAACGATTTAGAGATAACTTTAAGCTTTGCGGAATAGACATTAAGACACTTTTATCCAAGAATTTTCATTGGCATGCGAAAGTCCTTATAGTAAAAAGAAACGACATTCCAATATTTGGAATTATAGGAAGTAGTAATATGACACGCCCTGCTTTTGGCACATCGACTCCCTTTAATTTTGAAGCAGATGTAGTATTATGGGATAAATCAATTCAACAGATTGATAAAATTTGCCAAGCTCAAACAGAATTAATAACGAATGATAATTCTGGATTTATTTATTCAGATTACAACATGGAACGGAATGGTAATATATCTCCAATGAGAAAGTTGCAAGAGATTGAAGTAGAAATCTTCAATCAGGAATTAATCGAATTAGAATAATATGTTGTTGCTAACAAGCGGTATATTACAGTCGGCAAAAAGCTTAATTTGAAAGACTTACAATTTCTATTAAATTCGTTACGGTAGAAAGGAATGCAGTTCCTAATGCCGCCCGAAAATATGCCATCGCCGTTAGCGGCAAGCGAGAAAAACCACTGCCATAGATTAAACAGAATTTATAATAAATATTTGTTATGGAAATAGCACCAGACAATCAAAATATTGATAGAGTATTCTCAAATACAACTTATTATATAGATTTCTATCAGCGTGATTATAAATGGACAAATGAACCTGTTTTAAGATTACTTGATGATATATTTTTTAAATTCAATCAAGAATATGAAAATAACAAGTCTTTAGACCCATCTAAAGAAGTTGTAATGGCGAAGTATCCTTGGTACTACCTTAATACCTATGTGACCAATACTATTGACGGTAAAGTATATGTAGTTGACGGACAACAACGTTTGACAACTTTAACTTTGATCTTAATTAATCTTTACCATTTCTCAATTCAATATCAATCAAAAACTAATAAATGGATTGAAAGTAAGATTGCTGGGTACTCAGGAGTTGATTTTTCATTTTGGATGAATCACGAAAGACACAAACAAATCTTTACTGATTTATTCGAGAATAAGAAGGTTTTTAAAGAAATGGATGTTAGTTCAGGTATTACCGCAGTAAATGTTTTGGCTAATTATCAAACAATTTTTAGGTGGCTAAGTATAGAACTGCCTAATTCTCATAAATTTGAGACATTTGTTTATTATTTTCTTTACCGTTTGGTAATGATTAATTTGTCAGTTGAACAAACAAATGTACCAATGGTATTTGAAGTAATAAACGATAGGGGAGTTAGATTAAAACCATATGAAATATTAAAAGGAAAACTGCTAGGACAAATTGACAAAATTGAATTAGATAAAAAGAATTACAATGGTCTTTGGGAAAATAAAGTAAAAACAATAAATAAGCATAAAGATGATGAGATTGACACCTTTTTTAGGTATTATTTAAAAGCAAAATATGCAAATACAAGGAAGGAAGGTACTCGTTTTGATGGTGATTATCATAGAGAAATGTTTGCTAACGATATTAATGATATGCTCAAATTGAAACATAATCCATCAGAAGTCAAATCCTTTTTAGAAAAGACATTTACCTATTATTCTGAATTATATGTGAAATTTCTCGAATCATATTATAATAAAAATGACAACTATCCGACTGTTTTTTTCAATAGATTAAATGAAATGGATGGTCAATTTCTTCTTATATTGTCCTCGTGTAAACAAAATGATAATCAAGAAGATGAAAAGATTAGTGTCGTATCAAGTGAAATAGATAGATTATTTTCCCTTTTACAACTACAAAGTGCTTATGACAGTAACGCTTTTAACGATATACTTTTTAAAATATCAAGCGAAATCCGTGATGGAGAAATAAGTGACATTAGAAAAGTATTTGATAAATACTTGCTTGAAGAATTGACAAATAGAAGAAATTCAGAAGCAACACAACCTTTGCAATATGCATATTTTAGAAATACAGGGATAAATCTTAACACTCGTTTTAAAAGATACTTCTTTGCTCGTGTTGATTTATTTTTTGCTGAAAATCTGAATCTTGGCTTGAAGCATCCAATCGAAGATTTAGTGTCAAAAACAGGGGCAAAAACAGGGTTTCATATTGAACATATTTTATCTCACAATGCTGAGAATATGTCTTTGTTCAACAACGATGAAGACTTATTTGAACAGGAGCGTAATCGTATCGGTGGAATTCTGTTGTTAAAAGGTCGGGATAATATTTCAAGTAACAATGAAACATACACCGACAAATTGAAGACTTATGCTAATACACTTTATTGGAATGAAACTTTAAGAGAAGACACTTACAAGTCAAAAAAAGACATGGATGACTTAAAGCAAAAACATTCGTTGGATTTAGTTCCAATAAATCATTTTGGCCCGCAGGAATTGGAGCAAAGACAAAAATTATTGTTTGAAATTTCAAAATTAATATGGAAATAAAATCTTACCAGCACCCAACACTCAGTATAGCCAATAAGGGCTTCCGAGGTATGCAAAGGGTTGTAGCCTGCTTCATCTTTTTGTGTAACTTGACAGAAAATCTTTCACAATTGGTCTAATTCCTAAGCGTGCCCGATTCAAAAAACTACAAATAATATAATTATGCTCGAAAAAATACCTTCTTTAAAAGATTTCATAATATACTTAATGCCAGGACTTCTTATTTGTTATTTTAGTTTCTATTTATTAAACCATTTTAATATGAGCTCATTAACTATAGATCAAATTTCAAGAAATCCAGTTTTGTCATTTTTAGGTTTAGTCTTTGCTTTTTTTATTGGTTTTTTATCATCACAGCTACATATAATATTATTTAGCAGATTTTTAAGGAATAAAATACATAAAATGAGAACCATTAATGTTAGTCTAACATCAGAAAAAACTCAAGATGTACTTATAAATCGTATTATTAAAGAATTTGATCTTCAAAATGTTAATAAAAATGATTTATTAAATGATAATTTAATAATATTCAGCTGTTTGCAATATGTTATGATAAAAACAAACGAAGAGTCAAGGCAAACCATAAATCGTTCAAAAAATCTTTCATCTTTTGCCATGACATTATTTTTACCAATAATCTTAGGACTCATTTATTTATCCATAAATCTTTCAATATCAAATTACATAATTATTGGTGCATTAATACTGGTTTCATGCTTACTATTAAAATTAATATTTAAAATAATTCTCAATTTTAAAGCAGAATACTTCAAATTAATCTTCAGACAATTTCTTGTACTTTCAAAACCATAGCTCTAAATTAATATTAAGATTTTGTAGTATAAATCTTTGAATATTGTTTTAGTTTATCGATCTGTTACATTTTATATAAGCAAAAGCCTAAAGAACGACATAACGAATAATATGACACTTTAAGACAGGAATGAAAACGATATAATGAACAGCCCACGCACAAAACTGCACATTTGCAAATCGCACAATGCCGACACACGACCAAAATTTGCAAAATAGCAGTTTTCTAGCCGACGCACCCGAGGATAATTTTACCTTTAGGATTTTAATTTAAGAACGTATCGATTATTATGGCAAAAAAGAACGGAAACGATAAACCGATAGAAGTAACCCTTTGGGATGCAGCAAACAAGCTGCGTGGAAGTGTTGAACCTGCCGAATATAAACACGTAGTTTTAGGACTAATTTTTTTAAAGTTTGCAAGCGATAAATTTGAAGAACACCGAGCCAAGCTTATTGACGAAGGCAAAGAAAAATATGTTGAAATGGCAGATTTCTACAACATGAGCAATATATTCTTTCTGGAAGAAACCTGCCGGTGGAATTACCTGATTAAAAAATCGAAACAAAACGATATTGCCTTACTTATTGACACGGCGTTACATACCATAGAAAAAAACAACAAAGCCTTGAAAGGTGCATTGCCCGACAACTACTTTTCACGATTGGGATTGGATGTAACCAAACTGGCTTCACTGCTCGATACCATTAACGACATTGACACCACTAAAGACCCAAAACAAGATGTAGTTGGTAAAGTGTACGAATACTTTCTTTCAAAATTTGCCCTGGCAGAAGGAAAAGGAAAAGGAGAATTTTACACACCTAAAAGCATTGTAAACCTCATTGCCGAGATGATTGAACCCTACAAAGGCATTATTTATGACCCTGCTTGTGGTTCGGGCGGTATGTTCGTGCAATCGGTAAAGTTTATTGAGGCACACCACGGAAACAAAAAAGAAGTTTCCATTTATGGACAGGAATATACCAACACCACCTACAAACTTGCAAAGATGAACCTTGCCATTCGTGGTATTTCGGGCAATCTGGGCGAAAAAGCAGCTAATACTTTTTTAGACGACCAGCACAAAGACCTGAAAGCCGATTTTATAATGGCGAATCCGCCATTTAACCAAAAAGACTGGCGAGCCGAAAACGAATTATTAGACGACCCACGCTGGCTTGGTTACGATGTGCCGCCCAAAAGCAACGCCAACTACGGTTGGATTTTAAATATGGTAAGCAAACTAAGCAACAACGGAGTTGCAGGTTTTATATTGGCAAATGGGGCCTTAAGTGGTGGAGGCGAAGAATACAAAATTCGTCGCAAACTTATTGAAAATAATTTGGTGGAAGTAATTCTGGTTTTACCACAAGGTATGTTTTACACAACACCTATAAGTGTTTCAATTTGGATTATAAACAAAAACAAAAAAGTTCAAACAAAAAAAGTGGGCGATGAAAGTCGTAATTTCCGTAATCGTGAAAAAGAAATCCTATTTATGGATTTGCGTCAATTGGGTGAGCCATTTGAAAAAAAATTCGTCCAGTTTTCGGAGGAGGATATTTTAAAAATTACGAGTACATACCACGAATGGCAGTGCAAGGAAATTGAAAACATTCCTGAATTCTGTTATTCTGCTTCGTTTAATGAAATAGAAAAAAAGGATTTCTCACTTGTTCCGAGCAAATACATTGAGTTTGTTAACCGTGACGAGAATATTGATTTTGATGAAAAAATGCAAAACCTTCAAGGTGAGTTTGCTGAACTGCTGAAAGCTGAAGCTAAAAGCAAAAATGATTTACTAACCGTTTTTAAAGAGTTGGGTTATGAAATCAAATTATAGTGAACTTGCTAAGTATATTCAGGAAATCAATATTCGTAACTCAGACCTGACAATTACAAATCTTTTAGGTGTGAGTATGGAAAAGACTTTCATATCATCTGTTGCAAATCTTAACGGTGTAGATTTATCTGTATATAAAGTTTTGAGAAAAGACCAATTAGCTTGTAAGTTAATGAGTGTGGGGCGTGATGAAAAACTACCTGTCGATTTATATAAAGATGAAAACCCTGCTATTGTTTCTTCTGCATATTATGTTTTTGAACCAAAAGACAAAGAAGAACTATTACCAGAATACTTAATGATGTGGCTTTGTCGCCCTGAAAACGATAGGTATATTGGTTTTATTAGTGGTGGCGACGTAAGAGGAGGCATTTCTTGGGAAACATTTTGTAGTCTTCCAATTAAAGTTCCTAAAATTGATAAACAACGAGATATTGTAAAAGAATACAACACCATACAAAACCGTATCAACCATAACAACCAACTAACACAAAAACTAGAAGAAACCGCTCAGGCTATTTATAAGCAGTGGTTTGTGGAGTTTGAATTTCCTGATGAAAATGGACAGCCATACAAAAGCAATGGCGGGAAAATGGATTGGAATGAGGATTTAGGGAAAGAGATACCGAGCGGATGGACTTATAAAACACTTGGAAGTATTTCTACAGTAAAGGCTGGAGGAGATAGACCTGATATATTTTCATCATTTAAAACTGAAACTTTACAGGTACCAATTTATTCAAATAGTTCTGAAAATGAAGGTTTGTTTGGTTTTACAGACAAGCCTGTTATTCAAAAAGAGAGTATCACGATTTCTGCAAGAGGAGCTATCATCGGTTATACCGTATTAAGAACATCGCCATTTGTACCAATTGTTAGATTGATTGTAGTAACACCAGAAAATAAAGACCAATTGAATTATTTATATGAGACAATAAGGAAATTTGCATATGAAGGGTCAGGTTCTGCACAAGGTCAGTTAACGGTTCCAGATATTTCCGCATACAAAATACTAATACCTGACATAAACCTGCTTCATTCCTATCAAAATATTGGGCAAATAGTTACTCACTATATAGAAATAAACAAGAAAGAAAATCAAAAACTATCAGAACTGAAAGATTTGCTTCTGTCGAAATTAGCAACAGTAGAGTAAAGTAATAAAGCTATGTTTATAAAAAGCATCCAAATAAAAAACTTCAAGCTATTCTCACCAGATGATTTTTTTGAGATTAGCAATTTGAACATACCTGATGGTCAGAACAACGGTTCTGGGCTGACTATTTTTGTGGGTGAAAATGGTTGTGGAAAATCAACTCTATTGGATGCTTTTGCAATGCCTTATGTTTCTTATAAAACTGATTCATTTTCCTTATCTGATATTAATAATCCGAGTGAGAAAGTGGAAATTAATATCCTGACAGATGAAGTTTACACATACAAAGGAACTATGCCAAATGCTGAATACAAGGGCAAAGGTTTTTCTTTCTTGGGTGGTATAAGGTCAAGAGGTACGAGCGGATACCTTGCTTCAATGGTGGTTACCGACCAAAAATATATAAAAGCAGACGGTGAAACAAAACCGAAAGATAATACACCAGATTTAAGACTCTCAGTAAACAATCCTTGGAGTGGTTCGAGATTCAATGAAATCGAATATTTAATCCTCGATAAAAACCGAACTTTTCAAACAAGAAAAGGAACATATAACGATACCCGTTTTGATAGAATAATGGAGGATTTGAACTATCAATACATTCAAAAAGAAAACAATCCAACTGATTGTAACGATAGTTTGAAAGAGGTAAAAAGTCTTGAAAACAAAGGTGTAATCATAGGCATTAGTGAGGCAATTACCAAATTTTCAGAGGTAAGTGGTAAACATTTAAAACTGAAATTGATTGATAACTGGAAACCTTTTACAAATGCATTTTTCGGCTCAGATAAAGAGAACTTGCAATCAATTCCATTAAATCAGTTAGGTTCGGGCTATGAAATGATTTTTTCCCTAATCTATTCCTATTATCTCTCAAAAAAAGGAAATAAAAAATTAATTGTTTTGATTGATGAACCAGAACTTCATCTTCACCCGAAATTACAGTCAGATTTTGTAGAACTTTTATTGGAATTTTCAAAAGATTCACAAATTATTCTTACAACACATTCGCCATTATTTATTAAACAATCAATGAGTAACAGCAATGTTCAAGTCAGAACCTTAACAAAAACAGAAAACTCTGTTTCTGTTGCAAACCCTGATTTAGCATTATTACCGTATGTTTCGGCTAATGAAGTTAATTTTATTGCTTTTAAACTTGCGACGGAAGAATATCATAATGAACTATATGAAAGTCTTATGCTTTTAAAAGCAACAACAAATAAAATCAAGGATTTTGATATTTCTTTTTTTCAAAATGAAAAAGGTGAACCCAAAAATTCACCTTGGATGGGACATCAAAATGAAGTTTCAATACATACATTTATAAGAAATCAAATTCATCATAGGGCGGATAATGGTAAAGCAGAATACAATAATTTAGAGGCTTCTAT
Organism: Bacteroidales bacterium; assembly: GCA_041907825.1. Taxonomy (GTDB): domain Bacteria; phylum Bacteroidota; class Bacteroidia; order Bacteroidales; family JAYRGN01; genus JAYRGN01. The sequence goes on along the minus strand of JAYRGN010000001.1, from coordinate 592,339 downwards.
TTTGAAAATGCGCCAATATTTAAAAGAAATAAATGAGTTGAACTAAATGAAATTCACCGAAGAAAAATTAGAACGAGCATTTACCGAGTTATTGGGGCAGGAAGGATTTCCGCACCACTTGGGTGTTACCATTGCCCGCAAACCCGATGAAGTATTGATAGAGGAAGATTTGCAAAACTTTCTGCTAAAGCAATACGCAAGTCAAGGCATTACGGTAAACGAAGTAAAATCTATTATTCTTCAACTCAAATCGCTACCTGCTTCCGACCTTTACGACAGCAACAAAACATTTTTAAAAATGCTTTCTGACGGTTTTATTCTAAAAAGAGAAGACCGCAGCAAAAAAGACATTTACATTCAACTCATAAACTTCGCAGGGCTGAACAAACATCGCCAACCCGACCTGTCTGCCGAAGCTTCAGCGAAGGCAGAAGCAAAACACTATATCACCGTTGCAGCCGAACCCGAAGAACAATATCCGCCCGATACAAATATTTACAAATTTGTCAATCAACTGGAAATTATCGGAACAGAAAAACGTATTCCTGACGGTATTGTTTACATCAATGGTTTGCCTTTGGTGGTTTTTGAATTTAAAAGTGCTATTCGTGAGGAAGCCACTATTTTTGATGCCTTCAAACAATTAACGGTTCGTTACCGCAGGGATATTCCTGAGCTGTTTAAATACAATGCTTTTTGCGTAATCAGCGATGGCGTAAACAACAAAGCCGGTTCGTTTTTTGCCCCTTATGATTTCTTCTATGCGTGGCGCAGAGTGGCAGGCTTGGCAAAAGATGTTGACGGAATCGACAGTATGTTTACGCTTGTGCAGGGAATGTTTAATAAAAACCGCCTGCGTGATATTATTCGCAACTTCATTTACATTCCAGACAAGAGCAAGAAAGAAGAAAAAATTGTTTGTCGCTATCCGCAATATTACGCTGCAAGAACTTTATTTGAGAACATCAAGAAAGCTCAAAAACCCGAAGGAGACGGGAAAGGCGGAACTTATTTCGGAGCAACCGGTTCAGGAAAAAGTTACACAATGCTTTATCTTACCCGCTTGTTAATGAAAAGCGAATATTTTGAAAGTCCAACCATTGTTTTAATTACCGACCGTACCGATTTAGACGACCAACTTTCGGCACAATTCATAAACGCAAAAGGTTTTATTGGTGATAATGCAGTGGAAAGTGTTGAAAGTCGAGCTGACCTGAGAACCAAACTTCAGGGAAGACAAAGCGGAGGCGTTTTCTTAACAACTATTCATAAATTCACCGAAGACACCGAACTGCTGACCGAACGAAACAATGTGATTTGTATTTCGGACGAAGCACACCGCAGCCAGGTAAATCTCGACCAAAAAATAAAAGTTACCGAAGAAGGAGTAAAAAAGACTTTTGGTTTTGCTAAATATTTACACGATTCTTTACCAAACGCAACATACGTTGGTTTCACAGGAACGCCAATTGATGCAACACTTGATGTATTTGGAAAAGTAGTGGATGCCTACACAATGACTGAATCGGTAAAAGATGAAATTACCGTTCGGATTGTGTATGAAGGCAGAGCCGCAAAAGTAGCTTTGAAAAATGGTGAGTTAGAGAAAATTGAAAAATACTACGAAGAAGCTGCCGAATTAGGGGCTAATGAATATCAGATTGACAAGAGCAAACAGGAAACCGCAAATATGTACGCCATTCTTGGCGACCCCGACCGTTTGCAAGCAGTTGCCGAAGATTTTGTAAACCACTACGAAAATCGAATTTCAGAAGGTGCAACGGTAAAAGGAAAAGCAATGTTTGTGAGCAGCAGCCGTGAAATTGCTTATGAACTTTACAAAAGAATCATTGCACTTCGCCCCGAATGGAACGAAATAAAAGAAGCCGAAGAAGGGGCACATCTTACCGACAAAGACAAACGGGAATTAAAACCGATTGAACGCATTAAATTGGTAATGACCCGAGGCAAAGACGACCCGAAAGAACTTTGGGATATGTTGGGTACTTCTGACGACCGAAAAGAACTTGACCGACAATTCAAAAACCCGAAATCGAATTTCAAAATTGCAATTGTAGTTGATATGTGGTTAACTGGTTTTGATGTTCCATTTTTGGACAGCATTTACATTGATAAACCAATTCAGCAACACAATTTAATTCAAACCATTTCAAGGGTTAACCGCAAGTTTGAAGGTAAAAACAAAGGTTTGGCAGTCGATTATATTGGCATCAAAAAACAGATGAATCTTGCCCTTGCCAAATACAACAAAGGAGACAAAGATAATTTTGAAGAAATTGAACAATCATTGGTTGTTGTCCGTGACCATTTGGATTTGTTAGCAAAACTTATGCACAAGTTTGACAACTCAAAATATTTTAAAGGCAGCACCATTGAGCAATTACACACATTGAATTTGGCTGCCGAATTTGTACAACAAACCAAAGAACTGGAAACCCGCTTTATGGGTTTGGTTCAACGATTAAAAGCAGCTTATGATATTTGTGCTGGAAGCGAAAAACTGACCCAAACAGAAAGAGACTACACTCACTTTTATTTGGCTGTTCGTTCGATTGTTTTCAAACTAACCAAAGGCAACGCACCCGACACGGCACAAATGAACGCCAAAGTTCGGGAAATGATAAAAGATGCTTTGCAAAGTGACGGAGTTGAAGAAATATTTAAACTCGGCGAAGAAGTTGAAACAGAACAAGACATTTTTGATGAAGATTATTTGGCTAAGATTGATAAAATTAAATTGCCAAACACTAAAATAAAATTACTGCAACAGCTTTTAGCCAAAGTAATCGGAGAAATTAGAAAAGTAAATCGGGTAAAAGGAATTGACTTTTCAAGAAAAATGCAAGCCATTGTTGACAGATACAATAATCGGGATGCAAATGACATTTTGAGAAGTGAAGTTTACGAAGAAATGGCAGAAGCCTTGACAAACTTAATTTGGGATGTTCAAAAGGAATTTAAAGCCGGAGATGAATTAGGAATTGACTTTGAAGAAAAAGCCTTTTACGATATTTTGAAAGAACTCTGCAAAAAATACGACTTCACTTATCCAGACGATAAATTGATTGATTTGTCAAAAGCAGTTAAAGTAATCGTTGACAGTCAAGCAAAATTCCCCGACTGGAATAAACGAGACGACATAAAATCTGCATTAAAAGTAGAATTGATTTTGATTTTAGATGAGTTTGGCTATCCACCTGTGGAAAGAGATGAAGTTTACGTTGAAATCTTTGAACAAGCTGAAAACTTTAAGAAAAACCGACAATGAGCCAACACATTAGTCGCACACATTATCCAAGTTGCAGAAGCCGACACATGACCAAAACTTGTCAAAGAGTGTGCCTGCCCCAACGCACGTCAGGCAGAAACGAAGTAGCAAATTGAATGATAAAATGACAGAAAAATATATAACAAGTGGTCATAAAATATAGCGGTTTTCAGGGCAATTAACAAGCTCTGTTCCCGCTGGCATAATTCTTTTGGTTATAGTTAGCAAACCATAAAATATTAGGACGAGGTCTTTTCTTTTCTTACTATTTTGACGGAAGCAAACAAAATAAAATTTAAACTCGTAAACAATGAGGGAATGAAGTTGTATCTTTAATTAGGGACAAAGCCAAATTTTAATGACATTTATTATGATTCTGACATTGCAAAATGTCTATCGTAATGGATAATTTGCAACTTTTTAAGCTACATTTGTCGAATAAAAAAACTCAAGACAAACTTTAACAACCTTATTTATAAAACAATAAGTATCATGTTACTGATAATATTAGAAGCCTTGTCGAATGGTAATTGGATTGCAATAATTGCAATTGCTGTTACCTTTTTAGGCATACTAATAGGTATTGTAAATTCTTTATTGAAAGGTGCACACAAACTTGGGACATTAGAAGAATCTGTAAAAAATATAAAATCGTCGATGTCCGATGTTAAAGACTTAGTTTCTGGCGTCCCTGCAATTCATGAAAAAGTAAATGCACTTCATGAAAAAGTAGGTACACTATGGGCTAATGCTTTTACTAAATCTAATTCGCCTGTAGTATTAAACGAAAGAGGCAAGAAAATTTTAGAAGATTCCAACATAAAGGAATTTACAAATCAGCGTTATAATGAGATTCTAAATACAATAAAGGAATCAAAACCGGCAAATGCTTATCGTGCTCAGGAAATATTAATTGAAACAGTTCGGGAATTCAAGAAGAAAGATGAATGTCAGAATGAAATCGAAAAAGCAGCTTACAGAAGTGGGGTAGATGTTGATGCCATTTTATTAGTAGCCGCTATTGATATTAGGGATAAAGTAATAAAAGATCTTGGATTGGAAATTGAAGATGTGGATCGATTTGATCCTAAAAAAAATATAACCGATACAGAAAAAGCCGAGTAAAATCGGCTTTTTTATTTAACTATATCCAACACTTTTTTCTGAACCCTATCAATAATAGACCAGTCCTTTTTAATATAAATGTCAGTTGTGGTATGACTTGTATCTACATGGTTAAGACAGATAGAAATATCATCCATTGAACATTCACAATCATTTCTGGCGATAGTTGCAAAAGAGTGTCGGGCAGCATAAAAAGTAAAAGGTTCAATGTCTAATGTCTGAGCAACCTGTTTGAGCCCTTTTGCTATATTAGAACCGAATATATGAGAATCTGAATACATGTTATAAAAGCAGAAAACTCGTCCACCTGTTTTGTCTTTGTATTTTTCTATTAAAGGCAAGGCTTCATCAGGTATGGCTATAGAAATGAATGCAGCATCTTGTCTTCTCCCTTTTGTTTTTGCTCTGTTGTACTCTATTCTATTGTCCGATAATTTAGGTAATTCATAAAGATCAATGGAGTTCATTCCAACCAGATAAAACGACAACATGAATACATCTCGGGATAATTGTTCTCTACTTGTCCGTTTATCTGTCAGAATTTTAATATTGGCATCGCGTATCTTTTTGATGTCTTCTATCGAAAGAGCACGTTTTTGTGTTAAGGGTGCTCTACCTACTTTGTATGTTGCAAAAGGATAATGTGTAATTTTAATTTCGTCTTTTTCCGGATCATTATAAAAGTTACGTGCAGCATTAAAAAGGGTACGCATATTTGTCATATAATCCTTAATACTGGTATCACCAACACCCGGTTTTTTAATTGTTATCATTTTCCCGAATTGATTAGGACGGGTAATCATTCGGGGTGATCTTAGATATTCTTCAAAAGAATTCAGTGTTTTGGATGTTAACTCCTTTATATCAAATGTTTCAGACTTCACAAAGTCAATGAACGCATTCAGTGTTGTGGTAATAGAATTTGCGTTTCCTTTCTTGCCTTTTTCTCGAAGTTTTACGAGAAAATTCTGCGCAAATGCAATGAAATCAATACGTTCTGAGTCTTGTTGAGTAGTATGTTTTACGAAAAAATCAGCCAGATCTTTCGCTTCATACTCATAGATTTTAATTCCTAATTTGGTTTTTTTAAGTTCTTCATAATGAGCGATTCTATTATTTAGCTCACGAAGGATAAAAGCATCCTTTAATTCGAAAGATTTAGTGATTTGTTTAGCTCCAACGTAGAATTCTGTTTTAATGTAAGCAGATTTTCGTTGCCAAGTTACACGAATTGAGACGGGATAGAAGCCATCTCTCCTTTGCTGGTGCTTGATTACAGCGATTTTAAAAGTGGCCATTTTTCGTAAAACAATCGTAAAACATTGGGCGTAAAAGTAGGTTTTTTCAGGTTTTTTTGAACAAAAAAAATAGGGCGTCTCATCTCTGAAACGCCCTATTTACTTGATTTCTTTGTAGCGAGACCCGGGATTGAACCGGGGACCTCATGATTATGAATCATGCGCTCTAACCAGCTGAGCTATCTCGCCATCGTTTTTTTCAAACGCGGTGCAAAGATAGTATTTCTTTCCAAACGAAAAAATCCAGAGAAATGAAATTTTTATCATGTTTTTGTATATTTTTCCATTATTTTCAAAACATGTTAATTATCAGGCTGCACCTTGATAAACATCATGAAACCCATACATTCGCTCGTTTACTTTTGCAATAATTGAATATTATCACCGTCTTGCTTGCATTTTTTAAGTGAACGACCGGATTTTGATTAATATTTTACAGCGATAATTTAGATACAATTGGCTTTATTTGGTGTATAAAAATACAAAAAGAATGAAAGAAATTGCAAAACATCCTATACTTCCTGTCGAAAAAGGGGAGAAAGTTGTTTTTAAATTTGGGGGGAAAGAGATAGAAGGGGAAAAAGGCTTAACGATTGCTGCAGCATTGCACCGGGCCGGTTTTCCTGTTCACAGCCATAGTATTGAGCATCGAAACAGAAGTCTTGAATGTGGTATTGGTAAATGTGGTGCTTGCGAAATGCTTGTTGACGGAAAAATTCGCCGTATTTGCATTACCCCTTGCGATACCGTAAAAGAAGTAAAAGAAATTGGAGACAAAAACGGGTTTACCGTGCAAAACGATATTCCGGCTGTTAGCGAACGTCGCGTTTATCGCACAAAGGTTGTAATTGTTGGTGCCGGACCTGCCGGACTGGCTGTACGCGAACAACTGCAACAGGCAAGTGTCGAAACGTTGATTGTTGATGCAAACGACAAACCCGGAGGTCAGTTTCTGATGCAAACCCATGCTTTTTTCTTTTTTGAAAAAGAAAAACGTTTTGGCGGACGTCGCGGTTTTGATATTGCAAAGGAATTAACAAGCAATAATTTAAACGGGATATTTTTTCATTCAACAGTTTGGGATCTTTTGGAAGGCAAGCGTCTTGCCATGAAAGATCTTCACACCAATGAAGTGTTTTTTATTGATGCCGAAATACTAGTGGTAGCAACGGGTGCTATTCCATTTATGCCAACCTTCGGAAACGACGATTTGCCAGGTGTTTACACTGCTGCTGTCGTTCAGAAAATGATGAATCAGGAGCTTACGCTTTTAGGTAAAAATATTCTTACCGTTGGAGCAGGCAATATCGGTTATCTTACTTCCTATCAGTTAGAACAAGCCGGAGCTAAAGTGAAAGCCATTATTGAAGCGCAACCGCACGAAGGTGGTTTTCCTGTTCAGGCAAACAGGGTTCGTCGTTTAGGAATACCAATTTTAACCTCGTATGTACTTGTAAAAGCGGTTCCTAACGCTAATAATGACGGTATAACTGGTGCAATTATAGCCAAAGCAGAAAATTTTAAGCCGATACCGGGAACGGAACAGCTAATTGACGGAATCGATGTTATTAATATCTGTACAGGTTTGGTTCCCGATGATACCTTGCTGATTAAAGGTAAAGAAGTATTTGGCCGTCAGTGTTATGCTGCCGGAGATACCTTGCGTATCGGCGAAGGAACCAGTGCCGTATTGCGAGGGAAGCAGGTCGCGTACGAAATTCTGGATGAACTTCGTGTAAAATATTCGTACAACGACTTTTTAGCGGTATCGAAAGAATATGTTGATTCGCAACAGCATCCGGTAAAAGTACTCGATAAGCCTAATATGCCTGACGGTGAACGCAAAAATACCCGTCCGTTTGTTATTACCGATTGCACATATGGTTTTGCCTGTAATCCCTGCGCTCATTCATGTCCGCACAATGCCATAAGTAAATCGTCAACAAGTACAGTGCCGGTTGTCGATTACACCAAATGTATTGGTTGTATGGAGTGCGTGACGCAATGTCCTGGCTTGGCTATTTTTGGTTATCAGACCTCTTCTAGTCGTGTTTTTCTTCCGTATGAATTTATTCTCGATGAAAGTGTAAAAGAGGTTAATCTTGTTAATAATGAAGGCGAATCTGTTGCTAAAGGTATTATCAGCAAGGTTTTTAATAAACCTTCGCATACTAATCTTGTCAGGATTGATGTTACGGAACAAAACATTGGAGCGCTTACCGATATTCGGGGTTTTAAGCCGATAAGTAAAGAATCTGAAGTTTTTGAATTAAAAGACATTCTTCCGCAAAATACCGCTGAAGAAACCTATGTTTGTCATTGCGATGATATCGATCTTCCTAAAATACTGAATATTATAGGCGATCGCAAAATAATTGCGGTAGATGAAATAAAACATACAACCAGACTTGGTATGGGACCATGTCGGGGAAAACGTTGCATTAGCCGGTTACGGCAACTTCTTACACCAATGGGGATTTCGCTTATTGGCGGACCAGCTCCACGAGGACCAATGTCTAATCTTTTAACCATTGGCGAACTTTATCCTTCTGCACAATCTGCCAGAATAATTCCGCATCCCGAAGCTAAAGTAGAAAAGATCAAAGTGCATTCGTTGGTTGCAGGCGGCGGAATGGCTGGTAGTTCGCTGTTTCGTTACCTTTCCGAATCGGGTCTGAAACCAGTGTTGATTAATTCGGGGTTTGGCTCGTCGTGGCGTAATATCGGCGGTGGTCGTCTGGCTTTTAGTTTGCCTGAATTGGCTGATATTGCGCGACATAATCTTGAAATTTTCGACGAAGTACAAAGTAAAACCAATGTAGATCTTCGAATGACGCATTATGTGAATTTTGCACACGACGAAGAAACCTATAAAAGCCTCGAAGCTTCCATGCAATGGCAGGATGCCTATATGATTGGTGCTGATAAATTTACAGAAGAAGTTTCGCCATATTTCAATACAAAATTGAAAACTTATCAGGCTGCGCTTATTTCGAAAGAATGTTGGCAGGCAACACCCGGTAAAGTGATTGAATTTTTGCGTAATACCGGAATTCAAAATGGAGGAAGGGTTTATGAAGATGCCAAGATTATTGACCTTCATAAAAATGGGAAAACATACATTTTGCTGGTGCAAATGCATGATGGTCATTATGTGGAATTTGAAACTGAAGTATTTGTCAATGCTTTAGGGTCTCAGGGTGGCGAAATTGCCTTAAAAGCTGGTTACGAAACTGGTATTCATCCTGTTCGTCATCAGGCATTTATAACCAGAAGGCTGCCATGGCTGGGCGTAAAAAACAATCCGTTGGATATGCTTATCGATCGTCGGATTTACAAAGGCTTTTTGGCTGTTTACGGACAACAGTTTGCCGAAACCGGGCAAATTATAGGTTGTGCTTCGCCGTTAGATGAAGGCATGCAAACCGACAAAAGCTTAAAAATTAATTCACAGGAATTCTATGAGATAGTTTCGGAAGTTTTTACCGACTGGATTCCTTCTCTGAGTTCGGTTAGTTTTCAGACAGTTTGGTCTGGCTATTATGCCGAACCACGTATGATTATCGATCCTGATGCAGGATTGTTTTTGGGTTTGCGTGGTCACGGATTTATGTTTTCGCAATACCTTGCCAAAATTTATGTTGACAAACTGATGGGACGTCAGGTTCCTTCTTATATGAATAACCTGAGTTTTAATGGCAACGGATTGTCTGAAAGCGCATTTAAATAATGAAATTATAGCAGAAAGCGATTTTTGTCCGATTAAAGTCAGAGCAAAAATCGCTTTCTTTTTCTTTAATTCTATCCTGAATTTTATTCGCTAAAATATTTATAACCAATTAAAAACAAAACCGGGAGATAATCTTTCAGATCTTCACGTATTTTAGACAAGGCTCTGTACATCTGTACTTTTACCGTGTTACTTGATATGTTGAGTTTTGCGGCAATTTCGGCATGCGACAATTGTTCAACCCTGCTCATTATAAATATCTCGCGGCACTGATCTGGCAAATTATTGATTGCCAATTTTAAAGCTGTTTCAATTTCTTCGGTTATAAGTTTTTCAACCGGGTAATTATCGGAAACCGGATAATTTATTTCGGATAAAGGTGTGTTTAATTCACTTTCGTTGCGCGTTATATGTTTTTTTAGTTCTCTGTTATGGTAATTTATACACGAATTATGCACCGATTTGTATAAATAACCAGAAATTGAAGATTGAATATTAATAAGACTTCTTGATTCCCACCACTTTATGAATATATCTTTTACTAAGTCGGAGGCAACATCTTTGTCTTTTACAAAACTATAAGCATACGCGCATAACCGGGGATAAAAACCTTTAAAAACAAGTTCAAACGATTTTAAATTTCCACTTCTAATTTCTTGTATTAAAATAGGATCGTATTCTATCATCTTCCTTGTAAACAGGTTTGTTAGGAAACTTTATAATCAGTAATAACCTATAAATTATAGTTGCAGAATAGTATTCAAGCTGAACAAAAGTGTTAATTTTTATTCGGAACTCCGCGTGAAGGTTGTAAAAGTATGCTTTTTGTAACGATTGCAGCCATAACAGTCGATGTTCTGCTTTCGCAAACAAAATTTACCGGGTATAAACGGAGATTGGCCGAATTGTTATTACCAAATTTTTTATTGTGAGCTACTTTTACATCCTTAAAAAAAGAAAGAATCATGATTGCAAAACGCAATGCCACATTAGGTTTTATTTTCGCAACCCTTCTGCTTGATGTTATCGGAATGGGAATTATTATTCCGGTTGTACCTCGGTTAATCGAACAACTTATTTCGGGTAATCTGAGCATGGCCTCGACTTTTGGGGGCTGGCTTATGTTTAGTTATGCTATCATGCAGTTTCTGTTTGCTCCTGTTTTAGGAAGTCTGAGCGATCGGTTTGGTCGTCGTCCTGTTTTGTTAATATCGCTGTTTGGAATGGGAATCGATTACATTGTTTGTGCATTGGCTCCTTCCATTGCCTGGTTGTTTTTTGCTCGTATTACAGCGGGTATTGCAGGTGCCAGTTTTACAACGGCTTCGGCATACATTGCTGATATTAGTGAACCCGAAAAACGTGCGCAGAACTTTGGTATGATAGGGGTTGCTTTTGGTGTAGGCTTTATTATCGGACCGGTACTGGGTGGCGTTTTTAGTCATTGGGGGATTCGTACTCCGTTCTGGGTTGCAGCCGGATTATCGTTACTTAATTTTGCTTATGGATATTTCTTCGTTCCGGAATCATTACCACGAGACAAACGTCGTAAGTTCGAATGGAAACGAGCTAATCCTGTCGGTTCCGTTCTTCAGATAAAAAAATATCCTGCGCTGTTAAGCATGATTGTTCCGCTTGCGCTTGTTTATATTGCCGGCAATGCTATTCAGTGTACATGGACATTTTATACTATGCTGAAATTTCACTGGAGCGAAGCATGGGTTGGATATTCTTTTGGTTTTGTAGGTCTTATGGTTGCACTTGTTCAGGGCGGACTTATTCGGGTTATAATTCCGGCTATTGGTCAGAAAAAAGCAATTTTTCTGGGCATCGTTCTTAATGCGATCGGTATGTTTTTGTTTGCTTTTGCTTCAAGTGGCTGGATGATGTTTGCGATTCTTATTCCGTATTGTCTGGGCGGTATTGCAGGTCCTGCATTACAGAGTATTATTTCAGAAGGAGTTTCGCCTTCACAGCAAGGCGAATTGCAAGGTATTATTACGAGTACGGTAAGCCTTACTTCTATTATCGGGCCATTGATTATGAATAATCTTTTTGCTCATTTTTCGAATACCAATGCTGCCATAAACTTTCCGGGTGCACCGTTCTTTTTAGGCGGAGTTCTTATGGTTATCAGTATCATAATTGCTATAAAACCACTTGGCCGGCTTCAGGTACGGACAATAAAATAATATTCTATATATTTTATAATAAACAGGTTGAAGAAAAAATAATATTTTTCTTCAACCTGTTGTAATACCAAGTCCATAAACTTGTGTCTTTACTTGTAGAAACACAAATTTATGGACCAAAATCTGCAAATATCCGATTCGATAAAGGAGTGCATTGTTGGCTACCTTTCAGGAAAGCTTTCGCCCGAGCAGGCTCAGCTTCTTCTTAATTGGCTTGAAGAAAATGAAAGTCATAAGAAGTTTTTTGATCATATTACCGACATCTGGCATTCATCTTCACTTCTTACCGATACGCGCACATTTGATGCTAATAAAGCATGGGACGAAGTCATGCAGGTCTTGTCTTCTTCTCCCGAAACAAAAAATCGGAATTTATCTGTTTATTATAAAATAGCAGTTGCGGCGGCTATCATTCTGCTAATTGGCCTTGGATTTTTCTTTACGCAAAAGAAAGCGGTAATACCTTCGTTAACCGAACAATACACCGAAATGGAAGCTCCTCGGGGCTCGAAAATAACCCTTAATCTTCCTGACGGTAGTAAGGTATGGCTTAATTCTGGCTCAAAACTCTCTTTTTCTAATCTTTACGGACAAAAAACACGAGACATCAGACTTAGCGGCGAGGCTTTTTTTGTGGTTGCTAAAAATAAAGCGGTTCCTTTCTCTGTATTTGCCAACGGCTTGAAAGTTACAGCCCTCGGAACCTCTTTTAACGTAAAAGCTTATAACGAAGAAAATACCGTCGAAACGACACTGGAAGAAGGCAAATTAAAAATCGGACTTTCGGAAAACACAAATAATCAGGATATTACTTTATATCCGGGACATACATTGTCTTATACAAAATCGGAAAACGGTCAGCCTTGTTTTAAAGTCGATTCGGTTAAAGACATGAATCTTTATACGTCGTGGCGTGGTAAGCGCTGGATTTTCAGGCACGAAACGCTCGAAGGACTTGCCCGTAAGCTTGAACGTCGTTATGATGTTACCATAATATTTAAAGACAGTAAATTAAAAGAATACCGCATTAGCGGAAGCTTACAGGATGAACCGGTAGAACAGGTTTTACACGTTCTTCAACTCATTGCGCCAATACGTTACAAGATAGAGCACAGTACCATACAAATATCAACCGATAATTTACTGAAGAAAAAGTTCGAGTCGATGCGTCTTTCCCCCGATGGATCTGCTCAGCCTGACTGTTATTAAAATCAGGAAGATAAAAATTGTACTGGTCTGTTGAAAAGGTCTAACTACTAACAAGAAAGGAGGTCAATGTTATAACAAAAAAGAGCGTGCCAATAGGCACAAAAAAGGGTACCAGACCAAAGCACTTATCCGAAATTCTACTCGCAATAGAAAAACGGACAAATAAGATTGCTTAGCGAAGTACCCTGTTAATTGAATAAATGCCTGTCCTGTCTGGCTAAAGAAGGGTCAGGAGAATATAACAACTAACTTTTCAAAATTATGAAGAAAATACCAAAACCAACTACCCCGTCGGACAATGGGGGTAGAAACTACTTACGCATTATGAAACTAACTACAGTCCTCTGTTTTTGTAGCCTGTTACCGCTGTCCGCTTCACTATATTCCCAAAATGCGATAGTGAACCTTCGTTCCGAAAAACAAACGGTAAAAGAAGTGCTCGACCAGATTGAACAGCAGAGTAAATTTCATTTCTTCTACAACGATAACTTTGTAGAACTAAACAAAATTGTAAAGCTAGACACTAAACAGGCTAATGTCGAAAAAGTTCTTGGCGAACTATTCGAAGGTTCATCCTCAACGTACAAAATTGTAAACGACAATCTTGTTGTTATCGTTCCGAAAACAATTGCACAACAGCAGAAAATTACCGGTAGAGTTGTTGATGCAACCACCAAAGAAGCACTCCCGGGAGTAAATGTTGTAATTGAAGGAACAACAACCGGTGTGGTAACCGATGTAGACGGTAAATACACAATACCCGTTTCCAACACACATGTAAACCTGCTTTTCTCTTATGTCGGATATTTGCCTGAAAAGGTTACTACCGACGGGCGTACTACGCTGGATATTTCATTGCAACCCGACATCAAAACATTGGATGAAGTTGTAGTAATTGGTTATGGTACAGTTAAAAAGAGCGATCTTACCGGTTCTGTTGGCGTTGTAAAAGCCAGTCAGCTCGACCAGCAAACCAATACCAATTTGGGAAGTGCTATTCAGGGTAAAATTGCAGGGGTTTCTGTCGAAGCCGCAGGTGGTTCGCCTGGCTCGGGAATGAATCTCCAGATTCGTGGTGCCGGTTCTCTCAATAACAATAATCCATTAATTTTGGTCGACGACATTGCCGTTTCATCCATGAATAATATTAATCCGTACGACATCGAATCGATGCAGGTATTAAAAGATGCTTCGGCTGCTGCTATTTATGGATCGAGAGCTGCTAATGGTGTAATTATTATCACCACAAAAGGCGGAAAGAAAGGTCCTGTTAAGATTGATGCAAATCTGGATTACGGAATTCAGGAAGTTGGTAAACGATTGGATTTGTGTAACACCGATCAATGGATCAAAATTATTACTGCTGCCACTTCGGCAGGAAATGTAAAACTTCCTGATATTGCATCCAATCCACAGGTTACAGGAAAAGGAACCGACTGGCAGGATCAGATCTTTCGTACCTCGCCTGTCATGAATCTTTCGGTTGGTGCAACCGGTGGTTCGGATAATGTAAATTATAATTTATCGTTAGGATACCTTACTCAGGATGGTATTATAAAGAATACCGATTACGAACGACTCAACCTTCGTTTTAAATCCGATTTAACCAAAGGGAAATTCAAATTCGGCGAAAGTGTATTGTTGACCAAAGAAACCACACACGATATGCCCGGTGTTGCCGGACAGGGTGGTAATGTAATTGGTTGTGCCGAACTGATGATTCCTGCTTTTTCTATTTACGATCCTACGGCTGCCGGTGGTTATAACGGATCTACCGGTGCTGTTCTCGATGTTTTTAATCCGGTTGCGGCTTTAAACCTTATCAAAAACAAAGACGATTACTACAAAGCACTTGTTAATCTTTACGGACAGGTTGAGATTATAAAAGGTTTGACCTATAAGATTAGCACAGGGGTTACGGCTGCCGAACATAAATATATTTCCACTTCTCCTGTTTACTCGGTTGCTCCTTTCAGTAATTCAAAAAATTACATGTATCAGCAAAGCGATCTTAACAAATACTGGCAGTTAGAAAATACGTTATCGTATAATCGTACGTTCGGAGTTCATTCTATCAATGCTGTAATTGGTTACACCGCTTACGATAATACCTATTCTCAATTTGAAGCTTCGAAAAAAGGAATGCCCGATGGTAAATGGGCAATGGATTCGGGTACCGATGATCCGACTTCCGGTGGTTATACGTCCGAAAGTACATTGTCTTCCTACTTAGGTCGTTTAATTTATTCGTTTGATAATCGTTACATCTTTACCGGAACATTCCGCCGCGATGGTTCTTCACGATTCAGTAAATCAAACCGCTGGGGTAATTTCCCTTCGGTATCATTTGCATGGAATGCTGCAAACGAAAGCTTCCTTAAAGATCTTCAGACTCCTATTTCGGAACTGAAAGTTCGTACCAGTTATGGTAAACTGGGAAATCAGGAAATTGGCGATTATCAATTTCAGGCGCTCATTACGCCTGCCATAAGTTACGCTCAGGGACAAACCAATACGCTTTGGGTTGGAAATATCCAGACCAACTATGCGGCACAAAACCTTAAGTGGGAATCAACCGGGACAACCAACGTAGGGTTAGATCTCGGTTTATGGAATAATCGCCTCAATTTTACTGTTGACGCTTACCAGAAAACAACTACCGACCTTTTGTTGCAGTTGCCAATCCCGCTGTCGGTTGGAGCAAGCTCTAATCCTTATACCAATGCAGGTAAGATTCAGAACCGTGGTTTCGAAATGATGCTGAATTACAACGGAAACATTGGCGATTTTAAATATTCGGTTACCGGAACACTCTCTCATGTAAATAACGAAGTTAAAGAACTGAGTACCGGATCACAGGAACTATCGGGAGGAACAGCAAGTCATAATGGTTCGGCTGTTACCTATACAAAAGTTGGTTACCCGATGTATTCTTTCTTCCTGATTAAAACAGCCGGCTTGTTCCGCAGCCAGTCCGAAATTGATGCTTACACCAAAAACGGCAAACTCATTCAGCCGAATGCTAAACCGGGCGATATGAAATTTGTAGATGCCAATGATGATGGCAAAATTGATGGTAGCGACCGTGTTTATTGTGGCAGTCCGTTTCCAAAATACGAATACGGACTGAGACTGGAAGGCAGCTGGAAGTTTATCGACGCCAGCGTGTATTTTCAGGGTGTTCATGGTAATAAAATCTACAATGGTATCCGTACTTATACCGAATCTGGCATTTACACCTGTAATTATTCGACAGCGTTGCTGAATTCTTACACATTCAATCCAAATTCAAACATTCCAAGGCTGGACATGGCCGATCCAAACGGTAACGGAGTCGATAACAGCGATCGTTTCCTCGAAGATGGTTCATACCTTCGTCTTAAATCGTTGCAAATTGGTTTTACACTTCCAAAAGCAATGTTAGATCGTTTTTCTATTGATAAATGTCGCTTCTATTTAGGTGCCGATAATATTTACACCTGGTCTAATTATAAAGGTTACAACGCCGATATCGGAAACAACAGTCTTACCTCGCGTGGTATCGACTTTCGCCAGTATCCGCTGTGTCGTTCATATCATATTGGTTTACAGTTAAATTTTTAACCAATTTAAAAAGAACGTAACGTATGTTTTTATTCCTAAAAAACAAGACAATGAAAAACCGATATATCATATTTATCAGTGCGGCTCTTTTACTCGGTTCCTGCTCGGGGTCTTTTCTGGATCTCGACAATCCAAATAAAATAACAACCGACAATTACTGGAAAACAGCAGACGATTTAGAATCGGCTGTGGCTACTATTTACAACGAAATGGTAGAAGATTACGAAGGCCATTACGGAACTGTAAACTGGGAACTTAATGAAGGTCGCACCGAAAATTTCACCATTCGCAACGACGTTCGTGCACGTTATGAAATTTCTACTTATCTGAATACTCCGAGTAATGGTTGTGCAACAAGTCTTTACAAAGGTTGTTATGTGAGTATTTTCAGAGCAAACCAGGTTGTTGAATACGGTGCTGCAATGAGCATCGACTCTGTCGTTAAAACTCCGTTGATTGCCGAAGCTCGTTTTTTACGCGGACTGAATTACTTTTTCCTTGTTAACGATTTTGGCTCAGTTCCTTTAATTACCAAAGTAGCACAATCGTCGTCCGATTATTTTAACGCAAAATCTCCTGTCGAAAACATCTGGCAACAGGTTATCAGCGATCTTCAGTATGCCGAAAAATATCTTCCGGCAACATGGTCATCAGCAAAAAAAGGACGTGCAACCAAAGGTGCTGCCGCTGCATTTCTTGGTCGTGCCTATTTGTATCGCGGAGAATATGACAAAGCACTTGCCGAATTAAAATCGATTACCGATAACGAATCTACCTATGGTTATGGTTTACAGCCAAACTTTGCCGAATTGTTTGACGGAAAACATGAAAACGGAGTAGAAGGCGTTTTTGAAATTCAGTACAGTTTACTTGGAGGAACCAGCATCTGGACAAGCGATCCGGCAAGTAAAACCCGCGCAACCTTTGTGGCACAGGAATGTGCTCCGGGCGAAGTTGGTGGCTGGTTTGAATTATATCCGACCAAAGTTTTACTTGATAAGTTTTTGCAGGAACCGGCAAAAGACGGAGGCTTTGATCCGCGTGCCACCGCAACGCTTGCATGGAATTACCCTGGTTGTGTGTATTATACGTATGATTTTTCTTCTAAATGGAGTTCCGATGCCATTTGGTTACGTAAGAACCAGAACTGGTGGAATGCAAATGAAGGAGACTGGCGTTCGGCTATTGATGAATACGGAATGCGTTATGCCGACGTTCTGTTAATGCTTGCCGAAGCCTATACAATGGGAACAAACCACGATGTTGCCTCGGCAGCCCCGCTTGTACAACGCATTCGCGACAGAGCAAACCTGCCCGATAAGCTTGCCGCTATGAAAGCATATTCTCCGGATCAGATGATGTCTGAAATTCGTCATCAGCGTGACCTGGAATTTGCTCGCGAAGGTTTGCATTTTTACGATTTACGTCGCTGGGGTCTTCTGAAAGAAACGATTACTGCTGCTCAAAAGCTTGGTTATCAGAATTACAGTACTAAAAACGATTATTATCCGATTCCGGAAAGCGAATTGAATAACAATCCGCAGATGACACAAAACTCACCATGGTAAAACGCTCCGTAGTTAGTCGTTAGTTAGGCATAGCAGTTCGTAACCGCAAAGAGCAAGAAGCACTATTTCGTTTTTTCGTTCTTTGCGGTTATTCTTTCTTTCGAAATTTATACGAATCGGTAGAAAAGCACGTTTAATAAACGTAAACAAAACACTATTTATATTAAACTAATCATGAAATATCAGAAACGGTGGCTTATAGCTGCGCTCCTGTTCAATACAGGCTGGCTGTTTGCTCAGGAACATGCCGAATGGGAGAATGCCAAAATCTTCCAGGTTAATAAAGAACCGGCAAGGGCAGGCTTTATGGTTTACGACAACGAAAAAGCAGCCATTACCGACAATTATGCCGCATCTCCTTACTATCAGTCTTTAAACGGAATGTGGAAATTCAACTGGGTGGCGCAACCCGAAAAACGTCCGGTTGATTTTTACAAAAACGGTTACGATGTAAGCGGATGGAAAGAAATTCCGGTACCAAGCGACTGGCAGATGCAGGGATACGATTATGCAAACTATGTAAACGTGGCGTATCCGTTTCCTCAGAACCAGCCATTTATCGATCATAAATACAATCCGGTAGGTTCGTATAAACGTACGTTTACTATTCCCGGAAACTGGAAAGACCGCGAAATAATTCTTCATTTCGGTGGGGTAAACTCGGCTTTATACGTATGGGTTAACGGCGAAAAAGTCGGTTACAGCGAAGACACTAAAACACCTGCCGAATTCAACATTACCAACTATTTAAAAGAAGGCGAAAACAGCATTGCCCTCGAAGTTTATCGCTGGTGCGACGGTAGTTATCTCGAAGATCAGGACTTTTTCCGCCTCAGTGGAATTGAACGCGACGTTTACCTGATGGCAGAACCGAAAGTCCGCATTGCCGATTTCTTTGCCAAAGCCGGACTTGACGCTCAATACGTTAACGGAACCTTCGATCTGGATGTAAAATTGCAGAATTACCTGAAAGAAAAGCCAGCCGGCTATTCGCTTGCCGTAAATCTTTATGATTCCGAAAACAGTCAGAAAGTATATTCCGAAACTAAGAAAGTATTATTTGGCGCCAACGCCGAATCTTCAGTTACATTCCAGTCGGCTGTTAACGGTATCAAACACTGGTCTGCCGAAACGCCCGATCTTTACACCCTTACATTGCAATTAACCGATGCTTCGGGCAAACTTGTTGAAGCAACATCGTGCAACGTCGGTTTTCGCACTTCGGAAATTAAAGACGGACAGTTGCTGATAAACGGGAAAGCCATTTACATTAAAGGGGTAAACCGTCACGAGCACGATCCTGTTACAGGCCACGTGATTTCGGAAGAATCGATGCGAAAAGACATCGAACTGATGAAGAAATTCAACTTTAATGCCGTACGTACCTGTCATTATCCGGACGATCCTATCTGGTACAAGCTCTGCGACAAGTATGGTATCTATCTTTACGATGAAGCCAACATCGAATCGCACGGTTACGGTTACGATCCCGATCATACACTGGGCAATAACCCCGATTATTTAGGTGCACACCTTTATCGTACCAGCAATATGGTTGAACGAGACAAGAATCACCCGTCGATAATTGTCTGGTCACTTGGTAATGAAGCCGGCGACGGAACAAATTTTCTGGCAACCTACCAATGGACTAAAAAACGCGACAATACCCGTCCGGTTCATTACGAACGTGCCGAAAAAGATACCCGAATTAAAGAAAGACATACGGATATTCAGGCAGACATGTACGCAAGTATTCCGCATATCGAAAGATACCTGTCTACCAATCCCGATCGTCCGTTTATCTGGTGCGAATATGCTCATGCCATGGGCAACAGTACCGGAAACTTTCAGGATTTGTGGGATTTTGTAGAGTCGAATCCGAAACATCAGGGCGGATTTATCTGGGACTGGGTCGATCAGGGTTTTTACAAGACAAACAGCAAAGGTCGCCAGATATTTGGTTACGGCGGAGACTTTGAACCTGCCGGCACCTACAACGATCTTAATTTCTGTACCAACGGCCTCGTTTTCCCCGACCGTACCGTTCATCCGGGCATCTGGGAAGTAAAGAAAGTGTACCAGTACATTAAAGTACGTCCGGTAAACCTTGAAACCTATCGTTTCGAAGTGAAAAATATGTTCGATTTTATTTCGCTGAAAGACTACAAAATACGATGGGAAGTTCAGGCTAACGGGGTAACCGTTCAAAAAGGTGAATTACCGGTTATGAACATTGCACCCCGCGAATCAAAAATTGTACGCATCGACGATATTAAGCTTCAACCAAAGCCGGGCGTTGAATATTACCTTAATTTTTATGCCGATAAGATTACCGGCAGCGAATTTATTCCTGCAGGTTTTACCGTTGCATCCGAACAGTACAAATTACCGGTTTCGATGGCTGCATGCGAAGCTCCTTCTGTGCTGAAACAGAAAGTAAACGTAAAAACCACTGCGGAACAATACGTTGTTTCGGGTAAAGAGTATACCATCACATTCGATCGTAAAGCAGGAAACCTTGCTGCTTTCGAATTTAAAGGCAAACAACTGGTTAAAGAAGGTACTCAGATTAATTTCTGGCGTGCACCTACCGACAACGACTTTGGAAACGGTTTGCAAAAACGTGCACGCGAATGGAAAGATGCCGGAAAAAACCGTGTTGTAACCAGCGACTCTGTTTTAAAGAAGGAGGACGGCATTCATCTTGTCTTTAACTTCAGCTTACCCGATGTAAAATCGACTTACCGTTCGGAATACATTGTAACTGGTAACGGAGAAGTACAGGTTAACAATTCGTTTACGCCGGGTAACGAAAAAATTGGCGAATTACCTCGTTTTGGTATGTATATTACCCTGCCAAAAGAATACGACAACATGAAATGGTTTGGTCGTGGTCCGGTTGAAAATTACTGGGACCGTAATACCGCTTCTTTTGTCGGAATTTACCAGAGTACCGTTGCCGAACAGTTTGTTCCTTATGTAAGAGTTCAGGAAAACGGTAATAAAACCGATGTTCGCTGGATGTCGTTTACCAATCAGCAGGGCAAAGGTTTGAAATTTACCGGTATGCCATTGCTTAGCATGAGTGCCCTTAACTATACCATCGAAGATCTTGATCCGGGACTCGAAAAGAAGGGAATCCACCCGGGCGATCTGGATCCCCGCGATCAGGTTAACGTTAATGTAGACCTTGTGCAGATGGGTGTCGGTGGCGATACCAGCTGGGGAGCCTGGACATACGACCGTTACCGTCTTGCTCCGGTAAAATACGCGTACAGCTTTAAAATTACACCGGTAGAATAATCTAAATTCTCTGTTTTACTTACGAGGGTGTCTCAAAAGAACGAGAACACCCTCGTTTTTTTATAATGAAGTTTGCAAACGGAATAAAGCATAATAAATAGTCTATTTAAATGGCCTTCTTCCTGCCCTGTGCAATTCTTTCGGTAATTTTACGTTGTGAATAATTGTTTTACACTCTCACAATGATAACAGAACCCGATAAAATACTCAAAACATATCAACAATTATTAGAACAACAAGCTTTAAAAGAAGCTGATCTGGATTATTCTGTTTTTACAAAGCATGAACCAATGCTTCGACAACTGGCAGAACTGGGGAACAGTGGTATTACGGTTTTTGATATGTATAAAAAGGAGCATATTTTCATCTCCGGTAATTTTAGTAATCTATTAGGTTATCCGCAATACGAAATAGAGAAAAAGGGTATTGAGTATCTGAATTCAAAAGTACATCCGGACGATTTTCAGCAGCTTTCAAAAAATGCTATTACTATTTTAAAATTTTTCTTTTCTCTTCCTCCTGATGAAATATTCAATTATAAACTAATCAACGAGTACCGGATACTTAACTCAGGGAATACCTATATTCGTTTTATTGAACAACACCAGGTTCTGGAGCTTGATAAAAAAGGAAATCTGTGGCTTGCCATGAGTATTATTGATATTTCGCCGAACCAGAATAAAAACGAAACGATAAAAAGCAAATTGTATAATTTTAAAACAGCTGAAATTATTCCACTTCCCGAAAACGACAACACCAAAGAGTTTGCCGTAGAACTCAGTCCGAGGGAAAAAGAAATTCTGCAATTGATAAAAGATGGTTTTTTAAGCAAAGAAATATCCGATAAATTATCCATAAGTTTTCATACCGTAAATACACATCGTCAGCGGATTCTCGAAAAACTCAATGCCGGAAATTCGATGGAAGCAATTGCATACGCTTCTAAATTAGGATTGCTCGACTAATTACTGCTACATCAGATTACTGATAATTCAGTATTGTAAGAAACTTGATTATAAGACACTTTCGCATCAATCAAATTTCTTATGTCATGCGAGTATTTATTTTTTTCCTTTTGTTTTTCTTTAGTTTCTGTCTGGTAAAGACAGCCGCACAACGTCCTGTGCAGACTTTACGGGGAACTGTAACCGACAATGCCTCGAATGTTCCGGTTTCCTATGCTACGGTTATACTGCAAGGAACCAAGCCAGCCATAGGAACCACTACTGATTCGACGGGCAATTTTGTTTTAAAAAATGTTCCGGTAGGACGTTATGATGTCGGTGTCTCAATGGTCGGATACCAGCCTGCCGTAGTAAATGAAGTGCAGGTATCATCGGGTAAAGAAACATTTATTACCATTTCGTTAAAAGAAGCCACAACCGAACTGAAAGAAGTGGTAGTAAAACGGACAATAAGCAAAGAACATCCTTTAAACCCAATGGCATCGGTAAGTGCCCAGATGTTGAGCGTAGAAGAAGCATCGCGTTACGCCGGAGGTTTTGATGATCCGGCGAGACTTGTTTCTTCTTTCGCCGGAGTTGCCAGTAATGTGGGCAATAACGGAATTGTAGTGCGTGGAAATAACCCGAAATCGCTGCAATGGAAACTGGAAGGAGTTGAAATCCCTAATCCGAACCATTTTGCAGATGTTACCGGAACATTTGGCGGAGGCGGACTTACGGCACTTAGCAGTCAGTTGCTTGCTAACTCCGATTTCTTCTCGGGTGCGTTTCCTGCCGAATACAGCAATGCGTTATCGGGTGTTTTCGATATTTTTATGCGTAACGGAAGTAATGTGAAAAACGAAACCACCCTGCAGGCAGGTCTTATAGGGGTTGAAGCTGCTTCCGAAGGGCCTTTCCGGAAAGGTGGACAATCTTCCTATCTGTTCAATTACCGGTATTCAACGCTAGCCTTATTGTCGCCGGTTTTACCTGCAAACAGCGGAGGTGTAAGGTATCAGGACTTGTCGTTTAAACTGAATTTTCCTACCCGGAAAGCCGGTACGTTTACGTTATGGGGAATTGGACTGATTGACCGTTCGGGCGAAGATGCAAAAACCGACAGCACGCAATGGTATTACAAGAGCGACCGGGAAAATGAAGACGTTAAACAGTTTATGGGCGCATCCGGACTGACTCATAAATTGTTTTTCAACGAAAAAACGTACATAAAAAGCACGCTTGCTGCAACGGTAAGCGGCTTAGATCTTACTACCGACAGTTTGCTGCGAAACAACAGTTTTATGCCACAGAACCGTATCAATTGCAAAAACTGGAACTTCGTTTTTAACTCATTTGTCAATACAAAATTCAGTGCGAGACACATCAACAAAACAGGAATTGTGGTAACCGGACTATTGTATAACATGCATCTTCAACAATCTGTTGCCACCGAAGCTCCGATGCTGGATGTTGTGAATAAAACAGGCTTCAGTACGCTTCTTTCTGCTTATACCAACTCAACCTTTACCATTAGCCCGAAACTTACGGCCAATATCGGGATAAACGGTCAGTTGTTTACCCTTAATCACCATTATACCATAGAGCCCAGAGCCGGAATAACGTATCAGACCACCGAAAACCAGACCTTAAGTGTGGCATACGGACTGCACAGCCGGTTGGAAAAAATTAATTATTACTTTTCTGAAAACAGTACATATGAAAATGAGCCTGTCAACAAGAATCTTGACTTTACCCGGGCTCATCATGTGGTTATTGGTTATGATTGGAACGTATCCGAACATCATCATCTGAAAGTTGAAACCTATTATCAGTATTTGTTTCGGGTTCCGGTTATTGCAGACAGTTCCTATTCTTTTCTCAATCTGGAAAGCGACTGGTTCTTTAACGATAAACTGCAAAACACAGGTAAAGGGAAAAATTACGGTGTTGATGTTACGTTTGAAAAGTACATGTCAGACGGATATTATTACATGCTGACGGCATCGTTGTTCAATTCTCGTTATAAAGGCGGAGATAACATCTGGCGAAATACCCGTTTTAACCGAAACTACCTGTTTAATTTTCTGATCGGGAAAGAATGGCAGTTAGGAGCTTCGGGGCAAAATACGCTTGGATTAAATATCCGGGTAACCTGTCAGGGAGGAGACCGCTACTCTCCGATAGATACTGAAGCATCGTTAAAATCTAAAGATGTGATATTTGACGAAACAAAAGCATTCTCGAAACAGGTTGATCCTACCTTTTTTACCCATTTTACTGCAAGTTACCGGATAAACAAGCACAGTGTAAGCCACGAGTTCGCCCTGAAAATTGTAAATGTTACCAGTCAGAAAGAATATCAGGGATTTGAATATAATTACCTGAAAAAAACTGTCGACATGCAGAAAGAAGCCACATTTATACCTAACCTGAGCTATAAAATTGAATTTTAAGCAGCATCTCTGCGGTATGTTAAAAAGTTTTGACGGAACCTGTTTTACATACCGCAGTTTTTCTGTTGATGTTTGTCGATACTATTTTGCAATAATCCGGCTTGTAAACATGAAATTTCTTCATGCCTGCGATGAAATAATATCTCTTTTCCGGCATGGTTGCAAGCATTAGTTTTGAGAGCGTTAAACAAGTAAAAACTCAAAACAAAATGGAAACTGTTTTAAACAAATTCAGCGAAAACAACCGCCAGCTGCTTTTGCTGGTTAACGAGTGGAAACCACGGTTATTAAATCTTCCGGATGAGGTTCTGGTAAACCGGCGAAACAAACAAAACCGAACCATTAAGCAAATAACAGGACACATGGTGGATTCGGCCTCAAACAACACGCACAGGATCATTAATCTTCAGAATTTGCCCGATCCGCTGATCTTTCCCGATTATGCCAATCTCGGAAACAACGACCGCTGGATTGCCATACAGCAATACCAGAACGAAAACTGGCACGACCTTGTTGAACTGTGGAAATATACCAACCTTCACTTCGTACACGTGACAGAATGCGTTAATCCGGAGATGCTGGATAAAATATGGATTTCGGCACTCAACGAAAACATTTCGCTAACGGCAATGGTTTTGGATTATCTTAGGCATTTCAAACTCCATTTAGCTGAAATTGAAGAGCTGATAAACCAAAAAACAGCGTGAATTTAAATTACCATGAAAAAACAACTTGCTTTTCTGTTTTGCATTCTGTTTGCCGCAAGTAATCTGCCGGCTCAGTTGCCACAAAAGAAACTTCAGGTTACGTATATTGCCAATGAAGGTTTTATGCTGAAGACTGATCGGCATAAAATTCTGATTGATGCTTTGTTTTCCGATGGTTACGGCTATTTTGCCCGGCCATCGGACGAGACAATGCAGAAAATATTGTCGTTTCAGCCACCTTTTGACAGTATTAATTTTTGTTTGCTGACCCATTACCACAAAGATCATTGCGAACCAAAACTAATAAGCAGTTACCTGAAAAAACACCCGGACGTTAAACTGGTTACCAATAAGCCTGCGTTGGTTTTTATTGACGGCGATCAGTTTGGCTTTATTAAATTACGGAAACAGTTTTGCGAACTTACGCCTGCCGAAAACAGCCATGTTTCGCAAACAGTAAATCAGATTAAAATTAATTCGCTGGGAATAAAACACATGTCGTTTTATCAGGACAGTGTTAACGTAGAGGAATACATGTTTAATGTTGCCTATTATTTTGAGATGGACGGGTTTACCATCTTTCATTCGGGCGATATTAAAAACGAAGAGCTGAAAACCTATCTTTCCAATCCCGGCAACCGGATCGAAAAAACAGATGTTGCGTTTGTATATTACGAAATGCTGAATAACGGTACGTCAGACCTTGAGTATTTACTTCAAACCCTTCATCCGCGTTACCTTATTGTTATGCATATTCCGCCAAGCATGTCGGACAAGTGGGCAACCAAAGCCGAAAAGCTCCGGACGGTGTTTCCCAATCTTATTGTTTTTGGCAAAGAGCTTGAAACAAAAACAATTGATTAATTCATAATGCAAGAATACAATAACACATTGTAAATGATGCATTACTAGTGATGCGTTAATTTTTGAAAATAAATTATAATATATTGATATTATATATATTACAAGCGTTCTTTGATTTTTGGATTTGAATTGACTTGTAGTTTTGCACCCTAAAAGTGCAAGATTATGAATTCTGAAAAATATGTTTTTACACAATTATTGCGGTTTATCAATAAATATGAGTTTGAAAAGTGTGTAAAGTAATACAATGAAGACTATCATGTCCGTCTATGCAACTATTCTGAAAGACTTCGAATGATTGAGTATTACGATGACCAACGATATAATACTCGTTTTATATTCAACAATTTTGAAATATCAGCATTTGACAAAACACCCATTAAAGAGCTGATTACTGAAATACAAGTCAATCAAACTATCAAAGGATAATATAATTTATTTAACCATCGATTTTAACGCATCAGTAGTAATGATGCATTATGAATTAAGCTTATGCTTTAAATCTTTGTTCTGAATAGTAGTTTGATGAGTAACAAGAAACAGAGAAAGCCGGAAATGAACAATCCGAAATGACCGAACGATTGTTCCTTGCTCCAGATTACCAGCATAATAGAGCCAATAAATAAGGTACACACCAAAATAATAATTCCGAACCGCTGACTGGCTTTCCGCAGAAGCGAATCACTTTCTTCGATGGTAATTTCGTGTTTTATCTTTCCTTCTTTCAGCTTATACAAAATTTCGCCCACGTCCGAGGGTAAAGTACGCGCAAGTTTAACGTAACTGGCAAGTGTATCGTACATTTCGCCGGCAAGACGCTTGGGATCGTATTTTCGTTTAACGATATTGCGGGCATACGGCATAATAACCGGACCAAGCGACATGTCGGGTGCCAGTTGGTACGCGAATTTCTGAATGGTAGCCAGTGCTTTTATCAGCATAAAGATGCCCGACGGAATTTGCAGGCGGTAACGTACCAGCATGTTGATACATTCCTGCATAATGTTGGCAAAATCCATTTTTTCGAACGGCATATACGAGTTCCGCTTAATCAGTTCGCTCAGTTCGAACTCCAGCTCGTCGATACGGTCGAAATACTTCACATTACACAACGTAACCAGCGAGTTGGCAACCGTTTCGGGATTTCCCTTGGCAAAACCGATGCAAAAATCGGCCAGAAAGTTCATTTCCTTCGGTTTAAGCGTGCCCGTCATGCCGTAGTCGATAAATGCAATTACATTACCTGGCATCACAAAAATGTTTCCCGGATGAGGATCAGCATGAAAGAAACCATGCTCCAGCACCATCTTTAAAAGAGCGTTGGCACCGTTAAGCGCAACAACAGAAGGTTCGAGGCCCGCACGGACAAGCTGATCGACATCGTCGGGTGCTTCGCCTTTAATGAGTTCCATTACCATAAGCCGGCGGGTAGTATATTCCATGTACACTTTAGGGACATATACCGCCGTTTCATTCTTAAACATCTCGTTGAAACGAAGAATATTCGACGCTTCGTTGGTATAATCGAGCTCTTTAAGAATGCCTGCGCCAAATTCATCAATAAGTCCGACTAGGTTAACGGCTGCAAGCTCCGGGTAACTTTTCACCGTACGTTTGGCAAGGTAACGCATCAGATAGAGATCGAGCTTTATCTTGTTTTCAATGTGCGGTCGCTGTATTTTAACGACAACTTCGTCGCCGTTTAATAATTTTCCTTTGTAAACCTGCCCGATAGAAGCAGAGGCAAGACAATGTTTGTCAAAGTCTGCAAATACTTCGTCGATGGAACAGCCTAGTTCGTTTTCGATTAAATCGATCGCAAGCCCGTCACTGATAGGTTTAGCGCCCGATTGTAATTTTTTGAGCTCGTTGCGGAACGATTCCGAGATAACGTCGGGGCGGTCGGCCAGAATTTGCCCAAATTTGATGTAAGTAGGGCCAAGTTCCTCGATGGTAATGCGCAAGCGCTCCTGCGTAGTGTACACTTTGCGTTGCGGCCCGCGTTTATGTTTATGTTTGCGCCGTCCCGCGCTGAACCATTCGCGCAAAGCATGTTTAAGTACAATGCTTACTATTTCTTTAGCCCGTATCAGTTGAAGATAGGTGCTGTAAAATCTTGCTATTCGCATAACTGACAGTGTTTACCCTTATTGTGTAGTCCGGAGCTGCCCTTGCAGGCTTACTTTGCGCGCTTACCGGTTTGTCTCTTCTATTTTGGTGCTCAGTTCTTTTATAGCTTTTGTGAGATCGTCGACTTTAGCCGATAAATCCGGATCAGTGCGACGGTTATTGCCGGTAACCGACTCGAATAACAGTTCGTCGTGAAGGTTCTCCAGCATCTGCATAATGTTTTCGCCGTATTGTTCGGCACTATCTTCGTCTTGTCCCATTTTTTGCTGCATAAAAGTGCCGATTTTTTCGACAAACTGTTCCCGGTTGGTTAATCCCTGGGCGAGGGCGAGGCGGAGAATGGTGTTAAGTGCTGGATTCATTCCTGTTCTTGTTTTATTTAGGTTTATAAATTCAAATGTTTCAATACAATGGGTAAAAATAACAAAACAATGTTAGCTGCCATAATTTTTTTCAACAACATAAAGTCAGGTTTTACCGGACATGCAGGCTATCACGCACTTTACGGAATGAAAAAATAAAAACATGCTAACCATCAGTACTTGATTTTTAAAATATTTCATTTTACATTTACACAGTACTAAACTAATTAACAGTACAAAACAAATACTAACCCCAAAGACGATTTACGCACGTGGACTACGTAAACCTGCCTCAAACCCAACAAATATCACCTGTTCCGGCAACTTTTATCTGCCCGGATGCTCACCGCACCGGCAAGTGTTATTTATTCTTAATTCCGTTTAACGGAACTTCCGAAACTATTTCCAATCGAATAACGGTACCGGTAATCTTCAACCGGATATCCTGTTTTTTACTAAGGGTTTCCTTCCTATTCCCAAAGGTAAACCGATGTTGCAGGGAGGTATCCGGCAGGTACCTTTTGTTATTGGCTAATTTACCAGAGATTACCTTGAGTTATAAGGCCGGATTAATGAAATGCCGTTTAATAACTTCCGGATGTATAAGGGAATTATACCAATTACCAAGGGTATTCAGTCGTTATACAGCGAAAAAAATAAAATATGACCTTGTTTTTGGTCTGTTTGAATTCATACCGGTTTATTATACAACGATACCACGCCGGTTACCAGCGATATTCGACAGAAACCTAAGGATAACCGACGGATGTACCCGGAAAATAGTACAATACCCTTGGAGAAAATGCAAATTACCAGATGAAACTGAAAAACAACCAAGGGAAATAACCGGAAATGAAGTCAAAAACAATCAAAACCCAACCGCAATTTCATTATTACCAACCATACTATGCTGGTATCGTTGGGTTACTTTACAATACCCTGCTATAACCAACCAATTACCAAGGGTATCAATACAATTACGCGGGTTATACCGGAGATTCAACCTTTTGTGCAGGCACAACCTTTCTGCAATCCGGAAAAAAAGCACGGCTGTGCTTCTATGCCCGTACATGCCATTGTCTATGGCTTATGTATTGCAATTTTTGTTCAGAAAACCTCTTATGTTTTAACTATATAACTAATATTTTATATGAACATACAAATCGTTCTTAATTTAAAAATGAAAAACAATGCCGATGTGGTAGCCATGGCTAACCGGTATGTTGCTAACCTTACGGGCAACAGCCTTTTAAATTCGGCTGAAATTGTAAAACAAACGGAAGTGGTAAAAACCCTTGCAGATGCCCTTAGTGCCCTGATGTGTAAACCTGTTTACGAAGCAAAAGCGGCTAATCTGAGGGTAAGCCGCGAGAATCTCGACCGGGAACTGACTATTCTGGCCGGTCAGGTTGAGGCAGTAGCCAATAGTTCTTCTACTGTCGACTCCGATCGTATAGGAATTGTAGAAAGTGCAGGAATGGATATAAAAACCTACCCTTCACGTAGTAAAAGAGTGTTTGGCGTTACGAACGGCGACATTTCTGGCTCGGTAAAATTAGTTGCCGAAGGGGGCGCTCGCGCTCACGAATGGCAATATACTTCCGATCTGGTAAATTTTACCAATCGGGTTGCGGCACAAACTACAGTCCGCGGAAGTTCGGAGATTACAGGCCTGTCTAAAGGTGTTTACGCCTTTTTTCACAAGCCTATTTATTCGGACAGAGTAGTTGACTGGGAAGGCCCCATTATTAACACGGTTGTATAACTAACCAACAGATTATACCAAAAGCCCCGGCTGCTGGTATAATCAAACTCTGAATTATTAATATTTTCTAACCTGGTTTAAAACATAAGAGGTTGTTTTTTGGAGGAAAAATGTTGATAACTATATTTTTCAACATTTTGAAAATATGTAATTTGAAAATTAAAAATTATGTAAATTGCTTTTATTATTTGTGTAAAAAATAAATGATCATATGAATATACATATAAAAAAAGCAAAAACATGGTGTAAGAAAAATATCACTTTTTTAAATTTTGCAGTGGTATTACTAATAGTAGGAATTCTTTTTCTTATTGTTATTCTAACTTTAATATGTAAACAATATTTTAAATTGTCTTTTACACTTGATTCTAAGACAGCATCCGAATTAGGTAGTTTTATTAGCGGATTTGTTGGGGTATTTTGGACTGCAGCAGGTGTAATATTAGTCTATGCTACATTTAAAAAACAAAGAGAATTAAATGAAAAACAACAATTTGAAGCTTCATTTTTTAGTATGCTTAATACATTTAACAGTATTATTGATAAATTTAAAGTAAAGACTAAAGAGCAAAACGATTCTTTTGGTAGAGATTATTTTTCAGTTGTATTAAATGAATTTAAAAATGATACAACTGATGATTTAATTAAGTTTTTAGTTGGGAATGATGAAATTCCTGAAATAAAAAAAATTATGGATAATTTTAAAAATATAGATGGGGGAAGATCCTTTGAAGATGAGGTATTATCAAGTAGTTTTTATAGGTCAAAATTTAAAGATAATCCATCCAAACAACTAACTATTGCTACATATGAATATATTTATCAAGAACATAAAAATGAACTAGGATATTATTTTAGATATTTGTATAATATTTTTAAATATGTTATTGAAGAGAATAAAACCGAACAAAATACAAGAAAATATTTGAATATTATTCAATCTCAGATGTCTAATGATGAACTTGGATTGCTGTTTTATAATGCATTAAGCAAACATGCTGAAACTAAGAATGGAGAAAAACAATTTTTTGAATGGTTGGAAAAATATGATTTCTTAGAAAATATTGATTGTGATTCTCTAATGAAACGAGAACATCATACATATTATAAAACCAAATTTAAATTTTTGAGTGAGGAAGAAAAGAAACAAAAAGATAATCAATAAAATATTTATTTAGAGAATAAAATCAGAAATATTAATTCATCTTCTGAATGTATTTATCATAAATAGATTGTAATTTTTGATTGTGTTTATCGGAATCATGTAGAGGGCAAAATGTTTTTTGCCCCGACAGCCGAACAGACGACAACAATATATAATGCAAGCAGTATATTTATATTTTAGAGATTAAGATAATATTTTAACGAAATGGAACTAGCTTGACAACCTTTTTATACAGGCGCAACCTTTTAATAAAACAGAGCATCTGGTAATTAAATCGAACCTGAAACATTAACAGCATATGAAAAGTTTAATGATTGTGCTAGTCGCTTTAATTCCATTTTTATCTGGATGTCATGAAAAAGATAATTCCGATTCAACAGAACAGGTAAAATCAATAGCCTGGAATTCTTTAAGTACACAGGAAAAGTCAACGGTAACCATTAGCTGGAACGACGCTCCTGTTGCTAAAACAACGTATAATTCTAAAAGTGCTTATGCGGTAATGTTTAATACAAAAGATGATGCATTGTTAGGACCAATTATCGTATATATTGATTATTCTACAATGGCTGTGCTGGGGCGGGGATTAAGAGAATAAGTGCTGTTTTATTTCTCAAATTGTTATCCTGATTTTTAATCCTGCACTTAAACGGGTAACATTGTCTTTATATATTGAGGAAGAGTGTTCTGAGTTTATTTATGATTTACAATCAGGGCAATAATATTAAATTAAGAAGTAAAATTACAATCCGACATTTTTATTGGTTTCTATAAATGCTATATCCTATTTGTAATTACATTCTCCTGCAAAAATATTGAAGCATTTGTGTTTTTATGTATTAAATATTATATATTTAATACATATTACTATTAAGTAAATTACTGATTTATAAGAATAAGAAACAGACAAAAAAATAATCACCTTTAGTAACGTCTGATTCTTGTCCGGTAATAACAAATGCTATTAATTTTTAAACCCTCATCAATTATGAATGGATTGTCTTTTTATAACATTAGTCTGTTTTTAGGTATTTTGGGCTTTATATCCATTATGTTTTCTTTTTTGTCAGGAATGCATATTATAAAACCAGGAAAGAAATATCGTCTTCATCGCCGTATTGGTATTGCCGGTTTCCTTATGTCATCCGTTCATGCTGTTACTATGTTATATTATACTTTATTCTCATAACTAAAATTAAAAACATGAAAAAAAACGTATTAATCATCGCAATGTTGCTTTTAATGCCTTTTTTCCTGAAGGCCGATCCACCAAAAAAAGTAAACTTATCTTACCAAAATGGAAAACTGCTGATTGTTGTCGATCATCCTGTAAAAAACGTCAACAATCATTATATTAACCTTATTTCAGTTTCGGTAAACGGAAAAGAAGTTATGGTTATAAAACCAACTAAACAATCAAGTTCTCAGGGAGAAACACAAGAAGTTGTTGTTCCTGAAATTAAATCTGATTGTACCGTTGAAGTTAAAGCACACTGTAATCGTTTTGGCTCTAAATCGGCAAAACTGAAACTTTAATTTGAATAACATATCCGGGGCAACCGATTTATAATTATTAATAAGCAGGTTGTCCCGGAAACATCATTTTCCTGTTTTGATGCTACTTGCTTTTCCGAAAAAAAGAGTCGGCTACATCTTCTACCTAATCTTAAAAAATCTTTTTATTTGTAGTCTGTCTTTCCTGAACGGTATGGTGTTCTCTGTTTTTCTGAAAAAACCTTTAAATATATAAGTCGCTTGTAATGAGTGAATAATTAAACAAAGTTATGCCTGTCTTAAACAGGATAAAGAAGGCTTCTTTAACTACAATTTCAACAATCTTTCTTGTTTTTTGCATGAGGCCGTTGTAAGATATTTGTAATACCTTGTATTAAATGCTGTTAATTTAATATCTGTAAATTGCCGATTCTTTATTAACTTGAGTTTGTTTTTTTAATTTTAGTATAGAAACAGAAGTTAGTGTACTGATTACATATTACGAGACTATATTTGTGTCGTTTTTATTCACAGATATAAAGATGTTTTGAGTGTAGAAAGGAAGTTAAGAATTAATGTGCCAAATAGAAATAAACCTTTCAGAAGATTTAATATATTGGAGTGATGAGGCCTTTCTAATTTTAAACCTGGATAGTGAAAATCCGTTGATTACCGGAACGAACAAACTGAAAGGGATTATTCATCCAAAAGATAAATTTGCTGTTCTTTCAGCGTTTGTAAAGGCGTTACCTTCAAAAAAAGATTTAGATCTTGATTTCAGGATTCTCAACAACGAGAAGAATGTACTTAATGTTCGTTGTATTGCAACATTTTCGACCAATATCCGGAAAAACATTTGGTTGCGATGTCTTATTTTCCCGGTAGAAATGCATTCGCCCCCTGTCAATATCCTTTTTTATAAAAATCTTATCGAAAATCTCCCTTTTAGTGTGTGTCTAATTCATTCGGCAAGAGTAATTAATGCTAATAATGCTTGTTTGTCAATGCTTGGATACCAATCCAATCAGGAAGTTTACCATCTTTCTGTTTTAGACTTTCAACCCCCACTCAGTAAAAAAAAAACATTTCAGACATTACATTCTTCGTACAAAAAAACCGGAAGAATTCCTCCCAAGATTCATGCTCAGCTCATAAAAACAAATGGAACAATAATAGATGCAGAGATTTATCTGTCTGATAATATTTTTAGCAGCAAAAACATTGTACAGGCTGTTATTATTGATGTTTCCCGGACGAATTTTATAGAACGGAAAGAAAAACAGCTGACTATTGAAACCTTGTACTTAAACCAAAAGAATAAAGCGCTGAATGATATAGAAAAAGAGCTGAATAAAATAGTTTACAGCAATAATAACTACCGACAAAATGATTTCAAGAACATCTATACTATTATAAATACGAGCAAAAATGTGGATAATGACTGGCTTCTTTTTTCTCATTATTTTGAAAACCTTTATGCCGGATTCTTTAAGAAGCTGAAACAACAAAGCTCTTTATTAACCACAAATGATATTAAGCTTTGTGTCTGTCTTAAGTTAAATCTGGGAACAAAAGAAACCGCCCGCTTCTTTAATGTAAAAGCTTCGTCCATTCAAATAGCACGTGTAAGACTTAAAAAAAAGCTTAATTTACCTAAAGATGTTGATCTGTGGGAGTTTATACAAGATTTATAATTTTTTTTGTTAATAATTTGTAATACCCATAAAAAACACAGGGGTTGCCTCAAAAAACTATTTTTAGCTCTTGTTAAAGAACTTTTTGAGGGGATGGTAATGTGGGGCGAGTATAGTTTTGGAATAACAAAACGTAATTATGTGTTCAATCATCTTTGCGAAGGTGTAATCGAATACAATAAAAACAAAAGGTGCAGGTATTGTAACGATGCGTTGTCTTTACTTCTTAATACAGACAAAACTGTTCTTACGAACCTTGATAATGGTAAGCTGTTATTTCTTTTGTGTTCAGGTTCCGATCCGGATCTCGTAAATAATTTTTTCGACGCAACTTTCTGGAAACAAAAATCTTTCTACCAGCTTTCTTCTTTAACAGGAGAGAAAGATTTTTTTGTAAAAATATTTCCTAAGTATAACTTTTTCAGCCGGTTTGATGGTTTGGTTGTTCTTGTGTACAATACTTCTGATAATATTCGGATAAGACAATTAAACAAACAGGTATAAACAATAAATACGCTTCTCGATAAACTTTCTACAGTTCAACGGGATTCATTACTAAAGATAGATGAGTTATCGTTGATACGAAACAGCTA
Organism: Bacteroidales bacterium; assembly: GCA_041907825.1. Classification (GTDB taxonomy): domain Bacteria; phylum Bacteroidota; class Bacteroidia; order Bacteroidales; family JAYRGN01; genus JAYRGN01. Next base: position 556,848 of record JAYRGN010000001.1, on the reverse strand, counting down.
TACCAGGACTGTTTGTCAAAATGTCCGTAATCATTTAAACATAATTTATGGATTTACACAGCTACTCAACCGTGAGACGTTCTGTTCAAGTGAAGCTTCATTATATATTACCCATATTTTATCGCAATGCGATGAACTTATTCTTTTAATTAATCAGTTGAATAAGGCAGAATCGGCACTAAACAGAAATAAAGATTACTGTCAAAATACATTTACAGAATAATAAAATTGATTGTCTCAGACAACTTACTTCATTAACTACATATAAACATGAGATTCAAAGATTTTAAAGTAAAGTTCAAACTATTCTCCGGTTTTGGGAGCGTGTTGATTTTTACAATATTAATTGCCGGTATTGGCATATATAGCCTTGTCTCGTATAATAAATCGGTTAAGACCAACCGAATAATGGGAGACTTAAATACATCAGTTCTACAATCGATGCTTGATCTTCGTCGTTTTGTAATTATGAACGATTCCAAGCATGCCGAAAGTGCAAGAAAAAATTATGCAGAAGCAGGAATACTGGCCAATCAGTTACAAAACTCGTTTTCACAAAAAGGAAATGAGCAAATGGCCAGATTAAGCGAACTGGGAGTCTCGTACAATAAAAGTATGGAAGGCGTTATTGGCGATATTAATACTATAAACGATTGTACTACAAAAGCACTTGAAATTAACACTCAGTTGATTGCAAGTTTTAAACAAAAAAACATTAGTGAAACCAATAGTGTTTATTTGAATTATACCAATGCCCGGTTGTGTTATCTTTCTTATCGCATCTATCAGGCTGATGATAAACGGGAACAAGCTGTTACGTATATAAAAAACAGTATTGCCGAAGCTGAAAAGATGCATGATGCAGAAATTACATCAATCGTTAAAAACTACTCGGTTGTTTTTGAAAAAGCGCTGAATGCTATTCAGGATCAAAGGGAATATGACAAAGTTTTGAGTACAACAGGGCCTCAGATAAATGCAATTATCCGACAACTAACCGAAGAAGTACAACAAAACACCCAGGCAACCTTTACAGCTGCCGTTACTTCTATTGTATTTTTCTTTATTTTAAGTATTGTACTTGGTGTGTTCGTTTCTCTTTTTGTAACCAGTCAAATAACCAAATCTGTTTCAAAAAGTGTAGCAATGTCTCAGGCTTTTTCGGAAGGAAATCTTACTCACCAGATAAAAGACAATGAAATTGATGCTAAAGATGAGTTAGGCGATCTTGCCCGCAGTTTACAACATATGGGGGCTAAAATAAAAGAAACAGTTTCGAGTATTCACGAAGGATCTCAGAATATACTGGGTGCCGGCGAACAAATTTCATCAACCAGTCAGTTATTATCGCAAGGTGCTAATGAACAAGCTGCTTCGGTCGAAGAAATTTCTGCTTCTATTGAAGAAATGACCGCCAACATACAACAAAACACCGATAACGCAAGGCAAACAGAGCAGATTGCTCTTAGTGTTTCGCAAAGCATGAAAAAAGTAGCAGATGCTTCGCAGAAAAGTTTGCAGTCGGTTAAAGAAATTACTACAAAAATCTCGATTATTAACGACATAGCATTTCAAACCAATATATTAGCATTAAATGCAGCGGTAGAAGCGGCAAGAGCAGGTGAACATGGTAAAGGTTTTGCTGTTGTTGCGGCCGAAGTTCGCAAGTTAGCCGAACGAAGTAAGGTTTCGGCTAACGAAATAATGGAGATTTCATCAAACAGTTTGTCGATAACCGAAGCAACCGAGCTGAAAATAAAGGAATTAATACCTGAAATAGAACGTACGGCCACACTTGTACAAGAAATTGCTTCGGCAAGCATTGAACAAAACAGTGGTGCTTCGCAAATTAACAATGCTATACAGCAACTCAACAGTGTTACGCAGGAAAACGCTTCGGCTGCCGAAGAATTAGCTTCCAATTCGGAAGAATTGGCCAATCAGGCCGAAACGCTTTTGCAAACAGTGTGTTTCTTTAAAGTGAAATAAAGATTTTTTCCTCTTCATCGTAGGGGTGTGTTCTTTTTCCGGAGCATACCCCTTTTTTTTGTTGGCTAATTTCGATTTACCAGTAGTTCGTCATCAGATCCGACGACCATTGCGGCTGTTTTATTTCGTTTTCGGGAAGATATTCTTTAAAAACCGGTTTAATATCAATTACCGGTGTTCCGTTTATTGCATCAAGGTTGCTAACGATAAGCCGACGACCGTTTCGCCCGATTAAGTTGACAATAGTGGCTCCTAAATGATTAGGTCTGTCTTTTTTCCGTTGTGCAAATATGCCAACTTTCGGGTAATCTTTATTTTCTCGCGGATGTTCGCTGTCTGTAATTGTTTTGGTCGATTTATTAAAATGATAAAGAATTTCGAGATGCGAAAATGCTTCTATTCCGTCCAGACATTCATCGGGCAGATCATCTGTCAGCTCAATAATCGATTCTACCGACGACCAATTGTCGTCTATTGCTTCTTTTCTGTCGTTTAATACAATTCCTATCGGCTTTATCGTTATTTCGTCCATGGTATTTTTATTGTTTTCATATTCTTAATTAAAAATGTAACCAGTATTTATTTCATAATCTGTAGTTTATTCCGATTCCAAGGTTAATATAACTGTATGGTAAATTTCGATTAGTATTTGTGAACTTATAAATCATTGTTCCTCCCAATTTTAAACTAAATTTTAGTTTTGGTCCGCCAATTCTGATAAATCCTACAGGTTCAAACAACATACTTTCATCATGATAGGTTTTATATGGCCCTGTTTCTGAAATCCAGTTGTAATAATTTTTGTCAGTCAAATTGGAGTGTAGATATCCTGCTTTAATTCCAAATCCTATTTCTAAGTTTGACGATTCGTTTGCTATTTTTCCATAATTTAATTGTCCAAAATATAGTTGATAGTTACCCAATAAATTTCCCGGATTTGCATCTTTGTAAGCATTTCCATATCCATATCCAAATCCACCATATAATTCTAGTACCCGACTGTTTCCCATGTTATTATAAAGTCCGGTTGCTGCCTGGAAATAATATCTATCATCTGTGCCAATACTTCCAAATCCCTGAATTGCTATCTTATCTGTTAATCCATAAGAAATAGTGGCGTGAGCAGATGGAACTATTGAAATTCCTGCATCTACTCTTAAATCATTTTTCTTACTAATCAAAGGAACATCTGTTGTCTGTGTATGATAAACAATACAACTTGACATCATAAGTGAAATTAAAAGTCCGAAGGTAATTACTTGAATTTTCATGTATGTAGTTTTTAATATTAGTTGCTAAACGTTAAATTATATGGAAACTTGTTGTTTCAGAATCAATTTTTTATCAAGCTACAATGCACCTGTTAAGAGAAAAAGCTTTTTAGCACTCACTGCAACGGTAATTAACTATACTACGTGTTAGTTGGCGTGTCTATTTTTAATTTTATCAATATATGTTGAAAGAGCTTTTTCAAGATTAATCATATTGTCAATCATATTATCACAAACTTCATCCCATTTTTCTTTATCCCGATAACCACCAATTTCAAAATATTTCATAATTCTTGAAGCTCTTTTTCCATCTAATCGCTCCCAATTTAATTCTCCTTTAAAAACACTTTCAATTTCATTCTTATGAGAATACAAATGATCAAAAATTATTTTATTCTCTTTTCCGTCTTCTTTATCCTTATCAATATATAATTCAACCTTAGCATCATGTTGACCAATTACATAATTATAAGAAACGCCACTAATGCCAGCTCCTGTCCCAATCCAGGAATAAATATTTGGAGAAATATTCGCATGAAGTTTTGTTTTTGATTTTACTTTACTTAACAAATAATTCCAAAAATCTTTTCGTAAATAATGACGTTCGGCATAGTCCTTTTTAGTTTCACCAGCTTCTTTTACTTCTAAGCTTGGTCCTACTATTAGAGTCAATAAAGGAGCTGGATGAGAATTGCCAATCTTAATGCCTTCAATTTTGAATAAATAAAATTCAGCTGATGTTGATTCATTCAACCATGAAATAGCTTTTATGTGCTCAGCTCGGGGCTCTGAAACAATCCAAATAGCTTTTGAAGCTCCAACAGCAGCTAAATACGTTATTATTTTCCCAAGATGATCATGGTTACTTTTTTCAAGTTGATTTTCTATAACAACAATATTTCCACTTTCATCTTCCGCGACAATATCAACACTGAAATTACCAGTATTTTTCTCTCTTTCCGGATTATTCAATTGAAAATCTAATACTGAATTTAAAACATCAATATTGCTTTCAAGCCAAGTAGTGAAATCTTGTGCTTCATGTTTCCAGATTTCTCTTAATTGTACTTTTTCAATCTTTCCTATCATGGGAATGTGTCTTTTTTAACATGTCAGCTAATAATTGTATCTACGCAAAAACGTTGTATAAATGCAATAAACCTTATCGTTCCCCTAAAGTATAAAAAAACACTACCATTATCCTCATCCTCAGAATTTTTTCATCCAATAAAGCAGTCGGAAAAATATTTTTTACTCCTTGCCGTTGGGTTTACTACGGCGGAGTAAGAAATCAACAACGTTTACGTTTTTTCTATTGTGGTTTTTGAGGTTTAGAAGACTATTATCAGCCCCGATTTTGGGATAAAAACCCTTCGAAATTTTTGAATTTTCTGAAATTTTGGCCTCGTTTTTTTAAGTTTTGCGATTTTTTTTGCAAGTTTTTTGTTTTTTTCTTCAAGTAATGAGTCATTACTTGTCAGTAATTGATCATTACTGACAAGTATTAATCAATTACTGTATAGTTATTTTAAATTATTGGTAAGTATTTCTTCTTTTTCTGAGATATTCATCAGTTTTATCAGATTTTTTGAAAATATTGACAAGTTTTGAGTAAAAACTTGAGAGTAATGACCAATTACTTGTCAGTAATTTGTTTTTCCTTTCAAGTAATTTGCTTTTCCTTGTCAGTAATTGGAAATTCCTTTTCGGTAATTACCCTGTTTAATAATACATTAGCAAAAAACGGTATTAAAAAAAGCCTTTCCTTACCGCTTTTTTGCCTTTAGGGCAAAGGCAGGAGCGGTAAAGATGCTTTTAGAGGGGGCACGACAATCCTTTTTATTTGTCACCGGGCAGGTACAATTGTTTTAAATATTGTTCGGGGGTAATGGCTTCGCGTCCCAGAAAATTGGTAAGACAATCCGAAGGGCAATCGAACTCGCCTTCTTTAATTCCGGTGCTGAAACCGATAATGGTGTTAATCATATCGGCCGGAATACGCGCTTTATACAGTTCCTTGCGGTATTGTTCGGCATCGGTGGTCAGGTAACTTATTTTCCGGCCCGATAAACGAGTTAAACTATCGGCAATGTCGTAAAACGAATAAGACCGGTTTCCTGCAATTTCATAAACCTTGTTTTCGTGTCCGGTAGAGGTAAGAAGGTGTGCCGAAACTTCGGCCATGTCGCTGCGCAAGGCGTACGACACACTTCCATTTCCGGCAGGCAGATAAATACTGCCGTTTTCTACCACTGTCTGTCCGATAAACATGGGCAGAATTTCCATATACAGGGCATGTTTGAGAATAGTGTAGGGGATACCCGAGTCAACAATAAGCTTTTCGGTGTCCAGATGGCAACGGGTAATAAATGTAACAGGCGAATGGATGTCTTCGCGCTTACGCTGAACGCTTGTATAAAAAATATGCTTAACACCTGCCTCCGAAGCGGCGCGTACTACATTGGCATGCTGGTTTTCGCGGTTGGCCACGTCGCTCGACGATACGAAATACAGTTTATCTACGCCTTTAAATGCTTTTGTCAGGCTGCTGTAACGGTTGTAGTCGGCAATACGCACTTCCACGCCTTTTTCTTTCAGCTTTTTGGCCTTTTCTTCGCTGCGCACCATGCCGGCAAACGATTCGCCGGGGTTTTTCTTCAATAAGAAATCAATTACGGTCGAGCCTAAATTTCCATTTGCTCCGGTTACTAAAATCATACTGCTGTTATGGATATAATGATTTAACTGTTACTGCTTTTCTTTTTTCACCCCTGAAAAATTTTTCTTTGGCAAAAGCGAAGTAAAGATAAGGGTTTAGTAATGCTTAATTTGTAAAGCATAATTCATAATTGGCAGAATTGACGTAAGGTTCAGTTTCTCCATTATTACGTAATATGATCGATCTAATGCTGTATTTCTTTTTTACTAAAACATTGGGGTGAAGCTTTTCTGTTTTACTACGCATTGTGCATTATTAATTATGAATTACCTGATTGTAAAGCGGAGCAGTGGTTTGTTTTTACTAAAATATATTTTGACAAAGACAAAGGGTAAACCGTTGCCCGGGAATCTATTTTATTGTAAACTCCAGTTAAAAACCAGTAATCATGATGAAATCTGTTGTTGTGCTGCTTGCTTCTTTTCTGTTGGTACAGTGTGCTTCCACCTCGCATAATCTGAAAGAGGACGGGGTATATGAGGGCCGTTCGTGCTCGGTATATACTTCCGAAAGTTATGTAGGGGTAACACGTGTAACCATAGAGAAGGGTAAAATCTCAAAAGTCGATTTTCAGATAGTCGATACGCTGAAAAACGAATTGTTTGATGCCAATTACGACTCGCATTTCCCCGACAGCGAAGTATATCGCGATCAGTGTCACAAAGACTGGCGCGGTGTGCAGCATTACCCGGCCCAGTTAATTAAAAAACAAAACCTTCAGGATGTCGATGCGGTAACCGGTGCAACCTGGTCGTACAATCTTTTTGTAAGTTCGGCCGAAAAGGCATTAAAGAAAGCAGCAACGGCAAAAGATTCGGTTTCGCACCATTAGGCGTTAGTTCTTTCTGTCCGAAATGATGCGGTTAAGCAATTGTTCGAGCAGACTTTTGTCTTCGAGTCCTCTGATACGGATCTTGTAAACTTTGCCCTTATCGTTGGTAAGAAAAAGTTTATGATTGTTCAGGTCGATTTCGTATGAGGAGAGTCTGCTCGTTTCAAAAGGCGCAGCCAGAAAACCGCTTTCGATGTATTTGTCGTCAATGCGCACCGATTTCATGGCCTGTGTTTTAAAGACAAGTCCGCGAATTCCCCATAAAATCAGCACAATAAAAAGTACCTGCGCAACAAACCGCAGCTCAAGGCTGATAAAGGTGGCCGCCATTCCGGCAACGCCCAATCCTGTAAAAGCAATGTTTTTTACGGTATATTCCTTTTCTTTTTCGAGCAGAATAAGCGTTTTCTGCCCGCTTTTCAGCTTTTTCTTTTCAAAAAGAAAATAAACCGACTCGGTAATAAAGGCCAGCAGACTTACCAAAAGCAAAACATAACCCGAATAAAACGGTGCAAGGTTTAACGAAGTAAGTACCGTAACAATAATTAAAATACTAAGATAATAGCAGATAGTATTGTGCGAACGCATTGATTTACTTATTTATTAAAACGCGGCAAGGTAGCAAAAATGTACATTCTTTTCTAATTGACGACGGATAGGGCTTGGCTAACAGTATTTTTATATTTTTGCAAAGCAAAATTGCTAACGATAAATAGTTAATTCTATGTCAGGACATAATAAGTGGTCCACCATTAAACGCAAAAAAGGTGCGATCGACGCTAAACGTTCCAAAATTTTCTCGCGTATTGCCAAAGAAATACAAATTGCCGTAAAGGAAGGCGGCCCAGACGAAAATGGTAATGCCCGTTTACGTTTGGCAATACAAAATGGCAAAGGCGCAAACATGCCTAAGGATAATATTTCCAGAGCTATCAGCAATGCTACCAAAGATGGTTCCAATTTGCAGGAAGTTACTTTTGAAGGTTATGGTCCTAATGCAGTTGCTTTGTTTATTGAATGCCTTACCGACAATAATAACCGCACGGTAAGTAATATCCGTTCGTTGCTTTCGAAAAGAGGCGGCTCGCTGGGAACTAATGGTTCGCTGAGCTTCGTTTTTTCGCGAAAAGGCGTTATTACCATACCAAAAGAAGGTATTGATCCCGACGAATTTGAGCTGGAAGTAATTGATGCCGGCGTTGATGAAATTGAAACCAACGATGACGATGAGTTCGTACTGTATTGTTCGGTAGAAAATTTCGGAGCTGTTCGCAAAAAACTCGAAGAAATGAACATTACGGCCGAAAATGCCGAGTTGCGCCGTATTCCGAACGATTTAAAGAAACTTGAAGTAGCCGATGCTCTGAAAGTTCTGAAACTGATTGATGACATCGAAGATGACGATGATGTTCAGAATGTTTATCACAATCTCGAACTCACCGAAGAAATAATGGAAGCCTGGGACGAATAAATCCCGGGTTACTACAGTTGAAAAGTCCCGTGGCCCCTCATGCCCGGGACTTTTTATTTTAGCTTAATTCACCTGATTGCGTTCAGGTAATTCCATTCGTAGCAAATAATGCCGTCGGGCTTTAACCGATAAGCCTCGTTTAGTTGTTTTCTGAACGTTTCGGCATCGGCAGGGGCAGCCGAAAACTTATCATTGTTAACCGGCCATCCGGTAAGCTGATGAAAAGCTTCAACCGTAATACCGAATTTGCGTTTGTGTTTGCGGCAGACTGCTTTCAGGTACGGAAAATAGTGCGGAGTATCAATCGTAGCATTTTTCTGGGTTGTTCCTACACCATCCTGCGGATAAATTTCATCAATGTTACGGGCAGTCTTCAGCATTTCGTCATACCAGCGGGCAAGTTCGTCGGCCGGCTGCCACAGGTTAAAGAAAGGCGCAATCATTACCGGTTTTCCGGGAACCTTTTGATGGGCGTAGTCCGAAACATCGCGTAACCAGTTAAACAGTAACGTACGGTTTTCTCCCTGCCATTCAAGGTCGTTTATTTCCTGCGGAATATACCATCCGCCAAAGGCCGGCGACGATCCGAACAATTGTGCGAGCTCATCTATGTTCTGCCGGTGTTGTTTCAGCAGATTTTCGTACAAAACCGGCTGCGATTTGTTGATAATATTCCAGTCGGGGCTGAAAGATAATCCTGTAAATACTTTAATTCCGGTGTTTTCTGCTGCTTTGAAAACGATATTCAGTGCCGTTTTACAATTGTTGTTGCCGGCTACATTGCAGGGCGAATACCATACCGAATTTTGGTAAATGCTGTACTGAACCACCACCCGGTTTATTTTACGCTCTTTCATTGCCCTAAAAGCATCGGTCCATTGTTGCTCTGTCCAGCGTGCATTGGCGTTATTGCCAAATTCGGTAAGCATAATAAATGTTCCGGTAAGGGCAGCCTTGTTTTCTTTTGCGGGCTTGTAATGACTTATAAAACGAAAGTCGCTAAGGTCAAGTTCGGCACGATGAGCTTCGGGTAAAGTGTTTTCAACGGTAAACTCCCACGAGCGGATGCGCTTTAAATCGAGCTTACGGTTGCCGTTGCCCGAAATACATTTGAATTTTGAAACCGGAAAGAACACGGTATGCCAGGCCGTATCGCCTAACTGGAAAGTTTTGGAAGCAAAAACCTCGTCTTTTCCATCGTAAATGCCGTTCCGGTTAAGGTCTTCCCAAAGCCGCAACTGAATTTTATCGGAACCGGCACCTCCTTTAATCCGCAACGAAAAACCTTTCGGCATAAAGTTATAATCCTGGGTAGAAGTACCATAGTTCCGGTTTATGGTGAAGTAGGTATTGGCATTGTTGTCAAATGCATAACGTATCCGCAGAACTCTGTCCGAAACAGGACCGATAATGGTATCGGCAACGGTTCCTTTGCCGTTAATAAATCCCGTGTAATACAGGTTAAAACGAAAAAAATCGATGGTTTTGTACGATTGGGCCTTTGCTGCTGTAACGGAAATCAGTAGTAAAACGGAAAGGAATACAATATAATAGTGTCGTTGAATTTTCATGTCTTAAAATCTACCCTAAAATTAACGTGCGTAGTTCTATTTATTGTTTGCCACAGTTTAATTGAACCTTAAAAAAATAAAAAACACGGTGGTTTCATTCCCGGGTGTCTAAATCTTTTAACATTAGGCTTACAACCCTTCAAAGGATATTGTACCTTTGTCGCCTCATCGTTATTGAAAACAATTTATCATGCGTTTTTCAATTCAATCATTTATAAAAGAAAAAGTTAGTCCATTGGCTATGCAGGTATTGGCGTTTATTCGCAAATACTGGCAGATTTATCGTGCGTTTAACAGCAAAATGAAAGAGAAGCCCCGTAAAATCAGGCTTGCTTATTTATTGGGCAAAATACTGGTTTGCATCTTTCTGTATCTGTTCTTAGTTGACATCAATTTTTTGTGGTTGTTTGGCAAATCGCCTAAAATCAATGACCTTAACGATCCTAAATACGAGATAACTTCTCAGCTTTATTCGTCCGACGGCCAGTTAATCGGACGTTATTACGATGTTAACCGCACACCGGTTAAATACAACGATATTTCGCCCCTGCTTATCAAAACACTGGTAGCAACAGAAGACAGTCGCTTCTACAATCACCACGGTATCGACGTCAAATCGTCCTTTTCGGTCTTCTGGTACATGGTAAAAGGAAAAAAACGCGGTGGAAGTACCATCACCCAGCAGTTAGTTAAGAATTTATACAAAACACGATCAAATTATTCGCGCGGTTTACTTGGCTATGTACCGCTAGTTCGCACGGTAATCTATAAAACAAAGGAGTGGAGCAATGCCCTTAAAATAGAGTTGTTCTATTCAAAAGAGGATATTCTGACCATGTACTTAAACACGGTCGATTTTGGAAGCAATGCTTACGGTATTCATACGGCTGCACGCACTTTTTTCAACACTACGCCCGATAAGCTGAACGAATCACAGTGTGCTACTCTTGTCGGGATGCTTAAAGCACCAACACTTTACAGTCCTGTTCAGAATCCTGAAAATTCGCTGGCCCGCCGTAATGTAGTATTGGGACAAATGGCAAAAAGCGGCATTATTACCAAAGAACAGCAGGATCAGATCAGTCTGTTGCCGCTGGGCGTTAATTATCATCCGGCAGGTGACGAGGAAGGGAATGCAAGTTACTTTAGTTATGCCGTTGCCCGCTATCTTCGCAACTGGCTGAAAGAAAATGGTTACGATCTTTATCGCGATGGTCTGAAAATTTATACTACAGTCGATTCCCGTATGCAGAAATATGCCGAAGAAGCTACTGAAGAACATATGCGCACGTTACAGCGCAGTTTCGATCAGCAACTTGGTAAAAAAGATCCCTGGCAGGACGATCACGGCAATCCTTTGCCTAATTTTTTAGGTACTATCTTAGTTCAGGATCCGTATTATAAAGCACTGAAAAAACGTTTCGCCAATCAGAATGACAGCATAGAACGTTACCTGAATGAGAAACATGAAATGAAAGTTTTCAGCTGGCACGGCGAACGCGATACCATGTTCAGCCATATCGATTCCATTAAATATTCCAACAAGTTTCTTCATGCTGCATTTATTGCCATGGATCCCGAAAACGGCTACATTAAAAGCTGGGTTGGCGATATTAATTTCGATTACTTCAAGTACGACCATGTAAAACAGTCTAAACGTCAGCCGGGTTCTACGTTTAAGCCTTTTGTTTACACTGCTGCCATCGACAATGGTTACAGTCCGTGCGATCAGCTAACCGATTCTCCGGTTACCATTAATTATACCGAAAACGGCGAACAGAAAACATGGTCTCCGCATAATGTGACGGGTTTCTTCTCCGGAATGGCCGTTACTCTTAAGTATGCATTGGCCAGATCTATTAATTCCATTGCCGTTCAGCTTACCAAACAATTAGGCTGGCAAAAAGTAATTGAATATGCCAATAAAATGGGAATAACGTCCAAGCTCGATAATGTTCCTTCGGTTGCTATCGGTTCAAGCGATGTTTCGCTTTACGAACTTGTCAATGCTTACTGTCCCATGGTTAATGGGGGCAACAGAGTTGAACCAATACTGGTAACCCGTATCGAAGATAAAGACGGACATGTGATTAAAGAATTTGCCCCGCAGCCTAAAAGGGTATTAAGCGAAGAAACGGCTTTTCTGATGAGTCAGATGCTTCGTGGAGGACTTACTGAACCTGGCGGAACCACGCAGGCTTTGTTTGAATACGATTTGTTTCACTCAAAAATTGAGATTGGCGGTAAAACAGGTACTTCTCAAAACCTTTCTGACGGATGGTTTGTCGGGGTTAGTCCTAAATTAATCGGAGGAGCATGGGTTGGCGGCGAATACCGTAGTATTCACTTTCGTTCAAACCATCAGGGTGAAGGTAGTAAAACCGCTTTGCCTATTTTTGGAAAGTTTATGGAGAAAGTTTTAAAGGACAGCAACTTCGATTATCTGAAAGTGCCTTTTGCCAAACCTTCGGTAAAGATTACCAAAAATTATAGTTGCCATACTGTTCTGCCTAAAGATTCTCTTGCATCGGACAGCACTGCTGTAGATGCTGGCGAAGAAGTTCCCGCGAATGATGAGTCTCAGTACGAATAGTATTTTCTGATTAAAGAATAGAAACAGTAAGGGCGGTCGCTAAAATTTAGCAACCGCCCTTACTGTTTTGCGAACTGTATAAGCTCGGTTTTATTTTATAGCGCTTTTTGCTTTTTCGATTGCCTGAGCAAGGTTTGCCGGATTTTTACCACCTGCTGTTGCAAAAACAGGTTGTCCGCCTCCACCACCCTGAACTTCTTTTGCTGCTTCGCGAACAATATTTCCGGCGTGCAAACCTTTTTCCTTGGTCAGTTCTTCCGATACCAGAATGGCAAGGTTTGCTTTTCCTTCAATTGCAGCTCCCAGTATTACAAATACAGCGGTTTCTGAGCTTTCTTTTAACTGATAGGCCAAGTCTTTCAGTAAAGCGGCTGAAGAAACTTCAACTTGGGCGGCAATAACGGTAACGCCAGCGATTTTTTCGGCTTTAGCCTTAAGCTCATCGGCAAGTCCTTTTAGCTGATTACGTTCAAGTGTTTCGAGTTTCTTTTCGAGTATCGATTTTTCGGCAATCAAATGCTCAATTGTGCGCAGTACATCCTGCGGATTTTTAAGCGCTTCCGAAATACCGGCAAGTAATTCTTCTTTTTTGTTCAGATATTCTTCAACAGCGGCACCGGAGATTGCTTCAATACGACGAACACCTGCGGCAACGCTGCTTTCGGATATAATTTTAAAAGATCCGATTTTTCCCGTTGCGGCAACATGTGTACCTCCGCAAAGTTCTACCGAAGGACCGAATTTAACCATGCGTACATGATCGCCGTATTTTTCACCAAACAAAGCAATTGCACCGGCATTGCGGGCTTCTTCGATGGGTATATTCCGGAAATCTTCTAACTGAATATTTTCGCGGATCATACGGTTTACCAATGTTTCGGTTTTGCGGATTTCTTCGTCGCTCATTTTCTGAAAATGCGAAAAGTCAAAACGTAAATAACCAGGAGTAACCAGCGATCCTTTTTGTTCGACGTGAGTTCCCAAAACCTGACGCAATGCAAAGTCCATAAGGTGTGTTGCCGAGTGATTACCTGCTGTTGAAGCACGTTTTTCGGTATCAACTACAGCCTTAAAGCGTGCAGAAAGATCGTTTGGCAACGATTCGGCAACGTGAATAATCAGGTTGTTTTCTTTAATGGTGTCAATAATCTTAATCTTTTCGCCATTGGCTTCAAGATAACCCTGATCGCCAATCTGTCCGCCGCTTTCACCATAAAAAGGAGTCTGGTCAAAAACAAGCTGATATAATGTTTTGCCTTTTGACGAAACACTTCGGTAACGAGCAATGCTAATTTCGGTTTCGGTTGTGTCGTAACCGACAAAATGTTCGGTTTCGTCATCGGTAAGACCAATCCAGTCGCCGGTTTCAACGCTGGCAGCCGAACGCGAGCGTTCTTTCTGTGCTTTTAATTCGGTCTCGAAGCCTTCACGGTCTGGTGTTAAGCCGTTTTCACGTAAAATGAGTTCGGTAAGGTCTATCGGGAAGCCGTAAGTGTCATAAAGTTCAAAAATTGTTTTGCCATCCACTTCGGAAACACCCGAAGTTTTACAACGAGCCGAAATTTGTTCGAGTAAACGAATACCGGTAGCCAATGTACGCAGAAACGAAGCTTCTTCTTCGTGAATAACCTGCATGACAAGTTGTTGCTGCGATTTGAGTTCGGTAAATGTTCCTGCCATTTTCTCGGCTAATACCGGAACGAGCTTAAAAATGAACGGTTCTTCAAGTCCAAGGAAAGTATAACCGTAACGTACGGCACGACGCAAAATACGACGGATTACATAACCTGCTTTGTTGTTTGAAGGTAACTGTCCATCGGCAATAGCAAACGATACAGCACGAAGATGGTCGGCAATTACGCGCATGGCAATATCTGCTTTTTCGTTTTCGCCGTACTTCTTACCCGAAAGTGCTCCGATTTCTTTGATAATATCCTGAAATATATCGGTGTCGTAGTTCGATTGTTTTCCTTGCAATACCATGCAAAGACGTTCGAATCCCATTCCTGTATCAACGTGTTTTGCAGGAAGAAATTCTAATTGTCCGTTAGCTTTGCGGTTATATTGCATAAAAACCAGATTCCAGATTTCAATAACCTGTGGATGACCGGCATTTACCAACGACTTTCCATCTGTTTTTTTACGTTCTTCTTCGTTACGGATGTCAACATGAATTTCGGAACACGGACCACAAGGACCTGTTTCTCCCATTTCCCAAAAATTGTCTTTTTTGTTACCCAGAATAATACGAGAAGAATCAATATGTTTTGCCCAATATTCGGCAGCTTCGTTATCACGCTCAAGCGAGTCTGCAGGGCTTCCTTCAAAAATCGTAACATACATACGATCTTTGTCTATTTTTACTACTTCAGTAAGGAATTCCCAGGCCCAGGCAATAGCGTCGCGTTTAAAATAATCACCAAACGACCAGTTACCCAACATTTCGAACATGGTATGGTGATAGGTGTCATGACCAACTTCTTCCAGATCATTATGTTTACCTGATACTCTGAGACATTTTTGTGTGTTGGCTATACGTTTAAACTGAGCGGGGGCATTTCCCAGAAAAATATCCTTAAACTGGTTCATTCCGGCATTGGTAAACATCAGAGTAGGGTCATTTTTCACGACCATGGGTGCCGACGTAACGATCTGATGCTCTTTGGAGCGGAAAAAATCTAAAAAAGCCTGACGAATTTCAACCGAGTTCATAAATAATTGATTTAATAATAATTGGCAGATAAATTTTAGATTGCAAAATATCTTTTCATTTTAATGAAACTGATTTTTTGGGCAATAACTTTCATCTGCATTATGTATAATTTGTTTTGCTCTTTTACGTTATATAATGTTAAGAAGTATTCGCAACATTCCCTTTTTCAGTGATTTAGGTATTGATACTTCTTCCAAAAATGTTGTAAAATTAATTTTTTTCTTTAGATTTGCTGCCCTGCGGATTGTGTAAAAAAGAGAATAATGTCGAAAAGTAGATACCGCTTTAATCCTGAATCGCTTAGTTTCGATAGGGTTAAGGTTACTTATAAAGCCTGGGCATATAAAATATTAACGTATTTTTTTGCCGGAGCCGTTATTGCGGTTCTCTATAACACAATGTTTGCTTATTTTTTCGATTCTCCCCGCGAAAAAGTTCTTCATCGTGAAAACGAACAATTAAAATTTCAGTATCAGATGCTGAATAAGCGAATGGATCAGCTTAATGAGGAACTTACAGATTTACAGCAACGCGATGATAATATTTACCGTACTGTTTTTGAAGCAGAACCGATTGCTCCGTCCATTCGCGAAGCTGGTTTTGGCGGAGTAAATCGTTACGAAGCTTTAGAAGGTTATCAGAATTCCGATCTTATTATTAATACCACTCGACAGCTCGATATTCTGGCAAAGAAAGCATACATACAATCAAAATCGTACGACGAAATTGTAAAACTGGCAAAGAGCAAAGACTTAATGTTGGCAGCTATTCCAGCCATACAGCCTGTTTCCAACAAAGATCTTACCCGAACAGCTTCGGGTTGGGGATGGCGCATTCATCCGGTTTATAAAATCCGTAAATTTCATTATGGCATGGATTTTACTTCGCCTGTTGGTACCGATGTTTATGCAACCGGCGATGGAGTAGTGGAAGAACCGGTCGGAAAAAGTGGTTATGGCAATTGTATCGAAATAAACCATGGTTTTGGTTATCGAACTTTATATGCTCATTTACATGATATTGTAGCCCGACCGGGCAAGCACGTAAAACGTGGTGATATTATCGGGCATGTAGGAAATACAGGACTTTCAACTGGCCCTCACTTGCATTACGAGGTTTTTAAAAACGGAGAGAATGTAAATCCGGTTAATTATTACTTTAACGATCTTACACCTGCACAATACGCTGCAATGCTCGAGAAATCGGCAGCCGGAGGTCAGTCGTTTGACTAAAAAGCGAATTTTTGCTTACGCTTTCAAAAAAAGAAAGGTAAATTATTGTCAGAGTGCTTTTTTTTCGTTTTTTTAGCAAATAAATTAATATCCAGTTCATTATGCCATATAGAGAAAAACCGGTTGAAAAGTTGTATTACACCATTGGCGAAGTTGCTGATATGTTTGGTGTTAACACTTCGCTTATCCGTTTCTGGGAAGGTGAATTTGATATTATCAAACCTAAAAAGAATAAAAAAGGTAACCGCCTTTTTACCAAGCAGGATGTCGATAATTTTCACCTTATTTACAATTTGGTTAAAGAGCGTGGTATGACGCTCAAAGGAGCCCAGAAGAAACTGAAGGAAAATAAGGAAGATACTGCCCATAATTTCGAGGTCGTAAAATCGCTTAAAGAAATGCGCGAAATGCTTATTGAAATTCGTGATTCAATCTGATTATCAGTATTATGAAAATTAGAGATGTAGTTACGTGTATCGAGAATCAGGCGCCTTTACTTTATCAGGAATCGTACGATAATGCAGGTTTACTTACTGGTAATTATAACGATGAGGTTAATTCCGCTCTTGTCTCTCTTGATGTCACTGAAGCTGTTATAGACGACGCTATTCAAAAAGAAATAAAATTAATCATAGCCCATCATCCGCTTGTTTTTGGCGGACTTAAACGTTTTACTGGTCGTACATGGGTTGAGCGCTGTTTAATAAAAGCAATTAAAAATAATATTGCTATTTATTGCGCACATACAAATCTCGATTCTTCGCCTTATAACCATAATTATATATTGGCTAATAAATTAGGGCTAAATAATATTAAAACGCTCATTCCTGTAAAAGGAAAATTATTTAAACTGGTGGTGTTTGTACCCGAAGCTGCTGCCGATGAAGTTCGTATGGCTATTTTTAATGCAGGTTCTGGTTATATAGGTAATTACGATTCATGTAGTTATAATATTTCGGGTGTTGGTACATTCCGAGCACTGGAAGGAGCTAATCCGTATGTGGGAAGCATGGGCGAATTTCACAAGGAAGCCGAAATCCGGATAGAAACAATTGTTCCTGAGCATATTTTGCAAAAGGTTATCAACGATATGGTTCAGGCACATCCTTACGAAGAGGTTGCATACGATGTTTATCGGCTGGAAAATGAAAATCCACTATATGGAACAGGCATAATCGGAGAGTTGGAGTGTCCGGTTTCAGAAATCGATTTTTTGCAGCAGATAAAAAAAAATTGCAAAGTGAAATCAATTCGACACACAGCCTTACTCGGTCGAAAAGTAAACCGGGTGGCATTATGTGGCGGAAGCGGAGCTTCTTTTATGCAGGCAGCAATGGCTCAGAAAGCCGATTTTTACATCACCGGCGATGTGAAATATCATCAGTTTTTCGATGTGGATGATAAAATGGTAATGGCGGATATTGGCCATTATGAGAGTGAACAATTTGCAAAAGATTGGTTTGTACATTTACTTACAAAAAAAATCACTAATTTTGCCGTTCATTTCACTACTGTCGATACAAATCCGGTAAATATTTTTTAAGCTAATAATATGGCAGCTGAAAAAACGAAAGCAAGCGAACCTGAAATTTCGGTAGAAGAAAAACTCAGGGCTTTATTTGAATTACAAAAAGTTGATTCTGAAGTTGATAAAATACGTATTTTGCGTGGTGAGTTACCTCTTGAGGTTGAAGATCTTGAGGATGAAATTGCAGGTTTGGAAACCCGCATAAAAAACTACGAAGACGAGGCTGCAAATCTTGAAACCGCCATCCAAAACAAAAAAGGCGAGATTAAAAATTCGCAGGAACTTGTAAAGAAATACAAAGAACAGCAAGATAATGTTCGAAACAATCGTGAATTTGAGTCTTTAGGTAAAGAAATTGAATTTCAAACACTTGAAATTGAATTGAGCGAAAAACGTATCCGCGAATTTTCAGCTCAGGCAAAGACTAAAAAAGACATGATGGTTGATGCAAGTCGTCGGTTGGAAGAACGTAAAATTGACCTCGCTAACAAGAAAAAGGAATTAGACGACATTGTTTCCGATACTCAAAAAGAAGAACAACAGTTAGTTGATCGTTCGGAAGAAATCGGAAAAATTATAGAATCCAGATTATTAACGGCCTACAAACGTATTCGTGGAAATGCCCGCAATGGTTTGGCTGTAGTTACTGTTCAACGTGATGCTTGTGGCGGATGTTTTGCCAAAATTCCTCCTCAACGTCAGCTCGACATCAAATCGCGCAAAAAAATTATTGTTTGTGAATATTGCGGACGCATATTGGTAGACAATGAATTAGAATAAGCATACACTTTTTATTTTGATAGAGGGAGTCTTTTTTGAAAGATTCCCTTTTTTATTGGTCTTTTCTGGAAATTGATTCGACTTTGCTGCTGTAAGTTCCATCTGATAATCTGGTCGTTATAGTTTGTCCGACTTCTAACATTTTTACAGACGAAACTAATTTTCCATCAATCAGCGATAACGAATAACCACGTGCAAGAACATGTTTTGGATCGTAAGTATCAGCAAGCAAGCTGTGTTGGCTTAAACGATGCTCGTGTTCCCGTATGGATTGTTTGATGTTATGCTGAAGTTTGGTCGTTAAAGTATTGAGTTTTGTTTGTTGATTTTTAATGGAAAGGAGCGATGCCGTTTCAAGTTTTCGTTCAGTTTTATCAACAGCCAGAGATGCTACTCGTGTTGCTTTTCGGGAGGCCTCGGGTAATTGTATCGATAGTCGTTCAAGAAAATTACGGTTTTGGTTAATAACGCCTGTAACCAAAGAGGGAAATGTGAGCGATAATCGCGTAAGCTTTTCCTTTTCAGTATTTAGTATAGATTGAACCTTTTCGGTCATAGCATCATACCAATCCAATGCCATATTTTCAACTTCGTTTAACGCATCAATCAAAAAAGCAGCTACTGCTGTTGGTGTTTTCAGGCGGGTATGAGCAACCATATCTGTAACACTATCGTCCTGTTCGTGGCCAATGCCCGTTATTACAGGTAAAGGAAACTGAGCGACGTGTGATGCCAGCCGATAATCATCAAAACAGGCTAAATCGGTGCGAGAACCGCCTCCACGCAGAATAACAACAACGTCAAAATTTTCAAAATTTTCATTTATTTCGTTCAGAGCAGAAACGATTGATGAAGCTGCTTCTGAACCTTGCATAAGTGAAGCAAATAGCTGTATATGAAATGAATATTCGAATTCGTTATCGGTAATATGTTTCATAAAATCGCCGTAACCAGCTGCTGTTGGCGAACTTATAAGAGCAATGCGTTGCGGAACCAATGGCATTTCCATGCTTTGGTTCATGTCAAAAATACCTTCTTTTTTCAGGCGCTGAATAACCTGTAGTCGGGCTAATGCCATTTCACCCAGCGTATAAGCCGGATCAATGTCTTTAATATTGAGGCTGAGTCCATAAACTTCGTGATATTCAACAGTTACAGCGACTAAGACCTTCATTCCTTTATCAAGCCTCTGCCCTGTAGTTGTTTCAAAATAAGGTTTGATCATTCGCCAGGAATAAGCCCAGATATTGGCATTTGCACGAGCTACTATAGTGTCTGTTCCTTCTTCTTTCTCAATTAGTTCCAAATAACAATGTCCACTGGCATTTTCTTTTATTTCACTTATTTCAGCTACTATTTTATAAATTCCGGGCATAGATGCCGAGAGTGATTGTTTTACCTGTCGGGCAAGCTGACTTAACCGGATGCTGTCTGCTTTTTCGCTCATAAGTGAATAAGTTTCAGACATATTTCTTTTCCGTTTTTATTTAAAAGACGAAGAAGATAAACGCTGGCACTGAGTGAAGCGGGAGTTTCAATAGTTTGTATAACAGCCGAATTGTCTAGCTGTCCTTCGGATAATTTTCGACCTTTTATATCGTAGATTTCAAAAGCGTAGAAGCCATGTTTGCTTTGTCTAAAAGTAAGCGAAACGGAATTGGTAAAAATAGTAGGTAGGGCGACTACCTGTTTTTCCGACTCTTGTCTTAGCGTAACAATTTGTTTGCCATAAGAATAGGCTTTTTCGAAATCGGGAATACCATAGCCATACAAGCTATCGGGTGAGAATGATTTGCTTGATGTTGAGCGAATAAGCGCGACTATTTCGGCTGCCGATAATTGAGGTAAGGATTGCCATAAACAGGTTGCAAAACCTGCTGCAACAGGCGTAGAATATGATGTTCCGTTGCCGGTAGATATTTTGCCCAGTGGCGTTTGTATTGCAGTCTTATAACCAAGTGCAACTATGTCGGGTTTTATTCGTTTGTCCGCAGTCGGGCCGCAGGAACTAAAGCCAGTAACAGCGCCACTATCGTCAACAGCACCGACTGTGAGCACATCGGGAGCATCGGCCGGAACGGTAATGTATTTCCAACTGTTATCCCGTTCGTTGCCAGCACTGGCAATAACTAAAATTCCTTTTTTGAAGGCCATTTCGGCGGCCTGGGATATGATGGAGGTCGATCCGTTCATTTCGGCATAAGTATGGTTGAAATGAGAATCGTCAAAAGATGAATAGCCTAACGATGTGCTGATAATATCAATACCAAGACTGTCAGCAAGTTCAGCTCCAGCCAGCCAGTTGCATTCCTCAACCGGATATTCAGATGAAACGTCTTCTGTTCGAATAAGATAGTACGAAGCATGTGGTGCAGAACCAACTATTTGTCCCGGCATATTAGCCGAAAGAATAGAAAATACGCACATTCCGTGTGTATGAGTGCTGTAAAAAGAATCAGAAGAATTAACAAAATCTTTGTGCCCTAAAATTCTGTTTTGTAAACGAATGCTGTCAAATGCAGGCAAACTGTCAACATGATAAAAACCACCATCAAGAATGGCAATTTGCATGTTTTCGCCTTTAAAACCAGCTTCGTGCAGCGTGTTGCCATGACATTGTTCAGCCTGAGTACGAGCGATACCGTAATCAACGGGATCGGAATATTTTTTGCGTGATGTTTTTATCGCATTGTTCTCGGGGTCGATAAACATGGCATTTTGCTTATCTATCCGATATCCAACCAGTTTTACATCTTTAATAAAAGACTTTTCTTTTAATGACAAAGGTTTAAGACTGTCGGTCGACAAAATTGTGGCTGCATTTTGCCAGCGCGAGGTGTGTTTAATAGAAAAGCCATAAGTGCGTAAACTATCAATATACGATTGTGTTACAGGTAAATCGGTAGAATCAATTGCAATTTTTTGTTTATTGCGTCGGTCGATTGCTCGCTGCGACAGAAATGACGAAGGCGAGGTTAGTGAATAAGCGTTGTGCTTTTTATCGGTAAAACGGACAAAATACCAGTAAGCCCGACCGTTTTGGGCTGGCAAATTGCAGTAAAATAAGGTGACAAAAAGTGCAGATACTAAAAATTTCATTACCGGGGAGTAAAATCACTTTCAACAGGTTCGGGTATACGCCCGATGTTCATTTCTAGTTTTTTTAAATATTCCTGATGCTCTTTATCAAGCTGTTCCTGATTTTCGGCAACGCCATGATGGTAAATAATTTTTGATTTTTCATTACCATTCTCGTCGTAATAATACCAGGTTCCATCGGCTAAGCCTTTATCAAATTTTCCGGTAGATTCGGTCATCCCGTTCGAAAAATAAGTTGTGAAACCTCCGGTACGAACATCTTCAACATGATAAGCTTTTAAACTCACTTGTCCGTTGTCAAAATATTGTTTCCAGATGCCATCTTTTTTGTTATTGTGGTACATCAATTCATCCGACAGCTTTCCATTGTTAAAATACCTGCATGTAAGTCCTTCTTTTATACCTGTCTTATAAGTTTCTGTCATTCGCAGTGTTTTGTCGTAATAGGAGTAATAACGCCAGATACTATCTTTTTTTTCGCCAATGTATTTTCCTTCAGCAGCTAAAACGCCGTTTTCGTAATATATTTTTACGTAAGAACTTCCATCTTCCTTGAAGAATTGATTGATGCGAAGTTCTCCGCTTTCAAAAAAACGTTTAAACTCACCTGTTGGTTTTCCATCTTTAAAAGTTCCTTTGTAACGGATGATGCCATTAGAATATTTCACTTCCCATGGTCCTTGTTTTACTCCTTTTGCATCTGTAAAGTTTTGAGCTATAGCTGAGAAAGAAAGCAATAGAGATGCGAAAAAAAACAAATATTTCACTTTAAAATTCATTGCTGACAAAAATTGATAGTTAGGCAAAAATAAGAAATAACGCAGGCTTAATAATGAATAATGATGTTATTGCATAAAAAAACGAAGAGATAACCATTTATTGTTGGTTATCTCTTCGTTTTTATGCTGAATATGATATACTAACGACGTCTATTGCTGTCTTTGTTATCATTATTGCTAGTATTATTGTTCGATTCTCTTGTTTTGCTGACTTTTACAGGTGTACCTACTTCTTTATTCTGATAGATAACAGGTTGGGTACGTCGCGCCGGAGTTTGTTGAGGTGCTGTGCTAACAGCATTCTGTTTTGCATTTCTATTGGTTACAGGAGGAACGCTTTGTCGTTGTGTCTGAGTTTGTTGTTGCGTCTGTACATTATTGTTAATGATGTTTCTGCGACTGTCTGTCGGTGTTGTTGATTGCTGCTGTTGTGTATTGAAAACCGGTGTTTGACGGTTATTATTCACCGGAGTAGATGATTGACGAGCTCCTTGTGGCTGTTCGTTTATAGTAGGTTGTGTTCCAGAAGTCTGTCTGCGATTCTCATTCTGAACATTATTTGCCGGTTGCTGATAACTATTATTCGGCTGAGTAGTTGTTCCTGATTGCCTGCGGACATCTGGTTGTGAATTGTTAACAGGGTGATAGTTGTTTTGGTTATTAAAGCTGCCATTACTGCCTCTTCGGGTGGTCGATGGCGTATTATTGTTGTTATTGTCGTTGTTGTAATGAAATCCCTGATTGTTATTTACATTACTGCGACGTTCGTTATTACTATTGTTCTGGTAAATAATGCGTTTTTGATTTTCGCTAAATCCTCTCACCGGAAGCCTATAACCTGGATTTGAAGAATTATTTCCATAATAATTATTGTTAACAATTGTAGTATTGTTAATTACTGTATTATTACTGTTTACCACATTTCCTGTATTACTGTAATATGATCTGTAATAGTATTTTGGATAGTGCGAAACATAAACAGAGTGGTTACGCCACGGATCAACTACATTATAATTAAGTTCAACCACAAAAGCATTGTCTAAATTTACGCTGGCATACATTCCAGGTAAAGATGCAGTGAAAACCCAATTTCCGTCTTCTATACTAATATATTCGCGACTACGTAAGTCGTAATACATTTCATAATCAGGAAAATAATAATATCTCGATTGTACAGATTCTTCAGAAGGAGGAATCCAGCTGGGAGGAGGAGGGGGAGGAGTTGTTTCTACATAAGTTGGTTCAGAGCTGCTTGTTGCTACATATGAAACAGGGAAACAGCTTTGCATTATTAATATTGTAATTGCTGCCGCAACTATAATATTTCCTTTTTTTAAAAGGCGTTTAGGGATTGTTAAAATTGAGGTATTCATCTTTTCCAGTTTTTAAGTATGTCAATAGCTTTTCAAAAACTATTCCAAATGTTAAATTGTAAAATTAACCTGAAAATTGAAGGAATGATGTGTGTTATGAATTTAATTAAAATTAATCTTATAATCAGATATTTAATGCTTTCAAAAAATATTTTTTTAAAATGAAAATTTAGGATATGATAAGTGTATCTTATTAATATATTGATGATTACGTTAAAAAACGAGAAGGAGCCAATGATATTTAATATTTTGGCTCCTTCTCGTTTTTTTAATGATAAATCTATTCCACACGTTTCATTTTGGGTACAAGTAGATGAAAGAATAATAAAGCCAAAATGTAGGCAAGAGCCGCCACTATAAATAATAAAGAATAACCTGTTTCAATATTTCCGGCTGCTTTATATGATGCTAATAACATGCCAATTATCCACTGGAATAGAACACCGCCTACCGAACCTGCCATACCTCCAATACCCGTAACAGATGCTATTGCCGATTTTGGAAACATATCAGATACCGTCGTAAAAATATTGGCACTCCAAGCCTGATGAGCAGCAGCGGCTAATCCAATAATCAATACAGCAGGCCATAAACTAACGAATTTAACGGCTATAATAGGAACAACAGCCAATGCACATATTAGCATTGTTATTTTACGCGATTTATTAACTGTCCATCCCTTGCTGATGAAGTGAGAAGATAACCAACCACCACCTATACTTCCAACGGTTGTTAAAGAATAAATGATAATAAGAGGAAGTGCAAAATTGCTAAAGTTTCGGATATCAACATGATACTTGTCATTTAAATACGATGGTAACCAAAACAAGTAAAACCACCATACGCAGTCGGTAAGAAATTTACCAATAAAGAAAGCCCATGTTTGGCGGTA
Source organism: Bacteroidales bacterium (assembly GCA_041907825.1). GTDB lineage: Bacteria > Bacteroidota > Bacteroidia > Bacteroidales > JAYRGN01 > JAYRGN01. The sequence goes on along the minus strand of JAYRGN010000001.1, from coordinate 532,006 downwards.
TGCCATTAACTTACCCCACGATATTTTTTTAGTATCGGTAGCTTCTTCTTTATCACTGTGGATGTATTCAAATTCTTCTTTGCTTAAAGACTTTTTCTCGGATGGCTTTTTATAAATCAACAGCCAAAAAACTAACCAGATAAGGTCAAATAATCCGGTTATAATAAAACCAACTTGCCATGCCGGATGTGCCGGATTAGCAGCGAAAGCATAAATAGCCCATGGAATAAGTATTGGCGCGACAACTGCACCAACATTTGCACCGGAATTAAAAATACCGGTTGCCAGCGCTCTTTCTTTTTTCGGAAACCATTCAGCCACTGTTTTTATAGCCGATGGAAAATTGCCCGATTCTCCCAAGCCTAAACCAACGCGAGCCATCCCAAAACCTAAAGATGTTTTGGCAAATGCATGACTTACTGAAGATAAACCCCAAATTGCAACAGAAACGACATAGCCTAGACGCGTTCCTATTTTGTCGACAAACCAACCAAAAAATAATAGACCCAGTGCATATGAGGCCGTAAAAGCCATCACAATATAACTGTATTCTTTTTCTATATTATTGGCATCAAACCATTTAAGTTCAGTTTCAAGAACAGGTTTCAATATACTGATTACTTGCCTGTCCATATAGTTTATGGTGGTAGCAAAGAAAATCAGAGCGCAGATAGCCCATCTGAATCTGCCGGTTAATATTTTATTTAACATTAGCTAATTAGTTAGTTCACAGAATATGAATACTATTTTGTGCTTATGCTGCGACGGATACCTACTTCTAATCCGCGTAGTTCTGCTAAACCTTTCATACGTCCATAGAGCGAGTAACCCGGATAAAAATTACGTCCACTGTTAATATCGCCCAGCATTAAATTGCCATGGTCCGGACGCATAGGAATCTGCCAATCAGTACGACCTTCGGCTTTACGACGTTCTTCTTCCAGAACCAATTCCTTCATAACGCTATATAGATCAATATCTCCCTCAAAAACGTAATCTTCATTGAAGTTTCCGTCTTCGTCACGGCGAACATTGCGTAAGTGTGTGAAATTTATACGATTGGCAAAAGAATGTGCAATTTTAGGTAAATCGTTAAAAGCACCAGCTCCAAGCGAACCTGTACAAAGTGTCAACCCGTTAGACGGAGAGTCTACGGCTGATAAAATTTCGCGGATGTCGTCAATACTACTCACTACACGAGGCAAACCTAAAACTGGTCGTGGAGGATCGTCCGGGTGGATAGCCATACGAACACCAGATTCTTCGGCAACCGGAACGATTTCTTTCAGAAAAAGTTTTAGATTTTCGAGTAACATCTTGCGGGTTATACCTTTATATCCATCTAATCCTTCTTCAAGTTGTTTGAGCGTAAAGGAATCGTCGCATCCCGGAAGTCCCTGCATTACTGCTATTTTTAACTCCTCAATCTGAGCAGGAGACATCTGCTCAAAATATTTTTTAGCTTCGTCGATTTGTGTTTCGGTATAGTTTACTTCTTCGCCGGTACGTTTTAAAATAAATAATTCGAAGGCGCGAAAAGCTTTATAATCAAACTGAAGCGCAAATGAACCATCTGCAAACGGCATATTGAGCGTAGTACGTGACCAGTCTAATACGGGCATAAAATTGTAACAAACAGTATGAATGCCACATTGACCAAGATTACGTAAAGTTTGTTTGTAATTTTCGATATAAGTCTTAAAATTACCGGTTCTTTTCTTTATATCGTCATGAACAGGAACACTTTCAACAACAGACCATGTTAATCCTGCTTTTTCGATGATTTTTTTGCGTTCAAGAATTTCATCAATACTCCACAATTCTCCATATGGAATATGATGCAATGCATTAACAATGCCAGTAACACCTGTTTGTCTTATTTCTGCAAGGCTGATGGAATCTTTCGGTCCATACCAGCGCCAAGTTTGCTCGAGTGCCATATCTTAATTACTTTTTACTTAATTTAAAGGTGAAAGTATCAGGCTGATTATTAGTTAACAATCAGCCTGATGGCTTTACTCTACACTACTAAAATATGATTAAACTCCACTAAAAACCTCAAATCCACCATCAACCGGAATTATAGCTCCATTGACAAATTTAGATGCCTGACTAGACAGGTATATAACAGCGCCAACTAACTCATCTGGTTCTCCAAAGCGACGCATTGGTGTTTGGTTTATAACTGACTGTCCACGTGAGGTATAACTCCCGTCTTCGTTTACCAGTAATTTGCGATTTTGATCGGCAACAAAAAATCCGGGAGCAATAGCATTTACGCGTATTCCGTCACCAAATTTGCTGGCCAATTCGGTAGCAAGCCAACGTGTGAAATTGCTGACAGAAGCTTTGGCTGCCGAATATCCCACAACACGGGTAATTGCCCGGTATGCAGCCATCGACGATATGTTAATGATGCAACCTTCTTTTCGCTTTGCCATATTTTCGCCAAAAACCATTGAAGGATATACCGTTCCATTAAAATTTAGATCCATAACTTTTTGCAAATCTTCTGGCTGAAGATCGAAAAAAGTTTGATCAGGACTTATTGTTGCGCCGGGCATATTTCCTCCAGCGAGGTTGATCAAAATGTCAACAACTCCCCACTGCTTTATAATCTGCTCATTGGCCGCTTTTAAACTTTCAATGTCTAAAACATCGGCAACAATAGGTAGCGCTTCTCCTCCTTTTTGTTTAATAGAATTTGCTCTTGCCTGTATGTTTTCGATATGACGGCCCAGTAAAACTACTTTAGCACCTGCTTGTGCAAGTCCTTCGGCTATAGCACCTGCTAAAACTCCACCACCACCGGTAAGTACCGCTATTTTGTTCTTTATACCGAATAAATTTTCTACGTAACTCATTTTCGTACTTTGTTAATCAGATCAATAGCCTTGCGAATATCAGCTTCAATTGCTTCATAATTACCAGCTTCAATATGCTTTTTCAGGAAAAGCTGAGATCCCATTCCAACGCAGCAAACTCCCGCATTGAACCATTTGCGTAGATTTTCTTCTTCGGGTTCAACTCCACCTGTTGGCATGATAGATGACCAGGGACACGGACCTTTTATATTTTTGACAAAATCAGGTCCACCAACTTGTGCAGCCGGAAATATCTTACAAACTTCAGCTCCAAGTTCTTCAGCATAATTAATTTCCGAAAGTGAACCGCAACCCGGAACCCACATAATTTTACGACGATTGCAAACTTTTGCTATTTCTGCATTTAATAATGGAGATACGACAAAATTAGATCCCATCTGAATATAAAGTGCTGCTGTTGGGGCGTCTATAATAGACCCTACACCCAGCATCATTCCTGGTAATTCGCGGATTGCGAACTTGTTAAGTTCTGCAAAAACTTCGTGGGCAAAATCTCCACGGTTTGTAAATTCAAATACTCTGGCTCCGGCATTATAGGCAGCTTTGAGTGTTTTTTTTGCAATTTCAATATCAGCATGATAAAAAACAGGAACTAAACCTGTTTCGTTCATTGCCTGAACTACTTGTATACGAGTATATTTTGACATTTTATTGTAAATATCTGATTGTCTTAATTGTAAGAGTTAGCGTTGAACGCGACCCGAACCGTCACCTTTCATTAGTGCTTCTACTTCAGCAACGGTAACTAAATTGAAATCACCTGGAATAGTGTGCTTAAGACATGAGGCGGCAACAGCAAAGTTTAGTGCCTGTTGGTCATTATTGTACGTAATCAATCCGTAAATAAGACCACCCATAAACGAGTCTCCTCCACCAACGCGATCTACAATGTGGGTTATATCGTAAACAGGTGATTGAAAAAGAGTAGAGCCATCAAATAAAACACCAGCCCAAGTGTTATGGTCTGCATTTACTGAACCGCGGAGGGTTATAATTGTTTTTTTTGCGTTTGGAAAACGAACCATTAATTGTCGGCAAACCGATTCATAACCAGCAGCATCAACGTGTCCTTTAGTTACATCTCCACCTTCGGGCTTGATGCCAAAAACTTTTTCGGCATCTTCTTCATTGCCTAAAATAACGTCGCAGTACGAAACCAGTTCGGGCATAACTTCTCCGGCTTTTTTACCCCATTTCCAGAGCTTTGCTCGATAATTTAAATCGCAGGATATTCTTATTCCTTTTGCTTTTGCTGCTTTAAGCGCTGCTAAGCAAGTCTCTGCCGCGCCTTCTGACACGGCAGGTGTAATACCAGTCCAGTGAAACCATTCGGCACCTTCGAAAATTGAATTCCAATCGAACATTTCGGGAGATACAGTGCTGAACGAAGAGTGAGCCCGATCGTATACCACTTTACTGGGGCGGTTTACCGATCCTGTTTCGAGGTAATAAATTCCCAGACGCTCGCCTCCATATTTAATATACTGTGTTCCAACACTGTATTTTTTTAATTCGTTGGTACAGGCTTGCCCTAAATCATTTTCCGGTAGGCGGGTTACAAATTCGGTATTGAGTCCGTAATTTGCCAACGAAACAGCAACATTCGCTTCGCCACCGCCATAGGTAGCTTCGAAATGATTTGCTTGTGTAAATCGTTGATGACCAGGAGTTGCTAGTCTTAACATTATTTCGCCAAACGTTATAACTTTTGCCATTATCGTTTAATTTATATTATCGAGTTGAGCATTTAATTACTTCGAAAAAGCAACGGAGCAAAGTAAAAACATTTTTGACACAATTCAATCGATTGCATTAAAAATATTCTTTCTATCTTTAGTCGCAGAAAAATAGCCATGTCTGAAAAACGAACAACCATACATGATATTGCTAAGGCGCTGGATTTAACAGCTTCTACAGTTTCGCGGGCGTTGAATGACCATCCGAAAATTAGCAATGATACAAAACTTTTGGTTCGCAAAAAAGCGAAAGAATTGAATTATACCGCTAATACGCTGGCAGCCAGCTTGCGAACAGGTAAAGCCCGTACTATCGGTTTAATTGTACCTCGTATAAACCGGGTATTTATCTCGAATACTATCTCAGGTATTGAAAGCGTAACCAATAAGGCTGGTTATAATATGATTATATGTCAGTCGGAAGAATCGGTACAAAAAGAAGCCCAAAATCTTATTACGCTTATAAATAATAGGGTAGACGGTATTATTATGGCTATATCGTTTGAAACGAAAAATTCTAAGCATATAGAATCTGCTCTGCGTAATGGAATTCCTCTAGTTCAGTTCGACCGTATACGCGAAGATGTTAATGTGAGTAAAGTTTTGAATGACAATGTTCAGGCATCATACGATGCAACTATTCATCTTCTTGAACAAGGTTTTAGGCGAATTGCACATTTTGCAGGACCTCAGCATATTAATATTTATCAGCAGCGTCTGGAAGGCTATCGTAAGGCATTGAAAGATAAAAGTATTCCGTTTGATGAGAAACTTGTTTTTGTCAATGTCCTTGATAAAGAAAAGGGATACGAAATATTTAAGAAGATAAAAGAAAGCAAGTTAAATGTAGATGCGGTATTTTCGGCCAGTGATTATTCGGCTCTGGGAGCCTTGCTTGCTGCAAAAGACTTAAAAATAGCAATTCCGCAAGAGCTTGGTATTGTTGGTTTTGCAAACGAACCTTTTACTGAATTTATTACACCTTCGCTTACTTCTATCAATCAGTTTGCTGTAGAAATGGGCGCAACTACAGCAAAGACACTTCTCGATGAAATAGAGAACCCTTCTAGCGAATTTATACCTAAAGTTATCAATATTCGTCCACAGCTTATTGTAAGGGAAAGTTCATTTCGAAATAATTCCGAATTATAATTGTTTTGCAATCAATGTTTTGTAATCATTTAGTTAATTGATTTTATCAATATAATGCAATCGATTACTTTATATTGCTCTCTTGTATTTTATTGTTCTTCCTATTCTTTTGAACAATATAACTTGTTTATTTTTAGTTAAATATGTGAATTGTAGTGAGAGTTGTTTCTGTGCTATATTTTCTTCATTTTTATAGGCAAAAAATATTACTGAAAGAATAGGGAAAAAAGTTATTGAGGAATCATATATACGAAAGTCAGCCTGACAGAAGCTTGAAAACGCAAACCTGAGCGTTGGAGAGTTGAGTCGCTGGGTAATCTCTCTACCCGAGTTAATACCCGGAACTATGAAAACACTGGCACTGTTGGTTGGTATATCGATTCTCCTGATTGACAATACGTTTGCACAGAGAGGTCGTTATGAGTTTGAGTCACCCGAAAATCGTTACGTCGAAATTCCTTTCGATGTTGTTAATAATTTGGTGATATTCAAGCTTATCGTTAATGGATCAGATAGTCTTAATTTTATTCTCGACACTGGCGTTCGCCGGTCTATTTTGCTTGATACTTCGTCTGTTAAACCTGCAACAATGCAGCTTACTTATCCTGTATCGTTAAAAGGTTTGGGACAAGATCAATCTGTAACAGCTTATCTATCTGCTGGGAATATGATATGTATGCATGGTGTAAAAGGAACTAATCAATGGATATGTGTTATTCAGCAGCAACAAAATGAATTTTCGCAACGCATGGGGCGAAAAATAAGTGGAATTATTGGTTGCGATTTTTTTATGCAGTTTATTGTTGACTTGAATTTTGATAATAAAATAATGACACTATATAAGCCATCGGTAAAACCACCACGTTCTCTGCGCCGATTTCACTATATTCCATTTAAGCTCGAAGATGAAAAACCAGTAATGGATATTGTTGTGGTTCAAAATAATATTCCATATAGTTTTCGTACACTTATAGATACCGGGCTCAGTGATGCAATATGGGCTTTTAGTTTCAATAATAGTGAATTAGAACTTCCGTCGAAGAATTTTGAAACTATTTTAGGAGGTGGTTTAAATGGAGATATTCAGGGTAAAGCAGGTAAAATAGGGACTCTTGTTTTGGGAGATTATTCGATGAATGGCGTTATTGCTGCGTTTCCAGACAGTGCATCGGTTGGCGATACCAATTTACTGCAAGGTCGGGACGGAAGTATCGGAAATGAGCTTTTTCGCCGCTTTCATGTAGTAATTGATTATCCGAATCAACGGATTGGACTTAAGCCTGGAAAGGAGTTTCGTCGCCCGTTTCGTTATAATCGTAGCGGAATTGATTTGATTGCACAAAAGCCAGGAGTACCTATTTATCAGGTTTCCGAAATTCGAAAAGGTTCGCCTGCCGATCGTGCTGGTGTTCGGATTGGAGATATGCTTATTCGGGTACAGGGCGAAAATTGTTTTAACAACCAGCTCGATGAGGTTTACGAACTTCTTAATCCCGAAAAGCCACGCAAAATAAAAATACAGGTTATGCGCAGTGGTCACGTCCAGAAAATTGTGCTTGAACCAGGCACTGAACTTGACTAAATTAATAACAAGAAATACTAATATTCTATTGACCTGTTTTCTTGTTATTTATGCAACCATCGGTTGTCGTAACTTTATATGGATACAATAACCGATGGTAGTTTTTGTGTTTTATGAATTTAATGTCTGTGCTTTTTTGTCGCTCTCAGTATTTCGCGTTTTCCGCCTACTGGTCCATCAAGTCTTTCTACTTCAAATCCAGAAGCTTGCATGGTGCGGCGAACAATTCCTTTGGCACAATATGTTACTAATACTCCATCTTCAGCTATCCAACTGAAAATATCGTTGAAAAGCTCTTGCGTCCACATTTCGGGCTGAACTTCGGGAGCGAAAGCGTCGAAATAAACCACATCATATTTCCTCTGTGGGCAAAAATCGTACACATCGCAGTCATAACGTGCAAATTCAAAATCAGGACAAATCAATGTACTGCTATTCCATCCTGATTCGTGGATGGCCTTCCAATAAATATTGGCATCTCCACCTAATTGTTTGCTGTAATTCAGACCTTTGATTATTTCGCCCGACAATGGATATTTTTCCAACGTATGGTAAATCGTAGTCCGGTTTTGTCTTTTTGCTTCTATAAGAGTGAGCAATGTATTTAAGCCTGTACCGAAACCAATTTCGAGCACTGATACCGGATTCGTATTAACATGGTTATATCCGGTATTAATGTAAACATGCATCGATTCGGACAGAGCTCCTTTAAGTGAGTGGTATTGTTCGCCAAGTTTGGGTAGGAACAACGTATACGAACCATCGTCTGTGGTTATAATGCTGTGATCACTAAAGGCATCTGAATTGTTCATGATAAGTAGGTTTGTTACTGTCTGGAAGATATTCGAAAAAAATATTTGACATTGAACGGTGCATATTTGTTAATGCATTTGGTGTCAGATGTTTGATTTGTTCAATTAAATTTCTTACACTTTGCCGGCGTGTTGCAGTATCGTAAGGACAGCATGCTATAGATTCCGGATAATCTCGTAGACTAACGTATTTTGTAATTTCTTCTTCGGTGAGATTTAGCATCGGGCGTATCAAATCCATCCTGCCGTCAAACATTTTAAGTTTATAAGGCATGGAGGAAACTGATCCGTGCCAGATAAGATTCATCAACAGTGTCTGTACCGCATCGTCCATGTGATGACCGAGCGCCATTTTATTATAACTATGATCTTTTGCTAATTTGAAAAGAAGTTTGCGTCGATTCCATGAGCAGGCAAAGCACATGCTTTTTGTCGAATCTTCTTTGATCTCAAGATCTTCTTTCAGAAGAAAAAAAGGAATTTTCAGGTTTTCGCACAGCGAACTCATATATTGAGTATCGATACGGTATCCAACGTTATCGAAGGCAACATGTGCAGCCATTAACTCAATTTTTGCAGGAATAATGCGAGCAGTTTCAGCCAGAATTTCAAGTAGAACATAAGAATCTTTTCCGCCCGAGAGCGCAATTAATATTTTATCCCCATCCTGAAGCAATTCTTGCTGTTCGATGGTCTTACCTGTTTTTAGCGTTATTTTTCGTAATGCTTTTTGCCGAAATGCCAGTTGCTGTTCTGTTGTTTCCATGCTGCAAAGGTATATGCAGGATTGCTAAAACAGTTAAGAAGAATAAATCTGTTTTTTGAAGTTTAAAAATTAACAAAAAATGTAATGGAAAAATTGAATAGTTTATGTTGAGATGTTCTTTTTGAGATAAAAAGTAAAAAACGAAACATACCCCTCAATTTTATATAATTTCTTTATGAAAAATATTATTTTTTTAATAAGTACCCCTTAGTATTGTTTCAACATAGATATAAAAACGTGTTTTTTGTGTTTATGTTAAGATTTTTTAATGATTTGTTAAGATTGAAACAAAAAAATAATTGTATTTTTGAAACGTCAAACAAAAAGGATGTTTTCCCGACAAGGGAACAACAATATAAATATTAAGTAGTTTTCATAGTTAGTTGGTTAGTAGTTGGTTAGTTACGGACGCTGCGACAGCGTCTGTAATTTTTTTATATTCTAGCCTTGTTGTTAAGATGCTAATCCTTGCAAAAGCAACCTTTGATCCCTTTTTTACAATAAAAATTGCAGATTTTACTGTGAATTATTTTATTCTTTAATTTTTTTCTTGTTACCAACGTAATTCAACCTGTGCATTTTGGTATGCAGCCGGAATCTGAACAAAGAACATGCGTTTTTTGCGGATATACCCGCCTTTTTTGCCGTTTACCAATATCTCGGAAGGATATTTTGAACTCCATACTGCAAAAGTACCGCCTTCGGCTACGGTAAACGAAACAGCTTTATCTCTGTCTGTCCTAGAACCTACTGTACCCGGTGCGTTATATTTGTTTACCAGACCGATAGCCGCTACATCGTTTTGTACGGGAACAATGTTGTAATACTGACATTGCATACGGCGCAGCTTTATGGTTTGCGATTCGTTAATGCTACATACGCTGTAATTTTTAGAAAAATATTCGTATGCAATAAATTTATCGCCCTTTAGATTTTTGAAATCCGAAATTCGGAACCCACCTTCCATGTAGTCTATGTCGGAAGCATTCCATACACCCAATACAACTGCACCATTGATAAACGAATATGCTTTTAGTGGCGTCTTTTCCTGAAGTCGAAAAAAACAATCGTCGGTGATATGGGGCGGATCGTTGGTTCGTATAATTTTTCCGTCGGCAAAGGTTAACGGTCTTAGAATGTCTAAATTTTGTTTTCCTGGTTTGTCCGTTATATAGACAGGTCCCGACGAAAGTGCTCGTGCAATAGCATGGAAGGCTGCATACGGATGTGACGATTCAAACATGTCCAAATCTGGCCATACCATTTGTTGAAAGTATAAACTGTTATACAGTCCCTGAGCAACATGGGCTGCTGCATTTCCTTTCTGCAGATTGTACGTTTGATCTTTCTGATACGGAAAATAATCTTCAACAGCACGGGCAACCGCTGTTGTACCGAAATTGTAAAAGGCATCGTTTGTCATGTCCATGCAGTTAATGATATTTTCTCCGAAATATTCGTTAACAGCCTTGTTTAATGTTTTGTGCATAGCTGATGATGCTTCGTAAATCGGATAATTTCCGCGAAACATTTTTTCAGTAGACGATTGGTTATCAACCTTTACCATATCAATGCCCTGCGCTTTAAGTTGCGCATACCATTGCCGGTAAAATAACAGAAGCGAATCGGTGTAAGGAGAAACCATATAGCAGACAGGTGCTTCGGGAATAAAACGATCTTTCCATGAAAATAACGAAGCGGAGTATTGCTTGCCCAGAGGTGAGCTTTTGTCAATCCCAAACCAGTATCCGTTTAGTGCATGCCATACGCCAACATGCCTGATTCCATATTTTTCTTTTACGGTTTTTACTACTGGTGCAAAGCCATCAGGGAAACGATCTTTATTAGGTGTAAATGATTTTAAACGAACCGGATTTTGCGAAACATCGGCCCATCCATCGTCTATAATCATCCATCCAAGCGGGAAGCCTGCTTTATGAAAAGATCGTGCTGTCGTTTCTATTAATTTATTGTTCAGCTTAGCGCCATTGTCTGAAGCATTCCATGAGCACCATCCAATGTAATTAAACATATCGGGGTATGTCTTGTTTTTTCGTAAATCTTCTTCTTTATGCAAATAAGTAAGCGCATCGTTGTATAATTCTTCGGTAAGCGTGTAAATGTCTTTACCAAAACCTATTGCTAACGCTGGTATTTCAGTTGCCTGATAATTTTCTAAATCGGAAACGGCTTTAGAGCCAAACGAACCTCGTTCAGAGCCTAACGTTCCGCGGTACCCGCTTCCCGACAGGGGCAATGCCGCACCGTAAGTTCCATCGGAATGCTGCCATATGAAAAATTGAATATCTGAACTCTCTGCATTGGCCGGCGCCGAAACTTTCATTGGCTTTGTCCATGCATTGTAAGGTTTATAACGCCAGAATGCAATTCCGCGTTTGTATTTATGAAAGTTTGAAAAGAAAATACCCGAAAAATCGCCTCCGTTCAGAGATGTATTTCCGTTAGGCAATATGCTTAATATTATAACGTTGGGATGCTGAAGTTTTTTGTATTTTATTTTTACGTACGAGGTATCGCCTAAATAAAAGTTAAAAACAGTATCGTTTTCGGTAGCAGTAGCCTGGATGGAAGAGCGGTATTGTACATCCGGATAGCCACCTGTTAAATAAGTCGTTCCTTCCCAACTTAAGGCTAATTGTCCATCCGATAATTTAATGCGGGTGTCGTTGTCAGACGAAAAATGGCCTTTGCAACCGGCTAAGCAAATAGTCAGAATAACGAAAATGTGCAACGGTAAAAAGGTTGCTAAAGGTCTCATGTGTACGAATTATATTAAGTAGAACAAGATACAGGCAAATATAAGCACCACCGGCAAAACTTGGTAACTAAAAACAGAAAATAGCAACCCTGTGCCCGCTAACTTGTTTTGTGGGCTTTTAATGTATCTTTGTGCAACATTTTTTGAGGGCTTAGCCTCCGAAACAGTTATAAGATGATATTTGAACTATCTCATAAAGATAATCTTACAAAAGCAAGGGCAGGAAAACTTATTACCGATCACGGAACAGTTCCGACTCCTATTTTTATGCCTGTTGGCACCGTTGGTTCTGTAAAAGGAATCCATCCGCGTGAACTTAAAGACGACATTGGTGCACACATTATATTAGGTAATACTTATCATTTGTATTTGAGACCCGGTACAAACGTACTGCAACAGGCGGGAGGCCTACATCGTTTCAACGGATGGGATCGGCCTATTCTTACCGATAGTGGAGGTTATCAGATATTTTCGCTTGCGCAGATGCGTAAACTTACCGAGGAAGGAGCATGGTTTCGTTCTCATATCGATGGTTCAAAACATTTGTTTACTCCCGAAAATGTGGTGGATACGCAGCGTATTATAGGATCCGATATTATGATGGCGCTGGATGAGTGCGCTCCGCATCCTTGTGAGAAAAGTTATGCGCGAAAATCGCTCGATCTTACTCATCGCTGGCTCGATAGAGGATGGAAACATTTCTGTGACACACAACCTCTTTATGGGCATTCACAAACATTTTTTCCGATAGTTCAGGGAAGTGTTTTTAAAGATCTGAGAATAGAATCGGCCGAAAAAATAGCAGCAATTCCTTGCGAGGGCAATGCCATTGGCGGATTAGCGGTTGGCGAACCTGCCGAAGAGATGTATTCTATTTTAGAAACGGTTAACAATATTTTACCCGAAAACAGACCCCGTTATCTGATGGGAGTCGGTACTCCCGAAAATATTCTGGAAGCCATTGCGCTAGGCGTTGATATGTTTGATTGTGTAATGCCTACCCGCAACGGTCGTAATGGAATGTTGTTTACCCGTAGGGGAATTATAAATATACGGAACGAAAAGTGGAAAACCGATTTTACACCGGTCGATCCCGATTCTCTTGGCTATGTCGACCAGCATTATACCCGTGCTTATCTGCGCCATCTGTTTGTTGCTGGCGAAATGCTGGGACCAATGATTGCGTCGATTCATAACCTTAGCTTTTATTTATGGCTGGTTACCACTGCCCGTGAAAAGATTATTGAAGGAACATTTGGTAGTTGGAAAGATAGTATTGTAAAACAAGTTATGACCCGCTTATGAATTTCCATCTTATCAAGAAGCTGGATTTATATATCCTGAAGAAATTTATGGGGACATTTTTTTTCCTCATTCTTATTATTGTTGTTATTGCCATTGTTTTTGATGCGTCTGAAAGAATTGATGATTTTGTGGAGCACCATGCAACCATGAAACTCATTATCTTTAATTATTACATGAATTTTGCTCCGTACTTTGCGCTGCTGTTCAGTCCAATGTTTACGTTTATTGCAGTAATTTTCTTTACGTCAAAAATGGCTTATCAGACCGAAATTATAGCCATTTTAAGTAGCGGCGTTAGTTTTAGACGATTGATGTATCCATATTTCCTTGGCGCTTTATTTTTGGCTGTATTTACGTTTACACTCAATAATTTTGTTTTGCCTCCGGCAAATGCTGTAAGAATTAAGTTTGAAGAACGTTATCTACATCCTAAAACGAATAAAGCAATTATTGATGAAACACCGCGTAATGTTCATAAACAGATACAACCTGGTATTTTTATGTACGTAGAGAGTTATTCGATGCTTTCAAATACGGGCTATCAATGTACTATTGAACAGTTTAAAGAAGGAAAGCTTGTTAATAGATTGGTTGCCAACAGCATAGTATGGGACTCTACAAAAAGAAAATGGAGGATTCCAAGTTCTTACATACGACACATTGATGGTTTGCACGAGCGCATTGTTAAAAGTACAATGGCTTTAGATACCTCTCTAAATGTTACACCCGAAGATTTCAGACGAAATGATGATGATGTGGAGACAATGAATTTTTTCCAGTTAAATCGTTTTATAAAACTGCAGCAACTTCATGGTTCAGAGAATATTAATACGTTTGTACTCGAAAAACACAAACGTATAGCCGATCCGTTTTCAACTTTTATTCTAACATTAATTGGAGTTGCTTTGTCTTCCCGCAAAGTGAGAGGAGGAATAGGTATGCATATTGGTTTAGGATTAGGTATCTGTTTTTCGTACATCTTATTTTCACAGTTTTCCTCGCAATTTGCTATAAGTGGAACGCTTAGCCCTATGATTGCGGTTTGGATTCCTAATTTTATTTATGCCGGAATAGGTCTCATTCTTTACCGTATGGCGCCTAAATAGTAAGATTCTGATTTATAATAAGTAAACTATCTTGATTCAAAATTAACAGTGTTAAAATTTTCACATTAAGATAGCTTTTAGTAACGTTGCAAAGAATTTTGAAAGCGAATAGTTTTTATTTCGCTAATATTTATAGTTTTAATCAAAAAACTACTTGTATGCCTTTAAAACAGAAAGTACTTGAACTCCAAAAAAAGAGGGAAATGGTACAAATGGGCGGTGGTGAGAAAGCTATTGAAAAGCAGGCTGCCATGGGCAAGCTTACCGCCAGGGAACGAATCCGGTCTATTGTTGATGAAAGTTCGTTTCATGAATACGACCTGTTTGTTGAGCACAATGCAAGCGATTTCGACATGGCCAAGAAAAAACTTCATGGCGATGGCGTAATCATTGGAACAGGAACAGTTAACGGACAACCAGTTTGTTTGTTCGCACAGGATTTTACCGTTATGGGTGGTTCTTTAGGAAACATGCATGCACGTAAAATCACAAAAATTATGGATCACTCCCTGAAAATGCGTATGCCTCTTATCGGTATTAACGATTCAGGTGGGGCTCGTATTCAGGAAGGTGTTAATTCTTTAGCTGGTTACGGCGAAATTTTCTTCCGTAATACGTTAGCTTCTGGAGTTGTTCCTCAAATTTCGGTTATTCTCGGACCTTGTGCTGGTGGTGCTGTTTATTCTCCGGCTCTTACCGATTTCGTTTTTGTGGTAGATAATATCTCTAAAATGTTTATCACTGGTCCAGAGGTTATTAAGACTGTTTTGGGCGAAGAAATTTCGCAGGAAGATCTTGGTGGTGCCCGTGTTCATGCCGAAATTACCGGTAATGCACACTTTTTTGCACACAATGAAGAAGAATGCTTCGATCAGATTCGTCGTTTGCTTTCGTTCATTCCTTGGCACAATGGCGAAAAAGCTCCTTACGTTGAACCAGCTGAGCCTAAAGCTGAATTCCAGATTGAAAATATCGTTCCTGACGATCCACGTCAGCCTTACGATGTACGCAACGTTATTAAAGCAGTTGTTGATAATTCAGATTTTCTTGAAGTTCAGGAACTTTGGGCTAAAAACGTCGTAATTGGATTCGGTCGTATCAACGGCGAAACAGTTGGTTTTGTTGCTAATCAGCCATTGTATCTTGCTGGGGTTCTGGATGTTGATTCGTCAGACAAAGCTGCTCGCTTCATTCGTTATTGCGATGCATTCAATATTCCAATTGTTACCTTAGTAGACCTTCCTGGTTATCTTCCTGGTGTAGATCAGGAACATGCAGGTGTTATTCGTCACGGAGCAAAGATTTTGTATTCATATAGCGAAGCTACTGTTCCTAAGATTTCGGTAGTGTTGCGTAAAGCATATGGTGGTGGCTATATTGCAATGAATTCAAGACACTTACGTGCTGATTTTGTTTTTGCATGGCCAACAGCCGAAATTGCTGTTATGGGGCCCGAAGGTGCAGCTAACATTATTTTCCGTAAAGAAATTATGGAAGCCGAAGATCCTAATGAAATGCGCAAAATTAAAGTACAAGAATATATTGATAAGTTCGCAAATCCATATGTTGCTGCAGCTAAGGGTTATGTTGATTCGGTTATTGCTCCCGAAGAAACTCGTAAATTCCTTGTTCATGCAATTGAAGTTTCTGAAAACAAATCGATTGGTATTCCGGCTAAAAAACACGGTATTCCTCCGTTTTGATCCGGTAATTAAAGTATTCGAATATGGAAAATACCAAACCAGAAGAGTTTCATACTCTTATAGTAGACGACTTGGAATTCAAGACGATGTACACAAAGAAATTTGCGGCTCGTCAGAACTGGACAAAACCCGATCCTCGGATTATTCATTCTGTAATTCCCGGTACGATTCTCGAAATTTTTGTAACACCCGGCGAGCAAGTTAAAAAAGGACAACGTTACATGATTCTTGAATCAATGAAAATGGAAAATACTTTTACATTTACTATTGATGGAAAAGTGAAATCGGTAAATGTTTCTAAAGGCGACAGAATACCTAAAGGAACTTTGGTTATCGAACTTGAATAAAAAAAGAAAGCGCCGAAAGGCGCTTTCTTTTTTTAGGATAATGTCTTTGCCGTTTGGTTGGTTTCGAAATGTTTGATAACATTGCAAACCTAAATACGATACCTTGATTGCATTGAATTTTAATTGGGAAACGATTGGTATTGTGCTATTATGCATTTTTGGCACAACCATATTTATTCAGCTTGTTTATTACGTTTTTGTATATGGACGCATTTTTTCTTTTCCGAAAAACAAAAAGATAGAAAAATCAGCGGACCAACAAGTACCTGTTTCTGTAATTATTTGTGCCCGTAATGAGGCTGAAAATCTTGAGATAAATCTCCCGTCAATACTGGAACAAGATTATTCTAATTACGAGGTTATCGTTGTGAACGATTGTTCTTTCGATGAAACTGAACAGGTTTTATTAAGAATGAAAGCGCAATATCCGCACTTACGAACAACCTTTATCAAAGAAGATTCAAAATTTAGTCACGGGAAAAAATTAGCGCTGACAATTGGTATTAAAGCTGCTCAAAACGAATGGCTGTTGTTTACCGATGCGGATTGTTGTCCTCAAAGTCAGGATTGGATTTCTTGTATGGCTTCTAATTTTACTGAAAGTGCAGGCGTCGTTTTAGGTTACGGTGGATTTAATTCTAAAAAAGGTTTACTTAATCGTCTTATCCGTTATGACGGAATGATTATTGCACTTCAGTATTTCTGTTTTGCCAAATTAGGTAATCCTTATATGGGGGTCGGTCGAAATTTAGCATATCGCAAAAGCCTGTTTTTCCAAAATCGTGGGTTTGCTTCGCATTTGCATATCGAATCTGGCGATGACGATCTGTTTGTTAAAGAAGTTGCCAATAAAAAGAATACAAAGCTAGAAATGTCTATTCCTTCACATACCCGAACAATACCTAAAACAACCTATAAAAGCTGGAAATTGCAAAAGTCAAGACATTTTACCACCAGTAAATATTATAAAACGGGATCTAAAATGGCTCTTGGACTTGAACCTTTATCTCGTATATTAATGTATTTGACATTTATCGGATTGTTGTTTTTTAAACCATTTTTACTTCCTGTTGTTATAGCATTATTCGTAAGAGAGATTATGTTTTTGTCGGTTATAATTTCGGCATCCCATAAGTTTAATGAAAAAGGAATTGCTATTCATGCATTTTGGCTTGATTTAATAATGCCCATTATATCGTTAACTTTTTTAATTTCATCAATATTTGCGCCTCGTAGACAATGGAGATAAATCCAAATTTATCGGTCAAGGCCCGACAAGATTACGATATTGTTCAACGGGCATTAAATGGTGAACAAAAAGCTTATGCAGAGCTGATGGATCGTTATCGGGACGTTCTGTATTTTCTTATGCTTAAAATGGTTAATAATCAGACTGATGCTGAGGATCTGACTTTGGAAGCTTTTTCTAAGGCATTTTGTAATCTTGAACAATACACTCCCAATTTTGCTTTTTCAACCTGGCTTTTTCGTATAGCAACTAATAATAGCATAGACCACATGCGGAGGCGTAATGTGTTGTCAAAACACTCGAATGTTGCCATTGAAGATCAGAAATCTATTGTTAATATAAAAACAGAACTTCCGGATCCGGAGGAACTAGTAATCAATACACAAAAAGTTCACTATTTAAAAGAAGTAGTGAGTCAGATGAAACCTAGATACCGTAAATTATTGGAATTAAGGTATTTTAGTGAAATGTCGTACGAAGAAATTGCGGATGAATTAAAATTACCACTCGGAACGGTAAAAGCTCAATTGTTTAGAGCCCGCGATTTGTTGTATAACGTATTAAAACATCAAACTCATCATCTCTGAAAATGAACCTTATTCGTAAATATTTTCCGGATCTTACACCAGAACAATTTCTACAATTTGAAAAACTGGATGAATTATACCGGTTTTGGAATGAACAGATTAATGTTATTTCTAGAAAAGATATCGATCAGCTTTACGAACACCATGTATTGCATTCGCTTGCTATTGCCCGGATTATAAAATTTGCTCCGGGAACGCGTATTTTAGATGTTGGTACTGGTGGCGGATTTCCGGGTATTCCGCTGGCAATTATGTTTCCCGAATGTCAGTTTATGCTGGTTGATTCGATTGGTAAAAAAATAAAAGTAGTCGAAGCTGTTGCTCAGGGGCTTGGACTTGCTAATGTGATCGCAAAACAGGAGAGAGCCGAAAATCTCGGAATAAAATTTCATTTTATAGTAAGTCGCGCTGTTACTACGTTTCCTGAATTTTGGAAATGGATTAATACAAGTTTCAGTGACGAGCAGTTTAATGTGTTGCCTAATGGTGTTTTTTATCTTAAAGGAGGAGATTTAAAACAAGAATTAGCGGGTTTTCAACAAAGCAAGATTCATCAGATAAGTGACTTTTTTGTAGAGGAATTTTTTGAAACAAAATCGGTTGTGTATTGTCCTGCAAGTTCAAGAACGAAGCGGAAATGATTTATTTTTTGTGGTTTTATTGAGGAAGTTGATTAAAAAGGATAACTGCTAAAACAAAAACGAAAGAGCATTTGAAAAAATAAAAATAAATTATACTTTTGCACTCTCTCAATGATAAGGAATTGGCCGGGGCGACCCGCCCAAATTAATTGAAAAACTAAAGAAAAAATATCCTGATATGAAAAGAACATTTCAGCCTTCAAGACGTAAACGCGTTAACAAACATGGTTTCCGTGAAAGAATGTCATCAGCAAACGGACGTAAAGTGTTGGCTAGCCGTCGTGCTAAAGGACGTAAAAAACTTACTGTTTCTGACGAATTGAAACATAAGGCATAATTAATCTTGAAGGTAAAATAATACAAGAACCGGCTTTTATGCCGGTTTTTTGTTTTGTGCATGTTTGCAAAAGAAGTATTGATTCGTGTATGCCATGGTGGTTCGAATTATATTTGGTTAGACGGTTTTAGAACGTGTATATTATTTTGTTCTGAAAATATTTTGGTTTAACATTTAAATAAATAATTGTGAAAGAATTACTTAAACAATATGATGCACCACAACAGGTGCTCGAAATAGGTGAGAAAATATTAGATGATATTCGCATTACACCCGAAGAAGGCATTATTCTTTATAAAGAAGCAGATACTGCACTGTTGGCAGCATTGGCCAGTGTGGTGCGCGAACGCAAAAATGGCGATAAGGTCTTTTTTAACCGTAATTTTCATATAGAACCTACTAATATCTGCATTCATAGCTGTAAGTTTTGTTCGTATGTGCGCAAAAAAGGAGAAGAAGGCGCATGGGAATACAGTATGGATGAGATGCTCAAACAAGTTGAAAGCTATAAAGATAAGCAGGTTACAGAGGTTCATATTGTTGGGGGAGTGCATCCCGATCGTGATTTGTGGTTTTACTGCGATTTGCTTAAAAGCATAAAAGCAATGCGTCCCGATTTGCAGATTAAGGCCTTTACGGCAGTGGAACTGGCTTATATGATTGAAAAAGCAGGGCTTGATTATAGTGAAGGTCTGCAGAAGCTTAAAGAAGCAGGATTACAGGCAGTACCTGGAGGAGGTGCTGAAATTTTTGACGAAGAAATTCGTAAGCAGGTTTGCAGCGAGAAAGCCTCAACTGCACAATGGCTTGAAATACATCGTGCTGCTCATTTGGCCGGAATACCTTCGAATGCAACTATTCTTTATGGACACGTCGAAAATTATGCTCACCGAATTGATCATATGAATCGTTTACGCCAGCTACAGGATGAAGCCCCTGGTTTCGATACCTTTATTCCGCTGAAATATAGAAAAGAAAATAATTCAATGTCTTTTCTGGGAGAAGTCTCGCTCATTGAAGATATGCGTAATTATGCTGTAAGCCGTATTTTTCTGGATAACATACAACATATTAAAGCTTACTGGCCAATGTTAGGACGTGATAGTGCCCGCCTCTCTCTCGCTTTTGGTGTCGACGATCTGGATGGAACTATTGATGATACAACTAAAATTTACAGTATGGCCGGAGTTGAAGGAAAACCGAGTATGACTTCAACGGATCTTATTCAACTTATTAATACGGAAGGCTATATAGCCGTTGAGCGTGATACTTTTTACAACGAAATTAATATCTGGAAATCAGAATTATACAGTAACGTCTCGCTCTAAAACAATATAAATACAAGGATTAGCATAATCGACGGAAACAAACTTCGTAAACGATTATGCTATTCTTTATTACAATTTAACTCACCCTTCTTTTCATTCTTTTTTCTTTACTTTGTCCTGAGTTCTGCCATAAAGCTGCAAGAAGGGTTGCAGGTTAACCGCCGGGCTTTATCTTTGCCTTGTTAAAATATACCGAATAACAATGGATTTCGATAACCTTAAACTTTTTATCAAAAGCTCGGCATTCAAAAAGAACCTTAAATGGTTTGCTATTGGCTTTGTTTGTTTTCTCGTACTAATTACTTTGTTTCTTCGTTTATATACCCGTCATGGAAGTTCTCGCGAAGTACCAGATTTGAGAGGTATGACTGTATCGGAAATTACACAAATATTAGAAGATAAAGGGTTGGTATATCAAATATCCGATTCTATTTATGATAAATCGGTAGCACCGGGCTGTGTAGTGGAGCAAAATCCTAAGGCTGGATCTCAGGTGAAAAAGAACCGAACCATCTTCGTTATTTTGAATGCTGCTACTCCGGAAAAGATTAAAATGCCTAATCTTGTTGGAGTATCGTTGCGTCAGGCTTCTTCAATGCTCGAAGCAGCAGGACTTGAAATTGGTAATTTGAGTTATGTGCCGGATATTGCCGAAAACAATGTGCTTGCACAAAAGTTCAAAGGAAAAGATATTGCCGAAAACGAGATGATTGCTAAAGGCTCGCGCATCGATCTGGTTTTGGGTAAAGGAATCGGACAAGGTTCGGTGCAGGTACCATCGGTTATTGGACTTTCGATTATGAAAGCTCGTCAGGTGCTCGCCGGGGCAATGCTTAATACCGGAGCTATCGATTACGATAAAACGATTGCGCGTGCATCCGATTCAATAAAAGCAGTGGTTTACAAACAAAAACCGGCTAACGGAACTTTAAATCCAGGAGAGTATATCGATCTTTGGTTAACAACGGATAAAGACAAAATAAACGCTGCAGAAAAAACAGCCGGCTCGTCAGATGATTCGGAAAGTCTTTATGAATAAAAAAGTATTATTGCTTTTGTCGATTATAGTTGCACTGACAGTGCGAGTACAGTCGCAGGAAAAGCTGGTTTCGCTACAGACGTTGCCGGTTAAAACGGTTATGCATCTTAAGGCGAATGCTACGCAGCAATATCTTTCACTTCCTTTTTTTGACGATTTTTCGCAAACCTCGACATTGCCAGATCAGTCCAAATGGTCCGACTATTATGTGTTGATTAATAATACCTATAGCGTTAATCCACCTTCGATAGGTGTTGCTACATTTGATGCTATTGATAATTCTACCGGCAATCTTTATGAATATCAGGCAGGAAGCTTTTATGCCGATAAACTTACGAGCTTACCTTTCGATTTTAGTAGTTATACAGTTGCCGATAAGCTTGCACTTAGCTTCTATTATCAGCCGCAGGGAAACGGCGATGCCCCTGAAGCTACCGATTCGTTGTTGCTCCAGTTTTATGCTCCTTCGCAAAAAGTGTGGAATGCTGTGTGGCAGGTTCCCGGAAGTTCGCTTACCAATTTCAGACAGGTACTTATTTCGATTACCGATACTGCTTATTTACAGACCGGATTTCAGTTTCGTTTTGTTAATAAGATAAGTTATTTATCGTCTAACGATAATCCTGGACAAAAAGGTAATTGTGACCACTGGAATGTCGATTACGTTTATCTTAATAAAAATCGAAGTACGAATGATACCATTCATAAGGATATAGCCATAAATGCGCCGCTGCAGACGATGCTTAAAAACTATTCGGCTATGCCTTGGAAGCATTTTAACGGAAATACACCGGCACTCGATGAACTTAGTGATGTGGTTAAACTAAGTATTCATAACAACTACAATCTCGATAAATCGCTCAACCGATATTATTACATGCGCGAAACGCTGTCTAATATTTCCTTTCCGAAGTTTGGGGGAGTGCTTAATATAAAAGCCGATTCGACAGTTTCGTTGAAAGATGACCGTATGGTTAGTTTCGAGTCAAACAATGCAGATTCGGCTATATTCGAAATAAAAGCAGTTTTGACCACAGAACCAAGTGATTATAAAGGCAACGATACGGCTTGTTATTATCAGGTTTTTAAAAATTATTATGCATACGACGACGGGAGTGCAGAGAATGGCTATGGCCTTAGTGGTCAGGGAACCCAGTACGGAAAGTTGGCCTATCAGTTTCCTCTTTACCTAGATGATACGATTCGTGCGGTGGATATGTATTTTAACAAAGCTCTGGATAATGCCAATCAAGCTACGTTTTATCTGACGGTTTGGAAAGATGATAACGGTCAGCCGGGCGATATTATCCTTCAGCAAAAGGGAGAAAAACCAGAATATACCGATCTGAATAAGTTTTATCGCTATAAATTTGATTCGCCACTGGCTTTGCAAAGCGGAACGTATTACGTAGGTTGGGTGCAGGTTTCGACTACTTTTTTAAATGTTGGCTTTGATGTGAACCATAACTCGGGCTCGCGTATTTTTTACAATATCGACGGAACATGGAACAAGTCTATATATTCCGGTTCGCTGATGATTCGTCCGGTATTCGGCTCTGCCAAAGATATTTCGACTCCAACACCAATAGATCCTCCAGCAACCGTTTCTGGAATAACACTTTATTCCAATCCGGCACACGATTACTGTCTGATTAATACCGACGGAAAAACGCTTACCTCGGTAGAGGTGTATGATCTTACCGGACGGCGCCAGTCTGTTAATTATACTTCCGACGGTACGGTTACAACCTCTTCACTTCAATCCGGCATTTATCTTTTACGTGCTGTTGCCGGCGTACAAACCGCAACCTTCCGCTTAGTAGTTATTCATTGATTTTTTATGGCAGAAGAAGATAAAGACGAGGAACTACAGGAAAGTTCCGAAATGTACGAGCAATTTCGTTTCGAAGCAGACAAAAAACAGGGACTTTTACGTATTGATAAATTCATATACAGCAGGATCGAAAATGCTTCGCGCACTCGTATTCAGGCAGCTGCCGAAGCTGGAAATATTCTGGTTAACGGAAAACCGGTAAAGTCGAGCTATAAAGTAAAACCCTGCGATGTGATAAGTATTCTGGTGGCTCAACCGCCAAGAGAATATGAACTTATACCCGAAGATATTCCTCTCAACATAATGTATGAAGATGACCATCTGCTGATGGTTAACAAAGAAGCAGGCATGGTAGTTCATCCTGCTTACGGTAATTATACCGGCACATTAGTAAATGCACTTGCATGGCATTTGCGGGATTTACCAATGTTTAAAACCGGCGAAATACGCCCGGGATTGGTACATCGTATTGATAAAAACACATCGGGGATACTTGTAATTGCTAAAACCGAACAGGCATTGGCAAAATTAGCCAAACAATTTTTTGACCATTCCTGCGACCGTCGCTACCATGCTTTGGTTTGGGGAAATTTACCTGATGACGAGGGAACGATTACCGGAAACATAGGACGCAGTCCGCACGATCGTAAAATACAATATGTGTATGCAGATGGCTCACAAGGTAAAGAGGCAATAACACATTACAAAGTATTGGAACGTTTCGGATATGTAACGTTGGTAGAATGCAAACTAGAGACTGGTCGCACTCATCAGATACGCGTTCATTTTAAACACATCGGACATCCGTTGTTCAATGATCCCGAATATGGCGGTGATGCTATACTGAAAGGAACAACTTTTGCCAAGTATAAACAGTTTGTTAATAATTGTTTTACAATATGCCCAAGACAGGCATTGCATGCCAAAACGTTAAGTTTTGTTCATCCAGCAACGGGAGAGTGGATGGCTTTTGATTCGGAACTACCTGACGATATGAAACAATTGCTCGAAAAATGGAGGCAATATAGTTCACAAGCAAAGGAATTATTTTAAGCAGTTAAAAATCTACCGCTATAATTTGTTGCTATTTTCTTGATTAAGAAAACAACTGAACTGTTTCCTGGATTCTGAAAATCATCGAAATCAGGGCCGGTAACCTGTTTGAAATAGTAAAACTAGAATATTGTGCATTTGTATTCAAAAAAACAACCACGACTGTCTGATGATTAAGCAGACAATCGTGGCAATGATTTGAATTAATGTAAAACAATTAAGCTCTTTCCTTTTCTTTTTGTTTTTCTTTTTTAGCAGCACGCTTTTCTTTTAGCGTCTTTTCGGGTTCCTTCTTGGCACTCCCTTTTGATGGCGATTTTTCTTTCGACATAACTTGTAGTTTTTAGGTGTTCTCAAATTTAATTCATCATTACAAAAAATCACAGTTTTAAATAGTTTTCTTTTGCTTTAATTTTGTTTATTATTTTGTTATATCATAATATATTAAAGCTGGAAATGTCGAAATCTTTACATCAAAACTTCAAACGTTATAATTGCCAATAATCTTTACCTTTGCGCCCACAATAAATAAATTATGGCTCGAAAGAAACCGTTACCGATACTTGAAAACGTACTGATTACTGATATTGCTGCAGAAGGCAAAGCTATTGCCAGAGTTGATAAAATGGTGCTTTTTGTTCCTTATGCAGCTCCCGGCGATGTTGTAAACGTTCAGATTGACCGAAAAAAAAACAGCTTCATGGAAGGCCATGTTGTAGAATGGGTTACCCGTTCTCCTTTACGTGTCGAACCTGTTTGTTCACATTTTGGAACCTGTGGGGGCTGTAAATGGCAACATATCCCGTACGAAGAACAACTCAAATATAAGCAAAAGCAGGTTTACGATCAGCTGGTACGCCTCGGCAAGCTCAATGTTCCGGAAATTTCGCCAATATTAGGATCCGAAGAGACTTTTTATTATCGGAATAAACTCGAATTTACCTTTTCGAATAGTCGCTGGCTGAAACCGGAAGAACTTGGCACCGACATTCCAAAAGATGCAGGACTTGGGTTTCATATTCCAGGTATGTTCGATAAGGTTTTGAATATTGATAACTGCTATTTGCAGGCTGATCCATCCAATGCTATCCGTAACGAGATACGTTTTTATGCAATTGAAAACGGATTGTCTTTTTACAACATCAGAGCAAAAGAAGGATTGCTTCGGACACTGATTCTCCGGACCTCTTCAATCGGCGAACTTATGCTAATTGTTGTTTTTGGCGAAGATGACGAGAAACCGAGACTGGCGCTTTTATCACACTTAAAAGAACAGTTTCCTCAAATCACATCGTTGCTTTATGTTATTAATACAAAAGCTAACGATACTATCGGAGATCAGGAAGTTACTCGTTTTTCGGGCAATAGTTTTATTATCGAATCGATGGAAGATTTACGATTTAAGGTGGGGCCAAAATCGTTTTATCAGACCAACAGCAAACAAGCCTTGCATCTATATCAGGTTGCCCGCGAATTTGCTCAGCTCTCTGGTAATGAAATTGTTTATGACCTTTACACCGGTACTGGTACTATTGCTAATTTTGTAGCACACAAAGCACACAAAGTTGTTGGCATAGAGTATGTTCCAGAAGCTATTGACGATGCCTGGGAAAATTCCCGTTTAAACAATATTGAAAATACATTTTTTGTAGCAGGAGATATGAAAGATGTACTAACCAATACCTTTATAGAAAAACATGGTCGCCCGGATGTCGTAATCGTTGATCCACCCCGTGCAGGTATGCATCCCGATGTTGTTGCCACATTGGTTGCTGCAAATCCTAAGCGTATTGTTTACGTGAGTTGTAATCCGGCAACGCAGGCCCGGGATATTGCATTGATGAACAATACATACCGAATTGTAAAAGTTCAACCTGTTGATATGTTTCCACATACTCATCATGTAGAGAATGTAGTGTTACTTGAGAGAGCATGAAAGTATAGAAATTAATACTTTTTACGTAAAACAGAAAAGCCTTCCAGACTGAAATATGTCTTCGGAAGGCTTTTTGTTTATAATCAATATTTGTTTGATTTTTTCAGAATTGGTGCAATCAATTGCATCAATTCTGAAAATAAATATAAAAATAAATTATTTTTATATTTATATGTAAATCAATGAAATATATTGATAATTTATAGATTATAAGAATTGGTTAAAAATATTTTTGACCAATTATTTGCTTTTTTTATGCAATCGGTTGAAAAATATGTGAAAAATTATCATATTTGTATCCACTACAAACTACTACGATGGAAGGATCTCGTATTATTCGATACATTTCCCTTTATTTCTTAACTTCTTTTGCTGTCGCTCAATCAACAGCAGGACAGTTAGTTCGATTCAATAACTCCGATGTGTCGTTCAAAGAATTAAACACACGGCAAGGATTATTGCAATCGTCTGTTTTATGTTTTACACAAGATGAAAGTGGTTTTGTCTGGATGGGTACAAAAGACGGACTCAATCGTTACGACGGCTATGATTTGTTGACTTTTCGCCATGATCCTTCTAATGCAAACAGTTTAAGTAACAACGAAATTACCTGCCTTTATGCCGATTCAAATAATCTTTTATGGATTGGAACTCGTGGTGGCGGACTTAATATACTTGATCGCAAAACCAATCATATTACCCGTTTTTCTAACATTACCAATGATAATATTGTTCGTGCAATTGTTCGCGGCGATAATGGAATTTTATGGATTGGAACAACCAACGGGTTAATAAAAGTTCAAAAAAATAATCAAAACCTGAGTTTTGAAAACGTTTCGCTCAAAAGTGAATTCAAATCGCCTAACGGATTATTTATTGATCGTAAAAAATCGAATTTATCAATCGTTTCTATAAAGAAATTATCGCCCGATCGTTTTCTAGTCGGAACTGATGCTGGTTTGTATGCCTATACCCCTTCACGGAATGAATTTCGTAATATCGAATTAATCGACAATAACTATGTCAGTATTGTTACATCTATTGTAACCGATAGAAAAGGCGTATTATGGCTGGGTACTTTTGAAGGCTTACTAAAAGTTAACTCGGAAAATAATTCGAAATTTAACGTTACCGCTTTTAACAACAAGCAAAAAGGAAGTCGTTATTTAAAGTTTTGCAGAATTGAAGCATTGTCGGTTGATGCTTTAGGTAATATATGGGCAGGGACAAGAGGTAATGGCCTTTTAAAAATAGTTGATGATGAAATTGTAGCTGATTACACAAATGATAACTTAAACAATAAGGGCATAAGTGACAATATTGTCAATTCATTAATGGTGGATAAAACTGGTGTGTTGTGGATTGGAACAGAAAGTCGTGGATGTAATATGTTTGATTTGTATCATAAAAGGTTTAGTAGTTTACAGCATATTCCCAATCAAAGTAATAGCTTGAGTAATAATTTAGTGACAGCTATTACCGGTAATGGAACTAACCATTTATGGATAGGAAGTGCGGAGGGAGGTATTGATCAAATATCTTTGAATAACAATACCTTTAATATAAGGCACTTAAAAGATATAACAATTGGTAAAATTACCAGTAGTGAAATCATTTCGTTGTTAGAGGATAGTAATAATGATTTATGGATTGGCGCAGCTACTAATCAAATAGGACAATTCAGAAATGGGAAACAAGTAAAGACATACAAGACAAACGGGTTCGTTTTTTCAATATATGAAGATCAAAAGAAGAATATTTGGTTTGGTACTTGGGGGCAGGGTTTAGGTTTTATCGATAAAGCAACGGGACAAGCTATTAGCTTCCCTTTTATTCAGGGGTCAAATAAATCCTTAAATAGTGATAAAGTTTTATCAATTTGTCGTGATCGTATTGGTAACCTTTGGATTGGAACAAAAGGTGGAGGTCTGAATGTTTGCCCGGCAAATGATATACTTAAACAGAATCAGCATTTTGTTTTTTATAACAATCAAAAATTTAATAATCAAAGTATTAGCCATAATGATGTATATTGCATCATACAAGATAGCCGAGGTATAATTTGGCTTGGTACAGGCGGAGGACTTAATAAATTAATACCAGCATCTCAAAAAGATATTCTTGCAGGGCTTCAACGTTTTGTAACGTACACCGAAAAAGATGGCTTACCAAACAATACAATATATGGAATTGTAGAAGATTCACATGGTAATTTATGGTTGAGTACTAATAATGGTTTGTGCATGTTTAATCCTCGCACAAATCGGTGCAAAAATTATTATGCAAGCGATGGACTGCAATCTAATGAATTTCACGCTAATGCATTTTTTAAAGACAAACAGGGATGTATTTATATGGGTGGTATAAACGGACTTACCTCATTTAACCCTGATAGTATTCATGATAATCCGTTCAAACCATCAATTTCATTAACCAACTTCAAAATTTTTGATCAGAGTATTTCTGCCGGAGTAAAAACAAAAAGCGGTAATCGAACTATTTTAAGTACTGATATAACGAATGCAAAATCTGTTACACTTTCATATCAGGATAAGGAAATTACATTCGAATTTTCGGCTATGCATTATTCTAATATGCAGAAAATCAAGTATGCATACCGATTAGTCGGATTTAATGATAAATGGCAGGAGACTTCATCAGGAGAAAGAAGTGTTACATATACAAATTTAAATCCGGGCAATTATACCTTTCAGGTAAAAGCAACCAATAATGATGGTATCTGGAGTGATAGGCCTGTTGAGCTGAAAATTGTAATTCGTCCTCCTTTTTGGTTATCATACTGGGCTGTAATTGTTTATTTAATAATTGTATCAGGTGGTCTTTATTTGTTTCGTAAATATTCAATTATTGCGGTTAAAGAGAAAAATAAATTATTAATTGAACATTTAGAAAATAAAAAGCAGGCAGAAATTGCTGAGACTAAGGCACGTTTCTTTGCCAACATCTCACATGAAATTCGTACGCCACTTACTCTCATTTACGATCCATTGGATAGAGTGTTACAGGAAGGTCGTATGGATGAAAAAACAAGAAGTCATTTGAATATAATGTCTAAAAATGTAGACAGATTATTATATCTTGTAAATCAATTACTTAAGATACAAAAAATAGATGCAGGTTTTACTTCTTTAAAAGTTGAGAAAACAAAAATATTACCATTCTTGTGTGAAATAACAGAAAATTTTGAACATAAAGCTGCTCTTAAAAATATATCGTTAACAATTGATAATAAGGCAGAAACAACTTCATTGTGGTTCGATCATGAGAGTATGGCTACTGTTTTTTACAATTTACTTTCTAATGCTTTAAAATTTACATCCGAAAATGGAAAAATATCGATCATAATCGATCAATATCAAGGTCAGTTCGACACAAATTTATTACATGGGCTTAAACATCGTTTCGGCTTGAGCCATAAACAACAAAACTGGATTTCAATAGAGATAAAAGACAATGGAAGTGGCCTTTCTGCAAAAGAAAAGCATCGAATATTTGAACGTTTCTATCAAGTTAATAAACCTGAATTTTATCATTATGCCGGCTCTGGTATAGGTCTTTCTTTAGTAAAAGAATATGTGGAATTACACAAAGGCCACATAGAAGTCAAAAGTCAGCCAGGAAAAGGCAGCAGTTTTATTATTTATCTGCAAGAAGGTAAGTCCCATTTTAAAGCAGAGCAAATAGAAAATAAATTACATAAACAAAATATTAATAAAAGCACAAGCATTTCTGTAACGGATATTCCGATAGAGAATAACGTTATAGAATGCACAACAGAGGAGAACTCCGAATTGCCTCTTTTACTCATTATTGAAGATGACCCAGATCTTTCTAAATATATAAAAAGCTCTTTTAAAGACAAATACAGAATAGCTATTGCATCTGCAGGAGATCAAGGTATAGAGCAGGCTCACAAGCTATTACCTGATCTTATCATTTCGGACATTATGCTACCAGTCATGAATGGTTTTGATATCTGTAAAACAATAAAAACAGACATCACGACAAGCCATATTCCCATCATATTGCTAACGGCGCGAGCTTCTGACGAAGACATTGTTGCAGGATATGAATACGGAGCAGATGGTTATGTGACAAAGCCTTTCAGCATCAAAGTGCTTACAGCTCAGATAAAAATGTTACTTGAAAATCGAAGCTCATTGCGAGGTTCATTTAGTAAAAAAATTGTATTAACACCTTCGGAAACTACTATTACATCACTTGATGAGCAATTTTTACAAAAACTAATGGATGTTTCTGATACACGTTTATCTGATGATAATTTTGATGTTTCCGAGTTGGTCGAAGCAATGAACATGAGCTATTCGGCTGTTCTAAAAAAGATTAAAGCTATTACAGGCTTATCTCCTGTAGATTTTATAAAAAGAATGCGATTAAAAAAAGCATCACAAATACTTCAGAAAGGAAAATATCCCATTGCTGAAGTTTGTTATATGGTCGGTTTTTCTGATCCTAAATATTTCAGCAAATGTTTTACAAAAGAATTTGGCAAAACACCATCGGAGTTTTGCAATAACAATAATAGAAATATTAAGGTTGAGCAAGTTTAAATAACTTTTATATTCTTTTAGCAATTAGTTTTTACAATAAATTTCAATAAGGGTATGAAAACTGCATAATATTTATTTTTTACACTATTAAGCTATTAATTAACAAATACATGCTAAATATGAGCTTTGTTAAAATTTCACGATTAACTTTTTGGTATTTGTATAATTAAAGTTTTTATCTCTGAAAATAAACATTCTAACTAAAGTTTTTGTTTTATTGATAGTTAAGACTGAGATGAATTTCTAAAGTACGAGTTTTTACCCCTATTAATGCTATTTTTTACCCCTCAAAGGTAAAGCTCCGCTCTAATTTTGAAAGGGAGTAATAGATCATTAATAGTTTTTGTAGTGTGAAATTGAAATAATGGGAACAATTTTTTAGATGATTGTAAAAGATCAATTGGTTTTTCAGAATGTGTGTCTATTATAACAAGTTATATCTCAAAAACAAATTGTAATGACAATTATTAACTAGCTAAAATGTAATCGAATGAAAAGAAGTATTCTACTTTTTTTGGTACTCTGTCTGAACGCTTATCTCGTTTTAGGTCAGAGTTTTAAAGTGACAGGTCGGATTACGTCCTCGCCCGACAATGAAGCAATCATAGGAGGAAATGTCGTTGTAAAGGGAACGACACAAGGTACTGTAACAGATGTTAATGGAAACTTTAGTATTAATGTTCCCTCTAAAGATGCTGTATTAGTTTTTTCATATCTGGGATATAAACCAGTAGAAGAAAAAGTTGACGGCAGATCTGTTATTAATGTAAGTTTAGTTACAGATGTTCAGAATCTTGAGGAAGTTGTTGTCGTTGGTTATGGTACACAGCGAAAAGAAGCTGTAACAGGATCGGTGGCATCTATGAAAGGCGATGCATTACGCGATGTGCCAGCAGCAAACCTTTCGCGTGCTTTGCAAGGTCGCATTGCTGGGGTTGAAATGTCTCAAACGGACTCAAAGCCTGGTTCAGGAATGCAGATTCGTATTCGTGGTACTCGCTCGCTTAATGCAAGTAATGACCCATTAGTCGTATTAGACGGTATTCCTTTTGCAGGAACTTTTAGCGATATCAATCCTAACGATATTAAAAGTGTTGATATCTTGAAAGATGCATCGGCTACTGCTATTTATGGTTCTCGTGGTGCAAATGGTGTAATATTAGTAACAACTAATAAAGGACAAAAATCACAAAATGCTCAGCTTACCTATAATGGATATTATGGCGTAAAAAAAATATTTGGAAAGTATCCAATGATGAGTGGTCCTGAATTTGCAGCTTTGCGTAAAGCAGCTGGACTTTATACAAATACCATTGATGAAGATGATAAAAATAATACAGATTGGCAATCGTTACTTTATCAAACAGGTATGGTTACTAATCATGATCTGGGTATTTCTGGTGGGACAGAAAAGGGAAGCTATAATGCAGGTGTTTCTTATTACAAAGATCAGGCAGTAATTCCTTTACAGAATTATACCCGTTATTCTTTACGTAGTAGTGTTGACCAGGAAGTAAATAAATACATCCGTATTGGTATTACAACCAATGAAAATTACGCTGTTACAAATGGTAATAACTTAGGTCCAGGGAGCGCATTATCTTATTCTCCTTTAGTTAATCCTGTTAATGACGATGGTACATATAAAACAAGATTTCTTCAACAAACTGCTGGCTCTCAGTGGGTTTACACAAAACGTTCATTAGAAGCGTTAGGAGATCAATATATAGATCAAACAAGAGCTTTTAGTTCTTACAATTCTGGTTATGGCGAAATAAAAATACCAGGAGTTGAAGGTTTAAAATTCAGAACTAATCTTGGTTTGAATTACAGACAAAGTAATTATGGGAATTATACAGGCGTAGGTGTTTTTAGTGGAACGGCAACAACGGTTTCAACAGCTTCTATTAATAACTCTCATAATATTAACTGGGCTGTCGAAAACTTATTGACTTATGACAGAACATTTGCAGAAAAACATAAAATTAATGCAGTAGCATTATACTCTGCTGAACAAACTACTTATTGGTATTCTTCGGCTTCGGCAAAAGATATTCCTGCTGATGCATTCCAATTCTATAATCTTGGACGTGCAAACGGAGATATAACAATTAATCCAGCTTATCAGGATTATCAACAGAGCGGCTTAATGTCATATATGGGACGTGTAATGTATTCTTATAATGATCGTTATATGTTGAGCGCAACTTATCGGTCTGATGCATCTTCAAGGTTAGCAAAAGGACATAAATGGCATTCGTATCCTGCTGTGTCGTTAGGATGGAATATCAAGGATGAAGCTTTTATGGGTAATCTCTCTTGGTTAAATACATTGAAGTTGCGCGTTGGTTACGGTGAAACATCGAACCAGTCTATTAATCCTTATCAGACATTAGGTTTGTTGTCTACAAGTCCTTATAACTTTGGATCTGCTTATTCTACAGGGTATTATGTATCGAATTTGCCTAATCCAAAATTAGGATGGGAGTTTTCTAAAACAATGAACTATGGGGCTGACTTTGCTTTATTGAATAATAGGTTATCCGGTACATTTGAGTATTATGTGATGAATACTGATAATGTTCTTTTGAGCGTTGGATTACCTTCAACATCTGGAGTAGGAAGTTATATGGCTAATATTGGTTCAACACAAAATAAAGGTTTTGAATTCTCTCTTAATGGCGTAATCCTGGATAATCTAAATGGTTGGACATGGGAAGCTGGTATTAATGTCTACTCTAACCATAATAAACTGAAATCATTAGCTTCAGGAAAGACTAAAGATGAAGGAAATTTATGGTTTGTTGGTCACCCAATTAATGTAATCTATGATTACAAAAAAATTGGACTTTGGCAGAAAGACGATCAATATATGAGCACTTTGGAGCCAAGCGGAAATGTTGGGATGATAAAAGTAAAGTATAACGGAACCTATAATGACGATGGAACCCCAACCAGAGCTATTGGCGCAGATGACCGTGAAATTATTGATCTTGAACCAAACTTTCAAGGCGGTTTTAATACACGCGTAACATACAAAGGATTTGACTTAGGCGTTGTTGGCGCATTCCAAAACGGAGGTACATTAAATAGTACATTGTATGGTTCTTCTGGTTATCTTAATAACTTAAATGCCAGAGGAAATAATAATGTGAAAGTCGATTACTGGACAGACACACACACTAATGCTAAATATCCAAAACCCGGAGGAGTTGGAGGTGACAATCCAAAATATGGTAGTACGCTTGGCTATTTTGATGCTTCTTATTTGAAAGTCCGTACTATTTCTTTGGGATATAATTTTTCTCAATCCTGGTTAAAAGCTGTTGGTGTTAGCAAATTAAGAGTTTACTGCACGGTTGAAAATCCATTTGTATTCTTCTCTCCTTACAAAAAGGAATCTGGAATGGATCCAGAACCTAACTCTTACGGAGATCAGAACGTAGCAGTTGGCGGTAATCACCGTATTCTTATCGTAGGTACAAACACGCCTGTGACACGCAACTACATGTTTGGATTAAATGTAACATTCTAAAAAATGAAAAAAATGAAACTTATTCATATAAAAGCTTTTGCCGGCACAGTTCTGCTATCTCTTTTTATAGCAGGATGTTCTAACATATTAGATGAACAGCCTCGCACAATCTATACTCCTGAATATTTCAAAACATCGAATGGAGTAATGGGCGGATTGACCTATATGTATTCTCATTTACGTTATATCTACGGTAATGGTTATTTTACAGATCATTGCGAAGCAGGAACGGATGAGTCAACATGGGGCGCAAGCGGTTCAAGTGGAAGTACCATGCAGGCTCATGACTTTATTGCTGCAGGTGTACATCCGACGCCTACTCTTAGTGACGCTTCTGTAATTTGGGGAACAGCTTTTACAAATATTAACACGGCTAATGGTGTTATTCAATATGGAACAGAAGCAGGTGTTTCTAGTTCATTATTAGCAGAAGCTAAATTCTTCCGTGCATTTGACTATTTCTTATTAGTTCAAACATTTGGAGGTGTTCCATTGGATTTAGGAGCAGGTAGATTGAAATTTAATACATCAACAGCAAGAAGATCTGTACGTGACTCCGTGACAACAGTTTATACAAAAGCAATATTCCCGGATTTAGTAGCTGCTGTTAATGATCTACCAGACGTTGGACGTGTTACCGGAGGTGTAACCAAAACGCTTGCTCGTTTATATTTGGCAAAAGCATATTTGACATACGGATGGTGGCTTGAAAATCCTAATAACGTTCCTACTTATCCTAATCCTGAATTAACAGGAACAAGAAAAGATCCTGATGGACACGATGCTCAATGGTATTATCAGCAGGCTTATAACATTGCAGTTTATGCAATTCAAAATCCAGCATCTTTTGGTTTGCAATCAACATTTTATAATGTAAACGTTGCAACCAATGATCGCAATAACGAAATTTTGTTATATGCTGATCATACCCAATCAAGCGAATTGTACAATGGTGCTAGTCTTACTTACAGCGGTGGCGGAACTCAAGACAATTTTTCTAGCTGGTTCCAAACATGGAATTATACTACATTAACAAGTGTAAATCCGACAACTGGCAAAAATGCTAATACTGTTTTACGTGAAGCTGCGCAATGGGGTGGTCGTCCATGGGTTCGTTTAGCTCCTCCTATTGGCGTGTTTACTAATACCTTTGCCGATAAAGATAAAGATTCAAGGTATGATGGTACTTTTACTACCGTTTATCGTGGTAACTGGGCTAAAAATGGCGATGCTACTAAGTATTATAACAATGCAAATGGCATGCAAGTTGCAAATGGCGATGCTATTCTTACGTTCTTGAATAACGATGATGATTTAGCTAATATTGATTATACTAAATCATCAAATTCTAATGGTTACGCTAGTGTTGGTGCAGGAGTGTTACCTGGTCGTGCAGATTATGTTATTAGTCCAAATGGTTTTAGTAGAATTGTTTATCCTGGTATCTGGAAATTAGGACCTTATAGAACTGATAATTCAACAGGATTAGGACAACCAAATGCAGCAAGTACACGCCCGTATAATATTGCTAAATTTTCTGAGCTCTATTTTATTGCAGCTGAAGCAGCAGTAAAGGGTGCAACAACAACAGCTGGTTATACAGCTTATGATTTAATCAATGCTATCCGTGCTCGTGCAGGTAAATGGTCTTTCAGTAATGCTAACAATGCGGTTAAAGTAGAAGATCATAGTGCAGAAATGATAGCTGCAACTCCTGCAACAATCGACATTAATTATATTTTAGCAGAACGCTCTCGTGAATATTATGGGGAAGGTTATCGTTGGTATGATCTTGTTCGTACACAGAAATGGGAAGAACTCTCGCAGTCTTACTCAATTTGTGGAACTACTTATAAAGATCATACTCCAAAACCATACACCCGTTTTATAACAAAAGATTTCTATCTCCGTCCAATTCCTCAGGGTCAGTTTGATAATATGGATATGACAGATGCTGAAAAAGCTGCTTACCAGAATCCAGCTTATAAGTAGTATAAATTTATTAATCAGGATAAAGATATTTTATCCTGATTAATAAAAAGTTAGTAGCGTTAGTTCTATTTAAAATAGAAAGTTAGGCATTATTAAAGAAGATTAAAATATTCTGTTTTTATAACAGATAAGTTCTATGTTAAATCAAATTGTGATTTAATTCGTTATAGTTTAGTAGTAGAAGTAGTTTTAACCTGACTGTCCGGAGCAATTCCGGACAGTTTTTTAATATACCCACTGAAGGCCAGAAATTAACAAACAATTATAAAAATATTGGTGGTTTTTATTCTCCACATGAAATATAAGATCATAACAGACAAATATTAGCAGCTCTTTCAACGATAAAAACATTTTTTTTCGTTTTAGAATATAAATAAACATCGCTGATAAAATAAAGCTCTGAATTTAAATACTTTACTTTTTTATAAACCGACAATTATTCGATATTAAATAAAAAACATAAGTATGAAACTAAAAAACAACGTATTAATAATTGTATTGTGTTTTGTTTTTACATTGTCTAATGCTCAGCAAAAAACAAAACTGATATCTGCAGAAAATAAAGCAGGCAGTTTTTGTCTGTCAGCCAATGGAAAAACAGCACCATTATATATTCAGTCATCCGACTATAAAGGAGTTATTCGGGCTTTAGGTGATTTAAAGTCCGATTTAAGAATGGTTACTGATTTACAGCCAAAACTTTGCGTCGATACTATTCCAACTTCAGAATGTGTTGTAATTGCCGGAACCATTGGAAAAAATACGATTATTGACAAACTTATAAATGAACAAAAAATTGAGGTGAAAGAGATTGCCGGCAAATGGGAAACGTTTCTTATTCAAACTGTTGACAATCCAATGCCAGGTGTAAAACAAGGTCTTATAATAGCAGGAAGCGACAAACGGGGAACAATTTATGGTATTTACGAACTTTCCTCGCAAATTGGCGTTTCTCCATGGTATTGGTGGGCAGATGTGCCGGTACAGCATCAAAATGCACTTTATATGCCACCAGTACGGTATACTTTGGGAAGTCCGGCTGTGAAATACCGGGGAATTTTTATTAACGATGAGGCTCCTGCTTTTTCGGGCTGGACACATGAAAAATTTGGAGGTGTTAACCATCTTGTTTATACAAAAGTCTTCGAACTTTTGCTTAGAATGAAGGCGAATTACCTGTGGCCTGCCATGTGGGGAAATGCATTTAATGACGATGATAAACTAAATCCCGAACTTGCTGACGAATATGGCATTGTTATGGGTACTTCGCATCATGAGCCCATGCTGCGGGCTCAACAAGAGTGGAAGCGCTATGGAAAAGGAGAATGGAATTTCGAACATAATGCGGATGTTCTCAAAGATTTCTGGCGTCAGGGTATCCGGAATATGGGAACTCACGAAAGTATCATTACCGTTGGAATGAGAGGCGATGGCGATATGCCAATGACAGAAGGAAGTAACATTTCTTTGCTCGAAAAAATTGTAAAAGATCAGCGGGATATTATCAAAGAAGTGACGGGTAAAGAAGCATCGGAATACCCTCAATTATGGGCGTTGTACAAAGAAGTGCAGGATTATTACGATAAAGGTATGCGAGTTCCCGACGACATTACACTCTTGCTTTGTGACGATAATTGGGGAAATATTAGAAAGTTACCTTCTATAAATGAAAAGACAAGAAAAGGTGGCTATGGCATTTATTATCATTTTGATTATGTTGGCGGTCCTCGAAATTATAAATGGTTAAATACCAATCAAATTTCGCGTGTATGGGAACAAATGCACCTCGCTTATGAACATGGTGTAGATCGAATTTGGATTGTGAATGTTGGTGATATTAAACCGATGGAATTTCCTATTCAGTTTTTTCTTGATTATGCCTGGGCTGCCGATAAAATTCAGGCTAAAGATTTATCCGAATATACCCGGCAATGGGTTGCCCAGCAATTTAATAATCAATACACGGATTCGATTGCTGATATTTTGACACAATATACACGTTTCAACAGTCGTCGCAAGCCAGAACTGCTTTCGCCCGAAACTTACAGCCTTATTAATTATCGGGAGGCCGAATCTATTACAAATGAATATAATGCGTTGAATAAGAAAGCAGAGCGAATAGGTTTAAATATGGATAAAAATATGCAGGATGCTTATTTTCAGCTAGTTCTTCATCCTGTTAAAGCTTGTTCAAACCTTAATAATTTATATACGATTACTGCTAAAAATCGACTTTATGCAAAACAAGGTCGTGCAGCTACAAATAGTATGGCCGATTCTGTTAAGTCTTTATATGCCAATGATTCTATTATTAGTGCATATTATAATCATACTCTTGCAAACGGAAAATGGAATCATATGATGGATCAGACACATATTGGTTATACTTACTGGCAACAACCGCCGGTTAACCGTATGCCTAAAGTTGAATACATTCAGCTTCCGGAAAAAGCCGAAATGGGAGTGACTGTTGAAGGTTCTTCTGATTGGTGGCCAAACGCGCAGACCAAAGTAAGTGCCATTCTTCCAACGATTAATAACAATCAGCAGAATAATAGTTATATAGAGATTTTTAACAGAGGCAAAAAAAACGTTTCTTTTACTATAAAGTCTAAGACAAAGTGGCTGATTTTTTCAGAAAAGAAAGGAACAATCGATAAAGAAACAAGAATCTGGATAAAAGCCGATTGGAGTAAAGTTCCGGCAGGAATACAGCAGGTGCCGTTTACAATAAAAGGTTCAGACGGAAGTTCTGTAACCGTATATGCTTCAGTTGAAAACAATATATTACCACAGACGCTTGAAAACAAAACATTTGTAGAAGCTTCCGGTTATATCTCTATAGAAGCCGGACATTATGCAAACGCAATTACAAACAATGATATTCAATGGGTTAATATTCCTGATTTTGGGAGAACGGTTTCGGGTATAACACCAATGCCGGTAACTTCATCGTCGTATGAACCAACAGGTAACAATCCACGACTTGAATATAACGTTTATCTGACCAGTAATGGTGATGTTTCGGTCAATGCTTATTTTTCTCCTACGCTTAATTTTACCAATACCAGCGGTTTACGTTATGCCGTTTCAATCGACGATGAAACGCCTCAAATAATTAATGTTCATGCCGATAAATCTGAAAGATTTTGGAATAAAATTGTGAGCGATAATATTATACAATCGACTTCGAAGCACAAAACGATTACTGTAGGTAAACATACTCTTAAAATTTGGATGGTCGATCCGGGTTTAGTATTGCAAAAGATTGTACTTAACACTGGTGGTGAAAAACCAAGTTATCTAGGACCATTCGAAAGTTATATTATTAAAAAATAATATTGAAAACGAAGGCTCTTTGCAAATGCAGAGAGCCTTTTTTGTTTATTATCAATATGATAGAAAATACATTAGAGTGGCAGAACACGCATAAAGTACAATATGTGTACTTTTGCATATAAAAAACAACAAACTGCGAAAATACTTTTTTGTTATCTATTTATCAATCAAATCAATATTCCCTCAAATGAAAAAACTCATCTTTATCTGTTTACTTGCTGTTGGTTTTATCTTTTCTTTTGATAGTTGCACAAAAGATCATGGTATTGATATTTCGGCAATGCTCGATTTATTTGGCGTACAACAAGACAGTGCTCTTGGGCTGCAAATGAAAGAGCAAATTTTAAATTCGAAAGACTATAAAATTTTACCCAGAGCTCAATATCCTGATGCATATGCAAATATCGACCGAATTAAAAATACCATTTTAGCAACAGGAATGTTTACTCATGAAAAAGATTTTCCATGGGAAGTTTATATTATTCAGAATGATACAATCCAAAATGCTTTTGCTTGTCCCGGAGGCTATCTTTATGTTTACACGGGTATTATTAAGTACTTGGATAATGAAGCTCAACTAGCCGGAGTTATTGCTCATGAGATGGCTCATGCCGAACGTCGCCATTCAACCAAACAACTTCTCGAAAACGAGGGTTTAACATGGGTTACTCAACTTATGTTAGGTCAGGATTCTACCAGCGTAATGTCGGTTGTTGCTGGTTATGCCACCGGATTGTCCAGTTTATATTTTAGTCGTAATGATGAATCGGAGGCCGATAATTATGCGGTTCAATATTTGTACAAAACTACCTACAATGCTCCTTCGCTGGGCGATTTCTTTGCTAAAATTGAAAAAGAAGGAGGCAGTCAGCCATTAGTGTTTTTAAGTACACATCCAAGTTCGGAAACTCGTTTGCAAGATATAAATACAGAATGGCAAAAGCTGGGAGGTAAAACCGGTGAATTGTATGCCGACCGTTATGCTCTGTTCAAAGCATCGTTACCTAAGTGAAGCATATTGCATAAAAAAGCTGGCAATTTACTGTCAGCTTTTTTATGCAATATGAAATTTTATCGATTCCAATTTGCGTTTTTAATCCAGTCGGTTACAAATCTGGCATTTTCAAAAGGAGTTTCGGGTAAGAAACCATGTCCCAGATTAAAAATCCAGTTCTGATTTTGACTACCAAAAGATACGTATGTTTTGAGTTGTGCTTCAATTTCGGCCTGTGAAGCGAATAGTAATCGTGGATCAAGGTTTCCCTGCAATCCGATTGCCGGATGAACAACTTTCCGCGCAATCGTAAGCGGAATTTGCCAGTCAATACTCAAAAAATCGCAAACATCAGGCGTTACAGTTTCAATACCATAACCAAAACCACGAGGAAAATAAATAAACGGGATATTGTGTTGACGCACTTCATTCGCAATTTTCCGAACGGATGGCATGAATAATTCCGTGTACAACTCGGTCGGAATAAGACCAGCATGTGTTTCGAACAATTGAAAAACATCAATGCCATGTTTTATCTGGTTGCGAACATATACAATTGAAATTTCGGTAATAATTTCAATAAGACGACGACTAACCGCTTTATTTTCATATATAAAACGAATAGCGTCGGGAAAATCAGCTTTACGTCCAAGTCCCTGAATCATGTAACACATTACCGTCAGCGGGGCTCCGCAGAAACCGATAAGCGGAACATCTTTTGATTTTGTATTATTTATCTGATCAATAATGTTATAAACAAAATTCAATTTTGAAGCATCGGGATTTATTTTTGACAGTGGATCGGCCACATCCATAAGTGGCGTTGCAAATACAGGTCCATTATCCGTAAAATCGAATCCCATACCAAGTGCATACGGAATCATCAATATATCAGAGAATAAGATTGCTGCATCTACGCCTAAATCATTAACAGGAAGTAAAGTAACACGTGCTCCAATATCAGGGCGATTCATCATCTGCCAAAGGCTAAAATCCTTTTTTATATTGCGGTACGATGGTAATACCCGGCCAGCCTGCCGCATATACCACACAGGGGGCCTTGAAGTGTTTTCGCCTTGAAGTGTTTGTAGTAGCAATGGTTTTGTCATGCTATTTATATTTTATTTAATAATATGTAAATCAAAATGATACAATATAATTTTAGTTTGAAATATTTTATTGTTTCGCGAAGATAGTCAGATTTTTTCAAGCCGTTAAAAGAGAAAATTGAGCTTCATCTAAAACTGCAATTCTCATGCAAACTATGTTTGGTCTAAATGTAATAGCATTCTTATGTGTTAATATGTAGATATTTAACAGTATTTTTTCGAATTTATCTTTCTGTCTTTTAATCATTCAAGCATTTTAGTTCATACAATATTTCAAACACATAAAAGAGCAAGATTATTGTAATTACATTTTACATATTCAAACTCTTGCCTGTACTTTTCTTTCAGTTATTTTAATAACAGAAAGTGAATGCGATAGAATATTTCTTTATTAGTTTAAAAAGGTTACATATTGTTGAAATCAATGCAAAAAGTCAGATTTTTCAGTTATTTTTGTTGCCTTACTGTGAAAATAAATATAAACAACTGTGTAATAAATACTTAAATATCAAACAATGAGCGAAAAAAAGTATGTTACCTGTGATGGGAATTATGCAGCAGCACATATCGCATATATGTTTAGCGAAGTCTCTGCTATATACCCGATCACTCCTTCGTCAACAATGGCGGAATTAGTAGATGAATGGGCTGCTCATGGAAAGAAAAATATTTTCGGAGATGCCGTAAAAGTTGTTGAAATGCAATCGGAAGCTGGTGCTGCCGGAGCCGTTCACGGTTCATTGCAGGCTGGAGCCTTAACCACAACTTACACTGCTTCACAGGGTCTTTTGCTGATGATTCCTAACATGTATAAAATTTCGGGAGAATTACTCCCTGGCGTTTTTCATGTATCGGCAAGAGCATTAGCCGCACAGGCTCTTTCAATTTTTGGTGATCATAGCGACGTAATGAGCACCCGCAATACTGGTTTTGCTATGTTGGCAACCGGCAGCGTACAGGAAATTATGGATATTGCATCTGTTGCTCACCTTGCTGCTTTATCGAGCCGCGTTCCTTTTA
Source organism: Bacteroidales bacterium (assembly GCA_041907825.1). GTDB lineage: Bacteria > Bacteroidota > Bacteroidia > Bacteroidales > JAYRGN01 > JAYRGN01. Next base: position 489,248 of record JAYRGN010000001.1, on the reverse strand, counting down.
TGCATATTTTCGACGGATTCCGTACTTCGCACGAAATTCAGAAAGTAGAAGTTGCAAATATTGATGAGATAAAAAAACATTTTGATTATAAAGCACTTGATGCATTTCGTCAGCGTGCGTTGAATCCTGAACATCCGGTTACTCGTGGTTTGGCCATGAACTCGGATATTTATTTCCAGTCTCGCGAAGCTTCTAATTCATATTACGATGCAATTCCTGATATGGTTGAAGATTATATGCAGAAACTCAGCGCTATCTGCGGACGCGAATATCATCCTTTCACCTATTACGGAGCTCCAGATGCCGAAAACGTTATAGTTGCAATGGGTTCTGTAACTTCAACAATCAAAGAAGTTGTTGATTATCTTGCATCTAAAGGCGAAAAACTCGGTGTTATTTCAGTTCATCTGTATCGTCCTTTTTCTGATAAATACTTCTTCCGTGTATTGCCCAAGAGCGTAAAACGTATTTGCGTTCTCGACCGTACCAAAGAACCCGGTGCTAACGGCGAACCTCTTTTACTCGACGTACGCAGCATGTTCTACGGAAAAGAAAATGCGCCATTAATCATTGGCGGACGTTACGGACTTTCTTCAAAAGATACTACTCCTTCAAGCATTCTTTCGGTTGTTAACAACCTTAAAACAAATGAACCAAAAGATCGCTTTACAATTGGTATTGTTGACGATGTTACTTTCCATTCTTTACCAGTTGTTCCTGAAATTGACGTGGTTCCCGAAGGTACTTTCCAGGCCAAATTTTATGGTTTAGGTTCTGATGGTACTGTTGGTGCTAACAAAAATTCAATCAAAATTATTGGTGAAACTACCAATAAATATTGTCAGGCATATTTTGCTTACGATTCAAAGAAATCAGGAGGTATCACTGTATCGCATCTTCGTTTTGGCGATCTTCCTATTCATTCACCATATTTGGTAAACTCTCCAGATTTTGTTGCCTGCCACGTATTTCCATACCTCGAAAAATATGATGTATTAAAAGGTTTGAAGAAAGGCGGAACATTCCTGCTCAATAGTATGTGGGATGCTGCGGGTACTGTGGAACGCATTCCTAATAAAGTAAAAAGATATCTGGCCGAAAACGAAATCAATTTCTACATCATCAATGCAACTGCTATTGCCGAAGAAATTGGTTTAGGTAATCGAACCAATACCATTATGCAGTCGGCATTTTTTAAGATTGCCAATGTTATTCCTTATTCTGAAGCAATTGACGAAATGAAGAAATTCGTCATCAAGAGTTTTGGTAAAAAAGGAGAAGATGTTGTTCGCATGAACCATGCAGCTGTTGATCGTGGCGGCGATGTTACTAAAGTTGATGTACAGACTTCATGGAAAACACTTCCAGACAATGCTGTTGCTGCTAATCCTAATATACCTGAATTTATCCGCAATATTGTTGAGCCAGTTAACAACCAAATGGGTGATGATCTTCCGGTTAGTGCATTCCGTGGCCGCGAAGATGGTACGTTCCCTGCAGGTACTGCCGCTTACGAAAAACGTGGTATTGCAGTTCATGTTCCCGAATGGCAGGTAGAAAACTGTATTCAGTGTAACCAATGTGCGTACGTGTGTCCTCATGCTGTAATTCGTCCTTTCCTTTTAAATGCTGACGAAAAAGCTAATGCTCCTGAAGGAACAGAAACAAAGAAAGCTATTGGCAAACAACTTGAAGGGCTTGAATTCCGCATTCAGGTTAGTCCGCTCGACTGTACCGGTTGCGGTAACTGTGCCGATGTCTGTCCTGCAAAGCAAAAAGCTTTGGTTATGAAACCTGCAGAAACACAGACAGCCCAAGCTGAACGTTGGGATTACATGTCTCAAAAAGTTACCTACAAAGACATGTTGTTACCTAAAGAACAAACTGTTAAAAACAGCCAGTTTGCTCAGCCTTTATTCGAATTCTCAGGTGCTTGTGCTGGTTGTGGTGAAACTCCTTATATTAAATTAATTACACAGCTTTACGGCGATCAGATGATTATTGCAAATGCAACTGGTTGTTCGTCTATCTATGGAGGTTCTGCGCCATCAACACCTTATTGTACCAATGCTCAGGGCAAAGGTCCGGCTTGGGGCAACTCTTTATTCGAAGATAATGCCGAATATGGTTATGGCTTACACGTTGGCGTTGACAAACTTCGCGACCGTATTGCCGATCTTATGAAAGCTGCAATGGATAAAGGAGTTTCGGAAGGTGTTAAAGCTGCATTCGATGAATGGTTTGCTACACGTAACGAAACCGTAAAATCGAAAGTTGCATCTGAAAAGGTGGTTGAAGTGCTTTCTTCTGTTAAAGAAGATTATGCGTCGGAAATTCTTAAATACAAAGACTATCTTGCTAAAAAATCTGTATGGATCTTTGGTGGTGACGGTTGGGCTTATGATATTGGATATGGCGGACTTGACCATGTATTGGCTTCTGGCGAAAACGTAAACGTTCTTGTTCTTGATACTGAAGTATACTCAAATACAGGAGGACAAGCTTCTAAATCGACTCCGGTTGCTGCTGTTGCTAAATTTGCTGCCAGTGGCAAACGTATTCGCAAAAAAGATCTTGGTATGATGGCCATGAGCTATGGTTATGTGTATGTAGCTCAGGTTGCTATGGGTGCCAATCAAAATCAATATCTTAAAGCACTTCGTGAAGCTGAAGCTTTCGACGGACCTTCGCTTATCATCGCTTATGCTCCATGTATTAACCACGGTTTACGTGCAGGTATGGGCAAATCTCAGGCAGAAGGTAAGCGTGTAGTTGAATGCGGTTACTGGCATCTGTATCGTTTCAACCCAACTCTTGCGGAACAAGGACAAAATCCGTTCCAGCTTGATTCGGCTGAACCGAACTGGGCTGAATTTCAAAACTTCCTTGGAAGTGAAGTACGTTACAGCTCACTCAAAAAGGCATTCCCCGAATCGGCTGGTGAACTTTTCAAAGCCGCTGAAGAAAATGCTAAATGGCGTTACGAATCCTATAAACGTCTTGCAGGACAAGAGTTTGCAAAGACAGAATAACTGATTGTTATTGAATAAAAAAGTCCCGTCAGGTTTATCTGGCGGGACTTTTTTGCATTAATGCCATCGTTGCACTCAGTTTACTAATAAAATTTCTTTGTAAATTTGCCTTCTTAATTTTTCGCCTTGGGAAGAATACTTGCTTTTGATTACGGAAAAAAACGGACAGGGGTTGCTGTAACAGATCCTCTGCAAATTATTGCTAACAGCATAGAGACTGTGCCGACATCTCAAATCATGGAGTTTGTTGCTAATTATCTGAAAAATGAAAAAGTAGAAATTTTTGTTTTAGGATATCCCCGACAGATGAACAATCAGCCTTCGGAAACTGCGCCTGCAATTGAGTCTTTTGCTCGTAAATTGAAAGCTAAATATCCAGAAATACCTGTTGAGTTTGAGGATGAACGGTTTACATCTAAACTTGCACAACAGGCTATCATAATGGGAGGAGTTAAAAAGAAAGACCGGCAAAATAAAGGTTTGGTCGATTCGGTAAGTGCTACGATTATTCTACAGTCGTATCTTTACCGTAGAGGAAATATTTCATTGTAAATTACTGATTGATATATGGTTTTACCAGTTTACATTTATGGGCAACCTGTTTTACGAAAGGTTGCTGAAAAAATAAACCCCGATTATCCGGAATTAAAAGAACTCATTGATAACATGTTCGAAACGATGTATAAAGCCGATGGTATCGGGCTGGCTGCTCCTCAGGTTGGCTTATCTATTCGGTTACTTGTTATTGATGCATCGGCTGCTGCCTATGAGGATAATCCGGATTTACAAGATTTTAAAAAAGCTTTCATTAATCCCGAGATTCTCGAATTAAGTGGCGACGAATGGGCTTATAACGAAGGATGCCTTAGTTTACCTGATATTCGTGAAGATGTAATGCGTCCGGCAATTGTAAAAGTTCGTTATTACGACGAAAATTTTCAGATGCACGAAGACGTGTATGATGGTTTAAAAGCTCGCATTTTTCAACACGAATATGATCATATTGAAGGAAAATTATTTATAGACAGAATAAATCCTATCCGTAGACGGATGATCTCGGGCAAGTTACGAGCAATGACAAAAGGAAAAGTTAATCCAAAATATAAAATCAAATAAAATAAGAAAAGCGGCAAATATGTCGCTTTTCTTATTTGTAAGTTAATCAGTATATTATAAGATATTTTCCAAACAATTTGGAAGGAACAGAATTCTTTTCTATTTTCATATAAACCTTTGATTGTATGAAAGTTCAAGAACAACTCCGCCAAATTCCGATGCTGCGTATACTGATACCTGTTATTTCGGGTATCGTTTTTCATGATTATTTCCCGCATTGTCATATTTCGCAATATTGGATTTTTGTTGCTTTTTTATTGCTTCTGTTAACGCATAATATAGAAAAGCGATGGCGTAAAGTTTCCGGGTTGTATGGTGTTACGCTTTTTTGCTTCTTTTTTGCCGCCGGACTCTGGTTTTGGACTCGGGTTAACACCCCTTCTTCTTCCAATTTTAAAACAGGAAAAACAAGCTGTATTGTACGCATTGACGATCAGCCACAATTGAAAGATAAAGGCTTTCGCTGTCCGATAACAGTCGTACAAATATCAAAAGACGATAATTTAGTCGAATGTAATCAGCATTTTATAGCCTGGTTTTCAGATAGTAGTCATAAAGCACCTTCATCCGGAACTTATCTGCTGTGCGAACTTAATTTAAAACCTGTTGATGCACCTGCAAATCCAGGCCAGTTTGATTATGGACAGTATCTTCGACGGCAAGGAATTTACAGGCAAGCTTTTGTTGCCAAATATCAGATAGTTAGTTATAAACCGTCATGGGAAGAAGGTATTATGCCCTTAATGGCAAAGTGGAGGCACAATGTTAGCCTTGAATTTGAAAAAAACGGGTTAACAGGCGACAGACTAGGCGTAGCTGCAGCTTTGGTTTTAGGTGACCGTAACTTTCTTTCTGCAGATATCCAGACAACATATTCAAAATCAGGTGTAATGCATATTCTGGCTGTTTCGGGTATGCATGTTGCCATTTTATATGGTTTTTTATTGGTTTTACTGGGTTTTCTTGATAAATCGAGAACTGGTTCTGTAATTCAGTCTATTATCATTCTGATTTTAGTATGGTGCTATTCTTTTTTAACCGGATTACCTCCGTCGGTTTTGCGAAGTGCTGTTATGTTTACTTTTTTAATAATGGGTAAACTTTTTAATCGTAACTCTAATTCATTAAATACATTAGCGGCATCTGCATTCTGCCTCATTTTAGTGTCACCCAATATTGTGTTTGATATTGGTTTTCAACTTTCGTATATGGCTGTTGCCGGAATTATTATATTTTACGAGCCTATCCGTAAACTTTATCTTCCGGGAAACCGAATTTTGAAATATTTGTGGGAACTTATTGCTGTTTCGATTGCTGCACAGTTAACTACTACATCTTTAGCTATTTATTATTTTCACCAATTTCCCAACTATTTTTTGCTTTCAAATTTAGTAGCAGTACCCGCTTCGAGTATAACGCTGGCATTGGCAATTGTGCTGCTGGTTACCAGCTTTTTTCCATGGCTGGCAGCTTATGTTGCAGTTGCACTTGGCTATGGTATTGATTTTTTGAACGGAGGTATTCGGTTTGTAGAACAAATACCGGGCTCTGTAACCGAAAATATATCGATTTCATTGTTTGAAACATATTTTATCTATTTAATTCTTTTAACTGGAGCTCTTTATCTGTTTAGTAATCGTAAAAACTGGTTTTTTATTTGTGCTTTTTTTATACTGATAGTCGTTGGCGAATATACATGTCGAAATATTCAGCAAAAGCAAAATTGCGAAGTCGTTTACTTTTCGTTAAAGAATAATGTGGCAACTTCAATATCAGACGGAAGGCATATAATAGTTGTTACCAATATGGATTCAGCTACAGTCTATAATCGATTAATTACTTATACGAAAGGTTACTGGGCGAAATTGGGAGCTTATCCCAGAATTGTTCCTTTGGAAAAAAACTTTCGATCTGAACATATTATAGTAAAATCGTTATCAAACAAACAATCAATTGTTTACTTAAACGAAAAGTCATTTATTGTTTCGTCTGAACCCGATTTTACATTGAACAAAAGATATATAGATACTAAGCAAATTTATTTACCACAATTTGTAAGAAAATCAGTATACAGTAAAACATACACTGGTATATCGGCTGTAATAAAATGGTAGTTCTGATTGTGTTTTATGGGTTTAAGATTATTTTTGCTAATGCATAATTAAAAAGACTATGAAGATTGTTATTGCCGGGGCAGGAGAAGTAGGTGCGCATTTAGCAAAGATGTTAAGCAGCGAAAATCATGACACTTCGGTTATCGATATTAACGAAGATCACCTTCGAAATCTGGCTGCCCGATTTGATTTATTAACCTATACAGGATCAGCAACTTCTGTTAGCGTACTAAAATCGAGCAAGATAGCAAAAGCCGATCTTTTTATTGCCGTAACCGGATCCGAAGCAGTTAATGTGAATTCTTGCATCTTGGCTAAAAAATTAGGCGCAAAACGCTGTATCTCAAGAATAGACAATCTCGAATATTTGGAGCCAGACAATCAGGATCAACTTACCGATTTAGGCATCGATTATATGATTTATCCGGAATTACTTGCGGCTAACGAAGTCTGCAATTTAGTACAATCGGCAGGTAGTTCGGAAATTGCTACTTTCGCCAACGAAAAAATTGCACTATATATTTTCCGGTTGGGAGAAGCCATTCCAATTCTCAATAAATCAATCGACGAAGTAATTGCTTTATTAGACAATCCATCCTTCAAAGTAGTGGGTATCAGCCGAAATTCGAAGACAATTATTCCCACGGGAAACGAAATATTTTTGCAGAACGATACCATTTATATTATTGCAACACATAACGGAATAAATTCATTCTTGGATTTTTCGGAAGCCGAAGAAAAAATTGCCCGAAATATTATGGTTTTGGGTGGTTCCCGGATCGGTCGAAATATAGCCAAAGAACTTGGTAAAAAGTTTTCGGTAAAACTGGTCGAAAAAGACCGGCAAAAATGTTATGCACTTTCCAATTATCTTCGTAATACATTGGTTATAAATGGAGACGGTACCGATTTTAATTTGTTGATGGACGAAGGTTTGTCTAATATGGATATTTTTGTGTCGGTTACAGGAAATTCGGAAACTAACATTCTTTCAAGCTTGTTGGCCAAGCGAATGGGCGTTAAGAAAATTATTGCCGAAATTGAAAATAATGATTACATCACATTGGGCGAAAATATGGGGATTGATGTTGTTTTGAATAAGAAATTTATAGCAGCAGGCCGTATTTTTAGCTTTACCATGCATGAAGATGTTTCTTCGGTAAAATGTCTTACCGGAACAGATGCAGAAGCGATGGAATTTGTGGCAAAACCCGATTCAAAAATCACAAAAACAAAGCTATCAGAGATTGAATTTCCAAAAGAAATGGTAATTGCAGCCTGGGCTAGAGGCCGTCAAAGTTATATTGCAACAGAAGATACTGAAATTAAGGCTTTTGATCGCGTTGTGGTTTTTGCATTGCCAGAGGCTGCCAGTCGTATTGGCAAATATTTCAACTAATAAATAAGTTCTCCTATTCCTTGTCGGACAATTACAGGTTCATCGCCTGTACAATCAACAACAGTTGAAGCATATAGATGACCAATACCACCATCGATAACTGCATCAACTTTTCCTCTGTATCGTTCATAAATCAATTCGGGATCTGTCATATATTCTTGTATGTCATCTTCTTCGTCGTGAATTGAACTATTTAAAATTGGACGACCAAATTCACGAACGATTTCGAGTAATATTGGGTTATCAGGAATACGAATGCCTACAGTTTTTTTATTGCTTTTAAATATTTTCGGTACCTGATTATTTGCATTAACAATAAAAGTAAACGGACCTGGAAGGTTCTTTTTCATTAATTTAAAAGTGTCGTTATCCAAAACCTTACAATAATCGGACAATTGGCTTAAACTATAACAGATAAAGGAAAGCATCGATTTTTCGATACGAAGATTTTGTATCTGAGCAATTTTCTCTACTGTTTTTTGTTGAAAAATATCACAGCCCATTCCGTAGATAGTATCAGTCGGGTAGATAACGATACCACCGGCAGATAGAACTTCTACAATTTTGGCTACATATTTTGGATTTGGATTTTCTTCGTATAACTTAATTAGCATACTATTTCTCTTTTAATAATTTATATTTAATATTTTGTCTGTAATACGAATTATCTTTAGCTGTATTGTGCGATGCCAAGCTGTATAAAATCAGTGTATCTGCATGCTTGTCCCACGAATAGTAAATGCCCGAAACAGAGTCGCCAAGCCAGATAAGATTGCTTTTCGTTTCCGGAACTTTCATACACAAACCTCCTAAACAAGGTGCGTAGAACAGATATGGTCTTAGTCCAATAATCTTGCCCGTCGCACTTAATATTACAGACTGCCTTGTTGGTAATAATTTATAATTACCGGCAAAAAGGGCTTTGTTGACGCGCAAAGCAAACTCATCGTAAAGGGTGTTTTGTCCATTATAAGGCGTTAAAACTGTTTCACAATTTCCTTTTTTTAAACTCAAGTTAACAGAAGTTGACTTCAATTTAAATATTGTTCTTTTCTGTTTGTCAATTAGAAAAAGGCTGTCTTTTAAATGTTTTACAGCCATTGTAATAACTTCGGATGGCATCGAAACGATGGCAGAATCTCTATACAATTCAATTCCCAGTAAGGTAGGTAGACAAGAATCTTTAATTTCTAATGTATGACTGATAAAATCGACATAAGATTCGTTCAGCCATTTTTGGTGCCTGAATATTTGTTTTTTATCAGTCTTTTTTTGACATGATAATAGTAAAAGTACACTGAGAAGAATTGCGATACTTTTTGTCATATACGTAAAAGATTTCACACATTCTCTGTTAGCGCTGTCTCTCAAAGTAATAGAACAAAGGTATGCATTATGCTCAACATACAGAATATCGCTTTTAATGAAAATAACTTATTGTATAGTGTACACAAAAATATATCTTTGCGTACAAAATACGATTACTGGTTGTTATATTTGCATGTAACACTTTGATTGCTAATTTTGCAATAAGCTGAGAGATTATAAAATCAAGATATTTGTTTAGTGTTTAGTTAAGTTAATGTAGTAGAAAATCCTGACCCGAAGCTTTTCCGGAAGGCCCAGTTTCGGGCAGGTATCTTTTCTTTTTTGAGCAACCTCTTTCTCCTCTCTTATTTTATAACACCTTTGTTTTCACCACAACTAAGCATTTCGTCGCCATAATACGGGTTTCGGATTTCCTTATCGGCACTCAGCCAGTAAGCCCCTTTGTTATGGTTAAACATAGGGCAATGCTGGTAGTAAATTGTTTTAGTGCCTAATTTTGCCTCCCGTGCAACGGGGTAAAAAGCAGTGTTAAACACGGCAAATGCAGCTCGTTGCTTATCAAGACCGGACGACGCGGCAATATCAAGCAACGGCGTGCGAAGTGTTTTTAGCACCGGTGCCGGTAATCCGCTTTTGGCAAAAGCATTTTGCAGGGCTTTTGCTTTTTGTGCGGCAAGCTTACTGTTGCTTTGCACCAACGCATCTTTCATGTCGAGATAAACCGGTATTATGTTCGACAAATCGGTTTCAGCCGGCATTTGATTCGTTTGTGCTGTTCCGGAGGCTGTGCTCTGCCCGGCAGGCTGACCCATCATGCTGGATTTTCCTTCGAGCTGGGCTGCCGCATCGATGCTGAATGCACCTTGTGTAACCACTTCTTCTCCTTCAGAAAGTCCGCTTACAATAACATAACGATTTCCCAACAGAGGCCCCAGTTCTACCTCACGCATCTTAAATACAAGCTCGTTGGTACTGTTTTGTTTTACGTAAACAACCGAACGTTTGCCGGTCCACAAAACAGCCGAACGGGGAATGCTGAGTTTATGCTGATATTCCGCCAGATTTGCCTCCGCAATGCCGGTAGCAAACATGCCGGGCTTCAGTCTGCCGCTCTGGTTGCCCATTTCGACACGTACTTTGGCAACGCGCGTAACCGGGTCGACAACCGGGTCGATAAACGCAACCGTTCCCGAAAGGCTAATGTCCGGCAAAGCCTGCATGGTAAAGGAAATTTTAGTGCCACGGGCAAGAAATGGAAGGTCGCTCTCGTAAACGTCGAACATTACCCACACCCGCGAGAGATCGACCACGTCAAAAAGTACAGTTCCCTGCGAAACATAATCGCCGGCATTAACGCGTTTTGCCGTAACAATGCCCGAGGTATTGGCCGTTAGCTCAAAATCATTTTTTACTTGTCTGCTGTTTTCGATGCCGGCTATTTGTCTGGGCGTAAGCTTCCACTGGCGGAGCTTTTCTTTGGCAGCCTCGTAAATATCGGGCTGCGATTGCTTTATTTTGGCTGCTTCAAGCAGTTCCTGCTGGGCTGTTATCAGCTCGGGCGAATAGATTAAGGCCAGTGTCTGCCCTTTGCTTACGGGTTGCCCCGTAAAAGCAACCGTTAGCTTTTCTATGCGCCCGGGTATATACGCAACCTGACTTTGCGACAAGCGCTCGTCGGCCTGCACTTTCCCATAAAGGCGGATTTCTCTGGCCTCTTGCTGTTTTGAGGCTACCGAAGTGGAAATTCCGGCAAGCACTGCGGCCTCTTTGCTGAGGTGTACGGCATCGCTGTCGGTAGCGGCACCGGTATGCGGGTTAAGCGAGATAAGGTCCATTGCACAAATGGGACATTTGCCCGGCTTATCCAGATGTATCTGCGGGTGCATGGAACAAGTCCATACGGTTGCTTTTTTTTCTTCAGCCGTTATCGTTTGTTTATTTTCCGGTTTAGGAGACGAATGGAAAAGCAGCCATCCGATGAAAATTCCGCCAAGGACTAACAATCCGCTGCGGAAATATAGATTGGAGAATAGCGTATTCATACTATATATTCGTTTGGTAATTATTGTATTGCAGAAACTGCTGCCAGACGTTTCAGCAGGGCAATGGCCGTATTGTAATCGGCTGTGGCTTCGGTCTGGCGCAATTCGTAATCGAGCATCTGACGGCGGATCTGTAAAATATCGGCAAGTCCGGCTCCCGATGCAGAGAAGCTTTTCAGCAGGATGTCCATGGTTTTGCGGGTCAGTTGCGTTTGTCTTTCATATAGCGTAAGCTTTAACTGCGCATCCTGATAGCTTTGCAATGCTTCGTAATACCCGGCCTGCAACGAATTTTCCGTAGCCTTGTAATTTTGCCCGGCGGCCTGTTGCTGCAAATCGGCTTCGGTTTGCATGGCTTTATACTTTTTACGGTAAATGGGTAGCGTAACCGTTACCATTGGCATAATCATGTCTTTGCCATTCATTGATGAAGTAGACATTTCGCTCTTGTTAATAAGCGAATAACTTACGCCAAGGCCGACCATCGGGTATCCCATCCGGCTGATCATTTTTCTGCGGGCTTCAATCGATTGTTGCTCGTATTGCAGCATTCCCAACATCGGATTGTTAACAAACATACTGTCGTTCAACGTTAATAATGCGGGATCAATGCCCGACGGGATCAGCGTGTCCGAAACCAGAACGGGCGTTTTTAACGGCCTGCTGAGGGAAAGATTAAGGTTAGCCGTAAGGGTAACTTGCTGTTTTTCGAGCAGGGCAATGTTATTTTCGAGCTCGGCAATATCAATCTGGATGCGGTATAAATCGGCCAGACCCGAGCTGCCCGATGTTGCCGGCATACCACCCGGCTGCATGTTCGATGGTAATGAAGTTCCGGTCGACGGGCTGTTTGCCGTTTTGCCTCCCATGCTGTTCATTTCCGGTGCCGTAGTGGTTTCCGAAGAAGAAAGCGAACTAACGGTATTGGCAGACGAGTTGCTGCTGCCATTTAGCGAACCGGCTTTAAATTTTACCAGCAACAAATGCTCAAGCGTATGCAGTATCGCAAGGTTTTTCTGGTAAATACCGGTAAGCTGGCGGGTTTTCTGCAATTCGTACCCGCTGCGCTGAACCTCGTAGATTACCTGCAAACGGGCATCGCGGAACGATTCGTAGCGTGCTTTTGCCATCAGCGCCATTTCGCTTTTTGCGTTCTGCAAAACCCCAAACCACGGAAACATTTGCATAAACTGAAGCTGTGCAATCTGTTTTCCGCTGATAATCTCCATCGGACTCAGATAAAAACCCATGTTTAACTGGGGGTCGGGCAGGCTGCCGGCTTGTGCCGGACGTTGCAGTGCTGCCTCATATTCCAGCAAACGCTGTTGTACGGCAGGATTATTTTTTGCGGCAAGCTCCGTATAATAATCCAGCGAATCTTTTTGCGCGAATGCTTCTAATGTGCAAAGCATTAGCACAAAGACCGTAATGGCTGCTGTATATCGTTTACTTACAGTGTTTTTCATGGCTTATTGTATTGGTCGGGTTTGTCTTTTTATAGCATTCTCGCGCCAGATTGACTGGAGCAGGGGCACCACAAAAATGGTCATCACCTGTATAAGCATTCCGCCGAAAGTCGGGATCGCCATAGGCACCATAATGTCGGCACCCTTCCCAGTTGAGGAAAGCACGGGCAGAAGGGCGATAACGGCAACGGCAGTGGTCATCATAGCAGGGCGTACGCGTTTCAGGCCGGCCTGTACAACGGCTTCGCGTACTTCGTGCATGGTAGTAGGGTGCCGCTCTTCGAATACCTGATGGATATAGGTTCCCATGATAACTCCGTCGTTGGTAGCAATGCCAAACAGCGCAATAAAACCTACCCAGACCGCCACACTCAGGTTTATGGTATGCATCTGGAACAGATCGCGCAGGTTAATGCCTGCAAGCGAGAAGTTAAGAAACCAGTCCTGCCCGTAGAGCCACAGCAGGATGAAGCCTCCGGCAAATGCCACAAAAACACCCGAAAAGTGGATAAGAGAGGCGGTAATCGTCTTAAACTGAAAGTACAAAAGCATGAATATCAGTAATAAACTGATGGGAATAACAATGGCTAACCGTTGGGTGGCATGCAACTGCTGTTCGTAGTTTCCGGCAAATTTGTACGAAACCGAAGGCGGGAGTTTTAGCGTTCCTGCTGCAATTTTTTGTTGTATAAGCTGTTGAGCTTCATTAACCACGTCAACCTCTGCCTTGTTATCCTGCTTATCGAAAATAACATATCCGGTAAGGAACGAATTTTCACTTTTAATCATCTGGGCTCCACGGGCGTAATCGAGGTCGGCTATCTCGCTGAGCGGAACCTGAATGCCATTTGCCGAAGGGATCAGGATGCGCTTTAAATCTTCTGGATTATCGCGAAGCTCGCGGGCATAACGTACGTTGATAGGGAAACGCTCGCGACCTTCTACCGACGTGCTCAGTGTCATACCGCCAACGGCAACCTGCAAAACGTCCTGTACGTCGCTGATGGTCATTCCGTAACGGGCCATGGCTTCGCGGTTAAGGCGGATTTCGATGTACGGGGCTCCCACAGCCCGGTCGTAAAACACCGAGGATGCTTTTACCGAGGGTACCTCTTTCAGTGTTTTTTCCAGACTAAGGCCGGCCTGCTCGATGGCGTCCAGATCGGGGCCGTATACTTTTATTCCCATCGGGGCCCGCATTCCGGTCGAAAGCATTACCAGCCGTGTTTCAATGGGTTGTAGCTTTGGTGCCGACGTTAGTCCCGGTATCTCGGTAACTTTTACAATTTCATTCCAGATATCCGCAGGCTTTTTAATCTGCGACCTCCACTGACGGAAAAAATCGCCGTGGCTGTCGGCAACCAGACTGTCTGCCGGAATAATGCGAAATCCATCCTTATCCGGATTATAGGTATTGCCGTTCTTTAGCAAATAGTTACCGTGCCGGTCTGTTTTAAAACGCATGCGTTGGCCATTGTTATCCAGAATATATTCGGGGCGATAGTTAATGGTATTTTCAAACATCTGCACCGGTGCCGGATCGAGTGCCGAGTTTACGCGTCCCCATTTGCCTACGGCGGTTTCTATTTCGGGGATTGCCGACAGTCGTTTGTCGAGTGTCCCGACATATTCAAGGTTCTTTTCGATGCCCGAATGCGGCATGCTGGTTGGCATCAGAAGGAATGAACCTTCGTTAAGCGAGGGCATAAATTCTTTTCCTGCTCCGGGAAAAAGTTTTGCAGGCCCTTGCCACAATGCGGTCTGCCTGAAGTTTTTCCATCCGGCCTTTTCCATTCCGGCAGCCATAAAGCCAAAAATTTTGTCGAACCCCTGCCATGCCAATATTCCCAACAACAGGGTAAAAGCAGGGATGAGCAGAAATTTCTTTTTGTGGGCAAGGCTCCAGCGGATGATGCGTTCATAATGATGCACCATTACGAAGAGCACCGTAAGAATAACCGCAACAATGCCTGCAACAAACAGGAAATTAACGAACAAACTATTGTGCGCGCCCAACGGCAGCCACTCTTCCGATAAATAATAAACGGCTGTAAGTACGGTAATTCCGATGTTGAAATAATTGGGATATGCTTTTCGTTTTTCGGGCCAGCGGTCTTCCGATAAATTATTGAGGCCTATTGCCGAAAGTGCCAGTGCAGGCCAGGTTCCCCACAACAGGGTAAAGACTATTCCTGCAAGCAGGAGGCTTCCGTTCCATATCCGCTTGATTTTTAAGGTGTCAAAACGAATGGAAAAAACAAGGTAAGCTAATGTCGGTAAAACTACGATGCCAAGAAGAAAGGAAGACAGCAGGGCAAAAGTCTTGGTAAAGGCCAATGGTTTGAAAAGCTTTCCCTCGGCGGCTTCCATCGCGAAAACAGGAAGGAAACTGACCACCGTGGTTGCCAGTGCCGTGGTTACGGCAGGAGAGACTTCGAAGGCCGCATTCTGGATGAGCCGGAGCAGCGGCTTTCCCTGTATTCCTTTGTTTTCGGGCATCTCCAAGTGCCTGAGCATATTCTCGACGTAAATGATGCCGATGTCGACCATTACGCCAATGGCAATGGCAATACCCGACATGGCAACAATATTTGCCTCTACGCCAAAGAATTTCATCAGAATAAATGTCATAAGCACGGCAATGGGCAGCAGTCCCGATATGATAATGGATGCCCGCAGGTTAATCACCAAAACGATAATGACAATGATGCTGATGAGGATTTCGTGCGAAAGGGCCGATTCGAGTGTGCCTATGGTTTCTTTGATTAATCCGGTGCGGTCGTAAAACGGAACAACGGTAACTTTCGATACGGTGCCGTCGGCTAATGTTTTTTGCGGCAAACCGGCTTCAATTTCTTTGATCTTGTCTTTTACGTTGTGGATAACTTCCATCGGATTAGAGCCGTATCGGGCTACCACCACTGCGCCAACGGCTTCGGCTCCGCCCTTATCCAGTCCGCCGCGCCTTGTTGCCGGACCAAACGTTACCTGCGATACGTCTTTAATCCTTACGGGAATGTTGTTGCGAACGGTGATAACCGAATTTTCGAGGTCGGTCAGATTTTTTACGTAACCCAGTCCGCGGATGATGTATTCGACCTTATTAAGTTCTACAGTTTCGGCACCAATATCAAGATTGCTTTTCTTTACGGCATTCATTACATCCATAACCGATACGTTGTAAGCCTTCAGCGCTTCGGGATTTAAATTAACCTGGTAGTCTTTTACGTAACCACCAACCGAAGCAACTTCAGAGACACCTTCGGCAGTCGAAAGGCCATATTTTACATAAAAGTCCTGTATGGTTCTCAATTCCTGCGGGTCCCAGCCTCCGGCGGGTTTGCCTGTTTTCGGGTCGCGACCCTCAAGTGTGTACCAGTAGATCTGCCCCAGCGCAGTGGCGTCGGGGCCAAGCGTGGGTTGTACACCGGCAGGTAATGTTCCGACAGGCAGCGAGTTAAGCTTTTCGAGTATGCGCGAACGGCTCCAGTAAAAGTCAACCCCGTCTTTAAAGATGATGTACACGAACGACATTCCGAACATCGAAGTGCTGCGGATTGTCTTTACACCCGGAATGCCCAGCAATGCGGTTGTTAAGGGGTACGTTACCTGATCCTGAATGTCTTTGGGCGAACGCCCCATCCATTCGGTGGCGATAATCTGCTGGTTCTCGCCAATGTCCGGAATTGCATCTACCGGAACAGGATTGCGGGGCAGAAATCCTGTATTCCAGCCGAATGGCATTGTAACCAAACCTCCGGCTATAAATAAAATAAGGAGTATAAAAGTTACAAGCCTGTTTTCCAGAAAATATTTTACTGCACGATTTAACATGGTTTATTCATTCATTGTTCACAAAAAGTGCGTTCTAACTGTTGCGAATCTTGGTCAACATTATAACAGATCAACCGTACAACGAAGGAAGCATCAAAGCCTGATGCTTCCTTTGCTACAGTCTGATTAACTTTCGGATAACCGGTGCTTTACCTTTTGTATTTGCAGCAGCCGGGCAGTGCGTTGTACACTTTGTCGTCGGCTTTTGCTTTGCTGTTGTCGTGACCAACGGCGGCAATTTTTTTGCCGATAACCTCAAGATTTGTCTTTGCCGGATCGTAGGTTACCGTAAGCACTTTGCTTTGCTGGTCCCATACTGCTTTGCTGACACCTTCGGCCTTTGCGGCTTTTTCGATGCGCGATTTGCACATGTCGCAGTTGCCCGATACGGTAATGGTCTCGGTTTTTAATCCCGGATTCTGCGCGTTTGCGCCTGCATTTAAACAGAGGCCGATAAGAGCCACTAATAGAAATTTAATTGCTTTCATGCTGAACTATTTAAAATGAATGAATTGTTTAAAGAAATCGCTTGCTGTAAGGTTTACAAACAAAGGATGAATGCAAATTGTTTACCTGCTGAATTAAAAAACAGTGTAGTACGAATGCCTTTATAAGGGGTAATCTAAAAAACCCGTTACTAAAACTATCGGAAAGCTTTTTTGCAGGAAACGAAACCTGACCGGATTGTACAGGTTTGAGAATAAAGATGTTATCAACAACGAAAAACCTGCAGCATGGGCGTAGTTATCCCCTTGAAGGAAAAGGCCGCAGTGTAAAAAGAAGTGTTTACGGATAAAGTTACCGTTTGCGGCAGAACGCTTGTCGGCAATACAGCCTGAAGGTATCCGGCATCGGTAGCATGGCTTTGGAAATTAAAATCGGAGGCTTCAAAATTGAATTTGTCGGTAAGCTGATATACGTTTGTTTCGTTGTGACACGAATGGCAATTGGCATCGCAGCAGCTTTTTGCATGGTGGTATACCGAAACCGAAATAAGGCTTCCCCCGCAGTAATGCCGCGATACCGATACTCCGGCAGTGGCCAGAATAAGCGTAATGGCAATTAAAATGTGGGTAACCTTGCGTAGCATTTGCCGGTTTTTATTTCGAAAAACAAAATTAGAGCAAAACAAAACGGAAAGCTATAATGGAAGTTTTTTTAACATAAGCAAGGCTTTTTTGGTTCCTTGCTTTTTGTTAAAGGATTTAAATCTTAGCCAATCTTCTTTGGCGTTCGGCTTCAAAAAGAATGATGCCCGTGGCAACCGAAACGTTTAGCGAAGCAACTTTTCCCCGCATGGGGATGCGGATGAGTTTGTCGGCTATTTTAAGAATTTCGGGCGAAATGCCTTCGTCTTCCGAACCCATTACCACAACGGTGGGCACGGTATAGTCGATACTGTCGTAGGTGTCAACGGCTTTTTCGGTAGCGGCAACAATTTGCAACCCGCTGTCTTTCAGGTCAAGCAGTGCACGAGGCAGTGCCTTAACGCGGCAAAGGTTCAGATAATGGATGGCGCCGGCAGAAGTTTTAACGGCGTCGGAATTAATGCGGGCCGAGTTTTTGTCGGGGAATAAAATAGCCTGAACACCCGCACATTCTGCCGAACGGGCTATGCCACCAAAGTTACGGACATCGGTTACAGAGTCGAGCGCAAGCAAAAGCGGTGTTTTGCCCGATTCAAAAATCATGGGTAAAACCTGCATCGGGTCCTGCAATTCAACCGGCAGCAATAAGGCAATAACGCCCTGATGGTTCTTACGGGTGATACGGTCGAGCATTTCAGGAACAACAAACTGATAGGGTACATGGTTATCCCGTACTTCTTTGAAGGTGTCGCGGTACAACTGGCTGACCTCGCCACGGCGGAATAATACTTTGTCTATTTGTTTTCCTGCCCGAATGGCTTCAATAACAGAGTGAAAGCCAAATATGTAATCTTTATTTTCGTTCATGTAGTTTAATTTTTTTGTTTGATAAGCTCGTCCAATTCATGCTGAAGTTGTTCCCAACGTGCCATTTCTTTATCAATGGCCGATTTCGTCCGGTTATATTTTTCAAAAAGTCCCGAACCGTCAGGGTGTGCGAGAATGGCTGCCGGATCAGCTAATGTTTTACTGATACTTTCAAGCTCATTTTCAAGTTGTTCGACCTTCTTTTCACTTTCCTGTACTTCCTTTTCGGCTTTTCGTATAATACGGTCTAATTCTTTCTTCTCCTGATAATTTTGCTTGTTTCCGGCAGCGTTAATTATTTCTGCTTCTTTCTTTTCCTGCGGACGACTGCGCTCCAGTTCGTGCAAGCTGTCCATTTTTTTCTTTTGCAGGAAGTCGTAGATGCCGCCCAGGTATTCCCTGGTAACGCCTCCGGTAAATTCGTAAATGCGATCGACTAAGCCGTCGAGAAACTCACGGTCGTGCGAAACGATAATAAGTGTTCCTTCATAATTAAGGAGTGCTTGCTTCAGAACGTCTTTCGATCTCATGTCGAGGTGGTTCGTAGGTTCGTCGAGTACAAGCAGGTTGTAGGGCTCTAACAGTAACTTGGCAATAGAAAGCCTTGCCCGTTCGCCCCCCGAAAGAACTTTTACTTTTTTGTCGATGTTCTCGCCACTAAAAAGAAATGCGCCGAGAATATCCCTGATTTTTAGTCGGATATCACCAACCGCTACATCATCAAGCGTTTCGAATACCGTTTTATCGGGATTCATGTGTTCGTCTTTGTCTTGGGCAAAATATCCGATTTTTACGTTATGTCCTGGTTTGCAGAGACCTTCGTGGTCGAGATTATCGGCAATTATCTTTGCGAGGGTAGATTTTCCTTCGCCGTTTTTTCCGACAAAAGCAACCCTGTCTCCACTTTCCATGGTCAAATTAATGCCTTTGAGAATTTGCTTTTGTCCGTAACTTTTGAAGACATCTTTTATTTCGAGCACCATTTTTCCCGAACGCAGCGGGGTGGGGAAGCGAATGTTTATTTTTGCCAGGTCTTCTTCGTCAACCTCAATGCGATCAATTCGTTCGAGTTGTTTAATACGCGACTGTACCTGTACCGCCTTGGTTGCTTTGTAACGAAAGCGTTCGATAAAATCTTCGGTATCCTCAATCATCTTCTGCTGATTGCGGTATGCCGAGAGTTGCTGCTCACGACGTTCGGCCCTGAGCTCTACATATTTAGAATAGGCCGCGTTGTAATCGTAAATGCGACCCAGCGAAATTTCGACGGTTCGGTTTGTAACATTGTCAAGAAATGCACGGTCGTGCGAAACCAGAATAACTGCTCCCGGATAGGTTTTAAGATAATCTTCTAACCACTGAATTGATTCAATATCAAGGTGATTAGTAGGTTCGTCGAGAAGCAATAGCTGAGGTTTGCGGAGCAGCATACGGGCAAGTTCAACGCGCATACGCCATCCTCCCGAAAATTCGGAAGCCTTCCGGTTAAAATCGGTCGTTTTGAAACCTAAACCAAGCAATGTCTTTTCAACATTTCCCTGAAAAGATGTACCGCCCAGCATATTATAACGATCGGTAGTTTCAGTGAGGTCATGAATAAGTTTCATGTAACCGTCCGATTCATAGTCTGTTCGGTTCGCTAATTCTTCGTTTATCTTATTAATAAGAGCTTCTGCATCAAGTACTTCAGCAAAAGCTTCGGTAGCTTCTTCAATAACGGTTTTATTACCTTTAAACGTCATGTGTTGGGGAAGATACCCGACACTAACGTCCTGAGGAATAATAATTCGACCTTCGTCGGGCATTTGTTGCCCGGCAAAAATTTTCATTAACGTCGATTTTCCTGCGCCGTTTTTGCCAACAAGACCAATTCGATCCTGCGGATTAACCACAAAAGTTATTTCTTTAAAAAGTTCGAAAGCTCCAAACCTGACGGTGAGCTGATTGACTGAAATCATACCTGTAAATCGTTGTAGCCTGCAAAGATAAGCTTCTTTACCTTATGCGCAACGACGAACTTTTGTTCTTGAGACAGTCCGAAAATAAAAAAGGCGTGAATATTCACGCCTTTTTGTTGAAGTTTTTTTGTTTTACTCTATTGGCAACTGCCGGTTAAATCCTTCTTCGAGCGAAATTAAGGTTTCGGTACGAATTACACCGCGAATAGCTTGCAATTTATTGACCAATATATCTTTAAGGGATTTGTTGTTTTTGGTGTACAATTTGATAAAAATGGACCAGTTTCCGGTAGTGTAATGACATTGAGTTACTTCCGGAATATTGCGCAATTCGTCAACTACATCTTTATATAAGCTGGCTTTTTCGAGATAAATACCAACATAAGCGCAGGTTGAATAACCCATTTTTTCGGGATCAAGAATAAGTTCAGATCCTTTAATAATACCTATTTTGGTAAGTCTTTGAACGCGTTGATGAACCGCAGCACCCGATATTCCACATTGGCGAGCCACTTCCAGAAAAGGGGTACGGGCATCCGACTTTATGAGCGAAAGGATTTTTTTGTCCAAATTGTCAAGTTGAACTGTATCTTCCATGTCTACTTTATTTTATAAGCAAAAAACTAAATGTAAGTCTTTTACAGTTTTGCTTATGTTTAATTAATACTATGCAGAGATTGGTTTTCTTCTCTTTTTTTGTCGATTACAAAACGTCTTAGAAAGAGAGGTTTATACCGGTTCAAAAATATGCTTTAAATAATAAATAAAACATGATTTTATCTATTTTTCTTACTTTTTTTAAGTATAAAGTCCTCTTTATTAGTTTTTTTATTGTTTACACAATTATTTACTACAAAAAATAAAGGTGATGCTTTTGTTAGGTTAACGAATTTGTCTTTAAATCGTCTCCTGTTGGACTTTGAAAAAGGTTTAACCCAAAAGCAGGAATAATAGCTACTAAATGTTCAAAAATAGAAGATTGCAGTTTTTCATATCCTTCAAAATCTTTTATTCTCGAAAAACAATATATTTCAATAGGTAAACCATGTTCACCGGGTTGCATTTGACGGGCAAGTACTGTTAATTCACTATTAATTTCAGGTACAGAACGAAGATAAGATTCTATGTAAACTCTGAAAATTCCGGCATTTGTATAGGTGTCTTTTTTTACCTGAAACTCTTCACTTTCTATAAATGATTTTAAAACAAATAGTTGGCTAAAATTTTCAATCATTTCAGAATTGCAAAACTTAACGGATTTTATATCAATAAATAAAGATCGTTTTATACGACGTCCTTCCGATTCTGACATTCCTCTCCAATTAATGAAACTGTCTGAAACCATTGCATAAGTAGGAAGTGTGGTAATCGTATTGTTGGCATTGCGCACTTTTACAGTTGTTAAATTCATTTCGATGACGGTACCATCTGCGCCATATTTGCTCATTTCAATCCAATCGCCAATGCGAACCATGTCATTGGCTGACAATTGAATACTTCCTACAAGACCTAAAATAGTATCTTTGAACACCAACATTAGTACAGCAGCCATGGCTCCAAGCCCGGTAACAAAGTATCCTATGTTTTTGTGCATAAGAATAGAAAGAATTATCAAAGCCGAGATGGAGTATATAATGATGTGAACCATTTGTATATATCCCTTGATAGATCGGCGTTTTGACATTTCGGTGGTTTTGTAAATGTCGTGCAACGCTTTGGTTAACGCAATGAGAACCATTGTTATAACCACTACTATCCAGACGTTGGTAATAAGTCGTATAAAAGAAACGAGCTTAGGAAATTCGGTTAAAGGCATTTCAATCAGCGCATTCACGACCAGGGCAGGAGCCATGTGCGAAAGCTTGTTGAAAACTCCTTGTTCGTAGATAATATCGTCCCAGTCGGTTTTGCTTTTTTCTACGAAATGCTTAATTATTTGAATTATAATTCGTTTTGTAACCCAATCGGCTATAGCAGCTAACAAAAAGATAATTAAAAGATCCAACGCGCCATTGATAAAGTTTGATTGCGTATGATTGAGTCCCAAAGCCAGCAACGACTGGTCGATGTAGTTATGCAACCATTCTCCTTTCAGATTTACTTTTTTTACTCCTTCTGTGATAGTCAGATCCATAATTATATCATTTTGAAGATGCAAAGATAAAGGTTATCCCTGCGATGGAACAAAGGCTTGAATAAAGTATTTTTTACTACTGTGTAAGAATAATCAAAAGATAAACCAAACCAGATTTTCTATCATGGTAAAAGCTGAAAACACATACTATTTTTGAACTTTTCCTTATAAAATCATACTACAATGAGTTTAAAACGATATTTTTTACCGGTATTGTCATTGCTGATTATGCTGATGGTCGTTTCAGAAACGTTTGCCCAGCAACGTACTTTGCAGGTTAATATGGAGTTTAAAGTCGAAAAAGGTTTAATAAAAGCTGGCTTTACTGCTCTGAAAAAAGAAGCAACACCTGCTCCGGCCATGTTTTTCCCTTTAGGATCGGAACAGTCGGGCGAGTTTCGTGTCGATCTGATTTCATCCAGATTGAAAGGTAGTTATTTCTTTTCGTCGCTGGCTGGTGAGTGGGCTCAAATGTGTCATGGAGATTCATGTAAACTTACTGTTTTTGAAGAATCGTTGAAGCTGCCTTTACCCGTTTCTGTTTTTAAACTATTTCTTTATCAGCGCGATCCGATTGAAGGAAAATGGCATTTACTGGATTCAATGAGGTCAGATTCGCGCAAGTTGCTTCAGGTAAAAGCATTGATTTATAAGGCAAAACATTTTTCGCCTGTACAAAACGGCAAACATGGACTTGATCTGATGTTTGTTCCTGATGGTTATGGAAATGATACGGTTGCTTATTATTCTGCATGTCAGCGTTTTTTGAATGCTTTGTATGCAGAATCTCCTTTTGATACATTAAAGCGTCATGTTCATGCGTTTGCCGTATTTTATCCTTCGGATACTGCCAGTATTTGTTCGTTCAATACATTAGGAATGCCACGATATCTGGCAGTGAAAAACCGCATGCAGCTTGCCCGTCGGGTGGCTGGAATTTATGCCGATCACGTGGTTGTTATTGCGCGTTCTTCTATTTACGGAGGTAGTGGTTTTTACAATAATTATGCAGTAGTTTCATCGGATAACCGGTTGTCTGAAAAGGTTTTTGTGCATGAATTTGGACACAGTTTCGGAGGTTTGGGTGACGAGTATAATACCGATAACGATTTGTGTGCCATTCCAAAACCAGGTGTCGATGTGTTTTATCCAAATATTTCGGCTATGCCTGATGGAAAAATTAAATGGGCTCAGTTAATTGAACCCGGGACGCCAATTCCAACACCTTCTACTCCGGAATTTAAAGATAAAGTAGGCGCATTTGTTGGTGCTTCTTACTGTCCTTCTGGCTTGTATCGCCCGGTCGATAATTGTTTGATGCGTACGTTAACTCCGGGACATTTTTGTCCAGTTTGTCGTTTGGCTATCTGGAATGTGATAAAGAAATATTAATCTTACCAAAAAAGGAAAAGGCAGAATCTGTACTAATCAATACATATTCTGCCTTTCCCTTTTTTATAATCAGCAATTAGCTTAAAAGACTTTCCGGTTTACGTAATCGTCAAAACTGGAAGTTTTAGGTTGATATTTATCTTTGAACAAAGGAGATGAAATTAGGAAGTCAGCTGTTGAACGATTGCTTGCGGTTGGAATGTTATAAAGAACCGTAATGCGCAACAGCGCTTTGACGTCCATTTCGTGAGGCTGTGCCATCATTGGATCCCAGAAGAAGATAACCAGATCTATTTTTCCTTCGGCAATCATAGCTCCTAATTGCTGGTCGCCTCCAAGCGGGCCTGATAATAAGCGATGTATTTGTATATGAGAAGAATCGCCTCCAGCTTTAGAAACCTGAGCTTTAAGAACATCTTCGACCAAACGACCGGTTGTGCCTGTACAAACCAGTTTGTGACGACTTAAAATCTCCCAGTTCCACTCAACCCATTCAATTAGTTCTTTTTTAATATTGTCGTGAGCAACAAGTGCAATACGTTTTGTTTTTTCCATGATAATAGTTTGTCAAATGTGTAGCAAAATAAACGAAAATAATGTCTCATAAATGACTATTTGTACCGGTTTTTCAGAAGCTTTAGTTTGTGTTTTTCCACGAAACGGAAACCCAGTTTGCTTTCCCATCCGATCGAACCTGAAGGTTGCAATCTGGGTATTGTAGAAGTATAGTTTGTGGATAATCTGTATTCTTTTGAATATTGCAGTAAATGCTTAATTGAGTAGATACTGCATCCGGAGCTTTTTCTACGAAGCAGAAAAAGGACGTATCTGTGAATTTAGTTTTGGCAAATGTTATAAGCGTATTCAAAAAATTAGACATAAAAAGTTCTGCTTTTTTTATATCGTTTTCAGAAACATTTTGAAGAGCAAGGGCTTTATTTGTTAGGGAAATAGATGTATTTATGTATATGTTTGAAAGAAAGCAACCTTTATGAATCATATTGACATGCTCCCTTTTTATTTTATCGAGAATATGTAGATATTGTTCGGCACTTTTGTCTTCGTGTGCATTATAAATATTACCAATTGTCATTCGCAGAACAAAATAAAAATCATTGTCGTTTTTTTGTCTGAACCAATAGCTTGTTCGCTGATTTGATCTTCGAACCATTTCAAATAAACCTAATCCCGCTCCGCCTTTACGATTAAATTTTGAAGACTTTAATAAATCAATAAATTTTGCACGCATTTCAGCTTTATCCATTTCTTTTGCTTCCGATAGTTTGCTTTCTAAAAAGTTCTTTATGCAATTGTCTACTAAATTGATGGTTATAATAGTAAAAGCATAATCTAGTTGGCTTGTAAGAAAAAATACATTTGGATTTGAACAGTCATTAACGCCATGTCTTATGAGGTTTTGCAGGCTTTCGGCAAGTAAAAAAGAAAACCGGCGTTTTGATTTAAGTGTTCTTCCTTTCGATAAAAATGCAACATTGGCATCAATAACGGCATCTGTGATGTCATCGCTGATAGGTCCTAAATAAATTATTCCTAACTTTTCAGTTGAAAGAATGTGAAAAAGTTCTATGGCATTTCGGAAGTCCATGGCTTCGTTTGTGTCTGTAATGAAAATTTAAGTCTGTTTTTTGACAGTTAGAAGTCATTTTGTCTAATTTTGGCGCTCCGAATAACGGAATTAGTTATATAACCCCCTTCATTTGTGTTTCTATACGAATATGTTATTATAAAAGTTTGAGAAATGGATAAAAACCTTTTTCTAAAAAAACTAAAAGAGTCCCGTAAAACAAAATGGTTTCTCATATCGGGCGTTATTGTAATACTCCTTGCAGGATATTGGCTATCAACGATATTTCTGTCTGGTATTTCGATAAAAGACAAAGAGAAGCATTATTTATATATTCCGACGGGTGCAAATTTTGAACAGGTTGTACACCGACTTGATTCAATGAAAGTCCTTTCTGATCGCAGTGGCTTTCTGTTTTGCGCTAAGATGTTAAAATATAAACAACTGGTTAAACCAGGGCGCTATCTTTTGAAAAAGTCGATGAGTAATTACAAATTGGTTAAAATGCTTCGCAATGGCAACCAATCGCCTGTTTTACTTACTTTTAATAACATCCGGACGTTACCACAGTTAGCCAGTATCCTTTCCAAACAGGTTGAACCTGATTCTGTTTCGCTGCTTAAAACATTTAACGATACGGCTTTTGTTCATAAATATGGTTTTAATCAATACACGTTTATTGCCAATTTTATTCCGAATACCTACCAATTGTATTGGAATATTTCAGTTGATAATCTTGTAAGCCGATTAAATAAAGAGTATAAGAAATTTTGGGATGGCAAACGCATGGAACAGGCTCAATCAATGAACCTTACTCCTGAACAGGTTATTACATTGGCTTCTATTGTCGATGAAGAGTCGATGCGCGAAAGTGAGTATCCTGTTATTGCGGGCGTATATTATAATAGACTAAAAAAAGGTATGTTGCTTCAGGCTGATCCTACTGTGAAATTTGCTTTACAGGATTTTGGACTTCGCCGCATTCTGACGAAGCATCTGGAAACAAACTCTCCTTATAATACGTATAAATTTAAAGGATTACCTCCGGGTCCTATTCGTATTCCTTCGGTTAAAGTAATAGATGCCGTATTGAATTATACCAGGCATAATTACATCTATTTCTGTGCACGCGAAGATTTTTCAGGCTATCATAATTTTGCCGTAAACGAAGCAGAACATCAGTTGAATGCAAAAAAATATCAGCATGTATTAAATGAACGGAAGATTTGGAAATAGAGAAGAGATACAAAAAAAGAATCGGCTGAAATCATTAAGATCTCAGCCGATTCTTTTTTTGTATTTGTAACTACCTAGTAAACAATGTTTACTTCCGGTTCAAGCATAATGCCAAATTTTAAATGAACTTCTTCAATTATCCGATGGGCAAAATTCAGAATTTCGTTGCCAGTTGCATCTTCATAGTTTACAATTACTAATGGCTGATTTGGATGTGTTCCAACATTTCCTTCACGTAAACCTTTTAGTCCGGCTTGCTCGATAAGCCATGCTGCCGGAATTTTAACTTCGTTGTTTTCGGTTTCAAAGTGAGGCATTGACGAGTAAATATCCAAAAGCTTTTGTGCATAAAGTTTTCCAACAACCGGGTTCTTAAAGAAGCTTCCAGCGTTGCCAACTTCTGCAGGATCGGGTAACTTTCTCTTTCTGATTTCTGTGACAGTATTTCTTACCTGAAGAATATCTGGTGTTTCTCTGGTTTTTGCCAATTCTTCTTTTAACTTTCCGTAATCAAGTTTGAGAACTGGCTTTTTAGCAAGTTTGAAGGTAACATAGTGAACTAAAACTTTGCCTTTAATGTCTGTTTTGAAGACACTGGAACGATATCCGAATTTGCATTCTTCGTTGCTAAATCGAACAATGTCAAGCGATTCGATGTCAATAGCTTCGACAGAGCTGATACAGTCTTTTGCTTCAACACCGTAAGCTCCAATGTTTTGTATAGGTGCAGCTCCAACTGTTCCGGGAATGTAAGAGAGGTTTTCTAAACCGCCCCAACCATGATTTACGGTATATTCAACCAGTTTGTCCCAATTTTCACCGGCACCGGCACGTAAGTAAACATGAGTTCGGTCTTCATCAATAACCTCAATCCCTTTATAATCAGGTTTGAGTATAATTCCTTCGAAGTCAGAAGTAAATAACATATTACTTCCACCTCCCAGTACAAGATTTTTCAACGAACCATAAAAACGGTCGCGGAGAAAAAAACGCGTTTCGATCAGATTTTTCAGTTCAACAAAGTAACTGGCAACCGATCGTACGCCAAATGTGTTATAATCTTTTAGCTGAAAATCTGTATGAACTTCTGGCATAAAATGGTTTTCTTCAAAGATAGTGAGCTTTGCTTTATGGCGTTTCGCAGGCGCAATGTTTTTTATACTTTTGAGACGAAAATGTAAGAAATGGCGAAAAAACATATTGTGGTAGCCGTAACAAACGATATGGTTACCGACCAAAGGGTTGATCGTATTTGCCGGAGTTTGGTTTCTGCCGGTCTTGAGGTTACTGTTGCTGCACGTGTTTTACCTACCAGTGTGCCTGTTACCGGACGGCCTTATCGTGTTGTACGTTTTAAGTTACCATTCTTAAAAGGAATGTTGTTTTATGCTTCGTACAATCTTCGTCTTTTTTTCTATCTTCTTTTTAAAAAGCTTGATGCGATTACTTCTAATGATCTGGATACTCTTCCTGCTTGTCGCCTTGTTTCTTTAATTCGTCGAAAACCAATAGTTTACGATAGTCACGAATATTACACTCAGGTTCCCGAACTGGTAAACAGACCCAGCGTTCGTCATTTTTGGGAAGTCGTTGAAAAATACTGTTTTAAAGGTTTGAAAAATGTTTCGACAGTATGTCTTTCTATTGCAAACGTTTATCAGCGACAGTATGGCGTAAAAGTACATGTAGTACGAAATGTACCGATGAGAACGCAGCAAACAGAAGATTCACAAGTTAATATTAAGGTTAAACCGGATGAGAAAGTAATTATTTATCAGGGAGCCTTGAACCTGGGTAGAGGCATCGAAAATATTATAGACGCTATGCAATATATTGATAATGTGAAATTTATTATTGCTGGTGGTGGAGATATCGAAAATGATTTGCGTGAGCGTGTTCTACAAAAAAATCTCACCGACAAAATATTGTTTACTGGTCGTTTGCCTTTTTCACAATTGCGACACTATACCCTGCAAGCTGATCTTGGTATTTCGCTCGAAGAAAATCTGGGACTTAATTACTATTTTTCGCTGCCCAACAAATTGTTCGATTATATTCAGTGCGGAGTTCCGGTTTTGTGTTCAGCTTTTCCTGAAACAAGCCGAATTATAGAGGGTTACAAAATTGGACGAACAACACAGGAACGAGATCCTTTTACTCTTTCGGTATTGATTGAAGAAATGCTTTTTGATGATAGTCAGCGCGATATATGGAAAGAAAATCTCAAAGTTGCTGCATGTGAACTTTGTTGGGAAAATGAAGAACAGGTGCTATTTACCATGTATCGTGAGGCCGGCATTTTATAGTATTGTCGGAAATTATAAGAAATTCTTATCAATATATTCCTGAAATTTTTCTTTGTACTGATCGCTAACTGGGATATATGTTTCTCCGAATATAATACGCATTCGTTCAACAGTTTGTATGCGATCCAAGTTGACAATAAACGAACGGTGTATCCGCATAAATTTGTTTGCTGGTAATTTTTCTTCCAATATTTTGAGTGAACTTAAAGAGAGAACAGGTCTGTGTTCGCCAACTAAAAATACTTTAACATAATCTTTTAACCCCTCAATGTATAAGATATCGTTAAAATTTATACGACGTATTTTATAGTCTGATTTCAAAAATAGAAATTCGCTATTTGATTCCAACTGGTTTGCGGCGGCTTTATGTTCTAATTCTATTAGGCGTTTTGCTTTTTGTGCAGCTTCTATAAATTCCTCATATTCAAAAGGTTTTAATAAATAATCCACAGCGTCGAGCTTGTAACTTTCTAATGCATATTTTTCATAAGCCGTTGTGAAAATTATTTTTGGACCATTGGTAAGCAAACGGGCAAAATCGGTTCCGGTAAGATCGGGCATTTGTATATCGAGAAAAAGTAAATCAACCGATTCTTGCTCAATAAATTCCATTGCACTAAGCGGATTGTCAAAACTGCCAACTAATTCCAAAAACGGTGTTTTTTTGATATATCCTTCAACTAGCTGAAGAGCAAGAGGTTCATCATCAATAGCTAATGTGCGTATCATGCGGTTTGTTTTTGGTTAAGTTGTATGGATAAAAATACATCAAAGGTATTTTCGGTTTGCGAAATAGAAAGTTTATGCTTGTCGGGAAATAATAAAGAAAGCCGTTTCCGAACATTTTCAAGTCCAATGCCGGCAGCATTCTTCTCATCCTGAGCAGCAGGAAATAAACTATTTTTGCATTCGAAAATAAGCTGCATTTCTTCTATTTTGATAGAAATAGTAATAAATGATGATTCTCTGTAACTTACGCCATGTTTAAAAGCATTTTCGATAAAAGAAATAAATAATAACGGTGGTATTTCAACGTCATTGAAGTTTTCGGGAAATGTTGCTGAAAACTTTACTTTATTGTTTAATCGTAACTTCATTAAATCGATATAGTTACGCATAAATTCAATTTCACGACTGAGCATCGTATTTCCATTTTCAGACTCATAAAGCAGATAACGCATTAATTTAGATAGCCTTGAAACGGATTTCTGTGCATCTTCTGTATTAATTTGTATAAGTGAGTATATGTTATTGAGCGTATTGAAAAAGAAATGTGGACTAATTTGATTTTTAAGAAAGGCTAATTCTGAATTAAGTCTTTCTTTTTCAAGCTCTTTCCGTTCTTTCTCATTTTGCATAAGCTTGTTGGCCATTCGTAAACCCATACTAAAACCTGTCACTAAAACAGAAGTTATAATGTGATTATAAATGTGCCATTTTTCAGAAGGTCTTGGTATGTTGTATTTTACAAGTAAATCACCCATGTCTTTATCAAAAGATAAGTTGCGGGGAATTACGTAATCGTCAATAGGCTTTATTATGAAAAAGATAGCGGTAATAAGTGCTACAGCGGCCAAAAAGTACCATTTCTGCTTTCCTGTAAAGAATAATTTTGGCATGAGCCAGAAATAATTCAGGTAGAAAATGAGAATATATTCAATGGTATGTATATAGCTTCGAATGAAAAAGCTAATATCATGGGTGGGATCGGCAATAAAAATATATAAAGGGAAAAACAACAAAATACACCACGCTAAAATGTGCAGTAGTACGTAAATATGTTTTCCGGAAGATATGCTTTTTTTCATCTTTTTCGTATTTATTTCAGTTACACAAAAGTGCAAATAAAAAAATGCATAAATCATTAATACAACTGAAGGAGATAGAAAACTGGAACCGCTACGATTCACATCGGAGCAGTTCCCCTCTTCTAACTACAAAACTATAGAACCTAATCCATTATTTTATTCATAACGTAAAGCATCAATAGGATCTAGGCTTGCTGCCTTCCGGGCCGGATACCAGCCGAAAAATACGCCGATTGCCGTACAAACTACAAACGATAAGACTACCGATGCCGGCATTACTACAACAGGCCATTTCATTACCGTGCTAATAATGCTGGATGCGCCAACGCCAAGTAAAATACCTATTAATCCGCCAATTACACTTAGCATAATTGATTCCATCAAAAATTGCATCAGAATATCGAGGCCACGGGCACCGATAGACATGCGTAATCCAATTTCGCGGGTACGTTCGGTTACGGATACATACATAATATTCATAATACCAATACCTCCAACCAACAGGGATATTCCCGCAATAGCACCTAAGAGAATTGTTAGAACGTTACTGATAGAACTTAACGTACTAATTAATTCGGCCTGTGTACGTGTTTCAAAATCATCGTCTTTTCCTTCTTTCAGCTTATGATGCGTGCGCAATGTTGCTGTAATTTCACTTACAGCTTCATCACTTTTATCTTCGCTTATCGCTGAAGCATAAATAGTTTGTACATAGGTTATTGCTAAAATACGCTTCTGTACCGTTGTGTAAGGTGCAAGAATAAGATCGTCCTGATCTTGCCCGAAATTGTTTTGTCCTTTTTCTTCCAGAACGCCAATAACGATCATCGGAATTTTGCCGAAACGAACAGTACGTCCAATAGGATCAGCATTAGCTCCAAAAAGATTTGTAATAACAGTTTTGCCTAACAGACAAACTTTTGCAGAAGATTTAACTTCCTTGTCGGTAAAAATACGGCCACTTTTAACTTTTACTTTTCGAATGTCGATGTACTTAGAATCTACTCCGTAAATAGTGGTAGGCGTATTTTGGTTTCCGAAAATGGCTTGTCCGCTACTGCGAACTTCGGGCGAAACCATGCTCACCGACGAACATTCTTTAGCTATGGCATTGGCATCTTCAACAGTAAGTGTTTGCGAACTACTGTTGCTTTGCCGTACACCTCCTGAGCGTTCCATGGACGGCATAACGAATATCATGTTCGAGCCCATGCTCGAAACCTGATCCTGAATGCTTTTTTTCGAGCCTTGTCCTATTGCCAGCATTGCGATAACCGAAGCAACGCCGATAATAATTCCTAACATGGTAAGGAAAGATCTCATCTTATTCCTTCGCAGTGCATTTACGGCAACTTTGGTAAGATTTGTATAATTCATTGTGGTGTCTTTTAGTTCGATAAATTGTTGTTAACCAATTAACCGAGTTCGAAACAAAAAATTATTCATAATCGGTGTTTGCTGGCATACTATGAAGCATTTCCCGTGCATTAAACCTGTCAGAGACCTCGGCTTCTCGTATAATATGCCCATCACGAAAAATGACGTTGCGCGTTGTAAACCGTGCTATATCAGGTTCATGTGTTACAAAAACTATAGTTTTCCCTTTTGCATTAAGTTCCTGAAAAAGAGCCATAATTTCGTAAGAAGTACGAGTATCAAGGTTTCCTGTGGCTTCGTCGGCAAACATAACCACCGGATCATTAACCAGCGAACGAGCAATGGCAACACGTTGTTGCTGCCCGCCAGACAATTGGTTGGGAGTATGATGCATACGATCGGCCAATCCAACTGCTTCAAGAGCCTCAAGCGCAATTTCTCTGCGCTCTTTGGCTTTGATTTTTGAGTTATAAAATAGCGGAAGCTCTACATTTTCGAGCGCTGTTGTTCGAGGTAACAGGTTGTACGACTGAAAAACAAATCCCAGCTTTTTGTTTCGTAAAGCAGCAAGCTCGTTTTTGTCCATTTCACCAACCGAAATACCATCAAGCATGTATTCACCTGCAGTCGGTTTGTCCAGGCATCCTAAAATGTTGAGCATCGTCGATTTGCCCGAGCCACTGGTTCCCATAATGGCAACAAACTCACCTTCGTGTATTTCCATGTTTATGCCGCGTAAGGCTTTTACCGTAACTTCACCTACATGAAACTCTTTTCGAAGGTCTTTTACTTCGATAATTGTTTTTGTCATGGTCTGGGTCCTCCACCTCCGTTATTGCTGCTTTTTTTGTCTTTCGAACTACTTGGTCTTTTAGGCATAAAAGGACTGCTTGAGGTTGAAGCTGTACTATTTGAAGCTGCACTCATTGACACAATAACTTCATCATCCTCTTTAAGTCCCGATTTAATTTCGGTATTAATTCCGTCTGTAATGCCTATCGTTACAGGGACAGAGTAAACATCCATGCCTTTTTTAACCCAAACAACCTGTGGTGCTGAAGCATCTGTATTTTCTTTTGACGTTGAAGTGGTTGTTGGAGTTGTAGAAGTGCTATGCGGTGCATTTTTAGGTAAACTGTTATAATAAGCCTGTAATATTTCATTGTCAGGGTTAAAGCGCAATGCTTTAGCAGGAACGCTGAGAACATTTTCAGCTTTGTCTATTTCTATTGAAATATTGGCGGTCATTCCTGGCATTAACTTGGTGTCGGGGTTTGGTGCATTAATGATAACAGTGTAAGTAACAACATTATTGGTGGTTGTCGATTTTAACCTGATTTGAGTTACTGTTCCTGTGAATTTCATATCAGGAAATGCATCAACTGTAAAATCAACGTGTTGTCCGTTTCTTACTTGGCCTATGTCAGCTTCGTCGATATTGGCCTCAACTTGCATTTGGGTAAGGTCGTTTGCGATAGAAAAAAGGGTTGGTGTACTGAAGCTTGCAGCAACAGTCTGTCCTTCGTCAACGGCACGACTCAAAACTACGCCATCGATTGGCGAATAGATGTAAGCATAGTCGAGGTTTACCTTGGCTTTATCGTAATTGCAGGTAGCAGTTTTTAGATTTGCTTTCGACTTTTCGTAATTATAAAGTGCTTCGTCATAATCGGTTTTAGCAATTAAGTTTTTATTGTAAAGCGCTTTGGTTCGTTCGTATGTTGCTGTTTTATAGGTTAAATCGGCTTTAGCATCATCAAGAGCAGCCTGACTGCTTTGTAAAGATGAAAGAAGTGCCTGACGGTCGATTTCGGCAAGTAACTGTCCTTTTTTTACATGAGAATTGTAATCAACATAAATTTTACTGATAACACCGGAAACCTGAGTACCAACATCAACAGTTTTGATGGCTGCAATAGAGCCGGTTGCCGTAACAACATTGCTTATTGTACCCTTACTTACGGATACTGTTTCGAATGTGGCTACCTGTTTTTCTTTATTGCACGATTTGAACATGATTATTACGATTATTATCAGAACGATAGCTGACGTGCTGATAATCCATTTTGTTTTCTTTTTCATAACGGTATTTTTTATGTCTTTCGTTTTTACAATGCGAGTGATTTACCTAAATAAAAATCGAGTGTTTTATAGCTGAAAAGCAAATTGTACTTAGCCTGAAGTAATTGATTTTCGGCTTTTATTAAGTTTGTTTTCTGAACCAGAAAATCAGTTGAATTGATCAGATTCTGTGTGTATTTTTCGGATGCTACCTGAAACGATTCTTGTGCTGAATTCTGACTTTCTATACTTGCTTCGTATTTTTTTTCGGCTGAAATAACATCAGCGCAGGCTTGTTCGATTGATTTTCGCAAAGCATTTTGTGTATCAATCGTATTGAGCTCGGCTTGTTGTGTCTGAATTTGCGCTGTCTGAATTTTTGTACTGATTTCTTTATTCTGATAAATTGGAATAGAAAGCGTTAACCCTACTGTTGGCGTTATACGATTACTTACCTGAGTGCCGTACGAGAGAGCTATCGAATTATAATACCCCGAACTCAGACTTCCAGATAAGGATAACGTAGGATATCGGTTTGCTTTGGCAAGTTCAACTCCAATTTCGGCAGCTTTCTGGTTTAGTTCTGCACTTTTAATTTGAGGTTTAATACCTAAAGCTGTGTTGTATATGTCTTTAGCATTAACTGCTCTGTTTTCGTTAATGTTTGTTGCGAAATTCGGATGTACAATTGCGAAATTTTCATTTACAGGTAATTCCATTAATTGCATAAGCGATACTCTGTCGGTTGACAATTGCCCTTCGTTTTCGGCCAATGTTTGTTTTTCGCTTGCTAATTCCGATTTAACCTGCAGGTAATCGGACTTTGATATTGCACCTAATTTCATTCTTTCTTCAGCCAGCGAAAGTTGTTGACTGAGCGATTCTATCTGCTGCTGACTGTTTTTTATCTGTTCTTCATCGTACAAAACCTGTAGATAAGCAGTTAAAATGCTAAGACTTATATTCTCCTTTTTAGTTTCAGTGTCGAACTGTCCGGCCTGATACGAAATATCCGACTGCTTAATGGTGTTGTTTATCTTATTACCATTATACAGCGTAACACTGGAAGACAACTCAAAGTTTGTGTTGTTGCTGCCTGTATAAGCTCCGTATTTCATGTCGTTTCCCAGCGTTTTGCTCCAACTGAACGATTGCCCGATATTGGCATTTAACGAAGGATTACGGCTTGCTTTGGCCTGTTCGACCGTTAGTTCGTTCGTTTTGCTGGTAAGCACCAGCTTCTGAACCGAGATGTTATGCTCCATAGCGTAGGCAATGCATTTTTGTAAAGACCACACGCTGTCGGTCTGCTGTTCTTGCGCATAAGTGCTGATACTTAATTGCGCTGCAATGCCTATAATGAATGATAGAAGAAACTTTTTCATCAGTATATGTTTTGTTTCGGGATCAAAATTCGTAAACCCGAAACCCTGATGTCAACAATTATAGACAGTCGGTTATTTTTTACAGACAGAATTCTGCTTTTTATGCCAGTTTTTCTACTTCATCATGCAAAAGAATATAATACTTTAAAATGCTTTTTGTCAAAACATTATATAAAGTGCTCGATTTGCAATATGTTAATTATAAGGGTATAGTGTTTAGAATAAAACACAGACTAAAAAAAGTAGCCTTATTGCTTTTTTAGGTTTGTTGCATTGGCAGAGCAACAACCTGCAATAAGGCCACTTCGTCATCCTACTAACTAATAACGGATGAAATAAGAGAATGGTTAACTGTAATATGATTATCACCCCATAATCGGAGCGGGCGAATAATAATATTGTTATTTAATTTATTCTATAATAATTGTCTATATTAAATTATAAAGAATTCTGAGTTGAATTATATAACTAATATTATTGGACTCAAAAATAGGAATGGGTTAAAAAAGTTTCTAGCACTATTGTTTTAAAGCTTTGCATATATGTTCAATATTGGGGTTTATTTGAATAATACTGGGTGGTTTTTCCCGGAAACGGCGATTCCAGGAATAGAATCGCCGTTTCCAATCATGGAAAACCCTTTTCCAACGATGGAAACGCCGTTTCCATGCTTGCAGCCCCGCCGGAAAGATTAGAAACGCCAATTCCAGAGATGGAAACGCCGTTTCCAGGAATAGAAAAGGCATTTCCACGCATAGAATTGGCGTTTCCATGGATAGAAATGCCTTTTCCGGCAAAAAAGGAGCTGAATGTTACCTGCTTTTTACCTTTACCTGAGTTTCTTTTAGTCCTTCTGACTTTGCTGTCAGTGTAATTTTGCCTTTCTGGCCTGCTTTCGAACGAATAATAACCAGACATAATCCGTTAAAAGCATCTCTGCTAAGCGACGAGAACGATTTCATGTTTGTCGGGTCTCCGTTGTCGGTGGCAATAATTTCGGCAGGCCCGGTAATACTGAATGCAATCCGGTTGCTGGTGCGCGGAACGGTAATCCCGTCTTTGTCGGTAATGCGTACGGTGATAAACGAAAGGTCTTTGCCGTCGGCATTCATCTTGCTGCGGTCGGCTGAAGCCGATAGTGATGCGGGTTTGCCGGTAGTGCGGATCGTTTTTTCGGCCCATCTTTTTCCGTTTTTATAGGCAATGGCTTTTAGCTCGCCCGGCTGGTAGAGAACACTGTCCCAGCGCAAACGATATTCGTAAGGGCCTTTCTTTAAACGTCCGAGCGATTTACCGTTAAGAAACAGTTCGGCTTCGTCGCCCGAAGTGAAAACATGCACGGGGGTAACCATTCCTACACGTTCGGGCCAGTTCCAGTGCGGGAGAATGTGAATCATGGCGTGTTCCGGCCGCCAGTGCGCCTGATAAAGGTAAAAACGGTCTTTCTTAAACCCTGCCAGATCGATAATACCGCAATATGCACTGCGCGATTCGTAATACGGAGTTGGTTCACCCAAATGATCCCATCCGGTCCATACAAATTCGCCTGCAACAAACGGATGACGATCCAGCGATGCAAAAACCTTGTCGGCCGACGATCCGAAATCGACGGCATGAAGCTCGTAGCTGCTAACCTGGCAGGTTTTAGAATCGCCACCGCGTCCGTCACGAACGGGAGCGCTTATCTGTTTCGATACGGGGAATAAATAAACGCCGCGGCTGCTAAACGCCGATGCCGTTTCGGTACTCAGAATCATTTTTTCCGGAAATTTTTTATGATAGGCATCGTATTGCGGTGCGGTGCGTATTCTTTCGGTGCCTTCGAATTCCGGATCCTGGCGGATGCCTTCTCCCTGATAATTAAGGCCAATAATATCCGTAACCCGGGGAAGTGCCATGTCTGGTTTGGCATAATTCATGGCAGATATCGTCGGACGAGTCGGATCTTCTTCTTTTACGAATGTTTTTATCCGTTCTGCAACCGCAGCACCTTTTTCGGCGGTGTATTGTTCACCTACTTCGTTGCCAATGCTCCAGATAATTACCGAAGGACAGTTTCGGTCTCTGCGAACGAACGCGCGGGCATCGGGTTCGCTCCAGTCCGAAAAAATAAGGTGAAAATCGAGTGGCGTTTTCTTCTGCTCCCACGAATCGAATATTTCATCGATTACCAGAAATCCCATTTTGTCTGTCAGTTCCAGAAATTCGGGTGCCGGCGGATTATGCGACATGCGAATGGCATTGCAGCCCATTTCGCGAAGCATTTCCAGTTGTCGTTCGGCTGCGCGAAGGTTAAATGCGGCTCCGAGCGAACCAAGATCGTGGTGCATATTTACGCCTTTTATCGGAACGTGTTCGCCGTTAATCAGCAACCCTTTGTCGGCGTTGTATTCAACAGCGCGAATGCCAAAACGGGTTTCGTACTGGTCTATTACTTTTCCGTTTTGCGATAAAATAGTTATCGCTTTGTACAAATTAGGCGTTTGGGTTGTCCATGGGCCCCAGAGTTTTGGATTTTTAAGATTTACCGAGCCCGAAACTATGGATGATTGGCCGGCTGCAACGTCAGCTTTTATTGTTTCGAAGCGGGAAACGGCTTTTCTGTTTATATTTCCGTTTTTATCCAGTGCAAAAACAGCGGTGCTGATTTCTACGGCGGTGTTTGCTTTGCTGTCGTTTTTTACGTTTACTTCCAGATTAATTTGAGCCGATTGAACCGAAACATTTTTGGTGGTAATGTAGGTTCCGTACTGGTTTACATGTACGGGAGAGGTTTTGATTAGCCATACGTTGCGGTAAAGTCCGGCTCCGGGATACCAGCGCGAAGAATTATTGGGATTGTCCAGTCGTATTGCAAGCTGGTTGTCGGCGCCCGGAATAAGATAGGGGGTAAGGTCGATCTGGTAGGTATTGTAGCCATAGGGCCAGCCGCCAACTAAATGTCCGTTGAGCCATACCATGGAATAAGACATGGCTCCGTCGATGGTTAAAAAAACAGATTTTCCGGCGTCGGAAGCCGGAATGAAAAGCTTTTTGCGATACCATGCTGTTCCGTTAATGGGCAAACGTCCCATGCCTCCGCCCACTTCCGGATTTGCTCCTGCCTGAAACGGACCTTTTATTGCCCAGTCGTGCGGAAGCGTTATGTTTTCCCATGAGCTATCGTCGAAATTATTTTGTACAAAAGCAAAGTCGCTGCCGGGATTTCCATCGGGGCGGATATGCTTTTTAGCGGGATCTTTGATGAAATCGTTTCCGCAGGGAAGTATCCATGGTCTTAAAACATCCTGTGTCGATTTTACTTCGACTGCATCGGTTGGTTTTGCATCGGCAATTTTATATTCGTTGCCGGTGGTAACTTCGGGACGAACATCGTAAATCAGTTTATCGGCTTTCTGAGCCGAATCGTATTTGAAAAATTTCCAACCCTCGTTAATCAAGATCTGCTGCCGGATATTCTGCGCTGGTTTTATCGGAACCTGAGCTTTTAGGGGTAAACCTGATACTATAAACAGGCAGATTGCTGTTAGAAATGCGTCTGGTTTTCTGTAAATTAATCTTTTCATATAGTTTGTTGTCGGTAGTTTCGGTGCAAAAATATCGGTAAAAAGAATTATGTGTAATTTTTTTGATGGCAGATATAATACGCTTTCTGATGTGTTTAAATTGTCTCGGGAGTTTCTGAAATAAGGCATTGATGGCTTTGTTTTGTTATTCGAAGCTTTCATAATGCGGTTTCTGTTGGTTTTGCGGGAAAAAGAAAGAGGGAAAAAGACCAGATTCGGTCTTTTCCCCTCTTGAAAAATAGTTAAGTTGGAAATTGAAATATTCTTTTAAAGCTTTACAACCGTTTTTTTACCATTGTAAACGACGGTTTTGTTTGCTTTTGCAACTACATCGATACCTGCACCACGGTTTTCGCCAACGAGGACAACGTTGAACTTGCGTGATTTCAGCATTCCGGAAAATTCACCCTTTCGGTCGGAAATGCTGAGGGTTCGGGTTTTGTCGTTCCACGAAAAAGTAAACGTTGCATGAGCGCCTTTTTCGTAGTTATAATTGTCGTTTTCGTCTTCGTATAAGGTGAAACTTGCGTCGGCACCGGTGTAAATACGGAGTTCGATGTTATCGGCAGGTTTTTCGGTTGCATACTGCATGTAAGAACCCATTGGTACAATAGAACCGGCTTTTACGTAAACCGGAATGGTTTGTACAGGTGCATCGGCATTGATGGTCTGTCCGCCGTTAAGCTTTTTGCCTGTCCAGAAATCATACCACTGAGCATCTTTGGGTAAATAAACCTGACGTGAGGTTTTTCCTTCGCCGGTAACAGGGTTTACAAGAAATGCCGGGCCAAACATATACTGGTCGGGAATGTTGTAAACATTGGCATCGGTACGGAAATCGAAAGCCAGCGAGCGCATAATGGTGTAATTGTCGTTGGTAACTTTCCAGGCAAGAGAGTAAATGTAAGGCAGCATACGGTAACGTAAATTATCGTAACTGAGCAGCGTGGCTTTCGTCTTATCATCCCAGTTGCTGGAGAAAAGAGCTCGCTCGCCTTTTCCGTGAACACGGAAAATAGGGCAGAAAGTTCCGAACTGGAACCAGCGGGTAAATAATTCGCGGTTCGACGGTGTCGACCAGTCGGGTGCATTCCAGTTATAATGGTATCCGCCAATGTCGGATGTCCAGTAAGGAATACCGGAGGTACAAGCGTTAATTCCCTGAGGAACCTGACTCTTGAATGCCCTGAATGTACAGGTAATATCGGACGACCAGAGGGTGGCCGAGTTGCGTTGCTGTCCGGCAAAAGCCTGACGAACGAGGAAGAAGGCGCGTTTGCCTTTAATGTCGTTTCTCCAGCCTTTGTAAATGCCTTTGGTATGTTCGAGCGAGTAGGTGTTAAAATAGTCAATACCTTTTCCTACCGAGAAATCGGCTTTGCGACGTTCGTCCAGAAGTGTTCCGTTGTCGGGTTCGCACTGATCAACCCACCATGCATCCCATCCGTAGCGGGCAATGAGGCTGTCTTTTGCCTGTTGCCAGTACATATCGCGGATAACAGGATTGTGCGCATCGTAATAAGGGTCGAATGTATGGGTCATAACATTATCCCAGCGGATAGAGGTAATTCCGCCTGCTTTTTTAAGGGCTTCGTAATTGGGACGGCCTTCGGCCATTACGGGCCAGATGGAAATCATGGCGTGGATGTTTGCTTTGTGCAATTCATCAACCATTGCTTTTGGGTCGGGGTAACGATCTTTGTTCATTACGTGCGATCCGATAAGGTCGGGTTCCCAGTAAAACCAGTCCTGAACGATGCAGTCGACGGGAATGTGGTTGTTACGGTAATTATCCTTAACGGAAAGAACTTCGGCCTGCGATTTATATCGGTCCTGCGACTGAAAAAGACCGAAAGTCCATTTTGCAAACATCGGGGCGACACCGGTGGTTTGGCGGTAAAGCGAAATAATATGGTCGAATGATGGTCCGTAAAAGAAATAGTAATCGACCATTTTGCCGCTTTCCGATACAAATTTATATTTGGTGTTATTGGCTTCGGCGCCATAAAAATACGATGCCGAATAGTTGTCCCACATCAGGCCGTAACCTTTTGTCGAAAGCATTACAGGAATAGCACCGGTCATGTACTTAATAAACATATCCTGATTGCGTCCTTTGTAATTGATCGAAAGCGTATCTTCCGGATGGCAGCCCATTCCGAAGAGCCCTTCGTTGGCAGGCGATTTAAATTGGGTAATGCAGTTGTTCGTGTTAATGCCTGCAAGAGTGGCGGGAACCATTGTTTTACCGTCAGAACCGTCTTCGGCCAGAATAACGTCGCCTTTTAAATCGGTATAGGTAATGGCATTGGTTTGTTTGTTGATCAATACTTTTAATTTAGCCGTAACCAGGATTATTTCGTTTTTCTGGTCTTCAATTTTAAAAGCAGCTGCATTTTTGAAATCGTTTACTACTACCAGCGAAGCTTTTTCTGGAAAAGACGTTTCGTTGGTGTATTTTACTTCAACAATATCGGCTTTGCAGATTTTTACTTTCATCAAGCCTTTGTCCAGCTTAAACGTAACTCCATCGGCATCTTTTACAAAAGACACTACCGAAGCGCCTGCCGTAAACATAAAGGAACCAATCGTTACAGCTACAGCCATAGCTATTGCCTTTGCTGATTTGATTTTCATAAATATTGGTAGTTATTGATTAAACAAATAAAGTGAATCTATAACGGCAAAGTTATTGTTTATTGTACACTATTAAATATCGGTTTGTCGGGATGTTATAGCTGAATGTACAGGAAAATAGCGGTTAATGTGTTGCTTTTTAATGATATTGGAGAAAATAT
Organism: Bacteroidales bacterium; assembly: GCA_041907825.1. GTDB lineage: Bacteria > Bacteroidota > Bacteroidia > Bacteroidales > JAYRGN01 > JAYRGN01. The sequence continues at coordinate 447,355 of JAYRGN010000001.1, read as the reverse complement.
AAAGCCCGGATACAGAACAAAAGCCACCGTAAAAAGCAACATCTTGTACCTTTTACAGGAAAGAGATGTCTATTGGCTGCTGTTATAGAGTATTGGAATTGTAATTCGCTCATTTTATAAGCTTAACTAATGCTTTTTATGCTTCAAAAGTTTTATCTTTAAATAGAATGAAGCTGAAGTGAAAAGCATCAGTCTGAATTAATGATTTAAAACAATAATTATGGAAAACGATGCATTACTGATTGTCGGGCATGGCAGCCGATTGGCCGAAGCGGTGGCAGCTTTCAATCAGTTGGTCGAAGCAGTTGCACAGCGCGGGGCTTATGCCCGTGTAATAGGAGCTCATCTCGAATTTTCCAGACCCGATATAACCTCTGCTGTAAAAACATTGCGTGCCGAAGGTTATTCTCAGGTGCGCGTTTTACCCTATTTTTTGTACGACGGCAAGCATACCCGGCACGATATTCCTGAAATTCTTCGCGAAATTGGCTTTTTGTTTCCCGAAATGCATTTTTCGATTGCCCGCCCATTGGGTTTCGATGAGGCTTTTGTTGAAATCCTTCTTAAACGTGCGCAGGAGACTAAATAAAAACCTATTTTTGCAGCGTTCTGATATTTTATATGTTTCAATGGAAGTGAGGTGAAAATCCTCCGCGATCCCGTCACTGTAAAGGGGACTAAGTTGCAAATGCCACTGGCCGAAAACCGGGAAGGCGCAGCAAAGGTTGAACCTGAGTCAGGAAACTTTGGCATATAAATCTTTAGATATTCAAACTTCGTGGAAAGAGTTGGAATATACTGTTGCATTTATATCCTTTTTGCTACCGTATTTTTCTCTTTTTCTGTTGATTATAAACAGAAATCAGGGTTTGTCGTACTCCGTTCAGTGTAAATCTTTATTTGCATCTGAAACAGATTACCCAATCTTGCTTTTGTTTAAATGACAGATAGATTTTAATGTTTTTCAATATGTGTTTTGGTTGTTAATGCAACTGGGTTACAAGATTGAACCTTCGGTAAGTTCTCTCTTGTACCTGTTGCATTAAATTTTTGTACAAGCACGGTTTGATGGCTTTTAATATGTTATTTTGAAATGTATTATTCTTTTAAGTTTTAATTGAGATGGAACAGGGACTTGTCGAAATTTATACCGGCGACGGAAAAGGTAAAACAACGGCTGCTTTCGGCCTTGCGATAAGGGCTTTGGGGCGCGGATTAAAAGTGTGTATCATTCAGTTTCTGAAGCAGGATATTTCGGGAGAAGTGCTTTTTATTCAGCAGCATTGCCCGGAAGTTGGCTTTTATCGTTTTAACTCGCAGGAAAAGTTCGTGTGGAACATGAACGAAACCGAAAAGGAATTGTTAAAAGATGAAAGTCGCAACGGTTTTGCTTTTGCCCGTGAGCTTATGCACAAAAATAAGTGCGATGTGCTTATTCTCGACGAGTTTATTCACTTGCTTAACCTTGAAATAGTTACTCTTAAGGAGATCGAACAGTTTATTCAGTTAAAACCACTAACAATGGAACTGGTGCTTACGGGTCGCAGTGCTTCGCCCGAATTGGTGGAACTGGCCGATCTGGTTACCGAGATGAATCCGGTAAAACATCCTTTCGAAAAGGGCATTTCGGCTCGTGTCGGAATTGAAAGCTGAGCTTTTTTAATAAACAAATTTTGTAAACAACATGCAATATCCGGTTTTTCTTGTTTTGGAAAACGAGCCCTGTCTGGTGGTAGGTGGCGGAGCGGTTGCCGAACGTAAAGTGAACGGTTTACTGGCTGCCGGAGCCGATATTTGTGTGATAGCACCCGAGTTAACAGCACAACTGCAAAAGCTCTGTCTTGAAAAACGTATCCGTTGTGAAAAACGGAAGTTTATTGATTCGGATATTCGTAAGTTTAAATTAGTTTTTGCTGCAACCAACGATAATGTTGTAAATAAGCAAATTGCATCCGCCTCTAAATTGGAAGGTATATGGTGCAACGTAGCAGACAGCCCCGAAAATTGTAATTTCTTCGTACCTTCGCAAGTCAGTCGCGGAACATTGCAGATTGCCTTTTCTACATCGGGAACTGTGCCTGCTTTGTCAAAAGGTCTCAGGCAACAATTTGAAGCGTTGCTGGACGATGACGTCATTCCTGTTCTTGAACAGTTGCAGACTTTACGTAAGCAGATTCTTCTCGAAGCAGGTTCGGACGAGCATCTTAAACAACGTCTGATGAAAGATCAGATTGATCCGCTGATTGATTTAGTATTACGTAAACTTCGGACATGACAGGGGTTGTAGGAATAAGCTTTCATACTGCACAAGTTGCCATTCGAGAAAAACTTGCTTTTTCGGATGAGCAGGCTGTTAGTTTTATGAATGGCTTGAAAAAAGAGTTAGGGATAGAAGGTGTCGTATTGTTGTCAACCTGCAATCGTACTGAAATTTATTTTTATAAAGACGGGCAAAACGAAGAGTTATTACCGCAGGTAATTCAGTCTTTACTTCTTTTCAAAAAGATAGAGTCAGCAAACGATAATCTGTTTTATCATTATACCGGCGACGATTGTGCACGCCACTTATTTCGGGTAACAGCAGGACTGGAGTCTATGATTATTGGTGAATACCAGATTCTGGGACAAGTGAAGGATGGATTTCGCATCAGTTCCGAAAATAATTTTCTGGCGCCGGTTATAAGTCGTATGTTCCATAAATCGTTTGAGGTAGGCAAAGCTGCGCGTAACTTATACCGCATGGGCTCTGTCTCTCAGTCGGCTGGCGAAGCTGCGGTGAAAAAGGTAAAAGCAACACTCGGAAACATAACGCACGAATCGGTTTTAGTTATAGGTGCTGGACAAACCGCCAGAAGCGTGCTCGACTCACTGAATAGCGAACATTGCGAACATGTTACGGTAATTAACCGTGATGCCGAAAAAGCAAAACTTATTTCATACCAGTATAATACGCAGATCTCTGTTTTCGATAACCTTGTTGATGAATTAGCCAAAGCATCCATTGTTTTTGTTACTACGGCAGCTACACATCCGGTTATTACTTGCCAGAATATGGGTGAAGCATTGTTACAGCGTAATAAACAGCCGGTAATTTTGTTTGATCTTTCGGTTCCCCGAAATATTGAACCGGAAGTTGTCGATTTGAAAAGTGTTAAACTGTTTGCTATCGACGATCTTTCGCTTACCGAAAATACTGCCGATGTAATGGGTGAAGATATTATGGAAATTGAAGGCGTAATTGAAAAAACACTCACAGAATACAAAGAATGGCTTGCTACACTCAATTTAGTGCCTACCATAGAGCAACTCAGAGAACGTTTTAATGAAGTGCTTGAACGCCGTTTGTCTTTTGTAGAACACAAAATGTCTCCCGAAGAATTTCAGGCGGTTACGGTTAATGGTAAATTTCTGACCGATAAATTTTTGCAGATGATTATTCACAGCTTGCGCGAAACGTCTAATAATGGACGTTACTCTTCGTATATCGATATGGTGAATAATATGCTGAAATATCATAATAACGATTGATTGTGAGCAAAATACGCATAGGAACACGAGGCAGCAAACTAGCAATGGCTCAGACCGAAATGGTTAAAGCCATGTTGCTGGAAGCCTTTCCTGATCTGGAGGTTTCGGTTGAAATTATAAAAACGCAGGGTGATCTTTTATTAAACGTCCCTATGGCAGGGCGTTTGGATAAAGGCTTTTTTACTACCGAAATCGAAAAAGAATTGCTCGAAAGCCGTGTAGATATTGCCGTTCACAGTCTTAAAGATGTTCCTGTCGTTTTGCCCGAAGGGCTTACTTTGGCGGCAGTTCTTCCCAGAGCAGATGTTCGCGATGTCCTTATTACGCACGATGGCCGAACCATTGAGCAGTTAACAGCCAACGACGTGGTGGCAACGTCCAGTCTTCGTCGCAGGGCACAGCTTTTAATGCTTAATCCGGATGTTGCAATTACCGATATTCGTGGCAACGTAGATACCCGCTTGCGTAAATTGCACGAAGGCCATTGCACTGCGCTTATTATGGCCGCTGCCGGAATGGATCGGTTGGGTATTATGCCGGAAGGTTGTTTGCGAATTCCGACGGATAAGATGATTCCTGCTGCAGGTCAGGCTATTATTGGAATAGAAGCCCGTGCTGCAGATATTGCAATTTTAGAAATATTGAATAAGCTGAATGATGAGGTTTCTGCTTTAGCTGCTTTTGCCGAACGTACTTATCTGCGTGTAATTGAAGGCGGTTGCCATGTTCCGTCAGGTTGCTATTGCCATCCGGAAGGCGATAAATTCAGACTTACAGCTTTTATTAGTCATACCGATGGAAGTGGATCTATTCGGGAGTCATTGCTTTCGGATTCCAATGAATTGGAAAACAATGCAGTGAATATTGCAAATAAAATATTAAATGCCGGTGGCCGCGAAATTATGGCAAAATATACTTCCGGTAAATCGCTTTAGCAAGTAGTTTCCTTAACAATATTGCGTATGGCTTCGGTTGGAAAGGTTTATATTACAGGTGCCGGTCCCGGTGATGAAAAACTCATTACTGTTCGTGCTATCGAATGCCTGAAACAGGCTGATGCTGTTGTTTACGACTATCTTGTAAATGTTACGTTGTTAAAGTATTGCTCCGAAAGTTGTCAGAAAATTTACGCAGGTAAAAAATCTCATCATCATTCGGTTGAACAGGAGGCTATTAATGAGCTCATTCTTTCGTTGTCAAAAGAAGGGAAAACGGTAGTTCGGCTTAAAGGCGGCGATCCGTTTGTGTTTGGACGGGGAGGCGAGGAGTCGCAGTTTTTGGCCGAAAATAATATTCCTTTCGAAATAATTCCGGGTGTTACAGCTGGAGTTGCGGTTGCGGCTTATGCCGGAATTCCGGTTACACACCGTGATTGTGGATCTACACTGACACTGATTACGGGGCACGAATCGATAAAAAAAAACGAAGAAAAACTTAATTATGAAGCACTGGCTCATCTGAAAGGTACATTAGTCTTTTATATGGGCGTTTCCAATTTACCGAATATCGCTTCTAATCTGATACATTACGGACGGTCGCCTCAAACACCTGTGGCTCTGATCCGTTGGGGAACTACCGCGCGGCAGCAGACTGTTACGGGTACGTTAGAAAATATTGCAGAGAAAGTTACAATTTTAGGCTTTCGCCCGCCTGCACTTGTCGTTGTAGGAGAGGTTGTCGATTTTAGAAAAACTTTGCAGTGGTTTGAAAATAAGCCGTTGTTTGGTAAGCGAATATTGGTAACCCGCAGTCGGCAGCAGGCTTCTGCTTTAACGCATCAGCTAACTTCTTTGGGTGCTGAAGTGGTTGAGTTGCCGACCATTGATATTCGCGAAACTGAGGATAAATCGTTACTGGATCAAGCAATTTACAGATTACATGATTATAAATGGATTGTTTTTAGTTCGGTTAATGCGGTGCAGTTTTTCTTTAAACGGTTGAATTTTTTAAAATTAGATTCAAGAGCTTTGTCTAGTTGCAAATTGGCAGTGGTTGGTGAAGAAACTGCCGCGGAGCTTTTCCGTTATGGTCTGCAACCCGATTTGTTGCCTGATACTTACTCTGCCGATGGCGTTATCAATGCTTTTAAATCTTTAGATAATCTGCAAAATTGCAATGTCTTACTTCCTGTGTCCGAAATAGCTCATAAAAAATTACCCGAAGCTTTACGCGAAATGGGTGCAAATCCGGTTAGTATTTCTGTTTATGACAATGTTATACCTGATTATGAGGCTGAATATTTACTACAGATTTTTGCAGAGCCATTTGATTTGATTACACTTACAAGTTCTTCTACCGCTCAGAATTTTTTGCAGTTAATCACTTTATATCATCTTTCTTCAGAATTGAAAAAAATTCCGGCAGCATCTATCGGCCCCGTAACAACAAAAACAGCAGTTAGTAATGGTTTTGAAGTCGTTATCAGGGCCGGAGAACATTCAATAAAAGGACTTGTAGATGCTATATGCCAGTATTATCAAAAGTGCTGATGTCTATTCGTATTGTTTTAAATAAATCTTAGCTTCTTTGTAATCGGAAGATTTTGAAATAGTGTCGGTTAATGCGACAATCGACAGCTTTTCTTTTAATGGATAAAAAATATTAATAGTATTATCTCGGTAAAGCTGATTATGTGCGTAATCACTTAATTTCTCTAGAATTAGTTCTTTCTCATTGTTCGCAATAATCTCTGGCTTTTGCCCATCAATATGTAGAACTGACAGAACCGCACCAATTTCTTCTTTTCTTTCTTTATCATTATAAAGTTTTTCGATAGAAAATTTAAAGTAATCCATAGCTGTAATTTTTAGCCGTTGTGTTTTTTATTAGGATGTTTTGAGTAAACAACAAACAATATTAATTTGTTCTGTTTTTTCGTTTCAGCTTGTATAAAAGGTATATTTGAACTCTTTTTTGCTATCAAACTAATTTACTAACGATTAAATATTTAATTCAATGAAAAGGATTGCGGCTTTTTCGTTTATTTCATTATTCTTTCTTTCTTTATCAATGCATGCACAGCAATGGAATGGGCATCAATGTGCTGTAGTTCTTACATATGACGATGCTATTGATGTTGATTTGGACAATGTTATACCTGAGCTTGATTCTGCTGGTTTTAAGGGTACTTTCTATATAATAGGTGAGTCGCCAGCGCTTAAAAACCGACTTTTTGAATGGCGGCAGGCTGCTCAACGTGGGCATGAGTTGGGCAACCACACCTTAAATCATCCTTGTGATGGCAGTTTGCCCGGAAGATCATGGGTCTCTACTGAAAATGACCTGAGTAAATATACTGTAACAAGAGCTGTTAACGAGATTAGGGCAACAAACACCCTTTTGCAAGCTATAGATGGTAAAACCGAAAGAACATTTGCTTATCCTTGTGGTGATCTTATTATTGATTCTGTAAACTTTTACAAAATGTTGGAAAAAGAGTTCGTTGCGGCCAGAGGGGTTCGGGATGGCTTTGAATCAATCGATAAGATTAATCTTAATGATATTATGTGTTTTGGTATTAACGGTCAGTCTGGCGATTATATGATTGACCTCGTAAAGAAAGCGCAGACCTCACATACGCTGCTCGTTTTTTTGTTTCACGGAGTGGGAGGAGGCCATTCAATAAATGTTTCGCTTGAAGCTCACCGGCAACTTATTCAATATCTTAAACAAAATAAAACCAGCATTTGGGTAGCGCCAATGGTTGAAGTAGCGAAATATATAAGGACAAATATATCTGAAAAGAAATAATAAAAAAGCAAAAAAGCGTTTCGATATCGAAACGCTTTTTTAATAAGGTCTTTTTGTGACCTCGGTGGGAGTCGAACCCACGACCCAATGATTAAGAGTCATTTGCTCTACCAACTGAGCTACGAAGTCATTCGAAAAATGACGGTGCAAATGTAGTGGAAAAGTCGGTTAAATCTACCTTCTGACGCAATTTTTATAGATATTTTTTTATAAAACTCATTTACTGTCTGATTTTCAAAAAATAAAATCCCGAAAAACCTTGATAAAAGCATCCGTATTCAAACGTGTATCGCTTACTTTTGCAACCTGATAAAATTACAAGAATGATTTGGGGGTTACTTGCCGTTCTGTCGGCGCTTTTGTTAGGTACATACGATTTTTTAAAAAAAACTTCGCTTAAAGAGAATGCTGTTCTTCCGGTTTTATTTATTTCTACTGCTGCCGGTGCTGTTGTTTTTCTGCCATTTATTCTGATTTCTTATATTTCACCTGCAACATTACAGGGAACACAATGGTTTGTGCCTGAACAGAGTGCAACTGCGCACCATTTGTTTATGATAAAATCGCTTATCGTTGGTACTTCCTGGGTTTTTACTTATTTCGCCATGAAGCATCTGCCTTTAACTATTGCGGGACCGATACGCTCGTCAGGTCCATTATGGACACTGGTGGGAGCTTTGACCTTCTTTGGCGAGCGACTGGGAATGTTGCAATGGGTTGGGCTCTTTCTTACGCTTATTTTTTATTATCTATATTCCCTTTCGGGGAAAAAGGAGGGCATTTCGTTCCGGAGTAATAAATGGATTATTTTTCTTACAACAGGAACGGTTATTGGTGCTATCAGCTCTTTGTATGATAAATACTTAGTTCAACATTACGATAAAATGGCGATGCAGGCATGGTACACTTTATACATGGTGCCCATGATGCTCATTATTTTGCTTGTATTCTGGGTCCCAATAAAATCGAAAACCGAAAAATTTCAATGGCGATGGACAATCCCGCTTATCGGAATTTGTCTGGCTGTTGCCGATTTTGTTTATTTCAGCGCGTTATCTTACCCTGAATCATTAATTGCTATTGTGTCGACTTTACGACGATCGAGCGTTGTCGTTTCGTTTACACTCGGAGCCGTACTTTTTCATGAAAAAAACATCAAACGAAAGGCTATTTTGCTAGGGGGAATATTACTGGGAATTATTGTTGTAATTTACGGAGGTACAGTGAAATAGTAAACAGATTGTTACCATGATAATGCTTCTTCCGGAATAGCTTGCAGATCGGGCGCAAGCCAATGTGCACGGTGTAGTTTCGCGGCATCGAAAGTGGTTGTAAGTCCCAGACAGTGACAACCTGCAGCCAACCCGGCTTCAACTCCGTTTACTGCATCTTCTATTACCAGACATTCTTTTGGCGATACACCTAATTCTGAAGCTGCTACCAGGTAAATATCCGGAAACGGTTTTTTTCGTTCTACATCTTGTCCGGTAATTATAGCGTTAAATTTAGTTTCGTTCAGGTTTATGGCAGAAAGATTGATGTCGACTTTCACGCGGTCAGCACTCGTTGCAATAGCCATTTTTAGACCTTTATGTTTGCAAAAGTCAACAAATTGATGAACTCCGGGGACAGGCTGTAGACTTTCTGGTACCAATTTATTATAGATTTGATAAAGTAACTCTTTGTCGCCTGGTTCCATTTTTATCCCATATTTCTTGGAAATACCGGACAGAAAACGATTTTCACCTGTTCCGATAAAAGGGGTAAAGTCGGCAGGATCAACCTGAGCTCCGCGAAGTGCGAATAATTCGACAGCAGCTTGTGCAATAATTTTTTCAGAGTCAACCAAAACTCCGTCCATGTCAAAAAGAATGGCTTTCAGCATAAAAGAATTTAATTATTGAAAGTGCGCAAAGATAGCCGGCCTTTCGGGCCTTTCAATAAAAAAGCGAATGATTGATATCAGTCATTCGCTTTTTGTTATAATTATTTGTTATCAAATTGATTCAGCAAACGAATCAGATATGTAATTATCGTAACTCATGCAAACATCGGCAGAAAAGGCAGCACCGCTTGCTAGTAATTTAGTCCAATCTTCGGCTTTCAAGGAAGCAATGTTGTTGTGTTTTATTTCTGCTTTAAAAAGGGCAGTAATGAGTCCTGCGTTAAAATTGTCGCCAGCTCCAATTGTGCTGACGGGCTGTAATTGCTTTACATTGTGATGAAGTTTAACGTTGGGCGTTAAAAGATCTATACCTTCAGCATTTGCTGTAACGATAAGATTAGGACAATAAATTGAGACTTTGTTATATGTATCCTGCAAAGAGTTGCAGTTAAAAATCATTTGAAAATCTTCGTCAGATCCGCGCACAACTGAGGCCATTGACATATTTTCGATAATCATTGGTAGCATATCTTCTAGCTCATGTAAATGTGCTTTTCTGAAATTAGGGTCGTAAATCATTGTCGCTCCTGATTCTCTGGCCTGTTTTAACCATGGTTGAACTCTGTGTCGGACTTCTTTTGAAATGGCAAAAAATGAGCCATATAATACAATGTCATTTTCTGTTACTTTCGGAAGCTGAATGTCTAATCTTTTCTGCGGAAGCTGTTTGTAAAAACTATATGAAGCATTATTTTTTTCGTCGAGCATGGCAATAGAAACGCTGGTTTTGCCATCGGAAAAACGATAAACGCAATCGGTCGCGACTCCGTTGTTTTTTAAAAAGTTGTTAATGTTATTACCAATGTCATCACAAGCAAATTCGCTGATGAAATGAACGGGCAAACCTGCTTTTCCCATCGAAACCACGCTGTTAAGCGTTGATCCACCAGCTTTGGCGGCAACGGGTTGTTGATTGCGGAAAATAATATCGTAAACGGTTTCGCCAATCGCATAAATATTGCGTTGCATATTTTTATATTAAATTGATTAATAATTTTTTATTTAAAAGTAAAAGCCCTGCCGATGTTTGACACCGGCAGGGCTAAAATATCTATTTTAGCAGTTACTTTACCAGTTTTGAAATGGCTTTGAATGTGTCGCTTCCGGCAGCGCGGGTTAGTTCAAAAAGTATTGATTCTGTACTAGTTATAATGCCGCCTTCTTGACGAATACGGGCTAATGCAGTTGCTTTGTCGCTTAATTTTCTGGATGATACGGCATCTTCTACAACAACAGGCATATAGCCTTGTTCTAATAAATCGAGGCTGGTTTGCAAAATACAAACATGAGTTTCCATTCCGCAAATAATTACATTACATTTCTTTTCCAATTCTAATTTTTCGAAATATCGAGGTTCGTCAACACAGCTGAACGCTAATTTTTCGATACCTTCAAATCGTTCGAACAACGAAACGATTGGAGGCAATGTTTCACCTAGTCCTTTTTTATACTGTTCAGTAACAAAAACCGGAATATTCAGTACTTTTAAGCCTTCAATAAGCTTAATGCAGTTCTGGAGCATCGTTTCGTTTTCGCTGATGTGAGGAAATAATCGTTTCTGAATATCAATTACTAATCCTGTTGTATCTTCTTTGAGTAATCTCATGTATTACTTATTGTTAGATTGTTCTCTCGATTTTTGTCCTAAATATCCCCCATGATGCCTTTTTGCATAATCGGTATTGGAAAAGCCTATGCGTTTCATTGATAAAACGACCAAAATATCTCCGATAACGGTCATGGTTGTGGTTGATGTGGTAGGAGTTAATCCCAGCGTGCAAACTTCTGTTGGATTGCCGGTTGCCAGCGTGACGTTAACCATCGAAGCAAGTTCGCTTTCTGGTTTTCCGGTTATCAAAATAATTGGAATATCGGAGACCAAATGGCGGGCTAATTCAACCAGTTCAAGAATTTCCCTTGTTTTTCCTGAGTTTGAGATAAGTAAAAGCACATCGTTTGGCTGGATGATACCCAAATCGCCATGCTGAGCTTCGCTTGGATGTAGCCAGCATGCCGGAGTTCCTGTAGAACTAAATGTTGTTGCAATATTCATGGCAATTTGACCGGCTTTTCCCATTCCGCTTGCAACCAATTTCCCTTGTTTCTGGTGTACTTGACTGTATATCAAATCTAATGCTTTGCTGTAATTTTCGTTTACCGGAATATTAAGAATTGCAGCAGCTTCGTGTTGCAGAATTTCTTTTATTTCATCCATTATTGTGTCTGTTGAGTTTCTGTAGGCAGCAAAAATGCTAAAAAAAAATGAGTTTAGATGAGAAGATGCGGTAATTAAGTGTCTATTAATAAATTTTAGAGTTTTTTCTCGAAGCATTGATCCTTTATCATCTGAAGTGAAGAATTTTTTCTGTTTTTTGACTTTCATCATAAAATGTTACTTTTAACAATGAAATCTATTTATTAAACTAAATTTCAAATTATGAAAAGATTTAAAATTATCCTTCTTGCCGCAGTTGTTGGTGTTTTTAGTATTATTTCTGGTGGTTGTTTTGGCTCTTTTGGCCTTACAAAAAAAGTTTATAATGTAAATAAAAGTGTGGGTGACAAATTTTTAAACACGATTGTGTTTTGGGTGTTCTGTATTATCCCTGTATACGAAGTCGCAGCTTTTATTGATGCTGTAATTTTTAATCTTATTGAGTTTTGGACAGGATCAAATCCAATAGCCATGGCTCCTGGCGAAACTAAAACAAAAGTTTTTCAGAAAGGAACAGACGAATATCGTTTGACTGCTTCTCGAAATCGTATGAATATTAAGAAAAACGGACAAACAGTTACTGATTTTGTTTACCATCCGGAAGAAACTACTTGGTATGCAGTAAACGGAAGTGGTTCTCACAAAGTTGCAAAAGTTAATGGCGATGAAATTACTATTTATACCCCAGACGGTGGTCAGACACAAATGAACGTAAAAGATATTAATGCTCAAACTATCAAAGCATTAATGACCGAAAGTAATACCTTTGCAATGAATTAAGAGATCTAAATAATTATAAAAAAGCCAACTAACAGTTGGCTTTTTTTATGTATAAAAATAAATGTTAATGAGGTAAAAAGGTTATTGTTTTTTTTTTCACAATTGGAGGATAATTGATATATTTGCGGGGTTTGGATTTACGGGAGCTCTTTTTAAGGGTATCTTAAAAAAATAAAGAGCTAACTTTCGTAAATACATCTTAAAATAGGATGAAGTTCAATTATAAATAATTTAGTTTTATGACAAAGAACCAAAAATTGAACCAGTGGGTTAAAGAATGGGCTGATTTAATGCAGCCAGAATCGATCTACTGGTGCGACGGATCTGAAGCCGAAAATCAGAAACTTTTCGATCAAATGGTAGCAAGTGGAATGGCCGTTAAACTTGATGAAAAGAAACGTCCAGGTAGCTACTATTTTCAGTCAGATCCAAGTGATGTGGCACGTGTTGAAAACCGTACTTTCATTTGTTCCAAGACTCAGGAAGAAGCTGGTCCAACTAACAATTGGGAAGATCCTGAAAAGATGAAAGCAACTCTTCGTGCTTTATATAAGGGCAGTATGAAAGGTCGTACCATGTACGTTATTCCTTTCAGCATGGGACCTCTTGGTTCAAACATTGCTAAAATTGGTGTGGAACTTACCGATTCTCCTTATGTTGTCACCAACATGCGTATTATGACTCGTATGGGTCAGGCTGTTCTTGATGTATTGGGTGAAGGCGACTTTATCCCATGTATTCACTCTGTAGGTGCTCCTCTGGAACCAGGACAGAAAGATGTTAAATGGCCATGTGCTCCTATCGAAAGCAAATACATCAGCCATTTCCCTGAAACTAATGAAATTTGGTCGTTTGGTTCAGGTTACGGCGGAAATGCACTTCTTGGTAAGAAATGTCTTGCTTTGCGTATCGCTTCTAACATGGCTAAACGCGAAGGCTGGTTAGCTGAACATATGTTGATCTTAGGCATCACCAGTCCTGAAGGTGAAAAAAAATATATCGCTGCTGCATTCCCAAGTGCTTGTGGTAAAACGAATTTGGCTATGCTTATTCCAACTATTCCAGGATGGAAAGTTGAAACTGTTGGTGACGATATTGCATGGATGAAATTTGGTGCTGATGGCCGCCTTTACGCTATCAATCCTGAAGCAGGTTTCTTTGGTGTTGCTCCATTTACTTCGATGGATACCAATCCAAACGCAATGCTTTCTTGCAAAGCTAATACCATTTATACTAACGTAGGTCTTACCCCTGATGGTGACATTTGGTGGGAAGGTATCGGTCACGATATGCCAAAAGGTACTATCGACTGGAAAAACCGTGTACATGATGGTATTGATGAACCATGTGCACATCCAAATTCACGTTTCACAGCTCCTGCATACCAATGTCCAGCTATCGACAAAGAATGGGAAAACCCAGCAGGTGTTCCTATCTCGGCTATCCTTTTCGGTGGACGTCGTCCTTCTACTGTACCTTTGGTACACGAAGCTGCTAGCTGGAACCATGGCGTATTCATGGGCTCTATCGTAGGTTCTGAAGTTACTGCTGCTGCTATCGGTTTGAAAGCCGGTGTACGTCGTGATCCATTCGCAATGTTACCATTCTGTGGATACAATATGGGTGATTATTTTGCACATTGGATCAGCATTGGCAAAAATGCTAAGAACCCAGATGTTCTTCCAAAAATATTCTTCGTTAACTGGTTCCGCAAAACTGAAGATGGCAAATGGTTATGGCCAGGTTATGGCGAAAACAGCCGTGTATTGAAATATATCTTTGGTCGTTGCAAAGGCGAAGGCAAAACTGTTGACACTGTTATCGGTAAAGTTCCAGCTCCTGGACAAATCGATACTACCGGTTTAAATATTACTGAAGCAGAAATGGCTAAAGCTCTTGAAGTTAAAGTTGAAGACTGGAAAGACGAAGTTGCTCTTATTGACGAACATTATGCTAAATTTGGTAAACACTTACCATCTGAATTAGCTACAGAACTTGTTGGCTTGAAAAAACGTCTTGGAATGTAATAATTTCAGGTAAAGTACATTAAAGAAGCCGTTCTATGTAGAACGGCTTCTTTTTTTGTTTCTCTTTGAATAATTGTTTTTCTTTGCGACTCGAATCAGCCCGGTAGTGTAATAAAAAAACAAAAGATGACAATTTTTGATATTCTGTTATTACCGATGGCTTATTTAATAGGTTCTATTCCTACAGCCATTTGGGTTGGACGTTTTTCTCACGGAATTGATATTCGTGAGCATGGTAGTGGTAATGCAGGGGCAACTAATACTATCAGGGTTTTAGGTTATAAATGGGGAATTCCTGTTCTTGTTTTTGATATTTTTAAAGGTTTTCTAGCTGTTTTTTTAATTCATTTATCTTCTTTAACACCTGATTCCAATGTAAAAGATGGTTTCTCTATAATACTTGGAGTTTTGGCTGTTTGTGGGCATATCTGGCCTGTGTTTGCTGGCTTTAGAGGAGGCAAAGGTGTTGCAACGATTTTTGGGGTAATTTTAGCATTGCAACTTATTCCTACACTTATTGCAATTGTTGTATTCTTGGTTTGCTTATTTATCACTAAATACGTATCAGTAAGCTCAATGGTTGCTGGGGTTTCTTTTCCTGTTTCGGTGTATTTTGTGCACGGATACTCGAGCTGGCCATTAATGGCGTTTTCTTTTGTTGTTCCGATTCTGCTTATTTATACTCATCGGAAAAATATAAAAAGGTTGCGTAATGGAGAAGAGGGAAAAGCTGATTTTATTTTTGGTAAAAAAGCTTGCAAAACCAAACTAGAGAATGAAAACTAAAGAATTCGTTGCCGTTGTTGTAGCTGTTTTTTAAGTTCTTCATTTTCATCTTTTAATTGGCTTATTATTTTATCTTTTTCGTAAATCATATTTTCAAGTTTGTTTACTGTCTGAAAAAAAGCAGTGCGGTTGATTCGGGTTATGGCTCGTATTTTTGCACGAAATTCGATTTTATCGAAAGGTTTATTAATGAAATCATCGGCACCTAAATCGAGTACTTTTCTTAGCGTATCACGGTCGTAGATGCTACTTAGAAAAACGACAGGGATAGTTTTCAGATTCTTTTCTTTTTTTATTTTGCTAAAAGCTTCAATTCCATCAACTTCCGGCATCATTATATCCAGAAGTATAAGATCGGGGGTCATTTCTTTGGCTATAAGCAATCCATCGTCTGCAGTACGAGCAAAATATAGATCATAGTTATCTTTGGCAAGACATGCTGTGACAATGTCTTTAATTACAGGATCATCATCGATAACAAGGATGGAGGTAGTATGTGCTGATCGCATGATTATTTTGTTTCTGTTTTAAAATTAATAAAAATAGATGAATTCTGTGTTTAAGGTCTATATTATTGTTTAATATTGTAATAAGTTGAATTAGACATAGAAACATAATGAACGATCTTTCTTTACAATCGTCCATGAAATTAATTGCATTAATTTCTAATTATTGCAATGAAGAGTCCTATCCGTTATTCAAAAAAGCATCTGAGAAATTTGTATTGCAGTTAAATGAAACTTTTAATCATGGGCAATCGCAGAGCTATTTTGATTATTATTACAAACAGTTATATAAACGTGATTTTTCGAGCAGTCGAAAGCGAAATACGGTTTTATCAGTTAAGCTACTTACGACAGCCACCAGATTAGTCGCTGAAATGGATTTAATGGAGCGACAAATGCTTTCTCTATTAATATACGATGTGGTAAAAGATTGCGATTGTAAAGGTAGAATATCTGAAATGCCTGCCATGATTGCATCTATGCTCGAAATTTCAGAAACAGACATTCAGCTCTTTCGTCTTTTTTCCTCTTCTGGTAGTCTGTCATTAACAGCAAAAAAAGGTTTTTTAATTGCAGACGGGTTGCCTTCTGTTTTTAAAAATCATTTGCTTTGTGAAAATATGGCCGGAAATATTGTTTTCGTTCAATCCGAAAGCACCAAAGAGATATTTTTTAAAGTCGGAATGAGTGAAGATACTATTTATCTAAATGAATATCCGTTAGAACCGAATATTCCTTATCGTTATCCCTGGGGTAGTATTCTTTCTTCACCAAAAATTGAAAATATTTATTATTCTGATGTTTTTCAATTATTTTCAGATTTTGGGAATAAGTATTTTATATTGAATGAGTTAAAAATAAGTTCGAAAGAAGGCGAAATTAAAATTCATCCGTTTAGTCTGTCTGCTCGTAGTGGAGAATGTATTGGTATTGTTGGATCTCCAGGTTCAGGTAAAAGTTTGATTATTAATGCAATGTCTGGTCAAGTGCAGGCTGATAGCGGTTCTGTTGAGTATGATGGATTTCAATTAGTACGGAAAAATATCGTCAAGTATAACAACAAGGTTGGCATTTTTAATAATGCCTTTTTATTGCCAGATTTAACAATCCGTCAGTATTTGTCTCTTTTTTTGAGACTGAAAAAGCCTGAGTTGAAGAAGAAAGAGGTAAATGCACGCGTTCATTCTGTAATTGAATATGTCATTAGCAGAAATAGGCCTGATAATATACTTGAGATAAAGTTAAAAGATATTCGTTCGAAATCTTGGCAGTTTGCGATAAAAGCATGTCGTGAATTGCTTCGAGAGTCAGAATTATTATTTGCTGACGATATTTTTACTCGCATTTCTCCCTCAGAGTCCCGGTCTATATGCTCAATTATAAAAAAACTAACGGCAAGGGGGTGTATTGTTGTAGTAGGATCGGGGAGACCTACTTTTCCAGAGTTTAAGACTTTTGATAAGGTACTTGTTTTAGATAAAAGCTATCCTGTTTATTGGGGAGCAGCAGCCAATGCTTTTAATTATTTTAGAAAAATAGCAGGAGACTCCGTTTCTTTTGGAAATGTCTTTTTAAGCGATAATGAATATAACCCTGATGAATTGATCGAACTGATTGAACGAACAGATTCAGTTTCTTTTTCAAGAAAGATTCAGTCTGAAGAATGGTATAGCTTGTTTTTAGATCGTTGCCAGGAAAAAGAACCAGTTTTAAAGGTGAAGGGAGTGGAGGATGAAAAAGAAGAAATTCAAGAACGTAGCCTCTTTTATTCGGTTCGTATTACTATTCTTGTTTTTAGGTATATTGCTTTACGTCAGTTTTTTCCGATATTGAAACTTTTTTTGAATTTGCTAATAGCACCGCTGGCTTGTCTCTTGGTCGTTGCAATAGCTTACATGACTAAGTCTGCACAGGATTTTCATTTTCACGATCTACTTTTAGCCGGATGTGTATTATATGGGGCTATTACAGGGTATTGGATTTCTTTTCAGCTTTTAGATTTGGAGAGAGAAGTGCATAAAATATATTTGTTGGAACAATATAAAAAACAGATATCGTTTAGCATTTATTTTGTTTGTATTTTATCTGTTTTTGTGCAATTGTCTTTAATATTATGGGTTACATCTATAATGATAGGCTCTGCATATATTTTTCGCTTTTTGTTTTTTTCTGTTTTTGTGATGATTGCAATTATTTTTGTCCGTCAAATAATGGAAAAATATTTGCGATAATTTTATGAAAATTCTGCTTCTAACTTTTTCAGTAAAGTACGAATATTTACATTGGTAGTGAGCTTACCGTATTCGGCATAAGCTACATTTCCTGTTTCTTCGGAAACGATAATCACAAAAGAATCATTGTGTTCGGACATTCCCAGTCCTGAGCGATGGCGTGTACCAAGGTTTGGCGATATTTCCATATTTTCGCTTACCGGAAGAAGGCAACGGGCGGCGAAAATTTTGTCTTCAATAACGATCATAGCTCCGTCGTGCAGCGGCGAATTTTTAAAAAAGATAGATTCTATTAATTGCTGAGAAGTATTGGCATTTATTATTTCGCCAGTTTCGATAAATAGCTGAAGTGCTGATTTTCTTCCTATTACTATAAGTGCGCCTGTTTTAGATTTTGACATGCTTACTACTGCCTTTAAGATAGTCTTATAACAAACTTTTGGAGCGTCCTGATTCTGAATGGAAAAAAAATTACCCAGTGAAAATTTCCGGGACATGTACCGGGTTCCGAGCATTAGCAAAAACCGTCGGATTTCTTGCTGAAAAACAATTATCAAGGCTATAACACCAACTCCCATTACTTGCCCCAAAATAGTTCCCAATAATTGCATATTTAATGCATTGACAATTAGCCATATAAGATAAAGGGAGAAAATAGCAATAAATATGTTAATGGCAAAGGTTCCTTTAATTAGCATGTAAAACTGATAAAGAAGGAACGAAACCAATAATATGTCGACAATATCGAGAATACGAACAGTGATGAATGCTGCGATCATAGGTTATTGTTTTTGAGCGTATTTTTGAATTGTTTTCACGATTTCTACTGCTTGCCGGGCTTCGCTTACATCGTGAACGCGAAGAACATCTGCCCCATGTAAAAGGGCGAACGTGTTGAGGGCAATTGTCCCAGGTAAGGCTTCCTCGGAATTGATATTTAATAATTTGGTAATCATTGATTTTCTGGAAATACCGACTAAAAGTGGAAGGTCAAAAAAACGAAAAGAATCCAGTTGCGCCATAAGCTGATAATTATGCTCAACGGTTTTTCCGAATCCAAAACCTGGGTCGAGAATAATATCGTTAACTCCTTTTTCGCGTAATACGATAAGTTTTTCGGCTAAAAAGCGGCTAACTTCTTCTGTTATATTATCGTAATGAGGATTTTGCTGCATATTCTGAGGCGTACCTTTAATATGCATCAGAATATAGGGTGCTTGCAGGCTGGTAACCGCATCGAACAGTTCAGGATCAAGCGTTCCGGCCGATATGTCGTTGATAATATTTGCTTTACCTTCTTCTATGGCTTTTCTGGCAACGTTAGCTCTGAATGTATCAATCGAGATAATAATTTCGGGAAATTCAGTTCTGATAAGTTCCAACGCAGGCATAAGCCTTTGTAATTCTTCTGTTTCACTAATATCTTCGGCTCCGGGGCGGCTGGAATATGCACCTAAATCAAGAATCCCTGCTCCGTTGGTAATCATCTGCTTTGCAGTAGATAATGCTTCTTTTGCTGCCATTTTTCGGCTGTCCGGAAAAAAAGAATCAGGCGTTAAATTAATAATGCCCATTATCTGCGGACCATCGAAGCTGTACAGTTTACCATGGCTGCAAAAAGTCAGCGGTTTCGAAAAAAATGTACCTTTATCCATCTTTATTCTTTAGGTTGGTAAAAATAAGCATTCCTGTTGTTTTTAGAACTTTTGATAAAGTAAATATGCTTGATAAATAGTTGTTTACGTTAAATCTTTTATTTAATGCGGCTTATTGTAATGGAAGGGCTCGACGGAGCCGGAAAATCTACCCAGGTTGACGAGTTGAAGGAATATCTCGAAACAAAAGGTGAACAAGTTCATTTTCTTCATTTTCCGCGTACCGACGACCCTTTTTATGGCGAAATGATTGCTCGTTTTTTGCGAGGCGAATTAGGTGCATTAAATCAGGTTGATCCGTATCTTGTTGCGTTACTATACGCCGGCGATCGTGCTCATTTTGCTCCTCAGCTTCAGCAATGGCTTGATGAGGGGCATTGGGTTATTCTCGATCGTTATGTTTATTCCAATATTGCTTTTCAATGTGCTAAGCTGAAAGAAAGTACTGAACGTGAAAAACTTGCCCGTTGGATTTTGAATCTGGAATTTGATTATCATAAAATACCACGACCTTCTTTAAATGTTTTTCTGGATGTGCCGTTTTCGTTTACCGAGCAAAAACTTAAAAGTCGCAGAGATGGTGCCGATCGTGATTATTTAAACGGACAGTCGGATATTCATGAAGCCGATCTTGATTTTCAGCGCCAGGTGCGCGAAGTTTATTTTTGGCTTGCTCAGAATGGGGAAAATGTAAAAGTGGTTGATTGTTCGGATAAAAATGGAGGAATGTTAACACCCGAAACTATTGCTTCTCTTATCCGTAAAGAGATTGAATAGATTTTGCATTTTTAGTCGTCGATACTGTAATTTTGAAACTTCGGAACCCAAAACAAACGCTTGTTATGCATAAAATCTGGAATTTTTTAGCACATATTGCCCGTATTCTTACCGGTTTAGTTTTTATGTTTTCCGGGATGATGAAAGGAATAGATCCTCTCGGGTCTGCTTATAAGTTTAGCGACTATTTCCATGCTTTTAAACTTACTTTTCTGGATGGATTTTCGTTGCCTTTCTCTTTTTTGTTGAGTGGTAGCGAGTTTCTGATAGGTGCTGCTTTGTTTTTAAATATTGCCCCTAAGCTTGTGTCTTGGCTCCTGACTGTTTATATGAGCTTTTTTACCATACTTACACTTATATTGGCGCTGACTAATCCGGTTTCCGATTGTGGCTGTTTTGGCGATGCGCTTGTTATTACCAACTGGCAGACATTTTATAAGAATGTCGTTTTGATGATACTTACGTTGTTAGTGCTTTGGCGACGTAAGGAGTTGGGAAACAATACTTCTGCTCGTAATTTCTTTTTCTTGCTTTCGTCGGTTGCTTTGTTTGGCGTAATTAGCGGTTATGGTTATAAATATTTGCCCATTATCGATTTCCGTCCATACAAAGTTGGAACATATATTCCTGATAACATGAAAGTTCCGAAAGGAATGCCTGAAGATGAATTTGAAACAAAGCTGATTTATTCCAAAGGTGGTGTTGATAAGGAATTTACACTTGATAATTATCCGTGGCAGGACAGCACATGGAAATGGAAAGAAACAAAAACGATATTAAAGAAGAAGGGCTATCAACCTCCAATTCATGATTTTGTATTTACAGACACCACTGGAAACGATTTTACTAAGGTGATGCTTGCCGATACTAGTTATACTCTAATTATGGTGTCGTACGATTTGAAAAAGGCAGCTGCAAAATCGCTTGTTGCAGGAAATCATTTTTCGGATATTGCACGTATTCAGCATAATTTCAAATTTGTACCCGTTACGGCAAGTGCGCCAACTCAGGTAGATTCGGTTCGCAAAAAGTACAAATTGCGCTATGCCTTTAATTTTGCTGACGGAACTATGCTGAAAACAGTAATTCGTTCAAATCCCGGATTAGTTTTGCTTCACAACGGGACGGTTATGGCCATGTGGCCCGCAGGTCATTATCCTGATGCTTCGTTTTTTAAAGGAAATATTTTATCGAACGTTATTGTCCTAAATACATCGCATAATGGTATTAATCTGCTAATTATCGCTTTTTTGTGTTGGCTCGTGTTGTTGCAGGTTGTAATAAAGTTTACAAAATAAAAGGAAGTGGTTAATTATCTGCTGCAAAAGCTAGGTTATAGCATTATTGTTTTATGGGGTGTCGTTTCGGTAGTTTTTCTGCTGTTTAATGTCGTACCCGGCGACCCGGCGCGTATGGTGCTCGGGCAGCGTACCGATAGCGCTTCTATAGCAGCAGTACGTGCCGATTTAGGATTAAATCGTTCGTTGGGAATGCAATATGTAAAGTATCTCAACGATTTATCACCGGTTTCATATCACCAGTCTGTATCCGGTTCTTATTTTTATTTTGATAAAGAGCGCTATAATAAGATTTTAACATTGGTGAAATGGTCGCAGGGTAAAAATATGCTTGTGTTGAAATATCCGTATCTGAGACGTTCGTATCAGGACAGGCGCAATGTTTCGGAGACCATAGCTGAAACGATGCCTAACACGTTGGTTCTGGCTTTTGCTTCTATCATATTTGCGTCTATTGTCGGAATATTCTGGGGTGTTTTGTGTGCTTTATGGAAAGATAGTTGGTTCGACCGGCTTTCGGCTGTCATTTCGTCGTTAGGAATGTCTGTTCCAACTTTTTTTGCTGCCATTATTTTTGGATGGATATTCGCTTATCTGCTAGGTAAATACACCGGATTAAACTTAACCGGAAATCTTTTTGTGATTGACGATTTGGGTGATCATCCGCACATGGAACTTAAAAATTTGATTCTTCCTGCTTTTACATTAGGAATCAGACCTTTGGCTGTTATCGTTCAACTTACAAGAAATTCATTGCTCGAAGAGCTTACCCAAGATTATGTCCGTACAGCAAGGGCTAAAGGAGCTTCAACTACTAGAGTGGTGATGAAACACGCTCTTAGGGGAGCTTTAAATCCCGTAGTAACAGCAATCTCGGGTTGGTTTGCCTCGATGATGGCCGGTGTCGTTTTTGTTGAATATATTTTTGGATGGAAAGGACTTGGTTATATTATGGTCAGCGCACTTAATCAGTTCGATTTGCCAGTGGTAATGGGTACAGTATTAACTTCTTCTGTTATTTTTGTGGTTACCAATTTTTTGGTCGATATTATGTACGCATGGCTCGATCCTCGCGTTCGTATGGCCTGATTTTTTATACTTCATTTTTATGACTGAATCTTCCGTTTCTGGAAAACTTATCTATCTTGCTCCTTTGCAGGGATTTACTGATTATGCGTTTCGTAAAGCTTTTGCTACTTGTTTCGATATGCCTGATAAGTCGTTTTCGCCTTTTATCGAAACTCATATAAAGGATAATCGTATTTACCGCGATGTTTTACCTGAACGAAATTCGGGATACAAGCTTATCCCTCAGCTATTAGGAAATAACGTGGAGGATATGCGGAGAGTTGTTAATGAACTTGTGAGTATGGGGTATGACGAGATAAACTGGAATTTGGGTTGTCCGTATCCGATGGTTACACGAAAACAACAAGGTGCTGGTTTATTGCTTTTCCCTGAACGGATAGATGAAATTCTCCAAGAGCTTTTTAAGACAGAAAATTGTCGTTTTTCGATTAAAATGAGGTTGGGAATGCAGCAGCCCGATGAGTGGAAACCGTTAATATCTATATTAAATCGCTATCCGTTTGCTGAAATCATTGTTCATGGACGTACGGCCAATCAATTGTACAAAGGAGATATAAATCTCGATATGTTTGCAGAATTTACAGAAAGTGTCTTCCAACCAATTTGTTATAATGGCGATATTTTTTCTTTTGAGAAATTTAAATTATTATCTGAACGTTTTTCAAAAATTAATCGTTGGATGCTGGGACGTGGTGTATTAGCTAATCCTTTGATTATACAAGAGATAAGAACAGGGAAAAAGTCTGATAAAGTTGAAGTGAGCAAAGCCATAGCTCGTTTACACGAACAGTTGATGTTTCTGAATAGCAATCGTTTAAATGGAGATTCGCATCTTTTGAATAAAATGAAACCATATTGGGAATATTTCTCGCAAGCTTTTACTGGTAAAGAAAAGATTTACAAAAAGATACGAAAATCTACTAAACTTGATACTTATCAAAACGCATGTAATGAGATGTTTGTAAAATAAACATTCTATTACAGTTTGTATATTAATATTTTAACAGCAGGAAGATTCTGATTGGGAACAGCTACAGGTCGGTTCTGTATTATTTAAAATTCCATTTATTATACCGGCAGCACAGCCAACTCCCGATCTGACCTCGATTGCCTGGTTTTGGCAATTTGTTTTGCAGGCTCCGCATTCCATGCATTGATCGCGATTTACAATTGAACTTTTTTTGTTTATCAGTGCAAAAACCTGATGAGGACATACTGTGAGGCACATGCCGCAACCATTACATTTTTGAGGATCGAGTTGAAGTGATACAACATTTTTCAGATAGCTTCTGTTTAGTAATGTTTTCATATTAATTTACTGATTATAAAAAGTATAATACCAATAGACAAGCTTCCTATTTGAATAGGAACGGCTATTTTCATTTCTTTTAGAACGCCAGACAACGAAGTGTAATTAGATGTTCCCGTAAAATTCATTGTCAGAAAAGAGGATGTCGACAGCATTATCAGCAGCCAGGCAATAGTTTCGGTCAGAGCTCCGGTTTGTTTTGACATAAAAAGCAGAAAGAATGCGATAATACCGATGCTGGCACCTTTTAATGAAAAACTTCTGAAAGGAATGTAAGGAAGAAGTAAAGGAGCAAAAATAGTTCCAGCCATGTATGCTACTGTTGTATTGGCAATTACAAATGTTGTATTATGTAGCATCTGGCTGAATATTAGTCCTGTACGATTTAGTCCAGATAAAATACCTAAAACTGCAATGGCAGGTAGTAAGTATTTTAAACCAAGAATAACCTCAACAGGAATGAGTATTGCCCGATCTTTCATGCTAAAATGAACGGTTCTCATTGCGGCAGTTGCCTTAAAACCAGATTCGAGGAATTGATTAATATCGCTGGCCCGTACAGGTCCAAATATTACTTTAAAGCCTGTTTCAACTTTCAGCGAAGAGAGCGTAAAAGAAGTTGCTGATGTTGTAATTGTTTGATTTGTATTGGTTAACAATAATGCCGTTTTTTTGCGAACTTCGAAAGCCGAAATTCCCGGTGCTCCTAACTGTGGAACGATTATGCGACGGTGTGTAACTATTTTGTTTAACTGAGAGACGCTGATGCGATGTACCAGCTCGTCTGTACCAAAAGTTTTTTTACCTGCAGCGCACCAAACGTTAACACCTTTTGTGTCAAGCACTAAAAGCCACACATTAAGTTTGTTGAGATTTCGACGGACAACATCAAAACTAAGTTTGTAATTGGCTGTTACCAGAATTTCCGAATTAGAAGTTGGGCATCCTATTGCGTATAAACCTGGCTTAACAATATAATTTCCGCGACCAATGGCGCTGCGGACTTTTATGGTTCCAATATAATCGTCAAAATTCCACGTGGTTGCAATTTGCGGGATTTTGCCAACCGAAGTTTCTATTTCTCCTGTTATAAAAGAAGGCTTCATAGTTATTGTAATAATTTAATTATCAGATAAATGTTTTATTAAAACGACTGATGACACAGGACAAATACTTGCAAATTCTTCGCTTTCTTTAATTTCATTGGCAACATCATCTCGAGGAATTACTTTGTATCCTTTTTTTTCAAAATATAATTGTGCTGTATTTGTTAATAAATAAATATCAATCAAATGTTTACTTATTGCTAATTGTTCAGTGATTTCGATCAGACGTTTGGCAATTCCATTATTTCTAAAATCGGGACTGACGACCATTGATCGTAAAAGACCATATTGATTATAAATTTCTAAACCAATGGCTCCAACAATCTGTTCGTTTTGGTCTATCGCTTTAAAATAATAATTGTTAGATGTTATTTCTTTAATTTCAGGAAGTTGAGCTCTTTTTAATAAGGTGCTGATTTTTGATAAATCTTCGGGTAAGGCCTCATAAACCAAAAAATCGGGAGTGGTACAACAATTTTTTATCCATGACGGGTTTTTATATGGACTTTCTAAAAACAGGCCAAATAATTCTTTCGCTTCTTTCCATTTTTCTTTGTTAATACAATAACTCACTTTGGGAGGTTCAATGGTTCCGATGATAAGCCCGGAATCTTTGAGCTCAGCCAAATGTTGAGATACTGTTGCTTTGGCAATAGGCAACTCCTTATGAATATCTCCAAAATAACAGGTGTCAAGTGAGGCGAGGTAGCGTAGTATGGCGATACGTGCCGGATGTCCTAAAGCTTTGGCATAACGAGCCATCGAAATTTCATCGCTTTTGTATTCATTACTAATAGAATAAGCCATTTGTTTTATATCTATTTGTTTAATATTTCGTTGTTTGTAAAAATACGAACAATGTTGTTAAGAAAGTAAAAATATGGAATGAAAAAGAAAAAATATATTGATAGGAGGTTCGTTATTTATTGTAATTCTTGTTTATAAATAAGTTTGGAATCATGATTGCCTTTTATTTTGATGTTCGAACTAGATTAATGTATTTTGCAATGAAATATTTGAAAGCTATTCATTGTTGTAATTATTTCAATAGTAAATTATTATGAAGTATTGTCTTGGAATGTTTATGCTTCTTATTCTAGTTTGATTGTATTATCTCATGATAAATCTGGTTTATGTAAATGTTATTAAGTTATAGATTAATGAAATAAATAATACTGCTATGAAAATTACTGTATCTGTATTGATATTTTTCTTTCTGACTTTGGGATTGCGTGCCGAGGATGGGCATTCTCTCTGGCTTCGAGGAAAAAATGCTACATCTGTAAATGTCGTCTGTTCTAAAAAATCGGCTACTCTTGAAATTGCAAAACAAGAATTGCAACATGGGTGGCAGGGTAAAGAAGGTGCTTCTGTTACTTTTTCTGTGAAATCGGACAAGCAGATAAAAGGAGATGGTTTTAAATTGAGTGCATCTGGTATTCAGTCAAATACGGATCTCGGCGTACTTTATGGTGTCTACGAAATATTAAGACGCCAGCAAACAAATGAAATTATTAAAGATGAGACTATTAATCCGTCTTATGAAAGACGTGTGTTAAATCATTGGGATAATCAGGACGGAACAATTGAAAGAGGGTATGCCGGTTATTCTATATTTTGGCGTAAAGGAAAAGATTCACTAATGGTTACCGATAATGACAAAACCATTTGGCAAGAATATGCAAGAGCCAATGCTTCTATCGGAATTAATGGAGCAGTGCTCAATAATGTGAATGCTTCTCCGCTTATATTAACGACCGATTATCTTTTAAGAGTTAAAGCCATTGCCGATGTGTTGAGACCCTATGGTATAAAGGTTTATCTTTCTGTGAAATTTTCATCCCCGTCGTTAATCGGAGGATTAAAAACCTGTGATCCTTTGAATCCTGATGTCGCCAAATGGTGGAAATCAAAAGCTAAGGAAATATATAATTTGATACCCGATTTTGGTGGTTTTCTGGTAAAAGCGAATAGCGAAGGGCAGCCTGGTCCTCAGGATTTTGGACGTACTCATGCCGATGGTGCCAATATGTTAGCTGATGCTCTTAAACCTTTTGGCGGAATTGTAATGTGGCGTGCATTTGTGTATAGTTCCTCCGATCAGGATCGTGCAAAGCAAGCTTATCTGGAATTTATGCCTTTTGATGGAAAGTTTAGAGATAATGTCATTATTCAGGTTAAAAATGGTCCAATTGATTTTCAGCCTCGCGAGCCTTTTAGTGCTTTGTTCGGAGCAATGAAAAAAACACCTATTATGCCTGAATTGCAAATAACACAAGAGTATCTTGGACAATCAATTCATTTGGTGTTTTTAGCTACCATGTGGCAGGAATTTCTGGAAAGTGATACTTATCAGGAGGGTGCAGGGAGTACGGTAGCCCGTTGTACAGACGGAAGTGTTTTTGCTCAAAAACATTCAGCAATAGCAGGTGTTGCTAATATCGGACTTGATACAAACTGGTGTGGACATATTTTTGCTCAAGCAAACTGGTATGCCTTTGGCCGTTTGGCATGGAATGACCATTTGACCAGTGAAAAAATTGCAGAAGAGTGGCTTAAGTTAACTTTTGCTCAAACAGATAATAAATTACAAAGTGATTGGCAAAATAATTTTTTGTTTCCCGTAAAGGATATGATGCTTAAAAGTCGCGAAGCTGCAGTTAATTATATGATGCCCTTAGGCTTGCATCATATTTTTGCTGCAGAGCAGCATTATGGACCGGGACCATGGTGGGCTCCTAAATTTGTACGAAAAGATTGGACTCCTCCTTATTATCATAAGGCTGATAGTGCAGGCATTGGTTTTGATCGTACTCAAACAGGAAGTAATGCTGTAAGCCAATATCATGAACCATTGGCATCTCAGTTTAGTGACGTGAAATCTTGCCCTGAAATTTATTTGCTGTGGTTTCATCATTTGCCTTGGACTTATAGAATGAAAAATGGTAATACGTTGTGGAACGATATATGTTATCACTATGATGCAGGATTACAGCAGGTTCGTCAATTTCAGAAAACCTGGGATAAAGTTGAGCCTTATGTCGATGCTGAGAGATTTGCCGAAGTGCAAAGTAAGCTTCGAAATCAATCGCGTAATGCCCAAGTGTGGAAAGATGCTTGTTTACTTTATTTTCAGCAATTTAGTCACATGCCAATACCATATGAAATTGAACGACCGGTTTACGATTTGAAGGATTTGATTAAGAAAGATATGGGGCATCATCAAAACTAAAAAGTAATGTGGAATATTGATTATTTAATGTAAATAAGTGGAATACGAGATTAAGTAAATCAATTTTATTTGATCTTATGATTAAAAGGTAGACGTAAGAGTTTGGTCTGAATTCGGATTCATTATTCTTGCTTCTACCTTTTGTTTTTGTGTGAATTTCATATTCGTCTGAATTTGTCGTGTCTTACTTCTAATATTGATTTATACGATTTTTTATATGATGTTGTTTAATCGTATAGTATTGAATATTAGTTTGTTTTAAAAATAACAATTATCTAAAATTAGAATAAATGTGTCTGAAATTAAATCTTCATGTTGGGGCTCATTTCTACTTTTATACCGTATAGCATCTACTAACAACTATTTCGAAATGAAACATAAAACAGATCCGAACTATTGGCCTTCAATATTGAGTTGAAGAATATGTACGTAAATCATCCTTTAAAAATTAATCAGTACGCATTAATAGAGTTGAGTAAGGATCATTATGCTGTTCAGATAATGTGTATTCTGTTTTTGTTAAAGTTGATAATGGTGTTTTAATATATAAATATTTATATATGAATCGATTAATTCATTTTTTTGTGTTGCAGATTGCAATAATGAATTTGAGTAGTGTAATGGCTGCTTCTCTTTATAAAAACACTAAAAATAATGTAACAACCGAAACAAGCGATTTAAAGCCTAGTTCAGATGGCGCTTGGAAAACGGGTAAGTACAGAAATGTCTTTTTAGAATTCGGTTATAAGCAGGAAGATATTGATGCAAAAGTTTCAAAAGCTTATTACGATTTATTTGAAGGTCCGAATCGCGTTTATTTTGAGGTGGGAGATTCCATGGGGTATGTGTCCGATCTGAAAAATAATGATGCAAGGACAGAAGGGCTTTCATATGGGTTGATGGTTGCTGTTCAACTTAATAAAAAAGACGTTTTTGACAGAATATGGCGTTGGACAAAGGCTTATTTGCAACATCAGGGGGGCGCTCGCGATGCCTATTTTGCGTGGAGCATTGATCCAAAATCGCTGCGTCGTAATTCGGAAGGTTCTGCTTCCGATGGCGAACTGTATTTTATTACTGATTTGCTATTTGCATCGAATCGTTGGGGAAATAAAAGTGGTATAAATTATTATGCTGAAGCAAGACGAATTCTTGATGCCATGTGGAGTAAAAATGGAACCGAAGGAGTTCGCAATTTAATAAACGTAGAACACAAGTTAATTACTTTTACACCTGATAATTGGGGATATAAATGGACAGATCCTTCGTATAACCTTCCTGCCTTTTTTGAAATCTGGGCAGAATATGCGAAAGATGGCAAAGAACAGTTTTACAGAGATTGTGCTGATTCTGCAAGAGTTTATCTCCACAGGGCCTGCAGTTCTCCTACCGGATTGAATGCGGATTATACTGATTTTAATGGAGCTCCTCGCTCAACACCTTGGATGCCTGCCGCTTTTCGGTATGATTCGTGGAGGGTTCCGATGAATATTGCTATGGATTATTCATGGTTTGCAAAAGATTGTGAGTGGCAGCAGAACTATGCTAAACGTTTTCAGAATTTTTTGATAAATAAAGGATTAGATTCTTTTGAAGATCAGTTTAATGTAGATGGCTCTCGTCCTGATTTTATTTTACAGGCCGGTAATTACAAAAAATTACGCCATTCTCTGGGACTGGTTGCTACAGCGGCAACAACTAACATGATGTTGACTCAAGATCAAAGTAAAAAGTTGTTAGATGATTTATGGAAGGCAAAACTTGAGCCGTATGGCGATGGATATTTTGATCCTTATTACGATGGCTTTTTATATCTGTTCAGCTTAATGCATTTAAGCGGCAAGTATCAGATAATAAAACCACAGTAAAGATTAGCTTGTGATTTTTGACTATTTAAATTAACGATCGAGATATCCAATTCTATTTGCATTTTTGTGTGTATCCGTTTAAAGGATGCAAATTTGGAAAGTAGGGGAGGATTAATGTCTTGCTCTTTTTCTACAAACGAATAAATTAAAAAATCTAGAACAAATGAAATTGACATCATCTTCTAAAGTTACTGTTGTTGAAAAAATAGGTTACAGCCTAGGCGACTTTGCTGCAAACCTTATCTTTCAGACATTGATGACCTTTTTGGCCTTCTTTTACACAGACGTTTACAAAATTCCGGCGGCTACAGCTTCTGCAATTATTTTTGCCGGAGGTATGCTTGGTGCTTGTTTTAATCCTATTATGGGGATCATTGCCGACAGGACATCAACCCGTTGGGGTAAATTTCGCCCTTGGATTTTGTGGACAGCCGTCCCTTTTGGAATTATGGCTATTTTGGCTTTCAACACTCCTAACTTTAGCCCTGGTGGTAAAATTGCTTATGCATTAATAACTTATATATTGCTTGTTGTTTGTTATTCGGCTAATAATTTACCATATTCTTCTCTTAGTGGTGTTTTAACTGGTAATATGTCCGAACGCAACAGTATTTCATCGTTTCGTTTTGTTGCTGTAACCATTGCTCAATTTATAGTTCAGAGTCTTTTATTGCCATTAGTGCTTATTTTAGGCGATGGCGACAAAACCAAAGGTTTTGAAAACATTATGACCATTTTTGCTATTACTGGTGTTATCTTTTTTATAATTACGTTTTTAACGACAAGAGAGCGAATTATTCCCAAACCTGAACAAAAATCGAGTGTAAAAGATGATTTAAGCGACTTGGTTAAAAATAAGCCATGGATCGCCATGCTTGTTATTACTGTTTTTATTTTTATTACGCTTTCGCTCAAAGGTGGAATGTATGTATATTATTTTAAAAACTATCTGGATGAAAAGCAATTAGCATCATTTCTCCAAAGTATAGGTTTTAATAATCTTATTGATGGTTTGAATGCCGCTCTTACAAGTGTCGGTTTGCATGGTTTTTCATGGCCAAAAGATGCTCCTACATCTGGTTTTAGTTTGTTTAATGGAGGTGGTATTATCATGATGCTTGTGGGTATTGTTTTGTCTAAACCACTTGCTGATAGATTTGGTAAAAGAGACGTTTTTGGAATCAGTTTGTTTATATCGGCAATGTGTTTATTGTTGTTCTATTTCTATTCTCCAAACTCAATTGCTTTGGTATTCTTAACCCAATTGGCTCATGGTTTATTTTACGGAATTTCAACACCATTGCTTTGGGCTATGATTGCCGATGTTGCCGACTTTTCTGAATGGAAAAATAATCGTCGTGCAACTGCAATTATTTTCTCTGCTATGATTTTTGGTTTGAAAGCTGGTCTTAGCATTGGTGGCGCCTTAGTTGCCGGTATTCTTGCTCATTACAATTACAATCCGCAGTTGGCTGTTCAGTCTCCCGAAACAATAAATGGAATAAAGCTTTCTCTGAGTGTATATCCGACTTTAACATTCTGCGTAAGCGTGGCTTGCCTTTTCTTCTACGAAATCGATAAGAAAAAGGAACTTCAGATACAGAAAGAGCTTATGGCGAGAAGAGTTGATGAAGAATAATCAAGTAACAAATAATGTGACTTTTATGAGTAGTAAGATTGAAATAATAAAAAAGCTCTTTTTTTCTGGTTTGTTATTGGCAACTATTGCATTATCGACCAAAGTCGAAGCTCAATCAACACTGAAAGAGGCTTTTGCTGGTAAATTTTATATTGGTACAGCGCTCAATACAAATCAGATATTAGAAAAGGATACTGCTTCCTGTAATTTAATTAAGACACAGTTTAGCGCGATAGTTGCCGAAAATTGCATGAAAAGCGAAGTCATCCAGCCAAAGGAAGGCGTTTTTGATTTTTCGTTGTCTGATAAGTTTGTCGATTTTGGTTTAAGAAATAATCTTTTTGTTACCGGGCATACACTCATCTGGCATTCGCAAGTTCCTAAATGGTTTTTTGTAGATGATAAAGGAAATACCGTTTCGAAAGAGGTTCTTATTGAACGTATGAAGAAACATATTTACGCTTTAGTTGGCCATTATAAAGGAAAAGTAAAAGGCTGGGACGTTGTTAATGAAGCAATAGAAGATGATGGCTCTTATCGGAAAAGTAAATTCTATCAGATTTTAGGTGAAGACTTTATAAAATATGCTTTCCAGTTTGCTCACGAAGCCGATCCTGATGCTGAATTATATTATAATGATTACTCAATGGCTAGTCCTGGTAAAAGACAAGGTGTTGTGGCAATGGTAAAAAAGCTGAAAGAGCAAGGACTTAGAATTGATGCCGTTGGAATGCAGTGCCATGTAGGTTTAAATTACCCTGATATTAATGAATTTGAAAAAAGTATTCAGGCATTTACCGAACAGGGTGTAAAAGTAATGATTACCGAAATGGATATTTCTGTTTTGCCTTCACCTGCACATAATGTGGGAGCCGATGTCGCTACAAATTTTGAATACAAAAAAAGTTTGAATCCATATGTGGATGGATTGCCAGACTCGGTTAATACCGCTTTTGAAAATCGTTATTTAGAGTTTTTCAGACTTTTTCTGAAATATAAGTCGAAAATGTCCAGAGTTACGGTTTGGGGCGTAACTGATAATATGTCGTGGAAAAACAATTGGCCTATCTGGGGACGTACCGATTATCCGCTGTTGTTTGACCGAAAGTTCCAGCCAAAGCCGGTTGTCCAGAAAATTATTAATGAAGCAGTAAAATGCAATTAAATAAATTCTACTAAACAAATCTTATAGAATAAAATGTTTATGGCTGAATGTATTGTGTAAGTAATTTTATTTCAGCGTAATAGATGTTTTATATAAACAGAATAAAAACTTCAGAAAGATGAAAAAAGCAAGATATTTAGTTGATAATTTATATACAGCAGATCCGGCTGTCCATGTTTTTGATGGAAAATTATATATCTATCCATCTCACGACATCGAATCGGGTATACCTGAAAATGACAATGGCGATCATTTTGATATGCGTGATTACCATGTGTTTTCGATGGATTCGGTAGATGGAAAAGTGACTGATCATGGTGTTGCGCTTGATGTAAAAGATATTCCATGGGCTGGTCGTCAGCTTTGGGATTGTGATGTGGCATTTAGAAACGGAAAATATTATTTGTATTTTCCGTTGAAAGACCAGACTGATATTTTTCGTATAGGTGTGGCTATCAGCGATAAGCCTGAAGGACCTTTTACTCCGTTAGATGCTCCGATAAAAGGAAGTTATTCCATTGACCCATGCGTTTTTTGCGACGACGATGAAGTACATTACATGTATTTTGGAGGCTTGTGGGGCGGCCAGTTACAGCGCTATCGTAACAATAAAGCAATTGAATGTGGTCATGAACCAGCAGATGATGAACCTGCATTACCTTCCCGTGTTGTTAAAATGAGCGAAAACATGCTCGATTTTAGCGAAACTCCAAAAGAGGTTGTTATTTTAGACGATAAAGGAAATGTATTAAAAGCCGGAGATCACGAACGTCGTTTTTTTGAAGCCTCGTGGATGCATAAGTACAAGGGAAAATATTATTTCTCATATTCTACCGGAGATACTCATTTGCTTTGTTATGCAGTCGGTGATAGTCCTTATGGTCCGTTTACTTATAAAGGGGTAATTCTCACTCCTGTTGTGGGATGGACAACCCATCATTGTATTGCCGAATTTAAAGGAAAATGGTATTTATTTCACCATGATAGTGTGCCATCGGGAGGTAAAACATGGCTTCGAAGTCTGAAAGTCATTGAATTGGAATATAATGACGATGGTACGATAAAAACAATTGATGGAGGAGGTCAACAGTAAGAAAAAAGGGATGTTTCCATAGAGGGAACATCCTTTTCTCCTTTTTTGAAACGTTGTTTTTTTTAACATCAGTTTTACAAAAGCATTTAATACTAATTGTTATGAGCACTTTAGTCAGAAAACTGAAGTTTATTACATTTTGTTTTGCGTTTCTAATAGTCTTTACGAGCTTGTCAATTGCGCAGGAGGTAATAACGCTCTATTCCGGGGCTGTTCCTAATTCAAAAACAATAACATATAAAGGTGGAGATATTGTTTCGAACGGTCTTGTTCGTTATGTCTCAAAGCCTACGCTTGAAGTATATCTGCCAGAAAAAGAGGTGTCTACTGGTGCCGCCGTAATTATATGTCCAGGAGGAGGTTATAGTGTTATTGTCTATCAGGGGGAAGGTGTTTCAACTGCAAAAGAATTTGCAAAAAAAGGTATTGCTGCGTTTGTCTTGAAATACAGATTACCAAATGATTCGACAATGCTGGATAAAAAGATAGGACCACTACAGGATGCGCAACAAGCAATCAAAATTGTACGCGAAAATGCATCAAAATGGGGGATAAATCCGAATAAAATTGGAATTATGGGATTTTCGGCAGGCGGACATTTGGCGTCAACTCTTGCAACCCATTATCAGAAATCATTGGTCGAAAATGAAATAGGAACAAGTCTTCGTCCTGATTTTCAAATCGTTGTTTATCCGGTAATAAGTATGCAGGATAGTTTAACTCATCCTGATTCACGAAAACAATTATTAGGTATAAAGCCGACAGAGGAAGATATTTTGCAGTATTCTAATCAATTGCAGGTTGATAAAAATACACCACCCGCATATATTACACAGGCGGCTGATGATAAGCTTGTTGATGTGGATAATAGCATATTTTATTTTGAAAAACTGAGACATTCCAATGTCGCTGTCGAAATGCATATTTATCCAAAAGGCGGTCACGGATTTGTGTTTGGCCATAAAGGATGGATGGACCCATTATTTAAATGGATGAAAGAAATGAAATTGATTGATAGTGCGATCTAACTATATTAAAATGTAAATTTTATTCGATAAAGAATAATACCAGACAACTATGAAGAAGATTATTCTCACATTTTCAGTTATGTTGATGTTGAGTGCTTTCGCATTAGCACAAAGCACGATAACTCCGGCTCCTGCAGGGTTCGATATGGTACGCTTCGGGATTGCTCATGGGAAAATAGACACTATTGTTTATAAGTCTAAAACAGTAGGAGTTACAAGAAAATCACTTATTTATACTCCTCCGGGCTATTCTTCTCAAAAAAAATATCCGGTTCTTTATTTGTTGCATGGAATTGGTGGCGACGAAAAAGAATGGTTTTCTCAAGGGGTTCCCCAAGTAATTCTTGACAACCTGTATGCCGAAAATAAGCTTGAACCAATGATAGTTGTGTTGCCTAACGGTCGTGCAATGAAAGACGACCGGGCCACCGGAAATATTTATGGTCCTGATAAAGTACAGGCTTTTGCTACGTTCGAAAAAGATCTGATTAACGACTTAATTCCTTATGTAGAAAAGAATTATTCGGTTTTAAAAGACCGCGAGCACCGTGCCATTGCCGGTTTGTCGATGGGCGGCGGGCAATCGCTTAATTTCGGACTTGGCAACCTCGATAAATTTGCATGGGTTGGCGGTTTTTCTTCGGCTCCTAATACTAAAACGCCGGAAGAATTAATGCCAAATCCGGCCGATGCCAAAACAAAGCTTAAACTGCTTTGGATTTCGTGTGGAGATAAAGATGGTCTTATCACATTCAGCAAACGTACTCACGATTACATGGTTACCAACAGTGTACCACATATTTATTATGTTGATCATGGTTATCACGATTTTAAAGTGTGGAAAAACAGCCTTTACATGTTTTCGCAATTATTATTCAAACCTGTTGATCCAAAATCATTTGCCGTAATCGATAATGTTGGCCGTCCGGCCGAAACCAATGTGCGTTCGGCTAAATACCCGCAGGTTTTGCCCGACGGACGTGCAGTTTTCCACATTAAAGCTCCTGAAGCACAGAAGGTTCAACTCGATCTGGGCAAAAAATACGACATGAGCAAGAACAGCGATGGAACATGGGAGGTTACAACTGATTCGCTTAGCGAAGGCTTTCATTATTACTCACTTATAATTGATGGCGTTGCTGTTGCAGATCCTTCGAGCGAAACTTTTTACGGAATGGGCCGCATGGCCAGTGGTATTGAAGTTCCGTTTACTGGAGACCGTTATTATGAGGAACGCAATGTGCCTCATGGCGACATTCGTATGAAACGCTATTATTCTTCTGTTACCAATACTTGGCGAAGATTCTACATTTACACACCAGCCGGTTACGATGAAAACAACAGCGAAAAATATCCTGTTTTGTACATCCTTCATGGAGGTGGCGAAGACGAACGTGGATGGGCAACTCAAGGCCGTACCGATTTGATTCTTGATAATCTTATAGCCGATAAAAAAGCCACACCAATGCTTGTTGTGATGGCCGATGCCAATATGCCGATGAATTCTTTCGGCGAAGATGTGTTAAAAACTTTTGATTCAGAACTTAAGCAATGTGTAATTCCTTTTGTAGAAAAAAATTACAGAGTTAAGGCTGATGCTAAAGATCGTGCTTTGGCTGGCTTGTCGATGGGCGGTATGTTTACGCTTTATTCGGGTATCAACAATACCGATATGTTTGCTTACCTCGGTGTATTTAGTTCGGGCTGGATACACCCTATGCAAGACGAATTGGCAGCTAAGCAGTATGCATTTATGCAGAACAATGCCGACAAAATCAACGGAAACCTTAAACAATTCTGGATTTCGCAAGGGGGTAAAGAAGACATTGCCTACAACAATTGCCAGATTATGCTTTCTAAACTTAAAGAGCTGAATATTAAATATTCATATTCTGAATATCCTGGCGGGCATACATGGCCGGTTTGGAGAAACAATCTTTTCAACTTTGCTCAATTGTTGTTTAAGTAAATGAAAATTAAATAAATATATTTCAGCAAGGTGGTCTTATAGAAAAAATAACGATAATGGAAAAATCTAATCATACTTTCGTACAAAAAGGTCAATTGTCCTTTTTTACCATCATAATGCTTTTAATTCAGCTTGTTTCAGTCAATGGTTATTGCCAGAAAACTGGAAAAAGCCAAGTTCCAGTTTTTACACAAGCTGTTTATCAGGGAAATGACGAGGTGTATAAAAATAATCCATTAAAACCGGACGAGTTTTATAACCCCATTTTACAGGGATGTTATCCCGATCCCAGTATCACACGTAAAGGCGATGATTATTATTTGGTATGTTCCTCATTTGCAATGTTTCCAGGGGTGCCTATTTTTCATTCGAAAGACTTGGTAAACTGGACACAGATCGGACATGTGCTTGACCGCACCTCACAGCTCAAGCTTGCAGACTGCGGCATCAGTGCTGGTATTTACGCTCCTCAAATTCTGTATAATCCTAATAATGATACGTTTTACATGATTACAACAGAGTTTGCGGGAGGTTTCGGAAATATTGTAGTAAAAACCAAAGACCCGATGAAAGGCTGGAGTGATCCTATAAAACTAGATTTCAATGGAATAGATCCATCTCTTTTCTTCGATGATAATGGTAAGGCTTATATTGTGCACAACGATGCTCCTGACAAAGGAAAAGAATTGTACAATGGTCATCGTGTTATTAAAGTATGGGAGTATGATCTTGTAAATGATAAAATTATACCGGGTACTGATAAAATTGTAGTCGACGGAGGTGTGGATCTTGCAAAAAAACCGATTTGGATCGAAGCTCCTCATATCTACAAAAAAGACGGGCATTATTATTTAATGTGTGCCGAAGGTGGCACCGGAGGATGGCATAGCGAAGTTATTTTTAAAAGCGATAATGCGCAAGGTCCATACAAGCCGGCACCAAGCAACCCTATTTTAACTCAACGTTACTTTGGCAAAGACCGCAGTAATAAAGTGGATTGGGCTGGACATGCAGACTTGGTAAAAGGTCCTGGTAATAAGTACTATGGCGTATTTTTAGCCGTTCGGCCAAACGATAAAGACAGGGTAAATACTGGCCGCGAGACATTTATACTTCCAGTTGATTGGAGTGGCGAGTTTCCGGTGTTCGAAAATGGCCTTATTCCATTGGAACCCAAGTTAAAAATGCCCGAAGGAGTTGCCGAAAATAAGACTGGTAAAGAGGGCTTTTTTCCTAACGGGAACTTTACTTTTTCGGATAATTTTACTTCGCAAAAACTTGATTATCGGTGGATTGCTTTACGCGGACCACGCGAAGACTTTATTTCGGTAACGAAAAAAGGTTTGCAGATAACTCCTTTTGCTACTAATATTAAGGAAGTTAAACCTACCTCATCCCTTTTGTACAGACAACAGCACAGCAGCTTTAGCTTTGCAACGACAATGAGTTACGTTCCTGCATCGGACAAGGATTTGGCCGGTATTGTATGCCTGCAAAGTGAAAAATTCAATTACGTATTTGGAGTTACCAAAAAATCAGATGGTTACTATATTGTTTTAGCCAGAACTGAAAGGCGTCAAACTAAGATTATTGCAAGTAGCAAAATCGAAGATAAAGCGCCTATCCAAATGAAAGTCAATGCTGAAGGTGATAAATACGAATTCAGCTATTCACTCAATGGTACTGATTTTGTGAATTTAGGTGGACCTGTATCCGGAGACATTCTCTCGACCAACGTTGCAGGTGGTTTTACTGGTGCTTTGGTTGGTCTGTATGCAACTTCAGCCAATGATATAATTCCTGAATAACAATAAGTTGTAAAGATGCTGCTTTCTTCAGTGGCATCTTTACTTCAACCACAACCAATTAAAATATTACCATGAAGTCAACTAATAGATGTTTTGTGTTGTTGCTACTTGCGCTTGCACACATAGGCTGTTATGCTCAAAAGCAGGAAACATCTTATACAAACCCGGTTATGTGGGCCGATGTTCCGGATATGTCCATCGTTCGGACCGGCAGCGACTTTTACCTGATTAGTACCACCATGCACCTCATGCCGGGAGCTCCGGTTATGAAGTCGAAAGATCTTGTGCATTGGGAAATTGCCAGTTACGTATTCGACAGTATTTCAGACAATTCTAAATACAATTTATTGAATGGCACTGTTTACGGTCGTGGGCAGTGGGCTTCGTCTATCCGTTTCCACAATGGTAAATATTATGTGCTGTTTTCGCCTAACGACCAACCCTTTAGGTCGTATGTTTATGAAACGACCGATCCATCGTCCGGTAATTGGAAGCTGGTGTCGCGTATGCCTCATTTTCATGACAATAGCTTGTTTTTCGATGACGATGGCCGAGTTTATGTTTTTTCGGGAACGGGTTCGCTTCGTGAGTTGAAAAGCGATCTTACTGACGTCAAACCCGGAGGTGTAGACATGCGCATTTTTGAGCGTGACTCGACCGAAACCGGTTTATTGGAAGGCAGTCAAGCTTTTAAGTACAATAATAAATATTATTTACTAATGATCTCATGGCCAAGAGGTAAGCCTCGTCGACAGGTTTGCTTCCGTGCCGATAACATAACCGGGCCTTACGAAAAGAAGGTTATCCTTCAGTCTGAGTTTAACGGGTTTCCTTATTGCGGGCAAGGTTGCATTACCGACGACGGAAACGGAAACTGGTTTGGGCTTATTTTTCAGGACCGTGGAGCTGTTGGCCGTGTACCGCTCTTGATGCCAGTGCGTTGGATTGACGGATGGCCTATGCTTGGTGACGAAAACGGTCGCGTACCGTTGACATACAAAATTCCCCTGAAAAGTTATGATTCGGGCAAGCGCATTGTCGAAAGCGATGATTTTTCTACTACAAAGCTGAAAATCAATTGGCAATGGAACCACAACCCCGAAAACACGGCTTGGTCGCTTACCGAGCGCAAAGGCTATCTTCGGTTAAAAACGAGCCGGGTTGTCAGCAATTTGTACTTGGCACCCAACACCATAACTCAGCGCATGGAAGGCCCAACTTGCAGTGGCGTAGTTGTTTTAGATATTTCTAAGATGAAAGATGGCGATGTCGCCGGTTTCAGCGCTTTCAACGGAAATTCCGGACTTTTGTCTGTTGTGATGGATGGAAAGAAGAAATACCTGACAATGAGCACAAATGTCGTTTTGTTAGACAATTCGACCAAAAGCGTTACTGGGGTTGATGTGGAAGAAAAAGCGCGTGTTGAATTAACTAAAGACGTTGTATATCTGCGTATTGACGGCGACTTCAACCCAAATAAAGATTTTGCAACTTTTTATTACAGTCTCGACAATAAAAAATGGAACCCAATAGGTACTGAGTTCAAGATGATTTTCGATTACCGAAAACTGTTTATGGGCACCAAGTTTGCCATTTTCAATTATGCCACCAAAACAACCGGCGGCTATGTGGATGTGGATTTTTTCAAATACAATAAAGGTCAATAGGTTATCTGATCAATAATTACTTTGTGCGATGTGAACAAAACCCGCAAAGAGTTATATAATGATCTAAATGTGAAATATTTAGTATAAAACTATGAATAGAAAGATATTAGGTTTATTTTACTGTTGTTTTATATTAATCCTGTCTTGTTTTGCTCAAAATGCCAAAGCAGATAGCATACCGACGAGTGGAAAGACTAATATCTTTCGCTATACCAATCCTATCACACGGGATACGGCTATTTCGATGCGCGACCACTGCATCATCAAAGTAGGCGAAAAGTGGTATTGCACAGGTACATCCAATCCTGTTTGGGAAGGCCACAGCCCGGGTGTGCGCTTGCTCGTTTCGGATGACCTCATTCACTGGAAGATGCACTCGTGGCTAATCGACGCCAGCAAATTACCAGCCGATTGTCCGTACGATGGCCGTTTCTGGGCTCCCGAAATTCATTTTATCAAAGGAAAATACTGGCTGACAGTTAATAGTGGAAAAGTTACCGCCGACGACCCAAAGGGAATGAAAACCCACAGCATCTGGCTGTTTTCGTCTGACAAAGTTACAGGACCTTATAAATTGGTAAACGGCCCGTTAACGCCTCAGTATAACAACGATGCAACTTTATTTGAAGACGAGGACGGGCAAACCTACCTCTATTGTAGCGGCAACGGTCTTTTTCAGGCAAAAATTGATTTGAATACCGGCAAACTCACCACGCCTATTCAGAAATTTTTGGATAAAAAGCAACCTGGTTGGCCCGAATGGATGGTAGGAGGAATTGAAGGTCCATTTGTTATAAAAAAGGATGGTACTTACTTTATGTTTTTTTCCACATGGACAAGAGGTTATGAGCTTGGATTGTTGAAATCAAAATCGCCATTGGGACCATGGATACTAGCATCGCCCGAACCTATTTTCGGGACAAGAAAAAAAGGTTATCGCCCTGAAATGGCCGCTGAAGGCGGATATGCTCATTTAAAATTTACTGATACTCAAGATCCTTATCAAGAAACAGGACATAATGCATTGTTCATCGGACCAGACGGGCAGCTATGGAATTCTTGCCACTATTTTATGTGGTCAAAACGCCCATATCCTTATAGTCAAACGTTTGAGCCATGGGAACTAACCCCGCAAATGGGCATCGAACCTGTAACCTACAAAGATGGAATGTTTTATATCAATGGTCCAACATGGACCAAACAGTCTATTTACTATTAGGCTCAGGTTGTTTTAATTGAAAATACTTGAAACATGTTCTTAAATAAATTATTAGAAGATATGAAGGTTTCCAATTGCGGTTCAATCAGATACAATAAAGCCATTGCATTCGTTTTATTATTTGTGTCGTTTATTTCGGTAGTTAATGCTCAGATAACGAGTGGTAAAAAAATAAGTCCTGATTTGTTCGGACTATTTTTCGAAGATATCAATTACTCGGCCGACGGCGGACTTTATGCTGAAATGGTACAAAACCGTTCGTTTGAATATAATCCAACTGAGCGAGGCAACTGGAATCCCCTTTCATACTGGGAGTATTTTACACAAGGTTTTTCGTATGGACGCATTAGTGTAGAAACAGTATCCCCCGTTCATCCCAATAATCCGCACTACATTGTACTTGATGTAGAGCACATTGGGAAAGAATCTAAATATCAAGGCGTTGCTGGTGTTGGCTTAAAAAATTTGGGGTTTGAAGGGATGGTTGTAAAATCTGGCGATAAATACAATTTGTCGCTGTTTGCCCGCCAGC
Organism: Bacteroidales bacterium; assembly: GCA_041907825.1. Taxonomy (GTDB): domain Bacteria; phylum Bacteroidota; class Bacteroidia; order Bacteroidales; family JAYRGN01; genus JAYRGN01. Next base: position 405,133 of record JAYRGN010000001.1, on the reverse strand, counting down.
TTTCCAGTGTACCGATAACGTTAAAAGCCAGTTTACAAAGCAAAAAAGGTAAAATATTGGCTGAAAGTACGTTGATCACATCTTCGAATGACTGGAAAAAATATACGGCAACTCTTATCCCAACAGAAAGCAATGATACAGCAAGTCTGGTTATTATGGCAACGACAGAAGGTAAGTTTGCCTTAGACGTCGTTTCTCTTTTTCCCGAAAAGACATTCAAAAACCGGACGAATGGTTTGCGCCAGGATCTTGCTCAATTACTGGCCGATATGAAACCTCGTTTTATCCGTTTCCCTGGAGGTTGCCTTACTCATGGCGACGGACTTGGAAACATGTATAGGTGGAAAAATACCATCGGCCCAATTGAAGAGCGCAAAGAGCAGCGCAATATCTGGGGCTATAACCAGACCGTCGGTTTGGGATATTTTGAATATTTCCAGTTTTGCGAAGATATTGGAGCAAAACCGCTTCCGGTGTTACCTGCCGCTGTTAGTTGTCAGAATTCGGGCGGCACCTGGCAGATTGGCGGCACAGGGCAAAGAGCCCTACCGATGGCCGAAATGCAGGAATACATTCAGGAAGTTTTGGATTTGATAGAATGGGCCAATGGCCCTGTAACTTCTACCTGGGGCGCAAAACGCGCTGCAGCCGGGCACCCGGCTCCGTTTAACCTAGAATATGTTGGCATCGGAAATGAAGACAAGATAACGCCCGAATTCGAAGAACGTTTTTCGGCAATATATAAGGCTGTTAAGGCAAAACATCCTGAAATTGAAGTTGTTGGAACGGCAGGGCCCTTCCATAGTGGCGAAGATTTCGACAAAGGATGGAAACTGGCCAACGATTTGAAAGTTCCAATTGTTGACGAGCATTATTATACAAACCCGGAATGGTTTATTTCCAATAATTTACGTTACGATAAATATCCCCGTAATGCCGGTCAGGTATATTTGGGTGAATATGCATCGTGGGGCAATAAAATGCGCAACGCTATTTCTGAAGCAGCTTATATGACTTCGCTGGAACGCAACGGCGATGTTGTCCGGATGGCCTCTTACGCACCTTTATTTGCCAAAAAGAATTTCACACAGTGGAAAACGGATATGATATTTTTTGATAATGTAAATATATGTTTAACAACAAATTACTACGTACAGAAAATATTCTCGACCAATCAGGGTAACCTTTACTTTGACAACGTAATTGCAAAAGACCAGAAAGACACATTACTCGCCGCTTCGTGTGTACAAGATAGTAAGACTGGGGATATCATCCTGAAAATGGTCAACTTCGGCAGCACAGCCAAGATTATGGAAATAAATTTGAAGGTGTTTAAAAAAATTATTTCGGAAGCCGAACAAATTGTTTTTAGTGGTGATGGTGAGTCCGAAAATACTTTTGAAAATCCACAAAAGGTTGTCCCGGTAAAAACGTCAGTTAAAGTGAAAAAAATCTTTGAATATTCGGCTCCGGCTATGTCTCTGACTGTTATTCGAATTAAAACAAAAAAATAAAATCAGGCCAGAATTATTCATTATGAAAAATATGAAATATGCTTTGTTTTTGATTTTAATACTATTAGAATCAAAAACTTCATTTTCTCAGTCCCAGTCATGGACTGCAGACAATGGAAACGGAACTTATACCAATCCATTATTTTATGATGAATTTTCTGATCCAGACATTATCCGAGTAGGGGAAGATTTTTATCTGGCAGGGACAACCATGCACTGTATACCCGGGTTGGTTGTTATGCACTCAAAAGACCTTGTGAACTGGCAGTTTCTTAGTTATGCTCTTGATTCTTTAACATTAGGAAAAGAGTTTAATCTGAAAAATGGAAAAGAAGCTTACGGTCAAGGTATTTGGGCACCGTGTATCCGATACCACAACGGGATGTTCTACATTTTTACGAACGTGAACAATCATGGAACGGTTGTTTACATGGCAAAAGATCCTAAGGGACCCTGGACTAGTAAACCAATGAACAGCAAAATCTACGATTTATCGGTCTTGTTTGACGATGATGGAAAGATATATGCTGTGTACAATTACAACGAAGTGAGGATGGTTGAACTGAAACCCGATATGAGCGGTGTGGTAGAAGGGACAGAGCAGGTAATTATCCCTTCGGGCAACAACATGGGCGAAGGACACCATATCTATAAAATAAAAGGGAAGTATTACATCATAAGCGCCAATTACGCACCATGCGGGCGTATGCAGTGTGCCCGTGCCGACAAGCCATACGGCCCGTACGAAACTACGGTGATCAGTGCCGAGGAGACGATGGGATTTCAGGTTGGCTGGTGGGCTTCCAATGTATACATGGGAGGTTCGCAAGTGCCCGAACCTGGCTACAATTTTATATTTTCACCTCCTGGCGATAACCGTTATGGTGCTGCACCATTGCATCAGGGGGGTATTGTCGATTTACCCAACGGCGACTGGTGGGGGTGGTCTATGATGGATTTTATGTCGGTTGGACGTACAACTTGCCTTTCGCCTGTTACATGGCAAGAAGAATGGCCTTATTTTGGTCTTCCTGGAAATCTGGGCCGCTCGCCGCGCACTTGGCTGAAACCGAATGTGGCCGCGCAAACTGTTCCTTCGGCACCTTATCAACGCAACGATGATTTTTCGGGAGCCAAACTTCAGCCTGTTTGGCAGTGGAATCATAACCCAGAGAATAAAAAATGGGAACTCATCAAGAAAAAAGGGGCGTTGCGCTTGCACACTTTACCTGCAAAAGACTTTTTATGGGCAAGCAATACATTAACTCAGAGAGTTATTGGCCCTGAATCGTATGCAACGGTGGTTGTTGATGCTAATAAGTTGAAAGCAGGAGATTATGCTGGGCTGGCATATTTAAACATGCCATACGCTAGTTTAGGGATCGAAAGAAACAAAGATGGCTTTGTGCTGCGTTTCTATGATCAGTATAAAAACAAGGCCATAGAAGAAAAACTTTCGTCCGGCAAAATAACACTTCGGGCATCGGGTGATTATGAGAGAGACATTGCTCAATTCAGTTATAGCATTGATGGGACTAATTTTACTAACATTGGAGACTCAGTCAGGTTACCCTATCAAGTAAAAACCTTTCAAGGCTCGCGCTATGCCCTTTTTGCCTACAATACAGATGGAAAAGAAGGTGGATACGCCGATTTTGAAAACTTTAAATTGATTGAACCACTAGCCGACCGGTCACACAATATTCCTGTAGGGAAAATTATTACACTGACTAATTTAGGGTCGGGAATGCTGGCATGGGCCAATCCTCATGGAATGTTGCATTCTGCAACCTCTGGATCGAAAGAGGCAAATAGCACTGGCTGCCAGTTTCGGGTTCACGACAGGGGTAAAGGCAGGGTTACTCTTGAAGCTTTAAATGGTACTGGTTTTCTGACAGTTGTAGGTATTGGTATCTCTGGCGATGTTCGATTAATGAAAGAAGAGTCGGAGGGTAGTTTGTTTCAATGGCAAGATATGCTGCACAATCAATGCATGTTGCTGTCGCTCAAGACCAACCGATATGTTGGCCTGACACCGGGCACCGGCGAGCCTTATGCCGCCGACCGTCCCGGAGCATTGCCCAATCGTAAAGAAGGCGTAGTATTGAGCTGGAAAATATCTGAAGTAAACCAACACTAATATGATTAGACTATTGTTGATGAGCATATTGCTCATTCCTCAGCTAATGTTTGCACAGCTGGTAGTAAATAAACAAGATCCAAAAAATAACTCAGGCTTTCCAATTGTCAGCAGTAAGTCTGTGGCAACAGTCTATTGCGATACTGCCGATTTTGCATCTGTAAAAAAGACAGCCCAACTCTTCGCCGAAGATATTCAAAGGGTCACAGACAAATCGCCTAAAATCGTGTCCTCCAAGTTTCAGTTTGGAGAATACGTAATTATAATAGGATCAGTAGAAAAGAATCAACTTATTCAGGAATTGTTCAAGTCAAAGAAGTTGAATATCGATTCTATTCGCAATAAGTGGGAATGCTATACGATCAAAACCATCGACAAGCCGTTTAAAGGTGTAAAACAGGCGTTGATAATTGCCGGCAGTGATCGCCGGGGTACATCTTACGGTGCATTCACGGTCTCTGAAGCAATCGGTGTTTCACCCTGGTACTGGTGGGCAGACATACCTGTTCAGAAAAGCCAGACATTGAGCATCGAAGCCATTGACTTTACTTCTAAAGCCCCGTCTGTTAAATACCGTGGTATTTTTATCAATGACGAAGATTGGGGGTTGAAACCATGGTCATCAAATAATTACGAAAAAAATCTTGGAGATATTGGACCCAAAACCTATGCACAAGTTTGCGAACTGTTGCTGCGTCTCAAAGCCAATATGTTTGCACCTGCAATGCACAGTTGTACAGGCGCTTTCTATTCACATCCCGAAAGTAAGGTGATAGCAGACGAATATGGTATTATTATTACGACCTCTCACTGCGAACCGTTGTTGTTTAACAATGCTGCCAAATCGGAATGGGATACAAAAGTGGACGGAGACTGGAATTACGGGACAAACAAAGATATGATTCTTAACAAGTTGAATAATCGTGTACGCGAAGCATCTTCTTATGAAAATATCTACACAGTAGGTTTGCGCGGGTTACATGACGAAGGCATGAGGGGAAATTTCACAAGAGAAGATAAGGTGAAGATTGTAGATCGGGCAATGACTGATCAGCGTTCGATTCTTCAAAAGTATCTTCAAAAACCGCAAAACACTATTCCTCAGATCTATGTTCCTTATAAAGAGGCATTGGAGGTGTATAATGACGGGCTGAAGGTGCCCGATGATGTTACGTTGGTTTGGGTAGACGATAACTACGGTTACATGAAACGCCTGAGTAATACTGAAGAACAAAAACGTAGCGGAGGAGCCGGCGTTTATTATCATTTTTCGTATTTAGGTGCTCCGCACGATTACTTGTGGCTCAACACCACAGCTCCGGTATTGATGTACGAAGAACTTATCAAAGCATACAAAACCGGAGCAAACCGTTATTGGCTTGTAAATGTAGGCGATATAAAACCAGCTGAATTAGGAATGCAAACATTTTTCGATTTGGCTTGGAACGTGGATCAATTTGATTATACAAGTATCAATCAACATCAGAGCCTGTTTCTATCTCAAACATTTGGAACAAAGTACAAAAAGGATTTTCAGTATATTTTAGATAGTTATTACAGACTTGCGTGGAGTCGTAAACCCGAATTTATGGGATGGGAACGCGAATGGGACGCTCCAAAATATAAAGATATTCGGAATACCGATTACTCGTTTCAAAACTACAATGAAGCGCAACAGCGTTTAGCCGATTATAAACAGCTTTCGGACATGACCGAAAAAATAGACAAAGAGCTGCCTGAAAATTTGCGTCCTGCTTTTTACGAACTATTGGCTTATCCGGTAATGGGCTCCTACCAAATGAACCGCAAATTCCTGATGGCTCAGCTTAACAGCGAACAGTTAGCTGCAAATAATTTTTCGGCGGCCAATTGGGCTGCACTCCAATCTAAGTCTGCGTACGATAGTATTAATAGTCTTACGGTTATGTATAACACTATGCTCAACGGAAAATGGAACGGAATGATGGCTCTTGCGCCCGGATTTTGTGCCAAGTATCAGGAAATGCCCAAAGTTACTTATAACGAAGGAATTGCAAGTGCTTCGATTGACATTGAACCCCAAATGAACAAAAGCAAATTGGAAGGCTGCACTGTAATAGACCTGAAACAAATAAAAAACAAGGTAAGCAAAGATGGCCATAAACTAAGAATAATCGACGGTATTGGTTACGACTGGTATGCCGTTCAGTTGGGCGAACCCACAGAACAAACCGAAGACCCTGAAAATCTTGAGGGAACGCGCGTTGAGTATGAGTTCAATTCTGTTACGTCCGATTCTGTTACCGTATTTGTTTACAGCTTGCCCTTTTTTGCGCTCTATAACGGAAAAAGTACACGATTTGGCATCTCGATCGATGGGCAGCCTGCTTTTGTTGCCCAAAACGATTGTAAAGAATTTACCGAACCATGGAAAGAACGTTTCCTGCAAAACGGAACAGTTTCGAAAGCAAAATTTGCAGTTGACAGATCAAAAACTTCGCATACACTTTCTCTTATTTGTGGCGATCCGGGAATGATAATCGAACGCATTGTGATTGATTGGGGAGGGTTGAAAAAAACCTATGTGGGGCCAAGCATTTCGTTATTGAAATGACATTACTCTAATAATTTTCATGATATATAATGATATGAATAATAAGTATTTAAAATTATTGACACTTCTGATTTTAGTAGCACTTGGTGTCGTAAATGCACAAGATAAACCCAAATATTGGCAGAATGCCCCTACTCCTCCTCTGGGGTGGAATAGTTGGGATATTTATGGAACAACCGTAACCGAACAACAAGTAAAGGAACAAGCCGATGCTATGGCAAAGAATCTGTTGCCAAGCGGTTATAAATATCTAACTGTCGATATACAATGGTACGAACCGGAGTCGAAAGGCCATTCGTACCAACCCGGAGCAGTCCTTACGATGGATGAATATGGACGCTTAACCCCTGGACTTAAGAAGTTTCCGTCGGCAGCCAATGGAAAAGGCTTTAAGCCCCTTGCCGATTACGTTCATTCTAAAGGACTGAAGTTTGGAATACACATTATGCGTGGTATTCCTCGTCAAGCTGTAGAGAAAAACCTTCCAATACTTGGTACAAATGTTAAAGCACAGGATATTGCAGTCAAAAGTTCCACATGTCCATGGAATCCCGACATGTACGGTGTCGATGCGACCAAGACCGAAGGTCAGGCTTACTACAATTCAATTGTACAGATGTATGCCGACTGGGGTGTCGATTTTATTAAATGCGACGACATTTCGCGGCCATACGACGATGTTCAAAAAGCCGAAGTTGAAGCTCTGCGCAATGCCATCGACAAAACAGGTCGTGCAATAGTTTTAAGCCTGTCGCCGGGTGCAACTCCCGTAAAAATGGGAGAACATGTTATGAATCATGCTAATATGTGGCGCATTACCGACGATTTCTGGGATCGCTGGGGTGCTTTGTTGGCCATGTTCGAACGTCTCGACGCCTGGACCCCTTACCGCGGGCCCGGACATTTTCCAGATGCCGACATGTTGCCTATTGGTATGGTTGAGTTTAATCGCACTACGCATTTTACCCAGAATGAGCAATATACGCTTATGAGTCTTTGGGCAATTGGCCGTTCTCCCCTTATTTTTGGTGGCGACATGACCAAGCTCGACAATTTTACCAAAGAAATGCTCACCAACCCCGAAATGTTGAAAGTCAATCAGGAAAGTACCAACAACCGTCAGGTGTCGCGCGACAAAAACCTGATAGTATGGACTGCTGACATTCCTAATAGCAATGATAAATATGTAGCCCTTTTCAACGCTCAGAGCAAAGGTGACAATATCGATTTTGGCAATGCCGATTATGCCAGTCCGGTAATAGCAGGCAAAGGGAGTTCGCAAAAAGTAGAAGTATCGGTAAAAGATGGACAAAAGTTGGTTCTTTTTGTAAAGGACGGAGGCAATGGCTCCGATTGGGACCATATAGTTTGGGCCGATCCTGTTCTTCATGGTCCAAAAGGCGATCTGAAACTGACCGAGTTAAAATGGATAAATGCCACTACAGGCTGGGGCGAAGTTCATGTAAACCGGACATGCGACAACCGTCCAATAATAATAAATGACAAGCCAACAGAAGGCATTGGAGCTCACGCCGAATCGGTTATTATTTATCAGTTGCCAGAGGGCTACGATACATTTACCGCAACCGGTTATGTTACTCAGGATCGTGGTTCGGTAGTCTTTGGCGTTCTTGTAGATAAAGGAAAAATAGAGCTACCAGACAGTGCTAATGTGAAAATCGATTTTGAAGCAATTGGCATAAAAGGCAAGGCTAAAGTGAGCGATATATGGAAACATAAAGATCTGGGAATTTTTGAAAGCAGCTTTGGATCCGAATTACCTCAACATGGCGCGGGCTTATACCGCATAAGTCCTGTAATAAAATAAGGAACATAAATTAACCGGCTTTGCAGAATTTATTCTCGGGAGCGGACTTCTAAAATAAAGTTATGAAAAGGATTGTTTTAATATTATTCGTATTTGTTTCACTGAAAGTTAGTGCCAATGTAAGCCTTCCGGCCATAGTCGGTAATGGCATGGTGTTACAACGCGACGAAACGTTAAAAATTTGGGGCTGGGCTCAGCCAGGCGAAAAAGTAACGGTTAGTTTTTTGAAGAAAAACTACAAAACCGTTACCGGGAAAGATGGTAAATGGATGGTAAAGTTAAACCCGATGAAAGCCGGGGGGCCTTATACAATGGAAATTAAGGGGAATAACAAAATAACATTGAACGATATTTTAATTGGCGATGTTTGGGTTTGCTCCGGCCAATCGAATATGACGCACTATTTGGGTCGTCATGCCGAACGTCTGGCTAAAGATATTGCCGAGGCTAATTTGCCGGAAATCAGGCAGTTTTATGTACCCGAAAAAGCATCAATTAATGGACCTGTCGAAAATACTCCTGATTTAAAATGGGTTGCAGCTAATCCAACGACTGTTCTCGACTTTACTGTAATTGGCTATTTTTTTGTGAAGAAATTATACGATAAGTATCACATTCCTATGGGGATTATCAATACCTGCGTTGGCGGAACGCCCATCGAATCGTGGATGAGCGAAGAAGGCTTTAAAGAATTCCCTGACATTTATAAAGTTGTAGAACAGAACAAGGATACCGCATACGTCAATCGGGTAATGCAACAGTTCCGCCAGTCGATGGGTGGTAATTCATTCGGACCACGCAAAGAAACAGATAAAGGACTGGTCGGGCCAGTTAAATGGTTCGACCCTGCTTATCAACCTTTTAATTGGAAGCGAATTAACATTCCTGGTTATTGGGAAGATCAAGGTATCCGTAATTTGGACGGAGTCGTTTGGTACCGTCGGGTTATCGAAGTGCCGAAATCGATGACGGGTGTCGAAGCTACAGTAAAACTAGGGCGAATTGTAAACGCCGATGAGTTTTATATTAATGGACAGAAAGTTGGAAACACCACTTACGAATATCCTCAGCGTGTATACAAGATTAAGGCCGATGTGCTTAAACCGGGTAAAAATCTGCTAGTTATACGAGTTACCAACAATGCCGGAAAAGGTGGTTTTGTTCCCGATAAGCCTTACTTTTTATTGGCTGCCAACGATACCGTCGACCTCAAAGGCGATTGGTATTACAAAGTTGGAGATGTGTTTCAGCGTAGAAAACCTATTGGATATGGAAAACAAATGGTTCGGCCTGTAAATCCACAGCAAAGCCCCACCGGTTTGTACAACGGAATGATTGCACCATACACAAACTACGCAGTTAAAGGTTTTCTTTGGTACCAAGGCGAGGCTAATGCCGATGATCCTCAGGCTTATGCAAAACTTTTGCCTGCTCTTATTAAAGATTGGCGAAGCCACTGGCAATTAGGTAATGTTACTTTTTTAATAGCACAACTACCTAATTATATGGATGTTAATTATTCGCCCGAAGAAAGCAATTGGGCACAAATGCGCAAAGTACAGCTCGAAACAGCCGAAACAATACCCAATACTGGCATTGGTGTAAACATCGATTTGGGCGAATGGAACGACATTCATCCGGCTAACAAAAAACCTGTAGGCGAAAGACTTGCCCTTCAGGCTATGAAAATTACGTATGGCGATAAAAATGTGTTAAGCTCGGGCCCTATCCGAAAATCTGCCCGATTGGACGGGAACAAAATCATCATTTCGTTTGATAATGTGGGCAGTGGATTGGTATCGGGTAATGGTGAAGAACTATCGCACTTTGCCATTGCCGGCGAAGACGGTGTTTACGAATGGGCTAAAGCTGAGATTAAAGGCAATGAAGTAGTTGTGTGGAACGACAACATCGAAAAACCAGTTTCAGTACGATATGCTTGGGCAGACAATCCTGATTTTGCCAATTTGTATAATAAAGAAGGCTTGCCGGCTTGTCCATTTCAGATAAGTATAAAATAGGTAATAATGCTTAAAAATCAATACAATAACTAATTATGAAAAAACTAACTTTATTGATTGTTGCAATTTTAATATTTGCAGCAAATAACAGTAAAGCACAACGGCCCGATCCTGTCAAAACAGATAACGGTCTTGTGCAGGGTGTATACGAAAACGGACTGACTGTTTATAAAGGAATTCCGTTTGCAGCTCCTCCTGTTGGAGATCTTCGTTGGAAGGTTCCTCAGCCTGCCAAAAACTGGGAAGGCATAAAACAAGCCGACAAATTTGCTCCGGCTCCTTTTCAGGGCGGCAACCCTCCATCGGGCAAAAGCGAAGATTGCTTATATCTAAATATTTGGACTCCGGCTAAATCGGCAACAGACAAAGTTCCGGTACTCGTTTGGATTTACGGTGGGGGCTTTAGTTTTGGTTCAACCTCAGAACCTGTTTATTCTGGCGAGAAACTGGCACAAAAAGGCGTTGTGCTGGTTAGCGTGGCTTACCGTGTTGGTCAGCTCGGTTTTCTGGCTCATCCCGAATTGAGCGCCGAAAGTTCTGACCATGTTTCCGGTAATTACGGATTACTCGATCAAATAGCAGCATTGCAATGGATTAAGAAAAATATTGCAGCTTTTGGTGGCGATCCTGATAAAGTTACCATTTTTGGCGAATCTGCCGGTGCTATTTCGGTAAGTATGTTGTGTGCTTCGCCGTTAGCAAAAGGATTATTTCAGGGAGCCATTTCTCAAAGCGGAGGTTCTTTTGGGCCTACCCGCACTGTTACACTTCCCGGCGAAAATATGAAAACACTTAAGCAAGCTGAAATTGATGGTGTAAATTATATGAAAAAAGCTGGCGTGAAATCGGTTGCCGAGCTGAGGAAAATAGAAGCCGATAAACTGCCTTTGGGCTTTGGTATGCCCGGCGGTTGGCCAATAGTGGATGGCGTTGTAATTCCCGACGATCAATATAAATTGTACGAAGCAGGTAAATACAATGATATTCCGGTACTTATCGGGTATAATTCTGACGAAGGTGCTAGTTTTTCGCACGAAAAAAAGCCTGAAGATTATATTGCCGGAGTAAAAGGTCGTTATGGAAAATTTGCCGATGAGCTTATTAAAGCCTATCCGGTGGGCGATAATACAGTACCAAAAACTGCCCGTGACCTGGCTCGCGATGCTGCTTTTGGTTGGCATACATGGAGTTGGGCTCGTCTTCAAACAAAGACGGGTAAATCAAAAGCCTTTTTGTACTACTTCGACAAACATCCTGATTATCCGAAAGATTCTCCTCAATATGGTTACGGATCTCCTCATGGACAAGATGTTGCGTACGTATTCATGCACCTTGATGCTTCTAATCCTCAGACAACAAAATCGGATCTCGAAATGTCGGAAACTATGGGAACCTATTGGACAAACTTTGCTAAATATGGTACGCCTAACGCCAAAGGATGTGTTGAATGGCCTGCATTTAACGAGAACAAACCTTCGGTAATGTACCTGCAACAAACGCCTCATGTAGGACCCGTTCCAAGTCTGGAGTCGCTCAAAGTACTGGATAACTATTTCAAATGGAGAAGGAGCCCGGAAGGCGAAGCTTTTGGTAAATAAGAAATCTGATGAATAGAAAATTAATATATCTATTGGCATTTATGCTTTGTGTTTATCAAAGCATAAATGCTCAAAACAGCAGCTCGGTTAAATCCGATTCTTTGTATAAAGATTTCAAAACTGAGTTTATGTGGGAGGCTAAGGTTAAGATTAGCAGTATGATAAACGTCGGAGAAAGTAAAAGAGGGGAACGGCGAGTGATTCCAATAACAGGTGGTACGTTCAGTGGCCCCAAAATTAAAGGAGTAGTGTTGTCCGGAGGTGAAGACTGGCAACTGGTTCGTCCTGACGGAGATACCGAACTTAATGCCCGTTACCTCATGAAAACAGATGACGGATATACATTTCAGGTACTTAACCGGGCTTTGATTCATGTCGATGCTGCTACTAAAGCTTTTTATTGTAAATCGGTTTTAGATTTCGAGGTGCCTAATAACAGTCCTTATAGTTATCTGAATCATGCCATATTTCTGGGCACATTAAGAATGCCGGTGTTGAAACAGGGTGAGGAACCTTATGTTATTATTGGAGTTTATAAGGTTTTGTAAAAAAAAGTGATTTTATAATAAAGTTCAAATTATGAGTAGGTTAACTTTTATTTTGTCGCTTATATTGTTGGGAACCATAACTTCTTTTTCGCAGAAAGCTACGGTAGTGTCTCCTAATCATAGTATTACGGTTTCCCTTTATAATGGACAAGATGCAACTGTTGGTAATTGGTACTTGAAAGCCAGCTATTTGAGTAATGGAAAAACAACAGAGGCCATTTCTCAGATCGATTTGGGGCTGGTACGTAGCGATCAGGATTTTTCAAAAGAACTTCGTTTTGTAAAAGCGGGCAAACAAACTGCCGTTAGCGATAAATATTCCGTTTTGCATGGAAAACGCTCACAATGTAGCAATTCGGCCAACGAGCTTGTTGTTTATTTCGAAAACAGCAACAAAAGCAAACTTAACCTCATAATCAGGGCTTATAACGACGGCCTGGCTTTTCGTTATGAGTTTCCCGAAAAGGAAGGTACTTATGTGGTTAAAGATGAACTGACTGCTTATACAATTTCGCCTGCAACCAAGCGATGGATGGAGAAATGGGATATGGCCAACGAAGGTCCTTATGCTCAGATTAATGACGAAAATATACAGCAAACCTGGGGTTGCCCAGCTCTTTTTAACACAGCCGATTCGGCCTGCTGGTTTCTGATTCACGAGGCCGATCTGAACCGTACGTATTGCGCGACCAAATTCAGCAATGTGGCGGACAAATCAAAGTTCAAACTTACTTTTCCAGATCCGGGTGATGGTAATGGAGAGTTTCAGCCAACGATCTCATTACCATGGAAATCGCCTTGGCGTGTTATTGTCATGGGCAATTTGTCCAATATTGTAGAATCGACGTTAATTGACGATGTATCAACTCCTTCGGTTATTACAAAAACAGACTGGATTAAACCGGGCATTGCATCATGGAACTATTGGTCGGACAACCATGGAACTAAAGATTTTAAAGTTGTTTGCGAATTTGCCGATCTGGCTGCCGCAATGAACTGGCCTTACACCCTTCTTGACTGGGAGTGGGACCAAATGGGCAATGGCGGTAACCTCGAAGATGCTGTAAAATACATTCAATCGAAAGGGGTAAAACCTTTAATATGGTATAATTCAGGAGCTTTCAAATGGGTGCGGGCTACTCCCTTCGACCGTATGCTTACACACGAGAGCCGTATGGAGGAATTTGCCAAGTTGAAAAAACTTGGAATCGTAGGGGTTAAGATCGATTTCTTTTTAAGCGAAAAACAAGATTTGATTAAATATTACCTTGATATTCTGGACGATGCAGCCAAATTCGAGATGATGGTCTATTTTCACGGGTGTATTGTTCCCCGAGGCTGGTCGCGCACGTATCCTCATTTGATGACCTACGAAGGTATCCGCGGAGCCGAATGGTACAACAATGGCCCCGAATTTACCAATGTAGCTCCTGTGCATAATACTATCGTTCCTTTTACCCGCAATGTGGTAGGTTCAATGGATTATACGCCAGTGACTTTTACTAATTCGCAATTTCCTCATATAACTACTTATGGGCACGAATTGGCATTGAGTGTGGTGTTCGAGTCGGGCTTACAGCACATGGCCGACCGTCCGGAAGGTTACTATACTTTGCCCGATGCCGCTAAAACATTTCTAAAAGAAGTACCAAATGCTTGGGACGATACCAAACTATTAAGCGGATATCCGGGCAAAGACATTGTAATTGCCAGACAAAAGGGAAATGCATGGTACATCGGAGCCATCAATGCCGAAACAAAAGAAAAAACAAAGAAATTGAATTTTAATTTTCTTCCTGATGGACAGAAATATAAGCTGACTTTAATAGCCGACGGTATTCACGATAAAGCTTTTTCGGTGCAATATATAGTGATCGACAAATCATCCTCTATTGATGTAAAAATGCTTCGTAGAGGTGGTTTTGCTGCGAGTCTTAAACCGGTTTGTAACTAAGTAAAGCGATTAAAACAACAATGTGTCTTTTTTAATGAAGTGATATTGAAATGTTTTGTTGACTGCATATGTGAAATGATTGAACTATTAAATCATCTTCAATCGATACAGTTTTACCTGAATTATAATAACAACACTAATGATGAAAAAATATACAGTGATAGCATTGTTTGCAATGCTTTTCGAAGGAATCTCTTTAGCCGATAATCCTATTGTACAAACACATTTCGGACCTGATCCGGCACCTATGGTCTACAATGGAACATTGTATGCTTATGTGGGTGACGATATTCCGGGTACTGATTTTTATTATATGACTAAGTGGCGTGTCTTGTCTACTATCGACATGGTCAATTGGACCGATTATGGTTCGCCTATTTCACTCGAATCGTTCAGTTGGGCACGCGATAGAGCCTGGGCCGCACAGTGCATCGAACGTAACGGCAAGTTTTACTGGTACATCTGTGCGCAAAGTACCGAAAATAATATGGCTATCGGTGTGGCTGTATCTGATAGTCCTACAGGACCGTTCAAGGATGCACTTGGAAAACCGTTGATTATGAACGGCAGCTGGTCTAACATTGATCCCACCGTGTGGATCGACGACGATGGTCAGGCTTATCTTTATTGGGGCAACGGCAGTTTGTTCTATGTGAAGTTGAATCAAGATATGATTTCTTATTCAGGTGATATTGTTACAGTTCCACTTTCTGTAGAATCTTTCGGGGGTGTAAGAGGCAATAAAAGTGTTGAAAATCCGAACAAGGATATGTACGTAGAAGGTCCTTGGTTTTACAAACGCAACAATCTGTATTACATGATGTATGCAGGAATGACTAAGGGTGGCGAATGTCTTTCTTATTCTACCAGTAACGGACCTACCGGCCCTTGGAAATATCAGGGAAAGATAATGGAAAATCAAAAATTAAACAGTTTTACCAACCATGGCGGAATTATTGATTATAAAGGGAATTCTTACCTATTCTATCACAGTGGTTTACTGCCTAATGGTGGAAGCTACGGGCGTGCAGCTTGCGTAGAACAGTTTACATACAATTCGGATGGTACAATACCTTCTGTTTCAGCAACAAAAGAAGGTCCAAAGCCTGTTGGTTTTATCGATCCATACAAACGTGTGGAAGCCGAAACAATGGCTTGGTCTGAAAAATGCACCATTTCGCAAAACGAAAAAAATGGGGTATATGTATCGGGAATTCGCACGAAAGGTTACATCAAAGTGCGTGAAGTCAATTTTGGGAACCAGTCTCCAAAATTGTTTACAGCATCGTTGGCTGCCGGAGTCGATGGCGGAATATTGGAAGTGCGCCTCGACAGCGTTTCTGGTCCGTTGGTTTCGTCAATTATAGTTCCTCGCACAGGAGGATGGCAAAGCTTTAAAGAACTGTCGTCTAAAATAAATCAGGAAATCAAGGGTAAACATGATGTTTATTTTTGTTTCAATGGACAAAATATAACAGCCGGACGTGAACTGTTTAATTTTGATTACTGGGCTTTTAGTAAAGAATAATTTCTATTCGCTTGTATTTTATACTGAAGCAGAAATTAGATCGGTATAAAATACAGTCGAATAAATATTTGTAACAACCGTATTGCAGTCAAAGAAAAAGCAGAACGAACATAAAGGTAAATACTTGTATATTATGAGAATAGCAGACAATTTAAAATTAGCAATTATTGCAGTTTGCTTAGCTTTGTCGGGGTTTATAAACATGGGTGAAATTTCCGCTCAAACCGTTTGGCTCGACCAGTTGGATCTGAGTGCTGCCACGCAGGGCTACGGCGTTCCCGGAAAAAATAAATCGTTGGATGGCAAAACGATAACGATTGCAGGAAAAACCTTCGAACGTGGTTTTTCAACCCATTCGGTGAGTTCGTTGTTGGTTTTGCTCGATGGCAAGGCGGTTAATTTTACTGCTCAGGTGGGGGTCGACGATGAGGTTGCCGGTCACGATCCTGCGGTTGAGTTTCAACTCTTTGGCGACGGCAAAAAAATATGGACAAGTGGTCTGATGAAACTGGGCGACGCAGCCAAGCCATGCTCGGTACAGCTTACCGGCATAAATAAGCTCGAGTTGGTGGTGACCGATGGCGGCAACGGTAATTATTACGACCATGCCGATTGGGCGAATGCCAAATTTGAAGCAAAAGGTGTTACGACTTTCAAAACCTACAATCCGGTAAGCAGCGTTCCATATATACTGACTCCCAAAGCTTCGGACAAACCCCGCATTAATAGTGCTGCGGTTTTCGGTGTACGTCCGGGTTCTCCGTTTCAATACTTTGTTGCAGCAACTGGCGACCGTCCGATGACATTTTCGGCAAAAGGCTTGCCCGAAGGGCTGAAACTGGACTCCAAAACCGGCATTATCACCGGTTCTCTTGTTAAAGCGGGAACATGTGAGGTGGTGCTTAGTGCTAAAAATGCAAAAGGACAAGCAAGCAAAAAACTTCGTATAGTATGCGGCGATCGTATTGCACTCACTCCACCGATGGGATGGAACAGCTGGAACTGTTTTGCAGGCGAAGTTTCGGCCGATAAGGTGAAACGGGCTGCCGATGCGATGGTAAAAAGCGGTCTTATCAATCACGGTTGGACATACATTAATATTGATGACTTCTGGCAGAATCACCGCGATTCGAAAGATCAATCGTTACGGGGAAAATTCCGCGATGAAGCCGGATATATTATTTCAAACGCCCGCTTTGGTGACATGAAACTGCTGGCTGATTATGTACATGGTCTTGGCCTGAAAATCGGCTTGTATTCCAGCCCCGGTCCCTGGACCTGTGGTGGTTGCGCCGGAAGCTATGGTTACGAAAAACAGGATGCCGAAAGCTATGCAAAATGGGGTTTCGACTATCTGAAGTATGACTGGTGCAGCTATGGTAACGTAATCGATGGATTGCCTGAAAACGATCCAAACAAAGTATCTTCCTTGTCGTACAAAGGCGGAAATGAATTGAATACAGCAATCAAGCCGTATAAAGTGATGGGCGAATACCTTCGTCAGCAGCCCCGCGATATTGTTTACAGCTTGTGTCAGTACGGCATGTCGGATGTGTGGAAATGGGGCGACTCGGTGAGCGGTAATTGCTGGCGTACCACCAACGATATTACCGACACATGGGAAAGCGTGAAAAGCATTGCTCTCGACCAGGATAAATCTGCCGCATGGGCAAAACCCGGCAACTGGAACGACCCTGACATGCTGGTAGTAGGTACTGTAGGTTGGGGAAATCCGCATAAAAGCAAGCTGAAGCCCGATGAACAATACTTGCACATTAGCCTTTGGAGCCTTTTCTCGTCACCACTTCTTATTGGATGTGACATGGAAAAACTGGACGATTTTACTTACAGTTTGCTGACCAACGATGAAGTGATTGCTGTAAATCAGGATCCGCTGGGGAAAGGGGCTGTCTGTGCGCAGACGATGGGCGATGTTCGCGTTTACGTGAAAGAACTCGAAGATGGTAGCAAAGCGGTTGGTTTTTGCAATTTCGGTCTTGATATAGCACAACTTTCATACAAGGATTTTGCAAAACTCGGAATATCCGGAAAGCAGATCGTGCGCGATTTATGGAGGCAAAAGAATATATCCGTAATCGATGCAACAAACGGACAGCTATCTCTCAAGGTGCCAGTACATGGGGTGGTGTTTTATAAGTTCACCCCCGCAAAATAATACGATTCTACGATATTAGTACTAAATAAATCTAATCCCGGTATGAACAGATTTTTGTTGCTATGTTGCTTTTTATTCTCATACGGCTATTCATACGGTAGTCAAACTCAGACCGAAAAATGGCGGGTTTTTGAAATCACCCTATATGGTGCATCTACAGGAAACCCTTTTGTAGAAACCAAATTGACGGGGAATTTTATCAACGGTAACGACACGATTTCCGTACCGGGATTTTACGATGGTGCCGGAATCTATAAAATCAGGTTCATGCCTGGCAAAGAAGGAAAATGGGACTACACTACCACCAGTAACGCAAAAAAACTCAATGGCGTAAAAGGATCGTTTATTTGCACATCAGCCCGAAACGGAAATCGCGGGCCGGTGGAAGTCAAGGATACGTTCTTTTTTGCTTATGCCGACGGTACTCCTTATCATCCGTTCGGAACTACCTGCTACGCCTGGGTGCATCAGGGCGACAGTCTGGCCGACCTTACGCTCAAAACGTTGTCCAAAGGCTATTTCAATAAGATGAGGATGTGCATTTTTCCTAAGAGTTATGACTGGAATAACAACGAACCTCCGCTTTATCCATTTGAAGGAAAGCCTTTGAAAGATTGGAACTACAGCAGGTTGAATCCAGCATATTTTCAGAATATCGAAAAGCGCATTCAGCAGCTTGATTCTTTGGGTATCGAGGCCGATCTGATTGTTTTTCATCCTTACGATCGATGGAATTTCAGTAAGCTGGATCGGGCCACCGAGGATCTTTACATCAACTACATTATAGCCCGTTTTGCTGCCTATAAAAATGTGTGGTGGAGCATGGCCAACGAGTGGGATTTTATGGAGGCCAAAAAGCTGAGCGACTGGGATTATTATGTGGAACAATTCGGAACGAAGGATAAGTTTCATCACCTGCTGGGAATTCACAACGGAGTGAAATTTTATGACCACAGTAATCCTTACATCACACATGCCTGCATTCAGGCCGAAGATACCTACCGGGCAAAAGAGTACCGGATGAAATACAAAAAGCCGGTTATTTTTGACGAATGCCGCTACGAGGGTAACATTCCATGGTCGTGGGGAAACCTTACAGCTCAGTCTCTTACCGAAAAATTCTGGAGAGGTGTAACCAATGGCGGTTATGTTGGTCACGGAGAAACTTACGTTACAGAGAATCCTGTCAAATTACCTAACGAATCGTCGGACGTTTTATGGTGGTCGAAAGGCGGCATCTTGCGTGGCGAAAGTCCCGACCGGATTAAGTTCCTTCACGCGATACTTGATGCTGCTCCTTCGCATTTGCAACCACTTCCATTGTTTACATGGATGCCTTTTTCCTGCGTTGGTATAAAAGGAGAGTATTATCTGGGCTATCTCAATGATGCCCAACCCCGCAGCATTGTCATTGATCTGCCCGCAACGTCGCAGTTTCATGTCGATGTGATCGACACCTGGAACATGACTATTACCCCGATTGATAAACTGTTTTCGGGACACAGTCTGATTGAACTGCCGGCTAAACCTTATATGGCAGTACGGATTATCAAACAACAATGAGAATAGATAAATATATATTAATAGTTTGATTTATAACGACATGTTGAATAAAGCTCAGCATGTCGTTTTTTAGCCGTTCTTATAATAAGTAACTTAATATCTTGAAGATAACTGATACTTATTTTCCGTTGTTATTTCTTCTAAAATCAGAAAAAGTCTAGTCTGTATGTATGGATAACTATCTGTTTTTAGAAGTTTCATGTCTAAAAATGGAAGTTGAATGTGTCTTTTTTTCTGAATTTTATTAATCCATTAGCTAATATTTTGTTATAGTGATGATACGTTTCAGCCATACAAAGAGACGGGTTAAATTAGCCTGCATATTATTTTTCACGGTGCTGTCTGTGCCATTTCTTCGTGCTCAGAATAGACTGTATCCCAATGAATTTCCTTTAAGGAATGTGACTTTGCTTGACGGTCCATTTAAACATGCGCAGGATCTCAACCTTCAGGTTTTACTGAAGTACGATGTTGATCGATTGTTGGCGCCTTATCTTAAAGAAGCCGGTTTGACACCCAAAGCAAAAAGTTATCCCAACTGGGATGGCCTCGATGGTCATGTCGGCGGGCATTACTTGTCAGCTATGGCAATATATGCGTCTATGGGCAATGCCGAATGCAAAAAACGGATGGATTATATGATCTCGGAACTTAAAGCCTGTCAGGAAGCCAACGCTAAAAATAATCCCGGATGGGGAGCGGGGTATGCAGGAGGTGTACCAAAAAGTGCCGAACTGTGGTCGAAAATTAAAGCCGGAGATGCTGGCGCTATCTGGAGTGCCTGGGCTCCATGGTACAACGTGCATAAAATGTACGCCGGGCTTCGCGACGCTTGGTTATATGCCGGTAACGATGAGGCCAAAAGTATCTTTTTGAAATTTTGCGACTGGGCCATCGACCTGACTTCCGGACTGTCTGATGCAAAAATGGAAGAAATGCTTGGCAACGAACATGGCGGAATGAATGAAATGTTTGCCGATGCTTATCAGATGACAGGTGATGTAAAATATCTGAAAACAGCTAAACGCTTTTCGCACAAAGCTTTTCTCGAACCACTTTCGAAAGGCAATGACATTCTTGACAACAAACATGCGAACACGCAAATCCCAAAATTTATTGGTTTTGAGAGGATTGCAGAGCTAAGTCATGACGATGAATACAGTAAAGCCGGAAGCTTTTTCTGGGAAACCGTTACCCGAAACCGTTCGCTTGCCTTTGGAGGGAACAGTCGCAGGGAACACTTTCCAAGTGCCGCATCGTGTATCGATTTTGTCAATGTGAACGATGGGCCCGAATCTTGCAACTCGTACAACATGCTTAAGCTCTCCGAAGATTTGTTTCGCGTGCATCCTTCGGCACAATATGCTGATTATTACGAACGTACAATTTTAAACCACATACTATCCTCTCAGCATCCCGAACATGGTGGTTTTGTGTATTTTACACCTGCTCGCCCACGTCATTACAGAGTTTATTCGGCACCAAACGAGGCTATGTGGTGCTGCGTCGGCACTGGCATGGAAAACCACGGCAAATATGGCCAGTTTATTTACACGCACTCGCACGACACGTTGTATCTGAACCTTTTTATTGCTTCGGAATTAAACTGGGCGGAAAAAGGATTGAAAATCAGGCAAGAAACAAAAATGCCATTCGAAGAGCAAACAAAATTAAAAATAGCGGAAGGTTCCGGAACGTTTAACTTAATGGTACGTTATCCATCATGGGTAAACAAAGGTGCTTTGAAAATTTTGGTAAACGAAAAAGAGTTCTCATACACTGTTTTGCCTTCAAATTATATAAACATCGACCGTAAATGGAAAAAAGGCGATGAAATAAAAATCCTCCTGCCCATGCACAATAGCATTGAACGGATGCCCAATGTTTCTGAATATGTTGCATTTATGCATGGACCTGTTTTGTTGGGCGCTAAAACAGGAACCGAAGATCTAAAAGGTCTCATTGCTGATGATGGACGCTGGAGCCAATATGCTGCCGGTGAGTATCTTCCGGTTGATAAAGCCCCGATTCTAATTGAAGATAACATTCCGGGCATTGCAGACAAACTGCAACCGATAAAAGATAAACCTTTGCACTTTAAGCTCAATGTCAAGATGATCAATCCAATGGAATTGACACTTGAGCCATTTTATCAAATTCACGATTCGCGGTATATGATGTACTGGCTCACACTGACTAATGCGGGCTACAAAGCGTATGTCGATTCGCTGGCAAACATCGAAAAAGCTAAGTTGGAACTAGCAAACCGCACGATCGATTATGTTTCTCCTGGCGAGCAACAACCTGAAACAGATCATGTTATGCTAAAAGAAAAGTCGACCACCGGAAATAATCTGAACGAATTCTTTCGTGAAGCTCGTGATAGAGGGTATTTTAGTTATGATCTGGCAACAAAAGCAGAAATCAATTTGAGCTTATATGTTCGTTATTGGGGAGCCGAGTGGGGAACTCGAAAGTTCGACATCTATATTGACGAACAAAAGCTTGTTAGCGAGGATAATACCGGAAAGTGGAACAAATCCGGATTTCAGGATATTGTGTATGCAATACCCGATTCAATGGTTAAAGGTAAAGATCATGTGCGTGTGAAATTTCAGTCCTTGCCTGGGTCAACAGCTGGGGGTGTTTATATTCTCCGTCTAATTCGCTCTAAATAATAATATAGCGCTGGATGCTAATGAAATAGATAATATCCTTTTCTCTAATATTCGAGATGTAACACCAAATAGATGCTGTTATCAGCTCGATTTATAGAATGCAATTGGTGTTTAAGTGTTGTATAAATAAAATTTATATAGAAAGTAATTGATTATCGTATAATAGTTTAAATCGGTTTTTATGAGAAAAATTATAATATTTACATTTCTTTCTATTGTAGTGCCGAGTTTGAATTGGCTTTCGGCTCAAGATAACAAAGCGCATAACCCGATCATTTTTGCCGACGTTCCCGATATGTCAATGACCCGTGTGGGAGACACTTACTACATGAGCAGCACCACCATGCACATGAGTCCCGGCGTGCCGATTATGAAATCGAAAGATCTTATCAATTGGACTATTGTGAATTACGCCTACGATACATTGGCTAATATAGATGCGATGAACCTGGTAAATGGTAAAAGCACCTATGGCAGAGGATCTTGGGCAAGCACCATCAAATATCACAAGGGGCTTTTTTATGTAACTACTTTTGCTCAAACTACAGGTCGAACCTACATTTTTACCACAAAGGATATTGAAAAAGGACCGTGGAAAACCGTTTCATTTCAGCCTGCTTACCACGATTGCAACCTCT
Organism: Bacteroidales bacterium; assembly: GCA_041907825.1. Taxonomy (GTDB): domain Bacteria; phylum Bacteroidota; class Bacteroidia; order Bacteroidales; family JAYRGN01; genus JAYRGN01. The sequence goes on along the minus strand of JAYRGN010000001.1, from coordinate 382,354 downwards.
TTTTCGACGACAACGGGCACAACTACCTGATTTATGGCAATCATAAACTTCACATCGTCGAACTGAATGATAATCTGACTGGTGTAAAAACGGAAACAGACCACATACTGATCGAAGATGCAACCGCCCCGTCCGGAAAACCTGGTTTGGGGGCCGAAGGATCGCAGCTTTTTAAAGTAAATGGCAAATATTACCTTTTCAATATTACTTGGCCAAGCGGCAATGGAAGCATGCGAACGGTTGTGCTTCATAGAGCCGACAATATTATGGGACCTTACGAAGGCAAAGTTGGGCTTAGGGATTTAGGCGTGGCTCAGGGTGGACTTATTGATACTCCCGACGGACAATGGTTTTCGTATCTGTTTCGCGATTATGGTTCGGTAGGTCGTATTCCTTATCTCGTACCTGTGAAATGGGAAAATGGATGGCCTGTAATTGGGATTGATGGGAAAGTTCCCGAAACGCTCAACTTACCTGCCAGCAAAGGACTTATTCCGGACATTGTGAATTCCGACGAGTTTACCCGCAAAACCGGCGAACGCGATCTTTCTCTGGTATGGCAGTGGAATCACAACCCCGATAACTCTCTTTGGTCTTTAAAAGAACGACCTGGCTATATGCGTCTTAAAACAGGACGAATAGATTCGCTGTTTTTGCAGGCGAGAAACACATTGACTCAAAGAACTTTTGGCCCTGTATGTTCCGGCTCTACATTGCTCGACGCAACGAACCTGAAAGAGGGTGATTATGCCGGTTTATGTGCTTTGCAATTGAAATTCGGACAGGTGGGTGTGAAAGTAAAGGATGGCACTAAGTATATTTTTATGGTTAGCAACGAAACTAAAATACCTACTGAAATACAGACTATTCCTCTTACTCAAAATACAGTTTACCTCAAGATTGAATGCGACTTTACCAATAAAATCGACATTGCACAATTTTTCTACAGTCTTGATGGTAAGTCATGGAACCGGATAGGAAACGATTTGCACATGCAATACACACTGATGGAGCATTTTATGGGTTACCGTTTTGGCTTGTTCAATTATTCATCTAAAACTCCGGGTGGATATGCCGATTTTGACTATTTCCATATTAGTGATACGATAACTAAGAAATGATCTATTGTTATGTAAAATATTGATTTTAATATTTATATAGACTAAAACTTTCTACAACTAACATACTTACTATGAATACTAACGTGAATAACCGATCATTGGTCATGGTTTTTGCTGTGGCTATTTGTTGGTGTTTTGGCATTGCTTCTTCTTTTGGACAGAAGTTGCACCTGAACAATCTTGACTATTTTGAAACCAAAGGTGTTAATGTTTTGGTTTACAGTAATCAGTACAACGGTATGTTTTTCGACGAAAAAACAGCCGGGATTGAAATCATCCATCATGGGGTGCGAACTTCAACTGGTGGCGCTATACGACTGCAAAATACGCCGGAACAATGGGATTTGGTGCCTTCGCTGGTAAACCGGAATGTGGACAAAGAAAAACAAACCATAAATGTTGAGCTTAGCTACAAGGATTATGGCTTTAATCCGAAAATCAGCGTAGTAGCTAAGGGCGATGGCGTGGAAATCAGTGTTTATCTGGATAAGCCGTTGCCAAAAGAGTTGGTGGGCAATGCCGGTTTTAATCTCGAATTTTTGCCTTCCGCCTATTTCGAAAAAACGTACCTGATGGATGGAAAACCTGGCAATTTTCCCCGATATCCTTCGGGGGATACCAAAATGGAAACGATTGGTAAAAAAATACCACAATTTGCCGGACATACCACTTTCGACGATCGTGGAAGAGGCGAATTTATTGTTCCATTTCCTTTGGCTACAGGCAAAACAATTGCGTTAGCACCCGAAGATCCTGAGCAATTTGTTACCGTAAAAAGCGCCGATGCCGACCTTATGCTGTTCGACGGTCGCAATCTTGCTCAAAACGGCTGGTTTATCCTTCGCAGCTTGCTGCCTGCCGAAAAAACAGGCAAAGTCCTTACTTGGTATCTCGAAGCTGGGGCAATCCCCAATTGGGTAAGGAAACCAAACATCGGTTTCTCGCAGGTTGGTTACACTCCGTCGCAGGAAAAAGTATCGGTTATTGAACTCGATAAAAATGATACCCCGCTTAAAACAGCCTCTGTTTTTCAGGTAGATGAGACTGGAAAATCAGTAGAAAAATACAAGGGCGAAGTAAAGTCTTGGGGTCCGTACCTGCGCTATAATTACGTTAAGTTCGATTTTAGTCAGGTCAAAGATCCCGGTGTTTATTACATCCAGTATGGGGACCAGAAAACAAACACGTTTGTGGTTAGCCCTAATGTATATGCAAATATATGGCACCCTACGCTAGATGTTTGGTTCCCAGTACAAATGGATCATATGGAGGTGAATGAAGCTTACCGGGTTTGGCACGGAGCCCCTTATTGGGACGATTGTTTACAGGCTCCGCTTAACCATCAGCATTTTGACGGATATAAAATGGGAGACACAACCGACACCAAATACAAACCGTTGGAGCGCATTCCCAATATGGCGGTTGGTGGCTGGTTCGACGCTGGAGATTTTGATATTCAGACTGGTTCGCACAACGAAGTGATTTCGAGTTTCGTCGCTGCATGGGAAAAGTTTAATGTCAACCGCGACGAAACTTATATCGATCAGAAAACCCGTTATGTTGACATTCACCGACCTGATGGAAAACCTGATATTCTGCAACAAATTGAACACGGGACACTTAACTTAGTAGCTCAGTGCGAAAATATTGGACATCCGGTTCAGGGTATTATCGTGCCCAATCTGCATCAGTATCATCATCTTGGCGATGCCATAAACGAGACCGATAATCTGCCCTATAATCCTAACCTCAAACCTTACGAAACTGACGGAAAATCGAGTGGCACACTCGATGACAGATGGGCTTTTACCACCCGCATGCCTTTTCTCGATTTTCAGACAGCAGCATCGCTTGCCGCTGCTAGCCGCGCTTTAAAAGGATACAACAACGATCTGTCAGATAGAGCGTTGTCTAATGCAAAACGTTTGGTCGATGAGGCTAGCGAATTGTCTAAAAAATCGCCTAAAAATGGAGATCCGATGATGTGGATGATGGGAAGAGGAGGGGATTTAGATGCTGTACTTCAATTGTATATTACAACGAAAGATCAGAAATATGCCGACCGCTTTTTAGCAGAAATATGGCCTTTACTCGAAAATTCTGTTGGAGATATGTCCGAAAATATGTGGTTTTTTACCGGGAGAGGTCTTTTATCTGCGTTAACGGCAGTTCCTTATATGGATAATAATTTCAAAGCTAAACTTAAAAATTATGTTGTAAAGTATAAAGAATCGCTATCCGCAATGGAAAAGAAAAATCCCTATGGCGTTCCTATTACAGCAGGTGGCTGGGGTGGTACAGGCGGTGTTGTTAACTGGGCGATTGCCAATTATTATGCATATAAGGCTTTCCCCGAAATCATGGATAAAGAGTATGTATTAAAAGGTTTGAATTTTATTTTTGGCTGTCACCCATATTCAAATGTTTCGTTTGTCAATGCAGTTGGAACGCGTTCTAAGAAAGTGTCTTATGGAAACAACAGAGCCGACTTTACAACTATTGCCGGAGGTATTGTTCCTGGATTAATGTTGCTCAAACCCGATTTTCTCGAAAATAAAGACGACTGGCCATTTTTATGGGGCGAAAATGAAATAACAATCGGTGGTTCTGCTGAATATATATTCCTTGCCTGTGCTGTTAACGAAATGATGCATTAAGAAATAGCACGGAAGTTTGCTTTCATGTTAAGGCTAACTTGGATGAAAGAGGATTAAAAAAAGCAAAGCTTTTGTTTAAATTTTATCAATCGCAGATAGAAGCTGCAAAAATAAAAGATATGAAAAACAATAGATTACGTTCACTTTTACTGTCCGTCTCAACTTTGTTATTCTGCAACGTTGTAACAGGACAAAATCCAATAATTCGCAATCAGTTTTCTGCCGATCCTACGGCCAGAGTTTTTAACGGGAAAGTCTATTTATATCCGTCTCATGATATTTTGGCAAAAGAAGGAAAAGGACGTCCCGGTTGGTTTTGTATGGAAGATTATCACGTTTTTTCTTCAGCAGACCTTACCGATTGGACGGATCATGGAAAAATAGTAAGCCAGTATAATGTAAAATGGGCCGATTCTTCGGCTTACAGCATGTGGGCGCCCGATTGTATCGAACGCAATGGTAAATATTATTTTTATTTTCCTGCTGTACCTAAATCAAGCTACGGGAGAGGCTTTTGCGTTGGTGTTGCTGTTGCCGATAAACCAGAAGGACCGTTTGTTTCTCAACCAGAACCAATTACAGGCGTAAGAGGTATCGATCCCAATGTTTTTATCGATAAAGACGGTCAAGCCTATTTGTATTGGGCTATGGGAAAATTCTTTGTAGCCAAGCTTAAAGAAAATATGACCGAGCTGGCCTCTGAACCTCAAGAAATTCAGGGTTTTCCCGAAAAGGGGCTGAAAGAGGGTCCGTTCTTATTTGAACGCAACGGTATTTATTACATGACCTATCCTCATGTACAAAATACAATTGAAAGACTAGAATACGCGACCAGTGCCAGTCCTATGGGACCATTTAAGTTCGGGGGTGTTATTATGGACGAATCTCCCATGAATTGCTGGACTAATCATCAGTCATTCATTGAGTTTAAGGATCAGTGGTATCTGTTTTATCATCAGAATGCATTGTCTCCCAAATTCGACAAAAACAGGGCCGTTTGCATTGATAGTATGTTTTTTAATGCGGATGGAACAATTCAAAAGGTTACGCCTACACTGAGAGGGGTTGGCACAACAATGGCCAATCATAAAATACAGGTAGATCGCTACAGTAATATCAGTAAAAAAGGAGTTTCGGTTGCACTTATCGATACCACAAATGCTTTTGAAGGATGGAAGGCTGTTTTTAGCCAAAAAGGTGCATGGTTGCAGTATAATGCCGTCGATTTTGAAAAAGGGAAATTCAAATCATTAACTGTTAGATCATTGTCGAAAAATGGAGGAACATTGCAAATTCGTTTGGATAAAGCCGAAGGACCTGTTCTTGCTGAAATAAAGATTCCTGCAAGTAAAGACTGGAATCTTGTTAAAATCTCTTTAAAAAAGAGTGCGTCGGGCATGCACAACCTGATACTGACGCTGAAAGATAAACCTGTAGAGATAGATTGGATGCAGTTTAATAAATGATTTACTGAATACTACGATGCAAACTAACAAACAGACTATGAAAAAAATGTTTTTGTCAATTTTGGTTGCTTTGCCTTTTGTAGCCAATGCTCAAACGGCAAAAATTAAAATTGACGCCGATCGTGTAATCGGAGAAATCGATCCTAAAATTTATGGCGTTTTTATGGAACCCATTCATTTTAGTGGAAAAATTGCCGGCTTGACCGACTCTGCCGATTTTAATACTCTTTACGGAAACCTGTACGCTCCGTCATCGCCGCTTGCCGACGAAAATGGCTTTAGAAAAGATTACGTAGAAGCTATGAAGGAGTTGAAAATAACGAATATGCGTTGGCCCGGAGGTAATTTTGTAATGGGCTACAATTGGAAAGACGGCATTGGCCCGAAAAGTCAGCGTCCGGCTCGTATCAACCTTGCCTGGGGCGGCATTGACAACAACCATGTGGGCACCGACGAATGGTTTGCCTTAAATAAATCAATTGGTTGTCAGAATATTGTATGTGTAAATCTTGGTCTTGGCACCATTAACGATGCCTGTGACTGGCTCGAATACTGCAATTACAAAAAAGGAACTTATTATTCCGATTTACGTGCAAAAAATGGACATCCTGAACCTTATGGTGTAAAAATATGGGACTTAGGTAACGAAGTTGATGGAGAGCCATGGGAACTTGGTTATAAATCGTCCGAAGATTATGTGAAGATTGGCCGTGAGGCTGCCAAAGCAATGAAATCGGTCGATCCTACCATTAAATTGGTTGCTTCAGGTTCTGCCAACATTGAACCAACCGGTAAATGGGTAGACTGGAATCGTAATGTCCTCGATGGTCTTGGCGATAAAATTGATTATCTCTCGATTCACCGTTATTGGGATGCATCTCCTGATTATTATGTGTTTATGGGCGATAGAGCCATGGACTTTGAAGAAAAAATTCGGGTAACAGCTGGCGAAATTGATGCCGTTTCGGTTAAAAAGAATTTTAAAAATCCAATTTATATTTCCGTTGATGAATGGGGCACGATTGGTCGTGATTTTTTGAATGTTTTACCTATCGCTCAGTGCTTTAATTCATTTATTAGACATGCCGACATTGTGAAAATGTCTGATTATACTATGCTTACGTCTCTTTTAAGTACCGACAAGGAAAAAGGCAGTTTCAAAACACCGTTGTTTAGTGCTTTTAAGTTGTTTTCGAATAATTGCCGGGGAATTTCAGTCGATACGTATGTTGAATGTGATACGTTTAATGCTGGCAGGTTTAAAGGTATTCCGTACCTCGATGTTACAACGGTTTATTCAAAAGAAAACAGTACGGTTTATATCAACGTGGTTAACCGTCATAAAGATAAAGCTATAACTACTGAAATTGTTAATAATTCGGGCTCGTTTGCCGGAAAAGCTGAAGCCAGCACCCTGAATGCCGTTTCACTTACCGAACCTTTTTCTTTCGATAAACAAAATCAGTATAAACCTGTAGTCAAGGATGTTAAAGCAGATAGAAATGAAATCACTTATTCTTTTCCTGCTCATTCTTTTACACAGATAAAAGTACAGGTTAAGGAGTTGTGATAAAATAATTTATATAACGTAATAGAAACAGAACCGGTCACGCAGCAGATTTGAAAAAGAAACGAAAGTTCGACTTATCTGTTGTGTGATTCATAAACAACTATTCATATGAAAATTAAAACTTTAGCCGTAATTTTTGCGGTAGCATTAACTGGTGGTGCATGTTTTGCACAGACCAATCAATCTGCTGTTGTAGATGATTTTAAACCTTCTACATTAAATCAGCCCGGACAAATGTATCCACAAGTAAATTCACAAGGTTATGCCCGCTTTCGCATAATCGCTCCACAGGCACAAAGCATTGTTGTGAGCCTTGGACTTGGTGGTGCTAAAGGTGGAACACCTCTGACAAAAGCAGACGATGGCTCATGGATGGGAACAACTGCCGGCCCGATGGATGAAGGCTTTCATTATTATCATTTGACTATTGACGGCGGCGTATTCAACGATCCGGGCGCACTGAACTTCTACGGTTCTACCCGTTGGGAAAGCGGTATTGAAATTCCGGCCCACGACAAGGATTTCTATGCGCTGAAGGATGTCCCTCACGGCAATGTTCAGCAAATACTTTTTCCTTCCAAGAGTACCAATACTTCACGTCGTGCGTTTGTTTACACACCTCCTCAATATGATAAGAATTCGCAGAAACGATATCCTGTTCTTTATCTGCAACATGGCTGGGGCGAAGATGAAACGGCCTGGAGTAATCAGGGACATGCTAATCTGATTATGGATAACCTGATTGCTGAAGGTAAAATTGAACCGTTTATTATTGTAATGACTTATGGAATGACCAACGACACAAAAATAGGTGGCCTTCGTGATTTTAAAATTGAACCGTTTCAAACTGTTTTAGTTGACGAACTAATTCCTTATGTTGATGCAAATTTCCGTACAATTGCCGATCAGTCGCACCGTGCTATGGCCGGTCTTTCAATGGGTGGTATGGAAACGCATGCAATTACACTCAACCGTCCGGATGTGTTTTCTTATTATGCCCTTTTAAGTGGTGGTATTTATACACCTGCTGAAATTAAAGATAAGTCGAATCTTAAACTTGTTTTTATTAGTTGCGGTAGTCGTGAAAATCCTGATATGGTTAAGAAGTCTGTAGTTTCACTTAATGAGGCAGGTATTAAGGCTGTTTCGTTTGTTTCCGAAAATACAGCTCACGAGTTTCTTACATGGCGTCGTAGCCTGAAAGAACTGGCTCCGCTTCTTTTTAAATAAACTAACGGCATAAACTACAATAAATGAGCTATAAATTATTAGCCGTATTTTTTACGGCAACAATAACCAGTGCCTTTTGTGTGGCGCAAACTGCTGTTGTGGAAGACTTTAAAACGACTCCTACTACCCAGCAGGAAAAACAATATCCGCAGGTTAATTCCGAACGACGGGTTCGGGTCAGTATTCTAGCTCCTCAAGCCCAACGTGTTCAGCTTGATATCGGTGCTGTGAAATATGATTTAAAAAAAGACACAAGCGGCGTATGGACAGGCGAATCGGCTCCGCAGGATGAGGGCTTTCATTATTATCAGCTCAATATTGACGGAGCTTCGGTGCCCGATCCGGGAAGTTTGTACTATTACGGAGCAAGCCGTTGGGGCAGTGGCATTGAAATCCCTGCAAAAGATCAGGACTTTTATGCCGTTAAAAATGTTCCTCATGGCCAATTGCGCGAAACGCAGTACTATTCCAATACGACCAAGAGCGTTCGTCGTGTTTACATCTATACTCCGCCGGGATACGAAAAAGACACCAAAAAATATCCGGTGTTGTATCTCCAGCATGGTATGGGCGAAAATGAAACCGGTTGGGGTAATCAGGGACACGCTAACCTGATCATGGACAACCTGATTGCCGAAGGAAAAGCCGTTCCTTTCATTATTGTGATGGAAAACAGCAGTATCAATATGAGCGGAATGCCACGTGGTCCGAGACCTGGAGGTGCTCCACAATCTGGTGCTGGGCAACCCAATGCAGCAGCACCGGCTCCGGGTAATGGTCCACGAATGGGTGGCTTTGGTGGTGGAATGAACTTTGCCGCCGAATTCGAAAAAATACTTTTCAACGACCTGATTCCTTTCGTGGAATCGAATTTCCGCGTGGTTGGCGATCAGGCTCACAGTGCTATGGCGGGGCTCTCTATGGGTGGTATGCAAACGCACTCTATCGTTGTGGCTAACCCTGACAAATTTGCCTATGTGGGAATGTTTAGCAGCGGAACATTTGTTCCTTCCGAAATCAAAGACATCGATTCGTTTAAGAAAAATACCAAAGTGGTGTTTATGAGCTTTGGCGGTCGCGAAGGTGGTGCTGCCCGTATTGGTGCTGCTGCCGAAGAGTGGACAAAAGTAGGCGTTAAGGGTATTTCTTATGTTTCACCCGAGACTGCTCACGAATGGCAGTCGTGGAGACGTAGTTTGCACGAATTTGCTCCGCTTCTTTTCAAATAATTCAAGACATTTAGCTCATGAATATCAAACATGCATTTATAGCCTTTATTGCTGCTGTGTTTTGTCAAGTGGCTCAGGCACAATCTGTCGTGGAAGATTTCAAGCCGTCGTCGGTTAACCAACCGGGGAAAATGTTTCCTCAGGTGAACTCCGAAGGACGGGTTCGGGTCTGCATTCCGGCTCCGAATGCACAGAAGGTGCAACTTGATATCGGTGGCGTGAAGTACGACCTGAAAAAAGACGATAAAGGCGTCTGGACAGGTGAATCTGCTCCGCAGGTTGAAGGGTTTCACTATTATCAGCTCAATGTGGATGGTGCTTCTGTACCAGATCCGGGAAGTCTTTATTTTTATGGTGCCAGCCGCTGGGGTAGTGCCATCGAAATTCCGGCACCCGATCAGGATTTTTATGCACAGAAGGATGTACCTCATGGCTTGGTCAGTCAGAAAATGTATTTTTCGAAAGTTACTAACTCATGGCGTCGTTGCTTTGTGTACACTCCGGCCGAATACGATATGAATCCGTCGAAACGTTATCCGGTGCTTTATTTGCAACATGGAAGCGGTGAGGACGAAACCGGCTGGTCTTCTCAGGGAAAAGCCAATCTGATTCTCGATAACCTGATCGCGGCAGAAAAAGCAGTTCCCATGATTATCGTCATGGATAACGGCTATGCCACCAAAGCTAATGCAAGCGCGCCAAGCAAAAGTCTTTTCCCGTTTGAAGAGGTGTTGATTAACGAAATCATCCCGATGATCGATGCCTCTTTTCGCACGCTTTCCGATCGCGATCACCGTGCAATGGCTGGTCTGTCGATGGGTGCCAACCAAACTATTACCATTACGATGAATAACTTAGATAAATTCTCTTACATCGCCGGGTTCAGCGGAACTTCCAATTATCCGCGTACTGAAGCCATTGATGTGGATAAGTTTATGGGAGGTAAATTCAAAGATGGAGCAGCTCTGAATAAGAAAATCAAACTTTTCTGGCTTGGTTTGGGTACGGTAGAACCGGCTCCATTTCCGGGTTCGGTGAAAGCTTTCCGCGATATGTTGGACAAGCAAGGTGTGAAATACACCTATTATGAATCGCAGGGGACAGCCCATGAATGGCTTACCTGGAGACGCGATTTGAATCAATTTGCAGCTTTACTTTTCAAATAGACATTAGGAGATGCGATTTTTAATTGCATCTCCTATCTATACTGCGTTGATAAAATGTATTCTGAAATATTGATAATTACATATAAATATAAGCGATGAAGCAAATTTTGATGGCAATGCTAAGTATGGCGATCAGTGCCATTAGTTTTGCTCAGGATAATAATTTTTTTGTCGATACCAAACCGGCATCAACCAATGTTGTCGGTGCCGATTATCCGCGAGTCGATGCACAGCACCGCGTACTCTTTCGTATCAATGCTCCCAAAGCAACAAGTGTTGTGGTGAGTCTTGGAAATACAGCGCTGACTAAAGGTGAAGATGGTTTCTGGACAGGTAGAACAGAACCTCAGACTCCCGGATTTCTTTGTTATTCGATCAAGATTGACGGCGTTGAGCTTAACGATCCTTCGAGCGAAACATTCTATGATGCGGGTCATATTTATAGTTGTATTGAAATTCCGGAGCAGGGCGTCGATTTTTACGATATAAAAGATGTGCCACATGGCGATGTTCGTTCGGTGTGGTACAAAGCCAAATCGACCGGAGAAATGCGACACGCCTATATTTATACTCCTCCGGGATACGAGCAAAATGGCACTACCCGCTATCCGGTTCTCTATCTGTTGCACGGTATGAATCAGGATCGTCGTGCATGGGAGAGTCAGGGCAGAGCCAATTTTATTCTCGACAACCTCATCGCTCAGGGGAAGGCAAAACCGATGATTCTCGTGATGGAAGACGGTGGTCTTGCGGGAATTAATCTTGCAGCTCACAGATCTCAGAAGCCTGCCGGATCGGCGAATGGAACTACAGCTCAACGTCCGGGTGGAATGGATCCTTTCTGGAATGCTTTTACCAAAGTGATGATAGAAGATATCATCCCGATGGTCGATGCAAGGTATCGCACACTTACCGATCGTGAGCATCGGGCTATTGCCGGACTTTCTCTCGGGGGAGCGCAAACATATCAGATATCCGAAACTAATCTTGATAAATTTGCAAGTATCGGCGTTTTCAGCGCTGCTCCTTTTGGTTTCTCGGGCATAGAAAAGGCTTACAATGGATTGCTTACCAAACCGGATGCTTTTTCAAAGCAAGTCAAAGTCTTTTATATTGGTCAGGGCTCGGAAGAGGGAGCGAATGCAGGGCGTGCAATTCATGAACAGTTGCAAAAGAACGGGATCAAACACGTGTATTACGAAGCTCCCGGCACTGCGCATGTCTTTCAGACCTGGCGTAAATGCCTCTATGGCTTTGCCCCATTGTTATTTCAGGATAAATAATTGATTGAATGAGAAAAACGATTCTATTGTTTTTTGCTGTTCTGTTGCAGACTTCCATTGTCTGCTTCGGACAGCAATCTGATAATTCGGCACCGGCAGTAACCAATATTGCAGGTGCCGAATATCCGCGTATTTTGCCCGACCTGCGGGTTACGTTTCGGATAAAAGCACCCGAAGCTGAAAAGGTGCAGATCGATTTGGGCAAGAAATATGACATGGAGAAGGGAAACGATGGATTCTGGACGGTTACTACCGCTCCGCAGGTTCCTGGATTTCACTACTACTCTCTGGTAATTGATGGTGTGGCTGTTGCCGATCCGGCAAGCGATACCTTCTTCGGTATGAGTCGCGAAGCAAGTGGCATCGAGATTCCTGAAGCGGGAGTCGATTTTCACCTTATCAAAGATGTGCCTCACGGAACGGTGCAAAGCAAACGCTATTTTTCGACCAAAACCAACTCGTGGCGCAGAATCTTTGTCTATCTTCCTCCCGGATACGAACAAAATCCGACAAAAAAATATCCGGTGCTTTACCTGCAACACGGTGCCGGAGAAGATGAAACCGGCTGGGTGAAACAGGGTCATCTGGATATTATTATGGATAACCTGATTGCAGAAAAACATGCTGTTCCAATGATTATTGTTACTACCAACGAGTATGTTATTCGCAACATCGGTGCCGGTTACAATACCGAATCGACCAACCACTTCATGGATCTTTTCAAAGACGAACTGGTCGATGTAATTATTCCGTTTGTGAACAAAAACTATCGGATTGAGAACGATCGCGAACACCGAGCCATTGCGGGTCTTTCGATGGGCGGCGGAACCTCTTTTCGGATAGGAATGTTGAATCCGGATAAGTTTGCCTGGGTGGGCGCCTTCAGTTCGAGTGCTTTTCGCGGGACAAACGGCAATATTTTTGAGGCCGAAAAACAAATTCCCGGCATCTTTACCAATCCCGAGAAATTTAACAAGCAACTGAAATTGCTCTATATCTCCAGTGGAGAGCAGGATCATTCGTACGAGTACACGAAAAAGACCATTGAAACGTTTAAAGAAAAGGGACTTAAGCTGGAATACAACTATTTCCCCGGAGCTCACGAATGGCATGTATGGCGGAAAGCGCTGCACGATTTTGTCCCTAAATTATTCAAGAAATAGAAAACGATTATGATCCAGAAATTTATCACAACCACAGTGTTGTTCTTCATCCTGATGATTTTACTGATCGGCAAGGTCAGTGCGCAAGAGGTGGACCCCGGCAAACCGGCGGTAACCAATATTGCAGGTGTCGAATATCCCCGTATTTTGGACAATCTGAGCGTAGTCTTCAAAATTAAAGCACCCGAAGCGAAAAAAGTGCAGATCGATTTGGGAAAACTGTATGATATGACCAAGGACGATCAGGGTTTCTGGACGGTTACCACGGCTCCTCAGGTTCCAGGCTTTCACTATTATTCATTGGTGATCGATGGTGTTAAGGTTGTAGATCCTGCCAGCGAAACGTTTTACGGCATGGGGCGCATGGCTAGCGCAATCGATATTCCAGAAAAAGGGGCCGGTTTTTACGAAGTAAAAGATGTTCCACACGGAGCTCTTAGTTCCAAATATTATTTCTCGAAGGTAACCAACAGCTGGCGCAGATTGTTTGTGTATACTCCTGCCGGATACGATGTTAATGCAAAAGTAAAATATCCGGTGGTGTACATTCAGCATGGTGGCGGCGAAGACGAACGCGGCTGGGCAGTGCAGGGTAAAACGGATGTTATTCTCGACAACCTGATTGCCGAGGGCAAAGCCAAACCAATGATTGTGGTGATTTCTAACGGAAATGTAACTACCGGTAAAGATGGAGGCGGGTATAGCAATGCTGCGATGGCCGCATTCAAAGAAGAAATGACGAAAAACATCGTTCCTTTTATCGACAAAACCTACCGCACACTGGCCGATGTGAACCACCGTGCGTTATGCGGCCTTTCGATGGGTGGAGGTCAGGCTTTTTATGTGGGCTTGGGCAGCCTCGATTGCTTCTCCTCTGTCGGCGTTTTCAGCTCGGGAATCTTCGGCGGTATTGCCAACCCGAACGGGAAAGTGTTTGATGCAGATAAGGAAATTCCGGGTTTGCTGAGCAACTCAACGTCGTTTAATCAAAAATTGAAACTGTTCTACGTCTCTGTGGGCGAACAGGATCCCCGTTTTGAGTTTACAAAAAAGGAGGTGAAGAAATTTCAGGATAGCGGGCTGAAGGTGCAGTTTGCCTCGTTCCCCGGCGATCACGAATGGCAGGTTTGGCGTAAATCTTTGCACGACTTTGCCTCACGGGTTTTTAAATGAGTGAAATGGTGTAATCAATAAAATATTGAAAATGAGACTCTTTAAAGTAAGTTTTTTTTGTGTTGTGTTGAGTTTGTTTTTCTCGGTGCAATGGGTACAGGCTCAGCAAAATAAGCTAATTATGTGGTATGACAAACCAGCCAAACAGTGGGTGGAAGCTCTGCCCGTCGGAAATGGTCGTTTGGGAGCGATGGTTTTTGGAGATCCGGCGAAGGAAACGATTCAGCTGAATGAAAATACTGTCTGGGCGGGTAGCCCCAACCGGAATGATAATCCGAGTGCCAAAACTTCATTGAGTGCAGTCAGAAAACTTATTTTTGAAGGTAAATATAAAGAAGCTCAGGATAGTGTCAACCAAAATTTTATCAGTAAAATTTCGCATGGCATGTCCTATCAGACGGTTGGAAATCTCCGCCTGAGTGCTCCGGGCAACAACAACTATACAGGTTATTACCGCGAGCTTGATTTGGCAAGAGCAGTTACCTCATCACGTTATACCAGTAACGGCGTTAACTTCAAAACGGAAACTTTTTCTTCGTTTCCCGATCAGATAATTGTCGAACGGATTACAGCCGACAAAAGGGGCGCTATCAGTTTCACCGCTTCGATGGATCGCCCTACCGGGAGAGACCGAGTTCCAACCTGCTCCGTAAAAACCAACGGTAAGAATGAGTTGGTGTTGACCGGAATTACCAGCAATCAGGAATCGGTAAAAGGAGGTGTGAAATTTGAAGCAAAAGTAAAAATTTTCACTGATGGTGGTGCTGTATCAGCAACGGATTCGACTTTGAATATTGCCAATGCCAATGTAGTCACCATCTACATTTCTATGGCCAGCAATTTCAATAATTATCATGATATTACTGCTGATGCCGGCGCGCGAGTCGATGCCTATTTGCAAAAAGCATTGAAAAAAAACTATGCAGAAATACTTAAAGCCCACGTGGCAGACTTTCAGAAATATTTCAACCGTGTAAGCCTCGATCTCGGAACTACCGATGCAGCAAAAAATCCGACGGATGTTCGGTTGGCACAGTTTGCCAAGGGCAACGATCCTCAGTTTGTCGCATTGTATTTCCAGTTTGGCCGCTATTTACTGATATCGTCTTCCCGACCCGGCGGTCAGCCTGCTAACCTTCAGGGTATCTGGGCCGATCAGCTGATTCCGGCATGGGACAGCAAATATACAGTGAACATCAATACCGAGATGAACTATTGGCCTTCCGAACCGACCAATCTGACCGAAATGAACGAACCTCTGATTCAGATGGTGAAAGAGCTTGCGCAAACCGGTCAGCAGACGGCTAAAG
Organism: Bacteroidales bacterium; assembly: GCA_041907825.1. Lineage (GTDB taxonomy): Bacteria > Bacteroidota > Bacteroidia > Bacteroidales > JAYRGN01 > JAYRGN01. Next base: position 366,986 of record JAYRGN010000001.1, on the reverse strand, counting down.
ATATGTATGGAGCCAATGGTTGGGTATTGCATCACAATACCGACATTTGGCGTATCAACGGTCCTGTTGACGGTGCATTCTGGGGAATGTGGCCTATGGGAGGAGCCTGGCTTTCTCAACATCTCTTTTATAAATACGAATATAGCGGCAATAAGGAATACTTAAAATCGGTTTATCCTGTTATAAAAGGAGCTGCGCAATTTTTTCTTGATTTTCTGGTTGAAGAACCTCAAAATAAATGGTTAGTAGTTTGTCCGTCGGTGTCGCCCGAAAATGAACCGAGAGGTCATGAGGGATCGTCAATGTCTGCGGGAACAACAATGGATAATCAGTTGGTATTCGATATCTTTACTATAGCCATAGAATCTGCTGAAATATTAAACACAGATAAAGAATTTGTTAGTCAGTTGGAAAAAACATTAAAACGACTTCCTCCGATGCAAATCGGGAAATGGGGCCAGTTGCAGGAATGGATGTACGACTGGGATAATCCAAAAGATAATCATCGTCATGTGTCTCATTTATACGGACTTTTTCCATCTAATCAGATTTCGCCTTATCGAACACCTGAATTATTTGCAGCAGCAAAAACATCGTTGGTTGCCCGTGGCGATGAATCTACCGGATGGTCAATGGGTTGGAAAGTCAATCTTTGGGCTCGATTGCTCGACGGTGACCACGCCTATAAATTAATTACCGATCAATTAACTCCATCAATACAACCAAACGGAAGCCAAAGAGGAGGAACGTATCCTAATCTTTTTGATGCACATCCGCCATTTCAGATTGATGGTAATTTTGGCTGTACATCTGGTATTACCGAAATGTTGTTACAAAGTCAGGATGGTGCAATTCATGTGTTGCCTGCTCTGCCTTTGGGATGGAAAGAAGGAAGTGTGAAAGGATTGAAAGCTCGTGGTGGGTTTGTAGTTGATATTCAATGGACTGAAGGCTCTTTGTCTAAAGCTGTAATAACGTCAACAATTGGCGGAAATTGTCGAATACGTTCTTATGTTCCGCTTAAAGGAAAAGGGCTTCAAGAAGCTAAAGGAGTTAATTCTAATCCTTATTTTACTGTTTTTGAAACGCCTAAACCTTTGATTCATACGAATAACGTTTCGGTTCCTGACAAGATGAAACAGATTTATGAGTATGATATCCAGACAAAAAAAGGAGATGTTGTACAACTTGAAAGATTATAACTTTTATTATCAGCTAACATGAAAAAGAAATTATTGGTAGTGTTAGGATTTATGGTTTCGGTACAGCTTTTTGCGCAACTACCGTATCAAAATCCGAATTTAAGTTCAGAAGAGCGGGCTAAAGATTTGGTTTCGCGCCTCACGCTTAGCGAAAAGGCTACTTTAATGTGCGATATTTCTGATGCAATACCCAGATTAGGAATTAAAAAATTTAACTGGTGGAGCGAAGCTCTTCATGGACTGGCTCGCAGCGACAAGGCAACTGTTTTTCCCGAACCAATAGGAATGGCTGCTTCGTTTGACGACAATCTGGTGTATAACGTTTTTACAGCTGTCTCGGACGAGTTCAGAGCAAAATATAACGAGGAAGTTGCAAAAGGTTTAGAAAATCGCCGGTATCATAGTCTTTCGGTTTGGACTCCTAATATTAATATTTTTCGCGATCCGCGCTGGGGGCGTGGTCAGGAAACTTACGGCGAAGATCCTTATTTAACTTCGCGCATGGGTGTTCAGGTTGTTAAAGGGCTACAAGGACCTTCCGATACCAAATATGTAAAGTTGTTAGCCTGTGCTAAACATTTTGCCGTGCATTCGGGCCCTGAATGGAGTCGTCATACCTTAAATCTTAATAATGTCGATCCCCGCGATTTGTGGGAAACTTATTTACCAGCATTTAAAAGTCTTGTAAAAGAGGCAGATGTCCGCGAGGTAATGTGTGCTTACCAACGTCTTGACGATGAACCTTGTTGTGGTAATACTCATTTGTTGCAAAATATACTCCGTGAGGATTGGGGCTTTAAATATCTGGTAGTGTCTGATTGTGGCGCAATTGCAGATTTCTGGCAAAATCACAAAGTGTCTTCTGACGCAGTTCATGCTGCAACAAAAGGTGTTTTGTCCGGAACTGATGTCGAATGCGGATTTGGCTATGCTTTCGAAAAATTACCCGAAGCAGTTAGCCGCGGGCTGATTTCTGAGGATGAGATCAATAAACATCTTATGCGAGTGTTAATTGGTCGTTTTGATCTTGGCGAGATGGATGATAATAATATTGTTCCTTGGTCTAAAATTCCTTCTACAGTAATCAATAATTCTGCTCATCAAAAACTTGCGCTCGATATAGCTCACGAATCCATGACGCTTTTACAGAATAAGAAAAATGTATTACCGTTGTCTAAAACTAACAAAGTTGCTGTAATCGGGCCAAATGCCGACGATGCTCCTTTAATGTGGGGAAATTACAACGGTATTCCGTTCAAAACGGTAACAATACTTGACGGCGTTAAGAGCAAGATGTCTTCTGATAAAATTGTGTATTATAAAGGTTGCGACATCATTGAAAACAAAGTGACCGAAACAGCATTTGGCGAATGTTCATACGGAGGAAAAGCTGGAATAAAAGCAACATACTGGAATAACCGGAAATTTGAGGGAACTCCTGTTGCAACAGAACAATATGATAATCCTATTAGTCTGACGACCTTAGGTCAGCATGAATTTAGTATTGGCGTTCATCTTGAAGATTTTTCAGCCAGATATGAAACAGTTTATAAACCAACCTCTTCAAAAGATATTGTTTTTAAAGTAAAACAAAGCGGAAGTTTGGTAATTGTTGTTAATGGAGATACGCTTCATAAATCTGTTTCCTGGAATTCTATGTCTAAGAGTATTCCTTTTAAAGTAGAGGCGGGTAAAAAATATAAGATTGAAATTAGTTTTGTTCAGTTGCATAACTGGACTGCCAGTCTCGATCTGAATTTTGGAATGGAAGTACCTGTTAAATATAATGAGCTGATTAATAAACTTAAAGGTGTAGATGTTGTGATTTTTGCTGGTGGCATATCTCCGCAGTTGGAAGGCGAAGAAATGCCTGTCGAACTACCTGGATTTAAAGGCGGTGATCGTACCAATATTGAGCTTCCTGAAGTTCAGCGCAACTGTTTAAAAGCATTGAAAGATGCTGGTAAAAAAGTAATTTTTGTTAACTGTTCCGGTTCGGCCATAGGGCTAGTGCCCGAAACGGAAAGCTGCGACGCTATTTTGCAGGCATGGTATGCTGGCGAATCAGGTGGACAAGCCATTGCGGATGTTCTTTTTGGTGATTATAATCCTTCTGGAAAATTGCCTATTACTTTTTATAAAAATATCGATCAGTTAGGCGATTTCGAAGATTATTCGATGAAAGGTCGCACCTATCGCTATATGTCAGATCCTTTATTTCCGTTTGGTTTTGGTTTGAGCTACACCTCATTTGCTATTGGTGATGCTAATTTTAGTAAAACCACAATAAAAACTGGCGAAAGTGTTGACCTTGATTTTCCATTGTCAAATGTAGGCAAACGCAATGGCGCGGAAGTTATTCAGATTTATGTACATAAAGTGGGTGATAACGATGGCCCTATTAAGTCATTAAAAGGCTTTCAACGAGTAAATGTTGCTGCTGGCAAAACAGAACAGGTCCATATTAGCTTACCTTATACATCTTTTGAAACATATGACCGACACCGCGGCATTATGTTCGTTGCACCGGGCGAATATGAAATTATGTATGGAAATAGTTCTGACATTAAAAATCTAAAAATGAATAAGATAACTATTTTATAGCTGTTTTATTCATTTTACAGAAAAGCGGCAATTCCGAAAATGCCCTTTGGAATTTTTGCCGCCTTTAAAACGTTTTTTGAATTTTAATAACAACAATAAAATGAAAATTAAAAGATTTATACTCTTACTGGCAGGCGTGTTCTTAATCAGTTTAAATGGCTTTTCACAAGATCCGAAATTCTATATTTTTTTATGTTTGGGTCAATCAAATATGGAAGGTAATGCCCGGATTGAAGCTCAGGATACGGTGAATGTGGATCAACGATTTAAGGTGATGGAAACGGTAGATTGTGCTGCTATGGGCCGAGTTAAAGGTAATTGGTACACCGCAGTGCCTCCTTTATGTCGTTGTCATACAGGTCTTACTCCTGCTGATTATTTTGGTCGCACGTTGGTTGCAAATTTGCCCAAAGACGTTAAAATTGGCATAATAAACGTTGCTATAGGCGGTTGTAAAATTGAATTGTTTGACAGAGATAATTATCAGTCGTATGTTGCAACAGCTCCTGGTTGGATGATCGGAATGATTAAAGAATACGACGGAAATCCCTACGGACGTCTTGTGGAAATGGCTAAATTGGCTCAAAAGGATGGTGTTATCAAAGGTATTTTGCTGCATCAGGGAGAGTCAAATACAAACGACACTCTTTGGACGAAAAAGGTAAAAGGTGTTTATGATAATTTAATGAGTGATTTGAACTTAAACTCGGATTCGGTTCCTCTGTTGGCCGGCGAACTTGTCAATGCCGATGTACAGGGGGCCTGTGCCAGTATGAATACTATTATTGCCACTTTACCACAGGTAATACCTAATTCTTATGTAATTTCATCTAAAGGATGTACACGTGCCCAGGATAGATTGCATTTTGATGCCAATGGTTACCGAATTCTTGGAAAACGATACGCAGTTCAGATGCTTTCGTTACTTGGGTATAAAAATGTATCGATAGAGTAGTTTTTTTAATTAAGCCTCATCTTAAAAATCGGTACAGGCTAAGAGAACAAAAATTAATATAATTTAAAAGACAGGTGTCGAGCTAGCCTTGGCACCTGTCTTTGTGTTATACGTTCTTATTTTTATTGTTTCTTTGCTTTTGATCGAAATGAACGATAGTAAATCTTGAAAAAATAATTGCGTTTACGGTACAATATCTATTCTTTCTTTTTGTTTATTCTACCGATATTTATGCAGTCATTTGTAAATTATACTAACAACTTACTTATCATGTCTTTTACTAAGTCCTTTTTAATTAAAAATCTGACAGCAAGTAAATTAGTTAAAGAATGTCTTTTTTTAAAGACAAATCTTTTCAGAGTTATTCTTTTCTCTTTTCTTTTTTTGAGTATTGTCAATGTTAAATCATACACACAGCCTGTAACCAATATTGTAAAAAAAGAGGCAAAATCTTCAAAAATATGGGTGGGAACATGGGCTACTGCTCCTCAACTTGTTGAGCCTAACAATATACCTCCTGCGCCTGGGTTTACAAATAATACTATTCGTCAAATAGTTAGAGTTTCTATTGGTGGAGATGTTGTGCGTCTTCGCTTTTCCAATGCATTCAGTAAAAGTCCGGTAACGATCAAATCAGTTGCAATTGCTGTCTCAAAAGGAGAGAGTTCTATTGAGGCTTCTACTCAAAGAGTTCTTACGTTTAATAAGAAAAAGGAAGTAACGATGGCTCCGTATGGCGATATTACTTCTGATCCAATTCTTTTTAAATTAAAACCAGGGTCTAAAGTTGCAATTACAATTTATTTTGGCGAGACTTCTGCTGATGTTACCGGGCATCCAGGTTCCCGGACTACTTCTTATATTCTTGCAGGAGATAATATGTCTTCGGTAGATTTTACCGGAGCTATAACAACAGACCATTGGTATGTTATTAATGCAATAGAAGTTCAGAAAACAAAAAAAACTGCAGCTATTGCCGTGCTTGGCAATTCGATTACAGATGGAAGAGGCTCAGGAACAAACAAACAAAATCGTTGGACCGATATTCTGTCAGAAAGATTGCTGATGAGTCCGGAAACAAATGAATTAGGTGTCCTTAATTTAGGTATTGGAGGTAACTGTGTTGTTAGAGGAGGGCTTGGTCCTACAGCTAACGATCGGTTTGATCGCGATATTCTTGCGCAAAATGGTGTGCGTTACCTTATTATACTCGAAGGTATAAATGATATCGGAGGAATTCGTAACTCTGAAGCTGTATCAAACGTTGTTAATGACTTGATTAATTCTTACAGCCGAATGATTGAAAAAGCGCATACTAAAGGAATAAAAGTATACGGCGCTACAATTCTGCCTTTTGCTAAATCATTTTACGATACTGATTTCCGACAGATAGCTAGAGATTCAGTCAATAACTGGATTAGAAATAGCGGTCGTTTTGATGCCGTAATTGATTTTGATAAGGTTATGCAAACACCTGATGATCCTAGAGTTATTTTTCCTGATGTTCATAGTGGAGATTTTCTTCATCCCAACGAATTAGGTTATAAGAAAATGGGAGAGTCTATTAATTTGGATTTGTTTAAATAAAATTTGTAAGCTTTTAATTTTTTGTATGTTGTTACTTTGAAATTCTGTTCCTGTAATTAATAAGGTAAAAGAATGAATTTAAATTATATAATTCGAAAAAGGATATTATTTACAATATTGATAATAACATCCTTTTTTAAAATTAATGCAGAAGATGTTAAATTTTATAGCATAAATAATCTTTTTAATATATCTGTACGTTCTTCATTTTCAATTTGTAAAGATTATAACGGATTTATATGGGTCGCATCAAAGGCTGGGATAATGAGGCTAACCGATGATGCTTACAGAATGTATCAGTTGCCATTGGAGTCGGCTAATGTCATAAACATAAAACTACAATATAAAAATAAACATATTTATGCTTATACAAATAGCGGACAGATTTTTCTATATAATTCATTAAAAGATCGATTTGATTTATTAATCAACGTTGGAGCTTTTCTAAATAATAATTTATTATCTGTTAATAAAATAATTATAGATAATAACGATGCAATATGGATTGCAACATCTATGGGTTTATATAAATATGAGAAAGGTAATTTAGTTCCAATTGGAAAAAGGCTTTCATTTGTTGTTGATGTAATAGAAATCAATAATAACGAAATAATTATTGCAAGAAGAAATGGCTTATGGTCTGTCGATTTATTGACTAATAAAGAACAGAATATATTTAATAATGAGAGTCTTCATAATTTTATAGTTTCTCGTTTTTTTTATGATAAATCAGAAAAACGATTATGGATAGGAACACTATCTAATGGATTGTTTTATTATGATATCGATCGTAAAATATTTTCTAAAATAACCATGAAAACATTACCCCAGCAGCCTATACTAGCGATCGAATCTGCTACAGATTCTACAATTATGTGTGGAATCGATGGACAGGGAATATGGGAAATTGATAAGAAGGGTAAACACGTTATTAATACATATAAAGAAAATATTGATAATCCGTATTCATTAAAAGGAAATGGTGTTTATGATATTCTTAATGACAAAGAGTCTAATCGGTTGTGGGTTTGTACAATAAGTGGGGGAGTGTCTTTTTTTGATTATAATCCTTCATCTGTAGTACAAATAACGCATCAGATTAATAATATTAACTCATTGTCTAATAATGAGGTGAATTCTGTCCTTAGGGATAGTCAGGGCAATATATGGTTTGCAACCAATAATGGTATTTGTTGTTGGGATACCCGAACTAATGTTTGGAAATCAATGTACTACAATAAAAAAGAGCAAGCTCAGGTTTTTTTATCCTTATGTGAAGATAATCAGAAAAGAATATGGGCCGGGTCTTATGGTACTGGTGTATATGTAATTAATGAACAAACAAAGGCTGAAGTTGCTCATTATGCCGATTACGGCCAGGGCAGTTTTAAATTTATATTTGATATTTATAAAGATAAGCAAGGTAATATATGGATTGGCGGTGTACAGGGAAATGTTGTATGTTTCAATACTAAGGAGAATAAGTTTCGTGTTTATGGGGTCGAGCCTGTTAGCTCGTTTTACGAATATTCTTCCGATAAAATGCTGCTGAGTTGCTCTTATGGACTTGTTATGCTGGATAAAATAACAGGAACAGTACAAACAATATTACAAGGTTATTCATTATCGGATATAATAGTTTTAGGCAATTATGTATGGTTCGGAACCAGTGGAAACGGATTGATTCGATATGACGTGAATAAGCATTCAATTATGCAGTTTACTGTTAAATCTGGGCTTTCTTCTAATTTTATCAATAGTATTGTTTATCAGGGTGGATATTTATGGCTGGGAACCGAAAATGGATTGTGCAAATTTAATCCTCAGAATAATAAGGTTTCTTCGTTTTCCTTTTTTCCTTTGGCGAATGTTTCGTTTAACAGCAATGCTTGTTATCAGTTGCCTAACGGGCAGCTTTTATGGGGAACCAATAATGGTGCAATATTATTTTACCCTAATAAATTGCAGCAAAGCAAATCTAAGGGTAAAATATATTTACAGAACCTTATAATATCGGGGAAAGCGTTAAACGATCAAACTTCTTTGACTCTAAATACGCCACTGGATAGTATTAAAGATTTAGATCTTCGTTATTATCAAAATACTTTTTCGCTTGATGTTATTAAAATTGGTAATTACTTGTCTGGATCTAAATTTTCATGGAAATTAGATGGTTACGATAAAGAATGGTCAGCACCAACATTTAGTCATTTTATAACTTATACAAATATTCCTGAAGGAACATATTTGCTAAAAATAAGATTGTATAACTCTTCTTTACAAACAATTACAGAAAGAGATATCGTAATAAAGGTTAACCCGCCTTTTTGGAAAACATGGTGGTTTGTTATTCTATTTTTAATGATGGTATCTATTTTTGTTTATTCATTTTTTGTTTATTACAAGGAAAAACTGGAAAAACAGCATTCGGAAGAAAAAATAAAATTCTTTACTAATACAACTCACGATATAAGAACTTTATTGACATTAATTAATGCTCCGGTTGAGGAGTTGAATAAAGAAAAGAATCTGTCAAAGAACGGAAGTTATTATTTAAAATTAGCGACTGAGCAGGTTCGCCGGATGTCTAATATTGCTAGTCAGTTGCTCGATTTCCAGAAAATGGACATAGGAAAAGATAAATTATGTCTGCAGATGGTTGATATTGTTGCTCTTGTAAAAAAGAGACAGACGATGTTCGAAGCTTATGCCTTATCAAAAAATGTCAGATTAATATTTTCTTCGAATCAAAGTGAGTATGTCACTGCAATTGATGAGTCTAAAATAGAAAAAGTAATAGATAATCTTATTTCAAATGCTGTAAAATATTCGATATCAGAAAGTAATGTGTATATATTGCTGGAAGCAGACATGAAAAATTGGACTTTGGAATTTAAAGATCAGGGCATAGGAATTAATGCTCAGGCGCAACAGAAATTGTTTAAAGAATTTTATCGGGCTGATAATGCTGTAAATTCAAAAATTGTTGGTTCAGGAATAGGCTTGTTGCTGGCAAAAAATATTGTAATGCTGCATGATGGGAAAATAAGTTGCAGCAGTCAGGAAAACGTGGGTTCTTCTTTTACTATAACTATTCCGTATAAAGAAGTTGAAGATAAATGTGTTGATGAAAATGTAAACAAAACATTGAGAACAACTATTGTTTCCGAAAATAGTCCTTTGCCGTCTGTCTCTAAAAAAGAACTAAAACTGCTTATTGTTGAGGATAACGATGATTTACGCGAATTTATGCAACATCCTCTATCCGAAGATTTTGTTACGCTGACTGCCAAGGATGGAGAGGAAGCTTGGAGGGCTATTCATAATCAAATGCCAGATTTAGTCGTATCAGACATAATGATGCCCAATATGGATGGATTTGAGTTATGCAAAAAACTTAAATCGACTTATGAAACTTCACATATTCCAATTATTCTTTTGACAGCACTTTCTGAAAAAACAGATCAGATGCAGGGACTTGGGCTTGGTGCAGACGATTATCTTACAAAACCTTTTGATATAAATTTGTTAATACAACGAATTAAATCAATAATACGTAATCGTGAACTTGTAAAGGATAAAACATTAAAGCTAATTAAAGAAGTAAGCTCAGAGCCAATTGTTTCGAACGAACATAATGATAAATTCATAAAAAAAGCGTTGGAAGTAGTTCGTTTAAATATTTCGGATTCCGATTTTGGAAAAGATGAATTTGCTTCAAAAATGAATGTAAGCACTTCGTTGTTATACAAGAAGATAAAGTCTTTGACAGATCAGTCGCCAACAGATTTTATTAAAACGGTACGCCTAAATTATGCTTTTGAATTACTCGAATCACGCCAATATACAGTTACAGAGGTTAGTGAACTTTGTGGATTTTCGAGCACTGGCTATTTTAGTACTGTTTTTCGAAAGCAATATGGAAAAGCTCCTTCTGATTTATTATCCTGATTAATAATTGTTTAATTGCGCTTCATTAGTACTTAGTCTTATAAAGTGTAATCGTTTTTGAAAAAGGCAGAGAAAAAGTAGAAAATCAGTAGTTATTGAATGATAACGAGCTTCGTTTTAGTAAAATGCATTAAAAAAACAGCCCACTCTTAAAGGAGTAGGCTGTCTGAATACTATAGTTTTATGATCTTTATCAGCCGAAATCAAATTGAAAGTTCTCTTTTTTATAATTTAACAAGAACCTTTTTCCCTTTGTAAGCCACTCCTTTCTCAATCTGTATGTCTTTGTTCGAAATTTTCACAATACGAAATTTTCGTTCTGTAAGCATGCCCGGAAAAGATCCTTTTCTATCCTCAATTGTCAGCGCTTTTGTCGTGTCGTTCCATTTAAAGGTGATGGTAGAACAAATTCCTTTTTCGTAATTGTAGTTGTCGGTTTCATCCTCATACAGTGTAAACTCGCCACTTGCACCTTCATAAATCCGAATTTCGAGACCGTTCCATTTTTTCTCTGTAGCATATTGTATTTCAGTGCCAACAGGTAGTATCGACCCAGCTTTAATAAATAATGGGATTTGGTCTAATGGAGCTTCAACCGTAACGTTTTGCCCGCCAGTGTAGTTTTTGTTTGTGTAGAAATCGAACCAGCTTGATGATTTGGGAAGATAAACGTTCAGTGAGTTGGCGCCAGGTTCGGTTACAGGCTCAACCAGTATAGATTTGCCGAACATAAACTGGTACTGTCGGTTAATAGCCGCCGTGTCTCCGTTAAAATCCATTACCATTGGCCGCATGATAGTTGATCCATTTTTGGTAACCTGCCAAGCTTCCGAATAGATGTATGGTATTAACTGATAGCGAATATTTAACATCTTCCGCATGTTTTCTTCTACAACTGGCCCGTATTTCCAAGGCTCGGTCTCGGTCATGTACCCGTGTATGCGAAATATAGGGTTGAATGCGCCCCATTGATACCACCGGGTGAGCAGTTCTTGGTATTTTTCGTCGGTATATTGTGATCGTCCAGGGCGGAAAAATCCACCTATATCGGTAGTCCAATATGCAAAGCCAGTAATTGTATAATTCAGTCCTGCAACTATTTGGCGACGATAAGTATCCCAAGTCCCGCCAATATCGCCAGACCAGTTTATGACACCAAACTTTTGCTGCCCCGAAAAAGCTGAACGCGTAAGGATACATACCCTTTTGTCTTTTGATGTTTTTCGCTGCCCTTCGTAAACAGCTTTACTGACCATGTACGGATATGTCAACCTGTAAAAATCGCCCAAGCCTACAAAAGTCTTTTCACCTTTCAATGCATCATTCTCTGGTTCAACAGCATCCATCCACCACGAATCGACACCATTCGAAAACATATTAGCATCTAAGGTGTTCCAGTATGCTTTTCTGGTTTCGGGGTTAAAATAATCCAGCCACTTACTGTTATTCGAGATATATAAGTTGTTGGAAACGAATTCTTTTCCAATACTAGAATTCTTATCGGGGTTCGACCAAATTGAGATATTGAAATGCGCATTCAAATCGTGCAGTTCTTTTATAAATCCAGACGGATTAGCATAATTTACGGTATCGAATTGCGGTACCCCCCATCCTCTATTGCCCCAATATTGCCAGTCTTGAACAATTACGTCCATTGGTAAACTTCTTTTACGGAATTCTTTTACCGTTTCAACAAGTTGTTTACCTGAAGCATACCGTTCGCGGCATTGCCAAAAGCCATAAGCCCATTGCGGAAACATGGGTACATTGCCCGAAAGGCTTCGGTATGTGGCAATTACCTCGTCAGCCGAAGGTCCGTAGAACACTACATAGTCTATATTTTTGGCAACGGGAGTGCGAAACGTTGTGGTGTTGTCTTTTAACTTCCACGATAGGTTTGGCGTGTTGTTCGATTTGCATACAACCTGTACGCTATGCTCACCGGCCTTTAATTTTACACATGCGCTTACCGTAGGAGGTAACCACATATTGCTTTGATCGACACATGTTTTCCCATCAATAACAATCAAATGCCGGTTGCCCATGTCACCTAAATCAAGAAAAATGGAATATTCGCCATCGGTCGGGATGTTAAACCGTCCTAAATAAAGCGACTGATTTTGTGATACTTTCTGGGTTCCAGATGTTGTTGTTACTTCAGCCATCTGGCTATTCTCGGCGGTTGTTTGTTCTTGTTTTTCGAGGTGAATAATGCTGTCGGCCGGGTTGAAATCGGTTAATCCGTACTGATGCCACAATAAGCCATAGCCTTGACTGGAATAAACAAAAGGTATGGCGATTTGTGTGTTGACCTGAGTTAAGCGACGAGTCACTCCTTTTAAATTGTAATGGCCATCCTGAAATTGACCTAAGCCAAAAACATATTCTCCTGCCGGAGAAGCAAAACTTTGTTCAGCAACATAGCAAGGCTCCCCCATTATGTTGCTTGGTGATAATTTACGAGAATCAACTTGCTCTTTTAGAAAAACTTTGCCTTCGTTGTTTTGGTATGTGAGATTTCCTGTGCTTTTGTCTAGGACAATCGAAATTTTTGTTGTTTTGATTTCAAGTTCTGATGTTGTATTGATAATCTTAAATTTAGGATTTAAATAGTTTTCGGTAAAAATTAGTTCTTGTAAAGATGGTTTAACAACATCGTAGTATTTTATTCTTACGGCATTATCAGCAATTGGATAAATGCAGAGAGTACCCTGTTTTAGTGTTACGTTAATTCCATCTTGTGTCTTTTTGTAATTTTTAAACACCTGTCCCCAGCAAAAGTATGGTAGCAGGCTTATCAGTATAAGATAAAGACTTTTCATTGTTGTAATTATAATTATTTTGATTGGAGGTTGGTGCTTAGTTAATTTGGAATGTAATCAATGATTTGAACAGGATATTTTTAAACGAAGTCTGGCAATCTTGCCAGACTTCGTTTAATGTGCTTTTGTTAAAAAATTATTTGTTAATTGTTATTTTACAGGTTTTTAAATCTTTGTCATCAGAGCTACTTCCAATCATTACTTCATAATCTCCTTCTGCGACGATCATTTTACCTCTTACTCGATCATAAGTGGCAAAAGATGAGTAAGGTAGATTAATGGATGCCTGGACTGTTTTACCAGCAGCTACATTTACTCGCTGAAAGCCTTTTAATGTTTTAAGAGGACCATCGGTGTCGTTAATTTTTCGAACATAAACTTGTACAATTTCAACGCCATCACGTTTTCCTGTGTTGGTAACCGGAATTGTTAAGTCTATAGACTCGTTGGCCTGGATATTTGTTTTGCTGAATTTGGTATTTCCGATTGCAAATTGGGTGTAACTCAATCCATAACCAAAGGGGAACAGAGCATCGTTCATAAAACGATAAGTGCGGCCTTTCATCGAATAATCTTCAAAGTCTTTGAGCTGATCAGAACTTTTGTAGAAAGTTATAGGTAGTTTTCCGGCAGGATTATAGTCGCCGAAAAGAACATCTGCGACAGCTTGTCCGCCCGATTCTCCAGCGTACCATGCTTGTAAAATAGCGTCGCAGCTTTCGGTTTCGGGTGTTAACGCTATAGCTGATCCTGAGCAATTTACAAAGATTACTTTTTTGCCTGCTTTTTTTAGTGCTTTCAGACAATTACGCTGAACATCAGGAAGTTCGATATTGGTACGGTCGCCACCTTTAAATCCAGGATAAGAAACTGGCATTTCTTCGCCTTCGAGCATTGATGAAAGGCCTCCGATAAATATCACAACATCAGTGCCTTTGAGCTTGTTAATGAGACTAGTATAGTCTACATTTACTTCTTTGCCAAAGTTAAATTCAATGTTTGCCTCCCAATTATTTAATTGAGCATAACGAATCTCAATTTTATATTTCTTACCTGCCTCAACCTTAAATGGATAACGGGATGTTAATGTTCTCCAATTATAAGACTTGGCAATTGATTGACCATCTACAAACAATTCGAAAGCGCCGGTTGCACCACATTTGAAAACAATTTCTTCAGTTTTGGGAGCGGTAAATTCAGTCTCGTATAAGCCCGAGAAACTTTCCAGTTTAACTCCGGTTGCAAATTCGTGCTGTCCGGCAACTGTCATTTTTATAGGATCGGTAATTCGTTGTTTAGCAACGATATCACCACTTCTTTCTCTGTTGTTCCAATAAGAAGCCTTAAAGCCTTGTTTACCTTCAATTGAACAATAAGAAAAATAGCTTTCAGTAACCTTATCTTCAACAAGATCACAACCTTTGTCGTACAAAATTTTGTCTGCCGAAATCTTTGACGATATGCCATCGAGAATAGAAATGGTGCGAACAGGGGTGCCATTATAATTGCCCCATAACATGGGTTTGTCATTGGCATTTGGCCCGATTACAGCAATTTTTTTCGATTTGGATAGAGGAAGAAGATTGTTATTATTCTGCAGAAGCGTCATCGATTCGAGTGCCATGTTGAGCGCCAACTTCCTGTGTGCATCGTTGTTAATAACCGATGCAGGAATTTGAGCCCAGGGAACAATGGCATCGTTGTCCATTTCACCAAGGTCGAAACGAGCGGTTAGTGTTCGTAAAAGACTTTCGTCGATGTCTTTTTCTTTAATCAACCCTTTAGAAACGGCTTCGGGCAATTTTTTAAAAGGATAATTTTCCCATACGCATTCAACATCGGTACCCGAGAGAACAGCTTTAGAAGCAGCATGTACAGCATCGGACGACACTTTATGGCTTGTAAAGAAATCGGTAATGGCTCCGCAATCGGAAACGACAACGTATTTGAAGCCCCATTCGTCGCGCAAAATGCGTTTTAATAAACGGCTGTTTCCACAACAAGGTTCGTCATCAAGGCGTTGGTAAGCACACATTACCTGGCGCACGTCAGCTTGTTGGACCAAAGCCTTAAATGCTGGCAGATAGGTTTCATACAAATCGCGTGGATCCACATTATTGAGGTTCAACTGATGACGGCTCCATTCGGGACCAGAATGTACTGCATAGTGTTTGGCACAAGCCAGCAGTTTGCGATATTTGGCATCGGCTGGGCCTTGTAAGCCTTTGACAACCTGAACACCCATGCGCGAAGTTAAATAAGGGTCTTCGCCGTAAGTTTCCTGACCACGTCCCCAGCGTGGCTCTCGAAAAATATTGACATTAGGCGTCCAAACCGATAGGCTCAGAAAGCGCTTATTTTCATTGCCTTGACGAATGTATTCGTTGTACTTGGCTCTACCTTCATCAGAAACAGCATCAAATATATTGTATAACAGTGCGTCATCAAACGAAGCGGCCATTCCTATTGGTTCTGGAAAAACAGTAACATTGTTGTTATTGGCATATCCATGCAAAGCTTCACTCCACCAATTAAAGCGCTTGATGCCCAGGCGTGGAATAGGATCAGACTGGTCGCACATCAATATTGCTTTTTCTTCAAGGGTTAACCTTGATAGTAAATCTTTTGCACGCTCGGACGAACTTAAATTCGGATTCTGATAGGGTAATTGCTGCGCCCACAAACATGCTGTCATTAAAAAACTTAATGCTAATAGTAGTATGTGTTTCATGAGTTGATAATATAGTTTAAGAAATTATAAATTTATAAACAATAAACTTTAGTAAATCAGAGTTTTATAATTGTTTTTTTACCCGTGTAAACAATCATTTTACCTGCTTTTTCGGTATTCAAACCAGCCGCTTTTTCTTTCTCGGCAAGGACAATGCGAAAATTCCGGTTGGTAAGCATTCCGGGAAAAGAACCTTTGCGTTCTCCGACGGTAAGGGTTTTCTTGGCATTGTCCCATGTAAAAGTAATGGTCGAATAAGCCCCTTTTTCATAATTATAATTATCGTTTTCGTCTTCGTACAGTGTAAATTCGCCATCAGCTCCTTCGTAAACACAAATATCGAGATCGATCCATTTCTTTTCCGTAGCATATTGTACTTTGGGCCCGAATGGAAGAATACTTCCGGCTTTAATAAACAATGGAATTTTGTCTATCGTTGTTTGCTGGGTAATTTCTTGTCCACCAGTAAGTTTTTCGTTCGTCCAGAAATCGAACCAAGCAGTACCTGCAGGTAAATAAACTTTTGTGGTTTTGGTCTGGGTGAAATCGACGGCAGTGGTTTTGTTCGTACTTGTTGCATCATTTTTGTCCCAACCTGTTTGTTCATTTGTTTTGACAACGGTTTCGGGCGTGTATTGTGCTTTAACTACAGGTACAACCAAGACAGATTTTCCAAACATGTATTCGTTATTCATGTCTTTTACTTTGTCGTCAGTAAAATCCATAGCTAAAGCACGCATAAAGCTCGACTGGTTATTGGTTACAGTCCAAGCTGTTGAATAAATATAAGGAAGCAAAGAGTAGCGAAGGTTGATGGCTTTTTCAATAGCATCGTAGATAGGTTCTCCCTTTTTGCCGAAATTGTAAATTTCGCGAGGCACATCAGTTCCATGCGAACGCATCATTGGGGTAAATGCACCAAATTGAAGCCAGCGCACATACAATTCCTGAAACATCGGATTCTGACTTCCAGACTTATCGTTCCAGCTTCTGTTATAAGATCCGGCAAAGAAACCACCAATATCACTGTTCCAGTAAGGAATTCCGCTTAGCGTAAAGTTGAGCCCGGCAGGGATCTGGTTTCGCAACGATTGCCACGACGAATTCACATCGCCCGACCAGGTATTAGCCCCGTAGCGTTGTTGTCCGGCAAAGGCCGAACGGGTGAGGATAAAGATGCGTTTGTCGGAACTTACCTGACGTTGGTGTTCTGATACACCGCCAACTGTCATTAAAGGAAATGCGTTGCGTACTTTGCGGAACGAACCAAGGTAGGTTTTCAGGTCAAAATCAGAAGGTTTAAACGAAAGATGATCAGGCTCCGACGAGTCCATCCACCAACCATCGATGCCCAGAGAGAAAAGTCCTGCATTGAGGTACTTCCAGTAAATATTACGGGCTTCGGGATTGTATGGGTCATAAGGTTTTACACCCGATGGATAGTTCATGTCGGGTGGCCATTTTTCGAGCCCCGACTGTGGCCATGTTTCAAAATTCAGAAGCATACCTTTGGGCTCCATTTCGCGGTACTGAAGGGTCATAGGACCAAACGAGTTCCAGATCGATATAATCAGATGGGCATTCTGATTGTGAATATCGCTAATCATTTTCTTGGGATTGGGGTATTCTGGATTCAAAAAATCCATGGCATTCCACAGGTAATTGTTGCCCCAATACTGCCAGTCTTGGATAATACCATCGAGCGGAACTCCGAGTTCGCGGTATTTATTAACGACTCCAACTATTTCATCCTGACTTTTGTAGCGTTCTTTGCTCTGCCAGAAACCAAAAGTCCATAAGGGAAACATCGGGGCTTGTCCGGTAAGGTCGCGCATGCAGGCAACCGATCCTTCGATATTGCCCCCAAGCATAAAATAGTAGTCGATACAATCGCCAACTTCCGACTTAAACGTGGTTCCGTTCTGATTATCTTCAAATACGGTTGGCGAGTAATTGTCCCAAAACAAGCCATAGCCTTTTGTCGAAACAAAGAAAGGCACGTAATCGTCCGTATTTCCCTGAACCATATTCAGTTTTACGTTACGTTGCGACATTTTGCCACTCTGCTGTTGTCCTAAGCCGTAAATGGCTTCGCCATTGTCGAGTGCAAAAGTTTGATTAACCGTATAGGTTTTGCTACCCGCATCGTTGAAATCGGTAAACGTTCCATGCGTTTTTTCGGCTATCAACACAGCAGCATTCGTAGGATTGGCAAATGTTACAACGCCGCTTTTGGTATTCAAATCGACTTTTACTTTGGTCGTTTTTACCGAAACCATGTCGCCATCCTGCTTAACTGTAAAAGCTGTTTTTTGAGGTGTTTTGATTACCGATAAACTTACCTTTTTGAATGTTTTTCCTTCAGGCGATTTTAATACCCTTACAATAGAAGGACTATAAACCTGAATTTCGATTGTCGTAGAATTGACCGACGACTTAACGCCAAGGTCAGTCTTCTGATAAGATTGAGCCCAGATGCTTTTTGTGCAGACGGTTAGTAATGCTAAAATCAAATATATTTTATTCATAATAAATTGATAGTTAATAGTAAAAACAAAGATATTCCTTATATAAAAAGAACACTAAAGCTCTTGTTGCAAAAAATGAAACTCTCGTTGAAAAGTTGAATTCTAACACTAAAGTGTTTTATTATATACGATTGTAAATGAATAGAATAGTGTGTAAACAATACTAAAGTAAAGTTCATAGGCCCTATCTGTCGTTTAATTAATAAGTACCTTTGTATAAAGGTCTCAAAATGAAGAATACTTTTCTCTTTCTCTTTATTTTTTTTAGTTTCTGTCTTCATGCACAAGAACATTATGTTTTTTCACCCATAAGCAGCATCAACGGTTTGTCGGACAATCGTGTCCGGACAATTACTCAATTACCCGACGGACGTATGGTAATTGTTACGGAAGGGTTGGTGAATATTTATGATGGCGCATCCTTTCGATATATGCATTATGATGAGCAGAAAGCGTATTCTCTAAATAAATATTCAGGTTTTCATCGCGCTTATGTGGATAGCGAAAACCGGTTATGGTTGAAGAATCAGTATAAACTGTTGCTTTTTGATATTCGGACGGAATTATTTATTTTAAATGTAGACAGTGTTTTTGCAAAACAAGGAGTGAAAAAACATATTGCAAATCTTTTTGTCGACAATGATCATCATTTGTGGTACGTTTCTCAAGATGACGAACTTCTATTTCAAAAGAATAATAAGCTGTCTCTTTTTTTCAATCATGTATCTGATCTTAGCGAACCTCATGATCAGTTATATGATATTGTGGCACATGATAATTTTTTGTTTCTTTTTTACAGGTCAGGATTCGTGCTTTGTTTTGATATTAATACTCGCAGAGAACTTTATCGCGAAAATCCTTTGAAACATGAAAATAAACAATATACAGGCACATTGATGGTTGCTTCCTATAAACAGTATTTATATCAGGCACGCAATGGTAATAATGTTGGCTTATTGTTACGATTCAATATTATAACTAAACAGTGGGAGAGGGTATTAGAAACAAATTATTGGTTAAATACTCTAACGGTTGATGGTAAAGGTAATTGTTGGATTAGTTCGTTTGCTGGACTTTGGACAATTACGCCAAATCTTAAAGACAAACGGTTGCTTTCTCCTTTACAGTTACAGGATGGAAAGGTTTTTGAAACAGAAATCAGCACTCAGTATAATGATAATTCGGGCGGACTTTGGGTTGGTACTGTAAATAGAGGAATTTTGTACTATCATCCTGATAGATTTAAATTTAGAAATTTTGGACGTTCATTTTTTCAGCAAACGAATAACAAAAATTTAAATGTTTATTCTTTTGCTGAAAATAATGGATACATTCTGGTTGGAACGCATAATGGATTATACCGATACGAAAAGAAAAAGGGTGACCTGGAACTTATTAACCTTATTCCTGTAAATGCTCAATGTCAGGCAATTAAAAAAGATCGTAAGCAGCGTATTTGGGTTTGCACATCGAATAGTGGCCTTTATTGTATTGATAGAAATACAGTGAAGCATTATAATAAGCCCGAATGTTGCCAGTATATTTATGAATCGCCGGATGGTAATTTTTATTTATGTACAGATAAGGGTATGGGTGTTTTTAATCCCTTAAACGGTGATTATAAGCCCGCAAAGCTACAGTCGGGGCAGAGTTTAACTCTTACATATCAACTTACCAGTTATAAAAAAGATATGTTGTTGGGGTATGGCAATGAAGGTTTATTTACTTATAACTGTCGCACTAATGCAATATCATTTCTCGAAAAAAATAGCCGGTTGCTTTGTTATCGGAATCATCATTATCATTGTCTGTTTACCGATAGTCGTGGGCTGATCTGGATTGGAACAATGGACGGACTTAATGTTTTTAATCCTTCGGACAATTCAATTAAAAGTTTTTCGGAAGAAGACGGGTTGATAAATAATAGCATTCGCTCGATAATTGAGGACAATAATGGAAATATTTGGGTTTCAACTTCCAACGGTATCTCTCGAATTAAAGTTCCGGTAAATGGAAATACAGAGAAGTATTCTTTTTCTAGTTTTAATCGTTTTGATGGCATTATTGAAAATGAGTTTATGCCTCGTTCTGTGTTTCAAACATCTGATAATAAGATATTCTGGGGAGGATTGGATGGCCTTAACGAAATAGATTTAAGCCATGTCGATTTATCCAAGCAGCAGTTTTATATTCCACTGTTTACAAGATTGTTAGTGTCTGGTGTTGAGGTGAAATTAGGTAAAAGTTATGATGGGAATATTATTCTTAAGCAATCTATTTGTTCGGCTAAAACAATAGATCTCAAATATTTTCAGAACTTTTTCGGTATCGAATTTTCTGCATTAAACTATATAAATCCAACGCAAACCTATTATCGATATAAACTAGAAGGTACTGATGAAAAGTGGCAAGAGATAAAAACGACTGATGGCATTGGTCGTGTTAACTATACAAACCTTAATCCTGGAACTTATCATTTGATAGTTTATTCAGCCAATAGTAATTATCGTTGGAGTAATCGCTATGCCGAAATTACCATTGTAATTCATCCTCCATTTTGGCGTACATATTGGGCTTATGCTGCTTATATTCTTGCCTTGCTGTGTGCTTTTTATTTTGGAATTACCTACTACATACGACGAAACAATCAGAAAATGCAAAAGCGGCAAAAAGAAGAACTCGATCAAATGAAATTTTCTTTTTTTACCAATATTAGTCACGAATTACGTACTCCACTTACGCTCATTCTTACTCCGCTTGATTCAATCATTAAAAAAACAGACGACAGTACACTTAAAATACAACTTACTGGCATTTATCGCAATGCTTCGGAATTGTTAAAAATGGTAAATCAATTGCTCGATTTTCGGAAACTTGAAATTAAAGGCGAAACTTTACAATTGTGTTATTGTAATATCGGAGAGTTTTTTGAAACGGTTGTTTGTTCTTTCAATGAACTGAAATGCGAGAAAAATATTGATTTTACGTTTGATTGTCGTGATCGGAATATCTTTGCTTATGTTGATAAAGATAAGCTTCTGAAGATTGTAAATAACCTTCTTTCTAATGCGTTTAAATTTACTTCTTTTGGAGGAGTTGTATCGTTAAAAATTTGGACAGTTCCAGCCCAAAATGAAATTAAAATTCAGGTGATAGACTCGGGTTGCGGTATTCCAGAAGTTGATCTTCCTCATATATTCGATCGCTTTTATCAGGTAAAAAATAACGAAGGACAGAATACCGGCAGTGGTATTGGTCTACATCTTCTCAAAGAATATGTGGTATTGCACAATGGTTCGGTAGAAGTCGAAAGTCGGCTGAACGAAGGAAGCATATTTACAGTAACAATACCCTCAAATCTATATCCAGAAGAATTAGCAACTTCGAAAGGTTCTGTCTATGAGGAAAATAAAGCCATTAAGTTGCTTTTAGTTGAGGATAATTTCGAATTTAGAACTTTTCTTCAAAACGAACTTAATGATAAGTATAAAGTAATAGTGGCTTCCAACGGAAAAGAAGGCTTAATTAAAGCTCAAAGTGAACACCCAGACTTGGTTATAACCGATGTTATGATGCCTGAAATGTCAGGGAATGAGTTATGCCGAAGACTTAAAGAAGATGTTTCTGTTTCACATATTCCTGTTATATTACTGACAGCCAAAGCGTCAGATCAGTCTCAGATTGAAGGCTTTGAAGCTGGCGCTGATGCGTATATAATCAAACCATTTAATATGGATATTCTTCTTTTACAAATAAACCATCTTATTGAACAACAGAAAAAAAGAAAAGAAACCTTCAAAAAATCGATAGTCCTAGACCCTCAAAATTTTACTTCAACCAATATCGATGAGGAGCTTATAAATAGAGCTTTGAAACTTATTGAAAAGAATATGGATAATTCGATGTATTCGGTAGAGCAGCTTAGTAAAGATATGTTTATGGATCGTACTAGTTTGTATCGTAAACTTTCAGCTATTGTTGGTCAATCACCTACCGATTTTATTCGTTCTGTTCGTTTAAAACGAGCGGCACAATTGCTTGAAAACGGATTCACAGTTGCAGAAGTTGCTGAAAAAGTGGGGTTTCATGGCACAACTAGTTATTTTGCAAAATGTTTTAAGGATGAGTTTGGAATTAAACCATCTAAATACAGAGAATGTGAAAATCCGAATAGGGAAGATTAACGTCTCCTTATCTAGAGATATTTGTGAAAAGTTGGTGTGTAAGAATTAAGTTGTGGCGTGTTCTTTGGATGTACCCCAAAATAATAACAACAAGCAAAAAAACAATCAATTATAAATTTCACTATATTCAAATTTATTTTTTTGCTTAACAACAGAACTAGACAAACACAAAATAGATTATGAAAATTGGTTTGATACGATTGCTAGAAACAGATTCGTGTTCCGATTTAATATATATGATTCAAACAAGGTTAAAGGTTGATTATGAGGATATTCCTTTTTGGAGTACATCAATTCCTGATGATTGCGAAATCATTGTAATCTGTAGCAACGATCTTCTGCCCGGAATCGAAGATATTATCAAATCAAATGGCTATCCTGTTATTAAGGCATTAGCTCGTCTCAACGACCCTGGAAAGCGAATTGTATTAGGTATTGGTGGTGGATTTCGGTTACTTTGCATGATTAAATTACTACCTGGAGAAGTTGTTGTTAATAAAGATAAGATGTTTATTTCCAGAATGATATATTTACGGAGCGAAACATCACAATCTGTACTTACCTCTTTATTAACGGCAAACCGATCTTTACGTTTGCCAATTGCGCATCTGTATGGTCGTTTCATGGCTTCACCAGACGAGCTAAGATCAATGCGTCAAAATAATCAAATAATTTTTCGATATTGCGATGCCAACGGTACTACCAGTTTAGGTGTTAATGCTGATGGATCAATCGATAATATTGCTGCTGTTTCTAATGAATATGGAAATATAATCGGTATCTCGCCGCATATAGAACGAGCTTCAAGTGATACCTTTAATGGAACGGATGGATTGGCAATCTTCGAATCAATGATTGCATCTGTCTTATAATAAACGATATAAAAAAACGAAGGGATTCTTTAGAATCCCTTCGACAAACAATTAATAAAACTCTTCATTGAAATTAGAAACGGTAACCTACTCCTGCTTTAAAAGTATAACCCAAACCTGTTGTCGTTTTTGCACCGATAAATGATTGAGAATCGCTTTGTAATTTTTTAGGAGAAGCGATATAAGCGCCTACACCAATACCTGCATCTAAATATAATCCGTCAAGTAATCGAATTTCGCTACCCAAACCAATATAGTGTTCAACTGAACGAATTTCCATCTGAGTGCTATTGGTAGTTGAAGATTCGATTCCTTTAGATTTCAGAAAGTTAGCGTATGAGGTTCTGTCGCGGCGCAACATGTGCTGTGTTTGAATATAATAGTGAAATGTTGAACGGCGATTATTGCTCAACTCATATTTAAATTCAAAACGAAGTCCTGATAACGTATTGCCAGGATCGTTACTTAATAATAAACCGGCAGAAAGCATTTTACGCTTATCGGTTACATTAAAGCTCATTCCTAGAGATGGTCCGAAGCCACTGTTGGTCTGTACGATTGTTGAAGAAAAACCATACATCGTCTTATTATATCTTCCCGGCTGTGCAGATGCTTGTGCTACGATAAGCATACATGCGATAATTTCGATTAACCGTTTCATAGCAGTGGAGTTTTATTATTACCTGAGATAAAGGTACCTCAGGCATCCTCGTTCTGCTATTAATCGCCAGTGACTTACGTGTGATAAGTAAACTGATTTACATCTAAGTTGTTGGTTACAATGACAACCTTTAAATGGTGACCTATGTTAATTTATATAAACACAAAAGAGAATGCCAGTAAGCGACATTCTCTTTTGTATTTATATAAGTAATTTATTATGAGTTATTTATTAATAATATTGCATCTAAAATTGATAACTGGCACCTATTTGAAAATAAAAACTAACACCACCAGGGCTTTTTTGCTCTTCTAAATGAACCGATTCTTTTTTAGGAGAATTAATATAAAAATTCAAACCTGTGCTAAAATCAATTTTAAAATTCTTATTGATTTCATAACGTGCACCTGGTCCAAGTAGAAATTCGATAGTACTCCGATAATCTGATTGAAAAATACTATTATTAGTTGCAAGATAGTCAACAGGAGTAACTCTCAATAATACCTTACTCTGTATAAAAATATCAAGTCCGTTAATCTCATTCCTTGTAAATAACTGTGGATTACTGGTAATTGTATACCTATAATAAGCATTAATACCTGACAAGTAATTTTTATAGCCATCTAATAATAAACCTGCTCCAAAAACTTGTTGATTAGCTTCTGCATAAAAATTAAGATCATAATTCACTCCGAAACCACTTCCTGTATAAAAAAGAGATGATGATAAACCATAATACAAATCTGATCTCGAGTGTCGTTTTTGGGCTTCTAAATTACTGTTGCAAAAAAATAGGCATAAAGTCAAGAAGAAGATCATAGCAAACAATGATTGATTCTTCCTATTGGGTTTTAAAAACATGTTTAGTTCTATTAATTTAAAGGTACGAATATATAAAATTTTCTATTTTAATATATTCTAAGATCTTTTACCTTCTTTGAACATTCACATCAAACAGGTTATAATCGGAAATAAAAGACCAATAATTATCTTTAAAAACAAGAGCATCGAAGGATGCATCGGGGCCATAAAATTCATATTTGCCCGACTGTATTGGCTGTGCTGGAGCCAAATGATCAAATACAACCGCGTTTTTTTCTACATCGTAACGCAACGACATTGAAACCCTGGCTGAAAATTGAAAAGGTATTCGTTTTTGCATCACTCCATTTACCTTAATATCAGGAATGCCGAAACAAGGATTGCCCAGTTCATTAAAATAAAGTGTTTCAACAACTTTCGACTGAATAAACATATCGTTAGGCACAAGCCCAAGTAACAAATAAGAAATCTCACCAGTTGTCTGAAATGGTATTATACTGTAAAATAGCGCACTCTTAGCGTTTTTCCAGCTGTATCTGGCCTGATCTTTAAAGGCATTACCTGCATTTTGAGCCAGCTGAAATACTTCACATTTATCTTTCTGTGGTTTTTTTTGCAATATTGTATAAGACAAGGATTTTCCAATACTCAAATTAATATTCCAGCTAAAAAGTTTAAAAGCGCTATCTGGCGAGGTAATAATTCCAATTTTTTTTATCTCTGAAATATTCTCAGTAAAACTGGAGGAATCGGCAAGCGTTCTTAATAGTTCATTAACAATTTCATTACAAAGTTTTTCTTTTCTGCCATCCGATAACGATAAAGAAAGGCTGTCACTCAAGGCTAAAAGGCGCTCATAACTTTTAGCCTTGGCCTTTATTTCTAAGACAGGAGCTAAAGTTATAACGATCAATAAACAGCAAAGAATTCGCATTTTGTCGCCAACAAACTTTTAACGAATAGAATTTATATCCTGCATCAATTTATCTCGGTAAGATTTACCGATAGGTATTGCATGATTTTCGTTGTTAGTACTGATTATCACATTATTTTCTTCTATACTCGTTATTGCACTGATATTAACAATATAAGATCGATGTACTCTCAAAAATTTATTAGAAGGCAGTTTTTTTTCAATCGCTTTTAGTGTAAAATGAATAGTGAATTTTTCTGAATCAGTATAAAAACTAACATAATTTTCTAAAGCTTCAACCCAAAGAATATCTTCAAATTTAAGTTTTACTAATGAAAGATTACGTTTAATGAAAATAGAATCCTGAGGCTCAATCGAGTTGCTGTTTTTATTAAAAACTTTGATTGCCTTATCTATAGATCTAAAAAAACGGCTATACGCAACAGGTTTTAGCAGATAATCTGTAACATTATAATCGAAAGCATCGAAAGCATATTTTTCTTTAGAAGAGATGATAATAACCTGAGGCATAATAGCTAATGATTTTAGAAAATCGAGACCTGTCATTTCTGGCATTTCGATATCTAAAAAAATCAAGTTTATATTTTGATTTATACTAACAAAATTAATAGCCTCCATTGCATTAGCGAATGATCCCACCAATCGGAGCGATTCTGTCTTTTTTACATACTCTTCTATAATCCGCCTTGATAGTTTATCGTCGTCAACAATAATGCAGTTCATATTTCAAACTGTTTGGTCAATTAAAAACAAAAAGAATCTTTCAAATTTAGAGCTTTTTAATCAAAAAATTAAGGCTAAAACTTAAATTCATAACAAATGTTAATCTATTTTGCTTGTATGTTTTCATAAAAATATTTTTCCAACAACTCCGGCCTTCGGATAGAGAATTGCACCCATTTAAGTTTCAGCTTCTTATATTCTTCAGAATCTAATTGCCATTTTAGACTAGACTTCCGAAGTTTTTGCGAAAGCGTATACATAACAATTGCTGCAGAAACCGAGACATTAAAACTTTCAGTAGAACCAACCATTGGAATAGAAAGTTGTTCATCCGACAATGTTTGCATCCTTGATGATATACCTGTACGCTCCGTTCCAAAAACAATTGCGCATTTTCCTTTTAATAAATCAAAATCAGGAAGCGAAACAGCATTTTGAGAAGGAACAGTAGTTATAATTCTATATCCATCTTCTTTTAATTTAAGAACAGCAGCTTCAGAAGAATTATATTTATTTATAGTAAGCCAGCGATCAGAACCTCTTAACACATCGGGGTTTAACGTATATTGATTACGGCTTTCAATAATATGAATATCCTGAAATCCACAACATTCGGCACTACGCAATATAGCACTTGCGTTTTGCGATTGAAAGATATCTTCCAGAACAATAGTCAAATACTTTGTTCTTTCTGATAACACTTTTTCTATAAAATCCTTACGATGAACTGTAAGAAAGCTTTCCAAATAAGACAGTAATGCATTATCAATCATTGTACAAAAATAAAAAAAGGAGCACTTATGGTGCTCCTTTTAAACGTACAATATTGATTTTATTGTACGGAATCTTGAAGTTCGCTACCAGCTTTAAAACGAATCACAGATTTAGCATCGATTTTAATTTCTTTGCCAGTCTGTGGGTTACGTCCAGTACGAGCGCTTCTTGTAGAAACGCTAAATGAACCAAATCCAACAAGAGCAACTTTGTCTTTAGCTTTAAGAGCGTCAGTAGTTGCTTTAACAAAGGCATCTAATGCCTTCTTTGAATCGGCTTTGGTTAATCCTGATTCAGCTGCAATAGCATCAATAAGTTGTGCTTTATTCATTTTTGACAAAATTTAGGGTTAGTAAATCCTGTTTTGTTTAATACTATCACAAATATAGACTATTTGTAAAGCGAAGCAACATCGTAATCAACTTTTTAGAGGGTTATAGCGTTTTTTTTTGAACAAATTACTTTTTTTATGTTCATAACTTTCGTGTACATCTAAAAAAAGAATAAACAAGAATATTGCTATAATGTTTTAATAATGAGAATAATAAATGTTTTTTATAGAAAACTCTGTTTTTTTGCAAGAAATATTTTTTTGTAATGAATTTATTTCTACTTTTGCAGCGGAGAAATGGCAGAGTGGTCGATTGCGGCAGTCTTGAAAACTGTTGAGGGTCAAACCTCCGGGGGTTCGAATCCCTCTTTCTCCGCCAAGTCTTTGAGACAAAGAGAGTCAAGATTAGAAAAAGGTCTACAAATTTAGTTATTTGTAGACCTTTTTTCTTTTTATTCCGTTACCAGAATAGAATACAAAAAAGGACAGAGCAAATAAAAATAAGCCACTTAATGGTGTTTTTTGTGCGAAAAATGGCTAAGCACACATTTTGTCCCTAGCAGTGTGTTTAAAACTTTTTATAAAATGGAATAATTTTGAATCAGTTAAAATTGAGTTAATGAAAAGTACATTCAGAATTAGTTTTTCTTAAAGAAGAGATAAAAAGTAGATGGAAATATTCCTTCAATCACGTAAGAATCATTAAAATCTGTAAATATCAATGATACTGCTTCTTTAATTCGGATTATATCAGTGAAAAAATAATTTGAACTTATGCTTGTTATAAAGCGATCGCTCTATTTGGAGCGATAACTTACTGTGTAAAAACTTAAAAAATTGGCATTTACTACCGATACTTAAGTATTCTGATGTTATCCACATTGTAATCAGTTTTATATCATATAGTTTTGTTTTTTGATTTAATTGAGAATTTTTTTCTATAAGTCCGTATCTTTTGGTAATTTGTATTGATGTCGTTTATTTATTTGATTTTTAGTTATATAGATAAATAAATTTTAATTGAAATCCAATGAACAACTCCTTATATTTTCTAAAAAGCAACGGGTATGGTTATTAATTAGCTATTCATTAAACAACTTGTAATAAAAAAAGCTCATTACTGTTGTATAGTATAACTATGAGTGGTGAACTTTCGCTATTTCTCATAGTGCTTTCTTTACACTAAAATAAAACGCAAAACATGAAATGGAAAAATTTGTTACAGTTCTTGCTGGCCGGATTTTTTCTGGTAAAATTTGATTACACTAACGCCCAGTTTGCCAAAGGTGCCGATATCGGATGGTTATCTCAAATGGAGAGGGCTGGCTATGCTTTTAAAAACGATGCTGGGCAGGCAGAAGACTGTATGCAGATTCTGAAAGATAAAGGCATTAATTCATTACGTTTCAGAGTCTGGGTCAATCCCACAAACGGATGGTGTGGTAAAAAAGATGTTGCCAATATGGCTTTGCGTGCTAAAAATATGGGTTTTAGAATAATGATTGATTTTCATTACAGTGATACATGGGCAGATCCGTCCAATCAGACAAAACCCGCAGCATGGGCTACTCATACCATAGATCAGCTTAAACAAGATGTTTACGATTTTACATACAATGTTCTTGATACGTTAAAAACATTAGGCATTACGCCCGAATGGGTTCAAGTAGGAAACGAAACGAATGACGGAATGCTTTGGCCCGACGGAAGAGCCTCTGTTAGCATGGCTAATTTTGCAGCACTTGTATCAAGTGGGTACGATGCTGTTAAAGCTGTTAATGATACGATTAAGGTTATTGTTCATATTTCTAATGGATTCGATAATTCGTTGTTTCGCTGGATTTTTGATGGATTAAAAAGCAATAATGCAAAATGGGATGTTATAGGTATGTCATTATATCCGAGTACATCAAATTGGTCAACGCTTACAAATCAATGCCTTACTAATATGACGGATATGGTCTCCCGTTATGGCAAAAAAATCATAATCAGCGAAGTAGGAATGGATTATACCGCTGCTTCTACCTGCGAAAGTTTTCTTTCGGACATCGTAAACAAAACAAAATCGGTATCTGGCGGACTTGGCATCTTTTACTGGGAACCAGAGTGCTATAACTGGCAAAATTATCAGCTTGGAGCCTGGGATCCATCAACACAACAAGCTACAGTGGCGCTGAATGCATTTAACAATGCTACAACAAGTGATACTTTGCATGTAACCATTTATGCCGATTTGCGGGATACAACTTCTCTTACGGGATACACGCGAGGTAAAATGTATCTTACTGGCGATTTTACTAATCCTGGTGGCAATTGGAATTTCATTAGCATGGAACAGATAAAAAACGATATCTATCGGGCTAAATTTGATTATATCGGAGGTTCTCTGACGAACGATTCTTCTGCTTTCTATTTTGCTCCGACCAACGACTGGTCTACATCCGAAAAAGTTCCTGAGCCATGTAATGTTAAATGGAAAATACAGCGCGCGTTTTATTTCGATATGACAAAAAATGATACTACTGTCGCTTTCCGTTACGGAAAATGCCCCGACGAAAATCTCGCTAATCTTGGCATTTCTACGGTAACACCTAACATAAAAGCATCGCAAACGTCGTTAACGATCTTTCCAAATCCGGCAGAAAATGGAATATTGCATGTATTACTAACGACAGAATTGACCACTGATATTGCTTTGAACGTGTATGATTTAAATGGAAAATTACTTTTAGCGGAAACTCGCAAAGCAATGGCTGGTAAAAACACCTATTCAATCACTCTTGACAATAATATATTCGCAAGTGGAACGTATATTTTAAAACTAACAGGAATGCCAGAATTTCTTTCCTCCAGTTTTATTATTCGTAAATGATAAGAAAATCAACAGAATATAGCTATGAACAGATTTGCTACAATTATCTCGCTAACACTTTTTCTGAGCGCTTTTCTTTCGCTTCAGGCGCAAACAGAACGTCAGAAAATTAATTTCGATGAGGATTGGAAATTTCATTTGGGTAATGCTTCCGATCCGGCTAAAGACTTTAATTTTAAAATAGCCAATATCTTTTCAAAAGCAGGCAAGGCTGAAGGTACAGCCATCAATCCACGCTTCGACGATCGTAGCTGGCAGACAATACAGTTACCACATGATTGGGCTGTCGGGCTGCCTTTTCAGTTTGTTAATAATGAAGATCTTATGTCTCATGGGTATAAAGCAGTTGGAGCCTTGTTTCCCGAAAACAGCATCGGCTGGTACCGAAAAAAGTTCAATTTAGCAAAAACCGACTCTAGACAGCATTTTTCGATTCAGTTTGATGGAATTTATCGTGATGCAATAGTTTGGATTAATGGCTTTTATCTTGGAAATAACCACAGTGGGTATGTCGGTGCAGAGTATGATATTACCGATTATCTGAATTATGGAAAAGAAAATGTAATTGTTGTGCGCGTAGATGCCACGCAAAGTGAAGGCTGGTTTTACGAAGGAGCCGGCATTTATCGGCATGTATGGCTTAATCGATATAATCCGCTGCATATTCCTGAAAATGGACTTTTTATTTATTCAAAAGTTGGGCAGAAAGATGCTACCGTTTTTATTGAAACAACCATAGATAATCAAACTCTTGCAAAATCGAAATGCTCTGTTTTATCGATAATTACCGATCGTAGTGGCCGTAAAATTGCTGAAACCAAAGATTTGCCGGTCTCGTTTTTGTTAAACGAAAAAAAGATAGTAAAACAGCAGTTTATTGTAACAAACCCACATCTGTGGTCGCTAGAAGATCCTTATTTATATCGGGTTACAAGTCTTGTTAAACAAGATGGTAAAATAATTGATCAGATAACCAATCGTTTTGGCATTCGAACTATATCTATTGATATGCAAAATGGAGTGACACTTAATGGGAAACACATTAAAATACAGGGAGTAAACTGTCATCAGGATCATGCCGGAGTAGGTCTTGCTTTGCCCGATTATCTGCAATATTATCGTGTGAAATTACTAAAAGAACTGGGCATTAACGCATATCGAACCAGTCATCATCCTGCAACACCTGAATTATTAGATGCTTGTGACAGTTTAGGAATGCTTGTTCTGAGCGAAAATCGATTGCTTAACAGTAGCCCTCAATATATGCATGATTTCGAACAACTTATTCTTCGAGATCGCAGCCGGACTTCTGTTTTTCTCTGGTCTGTTGGAAACGAAGAAGGTTACGTTCAGCATAATAACATCGGCAAAAATATTACCCGTACATTAATGGCTAAACTGCAGGAACTTGATCCAACTCGTGTCTGTACTTATGCTGCCGATATGGGAAATGAATTTACAGGTATTAATGAAATTATTCCGGTTCGTGGTTTCAATTACCGCGAAAAAAGTCTTGTGCCTTATCACAGCGATCATCCTGCTCAGCCTGTTATTGGCACCGAAATGGGCAGCACTGTTACAACACGTGGTATATATGAAAAAGATACCGTTCGCTGCTATGTTCCCGATCAGGATATAACAGCTCCGTGGTGGGCTTCAACAGCCGAGGCTTGGTGGCCTATTGCGGCTGATAACAACTGGATGCTGGGAGGTTTTGTATGGACAGGTTTTGATTATCGGGGAGAACCAACGCCATACCAGTGGCCAAACATCAGTTCGCACTTCGGAATTATGGATGTCTGCGGTTTTCCTAAAAATATCTATTATTACTACCAGTCGTGGTGGACCGACAAAGACGTGCTTCACATCAGTCCGCACTGGAATTGGAATGGTAAAGAAGGTCTGCCTATAGAGGTTTGGGTAAATTCTAATGCCGACAATGTGGAACTGTTTCTTAACGGTAAAAGTTTAGGCAAAAAAGAAATGCTTCGAAATAGTCATTTAAAATGGGTTGTTCCTTACGAAGCCGGAAAATTGGAAGCCATTGCATTTAAAAAAGGTCGGAAAATAACAACCAGCATCGAAACAACCGGAGTGGCTGTTAAACTGGTTGCTGTTGCCGACAAATCGACATTGTTGGCAGATGGCAGAGATGCAACGGTTATCAATATTTATGCTGTTGACGCATATGGACGTGAAGTTTCTGTTGCTCAGGATTTAATAAAAGCTCATGCTGAAGGAAATGTGCATTTTGTTGGTGTAGGAAATGGAGATCCAAGCAGTCACGAAGCCGATATTTGCACGGATGGTAATTGGCAACGTAGTTTGTTTAACGGGAAATGCCAGTTTATACTTCAATCGGGAAAAGAATCGGGCAATGCTATTGTTCATTTCACTGCCGACGGACTTACTGGAAATGATTTAACTATCAATATTACAAAGTTATAATTGCATAGATATTTATATTATAGTAATGAATGAAAGTGTAGTATGTTGTAAATTAATGAAATATAACGAATAGTCAAACTCGAAAGGGTTCTGTCTATGGATATTAATGCCGATTTTTTGTCGTTTTTGCTTGAGCTATTCATTGCATCAATTCTTTTTTGATGTATAAACAATTATTGTATTACGGGAGAAATGCTAAAAACACTATATTTGTTTAGTTAGATATATAAAGGATAAACAGCACGAGCTGATTTTAACATGAGCAAGGTAAAACTGAAAGTATTAGGCGTTTCGTACAGCCAGACTCAATCTGGGGCTTACGCCCTTGTATTATCAGAAGAAAATGGGGATCGTCGTATTCCTATAATTGTAGGTGGTTTTGAGGCACAAGCTATTGCTATACAATTGGAAGGTTTAAATCCGCCACGGCCATTAACTCATGATCTCTTTCTTAATTTTGCAATGGCTTTTCATGTTGAATTGCTTGAGGTTATGATCTATAAGCTCGAAGAAGGAATTTTTTATTCTAAACTTACTTGTTCAAACGGAGCCGAAACAATTCAGATAGATTCGCGCACATCCGATGCTATAGCTCTTGCATTACGCTTTAAATGTGCTATTTATACATCGGAAGATATAATGCGTAAAGCCAGTATTATTATTGATTTTGATGCAGAACCAGAATCAGGTGAATCGTCTGATAATGAAACAGATGATGATGAAAGCAATTCATATTCATCATCGTCGGATGTTTTGCGTCCTAGTTTTAGTAATATGACAATGGATGAGCTGAAACAGGCTCTTGGTGAGTCTGTTACTGCTGAGGATTACGAACGGGCATCTCTTATCAGAGATGAGATAAACAGACGAAATCCGGATTCTGAAGAATAAATTTTCTATGCGAAAGTTTCTTGTCTTGTTTTGTGCAGTTTTTATTCCCGTGATAGCGGAAGCACAAACCACTCAGCCTTTATCTCTTGTACAGGTTCATGGTCAATTTTCTCTTATTCATATTTTACAGGGTATTGGTGGAATTTTATCGATAATTGCAATAGCTTGGTTGTTTTCAACAAACCGTAAGCTTTTTCCTTGGAGAACAGTCGTGTCAGGGCTTGTATTACAGTTACTTATTGCAGCTGGTCTGCTTTTTGTTCCTTGGTTTCAGTCTGTATTTGAATTTGCAGGTTCTCTGTTTGTTAAGGTCCTTGACTTTACCCGAATAGGAACAACTTTTGTCTTTGGCGGATTACTGAATACTCAAAAAAGTGGTTATATATTTGCTTTTCAGATACTTCCAACTATTATTTTCTTTTCAGCTCTTACCAGTTTATTCTTTTATCTTGGTGTTTTACAGCGTATCGTAAAAGTTGTAGCATGGGTTTTTAGTCGAACAATGCGCATTTCTGGTCCCGAAGGTTTATGCGCAGCTTCTAATATTTTTCTTGGACAAACGGAAGCTCCTTTGCTGATTAAATCCTATCTTCCTCGTATGACAGCCTCTGAAATACTGGTTGTTATGACAACTGGTATGGCGACGATGGCAGGAGGTGTACTTGCTTCGTATATAAGTTTTTTGGGTGGTGAAGATCCTGTCATGCGGCTTGTGTTTGCCCGGCATTTGTTGGCAGCTTCAGTTATGGCAGCTCCTGGTGCTCTTATTATTGCTCGTATTTTGCTTCCGCAGAAAAATGAACCGACTTATTCGCTGGATGTTGATAAACAGGATTCTGGAGGTAATGTACTCGAATCAATAACAAATGGAACGGTGCAGGGGTTAAAGCTGGCTGTTATTGTTGGTGCTATGTTATTGGTATTTATTGGATTGGTGGCTTTTGTGAATTTTATTTTCTTAAAGGCCGGCGTATTATTTCATATTAATGAGCATATTAAAGCTATAACACAGAATCGATATAATGGACTTTCGCTTGAGTTTATGCTAGGATACTTATTTTCGCCAATTATGAATTTAATTGGGGTAACTGGTCATGATTCTGTTTTACTTGGACAACTGTTGGGTAAGAAAATAATTCTGAATGAATTTATTGGTTATTCAGATTTGGCGGCATTGAAATCTTCTGGGGTTTTAACCAATCCGCGCTCTATTTTAATGGCAACCTATTTGCTTTGTGGCTTTGCTAATATTGGTTCGATCGGAATGCAAATTGGCGGTATTGGAGCACTTGCTCCCAATCAGCAGAAACTTATTAGTTCTCTTGGTTTTAGAGCATTGCTAGGAGGTACACTTTCGGCATTGCTTTCAGCTTCGATTATTGGAATGATCCTTTAGATGAATCTACTTGTTATTCTGGTATTTATATCAATTGCAATAATGCTCCTTTATTGTATAGGAGTTCTTTATTTGTATGTAAAATGGATAAAACATGTTGATTTTGAGACAAAACTAATAGATCCTGAAACAAGAGTGACCGTAATTGTCCCTTTTCGAAATGAGCGGCATCATTTATCCAGAATTTTATCAGATTTATCAAAGCAACAATATCCATCTTCATTAATACAATTTATTTTAGTGAATGATCATTCTGAAGATGGTAGCTTACGTTTTGTGAATGAGTTTATTAGTAATGATAGCCGATTTGTATGTTTATCTCTTCCCGAAGAGGTGTTCGGAAAAAAAGCAGCGTTGGAGTACGGAATACAACATTCTGATAGCGAGCTTATTCTTCAAACAGATGCAGACTGTTGTCTATCTGATAATTGGGTAAAATCATATGCGTCATATTTTGAAATAACGAAGGCTGATTATATTATTGGACCTGTTACAATAACTCAGGGAAAAAGTTGGTGGACAAAAGTACAGTCGCTGGAATTTGCAAGTCTTGCCGTATCTACGGCTGGTGCAGCTTTGGGAGGGCATGCAATAATGTCGAATGGTGCAAATCTTGGTTATCGACGTAAAACAATTGAGAAATTGGTCGATCCGTTTGCTCGAGATCGTTCTTCGGGCGATGATCAGTTTCTGCTGCAAAAAATGTATGATAACGGCTATCATGTTGATTATATTAAAAATAAAGACGCACTGGTGCAAACATTTGCCTTGGATAGTCTGTTGAATTTTTTTCGTCAACGGGCTCGCTGGGCTGCCAAAAGCAAAGCTTATCCGCAAGGACTGGCACGATATACGGCAATACTGATTTTTCTGACGAATAGTTTTATTGTACTGCTTTTTATACTTAGTTTTTTTTCGGGATCTAATATCTTGTATGCTATATTGTTGATGGTGTTAAAATCTATAGCTGATTATCCCTTTATCCGAAGCTTTCAACAATGGAGTGGACAACGTTTTTACCCATTCGTTTTTGTCTCCACCCAACTGTTTTATAGCTTTTACATTACCTTTACGGCGCTTTGGGCTCTTTGTTTGCCTGTAAGCTGGAAAAAACGTGTAGTAAAATAATGCTTGTAAATAACCAGCCAATATCTCCGTTTAAACGATTAATGTATATACCAACAGCAGTGGTAGGTATGGCTGTTATCATACTTGCGGTTATAGTGTCTGTTTTAGGATATTTGATAACGCCCGATTCTACACCTTACTGCAATAATCAGAATTTAGCCATAGCTACGGCTTCTCCCGGCTTTCGGGTGAAATTGTTGCAGGTACCGTTTAAAGATTCAGAGCAGTCTCAACGTTCGTGGCTTGGTGTAATGCTTTTTGGACAGAAATCTCAGTTTAGAGAAGTTGCAGTCGATTCGGTTTCTTTTTCGTCCGATTCTGTATTTGCTCACGAATATACCCCGAAAGGAATTAACGAACATTTTGTTCAGGGTTTTACTCGCGAAGAAGTTTTAGGAACTGCTAAAGTTACTGATTGGAAACAATTTATATTGCATAAAAGACTTGTTGACCGATCGTATAAATTGGGAACTGATCGTTTTGGACGTGATTTGCTAAGTCGGTTACTTATTGGTACTCGTGTTTCGCTTTCGGTTGGACTTATTGCGGTTTTGATATCGCTGGTTATCGGGCTTACACTCGGGTTACTTGCCGGATATTTTGGAGGTCGGGTGGATAAAATTATAATGTGGCTTATAAACGTAACGTGGTCAATACCAACGCTACTGCTTGTTATTGCTATAACGCTGGTTTTAGGCAAAGGCTTTTGGCAAGTATTTGTAGCAGTGGGAATTACAATGTGGGTGGAAGTTGCTCGTGTTACACGTGGTCAGGTTCTTGCTTTACGCGAAAAAGAATATGTATTGGCCGCCAGATCTTTAGGCTATAAAACGCCTCGAATATTATTTAAACATATATTACCTAATATTTTAGGACCTATTATTATTATTTCGGCATCCAATTTTGCTTCCTCTATTTTAGTTGAGGCAGGATTGAGTTTTCTTGGAATTGGTGTTCAGCCACCTATTGCATCATGGGGTAGCATGATTAAGGATCATTATGGCTATATTTTGGTGGATGCGGCTTACTTGGCAATTTTGCCAGGTTTGGCTATAATGATTATAGTATTGGCTTTCAATTTATTGGGAAATGGATTGAGAGATGCTTTTGATACTCGTGCATATCAGGAAAAATGATATTTTTGCATGCCTTTCCAAATCAAAATGCTTAACTTAAACAGTAATATTTTTTTGATTTTAAATAATTTATGTAAGAGGCATACTTTATTGATTTAGTGTAATTTGCTTCTGTTTCAATTAATATAAGTGTAAATTTTAACTGTTAATGAGCAGTATAGAAGGGAAGAAAGGAAAGATTGCTGCAGTTTTTGGAGCTACAGGTCTGGTGGGTGAACACGTTGTTCGCCATCTTCTGGAAAATCCAGTTTATCAGGAAGTTCGTGTGTTTGTGCGTCACGATATGCCTTGGACATGTCCTGAAATCAGAGTTGTTAGAACCCAGTTTGATGATTTTGAGCAAATTGGCTCATTATTGAATGTCGATGAGGTGTTTTGTTGTATTGGAAATACCCGTCATAAAATAAGTCAGTTTCAAAGCTTTGTAAATGTGGATTTTGAATTACCTGTTCGCATTGCAATTCAGGCTTTAAAACATGGCGTTGATGGTTTTTTTGTGGTTTCGTCTTTAGGTGCTAATAAACGTAGCCATAATTATTATTTACGAACAAAAGGAAGATTAGAAGAGTATCTTATAAAAAGTGGATTTAAACGGCTTGGTATTTTCAGACCAGCTTTACTTTTGGGGGCAAGACGCAAAATTCATTGGGAAGAGTTTATGGCTAAAATCGTGGCTATCTTGATGTATCCTTTTATGAGAGGTCCTGTTATGCGCTATAGAGCGATCAATGCCGATGTTGTTGCGAGAGCTATGGTGGCTGTCGCTAATACTAAATATACCAAGCAGATTTTTGAATCGGAAGAAATCTTTAAAATCGGAAATTTGTAATGTTATCACAGGAAGCACTAACCCTGTTTCGCTCGCGACAAAGTGTCAGAGCTTATAAGTCCGATTTGGTTAATTCCGAAATAATTGAGCGTTGCATAGAAGCTGCACGTATTGCCCCTTCGGCATGCAATGCCCAACCTTGGAAGTTTATTGTGGTAAATAAGCCCAAACTTTTAGCGCAGCTCGCTCCGTTGCTGGTTACACCTCCTTTAGGTATGAACAAATTTGCAACGCAGGCTCCGGTTTTAGTGGTTGTGGTTAGAGAAAGCCCCAATTTAACATCGCGTATAGGTCAGTTGCTTAAAAATAAGTCATATACTTTAATGGATGTCGGAATGGCTACTATGCAGTTTTGTCTTCAGGCAACCGCAGAGGGTCTTGGAACTTGCATAATGGGTTGGTTTAATGAGAAGAAAGTGAAAAAATTGTTAGGCATACCTTCGTTTTTGAGAGCCGAGTTGATCATTTCTGTAGGATATCCTCAAAACGAGGAAGTTCGTGAGAAAGTAAGGAAGCCGCTTATCACTATTTGTAGTGAAAATCACTATTAGAGAGTTTTCTT
The DNA here is from genome assembly GCA_041907825.1 of Bacteroidales bacterium. Lineage (GTDB taxonomy): Bacteria > Bacteroidota > Bacteroidia > Bacteroidales > JAYRGN01 > JAYRGN01. Next base: position 328,043 of record JAYRGN010000001.1, on the reverse strand, counting down.
TTTACTGTTGAGCCGTACTTTTGTAGCTGTTATTTCTGTCGATGTTTTTATAAACAGAAGAATAACAGAATTATATGTATTTTTATTTACGGCTGTTTTTATGATTAAACTTTACTTCAAACATTTCTTCTTAATTGTTTTATTGTCTGTTTTTTGTTTACTATCGTTGTCTTCTTTTGCCAAAGAAAAGAGTGATACGTTAAATGCATCTTTCTGGAAGTTCCATTTTCAGAGTACGCTTATTTCTCAATACCATCCTGATTTTCAGGTAAATTATACTGGACAAAACAGTCTTTCTTCGTCTTCAGAATCAACGACTTCTTTGTCTTCTACTTTTTATCTGGGTACCCAATTATGGAAAGGGGCTTCGGCATATTATAATTTTGAAGTGTCGGGTGGCTCTGGTTTTTCTCAAACCCGAGGTGTTGCAGGCTTCCCTAATGGAGAAGTTTATCGGGTAAGCGATCCTAGCCCCAAATATTACAATGCGAGATATTATGTTACGCAAATTTTTTCTTTGACGGATAAAATAGTTAAAGCTGAAGATGATCTGAACCAGATACCTGTTACTTTACCGGAGTCTTATTTTTCGATAACAATCGGAAAATTTAGTATTATGGATTTTTTTGATGACAACAGTTATAGTCACGATCCTCGTAATCAGTTTTATAACTGGTCTTTGATGGGAAATGGCGCATGGGATTATCCGGCCGATACCCGTGGTTATACTTATGGTGTTGAAGCTGAGTTGGTAAAACCATCGTGGACATTGCGTTTTGCTGCCGTTATGGTTCCGACTTTGGCTAACGGAGCAAATATGGATTGGAATTTGAAACGTTCACGTTCTGAAGCTGTTGAATTTGAACAACATTTTAAACTTGGAGATCAGCCTGGAGCTGTTCGACTAATGAGTTTTTTGACTGAAGCCCGAATGGGAAATTATAAGCAGGCCGTAGAGTGGGGGATTGCCCGTAATACTGTTCCGAATGTTGATAGTACAAGTCGTTTAGGACGAACAAAATATGGTTTTGGTATCAATGTTGAGCAGCAGATTAATAGTAACTTAGGCGTTTTCTGTCGTTTAGGTTGGAATGATGGACATAATGAAACATGGACATTTACTGAAATTGATCGTTCGGTAAGTGCAGGCTTTCAGTTAAATGGAACTTTCTGGCACAGAGTTGATGATAAATTAGGCTCTGCATTTATAATCAACGGTTTATCGAATGATCATCGTAAATATCTGGAAGCTGGTGGATACGGTTTTATCATTGGCGATGGTGCACTTAATTATGGTGCCGAATATATTGCCGAAATCTATTATTCTTTTCGCCTGGCAAAATATTGTCTTTGGATAAGTCCTGATTATCAGTTGATCATAAATCCGGCATACAATAAAGACCGGGGTCTTGTTAATGCGTTTGGAGCAAGACTGCATGTTCAGTTGTGAAACTGTATTTTTGTCATATATCGGTAGAAAAATAATTAAAAGCTTGCCAAAATATCAGTTTCTAGGTAATGGCATAACGTTTGGTTAAATCCATTTTGTTCGAAAACTAAAAAATACTGATATATGCAAAAAGGAAATATTGGAGTTACTACCGAGAACATTTTCCCGATAATTAAAAAATTCCTGTATTCCGACCACGAAATTTTCCTTCGTGAGTTGGTTTCTAATGCTGTTGATGCAACCCAAAAACTTCGTACACTTGCTTCTACGGGTGAATACAAAGGCGATGTCGAAAATCTTCGAGTAAGTGTTGCTGTTGATGAAAAAAAGAAAACCATTACGGTTTCGGATAATGGTATCGGAATGACTGCCGAAGAGGTTAACAAGTATATTAACCAGATTGCATTTTCGAGTGCCGGTGAGTTTCTCGATAAATATAAAGATCAGGCAAATGGTATTATTGGCCATTTTGGTCTTGGTTTTTACTCGGCTTTTATGGTTTCCGAAAAAGTTGAAATTCGCACGCTTTCGTATAAAGAAGGTTCTGCTGCAGTTCACTGGGAATGCGATGGAAGCCCGGAATATACCTTGGAAGATGCTACAAAGGAAACGGTTGGTACCGATATTATTTTGCACATTGACGATGAATCGAAAGATTTTGCATCGGAAAACCGTGTAAAAGATCTTTTGAACAAATATTGCAAATTCCTTCCGGTCGAAATTGTTTTTGGAAAAGAAAAAGAATGGAAAGACGGTAAATATGTTGATACAGATAAAGATTTGATTATCAATAATACAAAGCCGGCATGGACTCGTAAGCCATCAGAACTGAAAGAGGAAGATTATACGAATTTTTACCGCGAATTGTATCCGATGTCGGAAGAACCACAGTTTTACATTCATCTTAATGTGGATTATCCGTTTAATCTTACCGGTATTCTTTATTTTCCTAAAGTTAAGAGTAATATAGAGTTACAACGTAATAAAATTCAATTATACTGCAACCAGGTTTATGTTACTGATTCTGTTGAGGGAATTGTACCTGACTTTTTAACCTTGTTGCATGGCGTAATAGATTCGCCTGATATTCCGCTAAATGTATCCAGAAGTTATTTGCAGAGCGATTCGAATGTGAAGAAAATATCGGCTCATATTACCAAAAAGGTTGCCGATCGTTTACAAGAAATTTTTAAAGCAGACCGTAAAGCTTACGAAGAAAAGTGGGATAATTTGAAGCTTTTCATTGAATATGGAATGGTTAGTGAAGAGAAATTCTACGAAAAAGCTGAAAAATTTGCTTTGTTGAAAAATACTGAAGGAAAGTATTTTACATTCGAAGAATACGAAAAACTTATTGAAGGAAACCAGAAAGATAAAAACAAGAAACTGGTTTACTTGTATGCAACAAATGTGGATTCTCAGCATAGTTTTATTGATGCTGCACGTGGCCGTGGTTATGACGTTCTGGTAATGGATGGCCAGCTAGATATTCACTATATCAATCATTTGGAATCAAAATTTAAAGAAGTAAGTTTTAAACGTGTTGATGCCGATGTGATTGATAAACTTATTGAAAAAGAAGAGGTTAGAGAATCTAAGCTTTCGGGAGAACAACAGGAATTGCTTCGACCGGTATTTCAGTCAGTTCTTCCATCGGATGCTAACTACTATGTTAGTTATGAGAATCTTACCGAAAACGATGCGCCGCTCATCATTACACAGAATGAGTTTATGCGTCGTATGAAAGATATGTCGGCTTTAGGTGGCGGTCCTATGAATTTTTATGGCCAGATGCCTGATAGTTATAATCTTGTGGTTAATACCAACCATCCGGTAATCGGTAAAATAGCAGACCGTACGGTTGAAAACACAAAATCGGATATCGAAAAGATTGATGCAGTGCTAGATCCTGTTGAAGTAGAACATACACAACTTGAAAAAGCAAATGAAAAGAAAAAACCTGAAGAAATTTCACAGGCAGATAAAGATAAGTTGGAAGAATTAAATAAAAAGCTGGAAGATCTTCGTAAACAGCGCGAAAGTATTCTTGAAAGTTTTGGTAAAAAAGAATCGGCTGTAAAACAATTAGTTGATCTTGCATTACTTTCGAACGGAATGCTAAAAGGTGCCGATCTTTCAAGTTTTGTTCAGCGGAGTTATGGTTTTATCGATGTCAAATAATTTTACCTTTACATCAGTTATTAAAGGTTGCTTCTTCTCGGAGGCAACCTTTTTATTTGATTTGTAAATTTTATGGAAATATATCTTATTCGCCACGGACAGACGGAGTGGAATGTCGAACGTCGTATGCAGGGACATAATGATTCTCCGCTTACTCAAAAAGGAATTGCCGATGTAAAAGCTCTTGGTAAACGATTGTCAGAAATCGATTTTTCTTCAGCTTGGTGCAGTCCATCGGGACGAACTAAACATACTATGCAGCTGATTCTTGAAGAGAAAAACGTGCCTATATACGTTGATGTTGATGATCGATTACTCGAAATCGATTTAGGACGTTGCGAAGGTCATACTCGTGCCGAATTAGCAGCCGATCCGATTTTATCGCATGAAATACAACCGTTCTGGGATCAGCCAGATGCTTATACGCCATCAACGGGAGAGTCGTTTTGGAATGTGCAAAAGCGAATTGTTAATTTTTTTGATGAAATAACTGCTTTGCCAACAGACCAACGAATTATGGTTGTTACTCATACAACTGTGATCAAAACGTTTTTGGCATATGTAAATGGTGACAATTTATCGCAATTATGGAAAACTAAACCGATATATCCGGCATCTCTTTCTGTTTTAAAATACGAAGAAGGGAAATGGACTATTGAATTATGGGGTGATACTTCTCATTACGAGGAAGATCCGATATTTGCAAAGTATTAACAAGAAAAGGGATAAAAAAAGCTGCAAACCAATTTGGTTTGCAGCTTTTTTATCCCTTTCTTTCTTATCCTATTTTATTGAAAAATAAGATGTTAAATCAACGAGCGTTTCGCTGTGCATGTCAAGTGACGTTGCGGTTTGAGCAAGTTCTTCGGACGAAGAAGCGCTCATTTGTGAGGAATTATTAAGCTGTTGTATTGAATCGTTAATCTGCGTAGCCCCACTATTTTGTTCAATAGAGGCCATTGTTATCTCATTGATAAGCGTAGTCGTTTTTTCAATACTTGGAACAATTTCTAAAATGATGGAATTAGTCTCTGTGGTAGTTTTTACACTCTCAACCGAGAGTTGCTGAATTTCTTCCGAAGCCAGTTTGCTTTTTTCTGCCAAACGGCGAACTTCGGCTGCCACTACAGCAAAACCTTTGCCATGTTCTCCTGCACGAGCAGCTTCAACTGCTGCATTAAGTGCAAGAATATTAGTTTGAAAAGCTATATCATTAATGATACTGATCTTTTCAGCAATGTTATTTACAGCACGAAGACTTTGTTCTGATTTTTCCTGAATGGTATTAATTTGTTGTCTGATTTTATCGGATTCTCTCTCAGTTTGTTTTGCATTGTCCGCATTTTGCTGAATACTGGCCGCAATTTCTTCCATCGACGATGAAATTTCTTCTACCGAAGCTGCCTGCTCTGCAATAATTTGCGATAAATATTGCGAACTAGTATTTACTTCTTTTCCGGCATTCTTTAGTTGTCCCGACACATCAATAATTCCACTGACAGCTCCTTTTAACTGATTGGAGAGATTAATTACAGATTCAGAGATTCTTGCAAATTCATTATCACCTTTGAGTTCTTTGTCTTCAAACGTAATATTTAGATTTCCCTGCGAAACGTAATCTATTTTTCTGGCGAGTTCTTGTAACGGAGTCTTGATAATCTTCAGAATAATATAAAATGCTAGAAAGATAAATATCCAGCAAAATGGTAGAGCCCACCATATATGCTGAAATCCTTTTGCACCAAGAAAGAATGTCACCCAAGGCATTGTTTCAAAAATGAGAAGTAAAACCATCCCTAACTTAAAGATTATTGTTTTTTTGAATAATAATCTCATTAACAGATAATAAGGAGGAATAAGTGCAATGAGCACTAATGCAAAAATTACTGTTACATCCATAATCTTAAAATATTAAGAGTTTAAAGTTTGAGCTGTTTAAGTTGGGATGGTTTTCTGGTTTTTATTCGTTATAAGAAGCTGTAATATTATCAACCAGTACAGAAGGTACTTTCATGACAATTCCGATATGGTTCTCTCCGGCACCCGAAGAAGCGATGATAATGTTATTACCACTTTTTATAAGCTTTCGTTCTATTGCTTCTAGTAGATTTGTTGCAGTAGCACAGGTTGCTATATTGCCATATTTTTCGAAAGATTCGTAAAATTTGGATGGAGGAATGCCAATTGATTCGCGCCACACGTTGCCAGCCCATGCTACGGGTTGGTGGGTAACAAAAAAGTCAATATCGTTTATAGAAAGATTTGCTTTTTTTAAACTTTCTTCAACAACAAACTTCAGATCAATTGCTGCATTCTTTGCAATTTCTTTGTTGGCCGTTACATTGAAAAATGTCGTAAACATTTGCGAATAATTCGGGCCCGAATCCAACCGTTGCAAAAGTAGCGGAGCTCTATGCTCATAAATAATGCCATCATGTCGTTCACCATGACTAGTGGAACATGATGCCAGATATCCATAACCTTCATCAACAGCCGAAATAATTGCAGCGACAGAGCTGTCTCCCGTATCAACCGAGAAGTGTGTGGATTTATCGTTTACATGTGAGTCTAAAAAACTAGACACAATCAGAATATTTTTTTTTATACCCGATGCAACAAGAGAGCAAGCCAGTTCGGTCATGGTCATAAACGAAGAGCAACATGAGTCGACACCATAAGCACCTGCATTTTTTAATTGCAGTTTATATTGAATGAGCGATGCATTTTGAGGTAGCGGTCTGTCGGGTACTTGTGAGTGAGACATAACCAAATCAATGTCATCCGGATTGATGTTTGAACTACAAATTGCCATTGAGGCAGCAATAGTTTCAGCATCAGAAGGTAACATTGGATGGGGATGTAGCGATTGCTTTATCGATTTTGGATCTAACGGAACACGACGACGTTCTTTAGTTCCTTGAAACGGATCTGCTCGTTTTTTTTCAGGCATTGAATTTACCCAAGCATCATACCACGGCTGTTTTATCCAACCTTCTTCATTGGTTTCTATACTTCCAGGTAATTTGCATTCATAATCAATCATTTCGATGTATTCATTCTGCAGTAAAGTGTGATTTCGAAGAAATTCAACTAATTTATTCTTAAATGTAGAAGGAATACTTTTTGCCGGAGTATATGCTGATAAGGCAATATATCCTGGTGTTCTAAAGGAAAAAGGCGTTTTCATTTATTATGTTCAAATGTTTATAAGCAACTGTATAACTTTTCCTTTACGCATATGCATATTACTGCAGTTCAATGCATAAATACGTTGAGAAATAAAGCTAAACAGATTTTTTTAGGGAAAATTGCATGGATTACGGTTTTGTATAAAACCATAAATTAACATTCGTAAAACAACTAATTTTTACGAAATATTGCAATGTTAAGTTTCTCTTTTTAATGAAAAAATAAAGCTATTGTTCAGTAAAAACGGGACTTTCGGAGTAAAATGCTATTATTCTTATGTTTAAATAATAGAGATCTCTTGTTGCTTAAATCCAATAGTCTTTTTCGAATTTTCACACATAAGTAATTGTTTGTTATTGTGTTATGTTTTTCTGGTATTTAAAAAATACTATTTGATTTAAATATTCAAGATCTTGGTAATTAATAACAAACGTATCAGTGTAAATAAAACCTTAAAAAATCATTAACTAAGTTTTAGGTAAGAGTTAAATTGAAAAAGTATTTTAGAATGTTAAAACAGGCGAAACCTCTCGGAGTCGCCTGTTTCAATTAACCGTTGTAAAAACCTAAACTATATTAATCTTCGCAAACATAATGCTAGTTTTTATAAATAAACAGGTGAATGTCGCTGTTACAACTTTTATTAACCAAACAAGTCTTAAAGATTACTTAGTTTATTTTTTTGATATAGAGCCAATTCCTGATTTGTTGATTTTACAATGAGCGGGAGAGCCGGTGTACGAAATGTTTCCAATACCTGATGAGTTTACTTCAAGTTCGTTGCTAGCTCTAACTTCGCAGTTTCCAATACCTGAACCATTGATTTTCAAGTTGGCAACATCCATGTTTAATGAGTTAAAATTTCCAATGCCTGCAAAATCAATATCAGCGAACTCAGCGCCTCCTTTAAATATAAAATCGCCAATCCCGTTTATTCCAATTTTTACTTTGTGAACGTTAAGCGTTATTTCGCTATGACTAACACCATTTATTTTGATGTCTAATTCTTCGCTCTTAATAGGAGAAAGTGTTTTTAGCTGACCAATGCCTTCTACTTTTAATTCTTTTATATTTGGTACTCCTAAAAACAAGTCAATTTTGGGTTTATTGCCCCAAAGTCTTTTCCATAATTTTTGTTGGTGCTTATCGATTGAAATTTGAAGTGTTCCATTTCTATTCTCAACTTTGATCCATTGAATATCATTAGATTCGCCTGTAATTTTAAGAGGAGAACTATTGCTGGATAGGTTTACATTAAAAAATCCGTCAATTTCAACTGCAGAAAAGTTTTCAACGGGTATCTCTTTTGTAATAATTTGAGCATTAATACTAAAAGAAAAGGTGAGTATAATTAACGAAAGAATGAAGGATTTCATAAGAATGAGCTTTTAATTGTTATTACTTGGAATTTAAGATAAGACGTCCAAGTTTTTGAAAAGTTACATTCTTGTTTATGAATAATATATTTTGTCCGCTATATCGATTGCGAAGTTGGCTCAGGATGTATAATGATATTCGTATATTGAAATTCTTTCTTTATAGCAGTTTCAATCTCGTCGCAAGTACGATGAACCTGAATTAGCGGCATTTGGTCGGGCATTTCTGCATGAAATTCAACAAATCTGTAATTTCCTGATTTTCTAGTCTTTAAATCATGAAATCGTATGCTCTGTTTTTCTATAATGCTAATTAATTTATCAAGATCTTCTTTTTCCCATGCAATATCAAGTAAAGGCAAAAATGCTTTGCGAAGTAAAAAATAAGATTCACGTAAAATAAAAATAGCAACAAGAATTGCTGCAATAGGGTCAAATAGACGGATGTTGGTAATCCAAATTAAAGCTAAACCTATTCCAACTCCTAAAGATGTATAAACGTCTGTTTTTAAATGAAGTGCGTCTGCTTCTAAAGCTACAGAGTCTGTTTGTTTGGCGACTTTATAAAGCTTTCTGGAAACCAAATAGTTAGATATTGAAGATATGAACATAACGGCAATACTGATGCCCAATGCTTCAAGAGGTTCTCCTTTTGTGAATTTTTTAAAGGCTTCGATAATAATCCATATAGCAGCAATTATAATTAACAGAGCTTCAATAACTCCTGATACATTCTCGAATTTTCCATGTCCATAAGGGTGTTCCTTATCAGCAGGAGTGTCTGATACTTTTACTGAAAAGTATGCGATTAAAGAGGCAATTAAATCCATAGAAGAGTGAATAGCCTCCGAAATGATACTAACGGCACCACTTGTAAAACCTGCAATAAGCTTTAGTATAATCAGTGTTAAATTTGAAAATATTGATAAACGGGCAACTTTTATCTTAGGATTCATTTGATACGTTGATTTATTTGTGCTAAGCACATAAATTTCAAAGTACCAAATTACAGTTTTTTGCAGATTTGTGCATTCTTTTATTATAAAATGAAAAAGCAGCTCTCTGAAATAATAACAGAAAGCTGCTCACAATAATTTCATTCAAAAGAATGAAAAGGGAGGATTTTTAATATCCAGTGTTCTGGCTGGATAATGGATTAACGCTTATTTCTTGTTCAGGAATAGGCAATAGCATATTTTTGTCTTTAAATCCGGCTCCATCTACAGTTAGATAATCTCCCTTTCCTGTAGGAATTAATGTTCCGTTATTGGCTAAAGTGCTTTTTGCTAATCCCCAACGTTTTAAATCTTGAAAACGAACTCCTTCAAATGCCAGTTCTAATTGCCTTTCTATGACGATTTTTTGAAATAAAGCATCTCCCGATTCGGTAAGATCTGCTTGTTTTACTCTGGCCCGAACTTTATTAATACATAAACGCGCATTGAGATCATCTCCTGATTTGTTGTAAGCTTCAGCTGCCATCAAAAGCACATCTGCATATCTCATTATTCTATAATTCGTGCCGTAATTTAATTCAGTAATAGAAGAACCTGTCAAAGATTCTGATGCCCATGAACCATATTTTAACCGGATGTATCCCTCACATCCCCATGGCATTGCATTTCCTGCATCTGCATTACGTAACTTTCCTCCAAATGATATTAAATCAGATTCAGACATTACAGATGACTTTTTACGAACAGAGTCATTTGCATTGACAAATGCATCATAGATCTTTTTAGTAGGGTAACAGAATCCCCAGCCTGCAATCATGCCGGTCTTTCCTCCGCTAAAATATCCATCACCACGCGGACCGCAGAGTTCCCAGTGAATGTTGTTTTCGGAGTTTCTTCCATTATTTCCCCACTGAAAATTATTCCAGTCATAATTTTTGTCAGAAGAATAAGATATTTCAAAAAGAGATTCTTTTCCAAACTCGGAAGAAAGACGTAAGATCTGTGAATAGTCTGTATTTAATTCATATTCTTTAGAATCAATTACAATTTGGAAGATCTTTGCTGCATCTCCATATTTTTGTTGAAAAAGTAAAGATTTGCCTAGTAGAGCTTGTGCAAATCCTTTCGATACCCGACATAAGTCTTTTGACGAATATTGACTACGTAAAGGTAAATCGGCAATAGCTTCATTTAAATCCTTTTCTATTTGAGCCCAGATTGCACTAGTTTCAGCTCTAGGATTATTATATTCACTTGGTGTCTTAGCTGTAGCTGTTACCAACGGAACTTTTCCCCACAATGTAACCAAATCAAAATAATAGAGAGCTCGTAATGTTTTTGCTTCAGCAATAGAGCGCTTTTTGACATCACTTTCTGGTTTTACATTTTCGATGATCAGATTAGCTCGGTAAATACCCCAGTATGACATCTCAAATAATTTGGAGATTACTTTATTACTTGATCCATAGCGAAATTCATTTATCTCGTCATAAGCAGGCTGATCTCCATGTTTTGAACCTCCGGTGTAAATTTCGTCAGATTGTAATGTCTTTAACATCCACATACTATTCCAACCTCCATCGGCATACATCGTTTGTAGTATATCGTAAACTCCAAGAACTGCACCTTTTGCATCGTCGTCGGTTTTAAAGAAGCTTTCCATTGGAATCGTTCCTGTCGGTTTGGTATCTAAAAAATCTTTAGAACACCCCATTAGTAAAACTAAAGTACTAAAAATTAATATATTAATTTTATTCGTTATCGTTTTCATATTTGCTTGTTTTTAGGTTTTAGAAAGAAATTGAAGCACCAAGCATTATTTTCTTAGCAAGCGGGTATGATCCTCTGTCAATACCAATATTGTTGTTATTACCGTTGTTCGATCCTGCCTCAGGATCCATCCCCGGATATTTGGTAAAGGTGAAGAAATCGTCTAACGAAATATAAAATCTTGCTGAAGTTATTTTGATACTTTGAAGTAAAGAAGACGGTATTGTGTAGCCAAATTGGATTTGTTTGATTCTTATATAAGAACCATCAAAAACAAGTTGGTCACTGTACCACGTTTTATCTATTGTTCCAGCTTTTGGACGATTTGCATTTTTGTTAGAAGATGTCCATCGGTTGTCATAAAATTCGGTAGGCATGTTCATGGTCGAACGATCTGTTCTTATCCAGCCCATTAATACGTCGTTGCCTGATGTTCCCTGCATTGATACAAGGAAATCAAAGCCTTTGTATTCTAAATTAATGTTGCCGCCGAACATTAAAGTCGGAATTGCACTTCCTATCTTTTGCTTATCATTTTCAGATACATCTGTTGTGTCTCGACCTGCTGCATTTACAAAAATAGGATTTCCGGTGTTTGGATTGATTCCGTGAGTTTTGTAACCTCTAAAGTACCAAATGGGCTGTCCTTTTTCAAATGCTGTGGCTGATGACCATCCTGTGCCAACCGAGGCTCCAGCGATACGAGAGAGACTTGGATTTAAATATGTAACTTCGTTATGTAATGTTGATAAATTGAAGTTTACCGCATATTTAAAATCTCCAATATTATCCCTGTACCCTAAGTCAAATTCAAAACCTTTGTTCGTTACGTCTCCGGCATTGATTGGTGATGCTGCATTTCCTGCTGTTAAAGAAGGAGTGTTTGGGGTGATAAGATCTGTGGTTTTCTTTATATAATAGTCTGCAGAAAACGTTAACCTATCGTTGAATGCCCTTAAATCAAAACCGAAGTCTGTTTGCTTACTTGTTTCCCATTTTAAGTCAGGATTGGCTAATTGCCTTGGTTCAAAAACGGTACCAAAGGTTCCGTCAGACATAGGGTAAACTAAAGCGTATCCATTGCTAGTTGAGGATATAAGCGATGCATAGCTATAACTTCCTAAATTAGAAAGGCTACCATTTTTACCCCAGCTTGCTCGTATTTTTGCGTGGCTGATGAATGTTTTAGGAAAGAAATTTTCGTTAGAAACAACCCATCCTGCAGAAAATGAAGGGAATGTACCCCAGCGACCATCTTTAGGTAATTGAGATAAACCTGCTCCATCCCGACGAATACTACCTTGCAATAAATACTTACTCTTGAATGAGTATGATGCTCTGCCAAAATAAGATATTTTTTTATTTTCTTCAACAACTCCGTTTATCTGGTCGTTTTTCTGATCTGCGATGTAATCTGGATAAGCATAAGAATCGGTGGCGACAATGAGAGGCCCTCCCTGTAAATTGGATGTTCTATGCTGATAATCTTCACTTGACATACCTGCTAAAATGCTGAAGTCATGATCTCCGATTGTCTTAGAATAAGATGCAAAGTTTTCCCAAGACCAGGTTTGCCAGTAGTCATTGTTATTAAGAACTTTAGCTAGACTATTATTTCTTTCAGAAGTGTAATAATAAATAGGGCTCCATGAATGGTTAAACTGATATGCTAAATCGAGATTAGCACGAGTTGTGAATTTTAATCCTTCAATTGGGCTAATTTCTGCATAAACATTGCCTAATATTTTATCCTGTTTGGTGTCTCCATTTGTTATAGCAAGGTTGACAAATGGGTTTACAATTTCACCCATGACATACTGCGAAACACCGTAATAATTTCCATCAGGAGCTTTTATTAAATTTTTTCCTCCATCAATTAATGTTTGCACATGTGCAGGAACAGATCCTTTGTATTCAACAGGAGTTGTTGGATCAATCTGTAATGCGCTACCAATAACTCCTCCAAATTCACCTCCTGATTCGTTAATGGCATTTCTTTTTGTATTAGAGTAAGATAAAGTGTTTCCTACTTTTAGCCATTTGAAGACCTTATGGTCTGTGTTTAAGCGAAATGTGTATCGTTGAAATTTATCTTTATCTCCTTTAATGATTCCATCTTGACCCAGATAAGATAGCGAAAGGGCATAGGTAGATACATCATTACCACCCGAAAATGAAAGGTGATGTTTTTGCATTGGTGCTGTTTCGAAAATTTCACCTAGCCAGTCTGTATCAAAACTTGTATCAACGTTTGGAATTTGATTTGATTCTTTCATGTATTGGGCATACTGTTGTGCATTCATAAGTTTAGGCTTTTTACCTAATTTTTGCCATCCATACTGAAAGTCATAGTTTACAACCATTTTTCCTGATTGTCCTGATTTTGTTGTAATCATAACGACCCCATTACCTCCTTCTGCTCCGTAGATTGCAGTTGATGCTGCGTCTTTCAGAACTTCCATGGATTTAATATCGTTCGGGTCAAGATTACTAATGTCTCCGGTTTTCACACCGTCAACAATGTAGATAGGTTCTGAATTATTGTTTGAGGAAAAACCACGAACCCTTATTTTCATTCCGGAACCTGGAGCTCCAGAGTTACTGATAACCTGTACTCCAGAAGTTTTACCCTGAAGAGCTTGTTGTGCCTGAGATATAGAGGATGTTTTAATATCATCAGCTTTTACACTTGATATAGCACCCGTTACAAGACTCTTTTTTTGAACGCCGTAACCAACGACTACAACTTCTTCAAGATGTTTTACATCTGTTGTCAGTTTTAGATCGATGTTACTTTGTCCGTTTACGCTAACCTTTTCGCTGTTATAACCTACGTAGGAGAAAATTAATACGGTGTTTGGGTTTGTTACATTAATCGAATATTTACCATCGATATCTGTAACTACACCTGTTGTTGTGCCTTCAATAACAACGCTTACACCTGGAAGAGGTTCTCCTGTTGCAGCATCTACTATGGTACCGGTTACTTTTTTTTGCTTAACGTCCGATACTTCGGTTGCTGTTTCTTCGATAGGCTTTACATTAACAAGAACAATGTGTTTGTCAATGAGTTTGTAGGCAATATCGGTTGTAGAGAACAAATTGTTCAATACTTCGGATACTTTTGTTTTACTTGCCTGAACATTAACCTTTTTATCAAGATTAATTTGGCTTCCGTTGTAGAAAAAGCGATAATCGGATTGCTTTTCGATTGCACGAAAAACATCGTGCATGCTCGCATTTTTCATATTCAAACTAACTATTGCGTTTTGGGAATATGCATTTCCTGCAAAAATGGCAACAGTACTAAATAAACTAAGTAGGATTGTAAGTTTCATAGTTCGCAGTAGCTGGTTAGTTGGTTTTACTGCAATAAAATAGTAGATGAAATCGAATAATTTCATAACTTTACGTTTGTTTTGTTAGACAAATTGTTAGTAATTGGCTAATGATGAATGTCTTACTGTATAAGGGCGGAAAATTAGCGGTTTTCTGCCCTTTCAGCTTTTTGAGAAATCTATAGCATAGGCGAATTATTTTAGTTAATAAATAGTAGTATTGTTTGGTCTTGTTATATGTGCTATTTTATGTAAATAGTACTTTTCTCTCGCCAGAACTTCATGGAAGTGTTTATTTTAATTACATTAAGGACTTGATCAAGAGGTTCATAACTAAAAAATGTTCCAGTAAAAGGTATGTTTTTCGTGCTGCCGCTTAAGAATACAAAATTGACATTGTAAATTCGTTCGAGTCTTTTTGCAATTTCTCCAAATGTCAGATTATCAAATCGATATTCGCCAATTCTCCAAGTGGTATAGGTTATCGTATCGACGTTTTCAACTTCAACTTTGTTTCTAAGTTTTGAGTACATAATTTTCTGACCTGGTTTTATATATTGTTGATCGTTTGACTTTTCGTTTCGAAAACTAATACTACCTTCTACCAATATGGCTGATACGTTATTGTCTTCTTTGTAAGCGCTAACGTCAAAACTTGTTCCGTGAGCTTTGATATTATATCCCATTGTATTGACAATGAATGGCTTTTTTGCATTTTTTGCTACTTCAAAATAGGCTTCGCCTTTTAGGTGAACAATCCGAAACCGCCCGCCATAATTTTTATTATAACTTAAAGAACTACATGCGTTTATCCAAACTTTGGTGCCGTCGGGCAAAATAATTTTAGTGCGTTCTCCTTTTCCTGTTTCAACTTTAGTAATCTGGTGAACGTCCGATTGCTGTAATGCTTTTTTGTTGTTTTGAGTTAATAACCAATATGTTGGAATTATTCCTATTAATAGTACTGCTGCGTATTTGAGTACGGTTAGAATTATTTTGTTTTTAGAATGTATTTTCTGATCGTGAATTGAATTGTACAGTTTATCCCATTCTTTATTAGTTTGTGATTCTTTTCTTAACTTATTCCACTCTCCTAATTCATATAATTCTTTGATAGAAAAGAAATAATCTTCATTTTCTTTGTTCGCATTTATCCAAAAAAGTAACTGTTGTTTTTCACTTTCAGTTGCTTCTCCTGAAATGTATTTAATAATTAAATCGTTATTTATGTCTGTAACAGGTTTCATTCTTTGTTCTTGTATGTTTAAGACACGTTGACTTGTAATTTTACTCACGAGGAAATTAAAAAATCGTAACTAGCAATAAACAAATTATGGTGAGATAATCTGCTAGATTTTCTTTGAGTGATTTTAGAGCTCTGTAAATTTGATTTTCGACGGTACGGATAGAGAGGTTGAGTTGATCGGCAATTTGCTTGTTATCCAATCCTTTAATACGGCTCAATATGAAAATTTCCCGGCAATTTTCGGGTAAATCTTGTATGCCTTTGTCTAAAAGCGTGTTGATATCTGTAAGGTAAATACTTGAATGAGATTCAAAAGCTGCATTATAATGTAAAAGTTCAGCTTCTTTAATTTTTAGTTCGGCATAACTTGCGTAACGTTCGTGTGTTTTTTTGTCTCTTATAATGTTTAGACATTTATTGTGAAGCATACTAAAAAGATATGACTTGAGAGATGATTTAATGTCTAACTTAGTTTTGCGTTCCCAAAATTCAGAGAACACCTCTTGCACTACATCTCTAGCCTCTTCCGGATTATCAATGAACTTTCTGGAAAAGGCATACATTTTTGGCTGCATTTCCATGTAAAGCAATTCGAATGAAGTTATATCTCCTTTTTGGATTGATCGAAATATTTCTATTTCTGTTTTGGGCATGTTTTGCTTAAGTTTAGATAGTCTTTTGTTTTACAGTTTTGACTGTATGTTGTGGTTTTTATCTATGCAAATCACAAATAGCTATGATAGAATTGATTTTTATGCATTTTTTGTTCCATTCGTATTTTCGTTAGTAGTAAGAGTTGTTTGTTTTCAGAAGACATCCTATTGCAGACATCTTTTTAAATCGAATGCAAGTTAGATTTTTTTTGCATTGAATAGGCTAAAATACAATAGCTCATTATTCTGTTTTTTATTCGTTTTGTCCATTTTACTTTGCTTTAATAATTTAGGTTTTTTCTTCTTTTTTAAAATTCCGACAGGACACCGTTGCTGTAATTCATGTATTTTTGCCGAAAATTATTGCGTATGTGGGCATTATTAAAAAAGGAAGTCCGGGCATTTTTTAGCAGTTTTACCGGATACTTGGTTATTGTTTTCTTTTTGCTAGTAAATGGTCTGTTTTTGTGGGTGTTTCCCGGAGATTTTAATTTAATAGATGGAGGATACGCTACGCTCGATAATTTTTTTGTTTTAGCACCTTGGGTTTTCCTTTTTTTGGTTCCGGCAGTAACGATGCGCTTATTTTCGGAAGAAAAGCGAAACGGAACGCTCGAATTATTACTTACAAAACCACTTACCGATACACAGCTTATTTTTTCTAAGTATTTTTCAGGGTTAATTTTAGTATTGCTAGCACTTGTTCCTACTGGTATTTTCTTTATTTCGATTTATTTACTAGGCAATCCGGTCGGGAATATTGATTTGGGAGGAACTTGGGGGTCGTACATAGGGCTGTTTTTTTTAGCGGCTATTTATACTGCTGTTGGTGTTTTTTCTTCGGCAGTTACAGATAATCCGCTTATATCCTTTTTATTGGCTGTCGTCGTGTGCTTTTTTCTTTATTTGGGTTTCGATTCATTAAGCTTAATTCCCAATTTAGCACATGTGGCAACAACATTGGTTCCTTTGGGAATTAATGACCATTATAAATCGATGAGTCGTGGCGTAATTGATTCGCGAGATTTAATTTATTTCATTGCTATGTCTGCTGTTTTTCTTTTAGTTACGCGAACTATTCTGCAAAGTCGTAAATGGTGATTATTTAAAATTTACATGATGAATATCTTTAAATCAAATATGTCTACTTCTAAAATGTCGCTTCGCAAACAGCATCTTATGCAATTGCTTTTGGCATTGGCTATTATTCTTTTTGCATCATATCTTTCTCAACAATTTTTTTTCAGAATAGACCTTACTTCCGAGAAACGTTACACCCTATCTCCGGTTACGAAAAAGGTGTTAAAGAATATGAACGATGACGTTTTACTTCGGGTATATCTTGAAGGTGATATGCCATTGGGTTTTAAACGATTGAATAAATCGTTGCACGACATGCTTGATGAATTTCGTGTTTATTCGGGCGATCATATTCAATACGAATTTGTTGATTTATCCGCAATTACAGATCAAAAGAAAAAAGAATCATTAATTGAGGAACTGTATAGCAAAGGGTTGCAGCCAACACAAGTTCAGGTAAAAGATAAAAAGGGAGGAGTTTCTCAACAGTTATTGGTCCCCGGAATGTTGGTCACTCGAGGTAAGATGGAACTTCCTGTTAATATGCTGATTAATAATCAGGGAGCATCAGCAGATGAAAATTTGAATTTTTCGATTGAAAATCTTGAATATACATTAATCAGCTCAATTACAAATGTTTTGCAAGATTCTGTTCGTAAAGTAGCTTTTCTGGAAGGGCAGGGTGAACTTAATGATATGGAAACCGGTGATATTACACGCGAACTGGCTAATTTTTACCAAGTTGACAGAGGCCAGATTAATGGAAATATTCATTCGCTAGATCCATACAAAGTTGTTATTGTTGCACGCCCGACAAAACCTTTTTCGGAAGAAGATAAACTTGTTCTCGATCAGTATCTTATGCACGGTGGACGATTGATGTTCTTTCTTGATGGTGCACGTATCGAATCGGACAGTCTTACGGCAGGAAGTACATTAGCTTTTGTAAATCAGATAAATATTGACGATTTATTATTTCATTATGGTTTTCGTGTAAATCCAAATTTAGTGCAGGACGCACAATGTGCTCTTATACCTGTTAATATGGATGTTACAGGCTCTAATCCTAAATTCGAACCTGTTCCGTGGTTGTATTATCCGTTGTTAAGCCCATCGACGGATCATCCTGCAACAAAAAATCTTAATATGATTCGTTCCGAATTTGCAAGTTCTGTTGATACTATTGGTGTCGAGGGAGTTAATGCAACCTTTCTTTTACGAACATCGCCTTATACACGAGTAGTCGATATTCCTGCATTGGTTAGTCTCGAAGAAATTAAGCATACGCCTAACCGTAAGGATTTTAATAAATCATTTTTACCTATAGCCGTTATTCGTGAAGGAGATTTTACTTCTGTTTTTCGTCATCGGATGTTACAAGAAATGAAGATTAGCGGACAGTATACGTATTTGGAGCAAGCTCAGCAAAAAGGTGCTGTAGTGGTGGTGGGTGATGGCGATATTATTCGTAATAAAGTTAGAATGACATCCAATGGACCAGCTCTCAGCCCTTTGGGTTTTGATCGTTATAGTCGTCAGACATTTGGAAATCGCGACTTTATCGTGAATCTTGTTAATTATTTGGCAGATGATGCTGGAATTATGACTCTTCGTAATCGCGATATTCGTTTACGAATGCTTGACCGTGCCCGACTTCAGGATGAAGCTACAAAATGGAAGTTAATTAATACTTTACTTCCTGTTATGGTGGTACTTGGATTAGGTGTTGGTGTTTTTTACTGGCGCAAAAGAAGATATTCCAGATCGTAATTTTATTGTTTAGCTTTTCTGATATGAAAAAATACTGGCTGATTTTTGGAATTTTAGGAGTATTGGCATTAGTGGTTTATCTGACACAAAGTAGCACAACGCTTAACCGAAAAGATGCTCGTTTATCGTATTCCGATACTTCGTCTGTAAACTGTCTGAAAATTATTGATGGCGATACACTTATCGTAATACGTTCAAAAAATTTATGGTATACAGGAAAGTATGCGGTGCGTCCGTTGGCTATCCGAATGGCTTTGTCTGCAATAGCTTCATTTAATGTGTCTTCACCCTTATCGTCGAACGAAAGAAGTTTGGTAAATCTTCAACTTAAAAAAGGAGTTTTAATAGAAGCCTATAAAAATGATAAGTTATTGAAATCATGGCAGATGTCGGATGATTCAGTTACTCGCCGTACTTTTTTAAGGCGTGCTGATGCTTCTAAAGCGTATGCTGTAGAAATTCCAGGTTTCTCCGGAAGGATAAAATCAATATTTAGTACAGCGGTTTCGCGTTGGAGAGACAATAAACTTTTGCCTGTTGCTGTGCAGGATCTGCGTAGCGTTCAGGTTCTGTTTTCCTCTAAGACAAAGGGGTATACAATAAAAAGTACAGGCGAAAAAGTTGCTCTTTTAGATGCAGATCAAAAAAATATTTCTTTTGATGCTGCGATGGTAAGTGGTTTTCTTACATCACTTTCGCAGTTGAGATTTGAGGGTATTGTAAAACAACTTTCGAGTGAGAAAAAACAATGGTTATCTTCTCAAACTCCAAAAGTAGAATGGAAAATTGCGACGATAAATTCTAAAATCATTGATGTTCAGGTTTTCCCAATTCCTATGGAAGAAGGGAAAATGCAATATGACGTGAATAAAGCCTATCTGAAAGTAGACAATGATACTACTTTGCTTATTGTAAAGTATAAAGACATCGATCCGTTAATGGTTGATGCCGAATCTTTTAAACGATAGTTCGATAATTTGTCTCCTGAAACAAGACGGATAAGCTCAAATTTTTTATTTTTGAGTCAACTTTTATAAGCCCGGTTTTTTTATATCTTATTGAATGATTGAAAAATAGCCAACGCTCGTATTAGCAGGGCATTGGCCCGGTCTCTTTTAGTATAAAACCTGTAAATAAGATAATTGCGTATGAAATTTGTTGTTTCCAGTAGCGAATTGCTCGGCCATCTTCAGGCTATCAGAAGTGTAATTAGTTCGAAGAACACGTTGCCTATTCTTGATAACTTTTTATTTGACCTCCAGGGCAATGACCTTCAAATAACGGCTTCCGACCTTGAGTCGACCCTCATTACGCGCTTAACGCTCGATAATGTTTCGGAACCAGGAACTATTGCCATTCCTGCAAAATTGCTCACCGATACTTTAAAAGAGTTTTCGGAACAGCCTCTTTCTTTTGATGTGAATGCTGACACACAGATGGTTGTTATTACTTCGCAGAATGGTCGCTTTTCTATTCCAGGACAAAATGGTGCAGACTTCCCTCAAATGCCTCGTGTACGCGAAGACAAAAAGGCAAGTATTGAAATGGCTCCGGGACTATTAATGTCTGGTATTACAAAAGCTATTTTTGCCACAGCCGATGATGAGTTGCGCCCTGTTATGAATGGTATTTTTGTTGAACTTTCAACCGACGATGTTACTTTCGTTGCTTCCGACGCACACAAGTTGGTTCGCTATCGTCGTTCTGATGCAAAATCAGAAGTAAATGCATCCTTCATTCTTCCGAAGAAACCGGCTTCGTTGCTCAAAAATGTTCTTTCGAAAGAAGAAAATCAGGTAACTCTTGAGTTTGATGACAAAAACGCTTTCTTCACACTTACCAACTATAAATTGGTTTGTCGTTTGGTCGAAGGGACTTATCCAAGCTATAATGCAGTTATTCCACAGAATAATCCAAATAAACTTGTTATTGACCGAGTTGAGTTACTAAACACTTTACGTCGTGTTTCAGTTTATGCCAATCAAGCCAGTAACCTTATTAAACTCGAAATCAAGAATAATGAGATGATGATTTCGGCTCAGGATATCGACTTTTCTATTTCGGCTTATGAACGTTTAACCTGTCAGTACGATGGTGATGAAATGGAAATTGGCTTCAAATCGTCATTTTTAATCGAAATTTTAGCCAATATTGCCAGTAGCGATGTCGTATTTGAATTGTCTGATCCGGCACGTGCAGGACTTGTTCTTCCGCTCGAGAAGGAAAACGAGCAGGAAGATATTCTTATGCTGCTGATGCCGATGATGATTAATGCATAGTTTCCAATCAGCTTACATTTATAGTGCTCCCGGGCAATGTCGCCTGGGAGTTTTTTTATTTTTGAAGATACCCGTAGCAAGAATACTGTATCTTTGAGTGTGTCAAATTGACGCTTTAGTATAAATTTTTATAACTATGAACCTTAACTTACGTAATCCTCTGGTCTTTTTTGATCTCGAAACTACAGGAATTAATCTTGCTCATGATCGTATTGTCGAAATCTCTTTGCTTAAAATATATCCTAACGGGAAGGAAGAGCAGCAAACATATCGAATCAATCCAGAAATGCATATTCCTGCCGAATCGAGTGCTATTCATGGTATTTACGATGATGATGTAAAGGATTGCCCTACTTTTAAAGATTTTGCACAGAAACTGGCTAATGAAATAGAGGGTTGCGATTTGGCTGGTTTTAATTCGAATAAATTTGATATTCCAATGCTTGCAGAGGAGTTTTTGCGAGCTGATGTCGATTTTGATCTGAAGAAACGTAAGTTTATTGATGTTCAGGTTATTTTTCATAAAATGGAGCAACGTACATTATCGGCTGCCTATAAATTTTATTGTGAAAAAGATCTTACAGATGCGCACACTGCAAGTGCCGATACCATGGCTACTTATGAAGTACTTAAAGCTCAACTGGATAGATATGAAGGTGCCAAATTTACCGATCAACATGGTAAAGTAGCAGAACCTATTGTAAATGATGTAGATGCATTATCCAAATTCTCGGCACATACCAGCAATGTCGATTTTGCCGGACGCATTGTTTACAATGAAAAAGGAGAAGAAACGTTCAACTTCGGAAAATATCGTGGAGTTTCAGTCGAAGATGTTTTTCGTAAAGACCCGGCATATTACTCTTGGATGATGAATGGTGATTTTCCTCTTTATACAAAAAAAGTGTTGACAGCCATTAAATTACGCGGTTTTAATAATAAGTAAAGAGTTATCATTTTATGAAGATTATTTGTATCGGGCGAAATTACGATGAACATGTTCGGGAATTGAACAATTCACTTCCGGAGAATCCGGTGTTTTTTATGAAGCCCGATTCGGCGATTCTCCGAAATAATAATCCGTTTTTTTATCCTGATTTTTCGTCAGAAATTCATCATGAAGTAGAAGTCGTATTTAGAATCTGCCGTTTAGGACGTTGTATTGAAGAGCGTTTTGCTCATCGCTATTACGATGCTGTTACAATAGGCATAGATTTTACAGCTCGAGATATCCAACAAAAATGTAAAAAAGAAGGTTTACCTTGGGAAATTGCCAAAGCCTTTGATAGTTCAGCTCCGATAAGTCCTGTTTTTGTTGAAAAAGAAAGGTTTAAGTCATTAAGCGATATTAATTTTCGGCTTAATATTAATGAACAGGTAGTACAACAGGGTAATACGAAAAATATGTTGTTCAATATCGATCGTATTATTGCCTATGTTTCTCAGTTTGTTACTTTGCGTACCGGCGATTTAATTTATACAGGAACGCCATCGGGTGTCGGACCTGTGAGAATTGGTGATCGACTACAGGCTTACCTTGAGGATGAATTAATGCTCGATTTTTATGTGAGATAAATAGTGCAACCAGCATTGTCTGGATCATCTACTATAACTGTATTCTTTATTTTATCTCGTATTTTCCAGAAAATAGCAAAGTCGCCAATAGCTCCCCACGTAAATAATAGTCCTGTAATAAAAAGATTAGAAATTCCCGGAAATAAAGAAATGGAGCAGGGAATAATGCCTAAAATAATACCAGGAGTAAGCAGACTCAACGTAAATTGACATCCTTTTAACGGCTCTTTGCAATGAGTGTAGGGCGCCAGTAAGTCTTTGTTGAAACCGAACTTTATTGCTTTAAATTTACTTGGAGCAAATATTCCACATACTAATCCGTGCAGCCCTTCGTGTAATATTATTCCGCCTATTGTTAGTAAGATAAAGTGCTGAGAGAAGAATTTCCATTCAGAAATAATAGCAGTCCAGCCTTTTATTAACAACATTGGTAATCCAAAAACGATAAGAATAGCTATAAGAAAAAGAAACCCGACACGGTTAAGCCGCTCGGGTTTCAGTATTATCGTTTCTTTTTTGGTAAACATTAAGGTACAATACTTAATTTAAGCATGTTAGTGCGACCTGCTTCCTGTAAAGGAGTACTCGATACATGTATAACAACTTCTCCTGTTTTTAAAAGATTTTTCTCTTTCAAAAGATCCATCGAAATACGCAACATTGCATCAGTATCAGCTTCTTCGTCAATTAAGAAAGCTCTGACCCCCCACACTAACTGAAGGGTGCGCATAAGCGTCGGATTGGTGGTAAAAGCAAAAATGTCTGCTGACGGGCGATGAGATGATATTTTAAATGCGGTATATCCTGTATTGGTATATGTTAGAATAGCAGAGGCATCTGTGTCTCTTGCTAATTTACAGGCAGTTGCACAAACAGTATCGGGGAGAAATAAACGGCTTTCGGTATCTGTTCCGTGAATTTGGTAGAAATCAAAACCGTTAGCTTCTGTATAATCTATAATTTTCTGCATGGCATTTACTGCTTCTGCAGGATTTTTACCAACTGAAGTTTCACCCGAAAGCATCAGTGCATCAGCACCTTCTAATACAGCGTTGGCTACGTCGGTAGCTTCGGCGCGGGTGGGGCGGAAGTTTGTAATCATGCTTTCAAGCATTTGAGTGGCAATGATTACGGGTTTCGATTTTAATATACATTTTTTTACAAAATCGCGCTGAATGAGCGGAACCTGATCAAAAGGAACTTCAACGCCGAGATCTCCACGGGCAATCATGATACCATCGGCATTGTCAATAATGGCATCGATTTCAGCAACTGCTTCAGGTTTTTCAATTTTAGCAATAACCTTAGTCTGCTTACGATGGCGTTTTATAACTTGTTTTAATTCAATAACATCTGAGGCTGTACGAACAAATGATAATCCGATCCAGTCTACATCATTAGCAAGGGCAAATTCAGCGTCAGCTAAATCTTTAGTAGTAAGACTTGGTAATGATACTTTTGTATTCGGTAAATTAACACCTTTCTTCGAAGAAAGTATCCCTCCGCTTATTATGCGGGCTGTTACACAGTCTTTACGATTAGTGTCGACAACTTCAAATTTTAGTTTTCCATCGTCAAGTAAAACAAAATCACCAATATTTACATCAAGTGGGAATTCAGCATAGCTCATATAAACTTGTTCGGCTGAGCCGATGCATTTTTGGTTTACGAATTTAATAATGTGTCCTTCTTCGAGTAACACACCATTATTCTCCATTTCGCCAACACGTAATTTAGGTCCCTGTAAATCGGCTAATGTCGCTACGTTAGTCCCTAGTTCTTGATTTAATTCTCTGATTATCTGAATAACTTTCAGGTGGTCGTCGTATGTTCCGTGACTAAAGTTTAAGCGGCAAACATCAATTCCTTCGTGAAATAAAAGTTCCAATTTTTCTTTGGTGTTGCATGCCGGACCAATAGTGGCTATTACTTTAGTTTGTGAGCGAAATTGCCTCATATACAATTGTTATTTATTCAATTTTTTAGCGAAACGCAAATTTACGGATTTTTATTAGCTCAATAAAAGGCTTAAACCAATAATCTTACGCTTTTTCTGCGTAAACGCATTGTTTTTTACGAATTAAACTCAAGTGTTATGCACACAATTTCGGATTGTGTTCCTACGCGCAAAAGCGGTCCCCATATTCCTAATCCGGACGAAACGTAAATATGTGTTTTATATTTAAGCAGATAACCGTGCCCGATTTCGTAAATAGCATTTACCAGATAATTGAATGGCCATATTTGGCCATTATGGGTGTGTCCTGAGATCTGTAAATCGACTCCGTTTTGCACAGCAACTTCAAGGTGTTGCGGCTGATGGTCGAGATTGATAATTGGTTTTGTATGATCAATTCCCTGCATTAACGTATTAAGCGATAATCGTTTTCGATTACTCTGATCGTCTCTTCCAATTATATAGAACAGATTATTGATGCATACTGTGCTGTCTTGTAATATTTTAATGTTTGATTTTGTGAGAAAATCTTTATCTTCTTTGATGTTTCCGAAATGTTCGTGATTTCCCAAAATGGCATAAACGCCTAGCGGAGATGAGAGTTTACGGAGTTCTTCGTCTATATTTTGTGCAATTACAGGACGGATATCCCGATCAACAATATCACCCGGGAGCAAAATCAAATCAGGTTTTTGAGCATTAATCTCATTAACATATTGTTGTGCTTGTTTTTTTCCAATAATGAAACCAAAATGTAAATCGCTGGCCGCTACTATTTTTAAATGTTTATATCCGGGAACTGTTTTATTAATCTTTAGATTTAGATTAACAATCTTAGGATGATTGAAATTGTAATTGCCAATTATAAATATGCTAACAGTTAGTATGATAGATGCAAAAAAAGCAATAGATTTCACTAATTTATAATTTTGAGTAATCAGAGATGGAAATATATTCCACCAATGATTGCAAAGACGAAGAATGTCAAAAAAAAGTACAGAGAGAAGCAAATAGAACAGAGCAAAAAGCCATGTTGTGCCAATATGTTGAAAAATACCTGCCATTTCTACCGACATATGCGATTCTAATAGCATACCGATGATGAAGGAAAGTAGCATAAATATTCCAACAATACTGTAAGTTGTCTTAATCCACGGGATTTGAGGCATTGCTTGCCATCCTCGAAGAAGTATGTAGTAGTTTATTGAAAAATAAACACTTAAAATAATAATAAGGAAAAAAATCATAGAAAAATGTATCTTCATTTGTAAATATTATTGACTCTTAAACTTTTAATTATAAAAGAACTAGATGTTTGTTGTCTCTTGCCAGTATTCGGAACGATATAGCTTGAATAAAAGCAAAAAGACTGAAATTAACAGGGGGCCAAAGATGATTCCCCAAAATCCAAAAAGATTTATACCAATAATTACACCAAAAACAGTAATAAGTGGATGAACATTAGCCATACGTTTTAATAAAATAAAACGAAACACATTATCGATGTTTGTAATAATCAGTATTCCAAATAATAATAAACCAATACCCGGCCATAAACTTCCGGTAGTAATAAGATAGACACTTAATGGAATCCATATTATTGTAGTACCAATTACAGGAATTGCACTACAAACACCTGTTACGATACCCCAGAAAACAGGCTCATTAACTCTAAAAATCAAATAACCTAAAGCTGCAAGTGTACCTTGTAAAATCATCATTACAGGGATTCCTATGGCATTAGATAAGACAATATTGTGTGTTTCGGTTTTGAGAAGCTTTATACTACGTTTGGACAATGGTATGTATTGAGCAATATCATTTTCAAATTCAATACTATGTTTGAGCATAAAGTATAGAATAAAAAACATCATAACTAAGTTAGCGACAAAACTATAAGTAGTGTTGAGTACGCTGGAAAGGTTTTCTATTAATGTCGAATTGATTTTTTCCGGGAGATTGGTAGGAATAACGTTTTGCCCTATAATGTTTTGAAGTTTTGTTCCGATCGTTCTGACACCTTCTATAAGCTGAGTTGTGTTTATATTCGAAAGTTTTGCAAAAACCATGTCGAAAATAAGAAATCCTAATCCTAAAAATATTGACAACGTTATAATTATAAGGAAAACAGAGGATAGCGTACTGCTAAATTTCCATTTTGATATAAAATATTGCTGCGGCGTTCTTAATAAAAGGTATAAAGTAAATGCACCTAAAAAACTACTCAAGAAAAATTTGAGATTCAAGAAAATGATAATACCTAAAATGATAAGTATTGTAATGAATGTTCCTCGTTGTATCCATCGTCTTTGCTCGTATTCTTTTGTCATAGTGTAAAATTTGAAAAATGCATCTATGTTATTGAAAATGAATAAAATGTCTTAAGTTTTAGGCGCATTTCTGAGTTTGTTCTTTTAATGCCTATAAATTTATGTCATTTGTCGTTTTTTGATATTGATAAATATACTGATAACATGGTATTTTTTTATTGTTTGTTTTGAGTGAAGTTTGAACGTGAAAAAAAACAAAATAGGATAAATTCTATTTTGCCCTATTTTTTAAATGTCTTTCATTCTGAAAAATGATTTAAAATATCGTTTAAAGTCGTTTTTTAGTATAAAATATAAAGCAAAAGGAATATTTTGATTTTGATTTCAAATATGCTTTTTTTTACATATGTTATTTGGCATATTTTAACAAACCTTATTTTTGTTAAGTGATACTTGTAGAAATTTAATTATTAAATCTTTAACATGGTTTTTTCGATTTTTTAATCTTTGTGATTAATTGTCTGTTTTGTTGTTATTTGTCTTTTGGTTTCTCTGTATAATTGGTCTTTTGGTTTTGATTTGTTAGTTTTGGCATTGGAGAGCATTTTTTTATTAACCGTTTGTAAACCTAAAAATTTACGTATGAGAAAAATCAGTTTACTACTGGCGTTTCTTGTGTTTACAGGAATAAATGTCCTGTATGCACAAAATGTGCAAGTAACAGGGACAGTGTCTTCTGCTGAAGATGGTTCTGGTATTCCCGGAGCAACTGTTAAGGTTAAGGGTGGAACATCTGGCGTTGTGACAGATGTGGATGGAAAGTATAGCATTTCGGTAAGTTCGGATGCAACATTGGTCTTTAGTTTTGTGGGAACAAAAACGCAGGAAATTTCTGTTGCCGGACAAAAAGTAATTAATGTAACACTTAAGGCTGATGTCGTCGGTTTGGATGAAGTTGTTGTTACAGCTTTAGGTATCAAACGTGAAAAGAAGGCACTTGGTTATTCAGTTCAGGAAGTTGGTAAAGATTTGAATGATGCAAAGGAATCGAACTTTGTAAATGCCTTATCTGGAAAAGTTTCAGGGGTGCAGATCAAACAATCGAGTACAATGGGAGGATCGGCCAATATTGTTATTCGAGGAAATAAATCTTTATTAGGATCTAATCAGGCAATGTTTGTTATTGATGGAGTTCCTGTTGATAACAGTATGGCAAACAGTACAGATGTTGCAGCTGGTAGAGGAGGTTATGACTTTGGTAATGCTGCTGCAGATGTCAATTCTGAAGATATTGAATCTGTTTCGGTATTAAAAGGTGCTGCTGCTACTGCTCTTTATGGTTCTCGTGCTGCCAATGGCGTCGTTTTAATTACAACTAAAAAAGGATCTGCAAAAAAGGGAGTTGGAGTTTCTGTTAATTCTGGTATTCTTTTTACTTCTGCAGACAAAAGTACCTTACCTAAGATTCAAAAAGAATATGGCGCGGGATATGGTCAGTATTTCGATTATATGGATGTTAATGGTGTCCAAACCGCAGTTGTACCTACTTACGATGATGCTTCTTGGGGCTATAAGTTTGACCCTAATCTCCAAGTCTTAGATTGGGTTGGCTTAGATCCTTTAGATACTAAAAATTATTTAAAGACTGTGCCTTGGGTTGCTGCAAAGCATGATATTCGCGATTTTTTTGAAACAGGCGCAAAATACACTAATAATATTGCGGTTGAAGGCGCTAATGATAAAGGTGTTTACCGTTTTTCTTATACCAATACTTCAGAGAAAGGTATTATGCCTAATAGTAAGATGGATAAGAATACGGCAAACTTTTCTGGTTCGTATAATTTCAACAAGAATTTTAGTGTTGAATCGAATGTTTCTTACACGAATGATGATAACAAAGGTCGTTATGGAACAGGTTACGATCCGGGCAACCCGATGCAATCTATCGGACAATGGTTTCAGACGAATGTCGATATTTATGATTTAAAGAAATATTATATTAATCCGGATGGATCTCAGCGTACATGGAATTATGGTGATCCTACGAACGGTGATTTCTCGCCTATCTATCATAATAATATCTACTGGACCCGTAATGTCAATTATGAAACCGATGGTCGTAATCGTTTCTTCGGTTATGTTAATCCTAAGTTGAAACTTACTTCATGGGCAACATTAGAAGGACGGGTTTCTGTCGATTATTATTCTGGAATTCAAGAAGAGAGAATAGCCGTCGGAAGTAACCAGACTTCTAAATACAGTAAATTTCTTGATAATTTCATCGAAAACAACTACGATTTAATGTTGAAATTAGATCATAAGTTTGGCGATTTTTCTACCAATGGATTATTCGGTGTTACTAAAAGACGTACCGAATATAATAGTACATATGCTTCTACCGTAGGAGGCTTAACGGACGCTGGTTTTTATAGTCTTTCTGCTTCTAAATCTCCCGTTACAACTACAGAGAGAGATCTGATATCAGGTTGTAATAGTGTTTATGGAGATGTTTCGATTGGTTATAATAATACTTTTTATGTAGATGGATCTTTGCGTGCTGATAAAAATTCAACATTATTGATAAATCATAATGTATTTTATTATCCTGCAGTTTCGGGTAGCATTATTTTATCGGAATTAGAATGGCTGAAAAATATTCAGGCACTTTCTTTTGCAAAATTAAGGGTGAACTATGCTGAAGTTGGTAATGGTACCGATCCGTATAAATTATTTCCTGCTTATGATACAAATACGAACTGGGGAAACCTTGGAGTTTACAGTTTACCGGTAGTTATATATAATCAGAACCTGAAACCTGAAAGAACAAAGAGCTGGGAAGCTGGTTTAGAGGCAAATTTTTTTCAAAAAAGAGTTGGATTTGATTTGTCTTTATACAAAACAAACTCTGTAAATCAGATTATGCCGGTTAACATTAGTCGTGCTTCCGGATATTCACAGCGTTATGTAAATTCTGGTGAAATTGAAAATAAAGGTATTGAACTGGCTTTAAACGCTACACCTGTTAAGATTGGCGATTTCGCATGGGATGTTCATGTTAACTGGACCAAGAACGTAAATAAAGTTCTCAGTCTTTACGAAGGTGTTGATAATATCTTGTTAAGCAGTTCATGGGATGTTAGTTTGAACTTGGTGAAGGGAAAACCTTATGGTATTTTGAGAGGTTCTGATTTCGTTTATACAAATGGACAACGAACTGTAGGTGCTGATGGACATTATTTGTTTCAAACCAATGTTGATGGTTCGACCAAAACCGATTGTGAGTTAGGTTCTGTACAGCCTGATTGGACAGGTGGTATTTCAAATACTTTTTCTTATAAAGGTTTGTCTCTTTATTTCCTGATTGATATATCAAAAGGCGGAAAGATCTATTCTGTTGACCAGAAGTATGGTGTATCGACAGGTTTGTATGCCGAAACAGCTGGCTTAAACGACAAAGGTTTTGCTAAACGTGATGATGTCGCAAGTGGCGGTGGTATTCGTTACAATGCAGTTAATGCTGACGGATCTAAAAACACAACTTATATTGACGCAAGTACATGGGGAACAGCTTGGGATTACGATCAGATTCCAACAGCTGGTTATGTGTACGATGCTTCTTATATAAAATTAAGAGAAGTTTCCTTAAGTTATACCTTGCCCGGAGCTCTTGTCGCAAAAACGCCATTTACAAAAGTTACTGCTGCTGTTGTTGGTCGTAATTTGTGGATTATTCATAAAAACACTCCGTTCTTTGATCCTGAAACTTCGCAAAGTGCAGGTAATGTTCAGGGTATATCAGACGGAGCATATCCTGCAGCAAGAACTTTAGGGTTTAATATTTCTCTTAGTTTCTAACCAAATTAAATCTGAAAAATATGAAATCCATAATAAAAATTAGTTTATTAGTCTTTGTTGTATTCTTGGCATCATGCAGTCTGCCCGACAACATTGACCCGAAAAGCGCATCGAAAGTTACCCCTGATGTTGTTTTTACAGATGTCGAAGTTGCCTTGTTTAATCAGATTGGTAGTGTTGATGTAAATTATAATGTGTTCCGTTTATTAGCTCAATATCAGACTGAAGTAACCTATACAAACGAGGCTACCTATAATTTCTCTGACCGTACACTTCCTGATACGCATTGGGCTGTTTTATACCGTGATGTGTTGGCAAATGCTGAAGAAGTCAAGAAAATTGTAAATGGCACTACTTATGTTGATTCTCAGGAAAAAGTTAACAAACTTGCGCTTACCGAAATCGTTGAAGTTTATGCTTATCAGATGTTGGTGGATGCTTTTGGTAACGTCCCTTATACCGAAGCATTAAAAGGGGCCGATAATAGTCGTCCTAAATATGATGATGCAAAAACTGTTTATTACGATTTAATTACCAGACTTGATGCTGCTATTGCTGATCTTTCGAAAGATGCAGGTAGTACAACATTTGGATCGGCTGATATTCTTTATAGTGGTGATGTTTCTAAATGGCTTGCTTTTGCAAACTCACTTAAATTGCGTTTTGCCTTGCGTCTTGCCGATTATGATGCAACAAAGGCCGACAAAATGATAAGCGAAGCCGTTGCTTCTGGTGTATTTACAAGTCAGGACCAGAGTGCCATTCTTCACTATACTGGAACAGCTCCTTATGTAAACTCTTACTATCAGCAATATGTGCTTGATAATCGTAAAGATTATGTTCCTTCTAATACATTTGTTGATAAATTAAATGCACTTAGCGATCCTCGTTTAGCTTCATGGTTCACTACTGTTAGTGGTGCTTATGTTGGGTTGACTTATGGAAAAGCCGGGAAATATTCTAAATTTTCGCATTTCAATTCAACAATTATAAATGCCACTTATCCTGTAATCATCTCAGACTATGTTGAAGTTGAGTTCTTATTGGCAGAAGCAGTAGAAAGAGGTCTTGGAAGTGTTTCGGGTACTGCCGAAAGTCATTATAATGCCGCTATTACTGCAAGTATGAAATACTGGGGTGTTTCGGATGTCGATGCGGCTACTTATCTTGCACAACCAAGTGTAGCTTATGCAACTGCTGCATCGACATGGCAGGAAAAAATTGGAACTCAGAAATGGATCGGTCTCTTTGACAGAGGTATCGAAGGATGGAACGAATGGAGACGGTTAGATTATCCGAAATTGAATCCTCCTACGGGCGATAAATATTCTGATATTCCTGTTCGGTTCCCTTATCCTTATAATGAAAACAAACTTAACGGAGCAAACTATGCTCAGGCCGCTGCCGCTATTGGTGGCGATTTGACAACAACCCGTGTTTTCTGGGATACCAAAAATTCGAGTTTCTGGGATGCTAAATAGAATGTAATTTATATTCTCTATAAGATTGACAGAGGCGTTTCGTTTGGCGAGACGCCTCTTCTTTTTGTGTTAAAGCACGCTCCAATTTATACTTTCTCTTCCAATCCTTCTTTCCTCGAATCTTATTTATCGAATATCGATGTCGATATAACAAACCGGTAGCCCGATAATAATTTTAGTGACATCAATTTTTTTAATATTCCTGTAAATTTTCTTTTTCTCAGTGCTGATAAGCGACAGCGTGCGATTTAGGATGCTTAAATCATTCTCGGTCAGCGAATTTATTATGCCAATCTTTTTATTATTGAGGCCGATGTTTTATATTTATCTGACAGTTTAGACCAATACACATTAATTTATGTTTAACAAACCTTCAGAACAATGAGTAGAATTACGGTTAAGGTAGAAATTCCGGTAAATAGTCCGGACGATTTGGTTAAGTTGGCCACCGACGTTGTAGCCCATAATACCGAACTGGGAACTAAAAGCCCATTGAGCGGTATTGATATGACAACCTTTAGTGCAAAACTACAATCGGGAAAAGAAAAACGGGCACAGGCAAAAAAATTGCATGAACAGGCCGAATTATTGAATCAGGAAGCAATTCGCGACCTTGGTTTGGGCAAACATCAGAATTCGAGAACGCCCGATACTGTTTATTGTGTTTTAACCAGTATCCGCGACATTCTGTTGGCCCTTAACAAAGGTCAGGAAGAGAAACTGGGCGAATGGGGATTTAACATCTCTTCGAACACAGTTAAACAAAAGAAAGCGACTACTCCGACCTCTTAACGAAAAAGAGAAGAAAGCAGATAAACCTTCAGGCTGCTTTCTTCTCTTTTTTATTTACTGAAAACCGGAATTGATATTTCCGACTATTCTTTACTTTTTGCCTCATTCCAGAAGGCATCCATTTCTTCGAGTTTCATGTCGCTTACATGACGACCGGTTTCGCCAGCCTTTGACTCAATATAGTTGAAGCGTCTGATAAATTTCTGATTCGTTTTTTCGAGTGCCGCCTCCGGATCGATGTTGTACAAGCGAGCAGCATTGATTACCGAGAAAAGTAAATCGCCAAATTCTTTTTCACGTTCTTCGTCCGACAGCCCGGCAATGGCTTCTTCAACTTCGCCAACTTCTTCTTTAACTTTCAGCCATACATCCTCGCGCTTCTCCCAGTCAAAACCGGCAGCGCGGGCTTTATCCTGTATGCGGTGCGACTTAACCATGGCGGGCAAACTTTTGGGAACACCGCCAAGAACGGTCTTTTTGCCTTCGCTCAGTTTAATCTCTTCCCAGTTTTTCTTAACATCTTCGGCATCGTTTACACTTACATCGCCAAATACATGCGGATGCCGACGGATGAGTTTCTCAACCACACCGTTGATGACATCTTTTATGTCGAAAAAATCTTTTTCGTTGGCAATATGGGAGTAAAAAACAATGTGCATGATAAGATCGCCAAGCTCCTCTTTAATGTGGTCCGGATTGTTCTCGATAATCGCGTCGGCAAGTTCGTAGGTTTCTTCAATGGTCATATGACGGAGCGATTCGATGGTTTGCTTGGCATCCCACGGACATTTTTCGCGAAGCTGGTTCATCACTTCGATGAGGCTGTCGAATGCCTCGGCTGATTTACTCATTATATGGTGCTTTATAAATGTTTTATTGCCGATTACCATGGCTGACGCATGGATAATGGCTGCTTTTCTTTGTCGTAAAAACGAACGGTTATTTTTGATCCGACTCTCAGATTGAGCAGGCTCGAAATAGTTCCCATATATTGCGAAACTTCCAGTAAGCCTATACGGTTAAACAGGGCAACAAAATCGCCTTTCTTCTCGGCTTTATAATTATTGCTCAGTTTGTCAATACGATAATGATAGCTTTGAACGAAAATATCAAAGTTCCGGCCTTTACCCACTTTCTCGAAATCGTCCAGACTGATGTTGCTGATAGCATTGTCGTACGAGTCGATGTAAATTACTGCACCTTCTATCGACGAAACCTCAAGAATAGGCATAAGATCGTTCATTGTATTTACCGATTTGGTCAACTTTCCAAGCATTTCGGGTTTTGTTCCGTTTATCAGTTGTGCGGCAAGCGGAGCAAAGATGTCGGCTTCAGGAAAAGATGTCGGTTCGGCATCTATTTCGAAATATTGAAGACTCGGTTCGTCCGGAAAAATAAGACTGACAATGGCATTGTCGGCACAGACGAAATAATGTCCGCAAGCCGAAGCAATAAGGTGTTTCTTTTCGGGAGCAGGCTGACTCAGCACGCCGATAATATGAACACTTCCCCCGGGAAAATACCGGAAGCTGTGTTTTAGAATAAAAGCGGCCTGCTGAAGATTGTGCGTCGATACACGGTGGCTTATCTCTACGATCGGTACCTCAACATTCAGGGAGAAAAGTTTTCCCTTGAATGCTGCCAGGTAATAATCGTTTGTATTCCAATCGGTAGTTAACGTAATAACGGGCATGGCAGCAAAATCTGTGTATCGGTCCGATTTGTTGAATTATTTGAAAAATAACCCTTACTTTGTATAGTTCAAAAGTAACAATTCTTATGAAAATAATATGATCGAAAAAACCATCTATCTAGAGGGGGTTGATCCGTTGATAATTTTTGGGGTAAATAATGCATCGCTCGATCTGATGCGAAAAGCTTTTCCTAAACTTAAAATTTACGCCAGAGGCAATGAGGTAAAAGTCGTAGGCGATACGGCAAACATCGAACGTTTCGAAGAACGCCTGCTATCGTTGGTCGATTATTTTCATAAGTACAATTCACTTAATCAGGACGAAGTTGAGGAGCTGCTTACGCTCCATGGAAAGCATACTTTGCGTACTGCCGAAGAAAAAAGCGATGTACTCGTTTTCGGCAATAATGGTAAACTGATTAAGGCCCGCACGGTTAATCAGCTAAAGTTTGTTGAAGATTACGAGCACAACGATTTGTTTTTTGCAATAGGTCCTGCCGGTACCGGAAAAACGTATACCGCAATTGCTTTGGCGGTGAGAGCACTCCGCAACAAAGAGGTAAAGCGCATTATTCTTACCCGTCCGGCTGTTGAGGCAGGAGAGAAGCTTGGCTTTTTGCCCGGAAACGTAAAGGATAAGTTAGATCCTTACCTGCAGCCTCTTTACGATGCGCTGCACGATATGATTCCGGTAAAAAAACTTGATACGCTTCTCGAAGAAGGTACGGTACAGATTGCTCCTCTTGCTTTTATGCGCGGTCGCACGCTCGACAACGCGTTTGTTATTCTCGACGAAGCCCAGAATGCAACAACAAGCCAGCTTAAGATGTTTCTTACCCGAATGGGGCGCAATGCTAAATTTGTGGTTACGGGAGATGCTACGCAGATTGACCTGCCGAGCAAATCGCAATCGGGGCTGCTTACATCGATGCGGATACTGAAAGGAATAAAGGGAATTTCGATTATCGAGTTCGATTCGCGCGATATAATCCGCCATAAACTGGTTAAATACATTGTGGCGGCCTACGATAGGCTTGCAAATCCGGAAGCACCGGAAGTTATACACGAAAATGAGAGTATAGAATAAATAATTATAATATGAACCAGGCAATTGTTAATACAAATTTCCAGTTTCCGGGACAGTTGAACAAGTACACCGGAAAAGTTCGTGATGTATATAACATCAACAACGAGTATTTAGTAATGGTTGTTTCCGACCGTATCTCGGCTTTCGATGTTGTGCTGCCTAAAGGTATTCCTTTTAAGGGTCAGGTTTTAAATCAGATAGCTGCTGAGTTTCTGGATGCTACTGCTGATATCGTTCCTAACTGGAAGATCGCTACTCCTGATCCAATGGTTACGGTTGGTCATTTCGTTTCACCTTTAAAGGTCGAAATGGTTATCCGCGGATATCTTACCGGCCACGCATGGCGCGAATATAAATCAGGTAAACGTTCGCTTTGCGGTGTCCAGCTCCCTGATGGTATGGTCGAAAATCAGAAGTTTGATAAACCGATTATCACTCCTACAACAAAAGCAGCCGAAGGTCACGACGAAGATATTTCGAAAGAAGAAATTATCGCTCAGGGACTGGTCTCGAAAGAAGATTACGAAAAAGTTGAGGATTATACCTATCGTATTTATCAGCGTGGTACCGAAATCGCTGCTAAGATGGGACTTATACTGGTCGATACCAAATATGAATTTGGCAAGAAAGACGGTAAAATTTATCTGATTGACGAAATTCACACACCTGATTCTTCCCGTTATTTCTACAAAGAAGGTTACGAAGAAAAATTAGCGAAGGGCGAACAACAGAAACAGTTGTCAAAAGAATTTGTACGTCAGTGGCTTATTGAAAATGGTTTCCAGGGCCAGACGGGGCAGGTTGTTCCCGAAATGACACCTGATTTTGTAAATCAGGTATCCGAACGTTACATCGAACTTTACGAACATATTACGGGTCATTCTTTCGTAAAAGCAGATGTTAGCGAAGATATTCAGAAACGTATCGAAAAAAATGTTACGGCTTTTTTAACAAGCATGAAGTAACAGAATAGCGACGTTAATAAAAGAGAAAGGGCTGCAATTAAAGAATTGCAGCCCTTTCTCTTTTATAGCAAATGGTTTTAGTAACCGATAAATTTTATCTGGATGCAGTTTGTTGGCGTTGCAACGGCTGGTTTTGCCGCAACTTTGCCTTTAGCTGCACCTTTTTTAGCGGGAGCGGCCTTCGCTTTTGCACCTTTCTTTACAGGGGCTTTTGTCGCGGTTGCTTTAGGTACAGAGGCCGATGCAACAACGCTGATATTCTCTGTTTTACATCCTCGTTGAATCAGATAGTTCCCAACTTCCGACGCTCTCTGGTACGAAAGCATATCTCCTCCGGCGGTTCCGGCATCGCTGTATCCGCTAATTTCAACTCTGAGACTCATGTTCTTCTTAAGTAACTCAGCAAGCCTGTTTAGTTCGGTGTTCGATTCGGTCATTAAGTGGTAATCGCCGGCATTAAAAAATACATTGTTGAGCGGTGCCAGTGTGCCGTTTTTAATCATATCGGCAAAGGAAATGAGTGTAAAAGAAGCATCGGCACTAATGACATTTCGTCCGCTTCGTAAATCGATATGATTGGAAACCGGGAAGTAATTTTCTTTTTCGACATAATAACCGTACGATTTTCCCGAAGGTAACGCCAGAAAGAACGAACCTTCAACCGGATCGCTTGACGACTCGCCCAAAATTTCTCCGTTTTCCATATTTTCCCAGCGGATAATGGCATCAACCGGTTTTTTATTGCTGTCGTTAACTTTTCCGGTAACGGGAAAAACCTGATTGGGTTTTGCAGGAATAGGAAGCTTTATACGATAAATGTCTTTCTTATTATTAACAGATTGTGAATAATAGGCATATTCGCCATCGGTCGAAAAAGTGTAAGCAATATCGGCACCGGAGGTGTTGATGTATTTACCAAGGTTTACCGGCTTAGACCAATAGCACCATGACGTGTCGTATAATCGGGTAGTTTTGTAAACATCGAAATCTCCCAATCCGCCGCGACCGTTAGAACAGAAATATAAAGTTTTCATATCGGGATGCAGGTAAGGAGCACGTTCGCCAAACGGAGTGTTAACCACGTTGCCGAGATTAATCGGCTTAGACCATCCTTGTGTCGTTTTTACAGAAACATAAATATCGGTGTTGCCGCAGCCTGTTCCGGCATAATTTTGGTCTTTTTCGTGGTCGAAGCCAATGTTCCCCTTGCGGTCGGAAACAAACAAAACAGCTTTTCCGTTTGCCGCAAAGGTTCCGTCCGATTCCCATGCCTGAGTATTTATCTTATCGGACAAAGGCTGAGGCAAAGTCCAACCGGTTGCTGTTTTATGGCTGATATAAATATCGCCATTCTGTGAGAGTAGAATGTCATTTCCGCTTCCTGAAAGAGCCGTCGGAATGTCGTTGTAATTAGCGGTGCTAAGAACAGGAACAATAGACGGGCGCTGCCAGCTCATCATCATTTTTGAAACAAAAATATCGTCGCCGCCAATGTTATCGGTGCGCCCGTTAGCGCAGAAGTATAGCGATTTTCCATCTTCCGAAATAATTGGATTGTATTCGTTTCCGGAAGTGTTAATTGCGTCGATTTTTTCAGGTTCTGTTTCTGCTTCGTTTTGTTGAAGCACGCGACGCAGTTCTTCAAATTTGTCGTTATTGCCAAAAACAGGTGCAAATTGCTTTACAGTAGTTAATGCTGTATTCCAGTCTTTTGTGTCGATGCTGGACTTTATCAGTTCCTGCAAAGCAAACAGCGCAATGTCTCTGGGTGCTTCCTTTTTTATGAAATCAATTAATGTATTGTTGTTATGTTGATTGTTTTTGTCAAACAGATTGAGGCCTTGTCCGGCAAGTTCTTTGTCTTTCTGAAGTGCTTGTGTTTCTTTACCCGGATATTTCTTTTCGAATATTTCAAGATCGGACAAATCTCCCGATTGTGCATAATATCCATAAATGGAATGAATTACTTTATCGAGATTGCTTGCTGTCGGATACTGAATTACATACCGTTCTAGCGAAGATAGCTCGGACTGTTTAACCGATGAGCGCAAAAGACTGTCCTGAACAGCAGATGCATAAGGACTTTCGGGATGACGTGCCACAAATTGGTTATACGAATTTACATCGCCTTGTCGAACTGACATTTTGTAAATACTATCTTGTGCAACAGTCCAGTAAGGACTCTTGGGATATTGAGTACAGAATTTTTCGTATTCGGCAAGAGAGTTTGCCTGTGTCATACTTTTATATAATAACAGCTCATATTTTTCTTTTGCTGCTGTATAAAAAGGACTTTGTGGGTATTTTTCGCAAAATTGTTGGTAAGCCTGGTAGGTATTAGCGCTGGTAAGGCTTTCATACATTAATTTATCGCTTAGTTCTTTTGCTTGTGCGAAGTGTTTGGATTTTGGATAACTTTTGCAAAATTCTTCGTATGCTGCAGCAGTATTTTGTGTCGAAGCTTCTTTAAAAGCAAGCTCATCTAAAATATCCGATACTTTGCCTGCATATTCCGAATTCGGATAACTACTTACAAAGTGTTGTGCTGCTTTTAAATTTCCACTGGCAATAACTTCGTCGTATAAACACTTGTCGGCTCTTTTCTTCAGGTTGCTTGCCGAGTCCTGATTAATTCCGTATTTTATTGGATAATATTCGTCGTTACCTTCTTTTTTAAATGCTTCAAACGATTGATTGGCATAATAATAAGCTGAGTCGTAATTTTTGTAACGTGTGTCTTTGTTTATAAAACAAAGAGCCATCCCAAAATAGGCTACCGGCAAATCTTTTTTAGACGAAATAGCACTGGTAAAACCGGCCATCGCTTTTTCGTACTTTTTATCGTCATAATAACCAAATGATTTTGAAAGACTTTGGCCCCGAATAGCCCAAGTACTAATCATTAAGAGTAGAATAAAGGGTAAAGCTCTTTTCATTGTTCCGAATGTTTGTTTCTATAAAGCGAATGTAATCACTAACAATCTGATATTTTAGTTTTTTATTCGTTTTTTGATAGAGTTACCTTCAATTTTATAAAAAACAAAGCAGAAGAATAGTCGTTTTTTATTCTTCTGCTTTATACAAAGGGGACCCTTAAATAATTATTTCTTCTTACTTTTTTTCAATAATACTGAAAGTCTGGTGCTTTTCACGCTCTTTTTTCCTAAAATTAACATTGGCAATGATACTCCAACTGCCAAAGAAAGCAATATGAAAGTTGCTTTCATTCCGTTTTGAACAGTGCTGAGCAATATTTCCTGAGCAGAATTGGTATCGGTTTCGTTAATAAATTTAATCATACCCAGAATGGTTTTATAAGCAAAAACACCGGGAATCATAGGTAACAACGAAGGAAATGTAAAAACAACCGGCGGATTATGAACCCAATGGGCAAAAGGAATACCTAATAATCCTACGCTAAAAGAAACAATAAGAGTAGCCATCGAAATTTCCACTCCGCAGGCGTGAATGAGGAGGTAGCGGGTTCCGTGAGCAAAGGCTGCCAGAAAAGCTGTCACAAAAATGCATCGTACCGGAGGATTTGAAAGCATCGCAAATCCAATCCCTGCTAATGCCGCAAAAAAGGCATCTTGTAAAACTTCCCACAATATCGTGTTCATAATTTATCTAATCCTAAAGTTAACATTGAAAGTAATAATCCTAAAGCAATACAAAATATTGTGGTACAAGTGTTGACGGCACGCGAGGTTCCGGTGAGCACATGTCCTTCAATAATGTCTGTAATGGCATTAAGTAAAGGCACTCCAGGAATTAAATATAGTACACTGGCAGCAAGGGCAATTTCGGGAGTAGTACCAATATCGTAACGAAATCCCATGCCTGCTATAAACGAAGCAATAAAAGCAGCAACAATAAAAATAATATAATGGTTGGCACCGCGGTGGTGCATTTCCTGACGGACAAAAAGACCCAAAAATGTTCCAAGAGCTACAAGTCCCATGGCGGATATGTCTCCACCGAAAAGGCGACAAAATGAAGCATTGGCAATGCTAACCAGTAATAATACAATCCAACGCGAATAACGTTTGGTCGCCTTGATTTCATTAAAAGCTTCGCGCACTTGCTTAATCGAAAGCTTTTCATC
Organism: Bacteroidales bacterium; assembly: GCA_041907825.1. GTDB lineage: Bacteria > Bacteroidota > Bacteroidia > Bacteroidales > JAYRGN01 > JAYRGN01. Next base: position 286,975 of record JAYRGN010000001.1, on the reverse strand, counting down.
AATGGTTTTCCAGCTTAAAATGCTGATTTTCGAAAGAATAGAGAAGTTTAACGATAAAGGTTCTGTTTTACGAATGATTGTCAGGTGCTGAAGTGGGTTCTTTTTTTCACAAACTGAAATCATAATACTTAACTGAAAAACAGATAATTCCGCATCGTACCCGAAAGCATTAGCCATTCGCGTTACGTTACGCATAACCCGGGCCGTGTGGGCACCGGAGGTCATCAGCAGCGTTGCTACATCTCCCAGTAAATCTGCAGCCTGTCTTAGCGATGGCGATGTTGAGTCTTTTACGATCTCTAAATTGTCCATGGGCAATTTGATCTTAGTGTTTTTAAATTAATTAATTACGCGTTATCGTTAGTTCAGTTTTTCAGAGTGCAAAGGAACGTTATTTTCTGCACTATTCCCACCCGAAAAGCCTTGTCTTTAGCTTTTATTTAACATGTTGTCTATTTAAAAGAAATCATTATATAGTGTTACTCAAGTAGCCTCATTCGCGTTGCATAATGTTCTTGATTTTATGTAGTTGAAGTTTGATGATAAATACATAATTTTTTAATAAGAAACAATAATGCTGTATTTTCTGTTCAAAACATTAATTAGAAAGGGTGTGATCTGTTTTTATTAGTTATTTGTTACAGAGTTACCTGCGTTTTTGAATTATGCTTTTTATCAGAGTCGAATTGTACAGCTATAAAATATGATCTATGACAAATGTTAATAGTATGCAACAAGATTATTGCAAGCCTATAGTAACTTACCTTGTAATGCTTATTACTTTAATTATTGAAAATCATATTTTTAAAAACTCTCTAAGTGATAAATTTTGAAGAGTTATCTCTTATTTTGAATTTTTCAGGCTCAAAATTTGGGAAAATGAAAACATAAGTGTTTTGCTTTTTTTGATAATAATTTGATAAAAATCAGCCTTTGATATTTGCATACTTCAATAAAATGTATACTTTTGCTTCTGTTAAAAACAAAGACATGAACGCAAATCTATTTACCGGTTACTTTTTTTACTTTTACTTTTGGCAGAAAAGCTGACGGGAAGGTTTGCATTATAATATTTGCTTAAAAATCCCGTCAGAAACTGACGGGATTTTTTTTTACAGACGTTTAAACATTACATAACATGACACTTTCGAAATATTACTGGTTTTACTTTTACTTTTATTTTTTTCCGCAGCAAATCCGGGCCGATGGTGTTATGTCTAAAACGAACGAAATACTATAGTCCCGGTTATTAACCGGGATTTTTGTTTTAATAAGGTTATGGAGAAAAAGAAAAAAGAATTACGCATTGCAATTCAGGGAGGATACGGGGCCTTCCATGACATCGCAGCAAGGCATTATTTTGAGGATAAGGAAATTGAAATAGTGCCACGCAACACGTTTAAAGATGTATTTGTCTCTTTACGTGATAATAAGGTTGACTTTGGTATAATGGCTATCGAAAATTCTATTGCTGGCAGTATTTTACCAAATTATGAATTACTTAGACAATCTAATATGAAGATATACAGTGAAATATATCTTCGTATTCAGCAAAATCTGGTAGCTTTACCAGGTCAGAAGATTGAAGACCTGATAGAAGTTCACTCACACCCAATGGCAATTTTGCAATGCCAGAAGTTCTTTGATGATTATCCAAATATTCGGTTGGTTGACAGTATTGATACAGCGATTAGCGCTAAAAATATAGTTGACAAACAATTAAAAAATATCGGAGCAATTTCTTCTAAACTTGCAGCCAATCAGTACGGGCTCGAAGTGCTTGCCGAGAGTATCGAAACTAACAAAATGAATTACACCCGGTTTCTAATTGTTACGGATGCCGACAAAGTTCGCAGAAAACAACAAGTAGTAAACAAAGCTTCCATTACATTTGCTGTACACCACGAAATAGGCAGCCTTTCCAAAATTCTTTCTATTCTATCCTTTTACAACATTAACCTTAGTAAAATTCAGTCAATTCCAATAATTGGCCGCGACTGGGAGTATCAGTTTTATATTGATGTGCTTTTTGATGATCATTATCGATACCGCCAGTCGTTAGATGCAATAAGGCCTTTTGCAACCGATTTTGCTGTTTTGGGCGAATACGAAAAAGGCGAAACTGTTTTTGAATAAATCAACTCATTAATATTGAAAATCATTGCGTTATGAAAATAGAATTAGACTTAAAACCATTTGCATTCGAAGGTATTTCAAATGAGCGACCTTTAATAATAGCGGGCCCTTGTAGTGCGGAGTCGGAAGAGCAGGTACTTGATACGGCACAACAACTGAAAGACAAAGGTATTAATTTATTTAGAGCCGGAATCTGGAAACCACGTACACGCCCTAATGCGTTTGAAGGATATGGCTCTGATGCACTTCCGTGGATGCGTACCGTTAAGCAGGAAACCGGCATGTTAATATCGACCGAAGTTGCGAATGCAAAGCATGTTTATGAAGCGTTGAAATATGGTTTTGATATGCTTTGGATTGGTGCCCGCACATCCGCTAATCCATTCGCTGTTCAGGAAATTGCAGATGCTTTGCGCGGGGTCGATATTCCGGTAATGGTGAAAAATCCGGTAAATCCTGATGTCGAACTGTGGATTGGTGCACTCGAACGTCTGTACCAGGCCGGTATTACCAAACTGGCTGCCGGACATCGTGGTTTTTCAACTTATGGAAAATCGGTATATCGTAACGAACCACACTGGCAGATTCCAATTGAATTGAAACGTCGAATTACTAATCTTCCGCTGATTGTTGACCCAAGTCATATTTGCGGTAGTCGCGAACGGTTACTTGAAGTATCTCAACGTGCAATGGACCTTAATTTTGACGGAATTATTATCGAGTCTCATTGTAATCCTGATGTGGCGTTAAGTGATGCTAAACAGCAACTTACACCAGATGCTCTTGGTGAGATGCTTTCTAAACTGGTTCTTCGTAGTCCCGAACTTCGTGACGGGTCTATTGATGCACTTGCTGAGCTTCGTGCTGAAATCGACAAGATAGATGATACAATTGTCGATATTATGGGACGAAGAATGGAGGTTGCCGATAAAATCGGTCAGTACAAAAAAGAGCAGAAAATCACCATTCTTCAAACTAAACGATGGGATGAGATTCTGAATAAACGTGTTGCACAAGGTGAATTGAAAGGGTTGAGTGCCGAGTTTATCGAAAAAGTATTTATGGCGATACATCAGGAATCCATTAATCACCAGACCAAAATAATGAACGAGTAATTAGTAGATTACAGAAATCAAAATTCAATGGAAGTTCAAAAAATTGAATTGGAAACCGAAGGTCACCTCTCTTCTGTTTACATAGGGGATAGGGTTGAGAACTTTGCGCATTATATTCCAGAAGGCCGTACAATTGTTATTACCGACGAAAATTTGTTTCATCATTACGGAAATCTTTTTGCTGGTATGCCCATTATAAAAATAGGAATGGGAGAACATCAGAAAAATTTGCAAACCATTGATTATATTTTAGATGAGATGGTGAAATTTGAGGCTGATCGTTCGTGGTTTGTGCTTGGTGTCGGAGGCGGAGTGGTGTGCGATATGGCTGGGTTTGCAGCGTCTATTTTCATGCGCGGAATTAAATTTGGTTTTGTTTCCACCTCTCTCCTTTCGCAGGTAGATGCCAGTGTAGGCGGTAAAAACGGAGTAAATCATCGCGGATTGAAAAATATGATTGGTACTTTTAACCAACCTGAATTTGTTATCTGTGACCAGAATATGCTTAAAACTCTCGATAAACGTGAACTTGTTGGTGGATTTGCCGAAATAATAAAACACGGAGCCATTCGTAGTATTCGCCATTTTACAGATGTTGAAAAACTTATAGATAAAGCCTTGACAGGTGATGCTGAAATTATACATAAACTTGTATATGATTCAGTTAGCATTAAAGCGGGTGTGGTTTCCCGTGATGAACGTGAACAGGGCGAACGTCGGGTGTTGAATTTTGGCCATACGCTTGGGCATGGTATTGAAAAATTAACGGGTGTTCATCATGGTGAGGCTGTTAGTATTGGCATGGTGCTCGAATCACGTATTGCAGTTCGTAAAGGTTATTTAACTGCTTCAGAGTGCGATAGGCTAACGTCTCTGTTGAAAAAAACAGGATTGCCAATTGTTTCTCCGGTTTCTTTACCCGAATTAATTAAAACGATGCATCACGATAAAAAAAGAGAAGGAGATGGCTTGTACTTTGTTTTCTTACGTAGCATTGGCGAAGCTTTCTCTGAAAAGGTTTCTTTCGACGAACTTGAAGAACTTGTATATGATTTGTGTTAGCGTAATAGAACCTGATTTTAACAAATGCCTTAAAATCATTAAAAAAGTTGGTCTGGCAGAAATCCGTTTAGACGAAGTCGATTTTACTGATGAACAGATTAAACATTTATTTGCCCTTCAGGTAAAAACAGTTGCAACTTGTCGGCCAGGGCGTTATAGCGATGAAGAGCGTTTGCATAAATTGTCGGTGGCAATTCAAAACGGTGCAACTTACGTCGATGTTGAAATAGAATCTTCATCAGAATTTAAGCAAACATTGAAGAATTTAGCGGTTCAATATAATTGTAAATTTATCGTTTCGTATCACAACTATAATGAAACGCCAACGGTTCCGGAACTGAATTCGATTGTTAAACAATGCGTTAGTGATGGAGCCGATGTCGTTAAAATAGCCTGTCTGGTAAACAATACCGACGACAATGCTCGTTTAATTGGATTGTATCGGTCTGATTTAAGGATGATTGTTTTAGGAATGGGTGAAAAAGGAAAAATTTCGCGAATTGCAGCACCATATCTGGGTTCTGAATTTACTTTTGCGGCGGTATCCGAAAAAACGGCTACGGCTCCGGGACAATACACTGTTAGTCAGCTTCAGAAAATATACAAGGCTATTGACGAATAATAAATAACCTAAAAGATATACCATGAACCATTTTGGAAAAATATTCGGGGTTAGCATATTTGGCGAATCGCATGGAAACCTTGTCGGTGTAACGGTTGACGGTGTTCCTGCCGGATTACCATTAACATCCGATGATTTTACTGCCGATCTTGACCGGCGTCGCAGTGGTGCTGCCGGAACAACTCCTCGCAAAGAGGCCGACGATCCAAAGCTAATGAGCGGGGTTTTTAACAATTTCACAACGGGAGCTCCGCTTACTATTTTATTCGAAAATACGAATACCCGTTCGCGCGATTATACCGAGTTGCGGAAAACTCCGCGTCCGGGGCATGCCGATTTTACGGCTGGAGTGAAGTATGGCGGATTCGAAGATTATCGTGGCGGCGGTCATTTTTCAGGTCGTTTAACACTTGGATTAGTGGCAGCAGGTGTTGTTGCAAAGAAGTTGCTGTCTTCGGTAAAAATAAATGCTAAACTTATTGAGGCTGGCGGGCTTACTGATGTTGATAAGGCTATTGAACTGGCTATTCAAAAAAATGATTCGATTGGTGGAATTGTCGAATGTACAATTACAGGCATTCCAACTGGCTTAGGCGAACCTTTTTTCGATTCGGTCGAAGCAGTACTTAGTCATGCGTTGTTTTCTATTCCGGCAATAAAAGGAGTGGAGTTCGGCTCGGGCTTTGCAGCAGCACGCATGACAGGAAGCCAGCATAATGACAACCTTATATCGCCCGATGGTAAAACCGAAACAAACTATGCTGCAGGTATTAACGGCGGCATAACTAATGGTAATGAAATTGTTTTCCGAGTTGCGGTTAAACCCACTTCCAGTATTCATTTGCCTCAGCATACGGTAAATATTCAAACTGGTGAAATGGTTGATCTGGTGGTCGAAGGTCGTCACGATACCTGTATTGCATTGCGTGTGCCTCCGGTTGTTGAAGCAGCTACAGCTATTGTACTTGTTGATTTGATGTTACAGGCTCAGAAACTAGATCGAATTGTGAAAAAATAAATTAGTGATATATTGCTGATTTACAATTAATAATAAAATGAAAATAGTTGTTTTTGGTGCAGGAAATATGGGCTCATGGTTTGTCGAGTCGTTATGTCTCGATCACGATGTTGCTGTTTTTGATGTCGATAAAACTCGTTTGCGCTATTTCTTTCAGGCACGCAAATTTATTTCATTCGACGAAGTTGCTGCTTTTCAACCCGATATGGTTATTAATGCGGCAAGTTTACAACTTACGATAAAAGTTTTTGATCAGATAATTCCTTATATTCCTGCTAATTGTATTATTTCAGATATTACATCCGTGAAAACGGGGTTGCAGGAATATTATAAAAAAGTGGGAATGCGATTCGTTTCAACGCACCCTATGTTCGGACCAACCTTTGCGAATGTCCGCAGTTCTGATTTGAGCAGCGAAAATGCCATTATTATTGAAGAAGGCGATGAGGAAGGTAAAAAATTCTTCTACGAATTTTATAAATCGCTGAAGTTGAATATTTACGAATACAGCTTTCGTGTTCATGACCAAATGATTGCCTATTCGTTGTCAATTCCGTTTGCTTCTACACTTGTGTTTGCTTCGTGCATGAAAAAACTCGATGCTCCCGGAACAACGTTTAAGAAGCATATGGCTATTGCAAAGGGACTTATGTCCGAAAACGATTATTTGCTTTCCGAAATTCTTTTCAGCCCTTATACCCTTGAGCAGCTTGATAAAATTACTATTCAGATGGAACATCTTAAAGAAATGGTGAAAAATCGTGATACTGAAGGTTTACATGAATATATAGCCCGACTTCGTAAGAATATTGAATAAGTGAGCTTTTTAATAAAAATAATGCAGCATTGACAGTTTATAGCTGCTAATTATTACTTTTGAGCGTTGAGCAATCGGCTCACAATAAGTCGAATATTTAATCTTATAAAAATGGCGTTTAATCTTAGAAACAGGAATTTTCTTAAACTCCTCGACTTTACTCCCGAAGAAATCGGTTATCTGCTCAAGCTTTCGGCTGAGTTAAAAACGGCAAAACGCATTGGAACAGAACGACCTACACTTAAAGGGAAAAATATAGCTTTAATATTCGAAAAAACTTCAACCCGTACACGTTGTGCGTTTGAGGTTGCGGCATACGATCAGGGTGCTCATGCCACTTATTTGGGACCTACTGGAAGCCAGATTGGGGTAAAAGAGTCGATGAAAGACACTGCTCGCGTGCTGGGTCGCATGTTCGATGGTATTGAATATCGCGGTTTTGGGCAAGCAATTGTCGAAGAACTTGCAAAATACGCCGGTGTTCCGGTTTGGAATGGTCTTACCGACGAATTTCATCCAACACAGATGCTTGCAGATATGCTTACGATGCAGGAACATTTAGATAAACCATTGAATGAGATGAAATTCTGCTATTTAGGCGATGCTCGTTATAATATGGGAAATTCGTACTTGGTAGCTGCTGCAAAAATGGGAATGGATTTCAGGGTTGCTGCGCCAAAGGCTTTTCAACAGGCTGATGATCTGAAAGCTACATGCCAGTCCATCGCCAACGAAACCGGTGCAAAGCTTTTGTTTACCGAAAATGTTGCCGAAGCTGTGAAAGATGCCGACTTCATTGCAACAGATATTTGGGTTTCAATGGGCGAACCTGCTTCGGCATGGGCCGAACGTATAAATTTGCTAAAAGCCTATCAGGTTAATAAAAAAGTGATAGAACTGACTGGTAACAATAATGTTAAGTTTTTACATTGTTTACCATCCTACCATAACTTGGAAACTGAAATAGGTCGAGAAGTTTTTGAAAAATTTGGTATGGATGGTCTTGAAGTTACCGAAGATGTTTTTGAGTCAAAACATTCAATTGTTTTTGACGAAGCCGAAAATCGTTTGCATACTATAAAAGCTGTAATGGTTGCGACATTAGGTAATTGAAAGATAATCAACAATAAAAGAAAAGGGTAAAACAAATTATTGTTTTACCCTTTTCTTTTATGTTAAAGCTTGAAAAAAGATGCAATAAGCGTTGAACAACTACGTTTCTAAAGAAAAAGAAAAGCCTATGAAGCATATTTCTACACCTTTTTCTCAAAATCTGAGTGACGATGAATTACCAGATGAAAAATCCTTCGCTGAGTTTGACGATGTTTTTTTGTTTTTAAATAATACTGTCGAATTTCAGGTTTCAACCGAAATAACACAACGTGTAATGGGCTTTTTGTCTGCTTATTGCGTTATGGAGACTCGAGGTGAAAATAATAATGCGATCGAAATTCTGATCAATTAATTTTGAAAAAGTGAGAATTCTTTTTATTTAGATTAGTAAAAACAAAGAGGATAATATTATCTTTACTGCAATTCAAATTTCTAGTTGTTTAACTAATCAAAACTGCGGAGGACAGCCTATCGAACATTTCTACTTCTGAGATTAAAAAAGAAGGAGGTAGCCGTGGAAACGCAAAATCAAGTTTCAGATGTTGAGCTTGTTAATCGTTTTATTGATGGGGATAAGTCTGCAATGCAGAAGTTAATACACCGTCATCGTAACAGAGTGTATACGTATATTTTGCTTACGGTAAAAAGCCAGCATTTAGCAGAAGATATTTTTCAGGACACTTTTGTGAAAGTGATCCGGTCTTTGTCGCAAGACAAATACCGTGACGATGGTAAATTTTTACCATGGGTTATGCGTATTGCTCATAATCTTATCATTGATCATTTTCGTCGAGCCAAGCAGCTAAATGTTGTTTCTAATGATAATTACGAGGGTGATTTATTTAATAAGAGAGAGCTTGCTGATGGAACTATCGAAGATAATCTTGTTCATGAGCAGATTCTTAATGATGTCCGACGCTTGGTTGATCAGTTGCCGAATGAACAGCGTGAAGTAATTATCATGAGGCATTATGCAGGACTGAGTTTCAAGGAAATAGCAGAACAAACGGATGTGAGCATCAATACGGCATTAGGTCGTATGCGTTATGCATTGATTAATCTTAGAAGACTTATTCATGAAAAAGAACTCAATTTAAGTATGTGATGATTTTTTAATATCCTGTCTTTCTGAGTAGTAAAGTTTGAACACCCCCGGAAACCACAATCGTTTCCGGGATTTTTTATTTTAATCAAATAATTCGCTGATTTCATTACGGTTCATGCCTCGGAACGGATTGTTGGTATTGATAAACATATCGGCTAGTGCCGATTTTTCATCTTGTAGCTGAAGAATTTTTTCTTCGATTGATTCTCGGGTAATAAAGCGATAGACAAATACTCGTTTTTCCTGACCGATACGATGAGCCCGGCTTATGGCCTGATCTTCAGCTGCCGGGTTCCACCATGGGTCGAGAATAAAAACATAGTCGGCTGCCGTAAGGTTTAACCCTGTTCCCCCGGCTTTTAGGCTAATTAGAAACACCTTATTGTCTGTGTTTTGAGTGAAATTTGAAATTACTTCGGCTCGGTTAGTTGTGCTTCCCGTTAATATTGAATAAGTCCATTGTTTTTTCTTCAGATAATCTTCTATGATACTCAGGTGTTTGACGTACGAAGAAAAAATTAGCAGTTTGTGTCCTTCTTCTACAACATTATCGATATGTCGGGTAATTTCTTCAAATTTTCCGGAATCTCCCTGATAATCAGTATCGGTAAGCACGGGGTGATTGGCCATAAGTCTTAATCGGTTCAGCCCTTTTAAAATAATGATAGATGAACGATTAAGTCCCATCTTATCAATATTTTCCAAAATAAGATTTCGGATTTTTGACTTTTCTGATTCATATTCGTGTTTCTGATCGGCACTCATTTCGCAATACATTACCTGTTCGGTAATTTCCGGAAGTTCAGGAGCAACGCTTTCTTTTGTTCGGCGTAAAATGAAGGGATTTATTAATGAATTCAGCTTTTCTTGTTTTTTTGCATCCTGATTTTTCTCGATAGGATTAAGAAATTCGTCTCGAAAATAACTCAGACTACCTAAAATTCCACGGTTTACAAAATTCATCTGAGCCCAAAGATCGTTCAATGAATTTTCGATAGGAGTACCGGTTATTACCAGTCGGTGCTCGGCTGGTAATTCCTGCATGGCCTTGTATATCTTAGAATCTGGATTTTTAATTGCTTGACTTTCATCGAGAATGATGTAATGATATTGGAATTTTTTTAATAATTCAACGTCATTACGAACTACTCCATATGAAGTTAAAATCACGTCAACACGATGAAAATTAAGCACATTGCGAGTGCGTTGCGTACCTGTAAACTTATGCAGGGTTAGTGATGGTGCAAATCTTCGGATTTCTTTTTCCCAGTTATGAATAAGCGAGACCGGCATAACGATGAGCGAAGTTGGCGCAGCGCTTCCGTTTTGGTCGGCAATATCAAATAATTCATTAGGTAAAGTGGCTGGTTGTGTGTGTAAATGCTTGTTTTTTATATATAAAAGGAGCGAAATGGTTTGAAGTGTTTTTCCTAAACCCATGTCGTCGGCCAGACAGCCACCCATGTCATTTTGATATAGTGATTGCATCCAAAATAAACCTGATTTTTGATAATTACGAAGTGTAGCATTCAATCCATCAGGTACTTCTGTCGACTCTGCTTGGTCTTTAGATAATGCTTCTTTAAGTTTATCGAGCGAGCCGTTTACTGATGATCCAAAATTTCGTTCAAGTATCTTGTAATGAAAACGATGCAATTTTAATTGATCGGTATTATTTTCCGATAATGCAAAAACATCGCGGAAGCGCGAGAGCCATTCTTCGGGAATTATGGCAATTGCACCGTTGGGCAATAAAAATTCGCGGTTACCTTCAAGAATGTATTTTCTGAGCTTGGAAAAAGCTACTTCGAATTCACCAAACCGAACTATTGCGTGAACATCAAACCAATCCTTTTCTTCCTTTATTTTAACATCTAGATTGATATTACCGATGAAATAATTGCCATTAATTTTTTCGAGACTTATTTTCAACCCTTTTTGATCGAGCTTTTCCTTGTTGTCATTCAGCCAGTTAATATAGGTATAGAGAGATGGTTTGTTTCCTTCTTCGGTGTCTGGTAACGATAAGTAAACAAAGCCATTGCGTTCCAGTCCAGACGTTTTAGCCGAAGAAAGTATCAAATCTTCCCATTTAGGATCGCGCTCAATGATATGATATTGATAGTTGTTGTCGGTATCTTCGAAAAAAACTTTAGGTTCGATACTGTCGCTCATCGTAAAAGAATACGAACCGTACATATAGCGAAGTAAAAACGAAGGCATTTCGTTCAGGTTGTTTTCGAGCGATAAAATAGCCGTTCTTTGTGTTTCAAGTTTTGTTATGCTAAAACCTTCGTTTATAACTTTATAGTTGCGAATAGCATTAAGTACGAATCCCGAAAAATAGTTTTTTTCCTGTTGTTTGGGGATGCTGATGTGCTCCTTTGTGAAAAATGGTAAAAGTTTTTTTGCATCAATGTTGTCAATGTAATAAATTGTTTCATTGATAATTACATTGCAGGGTTGATTGGTAATAATTTCGAATGACTGATTGCAAAGTTTAAGTTCTTTATTATCAGCCTGAACAGTTAGAAAATATTTACTTTCATTGTCTGACCGTGAGAAATGGAACAACGGAGAAGCGATGCCTGAATAAAGTTTAAGTAAATCTTCATCATACACAACCTGATAATTTTTTTCTTTAAAATAAATAGGAAAGTTGTTGATGCGCAAAAAATCAAGGCATTGCGAAAGCTTACGCTCGATGTACGGTCTTACCTGATCGTTGTATAGCTTATCATCCATCTGATCCATGAATTCGCGGACACTTTTACGCTTGGCAAAAAGTTTATGAAGGGTACGTTCGGAATATTCTCCACAAAGTTTTACAAATTGGCGTTGTTCTTCGGTTAGAGGAATAAGGCATGATTGTACAATTTCGGGGCTGATTTGTTGTTCCAACCTCCTGAAAGGCTGGTTTTTCAATCCCGTAATTACGTAAGGAACCAGCAACAATCCTAATTTGCGGTGATGCGAAAGAATTACAGCAAACTCTTGAATCATAATTATTCTGAAAAGAAAAGGGTACTTTCTAAATAAATGCCGAAAGATAGAAAGAATCTATGTCCATGTTATATAATTGTTGAAAAAATGGAAGATGTTTTCGCTTAAAACTATTAATCAGAAGGTTTACTATGCTTTCGTTTTTTATCATTTGCAATAGCCGGTAAAATGTGTATTTTTAAACTGCACGAAATGTAAATTTTCGGTATATAAATGCATTTAGAATGAAAACGAAATTGCGGTTTTTTATCGTCTTTTTAGGATTGATCCTCATATTACCTTTACAGGCTCAAGTATCGGATAATCTGGAGATTTCAAAGAATAAAATACTTGTTGCCGGCAAGGTTTATCTTGTACATGTTGTAAAAAAAGGACAAACCTTATATTCAATTGCAAAAGCTTATCGTGTTTCGCAACAGCAGATAATCAATGATAATCCCGAAGCTGCTTACGGAGTGCAGGAAGGTCAGGCTTTACGCATTGCTGAATCAGATCAGAAAGATGCTTTTGTTGTAGATAAAAATTCGACGGGCAATGATGTTCATGTTGTTAAGCCGGGCGAAACGCTTTATTCTATTGCTAAACAATATAATGTAAAGGTCGAAAATATACAGGAAGTAAATCCTTCTATAACAGGTGGATCTCTTAAAACTGGCGAAAAAATAAAGATTCCCAAAATGGTTTCTGCTGTTCAAAAGCAGTTCGCTAAAGCAACAGATTTCGAACAACATGAGGTTCTGCCAAAAGAAACACTGTTCACTCTTGCTAAACAGTATAATACAACAGTAGATGAACTTGTTGCAATGAATGATAGTTCTCTGGCTTCTGGTTTAAAAACAGGGCAGGTTATTCGGGTTCCTAAAAATTCGGGACTGACTAAACCTACAAAAGGAAAAGTTAAATCGGAAACACCTAAAACAGAGAAAGATAGTAGTCGTCATGCAGCTTCATCAGAAACCCGAAGTGAAACACAGAATTGCGCAAAACTTGAACAGAAGCATAGTCAATCTTCTTATAATGTCGCAGTAATGTTACCTTTCTTCTCTCAGGTTTCGGAACGTAAGACAACTGATAATGAAGAACCTGTGTCTTCTAATTTCTTAGAATTTTATGAGGGAATATTAATGGCTTCGTCGATACTAAAAGATTCTGGTATTTCAATTAATGTATATACTTATGATACAGAACGAAGTACAGATAGATTGGTGTCGATATTAAAACGTCCGGAAATGGAAAATATGGATTTGATTATCGGACCTCTTTTGCCCGAAAATATTCGTTTGGCTTCAGATTTTGCTCGAAAAAAACATATTCCATTAGTTTCTCCATTATCAGCTCGTAGTGAATTTGTTGCTAATAATCCCTGGGTTTTTCAGCTTAATCCTTCGGAAGATGTGGTTAACAGTCAACTTGCCAAATATCTGACTCGTGGTGGAAAACGGAACATTATTATTTTCCATTCTTCTGATAAACATGATGTTGATCAAAGCGAAAAAATAAGACGGTCTGTTAAAGCTCTTTCACCTTCGGCAGCTGTACGAGTAGTTTCAACTTCGCAAGCTTTAGCCTCTGCTTTGTCTGGTTCGCTCGAAAATGTAGTAATACTGGCTTCTGATAACGAAATATTTGTAACCAGTAATTTGAGAAAAATGGTGGAAATGTCTCGAAATCATCATATTACTGTAATGGGAGATATTGCGTGGATGAAAATGAAAAATCTTTCGCCCGAAATTATGTATAAACTGGAGGTGGAATTTTGTTCGCCTTATTATACCGATTTTTCGACACCAGAAGCTAAGGAAATTGTTCAACGGTTTAAGTATTTCTATGGTTACGAACCGTATAATAAATCGACACATGGTTTTGTGTACGGAATTTATGGTTGTGATATTGCCATGCAATTTATCAAGGCTTTAGACCGTTACGGTAAAAATATGGGATGCTGTATCAATGAGATTAATGCTTCGCCCGTTGTTACGAATTTTTATTTTGGTTCCGAAAATGGTTCGGGTTATGTAAATCAGGCAGTTTCGATTATTAAATATAACTCAGATAATACTATTACTCGCAAAATGTTGATTTTGAAATAGATCTCTACTAAAAAGAGAAAGCCGGGAATATTATATTTCCGGCTTTCTGCTTTTTATTTCTTCTCTTTTGAATTTTCTTTCTCGTTATCGTCTGGATCTTCTGCAACCTGAGATTGCTCGTTTTTGTTGTCTTTTTCCCAACGTTGTAAGAATCTGTTTTTCTTTTCGGCAGTTGAAACAAGATACGTGTATGATAGCTTTTCGTGTTCGGCTCTTACCGAACGCTTATCTGTACTTAAAGCACGAATAGGCTCCATAAACGAGTTGTCGGATGATAATACATGCAACGAACCGGTAGTGTATCCGAGATAATACCAATCGTTATCGCTTAATTTCAGGTAAATGTCCATGTAATCACTACTGCGTCTGCGCGTTATTTCCATGCAAATCTTAACATATTTGTTAATTGGGCGTCCCATAATACTTACAACTCCAACATCGCCAGAGCTTCGGTAAGAGCGGGTTTTTTGGTTCCATTTTAAATGTAGATTTGTGAGTATAATAGAATGTTGCATATTGGCGGGTAATTCTTTTTTGTTCGCTTTTGCTGTTTTTAGCGCTGCTAGATAACTTGTTGCGTCAATTGGACCTAACATTTCGAGAATACCTTTTCGTGCTAAACCTGCATTTGGATCTAGTGGCCCATATGTAGAAAGACTGTCAATGTCACGAGCCATAATCTGCATCGACTTGTCGAGCATCGGAAAATCAATAGCCGTAGCAATAGTATAATCGAACGTTTTTTCCTGAATCTTATGAATGGCAATTCCACCACTTTTGAGCGTTAGATGCCCCATTCGTGCGCCCAAATCGATATTTCCAATACCTTTCATAACACAGTCTTTGAGTGACAATTCGATGTAATTGCCTGCTGCATCGTTGTTTTTGAGCTTTGTTTCGGGTGCAATCTGGTACAATGCCGAGTCCCGGTTATAGAACAAGTATCCATCACCCATAATTACAGGTATATCGCTATAAACTCTTCGTTTAGTAAAAAATGCCGAATAGGTGTCAATGGAGTCGGTTCGCATCAGAATACCGCAATATCCGTTTGACGTTACATCGGTACCCGAAGGCAGGCTAACGGGTATAAGCACTCTGTTTGGATCAATAATATTTTTAAACGGAAACCATTGTGAAAATTCGGGTTTACAGGTTTGATAGATATGCATTTGTCCGTTAAATTCCCAATATTTACGTTGGGAGGTGAGCGAAACACTGCCTTTGAAGGCGATGCCCGGATTTAATTTAAAATTCTGTTCTTCTTCAATTTTTCCATCGCCTGAAGTATGTCCGTCTGGGGTTATTTTTACATCCGAAAAATCGATTGGCGTTTTTTTATTGTCCATGTCTACATAATCAGCTTTGGCTGAGCCCATAAACTGATTTCGACTGTAAACTTCAATGTTCGCTGCGTATAAGTGTTGAAATTGCATTTTGGGATCGGTAATGATTCGGGTATTGAACAACTTTTGCATTCCTCCTTTTGAATTTATTTCAACGCTTTCATTATCAGGAAAGATAACGGCATCGGCAATCTGAAAATATTTTACACCTGAGGCATTTAAAGTTCCTTTTTTATAATTATAAGAGGTATTTGAGGCTACAAAACGAAGCGAATCGCGGTGTTTGTCTGTCGATAAATATACAGCTCCTGTAAGCACACTGTCTATTTTTTCGGTATCATCCCACCATAAATTGCTTATTCCTGTTTGCTTTTGCGAAGAAGGAAGAATAATCTGCTCTTTATTCATATCCCAATTAAATCTCTTTAAATGAGTTGAATATCTATTTTCGGGGAATTGAATGGATGTTGTATCGTTACGCATAGTGAATGATCCTATGTGGCTGGAAAAATCGACTTGCGAGCTGACATTAGTTGTAACCATCCCAAGGGTGTCACTGTCAAACGATTTTATACTTAAACCGGACGAATCAGCTTTCATGGTTTGACGAGTGAATGCAAAATTAGTAGACCGAATGCGTGCTTCCCGAATATCCATAAAACCACTTCCTGTGGCACCATTAGGCGTTAACGATAGTTTACCGGTAAGCGAGGCTTGTTTGCCAAACATTAGAAACGGAGAATCTGTTTGAGTAAATTCCACACTGTCTTTTTTAGGAAGCCATATCAGTTTAATATTTTGAGCATCGACTTGTGGGCAATTGCCTGTCGTGGTCGTCGTTAAGGTGAAATCTTGAACTAAAGCAGTTGTTGAATCAGGGTAAAAGTGAAAATCAGTCGATTTTGCAGTTGACGATAGGTATTTTAATTCTCCTTTGCCTGTTAAGCCTTGCGAAGATAAAATAAGCTGTGATTTGAAGATCCCTTTTCCTCCGTATAATGGAAGGCCTTCATTTGCATTATGCACAAAGCCAAGAGAATAGTCGGGTTGAATGGATAATTGTTCATCTAATGTTGGTACGATGTCGGAGAAAAATTTGCCTTTAAACTTTGTTACATTAGTCGAAAATTTGTCGAGACTGTCAATTTCAAATGGTTCTGCTTCAAAATAAAACTTATCTCGTTTGTAAACGCCATGAGCAATTGTTGGCGAATCGTAGTAAACGTATGAATTTTTCTTGGATCTAAAAATGGGATAACGAGGATATCGGTGTAAGCCCGATTTGTTTTTAGGATTGTCTATCAGAACTTCACCTGTAAGGTGTTCCATCATATTGCTGATATTCTGAATGATAGGCATTCCATTACTGTCGGTTTTTCTAAGTTTTATTCTGAAACGAAGAGAATCAATGTTTTGTAGGTTTAATTTAAAGCTGTCATAATCAAAAAAGAAATTGTGACCATAAAACGACAGAAGCCCGGCGTCGACAATACCAGAGAATTGAAAGCTTCGATTTTTTTTCATGATAATATGTCGCCGATACGGATAAATCTGAATGTTTTGTGAATCGCTTAATGCTATATTGCTGACACCATTGATGTTAAGATCTAAATTACGAAGATCTAATGTTGCATTTTCTTGTGGTGTTTCAACGGTAGAGGTGAAATTCATTACGTCATAGTCAATTCGTCCTACGCTGGCGCTCAGGTAGTCAAAGAGTTTTTGACGTAATGTTATCATGTCTGTTTCGGTATCAAAATAAATAAAGCCGCTAAAAGCCAGCTTTAGCATTAAATACCTTATTTCGCTGATGCTGTATCGGCTATAATCGGCATAATCGACAGCCGAAAATTCGTTACTTTTTTTGAGAAGAGAGTATTTTTTCAGATTGTAAAGCGGATGCGTGTTTCCGAGCACCATAAGGTCTTCGAAAAAGTTATAATTGAAGTAGTTAAGTGATTCGAATCTGGCTTTTCCTATTGTAGAGCCTTTTGGCATCGAAAAATGGATGATTGGTTCACTAAGAGACCAACTTAGCTGATCAAAATCCATATCGAGTCTGTGGTAAGAATTATTGTAAGGAAATAATGTTTTGTATGCGTCTGATTTACCAATTGTTAATTTATTTTCTTTAGTCGAGAATGAAAATAATAAATTGGCATGGTACATTGAATCTTTATTCAAATATATTGTTACGCCTGCATTTTGTCCAGCAATACGATCCGGGTAGAATAAGAAATTTTTAGAGATGGCTTTAAACATGATCGTATCGTGTTGCTTAAATTCCATTCTTGCCTCTTGTCCTTTTATACCCGAGCCAATAAGTTTTGAACCTTCCATTGAGAAGCCTCCTTTGTAATTGGCATTAGGGTATATGTCTTTTATTGAGAATAAGTTACTGTATGAGCGAAAACGCGGATAAGAAACCCGGGCCGGATCGCCAACGTGTTCAATTTGGTCTTCTATTTTTCCTTGGATAGTAAATGGGACGTAACGTGGATAAGAAAATGTTACTGAATCTGCCGTATATCCAGGTTTTGTAAGATCGAGTTGGTAATTTTGAAGGACAGCCTTTATTTCATCGGGTGAATATTTCGAACGTGTCCAATAAATATTGCCACCAGTACCTTTCCATGTAAGTTTCTTAAAATCAACAATGCCTGATGTGTTGTAAATCGTAATACTGTCACGTGAAAGATTACATACCAAATCGGTTTCGCCAACAATTACCTTGAGTCCGTTTTGATTTTCGAGGATAAAATCGTTTCGTCGAACTTTCCATGTGAGGGGCGGATATTTGTATAAAATGTTATTGTCTAATAAGTTAATAGTATTTTGCATAAAACCGTTAAGCCTTAAAAGCGTTATTTGCTTGTCATTCAGCATTTCTTTGAAAGACTCGATCCATACTTGTTCGTGTCTTTTATATTTTCCCCGACCGCCTATACGATTCATTACGTTTAAAAACAGTGTGAAATCGGGATTGGGCCGTGCATAACGATCTAGCAAACTATTGCTTATGTTTATGATTTCTTTCTTTTCATTATCCTGAAAGTAGGCCGAATCCCAATCCTGCCGAAATTTTTTTAAAAATATTTCTTGTTCTTTAGAAATGTGCTCGCCATAAAAATCGAAAAGTGTGGAGGCATATAATGAAAAATCGTCAGGGAACGATTTTATTTTTTGTCCGGAAGCTGAAATTCCAGACAATAATAGAATGAAAAATAGAAGTTTAAACCTCATTATAGTGAAAAGGCAATTATTGTTACGTTATTTTACGAAACTTCTTTTACAAAGATACCCTTTCTGCCTGAAAAACCGGAATTACTTAGCCTGTAGCTTTGTAACCCTGAGACTAAACCCATCATTATTTTTACCGTTCCAATCGAATATAGGATCGACAATCCACAAACCGATTTTATCAATAATTCTGTATTTTCCTTTATAATAAGCTATTGTCAGATTTTGTTCGAAATCACTTTTTAATGCAATGTTTTGTTTAATAAATATTTGAGAATTTATAACAGTATCCTTATCGCTTATGTCGTATTTTTTCTGAGCCTTAGCCTGAATAGCAGCTGCGAGTAAAAAACAAAGCCTGCACTTTTCAAAATGGTTTTCATAGTTTCGATTTTGATTTAAGTGCAAGCTACAATAATGATGTTAAATATTTATTAAACAGGTTTTTTAATACCTTTTATTAATTAAAAACGAAATAAACAGGCTACCCAGTTATTGTGATCGACTTTCTGTTCGACCTTGCCTCCTAAATTTTCGGCCGCTATACGAATTTGATCAAAATCTTCGTTGTAATATCCGCTGGTAAACAAAAGTCCATCTTTGTTAAGAGCTTTTGCATAGTGTTGAATATCTGCTAATATTATATTTCGGTTTATGTTGGCGAGAATAATGTCAAATTTTTCGTTGCCAATTGTCGTCGCATCACCTTCGCGAATGGTAATATTTTCACAATGATTAAGAGCAATATTTTCAATTGAATTATTGCAGGCCCATTCGTCAATATCAATACCTACAATCGATTTTGCACCAAGCATCTCCGCTAATATAGAAAGAACGGCTGTTCCGCATCCCATGTCGAGTACTGTTTTACCAGTAAAATCAACCTCCATCATCAGCTTAACCATTTGTGAAGTGGTTGCATGATGCCCGGTGCCAAATGCCATTTTTGGGTTTATCAAAATATTGTATTTACATTTTGGTAAGTTGGTGTGAAATGATGCATAAACCAAACATTGTTCGGCGATAATTACTGGCTCAAAATTGCTTTCCCACACTTCATTCCAATCTTTGTCTGGCATTTCTTCGGCTGCAATTGATCGGATGTACGGATAGCGTGCGGATAGAGACAATACTTCCGGAATTCCGTTTTCGGGCCATTCATTGCTGGGAATGTAGGCAACCACGCGGGGTTCGGTATTTTCAAAACTGTCGAAACCAAAAAGGCTGAGCTCTGCAACCAGAATCTCAGCCTTTTCTGTAGTATAGTCCGACAGTTCAAATGTAACTGCGGTGTATTTCATTGTATTAGAATGATTTTACAATAGCGATAAATTGATCAGCTTTTAAAGAAGCTCCACCAATTAAGCCACCGTCAACATCTGGATTTGCAAATAATTCGGCAGCATTGGTTGGGTTGCAGCTTCCGCCATAAAGGATAGAAGTTTCATCAGCAACAGCTTTGCCATATTTAGCAGCAACAGTTTCGCGGATAAATTTGTGAATTTCCTGTGCTTGTGCAGATGTGGCAGTTTTACCGGTTCCGATAGCCCAAACTGGTTCGTAAGCAATAACGATGTTGGCAAATTCTTCAGCGCTAAGAGCAAATAAACCTTTTTCGAGTTGCGATTTAACAACGTCAAAATGTTTTTCAGCTTCGCGTTCGGCTAATACTTCGCCTACGCAGAAAATAACCTGCAATTTGTTTGCTAAAGCAAGTTTTACTTTTTCGAGCAGAATAGCATCAGTTTCACCATAATAAGAACGACGTTCTGAGTGACCAAGAATGACATATTGAGCACCAGTAGAAGCAACCATTTCAGCCGAAACTTCGCCGGTATAAGCACCCGAAGCTTTGTCGGCACAGTTTTCAGCAGCTAATTTAACATTGCTGATAACTTTAGAAACTTCTGAAAGGTGGATAAATGGAGTTCCAACAATAACGGTAACATCTTTTTTGCCGGCAGCAACTACAGCAGCTTCTACTTCTTTTGCCAATGCTACGCCTTCTTGCAGGTTTTTGTTCATTTTCCAGTTACCTGCTACAATGTTTTTTCTCATAAATGTATATTTATAAACAAGTTATTTTTCAAAGAGGCGTAAAATTACGAATTATTCTTTTATACTGTTTTCTTATTCGTATAATGTGTTAAAATATTTGGTTAACAGAACTTTATTACATATGTAATTTAAATGAGTGAGAATGATAAGTAACTAAAATAAAACAGGTAACATGTGTCGATTTATTACATGTTACCTGTTTTATTTTAAGAAAGATGAAAAACTATCTTTTTATAAATGATTGAGATACGGTAGTTCCGTTTGACTGTGTTAGTTGCAAAATATAAGACCCTGTTTTTAAATTTGATACATCAATTGTATTGGCTGTAGGAATTTGCTGAAGTACCGTACTTCCCTGCATGGTTACAACCTGTACTTGCTTGATTTTTTGATCCGTATTAAAATATAAAGTTGTGGTTACAGGATTCGGATATAACGTAACATTAGCAGCGTCGTTTTGAACCTCTGTAATTGGAAGTCTTATCCATGTTGTCGAGGTTATCTTCTTGTTTGTATATAGTTTATATTCACCAGGCGCAAGGTTAAATGTGTATTGATTATTTGTGACGTTAATTGAATCGCCGGTAAAATATTCGTACCAGTAACCAGAAGAAGTAAAAGTATGAGTGTATGTATTCGAAAGGACGCCAAAATTTCCGATAATTTCTGCTGTTTTGTCTGTGCCATGTAATTCGATGTATTTTACATCGTTAGTTGCACTTATAGCAAAGTCGGTGGTTGAAAAAACCGGTTCTTGTTTTTTGAGTTTCAGTAAAGTGCTGCAAACATCATAGAGCTTTTTGCGATTTGTTTCACTATAATAATTCCAAAGTATAGGCTTACGACCTGTACGACCTGACGAATCGATGCTAATGTCGTAGCCAAGTTCCCCAAACTGCCAGATCATTTTTGGTCCTGGTACAGATAAGAAGAAGAGATTAGCCATTTCCATACGACGAAGGGCTATTGATTTGTCTTTTACATTGTAGGTACTTGTTGATGCTCCATACTGCAGGTTTTTGTACATTAATCGTTGTTCGTCGTGGCTTTCCATATAGCCCATAACGTTGTTTTCGTTCCATCCGCGGTTTTTAAAGGAAATCCATGAAAAATCAGAACCACTGTTGTATCCCATGGTTGCCTGATTATAAGCGTAATTCATATTTCCCCAAAGAAGAATACCGTAGTTAGCCAATACGGTTTCTTCTGAATTGTCGGCCAGATGTTCCATAATAACAATTGCATTTGGCTTGCATTTCCAAACTTGCGATGTCATTCTTTCGAGGTTGTAAATACGAGCAGCATCATAATCACTGCCCCACGAGTCTGCTGCATAAGGGGTATTGGAAAATCCTTTGGTGAAGTCAAACCGGAAACCGTCAACCTTGTATTCGGTCATCCAGTAAGAGGTTATGCTGTCGACCAAAGCACGGGTGTACGGACTGTCGTGGTTAAAGTCGTAGCCAAATTGAAGGCTTGTGTTCTGCATATTAGATGATACATTGTACCAGGGGTTTATGGACGAAACTTTACTTCCGTTCATGTACATGCGAACCAATGGCGAATTTCCTGTCGAAAAATCGAGCACCATATCTTGGATAACGGCAATTCCTTTTGCATGACACTGATCGATAAATGCTTTGTAATCCGCTTTTGTGCCGTAAGCTTTATCGGGCGCAAAATAGAAGGTCGGGTTGTAACCCCAACTGTCGTTACCGTCAAATTCGCTGAAAGGCATTAGTTCAATTGCATTAATACCCAGTTTTTTCAGATAATTCAGGGTGTCTGTTACTGTTTTTATGTTCGAATTGGCCGTGAAGTCACGAATCAATAGTTCATAAACGGCTAACGTGTCTTTTGCCGGAGGCGTAAAGCTGGCAACCTGCCAGTTATAAGGCGTTTGTGCTGTTTGAAAAGAACTTGCTATTTCGGTCGTTTTCCCCGTCGGATACTGTATGAGATTTGGGTAAGTTGTCGATGAAATGTATTTATCATTGTATGGATCCGAAATTTTATCGCAATACGGATCGGCGATGCGAATACTGTCATCAATCAGATATTGAAAAAGATACTCTTGCCCTTTTTTCAGGTTACTCAGCGTTATCCAGAAGGTATCGCTGCTACGATTCATTAGATATTTGTTGTCGGGTAACCAATTGTTAAAACTTCCAATAACAAAAACGTGATTTTTGTATGGGGCCCATAATGCCAGCGTTACAGTAGTATCATTAACGTAGTTTATACCTTTGTGAATTCCTGTTGGTAAGGGTAGATAAGCCGTAGTTCCCGGAACGAGATAGTAAAAAGTATCTGCAACAGAATTTGTTCCTTTATAAGCGGTTGCAATTACAGCATGGCGATTTGCATCAGAACCAGCTGTGATAGTGTCTGTAAGAGTTTGTCCTGTGACGGATTTGATTTTAGCATTATCTAAGAATAAACAGATAGAATCGTTGTTGCTTGCACTCGCTTGTATACTAATATTTTGATTTGCAGAAACTACTTTGACAGAAGTTGAAGGTGAGATGAAGCTAGCATTCAACCCTGCCTGATAGACCTGATAAAAAATATCGCTACTTCCTGTTGCTTTGCCCTGTAGCGATCCGTCGCTATTGCGAAATACAAAAGCCATTTGTCTTATTGTTTCTCCGGCAGGAACGCCATAAAAAGAACGAATACTAGGGCTTATTTTTAGCTGGTAGATGTTAGCCGACACACGGGTCATTTTTGCCTTTGTGAGGTTTGTGCTCCATGCTGCAATAACATATTTCCAGTCTGAAGCAGAGGTGCTTTGATCTGTAATTAAGCCGGTATGAGCATACACATCTCCGGTGTAATCTTTTAGTCCGGCTGTCCCTTGTGTAGCATCAAATGTGATAACAACAGAATCGGCATCCGTAGGGAGTGTGGGGGTGGAAGAAACCTGACTGAAAATATTCAAGGGTAATGCCAGGAATATTAAAAGAATACAGATACGAGACATGATGATTGTATGTTTTTAATTGATAAGTTTATTAAATTATTAAAACCCTGCCAGTTTTATACCGGCAGGGTTTTATATGTAAACTTTTTGTCAACTAAGACTTCTTATTACTTCTTTGCAGCTGTAATGCTGTAAGTATAAGCATTAGGATGACTTAGGTTAAGCACGATAGCATAAGAACCTGCTGTTACAGGAATGTTACCACCTCCGGCAGATAAAGTACCATCAGCTTTGTCACTACCATAGTTGTAATCCCATGAATGGTTTGCTCTAAATTTGAAAGAGCCTGCTGTTAATGTGATGGTGCCTTTCCACGTCTGGGTTGCAGCATCGAAAGTTAAGGCAGTTTCGTCATTCCATCCATTTGGAGTTGCATCACCAATAACACCCCACGAAGTAGCAACTGTTGAATATGTCATATTAATTAAGTTGGCATTTATGAAATAATAACCCGAAGTTGTAACAGGTATATTATCTCCAGGATTTGTTAGTTTTCCTGCTCCATTTGCTCCAAATGTAGCAGAATTACCCCAGCTATGGTCTGATGTGAGTTTGAATCCATTGCTGCTTGCTGCCATGTATAAAAATCCTTCATAATTGCCTTGTGAGTTTATGGTAATTGTTTTTGCTGCATCGCTATTATCCCAGCTATTGTAGTCTCCAACCACATATAATTTGGTGATATTTAGAGTAGTGAAAGATATCTCATTACCATAGGCAGTTCCGGCACTGTTGGTTGCATAGGCTCGAACATAATAAGTTGTATTCATCTTTAAACCTGTAATGGAGCTTGTAAATGAACCTGTACCTGTGCCATCAGTAGTTTTATTATTTGCAACAGTAGGATTGTGTGTTGTACTATAACAAATACCACGAGCAGTAACATTTGCTCCACCTGTAGCTGTTACTTCACCACCACTGGTAGCTGTGCTATTGGTTATATTACTAACACTTGCAACTGTTGTAACGGTTGGTACAACAGGTAATGTCGTAAAGGTTAATTCTTCGCCATAAATTACGCCACTTGCACTTTTTGCATAAGCGCGGGCATAATATTTAGTTGCAAAATTCAAACCACTTAAAGTAACGGAATATGCAGCTGTTGTGCTTGTGCCTGTGAATACTACTTTGTTTTTGTCGATGGTTGGGTTTGCTTGTATATCATAGCAAACACCTTTTTCAGTAAAACCCGAACCTGAAGCAACAACAAAACCTACGACAGTAGCTGAATCGGATTTGATATTGGTAACCTGATTGGTTCCAAGTTTCTGGTCTAATTTGACATCGGCTGTGTCTTTTGTACATGCAGCAAAAAAGATTGCAGCAAACACAAAAGAAGCCAAACTATATATGATCGTTCTTTTCATATGTGTTATATTTTAGAATAATTTATTGAGCTAAACTGTGCTGTAATATTTACAGCACAGTTTAGCGTTTTATTATTTTGCAGACACGATGGTATAAGTCCCTGTTTCCGAACCTGCAACATCATTAGTGATGGTTAAGGTTATTGTGTAAGTGCCTGCTGCCAGTGTAATGTTGGCACCGCCATGTGTTAAATTATCAGGTGTACCACCTAAGTTCCAGTCCCAACCGTCATTCATTCTGAACTTAACGTCTCCGGCAGGTAAAGCTATCGTGATAGACCATGTGCCAGTTTTTGCATTATAAGTCATTTTAGAGTCGGGTGAACTCCAGTTGTCAAAAGCTCCAACAAGACCAACCATGTGTGGATCTAATGTATAGGTGAGACTTTTTGTGTTTGCTGTTAATTTGTACCAACCTGTTGCTGCAGATATTGCTGAACCTGTTGTTGAAAGTGCGCCACCACTATTTCCATAAACGATGCCTGTATCAGGATCTTTTAAGGTAAAAGGTTTAGTAGCATCTACGTAAACAAAACCGGTATAAGAACCATTTCCTAATGCCGATTCTATTTTACCAGTAACGGTAGAGCCTGAGATTAAGTCCAATCTTGGCAATCCATAAGGCGTAAGTTGAACGTTTGATACTGCTGAGTAAACAGCAGGAACGGCATCTGTAACATATGTTTTGACACGGAAATGAATAGTTTGAGCAGAATCTGCTGTAAACTGTTTCAATAATAATGTGTTCAAATCCGAAATTGTCAAAGAAAAAGTATCAACGTAAGCAGATGCAATAGTCACTGGTTTGACAAATGTTGCAGAAGTATCAGCTTCTAACGTGTATTTAATAGAAGCTTTGAAACCTAAATCTGCAGCTTTTCCCATGAATTTAATAGAGCTAGCTCCATTTGCACGGGTGAAGTCGGTTGATAATGAAGCAGGAACAGAAAGCGTAGGAGCCACCGGATTACTGCTTAATACCGCTTTGGTTTCGTCTTTTTCACAAGAATTGAGAGACAATAGCCCCAAAGCTGTAATTATATAGAAAATAGATTTTCTCATAGTTCAAAACATTTATTGGTTAGTAGCCTGTGTTTTGTTTAATGTTTGGATTAGCGGCAACTTCCGATGCTGGAATCGGAAATAAGTTACGATAACTATCTGTTGCTTGTCCGTTCATAACATTACCTTTCCATTGCCACAGGTAATCAGCAGTTGTGAATTTATTAAAGCGGATGAGGTCGGTGCGACGAACAGCTTCCCAGTATAATTCACGTCCACGTTCATCCAGCATGAAGTTTAATGTAAGTTGTGCGTCTGTAATATCGCCGGATGTATTGCCATAAGCTCTTTCTCTGATTGTATTAACATCAGCCAACGCAACAGAACGATCACCATTCGAACGTAGTAATGCTTCAGCTTGCATCAAATAAGCGTCGGCTAAACGGAAAATTGGAAAATCAGTACATGGAAAATCATTATGAGGATGATCTGCAGCTGAACCATCAGCCTTTAAATTGGTGAATTTACGAACACCAATACCATCGGTAAATGTTCCTACATTGTAAATATCCCAGTTTGTTAAAAGTTCAATATAAACACGCTTGTCTTTTACAGTAGAGAATTGTGGATCTGCTGCGTTCTTAGGATTTGCAATAGTGTCAACTAATACATTTACAAATTGTTTTGTGGTTCTGTTGCCGCTCCAACCTCCACCAATTCCAAAATCTGCAGGATTCATATTTCCTCCAACTGCTGCATGAATAATGTAAGTTGTTCCTCCATATGACTGAGTATACTGTCCATCGTAATTGATTGCAAAAATCATTTCGCGACTGGTATTATTGTCAGCACTGAAGTTTAAACGATAGTTAGATTCTAAGGTATAACCTGCTGATTTTACAGAGTCGCAGTATTGACTACATAAAGTGTAATAAGATTTTGCGGCATTGTCATCAGCTAATCCTAAGTAAACTCTTGAGTTGAGATACAAACGAGCTAAAAGCATCCATGCTGCAGCTTTATCGGCTCTTCCGTATTCAAATCGAGGCGTACCCATCGAACTTGTGATAGCTTTTAATTCACTTTCTACATAGTTAAACAATTCTTTACGAGTTGTTTGTTTTGGATAAAAACTACCAGGTTTGTCAGCTTCAGTAATAAATGCTGGATTTCCGTACATGTCTATTGCATGGTAGTATGCTAATGCACGTAGAAAACGAGCTTCAGCATTGTACTGCTTAATTGTTGCATCAGTCGATCCGGCTGTATTGCGAATAAATTCGTTACAGATAGAAACGGTATAAATGATACGGCTGTACATAGCTGCATTGAAAACATCTGTGGGAGACCATGTTTGCCAATGGTAATCCTTGATCGTCTGGTCATTCCAAGAACAGAGCGCCTCATCTGTGCTCAGTTCCTGAAGCATCCATAGTGCACGGGTATAGACTCCGAAACCACCATCAATACCTGAAATGTCGCTGGATCCGCTTGTCCCATCTTGTCCGGGTACTGCAAAAGAGGAATACAACTTTGCTAATGCTTCTTTGTATTGAGTTGCTGTAAATGTAGTAGCAACAATGGTGTTTGGATCAATGGGCTTTACATCCAGATCATTAACGCAGGATGCCATAAACAGCGAAGCGCTGAGTAAGCCAGATGCTATAATTTTATATGATTTCATATTCGTTATGCGTATTTAGTTGGTTAAAGATCGAGGTTAAATCCAAGTAAATAAGTGCGAGGACGAGGATAGATGTTGTTATCGATACCTCCGTCAACTTCAGGATCAATTCCTTTGTATTTGGTAATAGTAAAGGCGTTTTGTACGGTGAAGCTAACGCGACCTTTAATTTTGTCGGTAAATATTTTATTAAAATTATATCCAACCGTCATATTGTCCATTTTGAAGAATGAAGCATTCTGAATATAATAGTCGGAGAAATATTGGGCATTATTGAACTTGGTGTCGAAGATACGAGTTGTCAAGTTTTGCCAGTAGTTGTTATTGTACAAGTTTCCGTAAAATGTACCTGATCCGATATTGTCATAAACGTAGTTGCCAATATTGATACGACCAGAGAAAGAGAAATCGAAATCCTTATAATTAAATCTGGAACTAATACCCATTGTATAATCCGGAGCTGGTTTTTTGTAATGATAGAAGTTGCTTAAACTTCCAGCAACATTACCTCCATTGCCAGAACGGTCTACATATGTTCCTTCCAAAGGCATTCCGTTTTTATCGTAAACTTGTTGTAAAACAAAGAACGAGTTAGTCGCATAACCAACACTGTTCATTTGTATAGTGTTGCCTGTACCTCCGTTTATGCCACCAGCTGTAACCCCCATGTAATTAGGATCTTCAGTACGGGTAAGTTTTGTTATTTTATTTTCGTTGTAAGCGAGGTTGAATCCAATAGTCCAGCCCATGTCTTTAGTTGCAATTGGTCGCAGGTTCATTGAAATTTCGTAACCTTTGTTTTCGAGACTACCAACATTGGTCGTTAAATAGTTAGAAAAGTTACTTCCGTTAGGAATAGGAATGTAGTTCAACAGGTCATCGGTAACTCGTTTGTAGAAATCGACAGAACCGCTGATGCGATCGTTGAAGAATCCGTAATCAATTGCAATGTTTTGTGTTGTAGTGTGTTCCCATTTAATCTTTGGGTCGTAAGCATTAGGACGCAAAGTTGTGGTCCACGAATTACCAAACTGGTAATAAGCTGCCGTTTTGGCTATTGAGTACGTTCCTAAATAGGGATAATCATTACCAATATTCTGTTGTCCTGTTTGTCCCCAACCTAAACGAAGTTTTAAGTTCGAAATTTCCTTTATGTTTTTAAGAAAAGTTTCATCGTTAATTTTCCAAGCCAAAGCTACAGAAGGAAATAAACCCCAGCGATTATCTTTTGCAAATCTTGAAGAACCGTCATCACGCAATGTAAACGTTACAAGGTAACGATTCATTAATGTGTAGTTTACACGACCAAAGAAAGAAACCAAATAGTTTTCAGTGGCGTATCGGGAGCTGTCTGCAACAATTAGAGGATGTGTTGCATTTACAATACTACGTTGATAATTGTCTCCCTTCTTATAAAAGTGCTGCCATGAGTAACCTGCTGTTGCTTCGAGTCTACTAGCTATGGCATCAATGTCTTTTGAATAATTCAGGTAGAAATCTAACAACTTGTTGTATCCTTTTTGCATGTAGTTAAGTTTCTGACCATATCCCGAACGTCTTGTCCAAACGGCTGTAGTATCAGCGTTGTTGTAACCGTTACTCTTATATGCATCAATCCCTACATTCAAATTAGCATGCAAATCAGGTAAAAAGTGGAATTTATAATCAATCTGAGCATTAGCAATACCTCTGTACACGTCTGCTTTGTTATCAGTTAGATCTACCATAGCAACAGGGTTTGAAGTTGCCATCTGGTTGTAATTTCCATTAGGCGTGTTGTTCAATGTCCAGGTGGTGTAACCTGCATAGCGGTTATTTCCGTTACGAACAGTTTGTGTTGGATCAAAATTTACAGCAGAACCTACAGCTCCACTATTGCCAAAATTATTGTTGGTATAAGATCCTTTTGCGTTGATGTGAATAGTAAGATGATCGTCTAACAGTTTAGGATCAACACCAAGAGCCATTGAATAACGCTTCATATCGGTATTTTTCAAGATACCTTGTTGATCTGTGTACCCAACAGAAGCACGATAAGGTGTGTTCTTGCCTGATCCACTAATACTTAAATTATGATCGTGAGAAACTGCAGTTCTGAAAATCTCATTCTGCCAACTTGTGTTAGCTGTTCCTAATCTGGCTAATGCGTCATTGTCAATATTGTTGAGTCCTTTTCTTTCGTAAGCAAGTGCTCTGAACTGATCTCCCGAAAGGACATCAACATATTTTTGGACAGTACTTATTGAGACGTTACCATTGTAACTAACTTTTATTCCTTGGCCTTCCTGACCTTTTTTAGTTACAATAATAATTACACCGTTTGATGCACGCGATCCATAAATAGCAGTAGCAGAGGCATCTTTCAATACTGTGAATGATTCAATATCGTTAGGATTTATGGTTGAAAGGGGATTACTGACACCACTAATGCTGGTATTATCCATCGGAACCCCGTCAATAACGATCAGCGGGTCATTACTTGCAGATAAAGAAGAACCTCCACGAATACGAATTGTTGCTCCGGTTCCTGGTGCTCCGCTTCCTGTCGTAATGGTTACCCCTGCACTTTTACCTAAAATAAGATCTTGAGGAGAAGTTATTGCTCCTTTGTTAAAGTCTTTTGTGCTAACTGTTGCAACAGAACCTGTTGCATCTGATTTTTTAACCTGACCATAACCAATTACCACAATTTCATCAAGGGTTGCAACGTCTGGTTGTAATTTTACGTCTATTACAGCGTTTCCATCAATAGGAATAATCTGAGACTTATACCCTACAAAAGAAAAACTGATTTGAGATGATGCGGAAGGAACTTTTAAGGTGTATTCTCCATCCAGATTGGTAGCAACGCCTGTTGTCGTACCTGTTACAACTACACTTACACCCGGAAGTGCTTCGCCAGAAGTGGCGTCAGTGACCTTACCTTTTACGGTGATCTGTGCTGAAACATATCCTGATAATATTACCAGGAAGAAAGACAACAGCACTCTTTGCCAAATGGCTGTTTTGTTTCTCATACGTTTTCAATTAGTTTGTTAGTAAACAATGTGTTAGTTTTCCCGAATTCTTATTTCAACTTGCATTTCAAAGTTAAATTTGCTTAAAGGCGAATGCTCAAAATTTGATGTTTAATGTGTTGAAAACAAATGCAAACGACATCGCAATCGTAACCGCAAACGTTTGCATTATTGTAATCATATTAATTTTTTAACAAAAAACAGAATCTTCTGCTTCCTTTATATTTTTTTGAACTTGGTTTTGCAAGAAAACGAAATAACTATTCGTTTTTTGTATATTTAAGCATTAGCAAACATTTCATGAAAGCACCTCAGATAACAATTAAAGATATTGCGCGCCAATTAGGTATCTCACCTTCTACTGTCTCTAGGGCATTGAAAGATCACCCGGATATAAACCCCGAGACCAAGCGTTTGGTTCACGAACTTGCCGGACAATTACATTATCGTCCTAATGCAATCGCGCTGAGCTTGAGAAGCAGGAGTACGTTCACTATAGGTGTAATTATTTCAGAAATTGTTCATCACTTTTTTTCTACAGTTATAAGTGGTATTGAAACAGTTGCTTATAATGAAGGTTATAACGTAATTATTAGTCAGAGTAATGAATCGTTTGAACAAGAAGTGAAAGGTACTAATGCTTTATTTCAGAGTAGAGTAGATGGTTTATTAGTATCGGTGGCAAAAGAAACAGAGAAATTTGATCATTTTGCAGAAGTTATTGCAGATGGCGTTCCTATTGTTTTTTTCGATCGTATTGCTCCTGGTTTAGATGCGGACAGAGTTATTGTTGATGATTTTCAGGGAGCTTATAACATTGTCGAACACCTAATACAGTGTGGTTGTAAGCGAATAGCTCATTTAGCGGCTCCTCAGAATTTGCTTATTGGGCGAAATCGTCAATTTGGTTACATAGAGGCTCTTAGAAAATATCATTTACCAGTGGAGGAAGAGCTTATTATAAAATGCGATAATCGTGAAGATGCGTTAGAGGCTACTAAAACGTTGTTGAGTTTGCCAAATCCTCCCGACGGAATTTTTGCTGTAAATGATTTAACGGCCTCCGGAGCTATAGCTGTTATCAGAAGAGCTGGGCTGAAAATTCCTGAAGATATCGCAATTGCAGGATTTGGCGATGGTTTGATAGCTCAGGTTCTTGATCCTCAGTTAACAACAATCGAACAACATGGTTATGAAATAGGCGAAATTGCAGCCAAATTATTATTTCAACGAATTAAAAATCCTGAAGCAAATAAAGAGCCTGTAACGAAATTAATTCGTACACATTTGGTTGTTCGCGAGTCTTCTCAACATATAGAGGTAAAAAAGTCCTGAAATCGATTGCATACAAGGGTTGAGCACACTTTTTACCTCTCTTTTTATACCTTAATTAAAAGGAAATATTATGTATGGTTGCAAAAAATGATCGGGCATAGTATTTTTGTTTTACCGAATTAGTTTTCCTTTCTTATTTCCTTTCTTGCAGGCAACAGGTCTGTTGCTGTTTTTATGTTTTTTAACGTTTTTGTACAGCCGTTTTAGCGTTTGCTTTATTGTTGTACCTTTTGTTAAAATCCTGATAATTTCAGGATTGTATTGATGCACTTTTTGTTGTGTTGAATTAAACTATTAATCACTAAAGTTTTTCTCTGTGAAAAAGATGGACAGGCTTAGCCGGGCTGGTATCTGGAACTTAAGTATGGGGTTCTTGGGCATACAGGCAGGTTTTGCATTGCAAAATGCCAATGCAAGCCGAATTTTACAAACGTTTGGTGCCAGTGTCGAGAATTTATCATGGTTCTGGATCGCAGCTCCTCTTACCGGTATCATTGTTCAGCCAATTATTGGGCACTATTCCGATCGTACATGGAATCGTCTGGGACGTAGACGACCGTATTTTCTTGCTGGCGTTATTCTGGCCATTATTGCATTAGGTCTATTGCCTAATGCCGGAGCTTTTGCGGCAATATTGCCACCTATTATCATTGGAGCCAGTATGCTTACCATACTGAATGTCTCTTTCAATATTGCGATGGAACCTTTTAGGGCTTTGGTTGCCGATAATTTGCCGCCGGAACAACGAACAATGGGTTTTTCTGTACAGACATTTTTAATCGGGGTCGGAGCAGTTATTGGTTCTTGGTTGCCTTACATTCTTGGATATTTTGGTGTAAAAAGTATAGCCGATACGGGACAAGTACCTGTTAATGTTATTCTTTCTTTTTACATCGGTGCAGTAATGATGTTAGTCGCAATTTTATGGACTATCGTTACTTCTAAAGAATACTCGCCTGAGGAATATGCAGAATATCACGGAAAAGCAGAAGATGACGAAAAAAATAAAGGTTTGTCTTCTATTTTTCACGATTTTATGCATATGCCTAAAACAATGGTTCAGTTGGGCTTGGTTCAGTTTTTTTCATGGTTTGCACTTTTTACGATGTGGGTATACACTACACCTGCAGTTGCTGAACAATACTATGGTGTAATGCCTGGCGACACTTCTTCGGCACAGTATAATGATGCTGCAAATTGGGTAGGTGTAATTTTTGGTGTTTATAATGGAGTTGCGATGCTTTTCTCGTTGCTACTTCCTGTAATAGCTAAATACACCAGCCGAAAATTTACTCATGCTATCTGTCTGCTTGCGGGTGGTTTGGGCATGGTTTCCCTTTTATTTTTTCACAATCCTCAAATGCTTATTCTTTCAATGGTTGGAATAGGTATAGCATGGGCCAGCATATTGGCAATGCCGTATGCAATTCTTGCCGGATCAATTCCTGCTGGTAAGATGGGCGTTTATATGGGAATTTTTAATTTCTTTATCACTTTCCCTCAGATATTTAATGGAATAATCGGGGGGCCGATGGTGAAATATTTATTCAATTCGCATGCTATGTATGCGCTGGTAGTAGCCGGTGTGTTTATGTTTCTTGCTGCTGTCTCTGTAATTTTTGTAAAAGATGAACATTAAATATCCTAAGGCCTGCATTTTTGACCTCGACGGGGTTATTGTCGATACTGCTAAATATCATTATTTGGCATGGCGGGCACTTGCTACCGAATTGGGTTTCGAATTTACGCAAGAGCACAACGAACGTTTAAAAGGTGTAAGCCGTATGCGTTCGCTTGATATTATGCTCGAAGTCGGAAATGTTACTCTTTCGGAGGAAGAGAAGCTTAAGGTTGCCGATAAAAAGAATGCAATCTATGTAAGTTATATTGAGAAAATGACACCTGACGAAATTTTGCCCGGTGCCGAAAATTTCTTAAATATTATAAAGGCTAAGGGTATTAAAACTGCATTAGGATCAGCAAGTAAAAATACACCGCTAATTCTCAAGCGAACAAATCTTAAACATATGTTCGATGTTGTTGTGGACGGTAACATGGTTAGCAAAGCAAAACCCGATCCCGAAGTTTTCTTAAAAGGTGCTGAACTTTTATCAATTAATCCTTCGGATTGTTGCGTTTTTGAAGATGCCTTTGCTGGCGTCGAAGCTGCGCATAGAGCCGGAATGCATTGTATAGGAATAGGAACCAAAGAGGTTCTGGCAGATGCCGACATTGTTATTCCGGGTTTTGCTAATGTAAATCCAGACAACCTTTTTAATTAAACCTTTAATAATAGCGTTATTCTAAATAAGCTGGACATGAATACACTAAAAGCTGATCCTTGGAAAATCATAGAAGAATCTTTCTTGCCCGGACAAAATCGGGCATCGGAAAGTGTTTTTAGCCTTGGAAACGGAAAGATGGGGCAACGCGCCAATTTTGAAGAATCGTTCAGCGGTTCCACGCTACAGGGAAGCTATATTGCAGGCGTATATTATCCGGATAAAACCCGGGTTGGCTGGTGGAAGAACGGATATCCTGAGTATTTTGCAAAAGTAATCAATGCTCCAAGCTGGATTGGACTTCGTTTTTATTTCAATAACGAAGAACTTGATTTAGCGGTCTGGAAAGTTATTTCATTCCGTCGCGAACTCAATATGTATGAGGGAGTTCTTAATCGCAGTTTTGTTGTAGAAAGTCCTTCAGGAATGAGAGTTAAGGCCGATATTACCCGTTTTATAAGTATGTCGCGCGATGAGCTTGGTCTTATTCGTTATTCTGTTAAACCCGAAAATTTTTCAGGATCCGTTAAAGTCGTTTCCTACCTTGATGCCGACGTTGAAAATGAAGATTCTAATTACGATGAAAAATTCTGGGAACCTGTAAGTGAGTACGTAAGCAATAAAGAGGCAAATGTTATAGCCAAAACCCTGAAAACAGGTTTTGTGGTATGCAATGCCATGAAAAATAAAGTTTCGGTTAACGAAAGCGTGATAGAAGAGCCTTCGCATACAGTTTCTTACAGTAAGTATGTTGCACAGGAATATACACTATCAGTTGCAGAAGGTGATACTTTGTGTGTAGAAAAATATGCAGCCGTGTTGAGCTCCCTTAATCACAAACCAGAATCAATGGCAAAAGCTTCGGCTGTACAGGTTGAAGAAGCTTTTACCATTGGTTTTGATAAATTGTTGGATGAGCATAAACAAATATGGAAAAATAAATGGGAACATAGCGACATTACTATAGATGGAGATGTGGCAGCTCAACAGGGTATTCGTTTCAATATCTTTCAGTTAAACCAAACCTATACGGGACGCGACGAGCGTTTGAATATAGGGCCCAAAGGATTTACGGGAGAAAAATATGGTGGGGTAACATACTGGGATACAGAAGCTTATTGTTTGTCATTCTTTTTAAGCACTTCGGCTGTTGATGTCCCTCGTAATTTATTGATATATCGTCATAAACATCTGCAAAAAGCAATTGAAAATGCAGCTAAATTAGGTTTTACCAAAGGTGCAGCTTTGTATCCAATGGTTACCATTAATGGCGAAGAATGTCATAATGAATGGGAAATTACTTTCGAAGAAATTCATCGAAATGGCGCAATTGCTTATGCTATTTATAATTATGTTCGTTATACCGGCGATAAAGAGTATCTGGCAAGCTATGGGCTCGAAGTTTTGATTGGGATATCAAGGTTTTGGGGGCAACGCGTTAATTTTTCATCCAAGCGTAAGCAATATGTGATGCTCGGGGTTACGGGCCCTAATGAGTACGAGAACAATGTAAACAACAATTGGTATACAAGTAAAATCGCCCAGTGGACTATGCAATATACACTTGAGGCAATTGATTTTGTTAAAAAACAACATCTTTCTGAATATAAGCGAATTGTAGAAATATCTTCTTTCGATGAAAAAATAGAAATCGCTCATTGGAAAGATGTTATTACAAATTTCTATCTTCCTTATAGTGAGCAGTATGACGTTTTTCTTCAGCAAGATGGCTATTTAGATAAGGAGCAGATTCTTACATCTGAACTTGATCCTGCTCAACGTCCTATTAATCAACATTGGTCGTGGGATCGTATTCTTCGTTCCTGTTTTATTAAGCAGGCAGATGTGCTTCAGGGTATTTTCCTTTTTGAAGACGAATATGATGAGGAAACTATTCGTCGTAATTTTGATTTTTACGAACCTCGTACGGTCCACGAATCTTCGCTTTCACCTTGTATTCATGCTATTCTGGCAGCTCGTATCGGGCGGATTGAAAAGGCTTACGAAATGTACCTGCGTACTTCTCGTCTCGACTTGGACGATTATAATAAAGAAGTTCACGAAGGTTTGCACATTACCAGTATGGCAGGAACCTGGATGTCTTTTGTTTACGGCTTTGGAGGACTGCGAGTTCTCAATGATAAATTGTCATTCAGTCCGATTATCCCCGAACAATGGAAATCGTATTCATTTAAAGTGCGTTTTCGCAATCGCTTGTTAAGTGTTAAAGTCTCTGATCTGTTTATCGAATTTTCATTACTTGAGGGAGACTCAATGTCGTTGTTAATCAACGGAAATGAATTTGAGCTCCGCAATAAGCTTAAAATAGAACAATATAAAAAGTAACAAAAAACTGATTTTTTGTCTTCTAAAGTGGTAGCGTAGTTGGGCACGCAATGGAGAGGAGATGGCCCTGATCTCAGGGCCATTATCTTTTTTTAATATTTTGTTTCGTTTAGTTTAAAATATGATATTCTGTATTTTACCAATACTTGACTAATAAATTAATTTATGATGAAAAAGTTATTTGCCAGCTTTATTGGAATGTTGACTGTTTTTATCTTTTTTCAAAATTCTTATGCACAACAGGTTGAGCGTGTAGAGCCAATGTTCTGGTGGACAGAAATGAAAAATCCGAATCTGCAGGTATTGCTGTATGGTAAGAATTTGTCCGATTATAAAGTATCGGTTAATTATCCGGGCGTTGCATTCAAAGGACTTTCGAAAGTCGAAAGTAAAAACTATTTATTTGTGAATCTGGTTATTGATAAGAAAGCAAAACCTGGTAAATTTAAGATTGTACTAAAAAAAGGTAACGAAACTATTGATGTTCCTTATGAATTGCTTCAGCGTGCTGAAGGTTCTGCTCAACGTAAAGGCTTCAATAGCTCCGATGCCGTTTACTTAATAATGCCGGATCGTTTCTCGAACGGTGATCCATCAAATGATTCCCAGCCTGATATGGCAGATAAAGCCAATCGTCAGGATCCGGATGGTCGTCATGGTGGCGATATTCAGGGTATGATTAATCATCTTGATTATCTGAAAAATTTAGGTGTTACAGTTGTTTGGCCAACTCCTTTAATGGAAGATAATCAGCCAACAACATCGTATCATGGATATGCTATAACCAATTTTTATCGCATCGATCCGCGTTATGGAACCAACGAACAATATGTTCAGCTTTCAAAAGAATGTCGTAAGCGTGGCATGAAACTTATTATGGATATGGTGCTTAACCATTGTGGAAGTGCGCATTGGTGGATGAAGGACCTTCCAACTCACGACTGGATTCACCAGTTTCCGGAATTTACCCGTTCTAATTATCGCATTTCTATCAATAATGATCCTTATACGTCGACCATTGACAGCTTGTTGTGCCTCGATGGTTGGTTTGACACTTCGATGCCCGATATGAATCAGCGTAACGATTTATTGGTTACGTATCTTGCTCAGAATTCGATTTGGTGGGTGGAATATGCCGATTTAGGCGGAATTCGTATTGATACCTGGCCATATAACGATAAGCAGGGTGCTGCGCGTTGGGCAAAAGCGGTGATGGACGAATATCCAAACTTTAGTCTGGTTAGCGAATGCTGGGTTTCATCACCTTCTGAAGAAGCGTATTGGCAGGCTGGTACAAAAAATTACGATGGCTATAACTCTCATGTTAATACGGTGATGGACTTTCCGCTTACGGGCGATTTTGTTCCTGCTTTACGCGAAGATGGCGATTTAAATCGTTTTCATAGCCACTTTGCTTCCGATTATTTATATGCTGATCCTTATAAAATGCTGGTTTTCTTTAATAACCACGATGGATCGCAACTCGCAAGTGTTATTAACAGTGATGTGGCAATGTATAAGGTAATAATGGGAATGATTTTTACAACACGCGGCATTCCGCAGATATATCAGGGAACTGAAATTATGTTGCCTGGTGACAAATCGCAGGGAGATGGCCGTATGCGTAAAGATTTTCCGGGTGGCTGGCAGGGAGATGGCCGTGATGCTTTCACTGCTTCAGGACGTAGCGACATCGAAAACGAAATGTACAATTTTACCAGTCTGTTGCTTAATTATCGTAAAACGCATGAAGTTTTACAGACAGGAAAACTTCGACATTTTATACCCGAAAATAATACCTACGTATATTTCAGGTATAATGCGCAACAAACTATAATGGTAATTATCAATAAAAATCGCAACGAATACAAAATGCCATGTAAACGTTATTCTGAAATGTTATCAAAATTTAATTCGGCACAGAACATTGTGACGGGTAATGTTGTTAATAGATTGGATGAGATAGTACTGCCACCAATGTCAATTACGATATTAGATCTGAAAAAATAGTTGGTTTTGTCTTATTTTAGTTAGTAGTATAGTTGTGGAATGGCCGGTTCGGAGGAGAAACCGGCCATTTTATTTTTTTGTAATATGCCATAAATCATGATTTTGTAGAGAAACCGGCTATTTAAACTTTTTAACTTAGTTGCTTAATATTTATTAAAGGAAACAATATGGTTGATAATTTCTTTAGACTGATATTAATGAGCGTGCTGGTGCTTTGCTCCAATGTGTTGTGCGGTCAGAAAGACTATGCTGATGCGCTTGTTTTACATATTGATAACAGTGTAAAGCCTGGAACTGATTTTTTTAATTATGCCAATGGAAATTGGTTTAAACAGAACCCCATTCCGGCATCAGAACAGAGCAATGGTATTTTTCTTACCATTCAGGATACCATTAATGCTCAGGTTCGGCAGATTTGTGAATCGTCGGCTGGTATATATAATGCAGCTAAAGGAAGTAATAAGCAGAAAATCGGCGATTTCTTTTATTCGGGTATGGATAGTGTAACGCTCAATAAAAAAGGAATTTCTGATTTGTCGGAATTATTCGGGCAGATAGACCGAATTGCAGATGTTAAAGATTTGACAAAGCTGACGGCTACGTTACAACGTATCGGGTGTTCTGCTCTTATGGGGTTTGGCGTCAGTCAGGACGATAAAAACAGCAGCCAGCATGTAATTGTTATCTGGCAAGGTGGTTTGAGTTTGCCGGATCGTAGCTATTATTTTGATACCGATGCTCGTGCGACTTTAGTACGTTCAAAATTTGTTGAACATCTGACCCGTTCATTCTCGATTTTAGGATACACAGCCGAACAATCTAAAATCTCGGCAGATAATCTGATGAAACTCGAAACAGCTATTGCTCAGGCTTGTCGAAAACGCGAAGACACCCGCGATCCATTTACCAATTATCATAAGATTTCGTATGCGCAAT
Source organism: Bacteroidales bacterium (assembly GCA_041907825.1). Taxonomy (GTDB): domain Bacteria; phylum Bacteroidota; class Bacteroidia; order Bacteroidales; family JAYRGN01; genus JAYRGN01. The sequence continues at coordinate 247,288 of JAYRGN010000001.1, read as the reverse complement.
TAACAGGTACTTCGTATACTTTTGACTGGAATCTTTTCTTTCAGCAGGTTGGACTGCCACAGGTTGATTCGGTTATGATTGGACAACCGGAGTTCATTTCATCTTTAGATGGTTATCTGAAATCGTATTCACTTGATATTTGGAAAGATTATTTAAAATACCATCTTATGCATGGTTTTGCCGGTTATATGGACGATAAAACTTATGCCGAATTTTTTGGTTTTTATTCGTCAACGCTTCGTGGAGTAGAAGTGCCAAAACCTCGCTGGAAAAGAGTTGTAGAAGAAACAAATAGCTCGTTGGGCGAGCTCGTCGGGCAGGTTTATGTTTCCGAATATCTGCCGAAAGGCACAAAAGAAAAATTGCTGGAAATTGGTAATGCCATACGCTCTGAGTATGCAGGGCGCATAAAAAAACTTGACTGGATGAGTGATGCGACTAAACAAAAAGCGCTGATAAAACTCAATTCGATTATTATGAAAGTCGGATATCCTGATAAGTGGAAGGATATGAGTACTGTGCAATTCGATCGTTCGTCGTACTTGCATAATGTAATGAATGCTAATGAATGGTGGTTTAATTATACCGTTGCAAAATTTGGAAAGCCCGTCGATCGCACGGAATGGGATATGTATCCTCAGACTTATAATGCTTATTACAATCCGTCGAATAACGAAATTGTAGTTCCTGGCTGTAATATTATTATTCCGGGTTACGAAGGTCGTATGGCTGATGATGCTTTGCTGTATTCGATTATAGGTGGCTCTACATTCGGACACGAAATGACACATGGATTTGATGATCAGGGGTGCAAATACGATGAAAAAGGTAATTTGCATAACTGGTGGACTTCAGAAGACAGTGCTAAATTCAGAGCTCGTACTACGCTTATTGTGAAACAGTTTAATGATTATGTTGCGGTTGACAGTCTGCATGTAAATGGCGAACTTACTCAGGGCGAAAATATTGCTGATCTGGGTGGAATAATGATGGGGTACGAAGCTTTTTGCAAGACAAAACAATTTAAGGATAACCAACAAATTGCAGGATTATCTCCCAGTAAACGTTTTTTTCTTGGATATGCATTAGCATGGATGGTTAATGAACGTCCGGAAACAGTGGCAAATCAGGTTCGTAGTGACGAACATTCGCCTGCAAAATTCCGTGTTATTGGTCCATTAAGCAATATGCCCGAATTTTATCAGGCTTTTGGCGTTCAAAAAGGAGATGCAATGTGGCGTGATGCGAGTGTAAGGGTAAAAATCTGGTAATTAATTTTGCTAAATAAGAAGAGTTCGCATTCCATAAAGAATACGAACTCTTCTTATTTAGCAACGAAATTCTAAAAAAACCGTTCGAAACCCGGATTGAGCCTTTCAGACAATCCGGGCCCGGAACAATAATTTATTCTACCGTTTAATCACTACTGTGCTGAAAAGTAGTGCAAACCTCGTTGCTAGGCATTTACAGCCTAGATCTTACATATTGATATATGTGATTATTTTATATACAATTAATGCGGTATCTTATTAATGGAATTATTTTAGTTAGTGATTGTTTTAAATTGTTATGTTATCGTTGTAAAAATATTAAAATTGTAATAAAATTCAATATTATTCAAAATTTTTTAAATAAAAGCAGAATATAACATTGATATTCGGTGTTAACAAACAAATGTATTAGTGTTATTCTTTAATAATAGATTGATTATTAAAAAATAGAGCAGGAGTTTTGGATGTTTAACCAAAGCTCCTGCTCTATATATATTGTAAATATTTTGTTTTTATTTTTTCTTTTGGTAGGCCTTTACGATTAAATAAATTACAAAACCAGCACCAAGAAGAATAAATCCCCATTTTATCTCATGAAAATATTTTTCCCAATTGTTGACCAGAAAATAACTTATCGTTACTAATAAAGTATTCCATAATGCACTTCCTAAAGCAGTGTAAATAATAAACTTACGTAAATTCATTTTAGAAAGACCCGCTGGAATCGAAATTAGGTGTCGAATTCCCGGAATAAGTCTGCCTATAAAAGTTGAAGTGTTTCCATTATTTAAAAAATAATGTTCGGCATGTTCTATTTTCTCGCGGTTAATGAAAAATAATTTTGCCCATTTACTATCGGCTAAAGCATAAATAATTTTGCGTCCTAGATAATAGGAAATCAAGTAGTTAAATAACGCACCTATTACACAACCTAACGTCGAAAAAAGAATGATAAGTCCCAGATGGAGATTTCCTTTTGATGCTGCAAAAGCAGCTGGAGGTAATACAAGTTCACTCGGCAAGGGGACAAACGAACTTTCTATTGCCATCAAAAGTGCAATGGTGCCATAATTAAGGTGTAAAATATACCAGTTTATAATAGTCTTAAAGATTCCTCCTAACATATTATCGTTTTTGATGAGGTACAAAAATAGAAAGAACCGTGCACGTAACCAACTTTTATGTTTTTAAGAAAAGTTTTTATCGGATTCTTGCTCTTGGATGAAATTCCATGATGGCCGATCGTAGATATTCGCGATCGAGGTGTGTGTATATTTCCGTAGTGGTTATTGATTCGTGACCGAGCATTTCTTGCACGGCTCGCAAGTCTGCACCACCTTCAACTAAATGTGTAGCAAATGAATGTCTAAAAGTGTGAGGACTGATGTTTTTTTGAATTCCTGCTTTTTGAGCCAGCGATTTTATTATCATGAAAATCATTTCACGATTTAATCGGCGACCATTATGGCTTAAAAAGACAATATCGCCATCGCTTTTTTGATGTGGTTCCTGATGCCGCCGGGCTCCGTTAATGTAGAAGCTTAGTGCTTCGGCCGCTTTACTTCCCAGAGGAACAAGACGTTGTTTGTCACCTTTGCCGATGACGCGGATAAATCCATCGTCAAAAAATAAATCAGAGAGATGTAAATTAACCAGCTCCGAAACACGTAAACCACATCCGTAAAGCATTTCGATGATGGCTCGGTTTCGGTGTCCGGCTTGCAAGCTTAGATCGATGGTGTTGATTATCAATTCAATTTCGTTAACAGAAAGAACTTCAGGCAACTTTCGTCCAAGTCGGGGCTGATCAAGTTTATGAGCAGGATCATCTTTTATCAGTCCTGACATTAACATCGATTTGAAAAAAGAACGCAACCCCGAAATAATGCGGGCTTGTGAGCGTTCTCCAATGCCCATTTCGTTAAGCATATCCAACATGTCGCGCAAATGCTCTACGGTTACTTCCTCTGGCTTTATGTCCATGCCTTGTGATTGCAGAAACTGTTGTAATTTTGCGACATCCGACAAATATGCTTCCTGCGTGTTTGTGGAAAGAGACCGTTCCATTGCCAGAAACGATTTGAAACCTAATATTTCGAAGGTCCAGTTCATCTTTCAAATAATCGGCCCTGCCATGTATTTCGTTCTTCAAGTTTTTTCTCAAATCGGCGAAAAATTTCAGTATAACGGATAAGTCCCCAGCTTCCGTAGGCCAAAAATCGAGGAGGGACTTCGCCGGCCATACGTTCGATTACAAAATCGGGATTAAGCCTTTCTACAACATCTACTATCAGATCCAGATATTCCTCCATGCTGAAAAGGGTTACCCAATTGAAATCTTGTTCGTACTGTTTTTGCAGCATAGTGCCTTTGAAAATCTGCAATTGATGAAATTTTATGGTATTAAGAGGCAATCGATTGATAATAGGAACGCTATCAAGAATACGCTGTTTGTCGTCGCCGGGTAAACCCAAAATAAAGTGTGCTCCAACTTTAAGTCCGGCCTGAGCCGTTTTTCGAATCATTGTTTCGGAACAGGCAAAATCGTGGCAACGATTAACTCGCTCAAGCGTATCGTCGTAGCACGATTCTACTCCATATTCAACAATAACATAATGCGTTTTAGATATTTCAGAAAGTAACGAGAGTATTTCATCATTAACACAATCGGGGCGAGTTCCAATTACCAATCCGATAATATCCGGCATTGCCAGTGCTTCCTGATATAAACTGCGTAATTTCGAAACATCGGCATAGGTATTGGAATACGCCTGAAAGTAGGCCAGATAAGATCCGGCCGTTCTGTATCGAACCTGATGAAATTCAATACCTTCAGAAAGTTGTTGTGTGATACTTTTTTGTGGTTGACAGTATGACGGATTAAACGCATCATTTACACAAAAAGTACATCCTCCACGTCCTTTGTTGCCGTCGCGATTGGGGCAGGTAAAGCCTGCATCAAGGCTGAGTTTTTGAACTCTGGAGCCAAATATTCCTCGAAAATATTCTGGATATGCATTAAAGCGGCGCGTATGCCCCCAGCTATATATTGTTTGTTGCATAAATTCGGTTGATCAAATCAGCAAAATTAACACCGTTTTGTCTGTTTTGCTATTTGAATTTTAAACTACGCGAACCGTTCGGTTGAGTGTAACGTACCATAGCCATCCTTCAACAGCAGGGTTACCCATTTTTTGCAGTAATTCAACGTATTGTCCAACCTGAAAAAAGTAATCGTCTTTTTCGGTTAATCCGAACTTAAAATCGACAACAACTGTACGATTGTCAAATAACATAACTCTGTCAGGGCGTCGTTGTTCGCCTCCCGGCAGAACAATAGAGGCTTCGGGCATAACTTTGGCATTAGCGCTAAACCATTCTGCAGCCTGCGGTTGTTGTAATGCTTTGTATACTTCGGTCGTTAATATTTTTGATTCTTTTTGCGAAATAATACCCTCGTTTAACATTTCAGATAGAACGATTGGTAAATCGGCAGGCGTGTGTATTCCTGCAAACAAGCGGTGTAGTAACTTTCCTTTATCTCGTTGCGGGAGCTGGAGTATGTCTGAAATTTCGTCGGGTAGAAATTCGTTATGCGCATATTTCAGCCGCAAACGGTTTGATGCCGGAATTCCACGCCAAACTGCTGTTGCCGGGGTGTAATTTATTTTCTCTTTTTCAACTGGTGCTTGTAAATCACCAATATGCCATAAATTATGAACATTATTCCAATATTCGTTTAATGCAATCTGTGGATATTCGCTTTGGGTTTGTACGCCAGCTTTTAATCCATTTATCAATAAGTCTGAAGCTGTTCGCAATGCAGGTAGCTGCGACTTGCTTTTGCTACCTTTTTCAATTTTCTGCCATGCAGCCAAAAACAGATGACGGCGTGCCCGGGTAAACGCAACGTAAAGAAGGTTGAGGTTGTCGAGATAGTTTAGCGTATATTCCTCCTCATATTCTTTTGAAAAGAAAGTGTCTGCCAGCTTTTTGCCATTTTTTACCGGAACAAGAGGCAACTCATTAAACGGTTCTTTGTCTGGTTTGCACCAGAGTAAACCTTGATCGCCGCTCTTAACTAGTTCCCACGAGCAATATGGCATAATAACCGATGAGAATTCTAACCCTTTTGATTTATGAATGGTAATAATGGTTGCAGCTTCCAACTTTTCTGGGGCTGGGAGACATTTATTTGCTCCTTTATCGGCCCACCATTGTACAAAGAGTTCAATATCAGCAGGATTTCCACGAAGATAATCTGCGAGCATATCAAAAAATGCATCGAGAAAAGGCGTTTGCCCTGCCATTTTTCCTAAACCAAAACGTTGCACAATTTGCTCGCAGCATTCGTAAAGAGGAATTACCCGTAATGATTTAATTACATCGTTATTGAGACCGGGCAATATTTTGCCATCTAGTACAGGTTCCTCGGGTAAATAAACTTTCTCGTTTGTGACGGAATTCAAATAGTTATGGTATTCCGAACGTAAAAAAGCATTATTAACTTCATCATCAGGTTTTAATAATGTTTTTAATAATGAAATAATAAAAGATACAGCAGGCGAACTGCCTAATTGAAATGCTTCGCCTGAAATTACATCATAAGTATATGCAGCGTTTTTGTTTCGTTTGCGTTCTTGCATAGCCGCAGCCAGTGCTTGTCCTTCGCCATTCGTGCGTACAATAAAAGCAATGTCGCGTGCCGGAACTCCCAGATCTATTAATTGCTCGTACCATCGAATTGCCTGTTCTGTTGCTTTAATTCTGAATTCTGCTGCTTTTTCAGCTTCAAGACAACAAACTTCGACATAGCCTTCTTCTGTCTTTCCGGGTAATTGCTGACATGGCTGCAGATAAGCTTCGGGTAGCATACGGGTAAAGCTTTCATCGACGTTTTTTTCTTGTAAAACAGCAAAAAGTAATTTCCATGCTTGAGCAAAGAAACTGTTATTAAACGTAACAACTTCCTGCGTGCTTCTGCGATTAGTGTCCAAAGTCGATTCCTTCACCCAATTGGCAAAGTCGCTGGCAAGCCGATAGGATAGTAGCCTCCAGTCCCCGTTCCGCCAACGGTAAATAGACTGTTTAACGTCGCCTACAACGAGGCAACTATCTCCTTGTGCGAGACTGTTACTTATAAGAGGCCGGAAATTGTCCCATTGCATGCGGGATGTATCCTGAAATTCGTCGAGCATGTAATGACGGTAGCGTGTGCCCGTTTTTTCGTAGATAAAAGGAGCTTCATTACCTGCAATTACAGCCCGGAGTAATTGAGACGTATCCGAAAGCAGAAACTGATTACGCTCGCGATTTATTTCGGACATCGATTTTGCAATGTCGGTAAGCAAAGCCAGTGAACCAAAATTTTCGAGTATAAGTGATGCTGTATCGTATTGTCGTTTTTGTTTTGATAGGTCAACTGCCTGTTGGTAATAATTTTGTAGGTTAGAAATCCATAATGATTCTATCTGAGCCTTAAATGGTGAGCCTTTTTTGTACCAGCTTTCGGATCCGTCAGCAGCTTTTATAAAGCGTGTTCCTGAAAAATCGGGAATTTCGCCGTCAGCCATTTTTTTAAAAACACCTGCAATGCCTGTTTTACCGTATGAAAAATCGGCTATTTGCAATCCATTCGATTCAATACAGGAGACAAAGTCTGACCCCAGCTTCTGACAGTCTTGTTCGTATTTTTTCTCAATAGCAAGTAGTTTAGTCCGATACTCGGACATAAATATTTTATCAGAATATTTTAAAATTGCTTCGTTTGCATGTTCTGAATAGGTTTCCTGAAAAAGATATGAACCCAGTTGTGCCATGCTTTTGCGTACGTTCCATCTGCTTCCTTGTTCAATCTGCTCCTGAACATATTCTGACATCCAGTTGAGCAAAATCTTATTGTCTCCTAAAGAGTCTAATAAACGGTCAATTGACTCGTTAAGTAGTAATCCTGGATCTATTTCAAGTTGGAAATTAGATTGAAGACCAGCTTCACGTGCAAATGAACGAACTACACGTTGAAAAAACTTATCGATTGTTTCAATGTCAAAATGGCTGTAGTCGTGCAAAATATAAAATAAAGCAGAAGTTGCTTTTTCTCTAATCTGTGTTTCTGAAAAACTAGAATCTTTCTGTAAAAGAGCTAAATAGTTAGATTCCTTTTTTTGCGATAGATTTATAAGTTCTGTTAAAATACGAGATTTCATCTCGGCTGCCGCCTTATTAGTGAAAGTTACGGCAAGAATGTTCCGATAACGAAAAGGATCGTTTAGTAATAATCGCAGATATTCCTGCGTAAGCGTGAATGTTTTTCCCGATCCTGCGGAAGCCTTATATATTGTAAGTAATGACATTGGCTTGCTTTTCTTTGTGGCATGAAGGTAAGAAACAGAAAGGATTTAGACGAATAAACAACAGAGATCTCGATTGTTATTGTAATAATATTCGCGCAACAGAAATAACTAGAATTTATTGTGTGTAAAATGTGGTTTTTGAATCTGTTTTTCGATTTTTTACCCGAAAAAGGCAGAAATGTGACGGAAACTAATCTTAAATGTGTTTTATAAAGGAATGCGAAGTGCTGTTTTTTCTGTCTTTAATGCTTTATGTTCCCTGTTTTTGTTGAAATTTTGATTTTCTACTTTTGATTTTATTCAAGAAAATAAAATATTATCATTTTAATTATGAACTATTTATAAGTTACAAAAAAAGAAGCACAAAAAAAATATGAGAGAAATAATAATTTTTTTTAACCCAATATGTGCGTGTTAATAGAATTTAACTATTTTAGCCAAGCCTAACTAACGCTACTAACTACGACGGAGAAAAGCCTGTGTTTCTAACCATCATAGGCTTTTCTTTTTTCTTCGTAAATCCCGTTCGCGGCCCAATTGGGGCTCGCAGCGGGTAAGTAAGTTTCCCCGTTTCAATTTTTTTATTTTTATCGAAGATGCTTTTAAGGTTTGTAAAGTATCGCTTGTATTGTTATTGAAAATCACCTAATCTACATAGAATCATGAATATACTTCAAAAACTGCGTAATGGAGCCTTGCGAATATTTGGAAACATAAAAGTCTTTCCTTATCCAATGTTTGTTTTGTACGATCCCGGTAGCTATCTTATAAAAGGAGACGAAATGCGTGAACTTATGAGTAAAATTCAGGCAGGAGACATTGTCATTAGAGGTTTTAATAATTATATTGATGGCTACTTTATTCCTGGTTTTTTTAGCCATGCAGGGCAATATCTGGGAAAGGTGTCAAAAGAAGATTTACAAAAAGTGGACCCTGAAGTAAAACAAAATTTAATAGTTGAAGGAGAACAGATTGTAATCCATTCGATGTCCCGAGGAGTATTTATGGAAGATGTGCTAAACTTTTGTCGTTGCGATTATATGGTTGTTCTTCGCCGTAATCCCAATGTGGAAACGTCTGAACAACAAAACTATTCTTTTACCGATGTATTAACAAAAGCAGCAACATATCTGGGACGTCCTTACGATTTTGATTTCAATTTTTCAGATTATCATAATCTTTCATGTACCGAACTGGTCTACGCTTGTAACGAAAAGGTTATGCCCTCTTATAACGTATCGGTGAAAAAACGCAGAGTGATGTGCTTTACCAAGCCAATGATTATTCCCGATGATTTTGTAAACGAAAAGTTTACCCTTGTCTGGAAAAGTAATAGTATAAGCGATAAACAATTGCAAAAAATATATAAAGGAAATCGTTCCTGATATTTTCATTGATAATTGATTAATAAAAAAGGAGGTTTTTAAACCTCCTTTTTTATGCTAGTTCGTTTTCTATTTCTACTTGCCTTCTTTTACGGAGGCTTGTGCCGCAGCCAAACGAGCTATTGGAACACGGAATGGAGAACAACTTACATAGTTCATTCCAACCTTATGGCAGAACTCAACAGTCATTGGTTCTCCGCCATGTTCTCCGCAAATACCAACTTTTAGGTTTTCGCGGGTGCTGCGACCCAATTTGATACCCATATCTACCAGTTTACCTACGCCGCTTTGGTCAAGAACTTGGAACGGATCGAACTTGTAAATATTTTTATCAAGATAATGTGGTAAGAATTTTCCGGCATCGTCACGACTGAAACCTAATGTCATTTGAGTAAGGTCGTTTGTCCCGAATGAGAAAAATTCGGCAACCGAAGCAATTTCGTCGGCAGTAAGAGCAGCGCGGGGGATTTCAATCATGGTGCCAACCAAGTATTCTATTTTTTCGCCACGTTCGGCAAATACTTTATTGGCAGTGGCTCGGATGATGTCAATTTGCAACTGAAGCTCTTTCAGCGTTCCTACAAGCGGAACCATAATTTCGGGGTGAACTATTTTACCTTTGCGAACAACATTAAGAGCTGCTTCGATAATAGCTCGGGCCTGCATTACAGTAATTTCGGGATATGTAATACCTAAACGGCAACCACGGTGTCCCAACATCGGATTAAATTCCTGCAACGATTCAACTTTATGACGAACTTCTTCAACCGAAATCCCCATTTCCTGAGCCATTTCTTTCTGGTTGGCTTCTTCGTGTGGAACGAATTCATGTAAAGGCGGATCGAGCAAACGAATTGTTACGCCATAACCGTCCATTGCTTCGAAAATACCTTCAAAATCGCTGCGCTGCATGGGTAATAATTTGGCCAACGCTTTTTCACGTCCGGCAACATCATTAGCCAAAATCATTTCGCGCATTGCTTTGATACGGACACCTTCAAAAAACATATGTTCTGTACGGCAGAGTCCAATACCCTGAGCACCAAAATTGCGGGCAACTTGTGCATCATGTGGTGTGTCGGCATTAGTACGAACATACATGCGGGTATATTTGTCTGAAATTTTCATCAGTTCGCCAAAATCCCCACTCAATTCTGCTTCTTTTGTTGCTATTTTACCTTCGTAAACTTCGCCTGTTGAGCCATTTAATGAGATCCAGTCGCCTTCGTTGTATGTTTTGCCATTGGAGGTAAGTGTACGGGCTTTATAATCAATTTGAATGGAACCTGCACCCGAAACGCAACATTTGCCCATTCCGCGGGCAACTACGGCAGCATGAGAAGTCATTCCTCCGCGTGCAGTAAGAATACCTTTGGCAACATTCATGCCTCGTAAATCTTCAGGAGATGTTTCGATGCGGCAAAGAATAACGGCTTTTCCTTTGGTAACCCATTCTTCGGCTTCATCGGCAAAAAATACAATTTGTCCTGTTGCAGCACCTGGAGAAGCGGGTAACCCTTTAGCCAGAACTACCGCTTTTTTAACTGCAGCTTTGTCAAATACAGGGTGAAGAAGTTCGTCAAGTTTTTCGGGTTCGTTGCGTAATAAAGCTGTTTTTTCGTCAATCTTGTTTTCACGAAGAAGATCCATCGAAATTTTCACCATTGCAGCACCTGTTCGTTTTCCATTACGGGTTTGCAGGAACCAAAGCTTGCCTTCCTGAATCGTGAATTCCATATCCTGCATATCGCGGTAATGGTTTTCAAGTGCATTCTGAATATCAAAAAGTTCTTTGTAAACAGGAGGCATAGCTTCTTCGAGCGATGGGTATTTTGATGCACGTTCAGTTTCTTCAACTCCGGCTAAAACAGCCCAACGACGAGAACCTTCGAGCGTAATTTGCTGAGGGGTACGAATGCCGGCAACAACATCTTCGCCTTGTGCATTAATCAGATATTCACCATTAAAGATGTTTTCGCCAGTACCGGCATCGCGGCTAAAGCAAACGCCGGTTCCCGATGTTTCGCCCATGTTTCCGAATACCATTGCCTGAACGTTAACCGCAGTACCCCATTCTTCGGGAATATTGTTGAGTTTACGATAAAGAATGGCCCTGTCATTCATCCAACTGTCGAATACTGCGCAAATGGCGCCCCAGAGTTGTTCGTACGAATTGGTAGGAAAGTCGTTGCCTGTTTTTTCTTTAACCGCTTTTTTAAATTTTGAAACAAGTTCCTTAAGGTCGTCAACGGTTAGCTGAGTATCCATCTGAACGCCTTTTTCTTCTTTTACCTGTTCTATAATTTCTTCGAAAGGATCAATATCGGTTTTAGAGGTCGGTTTTAATCCTAAAACCACGTCTCCGTACATTTGTACAAAACGACGGTAGCTGTCCCATGCAAAACGTGGATTATTGGTTTTTTTTGCAAGTCCTTCTACTACTTCGTCGTTCAAACCCAGATTAAGAATAGTATCCATCATTCCGGGCATAGATGCACGGGCTCCCGAACGAACTGAAACCAGAAGCGGATTTACGGCGTCGCCAAATTTCATACCCATATTGTTTTCAATATGAATAATGGCAGTTTCTACGTCAGTTTTTAATAATTCAATAACTTTTTCTTTTCCTAGCTGGTTGTATTCGGTACAAGTATCGGTGGTGATAGTGAAACCGGGAGGAACCGGAACTCCAATAAGGTTCATTTCTGCAAGATTGGCACCTTTGCCTCCCAATAAGTTTTTCATGTCTGCTTTTCCTTCGGCCTTCTTGTTTCCGAAAGTGTAAACGCGTTTAATAGCCATTTAATTTGAATGTTTTAGTTAGAAAATAGAGCGTTTTAGTTTTTTAGTATTGCCATCCCGTTGTAAGGATGTTTTCAAATATATCGAAAAAAATAGTGCATAAACACAGGCTGTTAAAGAAAAATATCAGCGAAATAAATTGTAAGCGGGTTGTATGGAGAAAGCAGAAGGCGAAAAATCTGTAAATCAGCTAAAATGCTGGTAATGTGAATAAAAAAACACTAAAAATATTCAAAATAAAAATTCTTAAAAGCTGGATTGTGAAATAGAAAATTATTTAATGTTTAATAGATCAGATTGTATGTGTTGATATTACAATAAAACTTCTTTAAGTTACTGAAACAAAAAGGTATTTTGTCTTTTAATACCTTTATGTTTTACATTTTGATTGCTTTAATTTTCAATAATTTCCGATAATTCAAGCCAGCGTTCGGTTTTCGTGTCTACCAGCGTAAGAATTTCGGCAATGCGGTTCGAGACTTCCATCAGTTTTGCGTGATCGCTGATACCTGAATTAAGAATAACCTCAAGCTCTGCTTTTTCATTTTCGAGATTTTCTATTTCGGAGGTCAGTTGTTCGTATTCGCGTTGTTCTTTATAACTTGCTTTCCGTTTTGTGTTTGCCGGTTTTTCGGATTGAACAGATTTTGGCGTGGCAACAGTTTGTTGTGCTTTTTTTTCGGCTTCAAGTTTTTCCTGATAAAGATTATATTCGCGATAATCGCTGTAATTGCCCGGAAAATCTTTAATTAAGCCATTTCCTTTAAAAACAAATAAATGATCAACAACCTTGTCCATAAAGAAACGGTCGTGCGAAACGACGATAAGGCAGCCTCCGAAATTTGCAAGGTATTCTTCAAGAATATTAAGTGTGAGAATATCAAGATGATTAGTAGGCTCGTCAAGAATCAGAAAATTAGGATTGCGCATCAGAACGGTGCAAAGGTACAATCGTCGTTTTTCGCCAACACTCAGTTTTCCAACAATATTATATTGCGTCTCGAATGGAAACATAAAATGGTTCAAAAACTGGCTTACACCAATACGTGTTCCGTCCGAAAGACTTACTACCTCAGCGATATCGGTAACGACATCGATTACACGCTTGGTTTCGTCGAAAACTTGTTCCTCCTGTCTGTAATATCCGTAAACAACGGTTTCGCCAGTTTCTATAGTGCCGCTATCCGGACTTATCTGGCTGGTAATCAGATTTAAAAAAGTAGACTTACCTACGCCGTTATTTCCTACAATTCCAACCTTTTCGCCACGCGAAAAAATGTAGCTAAAATCTTTTAGCAGACATAAATCGCCATAACTTTTATTAAGATCATGAATTTCAATGATTTTACTGCCGAGGCGTGATTGAGCGGCGGCAAACTGTATTTCTTTTTCGGTACGCTGATATGAAGCGACTTCCTTTAATTCGTGAAAAGCGTCGACACGATATTTTGCTTTTGTACCGCGAGCTTTCGGCTGACGCCGGATCCAGTCGAGTTCGGTACGCATCAGGTTTCTGGCTTTTTCGGCGCGGGCTTCCTGATTTTGTAAGCGCTCGGCTCTTTTTTCGAGATATTTGGAATAGTTTCCGGGATAAGAAAAGATCTGAGCTTCGTCCAGTTCTATAATTCGGTTGCACACCCGGTCAAGAAAATAACGGTCGTGTGTAACCATCAGCAGACTTACTGCATTTTGGGTGAGATATTCTTCCAACCATTCAATCATTTCAAGATCAAGGTGATTGGTAGGCTCGTCAAGAATCAGCAAATCAGGTTGTCCGATGAGTACCGATGCCAGTGCAAGACGCTTTTTTTGTCCACCAGAAAGAGTACCAACCAGTTGCTCGTAACGATTTATCTTTAAAACCGAAAGCATTTGGCGCATGCGGGTTTCGTAATCCCATGCATGATGAAAATCCATGGCTTCGATTGCTTTCTGCAAACGTTTTTCGTCGTTGGACGAAAGTGCATTTTCGTATTCTTTAATGGTTTCGGCAACAGTTCCCGATGTGAGAAAAAGCTGATCGATAATGGTAAGATCGTCATTCAGTTCAGGTTCTTGTTCCAAAAATCCTACCCGAAGATCTTTCATCCACGATACCGATCCGGCATCGGTTTTGTCTTTTCCCGAAAGGATATTGAACAAAGTTGTTTTGCCAGTACCATTGCGGGCTACCAGTGCCACTTTTTGTCCTTCTTCAATCTGAAAAGAGATATTGTCGAACATTTTAACCTCGCCCCAGTAGCGGGTAAGGTTGTCAACCTGAAGCAAACTTGCCATATTCTTAATTTAAAACTGCGCAAAGGTAGATTTCTTTGCGAAAAGAAAACGGAGCTTTACATCGATTCGTCGGAATGACGATATTCCAAGTACTTCAAAACGTACCGAAGCTCGGCGTAAGAATATTCTTCGCCAAGTACTTCGCGGGCCGGAGCAAGTAGCGTTGAGCCTGTTTCTACAAAATATTCGGTAATCTGTTCAATTTTTTCTTTCGAAACTAATTCGTCTATTTCAATATCGCCCGAAGCAATGAGTCGCGACAGATGATTTTCGATTGTCGAATTAGCCATACCGCGTTCCTGGGCAATTTCGCGGGCACTTTTTCCTTCCTTAAATAAGCGTAAAGTATGCAGAATGGTTTCTTCTTTTGTTTCGGTAAGTTCTAATTCTGTTTCATCCTGAGTAGGTGCTTCTTCAGGGTGCTTTTCGCACCACTCGCGGATAAGCTCGATGATTTCAGTCCCGAACTGATGCGCTTTTTTGGATCCAAAACCTTTTACAGCAGTAAGTTCTTTAAGCGTTCGGGGTAAATGTTTTACCAGTTCTTCGAGCGTTTTTTGCTGAAAAACCAGATATGCCGGCACATCCAGTTCGGCAGCTTTTGCAGTACGCCAATCTTTCAGTATAGCGGCTAGACCAGTTTCTTTCTGGCGTGAAGCCGGTTTGTGGGCTTTAGTTTCGGGTTTGTCTAACAACGCTTTTGCACGAATATCGAGGTATCTCTTTATGGTAAAGCCGGTTTGACAGCCTGTGAGACATTTCATTCGCAGCGTTGCTTCGTTTTGCAAACGTTCAAAAGCTTCATTAACCGATTTTTTTACATTTTTATTATCGCTGTCGGTGTCCAGCTTTTCGAGCGGAGTTAGTATTATATCGCTTTCTTTATCAATGTAATATGAACAGGCTTTACGAATACGTTCTTGCAATGCTTCGTTTTTTTCGACATCGTCTTCGTTAGCCAAAAGCTGCAAAATTTGTTTGCCAAATTTTAAAGAAACTCCGATAAGATCAGATTTCAGTGCAGCATGCATGGTCTCCAGTTTGTCATAAAGTTCGCTTGGTAAGCTACCTGCATGTTCTTTGCTTAAATGAATACAGTAAGACAAATTTTTACGCAAAGGCTCGAAGTCAAAAAGTTCAGACAGTAATGCCAGCTGATAGCTTTTTTTAGCTTCGTCAAGTGTATTTTCGTTGGGTTGATTGTGCTCAATATTACGGGTAAAACCGGATACCGCGCTGTCATTTTTTATGCTGTTTTGCTCTATTGGCGAACTAAGAACCAATCCGTCAAGTGTTTTACATCGACTTAGCGCGACATATACCTGTCCGTGAGCAAAAGCAGCATTGGCATCGATAACAGCCCGTTCAAAGGTTAATCCCTGACTTTTATGAATAGTTATTGCCCATGCCAGTTTTAGCGGAAACTGAATAAAGGAACCAATAACGGTTTCCTGAATTTCTTTAGTTTTCTCATCGAGTGTGTATTTCATGTTTTGCCATTCGGCTCGATTTACAGGAATTTCGGCATAATCACCCTGACATTTTACCGAAATAACATCGTCGTTAATTTCGGTGATAACGCCTATTTTTCCATTGTAATAAAGTTTTTCACGAGAGCTATCATTTTTAACGAACATAACCTGTGCACCTGTTTTTAAAACAAGTTCTTGTTCGGTAGGATAAGCATATTCTGGAAAATCGCCATTGATAGTGGCTGTAAAAGAAAAAGGTTCCCTGTCAAGGTTTTTGAGTTTTGTTTCGTTAAGAAGTTGTGCCTGTGAGTTATGTGTGGTTAATGTAATATAACCTTCTTCGTCAGAGGGGGCGAAATCTTTAATATATCGTTGGTTGAGTAATTGAAGTGTTTCCTGATCGATCCGGTTTTCACGAATTTTGTTAAGTAAGTCGATGAATGTGCTATCACTCTGACGGTAAATATGTTTCAACTCAATACTAATATAAGGAGTCTGCCGGAGAGCCAGACTGCTGAAGAAAAAAACACTATCGTAATAATCCTTCAAAATATTCCATTCATCGTCTTTTATAACTGGGGCAAGTTGCTGTAAATCTCCAATCATTAGTAACTGAACGCCTCCAAAAGGTTTCGATTTATTTTTGTACCGGCGCAAAACTTCGTCGATACCGTCGAGTAAATCGGCTCGAACCATGCTTATTTCGTCAATAACCAGTAAATCAAGGCTTCTGATAATGTTGATTTTATCACGGCTCATTTTGTGCATACCTGCCTGTGAGGTTGTCTCTTTGCCATCTTGTTTAACAACCAATCCTCCGGGAATGTGAGGACCGAAAGGCATCTGAAAAAACGAATGTATGGTAACGCCACCCGCATTAATGGCCGCAACTCCGGTTGGAGCAACCACAACCATACGCTTGGGCGATACTTCTTTAAGGTTTCTTAAAAAAGTAGTTTTACCGGTTCCTGCTTTTCCTGTTAAAAAAATATTACGGTTTGTGTATTGCACAAAATTAAAAGCCAGCTCAATTTGCGGATTTTGTGTATCGTTCATGATTAATTCGTTCTAAAACGCTACAAAGCTAGTCATTGTCTTTATCTAACTGTTCATTTTCAGCAGCTTTCGGATATTCAATTCTTTTGTGATGAATAATGGCAAGTCTGCGTTTAAACAAGGCTTTGACTGTTGTAACCTCAGCAAAGGTAATGTTGGCGTCGTTAAATTGACCAGACTGCATCTGGTCATTTACAATACCATCAACTAAAACAGAGACACTTGTATCGTCGAAACTTTTTAAACTTCGCGAAGCTGCTTCGACGGCATCGGCCATCATTAATACCGCCATTTCTTTTGAAAAAGGCTGTGGTCCGGGGTACGAAAACATATCCCGGTTGACCAGTGCATCCGGATGAAGTTTCTGATAAGTGCGGTAGAAATATTTAGCGGTGGTTACGCCGTGGTGTGTTCGTATAAAATCGATAATCTGCTTGGGCAGTTTATGCTTAAGCGCAATGGCTACACCTCTTTCTACATGCCCGATGATGATGGCGGCGCTGTCTTCCAAACTTATTTCATTATGAGGATTTATTTCATCACGCTGATTTTCAGTAAAAAATATTGGACGATAAAGCTTGCCAATATCATGATAAAGAGCGCCGGCTCTTATCAATAATGGATTTCCGCCAATGCGGAAAACAGCTTCTTCGGCCAGATTTGCTACCTGTAGCGAGTGTTGAAATGTTCCGGGAGCTTCTTCGGCCATTTGTCGCAAAAGAGGTTGGTTTGTATCCGACAATTCGAGCAGAGTGGCATCGGATACAAATCCGAAGAGTTTTTCCATGATGTATATAACCGGCATGGCCGAGAGTATAAGAAGACTGTTTACAGCAAAATTTGAAATTACGGTAATGTCAATTGTCTTCAGGTTGCCTTCGGTAATGATTGTATAAGCCGAATAACTTAGTGTGTAAGCTATAAATACCAAAATAGCAGTAATAAACAGCTTTCCTCGTCTGAAATTTTTTGAAAGGCTGAGATTTGCTGTTACCCCTGCAATAAAGCTGATAAAGATGTACTCAAAACTATTTGGTGCCCAAAATCCAAGTATCAGTATTAGTGTGAAATAAGTATAGTTTGCCATACGTGCGTCGTAAAAAGTGCGGATAATAACTACGAACATGGCGACCGGTATAATGACCATTGCACTTGGGGTGAAACCCAAAACAATACGTGTTATGACACAAAACAGAGCGATAATGAAAAAGAGAAATGACGTACGGAGTGTGCTTTCGAAAATTTCGGAACGAAAGTAGATTAAATGTAAAAAGAGAAGAGCAATAATGAGCGCAACAATAAGTAGTTGACCAAGCATAAGTCCGATATGTTCGGTATAACGTCCCATGTGGGCTTCGTATTCTTTTTTCAGCGATTCAAGTTTCTGAAAAGAACGCTCGGTAACTACATCACCGGTAAAAATAATACGTTCTCCGGCTTGTATCATTCCTTTTGTCTCCGATATCTGTTGAATTTCCTGCCCCATAATTTTCCGGGACATATTTTCGTCGTAAAGTATATTGGGTGAAATGTAATTTTCGAACTGAAATGAATCGAAAAAAGATTGAATATTAGCACCTGTACGAGCAGCAACGTTATCCGAAAGTTTTTGTATTTGTTTTTGGATAAATTCGTATGCCGATTTTTGACTAAAGAAAGAGCTGAAATCTGCAGCTTCAGCTACTTTTCCTCTCAAAATCATGATTTCTCCTGATTTTTTGCTTGAACGACCTGTTTGTTCTATGTTTTCTGCAATTCCTTGATCGTAAATGGTTTCGAGGATATTGAGCGATTTTTGAAATAAATCATCTTTATTGACATTTTTTGCAGCCGGAGTTTCTCGCAAAAACTCGTCCCAGTGTTGATTAAAATCGTTGCGAAAATGGCTTGTAATAGAGGCCTTTTTACCGGTATCTATATTGAAATAGTGTTTGTAGTGTCCTATCATGCTGTCTTTTTCGGCCTTTAATTCGGCTTCCGACTTATAAATAGGGAAATCAAATGGTGCAATTAACACTTCGTGCATCCATGGCTTTCCCTTCTGAAATTCGTATTTGAATTTTTTTTCGTGAGGAAAGAGTGCAGTTATTAACAATACGGATAGTAAAATGACCGTAAGTTTGATAAACGTATCTTTCGTTTTTGGTAATTTTCTTAGAAAAGGAGAATTGTTTGACATCGTTTTGCTGTTTGATAAGGCCGAATATCAAAAATAGGTTTTTTAAGAAGAAAAACAGTCTTAGATTGTAATACCTTAGCAGAAAAAATAAGGTTTATGGAGCAGGTAGTATTATTGCGCAGTAATACAGCCATGAGGGCAGAGCCCGCCGAAAGAAGTGAAATGGTAAGCCAGTGGCTTTTTGGAGAACTGGCAACCTTGCTCGAAGAATCGGGCAAATGGGTTAAAATCCGCCTTGACGTTGATGGTTATGAAGGTTGGGTTGATGCTAATTCTGCTCGTAAAGTAAACGACCACGATTTATTAGTTTTGAAAAAAGCAGGTAAACATCGAATGTTGTCAACCACAGGATCAGTGTTGCGCGATGGTAATGTCAATATTTTGATTCCGGCCGGTAGTCCTGTTCCTGTCCTTTTTGGAGATTCTTTTGAGCTTATTGGCCGACCGTTTCATCTTACTGGCGGAAGATGTGGATTATTGTCTCTTTCAGGAGAATCACTGGTGTCTACTGCGCAGTTATTTTTAGGAACTCCTTATTTATGGGGCGGAAGAACTCAATATGGTATTGATTGTTCGGGTTTTAGCCAGATACTTTATTTGATGCATGGAATAACTTTACCGAGAGACGCTTCTCAGCAGATAAATCATGGCGAAGAGGTTTCGTTTGTACAAGAAACAAAACCAGGCGATCTCGCTTTTTTTCATAATGAAGAAGGTCGGATTGTTCACGTTGGGATGGTTCTAAAACCCGGAACTATCATCCATGCATCGGGCGAAGTGCGCATTGATACGCTTGACAGTACAGGCATCTATAACGCAGCTCAGGCTCGATATACTCATCAGTTAAGGTTAATTAAACGATATTGTTAAGATGGAATACACGTATGCTTATCCTCGACCCACTGTAACTGCCGATGTTATCTTGTTTGACGAAAACCGAACCCAGATATTACTTATTAAACGAAAGAATAATCCTTTTGCCGGAAACTGGGCGTTACCGGGCGGATTTATGGAAATGAATGAAACTCTTTTGGATGCAGCTCAACGAGAATTAATCGAAGAAACGTCGATATCTGGTGTGTCACTTCATTTTTTTTGTATGGCCGATAAACCCGATCGTGATCCGCGAGGACGTACTTTATCGGGTGTGTTTTGGGGCGTATGTCCGGCATCAGCAATGCCATTGGCAGCCGACGATGCAGCCGAATTAGCCTGGTTCGGTTTGAACTCTTTACCTGATTTAGCGTTTGATCATGCTGAATTATTGGCTTCTTTTTTTGAAAAAGATGTAATTCACGATTGGGCTTCCCGTTAATGTTCCGAAAATCACGTTCTGAACGTTTAAAACTATAATGTTTGCAGCAATCTGCTCAAAAAAGCATATGAAATTCTGCATGAAGCATAATTTTTTCAGATTTGTAATTACTGCTGTTTTTGTACTTTTTTGCTCAGCAGTTAAAAGTCAGTCGTTAAACTGGTATTTGAAAGCTGCGCGAATTCAAAAATTGCAGCCCGATTCGGCACTTATGTATCTCGACAGCGCTTTACATTCTGATCCTACTGTTCCTTCCTATCTTGCCCGAAAAGCCGAAATATTACTTTCTCTCAAACGGTATAAAGAAGCTGAAAACGTTTATGCAAATCTGCAAAACACAGCACCATCCATCGCTTTTTTAGGACTTGCACGATCTCTTGCAGCTCAGGGAAAAGCAACAGCCGCTCTTAATAATTTGTCAGCATATTTAAGAACAGGGACACCATTACCCGAAAATAAAATCAGATTTGATGCTTATTTTAAGGCAATTCAGGATTCAAGCTCGTGGATAGAATACTGGAAAACCGAACATTATCAGCCAGATCAACAATTGGCTAAAGAATGTTTGTTTATGGCACAAAGCGGACAGGAGATGGAAGCTATCGACCGGTTGAACTTACAGTTAAAAAAAAGTCGCTCGCCCGAACTTTGGCATGCCCGGGCTGTTATTTACCGAAACATGAAGATGCTGATACCTGCTGATGCAGATTATCGAAATGCACTAAGCCGGCAACCTCGGAATACAGAATGGCTTAGCGAGTATACTCTTTTGCTTTCAGAATTATCTAAATATGAAGATCTTGTGCGATATTCGAGACAGGCATTATCGATTGAACCTGCAATGTTCGAATTGTATTTGCTTAGAGCAAAGGCTTTTTCTAAATTAAAAAAAAGTCAGGAAGCAATGTCTGATGTTGACCTTTATCTCCGTTATTTTTCGAATGATGCTGAAGCTTATGCTGTAAAAGCAGAAATAAATATTGAAAATAATACATTGCTACCCGCTTTAATAGCGTTAAACAAAGCGTTAGATTTAAAACCCGGAGCGTGTAATTATTTATTGATGAGGGCTAAAGTATTTGAAGGAACATCAATGCCACAAAGGGCAATAACTGATTTATCGAAAGTTTTGGAATGTTATCCGGAACGGGGCGATCTATGGTTTATGCGCGGCGAATTATATGCGAAAACCGGAAATTCAGACAAAGCTTGTCAGGATTGGAAAACTGCAGGTTCTCTCGGCTTTCTGGAAGCTTTTAGACGAACCGAACATGTATGTAATCCGAATGAAAAATAACAAAAAAGGAGCCGAAGCTCCTTTTTTCGTTTTTAAGATGGTTGCTGCTGCGTTTCGAGTAACTCTCTTGCCATGTCTAAGATAGTGGTATCATCAAGTGAAACAACCCCTCCGTCGGGACCTGATTCAATGTGAAAGCCAATAGTGTTACCTTCTCCATTTTTATAATGACTACCACCAAAATAATTCCGTACCGTATCTTCACTTATGTTCAGCCTTTCAGCAATAATCTTCATGCTGCCTTGTGGCAACTGGTGTTTAATCTTTCTAAGTTCATTAAAAGAGATATTCATAGCAGGCAGTTTTAGTTAATAATACTAGGGTTAAATTTAAAAAAATCTTTCTAAAATAAAAAAAAAACTGATGTCTTTTCTTACTCTCTAAAGAACTTAAAAGACAGAATCTTAGTATTTACTTGTTGCCTGTTTTTCAATAAAAAAAGTTAATGTAACGAAGAAAAATATTTGATGAATTGAGACCTCTCAAAAACGACGGGTTCAGACACGTTTTTATAATTCAGCAAACCGTTAAATTCGGAAATTGAATTGAAATTATGTTCCTCCATCCAAGATGGAAGAAATGCTGAAAGTTTACGTAAATGAGATGGTCCGTATTTATATAAGGCAGAACAAACTTCAACAACTTTAGCCCCTGCGAGCAACATTTTTACAACAGTATCACTATCGTGGATGCCTCCGGAAGCTGCAATATCAATATTTTCAACTTTTCCCGACACCAGACTAACCCAGCGCAATGTTTGTCCGAAATCGCGAGCTGTACTAAAAACTTCGCCTGCGCTTAACGATAGTTTGTTAATGTCAATATCGGGCTGGTAAAACCGGTTGAAAAGTGAAACGCCATTAATATTACGGTACGCCAGTTCGTCAACAAGGTTTAAAATATTAGTAAACTGAGAGCTAAGTTTGATAGATATCGGAATATTAATTGTTGAACGAACTTTTGTTGCCAAATCGAGATAAATACGTTCGTATTCATTTGACTTAAAATCTTTGTCTAAAGGAAGAAAGAAAACATTTAATTCCAATGCATTAGCTCCAGCCTGTTCTATTTCGCGGGCAAAATTGAGCCATTCTCCAACCGATACGCAGTTTATGCTGGCAATAATAGGAATATCAGTTCTGTTACGGCTTTCTTTGATTAAATCAATGTATTGTTGTACAGAATTGTTGCGAGCATAAGAATGTAGATATTCAGAACTGTCGGATACATTTTTGTTTTTGTCATAAAGTCCCGATTCAAAACGTATTTGTTCTTCAAAAAGTGATTTTAGCACAACCGCTCCGGCTCCATATTCTGCCAAACGTTGAACTTTTGATGCACTATCGGTAAGTCCTGAGCTGCTTACTACTAATGGATTTTTAAGTTGCAATCCTAAATACTCTACACTTATGTTTTTCATTTTTAGCCTTCTTAACTTAGTTCTGTGATGAAACAAACGTTAGTGTTATTTTTTAAACAGAGCCAAATGTAGAACAAAATACAACTTACTGTTAGTGTTTTATTGATGTTTCGCAGCAGTAATTAATAATTCCGCGCTCCGAAGATCGAACTTCCTACCCGAATCATTGTGCTTCCAGCCCTGATAGCCAGCGGATAATCATCAGACATTCCCATCGATAATTCGCAGAAGGTCTCGTCCGGTATAATTTCTTTTTTTATCTGACTAAATAGTTTTGACAAGGATAGGAATTCTTGTTCTACCTGCTTTTCATCTTCTGTGTTGGTTGCCATGCCCATAAGTCCGCAGATTTGTATGTTTTTTAACGATTGCCAAGCCGATTCATGCAGCGTGTCGAGCAATTCATCTGGCGAAAACCCAAATTTTGTTTCTTCTCTGGCTATATGAACCTGAAGCAGACAGTTTATAATCCGATTGTTTTTAACAGCTTCTTTATTAACCATTTCAAGTAATTTATAACTATCAATGGAATGAATGAAATGAACGAATGGTGCAGCGTATTTTACTTTGTTGGTTTGCAGATGTCCGATAAGATGCCAGCGAATGTCTTTGGGCAATACTTCATATTTTTCGCATAGTTCCTGTACTTTATTTTCACCGAAATCGCGTTGCCCAGCCTTGTATGCTTCCAATATATCTTCGGGTTGATGCATTTTAGAAACGGCAATTAATCTGACACCCGAGGGTAGTGAATTTGTTATTTCCTGAATACGTTCAGCAATCATTTTCTTTGATTTTTTTACAAAATTATAACGATTTTATTTGGTTGTTATTCATACAATGCAAGGCTCAATTCTTTTTTCAATGCTTTTGGATAAAAAGAGATCTTTTGAAAAAAGCATTCTTCGTTTTGTTACACTAAAGATCTATGAAAGACATTTTTTTGATAGTATAACCTTGTTTTTTAACCGATTATTAAAAAAATAAAATATTTTTCTTTTTATGTTAAAAAAATAACAATCTTATGATTCGTCTTTGCGTTTTTTGCTAACTTTGGCGCGTTTTAGCATGAAAGATATTTGTTCAATACATAAAAACTTTTTATTATGAAAATAACAGTAGTTGGTGCCGGTAACGTAGGCGCAACAGTTGCAAATGTAATTGCACAGAAAGAATTAGCCAGCGAATTGGTTCTTCTTGACATCAAAGAAGGCGTTTCTGAAGGAAAATCGCTTGATATGATGCAAACTGCAGCTCTTTTAGAATTCGATACCCGTGTTACTGGTAGCACCAGCGATTATTCTAAAACAGCTGATTCTGATGTCGTTGTAATTACATCTGGTATTCCTCGTAAACCAGGTATGACCCGCGAAGATCTTATCGGTATCAATGCAGGTATTGTGAAAGATGTTGCTCAGAACATTCTTAAATATTCTCCAAATGCTATTTTGGTTGTTATCAGCAACCCTATGGATACCATGACTTATCTTACACTCAAAGCTACCGGTCTTCCTAAAAACCGCGTAATTGGCATGGGTGGTATTCTTGACAGCTCACGTTTCAAATGCTATTTAAGCCAGGCTCTCAATGTTCCTGCTAGTGATGTTCAGGGTGTTGTTATTGGTGGTCACGGTGATACAACGATGATTCCTCTTGCTCGTTTTGCTACTTATAATGGCATTCCTGTAAGCAGCCTGCTCGACAAAGCTACTTTGGATAAAGTTGTTGCTGACACCATGGTTGGTGGTGCAACTCTTACCAAATTGCTCGGAACTTCTGCATGGTATGCGCCAGGTGCTGCAGGAGCTGCTTTGGTTGAAGCTATTGTTCGCGACGAAAAGAAAGTTTTCCCTTGCTGCGTAGCTCTCGACGGCGAATATGGTCAGAAAGATATCTGTATGGGCGTTCCTGTTGTTATAGGTAAAAATGGCTGGGAAAAAGTTGTTGATTATAAGCTTAATGCTGAAGAACAAGCTGCATTTAACAAAAGCGCTGATGCTGTTCGCGGAACCAACGCTGTATTGAAGGATCTTAAAGTTCTTTAATTCGAAATAAAGCTGAATAAGCTTTTGAATATCAAAAGGTCTGATTGCAAAATCAGACCTTTTTTGTGTTTTTGAACTAATCTATAAATCGTTTTGTAATATCGTCAAAGGCATCAATACGACGATCACGGAAAAAAGGCCAGATGCGACGTACATTCTCACTGCGTTGCATATCGAGCGTTACAATTTCATTAATTTCTTTATCAGAAGGAGCTCTAAACACGATTTCTCCCTGCGGTCCTGCCACAAACGATTGGCCCCAGAACTGAATTCCATTGGTTTGAGCGGAAGGATCAGCTTCGTGTCCTGTACGATTTACCGTTATAACATGCAATCCGTTGGCAACCGCATGTCCGCGTTGAACAGTCTCCCATGCGCCCCATTGTCGTTCTTTTTCTTCGGTAGTATCTGTGCTTTCCCAACCAATAGCGGTTGGATAGATTAAAAGTTCAGCTCCTGCCAAAGCCATTAATCGTGCAGCTTCCGGATACCATTGATCCCAGCAGATTAGAACACCAAGTTTACCAACTGAAGTTTGAATTGGCTGAAAACCAAGGTCACCCGGCGTGAAATAAAATTTTTCATAATAAGCCGGATCGTCAGGAATGTGCATTTTTCGATAACAACCGGCAATAGAACCGTCACGTTCAAGAACAACAGCTGTATTATGGTATAAACCGGGAGCCCGGCGTTCGAAAAGAGAGAGTACCAGCACAATTTTCAGTTCTTTTGCGAGTTGTCCGAATCGCTCGGTCGATGGTCCCGGAATCGGTTCTGCCTGATCGAATATCGATGTGTCTTCGGTCTGGCAAAAATATAAGCCATTATGAAGTTCTTGTAAACAAATTAGTTCTGCTCCGCGGGCTGCGCATTCTCGAATATTCTTTTCAAGTTTCTGAATGTTTGCTTCAATGTTGGCGGTATTTGACTGTTGTACAAGTCCTACGGTAAGTTTTGTGCGGGTCATTGGTTAATATTTCGGATGTTTAAGAAATAAAATTTGCGGGATACTGCATTGTAACACAATGCAATGAGCCATGTTGTAGAATTAGCGGCGAGCAATTTACCGGTACAATTTCCCTGTCGGGGAAAGCCTGTTGTAATGCTGTCGCAGCTTCGTTGTCCTTGTCTGTTCCATATACTGGCAAAAGCACTGCACTATTGATAATTAAGAAGTTGGCATAAGTAGCAGGTAGCCGCATTCCTTCGTTGTCATAAACAGCATCAGCCATTGGCAAAGGAATTAGATGATAAGGTTTGCCGCTTACTGTATTGAACGATTTTAGCTGTTGTTCCATTTGTTGCAAATCGTCGTAATGTTCGTCATGCTTATCTGTGCATCGAACATAGGCGATGGTGTCTGGCGAACAAAATCGGGCTAGAGTATCGATATGACTGTCTGTGTCATCGCCGGCAAGATATCCGTAATCGAGCCATAAAACCCGGTCGAGTCCAAACATCAGCTTCAATTCTTTTTCTATTTCAGCACGAGAGAGATGTCCGTTGCGATTGGGCGAAAGCAGGCATTCACTGGTTGTTAACAATGTTCCTTGTCCGTCGCTTTCAAGGCTTCCGCCTTCGAGCGCAAATTGTAACATATTGCGGTATTCCACTTTTGGCGAAAAAGCTTTAGCTGCATACATTGCTTTGGTAATCAGATTGTCGTGATTAGCCGGAAATTTAAGACCCCAGCCGTTGAACCGAAAATCATATATTGCAGGTTTGTCGTCAATAAATACGCTGATGGCACCGTGGTCGCGGGCCCATGTATCGTTAAGCGGACATTCTACGATTTTAAGATGTTTGTGCGGAATGTCGTGCAGATACTGGCGTACTTCGTCGGCATTCTGGCAAACCACAATGAGTTTTTGACGTTGAGCAATTTCGTGTGCAATAGCAGTAAAGCAAGGAATTACGTGGCTCATTACGGGAGCCCAGTCGGTATTTTTATGAGGCCAGGTGAGCTGTACCGCACTTTGTTCATACCATTCTGCCGGAAAAATAATCTTGCTCATGTTGTTGCGTTTTTATGCAAAATTAGAAAAAGCAGAGCAGTAGCAAAAACTTGTTATTTATTCGATTGAAGATTGTCTTTTTATTATTTTATGGAGGTTGATGATGTTTTTGTATAGAATTTCGCGCAAACTGTCAGGCGAAACAATTTCTACGGCATCGGCATACATCAGCAACCACCGGCCCAGATAGGCTAGGTCGGAAGTTACAAAGGTCATTTCTGTGTAATCGTTTGTGGTACATTCATCGATAAATCCGTAATAATAACGGACATTGGCAATTAGAGGAACTATCTCATTCTTAAACCGAAGTGTTACTTCCTGAACATCGTCGGGGCGATAAAGTGACTCGAAATACTGACGGATAGATGAAATTGCGCGTTCTGAATAATTTTCGGATAAAATGGTTAAATGCGAAATCCGATCGACCCTGAAATCGCGAAAATCGCTGCGCAACCGACAGTATGCAATTAAATGCCAGTGCAAGCTGTAAAAACATAATCCAACCGGTTCTACTTCGCGTGTGGTGGCTTCGTTTTTATAGCCCGAAAGATAGTCGATGCTTAAAACTTTGCGGGAAGAGAGTGATTGCTGTATATCGGTAAGATAATGACTTTGAGCGTCATTCTCCGGCGAACCTGACGGAAAAAATACTTCAATTTTTTTGTCGAACGAGTCGAGTTGCTTTTTTTCTTCTTCCGGAAGAATGGCTTGTATTTTGAAAAGTGCCGAGCGAATATCCTGACGGATGTGCTGGTCTCCGATACAAGCTAAAAACTTGGAAGCCATAAGCAAAGAGTTGGCTTCACTCTGGGTAAACATAACAGGAGGAAGATGATAGCCATCAACCAGATAAAAGCCTTTTCCGGCTTCAGCGCCCAGTGGAATGCCGGCTTCTTCGAGCGCATGCAAATCGCGGTAGACAGTACGACGGCTAAGGTCGAACCGTTTGGCAATTTCTTCGGCCGTAATGTATTTTTTAGTCTGCAATTGAATCAAAATGGCAGACAGGCGGTCTATACGGTTCATGGCTGACTTGAAGAATGTTAGTGTTTCTGTTGTCGGAAAATCAAGTTAGATTAAAGTTCTTCCTCTTTTTTTGATTTAAACATTGAACTGAAGTTAAACAACTTATTTGATTCTTTTCCTTTTTTGCGGGCAATTTGTTCAGCTTTACGGCTTACCAGCCAAAGCGAAACGGCGAGTATGGCAAAGAATAATGCTTTGTGCATAGCGTTCCATCCAAATTCAAAATATAAGGTATAAATATTCAGAAAGAACGATAAGAGTCCCATGGCCTGAAGCAAATCATTGTCTTTACGAAAGCCCTGCCATAGCACAATTCCTGCAACAATTGCATACAATAAATGCCAGGGAAGAAAATGCACAGAACTTAAAGCTCGCCATTGCTCATAGCCCGTGCTGTTACCGGTTATGGAAAGTGCCCAGAACGAAAGCAAAAGCATAAACAACGAAATGTTGGCGGTTATGTTATAAAACGGTTTTAAACGAGACATTTTTTGCATAAACCATGAAGCACCAAGCAAAGTGGCAAAGCAAATGGTTGTTCGAAAGATATAGTTAAACTGTGCAACAAAAGCATTGCCGTCGGCCAGTTTATCTGCCATGGTAATGAATGCAATTGCTAATGCTATAAAACCCATTACCCATTGTAGAACAGATTCAAATATAAGGGCTAAGCCAAATGCCGGAAGAGACCAGCAGAGTATTAAAGAGCCTACATGACGATCGTTCCATCCAAACACTTTGTTCCAGAAAAATAAGGCAATTCCCCAGCATGTGACAATTAGAATCTGAACAACTTCTGTATTTGCTTTTAATGCTGTAAACCGGAAATGCCGGCCCAGAACTAATAAGATAATTGATAAGGCTGTAAACAAAAAAGCATAAAGGCTGTCGGATGCCTGCATGAGGCGTTGCAAAAGTTGATAAAAAACATCGCCTTTGAAAATAGCGGCAATTGCAATTACAAAACAGCCAAGTGCTGCATAAAGTGTATAGGTAGAGAGCCCCTGCCAGTCAAATCGTTCTATTTCGATGCTTTGGTCCAGTTTTTTTGCTTCGTCGGAGTTTAACGCACCTTCTTCTCTCCATTGATTAAGTGCCTTGCGGACAACGTTAGCCTGTGTTTGCGACAGTTTCATTTTAAGTTTATTGAGTTTTATAAATGCGGTTCGAACAGAAGCAAATGTAAGTTTTTCCGATAAGATTGGATTTTTTGCATTGTTTTGTCGTTTAGAACATCCGTTCACCCTTTCGGGGAAGCTCCCATATTTCGAGGTTCGAAGGTTTGCCTTCTTCCAGATCGAGCCGTATCGCAGTGCGAACATGATGAAACCCCGAGTTGCCTGCAGCTCCGGGATTAATATGAAGATGCTTGTGTCTGGAATCGTTCATTACTTTTAAAATGTGGCTGTGTCCGCAAATAACCAGTTGAGGCTTATTTATTTCAATTAGGTTTTGAAGTCCCGGCTGGTATTTGCCGGGATATCCGCCAATGTGGGTCATCAGAACACGGGCACCTTCTGTTTCAAACAAAAGATATTCTTTTAACTGCGATCGTACAGCCATTCCATCGACATTTCCATATACGGCTTTGACCTCTGCCATTTCCCGTAAGGTGTTTAAAACCTCTTCGCTGCCAATGTCGCCTGCATGCCAAAGCTGCTGGCAGGGAGCCAGAAAATCGAGCAGAGCGGAATCTAAAAAAGCATGAGTGTCCGAAAGAATACCTATTTTCATTGTATCGTTGTAATTTCATTCAGGCATATAGCCTGCTATTTGTATTTTTGCCTTTCAAAAAACGTTTTGCTCAAAAATAACTAAAATACCAGCGATGCATTTGTTTTACCTGCCCGAAATCAGCAATGGAAAAGCCAGCCTTGACCGCGACGAGTCGAAACATGCGCTTAAAGTTCTCCGACTTAAAGAAGGTGACCTTGTTCAGCTTGTTGATGGCAAGGGCGGTATGTTTGAAGCTGAAATTTCTGATACAAACGGAGGCGTCTGTGTTTTTAATGTCGTTAAAGCATTAGAAGATAAATCGGTCAGACCTTATCGGCTGCACATGGCTGTTGCTCCGACTAAAAATATTGACCGGTTTGAATGGTTTCTTGAGAAGGCAACTGAAATTGGCATCGACGAAATTACACCGGTTATCTGTGAGCACTCCGAGCGTCGCAGTCTTAACACCGAACGGTGCAATCGTATTTTGGTTTCGGCCATGAAGCAATCGCTTAAAGCCACGCTTCCGCAGATGAATGAACCCATAAAACTGAAAGCGTTTTTAGAAACGTGTTCTTCGCCTCAGCGGTTTATCGGTTATTGCGACGAAACCGTAGATCGGCTTTTTCTGGGCGATGTCTATCAAAACAAAACTGAAGCGACGGTACTTATCGGACCCGAAGGTGATTTTTCGGAAGAAGAAGTAGAACTTGCACTGCGTTCTGGTTTTAAAGCGATAACACTTGGTAATAGTCGTCTGCGTACCGAGACAGCAGCAGTTGTGGCAACGTCAATGGTGGCAACGTTTAACTTGCTGGCAGAATAAAAAAGGTAAGTGTAATTCATAGAAAAAGCGAAGTTTTGATTTGTCAGAGCTTCGCTTTTTCTATGAATGATAATTGCTTTAGTTACCAAATACCCGTTGCAGAATATTGCCTACTGTTTGCGAAGCCCATTTGTAAGGATCACGGCGGATCGCACGTTCCTGATCTCCGACTTTTACAAACAATCCGTCGATGGCTTTTCCGGTGACATACGTTCCTAAATCAACATTGTCGATTTGTGCAGAGCCGGTAAGAAGGGCATAGGTATCGTATGCCGTTACAAAGGTGTTCCATGCCTGATTGGCAGAAAATCCAAGTCCTAAATCAGTGGAAAGTTTTGCATTGATAGGAGTGGCAAAAGCCTGAACTAATTGCGGTTTAGTCGTGCTTTTCAGATAAGCGGTGGCTGCGGTTGAATCGAAGGCCGTACTTTTTAACGTAGCGGCCGGATTTTGACCATTCAGAATGGCTAAACCGTCGGTAATGCTAAGGCTGGTTATCGAATTAATGAAAATCTGTTTTGCTTCGGGAGCTGCGGCTTCGGCGGCGCGGTTCATCGATTCTATAACTTTATTGGCAAAAGGTTGCAGCACCGTGCCATAAATAGGGTTGTTCAGTAACGAACTGGCTTCGGAAGGCAATGCTATTTTTATTAGTGCATCTTTGTAAAAACCATCGGTTTTAGAAGTCAGATAAACAGAGCTGTCGGTTCCGACCTGTAAGGCTGTTTTTAATCCCGAGACGATTTCGTCGCTCGACAGGTTATCGGAACTTTGCTGCAAAAGATCGCAGCTCTGTTGACTTATCGCCATAATAGCGAACACAAAAACAAGTATAATTTTTCTCATTGTAACAAGGTATTGTTGATCTGCCGGTAGTTATTAAATGTCCGACGTTATTGAATTTAACGTAATTGTTGTGTACGAACTACGATATTTTTTGGTTACGCTCGAAATACTGACAGGCTTTTGTAATGCCGCATTTTTCGCAATGTGGTTTGCGGGCGGTGCATACATACCGACCATGAAGAATGAGCCAGTGATGGGCGTTGTGTAAAATTTCGGGCGGAAAATACTCGAGCAATTGCTTTTCGGTTTCGAGTGGTGTTTTGGCATTTTCGCTTAGCCCGATGCGTGCCGAAACCCTGAAAACATGCGTGTCTACAGCCATGGCGGGTTGCCCGAATGCAACCGAAACTACCACATTCGCGGTTTTGCGCCCTACGCCGGGAAGCTGTTGCAGCAGGTCGTGATCCGAAGGAACTTCGCCGCCAAACTTTTCGACCAGCATTTTGCCCATTGCCAGAATATTTTTGGCTTTGTTGTTAGGGTACGAGCAGGAGCGGATAAGCTCGTAAACCTCGTCAAGCGAACCCGAAGCCAATGAAAAAGCATCCGGGAAACGTTCGAAAAAAGCCGGGGTAATCATGTTTACACGTTTGTCGGTGCATTGAGCCGAAAGAATAACGGCTACCACCAGTTCGTAAGGAGTGCCGTATTGTAATTCGGTTTGAGGGGCTGGCATGGTTTTGCTGAAATAGTCGATGATATAATCAAACCGTTCTTTTCTTTTCATTCGTATTTCTTTTGTGCTAAGTTACGGCTCTTGTTGCGATGCGGCAAAATAGAGGAGGCGAAATACTAAAAAAGCATAACAAGAGCGGTTTGCCGAAATCACCGAATCAATATATTGGTATTTTTAACATTTTTACAACCCAATTACTTACTGAAATTACACGTTATGTGGCTTAAGAGTTTTGTTGAAAGGCTTAAACCTGTTGATATTACCACGTTTATTTATTTATTCGTTACCACAGCTCTGATGCTGATTTTTCCTTCGGGACTTAGCGGCTTAGGTTTGCATTTGCTTCTTCGCCTGCTGATAATTGCATTTGTCGTTACCTTAATTCAGTACAAAGGACAGTTTAAACTTATGCATTTCAGCCGGGACATGTATCCTATGCTGTTGCTGATGTTCTTTTATCCCGAAACCGATTTTCTCAATAATATATTTTTTAATAACCTCGATCCGTGGTTTGCCGGAGCAGAGCAAAAGTTGTGGGGGTGCCAGCCAAGCCTTGTTTTTAGCCAGCTGATGCCCTGGCGTTGGTTTGCCGAACTGATGCATTTTGCCTATTTCTCGTATTATATTTTAATTTTCGCGTTGATGCTCTGGATTTATTATAAAAACCGTAAAGTGTTTGATTATGCGGGGAATATTATTTACACCTCGTTTTATCTGTTTTACGTCTTATTTATAGTAATACCGGTTGCCGGGCCTCAGTTTTATTATACCGGTGCCGAAGGTTCTGTTCCTCAGGGTTATGTTTTTGGTTCGCTGATGAAGCTTATCCATCATTTTGGCGAAGGTCCCACTGCTGCATTTCCCAGCTCGCATGTCGGAATAATGGTGGTTATGTGGTGGCTTTGCTATCGTTTTGCCAAACCCTTGTTGCCTTACTTTGTTGCGGTCGGCATTGTTCTTATTCTTTCAACCGTTTACCTGAAGGCGCATTATCTTATAGACGTACTGGCTGGTTTTATTGTTGCTCCGGTGTTTTATAAGGTTTGTGCCCGTATTTATTTCCGCCTGACGGGAAAAAAGGAAGAATGAAATGCAAAATGACTAAACTTCGTATGTCATTTTATACCCTGTGTATATAGCATTGCAGGCTTTTCGTTAAAAGACGATAAATATCGTTTTTAAGAAATTACTATCTTGCACCACCAAAATTTCCTGCCATATGGACATAGAAATTAAAGAGGTTTCCTCGCGCAAAGACTTACGCGAGTTTGTTTTTTTTCCGGAGAAGGTTCATAAAAATCATCCAAACTGGATGCCTCCGCTTTATTCGGAAGACTTTAAACTGTTTGATGCCAAGAAAAATCCTTCGTTTGAACATTGCGATACCCGCTTGTTAATGGCGTTCAGGGATGGCAAAATGGTTGGTCGTATAATGGGGATAATTCATCATAAACATAATGGATTATTCAACCTGAAGAATGTGCGGTTCGGATATCTTGAGTGTTACGAAGATGAAGTGGTTTTCAATACCTTATTGAAAGAAATAATGGATTGGGGACGAGCTAAGGGCATGAATAAAATTATTGGTCCTTACGGTTTTTCGGACAAAGATGTTCAGGGTTTTCAGATTGCTGGTTTTGACGACGAACCTGTTATCGACAGTGCCAACAACTGGCCGTATATGATCGATTTTATGGAACGTGCCGGTTTTGTTAAAGAAGCCGACTGCTTTACCTGCGAGTACGATCTTGGTCATCCTGAAAAGGAAGAACGTTACAAACCCATTTTACAACGAATTCTCGATCGTCCGGGGTATGAGTTTCTTGAGTTTACTTCAATTAAACCAATCAAGAAGTATATTGTCGACGTTTTTAACCTGGTGAACGAATCGTTCGGCAATATTTATGGTTTTGTACCAATGGATCAGAAAGAAATCGATTCGCTTGTTAAGCAATATTTGCCGATTATCGATCCGAGGTTTGTGAAACTTATTCTGCACGAAAAGAAACTTGTCGGATTTCTTGTAGCCTTGCCTCGTTTTACAGAAGGTATCCAGAAAGCAAAAGGCCGTTTATTCCCGTTCGGGTTTATTCATATTTTGCGGTCGATGAAAAAAGCCACTAAAGTGGATCTGATGTTGGGTGCCGTACATCCGAAATATCAGGGCAAAGGGCTCGATTTGTTCCTTTCGATGGGAATTATCCAGTCGGGACGAAAATACGGCATTAAGTATGTTGATACTCACTTAGTATTAGACGGAAATGATTCGATGGAATCGGAAATGGTTCGTTTTGGTGCTAAAGAAGTAAAACGTTACCGCGTTTACCAGAAACAACTGTAAGAAATACATTGCATAGCATTAAAGTCCGGCCGAACGTGAAAAGTTTGCCGGACTTTTTTGTGTTTGGGCATGGAAAGTTGAAGTCTGGAAGTTTTTTTAATGTCGTTTGCCGGGCCGACAACAAGAACAAAGCCTCAGGCATTCCGTTTCCCCGGCAAACGATGAGAACTGAGCTTCAGGCAACTCATTTGCCGGGGAAATAACGAGAACTGAGCTTCAGGCATATTATTTGCCGGGGAAACGATGAGAACTGAACGTCGGGCACGTTATTTCCCGGGGAAACGGAGTGAACCGGGCTTCAGGCACGTCGTCTGCCGGGCAAACGGGTTGGTTTCGATTTATTTTACCCTGAACTCTTAGTTTTCCTGAAACAGAAAAGCACGAATTCCGCTGTAGAAATTCGTGCTTTTATCGTGCTGCTTTTTACAAGCAGGATAATTTTTAAAAGGCATAGTCAATGCATACGCGACCTTCGGTAACGGTTTTGATGTAGCCGCCAACTTTGAGGTGTTCGGGGTGTGTGGCGTAAAATTTTAAACCTTCTATGTCGTCAAATTCCGAAACCAGTGCAACATCGTGGTTGTTTGGGTCTGCTGCTGCATCGTTAAAAACTACTTCGATGTTACGAAGGGTCGACACAATACCTTTGAGGGCTTCGAGTTGTTTTTTAATTTCCTGTGCGCGTGGATCTGCCGAGGCGTTTACCGTCTTGTCTTTCAGCTTCCACATTACAATATGCTTAATCATAATGCAATAATTTATCTTGTTTAACAATAGATTTGCTTGGTTGTTATTCTAAAAAACAGCAGCTAACTTACTAAAAAAACAGGGTTATGAGAACCTTAATTTCTATAAAACCAGGTAGAATAAACATACTGAAGGACGGTAAAACAGGCAGCGGACCGGTATTTTACTGGATGAGCCGCGATCAGCGTGCCCGGCAAAACTGGGCGTTGTTAGAAGCTGCGCGTCTGGCTCAGATGCTTGGTCGTTCGCTGGTATGCGTGTTTACGTTAAAAACGGATTATCCGGGTGCTTTTTACCGTCATTTTGCTTTTATGCTGAAAGGACTGGCAGAAGTGGAGCAGGAACTTTATGAACACGGTATTCCGCTGCTGGTTTTACAGGGAAATCCGCCCGAAGTGTTGTTAAAAACGTTGTGCGAATACGATGCTGCGGCGCTGGTGTGCGATTTTGATCCGCTGCGTATCAAACAGCAGTGGAAAGAAGAACTGTTGCCGCAAATTCCGTTTACGGTCGAAGAGGTTGATGCGCATAATATTGTGCCATGCCGTATTGTGTCGTCCAAACAGGAAACGGGGGCTTATACGCTGCGCCCGAAACTACGGAAACTCTGGAACGAATATCTCGATGTTTTTCCCGATTTGCCTGTTTTTAAAAACAACTTGCAAAACATTGAACGGCTCAATTTTGACGAAATTTTAAGCAGCAACAATTTCGACCGGAGTGTTGGTGAAGTTTCTTCATTTATCCCGGGAATTACCGAAGCACAAAAGCTTTTCACCGGTTTTATCGAAAACGAATTGAAAAGCTATAACGATAAACATGGAGACCCGAATGCCGATGCCGTTTCAAATCTTTCGCCTTATCTGCATTTCGGTCAGATATCCGCACAGCAGATTGTGCTTGATATTCTTGCTTCCTGCGAACCTTCCGACAGCAGGGCTGCTTTTCTGGAACAGCTTGTTGTACGTCGCGAGCTGACTGATAATTTTTGCCTGTATAATCCCGATTACGATCATTACAACGGTTTCCCCGAATGGGCAAAACGATCGCTCGGTAAGCATTTAGACGATAAACGCAGCTATCTTTATTCCTCCGACGATTTTGAACAGGCCCGCACGCACGATGAGTTATGGAATGCAGCCCAGCGGGAAATGGTGAGTACCGGCAAAATGCATAATTACATGCGAATGTACTGGGCTAAAAAAATTCTGGAATGGACCGCTTCGCCCCGCGAAGCCATGCAAATAGCCGTTTACCTGAATGACAAGTATGAGCTTGACGGGCGCGACCCGAATGGTTATGCGGGTTGTGCATGGGCAATCGGCGGGGTACACGACCGGCCATGGTTTGAGCGCGAGATTTTCGGGCAGATTCGCTACATGAACTATAATGGCTGCAAAAGCAAGTTCGACGTGGTGAGGTATTGCAACCGGTTTAAAGGCTGACGGTATTTTCTATTTTAGCGTAATGCGGCTGCCGTATTTTTTGTTTTCGAGCTGTGTGGCTTCTGTTATTACGCTTTTGTCGCCTCCGTTTTCAACAAAATTGATGGCTGCCTGAATCTTTGGAGCCATACTGCCTTCGCCGAACATTCCTGCCTGCAGGTATTGCCGGCATTCCTGAGCCGTAAGAAATTCGGCGATTTCCTGCTGCGGGGTGTTGTAGTTCAGGTAAACGTACGGAACATCAGTAAGAATGTACAGTTCGTCGGCTTTTATCTGAGAGGCTAGCAAAGAGGAGGCCAGATCTTTGTCTATAACAACCTCTGCTGGACGGACGGTCTGTTCTTCGTCAAAATAAACCGGAATACCTCCACCTCCGGCAGTAATTACAATGGTTCCGCTGCGGGCAAGATTTTCGATAACAGTGCGGTTCATAATTGCGAGCGGGGCAGGAGAGGGTACAACTCTGCGCAGCAGTTCTTTGTGCTTAGGGTCGGGCCTGAAATCCCAGTTCTTCTCGTTTTGCAGGACCTCAGCCTGACTGGCGGTATAGCTTTTACCAATACGTTTTGTCGGATTACTGAAAGCCGGGTCGTTACGATCTACTAAAACAAGGCTGATAAGTGATACTATTTCCCGTTTTATATTGTGTTTGGCGAGCACATTGCGTAGCATTCGCTCAATCATGTAACCAATTTCACCCTGTGTACCGGCGACACAAACATCAACAGGCATCTGCGGAAGCTCGTATTCTTTTTCGCCGGCGGCATTGCGAAGCAGGCTGTTGCCCACTTGCGGACCGTTGCCGTGCGTGATAACCAGATTGTACCCTTCATTAAGCAGAAAAACCAGATTTTCCATTGTTCTGAAGGCGTTGTCTTCCTGCTCATCAATGGTGCCCGACTGGTTGTCGCGTAAAAGGGCATTTCCGCCTAAGGCTATTACAGCAAGCTTGTTCATAAAAGGTCGTTTTACTGTTTATTGCTGAAAGGTAAAAAAATGAAAAAGTGGCAACTATGGGTTTTGTCAGTTTATACAGATGAGGAAAAATAAAAGGGACACAGTGTTTCTCTGTGTCCCCTGCAAAAAATGTTTATGGCTAATATGAAACAGATGCTAATTTTTGTGTGCGAGATAGTCGGCAACGCCTTCCTGAGTGGCTTTCATTGCTTTTTCGCCTTTTTTCCAGTTGGCCGGGCAAACTTCGCCGTTTTCTTCAAAAAACTGAAGTGCGTCAACCATGCGGAGTGCTTCTTCGATGTTACGACCCAGCGGCATATCGTTTACGACCTGATGGCGTACAACACCATTTTTGTCGATGAGGAAAAGTCCGCGGTAAGCCTGAGGCGCGCCGGTAAAAGAAGCTTCGCCTTCTTCGTTGTATTCGTAGCTACCTGCCAGTACATCGTAATTTTCGGAAATTGTTTTCGAAAAATCGGCTACTAACGGATATTTAACGCCTTTAATTCCACCGTCTTTCAGGTCGGTTTGTAACCATTTCCAGTGCGAAAATTCACTGTCTACAGAGCAACCTACAACCTGAACGTTACGTTTTTCAAATTCTGCTATTTTTTCCTGAAAAGCAACGATTTCGGTAGGACATACAAATGTAAAATCGGCAGGATAAAAGAAAAATACAACATACTTTTTGCCAACATACTGGTCGAGCGAGAAATTTTCAACAATTTCATGACCATTGATAACTGCATTTGCTTTGAATTTCGGTGCCTTTTTGCCTACTAATACTGACATGATTTAGAATTTAAGATTTAACATTTACAGAAACATTTCTGTAGTTCGGTTTCTTTACATCTAAATTAAATAAAATGTTTAATTAGAAAAAATAAAAATAAGAAAAGGCTGTTAATTTTAGATTAAGAATAAAGTTGGTGTTTGTAATGTTTTGTATTCGAGTCTTCTACTTAAAAGAAGGGATATAAGGTGGCTGAACGAAGAAATTATCAGGTGAAACATGGTCGGTACTGGATATTAAGAAATACGTTACTTCTGCATTGTCACTCAGACGCGGGTAATAGGCTATACGTATTTGTATAGTGTTGAATACCAAATGTTCGTTGCGGATTCGAATTCCCAGACCGAAGCCTGAAAACATCGGGCTTTTTAAAATATCGGTTCCGGTGCGTGTTAGCCATGCAAAATCGGCAAAACTGAAAGCTGCTATTTTAAAATTGGCAATAGCCCAAGGCGTGAATACAACATGCTCCGTATTAACGGTAAGTCTTTGCTGTCCTGTGAAGTAGTCGTCGTTGTATCCTCGAATACCAAGATCGTCATTGATCGTTAAAACTTCATCGCTAAACCGGTTAAATCCGTTTTCGTAATTCAGCGTAAGCAGGTATCGCATTTTAAAACGTCCGGTTGTTATGAGATTGGAAAATGTAGAAGCCTTAAAACGAAGCACACTCTGGTCAAAAAAGTTCTGGTGGTAGAAGCCTCCGATACTGGCTGAACCATAAAAATAACCAAGTTTGCTTACGAAAAAGCCCCGGGAGAGGCTGAGTTCTCCGTAAAGACGGTTTCTGAATTCGCTTTTTTCGTATCCTAAAGTGAGTTTGTGCAGGTAGCCGTATGGAATATCTTCGGTTTTCCCAAAACTGTTGAGTAAACTGGTTTTGTAGAAATTTTGTTTGTTGAGCGCAAAAGTCGAGAGAAATTGCGTTTTATTATGGTATTCCTGATAAAAATTGGGACTCACCGGTGGCCTTTGACTAAAATGTTCATTAAGAACGGATCCAGCCATAACAAATGATTGTGGCGATCCTTTTAAATCGGTTTCTGTGGTAAAGGATCGGCCAAACCAAACGAAGCCTCTTTTATAATTGACAGGAAACAGATAGGTAGGTGACAATTCTTTGATGATAACTTTATTCTCTGATTTTTGAAGAACTACACCTCCGGCATAATGCAAATACTGGGTGAAAAACCGGCGATTAAGAATCGCACTGTACGTTGTTTCGTTAAAAACATTAACGTAGTTGAGCTTTCCTGTAACGAAGCTATGACCGATGTTTGGGTTTGTATAGCTGGCTTCATATCCTACGTTGGGCGTTTTATTAGTATCGAAATGAATAGTGCTTTCAAATTGACTGGATGTTCCTATGATATTTTTATCGTATAGCTGAATCTTTCCGGCATGAGCATTTTTAAAAAACATATCAAAACCTACGGTCCATAAATCTTTTACGTAATAAACCAGATCAACACTATCAGTATTGGCAATGGGGCGTATTCTTATTTTTACATCTTCAATATAAGGTTGCTCGCGGATAATACGTTCGTTATCGGCTAATACAAACGGAACCACAAGGTCGCCTCTTTTTACCAGTAACTGGTTTTGAAGTACAGATTCTCTTGTCTTAATATGCAAATTATTCCCCGTTTTTTCAATCCATCCGTTTGCCGTTTTGACGGTGTCGTTTACCGTAGGACCAAAAACATCGATGCGGCGAAATTCGATGTTGCGTATGATGTGATTTTTATATTGTTCAAATTCCTTTTCGGAAGGATAGGTGCGCCCGTTTATGGTTTCCTCTTTCGTGTCTTGTTTTACAAGCATTCGGGAAAGTTCCCGGGTAATACTACTGTTCATGGAGAAAATTTCGAAAAAACTGAAATATTTTTCCGGACGTTTTAACTCCATTGGATTTGTTGCATTTCCCAGACTCGTTTTTACAGTTATTGTTTTATTCTGGAGATATGATAACGAAACCTGATCTTGCGTATAACCCTGTTTTTGAGATAAGAAAAAAGAACACACCAAAAGAAATGTAACGCGAATTACATGACATATAAGAATAGGCTTTTGTTTTTTATGTTTCGTATGAAACATTCTTTAATCGTGTTTGGTTATCCGATGAGTGTAATCATCTTTATCAGGCTACTAAACTAATCATTTATCGAAAAATTGTTTGTTTAGCAGAAGTGAAATTGATCTTTGAAGATATACCTCAAAATTTCGGCCAAGATGTATTAAAAAAAATCAATAAAACGACTTGTGGATAAAAAAAGCCAGATATTTTTGGGTGCCTGCATAAATGGCTATATTTTTGACATTCTGTAAATCTTATTGTACCGTAACCTTCATGTCTGAAAAGAAAATTGATAAAAAAGAACGAAAGCGCCCTCTTCGGGATGAACGTCTCCGGATTGCTTTGGGCATTTCGGTAGTGTTGTTTTCAGTATTTCTCTTTATCGCATTTATTTCTTTTCTCTTCACATGGCAGCAGGATCAGCGAATTAGCTGGGACAAGCTTTTCTCGGCATCCATTGTTGTCGATAACTGGTCCGGAAAATTAGGTGCGGTGTTTGCCAATGTATTTATGAATCATTGGTTTGGAATTGCGTCGTTGGTACTTCCTTTTTTATTGCTGCTTATAGGTCTAAGAATGTTGAGAATACGGCTATTGCCAATAGCCAGAACAACCCGGACTTTATTAATAGGTGCGTTGATTTTCTCGGTAATGATGGGCTATATTACCGGAACAACATGGGGCTATCTGGGAAGTGGTATTGGTGGAGGGCATGGCTATTT
Source organism: Bacteroidales bacterium (assembly GCA_041907825.1). Lineage (GTDB taxonomy): Bacteria > Bacteroidota > Bacteroidia > Bacteroidales > JAYRGN01 > JAYRGN01. Next base: position 206,229 of record JAYRGN010000001.1, on the reverse strand, counting down.
TATAAGTCGTTGGCTGTGTGCTTTTGCCGGAACTACCGGTGCCGGATTTATTCTTTTTCTGGTTGCATTTACCTATGTGATGTTTACTTCGCACAGCGCTTTTCTCTGGGTTAAGGGGTTGATTAGTAAACCACAGAAAGCTGCAAATGCTCAACAGAATAACGAGGCTGTAACAAGCGTGAATAAGGAAGAAGCCGAACAAAGTGTTGAAGTAAACGAAGATATTATCAGAGAAATTAATGACGATTCGATCGAACTGGTTTTTGAAAAGCCGAAAGAATCGGATTTTGTTATAACCGAAAAAGAACCTGAAGAAACTATTGAAACCGAAGAAGCTTCACCTGATGAGGAAGATACTATTCCGGTTGAAATAGAAGAGCGTATTGATGAACCACAGATGGTGATTACCCCGCCTGTGAAAATGGCTGATAATTTTGATCTGGATTTTGAAGAAAAGTCGGAAGACCTTGTTGCTCGTTTCGGAAAATACGATTCGACACTTGATCTTGGTCATTATCAGTTTCCTCCGGTAAATTTACTGGATGATCATAAGTCCGATGCATCGGCTGTTAGCAACGAAGAGCTGATTGCTAACAAAAATAAAATTGTTGAAACGCTTGCCAACTATAAAATACAGATCGATAAGGTAAAGGCAACCGTTGGACCAACTGTTACGTTGTACGAAATAGTTCCGGCTCCGGGCATTCGTATTTCAAAAATCAAAAGTCTTGAAGATGATATTGCGCTAAGCCTTGCTGCACTTGGTATTCGTATTATTGCACCAATTCCCGGGCGCGGTACTATCGGAATTGAGGTTCCGAACAGCCAGCCCGAAGTCGTTTCGATGAGGTCCATTATTTCATCGAAAAAATTTCAGGAAACCAAATTTGATCTGGCAATTGCATTAGGAAAAACAATTTCGAACGAAACCTATGTGGTGGATCTTGCTAAAATGCCTCACTTACTTGTTGCTGGGGCTACAGGTCAGGGTAAATCGGTAGGACTCAATGCGATAATAACCTCGTTACTGTATAAGAAGCATCCTTCGGAACTGAAATTTGTGTTGGTAGATCCTAAAAAAGTAGAGTTAACGCTTTATTCTAAACTAGAACGGCATTATCTGGCTAAACTTCCGGAAACGGAAGAGGCAATTATTACAGACACACAGAAGGTTATACACACGCTACAGTCGCTAACCATTGAAATGGATCAGCGATACGATCTGCTCAAAAAGGCACATGTCCGTAATCTTAAGGAATACAATACAAAGTTTTGTGAACGCAAGCTTAATCCCGAAAACGGACATCGGTTTATGCCTTATATTGTGGTTGTTATCGATGAGTTTGCCGATCTTATTATGACCGCAGGTAAGGAAATCGAAACCCCGATAGCACGTTTGGCTCAGCTTGCCCGTGCCATTGGTATTCATCTTATTATAGCTACGCAACGTCCTACTACAAATATTATTACAGGAGTTATTAAAGCAAACTTTCCCGCAAGAATTGCTTTTAGAGTAAGTTCAATGATCGACTCGCGCACAATTCTTGATAGTCCGGGGGCAAATCAGTTAATAGGGCGTGGTGACATGCTTATTTCAACGGGTAATGATTTGATTCGTGTACAGTGTGCATTTATTGATACTCCTGAAATAGAATCTATTACCGATTTTATTGGATCGCAGAAAGGGTATGCGTCGGCCATGTTGTTGCCCGAGGTTCCGGGTGAAGAAGGTCTTGAAATTTCGGAAGTCGATCTCGAAAAGCGCGACAGTCTTTTTGAAGATGCTGCCCGTTTGATGGTTATTCACCAACAGGGATCTACGTCTTTGATACAGCGAAAGTTTTCTATTGGTTACAATCGTGCAGGACGCATTATGGATCAGTTGGAAGCTGCCGGAATTGTCGGACCTTTTGAGGGCTCTAAAGCACGTCAGGTGCTTATTCAGGATGAGCTTTCGCTCGAGCATATTTTTAATGGAATGAATCGAAATAATTAACATATCAGAGTTATGAACAGGTTATTCAGGTCTTTTTCTTTTCTCGTTTTTTTACTTTCCTGTGTTTCGATTGATGCACAGCAGGATCCACAGGCTAAAAAGGTGCTCGACCAATTTGCCCGTAAATCAAAATCATATAAAACTGTTCAGATTAGCTATACACTTACGGTTGATGACCGCAAAGACAAGCACAAAAGTGCAGCAAAGGGTAATCTTGTGATGAAAGGACAGAATTTCAGACTTGAAACATCTGAATATGTGGTTTTTTCTGATGGAAAATCGGTTTGGAATTACCTGAAGCAATCGAATGAGGTTAATGTTTCTAAAGCTTCCGGTGGAAAGAAAGATGAAGATATTTTTCTTACTAATCCAACTAAGTTGTTTTCGATTTACAAATCAGATTATAAATATCAATACATTGGAAAAGAAAATATTAAAGGAAAGCAATGCTTTGTTGTTGATCTTTTTCCTGTTGATATTCGTCGCACATATGCCCGTATTCGTATGGTAATTAATTCAGCTAATTATGAGTTGGTTACTGCTGTGGCATTTGGTAAATCGGGTGTTATTTACGAATTTAACGTAGATAAACTGACGGCCAATGCTGCTGTTAACGATAATGATCTGAAATTCAATAAGACCAAGTATCCTGGAGTGGAAGTTAACGATATGCGTTTTTAAAATACTTTTCTTGTGTAACAGGAAAAAAGAATGCATCAGGTAAAAGATCCGATTTACAGTCTCGACCTTCGGTATAATGATGTGCCAGTTCCGTTTGCAATAAAAACAATGGAGGAGGTTGATGAAAAGCTGGGTGGTATTGCCGATAAACCGCACCGGCACAATTACTATACCGTAATCTGGTCTTTTACAGCCACAGGAAAGCATATTATCGATTTTAAAGAGTACGAAATTCTCCCGAATCATATCTTTTTTGTGAGTCCCGGACAGGTACATCAGGTGATAACAGCTGCTCGTCCTACCGGGTATGTGATTCTTTTTACGCCCGAGTTTCTTGAACGGAATAGCATACAGAAAGATTTTATAGCCAATCTGAAATTGTTCCATTCGCTTGATGAAACTCCGCCATTGCCACTTTCGGATGGAATGCAGCATACCTTAAAAATGTTTGCTGATCAGATATTTAATGCATTTCATTCGAATAATGAGATGCGTTTTGAAACAATCGGAGCTTATTTAAAGCTTTTTCTGATAGAATGTAACGGGCATTGCTCGTTGAAACCGGATTCTAATATTCAGAATGTTGAGGTTGGTCGAGTGTTGGTGAAAAATTTTAAAGAAATTGTTGATCTTAATTTTAAAAAATGGCATCAGGTGAAAGATTATGCCGATGCTTTAAATATATCGCCGAATTACCTCAATGAAGTAATTCGAAACTCAGTGCATATTTCGGCGAAAGATTTTATTCAGAACAGAATAATGCTGGAAGCCAAGCGCCTGGTGATTTTTACAGAAAAAAGCGGAAAAGAAATTGGTTTTGATCTTGGCTTTGACGATCCTTCTCATTTTAGTAAATTCTTCAAAAGTAATATCGGCTTGTCTATACAAGAATTTAAAGAAAGTATACGATAAAAGCCTTCTTGCGATAAAAACAGCCTTCTGGTTTTGATTATCATTGATTTTTACCATCGATACCCTGATTTTTCCATTCCCCTCCTTTAAAACCCGACATATCTTTGTTTCAACAAAAGAAAATAATAACAAATAAAAACAAAGTATATGGAATCTTTAGCAAAAACGAAATGGACGATTGATCCTGCTCACAGCGAAATCGCTTTTAAGGTTAAACATTTGATGATTACCAATGTAAAGGGTGTTTTCAAAGAATTTAGCGCGAATGTCTATACTACTGATGGTGGTTTTATAACTTCCGACATCGATTTTTCGATGAATCCGGCAACTGTTGATACCAATGATGAAAAACGGGATGAGCATTTAAAAAGTGCAGACTTTTTTGATGTCGAAAATTTTGGTTCGATAACATTTGCTGGCAAATCGATCAAAAAGGAAGACGACAGTAATTATACGTTATATGGCGATCTTACGATAAAAGGTGTAACCAATCAGGTAAAACTGGATGTCGAATTTGGTGGGGTGATGAAAGATCCCTGGGGAAATGAAAAAGCCGGATTTTCAATCAATGGAAAAATAAATCGTAAAGATTGGGGTTTGAACTGGAATGCAACACTTGAAGCTGGTGGCGTATTAGTGAGCGATGAAGTGAAAATTAGCTGCGAAGTTCAGTTGATAAGAGCATAAAAATAAATGACATGTCCGATACAATTCTTCACAAAGCAGAAACCCGTGGTTATTCCGATCACGGGTGGCTTAAGAGTTATCATACTTTTAGCTTCGCTAATTATTATGATCCTGAACGAATACATTTTGGTGCATTACGGGTGTTGAATGACGATACAGTTGAAGCAGGAATGGGCTTTGGGACACATCCTCATGATAATATGGAAATTATCTCTATTCCTCTCGAAGGCGATTTGGAGCACAGAGACAGCATGGGAAATGTATCCGTTATAAAACATGGTGATGTTCAGGTTATGAGTGCGGGTACAGGAATCCATCATAGCGAGTACAATAAAAACAGTGATAGCAAGGTCAAATTCCTTCAAATATGGATAATACCGAATAAACAGGGTGTTACTCCCCGTTACGATCAAATTTCTATAAAAGCAGAAGATCGTCACAATAAACTACAACAGATACTTTCTCCTGATTCCGATGATGCAGGTGTGTGGATTTATCAAAATGCATGGTTTTTTCTTGGAAAGTTTGATAAGGACATCAGTACTAATTATAAAATAAAATCGAAGGATAATGGTGTTTATATGTTTGTTTTAAAGGGAAATGTAAAAGTAAACGATCAGCAATTGAATGTTCGTGACGGACTTGGATTGTGGAATGTTAATAAAATATCTGTCAAAGCTGATACCGATGCTGAATTTTTATTGATGGATGTTCCGATGATTCGGTTGTGACTAATCAGGCTGCTTTCCTTTGTAATAAAACAACTGTTTCAACGTGTTGCGTGTGCGGAAACTGATCAAAGGCTTCGATGTTAGTAATTTCAAATTCTGTGGTTAATAGCCGTAAATCGTAAGCTAGCGAGACAGGATTACAACTGACATATATAACCCGTTGAGCTTTACTTTTTAAGATAACTTTTTTTATTTCGAAACGGGTTCCTGCGCGCGGCGGATCAAGAACAATAACATCGGGTTGTCCGTGTGTTGCAATTAAATCGGTTGTAAAAATTTCCTGCATATCTCCGCTGATAAATTTTGTGTTTTTCAATCCGTTTAATGTTGCATTTTCATCAGCAAAAGCGACAGCTTCGTCTGAAGCTTCAATACCAATAACTTCTGATGCATTTTTTGCTAAATAGCACGAAATCGTTCCGGCTCCGCAATATAAATCATATAGTCTTTCTGTTCCGGTTAAAGCTGCAAATTCTGCGATCTTAGCATAAAGTTGGCTTGCCTGTTTGGGGTTGGGTTGCAAAAAAGTCTTGGGTCCTGCTTTATATGTGCAATGCCCAATCGTTTCATAAATAAAAGGTTGAGTATCGTTCAAAAGGTTTAGTTCTGCCATTTCATAACCAGTTTCAGGATTCGAATTTACACCCCAATAAATACTCGTTATAGCTGGGACTTGCTGGTGTATTTGTTGTAAATATTTTTCAATCAGATTATTTTCGTTACAGGCAAGTAATAAAATAACCATGCATTCTCCATGAGTTGTTGTCCGAATTGTCAAACCTCGTAATGTTCCTGTTTTTTTTCTTGAATGATAATAGGATAGACCCATCTCTAATGCTAACTGATGCGCAACTTTACAAATCGTTCGGCTGGGTTCTTTCTGTAAATAACATTCTTCTGCATGAAAAATACGCTCAGGGCGCATAAACAGGTGAAATCCCATAGCATAATGCAAATGTTCGTCTTCATAGTCAGCTTCATTATCATTAAACCATCGATTTGCAGCAAAAGCATAATTCATTTTGTTGCGGTAAAAGAAAACTTCGGGCGAAGCAATAACATCAGAAACGCCAGAAAAGACAATGTTGTTTTTCTGAAGATTCCATTCTATAATGTATCGTTTCCATTTTAATTGTGCTTCGTATTGAATGTGTTGCCAGTTACAGCCTCCACATAAACCAAAATGCTTGCAAACGGGTATGCATCGTGATTCTGACGATTCTATAATTTCCGAAACATGTCCGATTATGCAATTATTATCTTTTTTGTCAATAGTCGCATTAATAGTTTCGCCAGGTATTGCGAAATCCACAAAAAGACCTTTCCCTTTGAAATTTGTTGAGGCTCTGCCAGTAGAATGCATGCCTGTTAGTCGAATTGGGCCCGTTCTCTTTTCTTTTCTCATAGTTTTGGGTTTATATACAAAAATAATAAAAGATTAAGCGTCTAATGAACACTTTGACTTGTTTTGTAAATAATCTTGTTTGTGTTGAAACAAGGTTGAAAAAAGAGGGGTATGTTGAGAATTTTGAATCTTTTGTGTCCTGTTTTTTCTTTTTTAACAGGTTTCAGATACTTATTTATGATTTTCTCTTGTTTTGTCAAAAGAAATTTGTATATTTGTATTGTCAAACTAAACAAAGGGTTAGTAGCTGAAGTTTAGGGTTGATGAGAAATAATAAATTGAAAAATTATTTTTCTCAGTTGAAAATCTAACTTCTTCAGTGGAAGAAGGGGTTCTTTGAGTTAAATACTTGGTCATTTAGTAAGCAGTTATACTGTTTTATTGAAAATCCATCCGGTTTAACTAAGAGACCTTAACTGTCGGTGAGGGAAAGAGCTCTTTTCAGTTGGTAAAAAAGTTGGTTTCAAAATAGGTTGTCTTCAATTGAGGTAATTGTCTTCAGTTGAAGATTTTTTGTTTTTATCCCTTTTCTTAATAATATTTATATTCCTTTTTTATTTGTCTGTTCTTATTAGCTTTCAGCATAATAAAAAAGCCGTTTCTCAAAACTGAAAAACGGCTTTTATCGGTGTTTTACAACGTTTTATTGTTTTATTCTCATTTTGTAGAACGAACGCCATACAAAATATAATGCAATAATCAGGAATACAACTCCTACATAAGGTGCAGCAGGACGGAATGCAGCTGTAATGGCAATTTCCATAGCTAACAGTCCGAATAAAGTTGTAAACTTAATAATCGGGTTCATCGCAACCGAAGATGTATCTTTGAATGGGTCGCCAACGGTGTCGCCAACTACAGTAGCATCGTGCAGTGGTGTTCCTTTCGCTTTCAGGTCGACTTCGACTACCTTTTTAGCATTGTCCCAGCAACCGCCGGCATTGGCCATAAATACAGCTTGGAAAAGGCCAAATACTGCAATACCAATAAGGTAACTTACGAAAAATGAAGCAGCTGAAAAAGCAATGGCTGAAGTAGCTCCTGCTACTTCGTGTCCCGAGATAAAAGCAAAGGCAAGGGCGAAGCTGAAAATAGCAGGGAAAATATTCCACATACCATTTTGAGCATATTGGGTACAGATTTTTACAACTTCTTTCGATTTTTCAATGGAAGCCTTCTTTTCTGCACCTGGATCTAGGTTAATGTTGCGTTTGATGTATTCAACAGCCCGATAAGCTCCGGTTGTAACTGCCTGTGTGGAAGCTCCTGTAAACCAATAGATAACAGCACCACCGCAAATGAAACCAAATATTGTCCACGGATTAAGAATATTCAAAATAGTTTCAGGCTCAACACCTAATACATTCTTTATGACAAGGATAAGGGAGAAAATCATAGTTGTGGCTCCAACAACGGCAGTGCCAATAAGTACCGGTTTTGCTGTGGCTTTAAATGTATTACCGGCACCATCATTGGCTTCGAGGTAATATTTTGCTTTTTCGAAATCGGGTTTAAAACCGAAATCTTTTTCAATTTCTTTGTCTACGTTGCTAATGCTTTCAATAAGAGAAAGTTCATAAACAGACTGGGCGTTATCGGTTACAGGTCCGTAACTGTCTACTGCAATTGTTACAGGTCCCATACCTAGCAAGCCGAAAGCAACCAAGCCGAAAGCGAAAATGGAAGGATAAATCATGAAATGATCCAACCCAAAAGTACTGGCAAAATAGGCAACAAACATTAAGGCAAAGAAGACCAAACCCATCCAGAATGCAGAAAAATTACCTGCAACAAATCCCGAAAGAATGGTTAAGGATGCTCCTCCTTCTTTTCCTGCACTTACAACTTCCTGTACGTGCGATGATTTTGGACTGGTAAAGAGTTTTGTGAATTCTGGAATTAATGCACCTCCCAAAGTTCCGCAACTAATAATGGTCGAAAGGACAATCCAGATATGCGTGCTTTCTTTACCGATTTCAGAATTAGGTCCAACAAGCAGATAACTTGCAATAAAAGTAACAATGATGCTAAGTAAAGAAGTAATCCATACCAGATTAGTCAGAGGTTTTTCAAAGTCGAGATCGTCGGTTTTGCTGTAAATGGCATTGCTTATCGCTTTGTTTATCCAGAAAGAGACAACCGAAGTGATAATCATAAGGATACGCATTACAAAAATCCAGGTAAGGAAAGTGGCCTGCCAGTCTGGATTGGTCGTAAACTGTCCGCCAACGAGCGAACCTACAGCAAGAACGATGAAAGAAACAAGCGCAACGCCAGTAACGCCATAAGTTTCAAAACCATCAGCAGTCGGGCCTACGCTGTCCCCTGCGTTATCTCCGGTACAGTCAGCAATAACACCAGGGTTACGAGGATCGTCTTCTCCAATTTTGAAAACAACTTTCATTAAATCAGAGCCAATGTCGGCAATTTTGGTAAAAATACCTCCGGCAATACGCAATGCCGAAGCTCCGAGCGATTCACCAATGGCAAAACCAATAAAGCAAGCACCAGCCAGTGAACGAGGCATTAAAACCAAAATAATAAGCATCATGATAAGTTCCACGCAAACAAGCACAACGCCAATGCTCATGCCTGCAGTCAGAGGAATGTTAAGTAGTTTAAGAGGCTTGCGTTCGAGCGAAGAAAAAGCCATCCGGCTATTGGCAAGGGTATTCATACGGATACCGAACCACGCCACTCCGTAAGAGCCTAAAATACCAATAACGGTCCAGCCTAAAATGAGAAGAACTCCGCCGGCACCCTGACCCTGAAGAAAACCAAAATAGAATGTAACACAAGCTGCAATAATAAGAAACAGCCAGATGAGGAATTTGCCCTGTTGTAAAAGGTATGTTTTACAGGTTTCAAAAATAACATTCGAAACATCGAGCATTGATCGGTGTGCTTTTAACTTTTTTACATGTAGAAACTGGTAAAAACCAAAAATCAAACCAAGAATACAAATTACAAATCCCCACATAAGTAAGTGGTTCTGTCCCGTTGAAAGACTCGGAATTTTCAAGTCGGCTTCGCTTGCCATAGCCATGGCAGGCAGAAGCAATGCAGAGAGAAACGTTAATAATTTTTTCATGTTAGCAGTTATTTTAATCTGAGAAATATTGATTTAAGAGCTCTAAATATAGAAATTGTTGTTTAATAACGATAACAGTATTTCTGCTATTTCGGGGTAATTAGTATTTTTTATTATATTTTATTTTGATTATAAATAGAATATGTTAACATAATTCTAATCTCATTGAAAATCTATAACTTAAAAAACAAACTAAAGAAAGGTTGAATAAAAGAAAGGCCGACTAGTAATACTAGTCGGCCTTTCTTGACTTGTTTGATAAAAATTATTTATTGCGTTGTTCTTCAAAACCAGCATCAATAACGGCTATCGTTACCATATTTAAAATGTCGCGAACAGAGCTTTCGATATTTAGAATATGAATAGGTTTGTTAAGCCCCATTTGGATAGGTCCAATGGTTTCGCTCATTCCAATTTCGAGCATCATTTTGTATGAAATGTTAGCCGAGTTCAAGTTAGGGAATATAAGCGTATTAACATCTTTCCCGTCAATCTTTGAGAATGGAAAATGTTCGTGGCGTAATTTTTTGTCTAAAGCAAAGTTTATTTGCATTTCGCCGTCCAAAAGAACATCCGGATGATTTTTATGAATGCGTTCTACTGCTTCATGTACAGCAGCAGGGCTTCCGGTATTGCGTTCTCCAAAGTTTGAGTAAGATAACATGGCCATTACCGGCTCAATGTTGAATAATTTAACACTTTGGTTTGTGAGTAATGCAATATCGATCAATGTATCAACTTCCGGATGGTTGTTAACCAATGTATCGGCAAAGAAAAATGTTCCCAGCTTATTGTTAACAATGTTCAAACCAGCGATATGGTTCAACCCTTCGCGAATGCCGACAATTTCGATAGCTGGTTTAATAGCATCGTTGAATTTAGTATAAACGCCGGTGATAAAAGCATCAGCTTCACCTGCTTCAACCATGGTCATTCCAAAGTAGTTGCGGTCGAACATTTTTTCGTATGCTTCGCTGTATGTCATGCCTTCGCGTTGACGTTTATCGGCAAGCATATGGGCATAGCGCTGGCGGCGAGCTTCCTCGCGGTCGTGTCGCATGTTTACGATTTCAACTCCGTCAAGGTCAATATGATGTTCGGCAATAATTTTTGCAATACGTTCTTCGTTACCCAGCAAAATAGGAATACAAAGACCTTCGGTACGGGCAATCTGTGCAGCCTTTAGCATGTTAATGTTATTTGCTTCTGCAAACACAACCCGTTTCGGATTTTCTTTTGCTTTTTCAGTTAAGCCGCGAATAAGCTTATTGTCTAAGCCCATGCGCTGACGTAATTGTTCACTGTAAGCATCCCAGTCTTCAATTTTTTTGCGGGCAACACCACTTTCGATTGCTGCTTTTGCGACAGCAGGAGCGACAGTTTCAAGCAATCGGGGATCAAGTGGTTTCGGAATAATATATTCGCGTCCGAATTTGATGCTTGATGAATTATAAGCCGATGCAACAACGTCAGGAACTGCTTGTTTGGTCAGTTTTGCAATAGCAAGAGTGGCGGCAACTTTCATTTCTTCGTTAATCGAAGTTGCACGAACATCGAGTGCACCACGGAAAATATATGGAAATCCTAATACATTGTTTACCTGATTCGGATGATCGCTGCGACCTGTTGCAAAAATAATGTCAGGGCGGGAAGCGATGGCGTCTTCGTACGAGATTTCGGGATTGGGATTAGCCAATGCAAAAACGATAGGATCATTTGCCATGCTACGAACCATATCTTTCGAAAGAACGCCGGCTACAGAAAGTCCTAAGAAAACATCTGCACCTTTTACTGCTTCTTCGAGTGTTTCAATTTCGCGCGAAGTTGCAAACGGACGTTTACGACTGTTTAAATCTTTACGGCGAACACTTATAACACCTTTACTGTCGAGCATTACGATATTTTCGAGCTTTGCTCCAAGGTGCATGTATAACTGAGTACAAGAGGAAGCTGCAGCCCCTGCTCCGTTGATAACAATTTTAACGTCTTCGATTTTTTTACCAACCAGCTCGAGCGCATTAATTAAAGCTGCACCCGAGATGATAGCTGTTCCATGCTGATCATCGTGCATAAGCGGAATATCAAGCTGTTCCTTGAGCTTTTCTTCAATTTCGAAACATTCCGGAGCTTTAATATCTTCGAGGTTAATTCCGCCAAAGGTAGGCGCAATTGCTTTTACAACTTCAATAAATTTTGCAGGATCTTTTTCATTTACTTCAATGTCAAAAACATCGATGTCTGCAAAGATTTTAAAGAGGAGACCTTTACCTTCCATAACCGGTTTACCTGCCAGTGCGCCAATGTCTCCTAATCCTAAAACTGCTGTTCCGTTTGAAATAACAGCAACCAGATTGCCTTTCGAAGTGTATTCATAAGCATCCTGCGGGTTTTTTTCAATTTCGAGACAAGGTTCGGCAACTCCGGGCGAATAAGCCAGCGATAAATCACGCTGGGTGCTGTGTGGTTTTGTCGGAACAACCTGAATTTTTCCAGGGCGCCCTTCTGCATGGTAATTGAGAGCGTCAGTCCTATTGTTCGTACTCATTTTTATATAGTTTTTTAGTAAAATTTCGAAGTAGTGTATGCTTTTCTTTTGTGCTTTCGCCGAAACTTATTAGGTCAAGTAACAAAAATAACTAAATAGTTAGCAATTGAAATGATTTAGCTGTTTTTTTAATAAAAAAGCAATTAAATCGTCTCTTTTGCTTTTAAACATAAATATGTAATACTTGATTGTTTAACGATTTAAATATCAGAACTGTTGTTTTGTTGTGAATTAAACAGGAGATACCATGCTTAATTAACGAAAGAGAGTGATTAATTATTTGGTGATTATTCAAAAAAAGAAATCGGAAAATGCTGCCACATTTTCCGATTCGGGGTGTGAATTAACCAAAAGTTAACCAATTAACTCTACGGCAAATTTAGAGAGTTTTAGTCACAAAATGCAAACCGAAAGATTAAAAAATGAAAAAATAAATGTAAAAGAAACGCAAATTCGACATAAATCGTGATAGTTCCTTTAAAGCAGCTTATTTTCCTATGCCTCGAATAATCCGGTAAACATCCATGGCATAGAGATCCGTCATTCCAGAAATGAAATCGAGTACAGATTGTACACGGGCATAAATATCGTAATCGTTTTTTATCTCAAACTGGCTTGGAATAAGCGCCAGCAGTTTGCGGGAATAAGCAGTGTCGGGATTGAGCGAGGCCGGAACAAATTCGGCAAGTAGTGAACGCAATACATTAAAGCCGGTTAGTTCGACTTCTACAACGCTGCGGTGATTGTATATTTCTTTGGTCGAAAAATCTCTGCAATGCTTTAATGCCTGTGTTCTGGTGTCGGACAAATAATCGATCAGACTGTCGGAAAATGTACCCGAAAGAATTTTATCGTGATATTGAACAAAGATATCTGCTGCTTCCTGAATAAGTGTATTAATAACAACAGAGCGCAGGTAAGCAACCTGTTCGTTGCGGTCGGTCACTTCTTCGAAGTTTTTGCGAATGCGGTTTTGAGTCTGCTCGTCAAAAAAAGGGCTGAACAATTCAAATACCTTTTCTTTTGAAAAGATGCCCAGCCGGTGCGCATCTTCGATATCCATTACCAGATAAGCAATATCGTCGGCGGCTTCGACCAGATATACCAGAGGGTGCCGGGCAAAAATCTGTTTTTGTGCATCGAGGCAATGCTGGTTTGTTTTTGAGGCAATGTCCATAAAAGTCGGACGCTCCGATTCAAAGAAGCCGAATTTCTTTAAACCAGCGTCAGAACTGTACGGGTATTTTACCAAAGCTGCCAGTGTGGCGTAGGTAAGCGCAAAGCCTCCCTCACGGCGACCGTTGAAGCGATGCGTAAGAGCTCTGAATGCATTGGCGTTGCCCTCGAAGCGTGTCCAGTCTGACCATTGTGCGTGCGTAACGTCATCTTTTAATCCATCGGGTGCCGATTCGGTGAAGTAACGCCGAATTGCATCTTCGCCCGAATGTCCGAACGGCGGATTGCCCAGATCGTGTGCAAGACAGGCTGCCGAAACAATTGCCTGCATATCGGCCACCATCTCGTTATCGGGAAGCTTGGCCAGTTTTGTCAGTTTCGTTCCGGCGACATGGGCCAGCGACCGTCCGATGCTGGCAACTTCCAGACTGTGGGTAAGTCGGTTGTGAACAAATACACTTCCTGGTAACGGAAAAACCTGAGTCTTATTTTGTAACCGGCGAAAGGGAGCTGAAAAGATAATACGATCGTAATCGCGCTGAAACTGAGAGCGATCATCGCTGTTTAGACTCGATGTATTATTCTGGCCCAAACGTCGGGCCGGTAAAAGTTGTTGCCAGTTCATGAACTATTTTATTTACAACGCAAAAATAAAGCCTACGAACGTATCATTGCTTTACAATCAGCGCATTCTGTATATTGTCGTTTTCTGCTATCTGGATGTTGTAGATTCCTGATTTTATTTTTGTTGTATCAATCTTACAGCTTTTACCGGAAATACTTCTTTCCAGAATTTTTTCGCCATCGAGGTTTGTAACATAGATGGTACGTTTAGCCGGAGTGGCAAAGGCGAGTCCGAGGGTGTTATTAAAGGTAACCTGAACTTTACTGAGGTTATTGCTTGTTTTCTGAACCGTAGAGGTGCAGAGCAGCCACTTTTCGGGATTGAACTTTATTCGTTTTATTTCGCCTTTGAAAGGAATGGCAAATTGTTCAACGGGGTGCGAATTAAGTACCTGAATGGTGGTATCCCTTCCGTGTTCGGCAACAATTTTAAAGTCGAGTGTTGCTCTGAAAAACGGTGTTTGTGCGGAAGTGCCTACCTGATTGGATTCAATGTAAAGCGAATCGCCTTTCTGATGCCAGTTTATGGTATAAACCGGAAAACCTTCGCCATAAAACCACTGGTTGAAGAACCATGAATAATCTCGATCGGTAGTAGTGTTAAGAACTTTGCAGAAGTCGGCACCGGTGGCGTTGCTGTTTTTATAGGTATTCAAATATGTTCGCAGCACGTTAAAGAAGATGTTGTCGTTGTTAATCTCGTGGCGCAGGATGTGAATGATGGCACCGCCTTTTTTATAAGTAAGCTCGTTCGAAAAAACCCGTTCGTCGGTTAGCGGAGTTCCGGCAGGAATGTAAACCGAACCTTTCCGGTCCGATTTTGCATCGTGCTGACATTCGTCGAGCCAGTTGCGGGCATCGGTAGGCGAAAGAATGTTTTCGCAGGCAAGGTACTCGGCATAAGAGGCGAAACCTTCGTTAACCCATATATCCTGCCAGGTGGCGCAGGTAACGCTGTTGCCAAACCACTGGTGAGCCAGTTCGTGTGTAACCAGCATAAAATCGAAGTTGTAGAGCGTGGTCATGGTCTGGTGTTCCATGCCGCCGCCAAAAGGAGCCTGACAGTGCCCGTACTTTTCGTTTACAAAAGGATATTCGCCGAAAAGGCGGGAGTATAGTTTAATAGCAAGCGCTGTGCTGTCGAGTTGCCCTTTATATCGTTCGAATAAACCGTTGAGATTATAAAAATAGTTGATAACCGGAAACTTCTTACCACCGGGCAGTTCGACTGTGTAAGTGTATTCGCGGTATTTGGAGGCTGCCATCGAAATAAGATAATAAGCCGTAGGGTAGTGCGATGTCCAGATGTATTCCTTGCGATTGTCCGGAAGTGATTTTTCGCTGGTTAAAAGTCCGTTGGAGCCGGCGCGCATAGAGTCGGGGGTGATGATGGAAACCTGAGAAGAGTCGGCCTTGTCGGTAAGAACCTGTTTGCAGGGAAACCAGAGGCGGGCATCGAATGCTTCGGACTGCGACCATACCACATCGGGTATTTCCTCGCTGGTGCGATAATTAATACCTCCGCCAAAGATACCCGAAGCAGCAGCCTCGCCATGGTAATAAATGATGGTTGAGAAAAGTTGTCCTTCCGGAACAGGTTTGTCGGGTATTATTTTAATCCATCCTTTTATGTGAGAAAAAGCAACTTTTTTGCCTCCGAAAAAAGCAGAATCAACCGTAAGCGAATCGGTCAGTTCGATGTAAAAAACAGCAAGAGGCTGCTTTGTTGCTTTTGCTGCAATCTGGCAACGAGCCGTTATACCATGGTAAGGAAGTTTAAATTCGATGGCAGGAGCGTACCATGTTACATCATACGAAGATGAATCGCTGTAAATGACCGGAATTTTTACCGGTTCGCCGGCATTGGTATTGGTTAAAAAGCCAACTATGAAACAGCAGACAATGAAAAGAAGCAGTTGTTTTTTCACGGTTAACAGGATGATAAGTTGAGTTTTGAGGAAAATAATACGATAAGATTGTTGTCAAACAATTTGAAATGAAGATACTATATTATTTAATTTCTTGTGTTTTGTCGTAACATATTGTTTGTAAAAACAAAGAAGCGAAGTTTTCAGCTTTTCTGGTCTTCTTAAGTGACTAAAAAAGCTAAAAACTTCGCTTGTTATTTATAGAGATGCTTAATCCTTACTTAACCTTCGGTTGAAAAACGGTAAACCGTATGTTGAATATATGTATCATCCGGATTAAGTATTGTTGTCGGGAACTTTGGTTTGTTCGGACTGTCGGGAAAATGCTGCGCTTCGAAACAAACACCGTAGAAAGGTTTGTACGAAATGCCGTTTTTGCCTTCGCTGCCATCGAGGTAAAAAGAAGTATAGAGCTGCATGCCCGGTTCGGTGGTGAGAACTTCCATTTTACGTCCGCTTTCGGGATCGGTTATTACGGCTGCCTGACGAAGTGTTGACCCATCGTAGTTGTTGATGATGAAGTTGTGGTCGTAACCAAACGGCATACCCTTAATGTCGCGGCCAACGGCTTTAGCTGTGCGGAAATCGAGCTCAGGAGTGAGTTCGGGTGTTTCGCCTGTTGGTATCAGCGTATCATCCGGAATGGTGTATTTATTGGAATTGATTTTAAGCACATGATCCAGAACGTCGCGCTTTGCTCCTGTAAGGTTAAAGTACGAGTGATTGGTGAGGTTAACTACCGTTTTTTTATCGGTTACAGCCTGGTAACGAATGTCCAGTTCACCGTCGTTGGTAAGTCGATAGGTTACACTAACTTTTAGTTCGCCGGGATAACCTTCATGTCCGTCGGGGCTTACATAGGTAAGAAGCAGAGCTTCGTCACCTTCTTCTTCGTTGCGGATAATTTCGGAATCCCATACACGTTTGTCGAAACCATAGATACCTCCGTGTAACGCATTGGGTCCGTTGTTGCGGGCCAGACGATAGGTGTGTCCGTCGAGGGTAAACTCGCCGTTGGCAATACGGTTGGCATAACGGCCACAAACGGCACCAATATAAAAGGTATGTTTCTTATAACCATCGAGGTCGTTATAACCAAGAACTACGTCGGCTAACTCTCCGTTACGGTCGGGAGCCCACAGTTCTACTACCGTTGCACCATAGTTGGTAATGCAGGCTTTCATGCCCGAATTGTTCTGTAAAGTGTAAAGGTAAACCTGTTGTCCGGAAGGAACTTCGCCCCATTCTTTTTCTGTTATCATTTCTGTTTCAGTTAGTGAAAAGTATTTATAATGCGTTTTGAAGATACAAATTTGAAGAAGTTTTTTAATGTGATAAATGTATATTAAACATTTTTTATAAGTCGAATGTTTGATTTTTAAATCTTTTGATTCGTTAAAAAGAGCTGAAAATCAGTATGATTTTTAAATTCTTTTGTTTATTTTAGATGCGCATAACAACAAAAAAGGCGAGTCGCCCCGCCTTAAATGTTTTCACAACGGAATAATCCTTATTGTGATTTGCTTCAAATTGTATAACGAATGTAATAAAAAACATTAAATAACCCTCTAGCTATGAAAAAAATTTTAGGGCTTGATTTAGGAACCAACAGCATTGGTTGGGCGTTAATTAATGAAGAAGAAGGTAATGAATCAATTTTGGGATTAGGAAGCCGTATTATTCCTATTGATGGATACGTCTCAACATCCACAGGAAAAGCTTCAAAAGATCCACTTTTTGATTTTTCAATTGGTAATGGCATATCAAAAGCACATGCAAGAACTGACTTTAGAGGTATTCGTCGCTTACGCGAACGAGCACTATTACGTCGCGAGCGCTTACACCGTGTTTTAAATATTCTTGGTTTTCTACCCGAACATTATGCTAAAGAAATTGATTTTGAACATAAAGTTGGTCAATTTATAAATTATGCTGAACCTAAATTAGCATACAGCAGAAACTTAAATAATAAGGCTGAATTTATATTTATGTCGTCTTTCAACGAAATGATAAACGACTTTAAAACATCGCAACCTCAATTATTAGAGAACGATAAGAAAATTCCACACGACTGGACTCTCTATTATTTACGGAAGAAAGCCATAAGCGAAAAAATTGAAAAAGAAGAACTGGCTTGGCTATTACTCAATTTTAATCAGAAAAGAGGTTATTATCAATTGAGAGGCGAAGAGGAAGAAGAAAATCAAAATAAGCGTGTTGAATTTTATTCACTTCAAGTTGTTGATGTCATTGATAGTGGTGATAAAAAAGGAAAAGATGAAATATGGTACAATGTTGTATTAGAAAACGGATGGATATATCGCAGAACAAGCAAAACACCGCTCGATTGGATTGGCAAAACTAAGGACTTTATTGTTACTACCGATATAGACGATAATGGAGAAATAAAAAAAGACAAAGACGGTAAAGAAAAACGATCATTTCGTTCTCCTCAAGAAGATGATTGGACATTAATAAAGAAAAAAACAGAAGCTGACATTGAAAAAAGTCACAAAACTGTTGGCTGCTATATTTACGATACACTTCTTCAAAACCCAAATCAAAAAATAAAAGGAAAACTTGTACGTACAATAGAACGTAAATTCTACAAAGAAGAGTTGGAACTTATACTACGAAAACAAAAAGAATTTCATGCTGAATTAAATAATATAGAGCTATATAAAGCTTGTTTAGACGAATTATATCATTATAACGAAGCTCACAAAAACAGTATTAAAGACAAAGACTTTACTTATCTGTTTTTATACGACATTATCTTTTATCAACGTCCGCTGAAAAGCAAAAAATCGCTTATTAGCAATTGTCAGTACGAATTTAGAACTTATAAAAAAGATGGAATAGAGGAGAAAGAACCATTGAAATGTATAGCCAAATCTAACCCATTGTTTCAAGAGTTTAGGCTTTGGCAGTTTATTCAAAATTTAAAGATTTACGAAAAAGAAACTGATAACAATGTTACCTCTTCATTTCTGAAAACCGAAGACGATTGGGTGTCTTTATTTGATTGGCTTAACGACCGCAAAGAAATTAAACAAGAGACATTCTTAAATTATAAAGGATTTAATCTAAAAGAAGATGTAAATAAATATCGTTGGAATTATGTGGAAGATAAAGCTTATCCATGTAACGAAACACGTGCGCTCTTTTTAAATCGTCTGTCAAAAGTTGAAAATGCAGGTTATAACTTCCTTTCACCCCAACGTACTGCTGCTTTGTGGCATATTCTTTATTCAGTGGAAGACAGGCATGATATCGAAAAAGCGTTAAAAACATTTGCCTCAAAAAATGGATTAGGCGATGATTTTGTTGAAGCCTTAAAAAAGCTACCTCCTTTCAAAAAAGAATATGGCGCGTATTCCGAAAAAGCAATAAAAAAACTTTTAGCGCTTATGCGGATGGGTAAATATTGGGATGAAAGCAAGATTAATGAATATACAAAGCTTAGAATTCAATCTATTGTAGAGCGCTTAGAATCTGTAAAATATGATGAAAAACAAATAGAATCTATTTCTGACGATGACATTCCAAAACAAGTCTTAAAAAGCTTTTGTAAAGTAAAAACACCTTATAAAGGTTTAAATACATATCAAGCCTGTTATGCTGTTTACGGACGACATTCTGAGTCTGGCGATATTCAGTATTGGCAAACCCCAACAGATATTGAAATTTATTTGCGAGACGTATTTAAACAACACTCTCTACGTAACCCTATCGTAGAGCAAGTGATAGCCGAAACGCTACGTGTAGTTGCTGATATCTGGAAATATTATGGCAATAGTGAACCTGGATTTTTTTCAGAAATACATATAGAGCTTGGTCGCGATATGAAAAATCCTGCTGACAAGCGAAAGAAAATGACTTTAAAAATAACAGAAAATGAAAATACGAACTTGCGGCTCAAGGCTCTTCTTTCTGAATTATTAAATGATAAAACGGTTAAAGATGTTCGACCATATTCGCCTAGTCAACAAGAAATATTAAAGATATACGAAGAAGGTGTATTAAATTCGGTAGACGAGATACCCGAAGAAATTCTGAGAATCACTAAACAAACTATACCTACAACATCAGAGCTTATTCGCTATAAAACATGGCTCGACCAAAAGTATCGCTCACCTTACACCGGCGAAATGATACCTTTAGCCAAACTGTTTACATCTGACTATCAGATAGAACATATCATACCACAATCGCGCTATTTTGACGATTCGCTTAGTAACAAAGTTATTTGCGAAGCCGAAGTAAATGCCGATAAAGACAATGCAACGGCCTACGAATACATTAAAAATAATGGAGGTAAAAAAATTGAATTAAACTTTGGCAAAGTTGTTACACTCTTTACCCTTGCCGACTACGAAGAGCATGTGAAAAAATGTTTTGCGCGTAACCGAAGCAAAATGAAAAAATTATTGATGGACGATATTCCGGATGCATTTATTGCTCGACAAATGAATGATAGCCGCTATATTAGTAAAGTTGTAAAAGCTCTATTATCCAATATAGTTCGCGAAGATGGAGAAGCCGAAGCTACTTCTAAAAATGTAATATCGAGCAATGGTTCCATTACCACTACACTTAAACGCGATTGGGGATTAGAGCATATTTGGAACGAAATTGTAACGCCTCGTTTTGAACGCCTAAACACGCTAACCAACAGTAGCAACTTTGGGCAATGGACAAATAAAGAAGGGAAAAATGTATTTCAAACCGAAATGCCTTTGGAGTTACAAAAAGGCTTTAGCAAAAAACGTATTGACCATCGCCACCATGCTATGGATGCGCTTGTTATTGCATGTGCTACACGAAATCATATCAACTACTTAAACAACGAATTTGCACAAGGCGAGAAAAAAGAAATGCGCATTCATCTGCGTAAAAAACTACGCAGATTGGAACCTCTTCAAATTACAAAAAATATTGATGGACAAAAAGTAACCAAAGACATTACAGTTGCCAAAGAGTTCTTTAAACCTTGGGACACATTTACACAAGATGCACGAACGGCTTTGCAAAACGTGGTGGTAAGCTTTAAACAAAACCTGCGCGTTATCAATAAAACTGTGAATACTTATCAAAAATGGGAAATCGACGGACATGGTATAGCTCATAAAATAACTTTAAAACAAACCAAAGGCGAAAACTGGGCTATTCGCAAACCAATGCACAAAGACACAGTTTCGGGTAGCGTTACCCTTCGTTTCAAAAAAACAGTTAACCTGTCGGCGGCTCTCGATACAGTTGACTTTATTGTAGATAAATCGTTAAAAACAAAAATAAAAGAGTTAAAAGCAGCCAATTTCGACAACAAAAAAATTATTAAGTTTTTTAAAGATTTAGATAATAAATGGAACGAAACAGATATTACAAAAGTTGAGCTTTATTATTTTGATGATTCAAATGTTGCATCGAGAGTTAATCTTGATGAAAGTTTTAATGTCGCAAAAATCGAAAGCATTACAGATACAGGTATACAAAAAATACTTTTAGCCCATTTAAATAGCGAGAAATATCAAAATAGAAAAGATGAAAGCGGAAAACCTATACCACCTGAAACCTTAGCATTCTCTGCTGATGGTATTGATGAACTCAACAAAACCATTACCGTTCTAAATGGAGGGAAAGCTCATCAACCAATTAACAAAGTACGCACATACGAACCAAAAGGTAATAAGTTTAATGTGGGTACAAATGGCAATAAATCGGCTAAATATGTTGAAGCAGCAAAAGGAACAAACCTCTTTTTTGCTATTTACATAGATCCAGAAACAAACAAACGTTTTTACGATACTATACCTCTTAATATTGTTATCGAAAACCAAAAACAGGAATTGCCTTCGGCTTCTGAAACTTATATTGATGAAAAAAACAAAAAAGAATACAAACTTTTGTTTACACTCTCGCCCAATGATCTTGTTTATGTACCTACTGACGATGAGATAGAAAGCCCTCAATTAGTCGATTTTAAAAATCTTACAAACGAGCAAGTGGGTAGGGTTTATAAAATGGTGAGTTGTACCGAAGGTGAAGTACATTTTGTTCCTAATTATTATTCAAATGCTATTATTAAAAATGAAATAGGATCAAATAATAAAAGCCAAAATACAATTCAAGCAGAACCTTTTCAAATAAAAGCAATATGCTGGAAACTTAAACTCAACCGCCTAGGAAATATTATAGAAGTAAACAATAAACCAATATAATTTAACCAAAGATAGAGTGTGTACAACATTTTTTGCACGCTCTGTCTTGTTTTTCAAAAAAACTTGTATCTTTAACATATTGCAAAGCAGAAAATTGAGTGTGAGAATTTGTAGGGAAAGAAAGTTTCTGTGAGCATAAAAGTGATTTTATGTTTAACAAATTAAAACTTTTAAGTTATGCCCAATTTAGTGTCAGCCGAGTTGTCGGACGAAAATCGTAAAAGAGCCCTGGAGTTAATTGCCGAACTTAAATCCTTGTTCCCGTTTGGCGTTACGATCAGTAATGAAGAGAAAAAGACAATGCCTAAAATGGACGACGGTCGTCAGCCATTCGTAGAAAAAGCATTAATGTATGGAAAGCAGGAACCCAGTATTGTTCCTCCTTATGTGGACATTAATGAACTGTCGAAGGATTTTGTCTTAAACAAATCAATGTCTGAAATAGAAAAGGCAATAAACAGTCTGGCCGAATTAATTTCGGATACACGGGTTGTTGCCGGAAGCGAAGCTTATGTTGCCGCATTAAGCATTTATAATTCGGCAAAAGGCGCTTCTAAAAGCGGAATAAGTGGTGCTCGCACTATTGTAGATGATCTTAAGAAGTTATTCGAAAATCAGGGCAGAAAAGAGTCCGCTGCTGCATCTGCTGAAGTAAAAGCAGATTGATTTTTCAGAACAAACAGGAGAGGAGGTACTTCCGAGGTACCCCTCTCTGCTAAAAACCTAAACCAATTCACCTTTTTGTTAAGCCCATTCATCTTTTGGGCGAATTAGTTCATCTTTTTATAAAATTTTTTTACTGTTTTACTAAATCAATTTATATCAGAAGTAAATTAATTATCAAAAAACATAAAACAGTTTATCTCAAAAATATATCCGGCTTACTTTTATATAAAATAGTTTACTTAAAAGGTAAACTTGTATATTATTTATATAAAATCAAATTATTTCAGCATTAATTGTATAATAGATATACTATTCACAAAGTAGTATATAATTTCTAACAGCTTTTTCATTTTCAAACCATAATAACCCTTAGCTATATGATAAAGCGAACCTTGTTTTTTGGAAATCCGGCATACCTGCAAAGCCGTAATCAGCAAATGGTAATTATATTGCCCGAACCAAAAGTATTACCTGAAAAAGACAGAAGTACAACCATACCGATTGAAGATATAGGCGTTGTTGTACTCGAAAATTCGCAGATAACCATTACCCATCAGTTACTCGATAATTTGCTTGCCAATAATGTAGCCGTTATAACCTGCGACGAACGGCACATGCCTGCAGGTATGCTGCTGCCTCTTTCGGGTAATAACACGCAAAGCGAACGATTTTCCAGTCAGATAAATGCTTCGGAACCTTTACGAAAACAGATGTGGCAACAAACCGTTAAGCAAAAGATCCTTAATCAGGCCGCCTTATTAAATCAGGAAGGTTATGAAATTCAGAATATGCGTTACTGGAGTAATGAGGTGAAAAGTGGCGATACCGAAAACCATGAGGGGAGAGCCGCTGCATATTTCTGGTCTAAAATATTTGAAAAGTACGTTCCCGATTTCAGAAGAGCGCCCGAAGGCTTTCCTCCTAATAACCTTCTTAATTATGGCTATGCCATATTACGTGCCGTAGTGGCCCGTTCGCTGGTAGCCTCTGGCTTATTGCCTACGCTGGGTATTCATCATCATAACCGATACAATGCGTATTGTCTGGCCGATGATATTATGGAACCTTATCGTCCCTATGTTGATGCATTGGTTGTTAAACTGGTAAAAAGCGGGCAACTTTCTGAAGAGTTAACAAAAGAACAGAAAACACAATTGCTCAGTATTCCTGTTTTAGATGTAACGATTAATAACCGAAGAAGTCCGCTTATGCTGGCCACACAGCAAACCTCGGCATCGCTGGCTAAATGTTTTTTGGGCGAAGCACGTAAAACAGATTATCCCGATTTAAGCTGCGATCTGATCAGCAAGGGTATATAATAGTTTAGATATTCTGTATCGATCAGAAATTCTGAGGCATAGATGGAACGTTTAAATGAATATCGGATTATGTGGGTTATGGTCTTTTTCGATCTCCCGACCGAGACAAAGCGGGAACGAAAAATTTATGCTGATTTTCGAAAAAAATTAATGAACGATGGTTTTACCATGTTCCAGTTCAGTATTTATCTGCGACATTGCCCAAGCCGCGAGAATGCCGATGTGCATATAAAACGGGTAAAGCTTAATTTACCACCACAGGGACAGGTTGGAATACTATGTATTACCGACAAACAATTTGGCGAAATAGAACTTTTTTATGGTCAAAAGCCTTCGGCAGTGGCAACACCCGGTCAGCAGCTCGAATTATTTTAAGAAAACCGATGATTAGAAAAGAAAAAACCGAACCTGAGTCCGGTTTTCAGTAACACAACAGCCAGTTTTTTTAATTCCATTTTTAGCAATAACCTTCTTATTTACAATGCAATTACCAGAGGTGTGCTGTTGTCTAATAAGTCAAAGGTACAATTTGAAAGCAAATCACAACAGGCTGGCTTACGGCTAACACTTCGGACCCGCTGTTGTCTAATAAGTCAAAGGTACAATTTGAAAGCAAATCACAACATAAAGCAGGTTTAAAACTTTATAACGAGGGCTGTTGTCTAATAAGTCAAAGGTACAATTTGAAAGCAAATCACAACAATGATTCTTTGGATTATAAGGAGCAAAATGCTGTTGTCTAATAAGTCAAAGGTACAATTTGAAAGCAAATCACAACCTTTTACAACAGAATTACCAAGTGAATGAAGCTGTTGTCTAATAAGTCAAAGGTACAATTTGAAAGCAAATCACAACTATCGCTTGCTGTTTCATGTGTTGTATTAGGCTGTTGTCTAATAAGTCAAAGGTACAATTTGAAAGCAAATCACAACAGTTTGTTAAAGTCATAACTTTTAAAGTTAGCTGTTGTCTAATAAGTCAAAGGTACAATTTGAAAGCAAATCACAACAAGTGCTTGCGGGTTTGGTGGCTGTTCGGTGCTGTTGTCTAATAAGTCAAAGGTACAATTTGAAAGCAAATCACAACGGTTCTTGTATCGACTGCTCAACTTCGCCGGCTGTTGTCTAATAAGTCAAAGGTACAATTTGAAAGCAAATCACAACTGACAAGTCAACAACTTCACCGTGATAAGTGGCTGTTGTCTAATAAGTCAAAGGTACAATTTGAAAGCAAATCACAACGTCAGGCCGATATGTCGTATCGAAAACTTTGCTGTTGTCTAATAAGTCAAAGGTACAATTTGAAAGCAAATCACAACAGTGGTCAATATCTTGGTTTTTAGTAAAAGGCTGTTGTCTAATAAGTCAAAGGTACAATTTGAAAGCAAATCACAACTACGAACCGTTAACCAATCTGAAACAATTTGCTGTTGTCTAATAAGTCAAAGGTACAATTTGAAAGCAAATCACAACAGGCGGTTAATTTGACTTTAAATTGTTGTAGCTGTTGTCTAATAAGTCAAAGGTACAATTTGAAAGCAAATCACAACCGCCTGCGATAAGATCAATACCGTTTGAAAGCTGTTGTCTAATAAGTCAAAGGTACAATTTGAAAGCAAATCACAACTCGGAACATCGAGTTGCCCAAACTGCAAACGCTGTTGTCTAATAAGTCAAAGGTACAATTTGAAAGCAAATCACAACGCTCCGAATAAACACCAGTTAAATGCTTTTGCTGTTGTCTAATAAGTCAAAGGTACAATTTGAAAGCAAATCACAACTGTCGTAGTCTGTTTCCGGTGAACCGTCGTGCTGTTGTCTAATAAGTCAAAGGTACAATTTGAAAGCAAATCACAACCATGGCTTAAGAATTTAAAAGTTAATGTTGGCTGTTGTCTAATAAGTCAAAGGTACAATTTGAAAGCAAATCACAACTGAACTCAGTAAAAGACTTTCCGTTAACAGGCTGTTGTCTAATAAGTCAAAGGTACAATTTGAAAGCAAATCACAACATTGCCTTTTGTAACAATGTTTTGTAATTCGCTGTTGTCTAATAAGTCAAAGGTACAATTTGAAAGCAAATCACAACATAAAGCAGGTTTAAAACTTTATAACGAGGGCTGTTGTCTAATAAGTCAAAGGTACAATTTGAAAGCAAATCACAACTATATGGTTACTTAATAGCCATAAAACTGAGCTGTTGTCTAATAAGTCAAAGGTACAATTTGAAAGCAAATCACAACAATCATAAATAGAATACATTTTCAACAGATGCTGTTGTCTAATAAGTCAAAGGTACAATTTGAAAGCAAATCACAACAGTGCCGTAAATCTTATTTTCAGCACCTATGCTGTTGTCTAATAAGTCAAAGGTACAATTTGAAAGCAAATCACAACTATCCTGCCGTATTATCCTGTTACGGCAAAGCTGTTGTCTAATAAGTCAAAGGTACAATTTGAAAGCAAATCACAACTCGGAATAAGCAGTTATGTCTCCACCAGCCGCTGTTGTCTAATAAGTCAAAGGTACAATTTGAAAGCAAATCACAACATATTGGTCATAATAATGTATCAGCTTTATGCTGTTGTCTAATAAGTCAAAGGTACAATTTGAAAGCAAATCACAACCGTACCCGATATTGTATTTATTTCATGGGTGCTGTTGTCTAATAAGTCAAAGGTACAATTTGAAAGCAAATCACAACAACAGATCGTTGTCCTGAAAATTATCAATTGCTGTTGTCTAATAAGTCAAAGGTACAATTTGAAAGCAAATCACAACTACCTATCGATCTACGCATACGACTTACAAGCTGTTGTCTAATAAGTCAAAGGTACAATTTGAAAGCAAATCACAACGACAAATGAATGTATAACCTCACTTCTGCTGCTGTTGTCTAATAAGTCAAAGGTACAATTTGAAAGCAAATCACAACATATTCGCAATATATCAAGTTCTCCTTTAGGCTGTTGTCTAATAAGTCAAAGGTACAATTTGAAAGCAAATCACAACATTGCTCACTGTATTACTTTTGATCGAGCAGCTGTTGTCTAATAAGTCAAAGGTACAATTTGAAAGCAAATCACAACTACAAGATCTTGTTTTTGTTTAGCTGAAAGGCTGTTGTCTAATAAGTCAAAGGTACAATTTGAAAGCAAATCACAACAATCAACCTTTTGTTAAAGGCACGACTTCGGCTGTTGTCTAATAAGTCAAAGGTACAATTTGAAAGCAAATCACAACTATTTTGACGAACTATTGCAAAATATAATGGCTGTTGTCTAATAAGTCAAAGGTACAATTTGAAAGCAAATCACAACAGTGGCTTCGCTTTCGACTACACGTGCGGCGCTGTTGTCTAATAAGTCAAAGGTACAATTTGAAAGCAAATCACAACTGTTGTTACAGCTTTATATTTCATTTGTTTGCTGTTGTCTAATAAGTCAAAGGTACAATTTGAAAGCAAATCACAACTTGCACTACATCATTCAGAATGATTCAACTGCTGTTGTCTAATAAGTCAAAGGTACAATTTGAAAGCAAATCACAACTGTTTGCAAAAGTTCTGTCATCATAGGCAGGCTGTTGTCTAATAAGTCAAAGGTACAATTTGAAAGCAAATCACAACAGTTCGCAAGTGTAAAATTGCATTTTTCAAGCTGTTGTCTAATAAGTCAAAGGTACAATTTGAAAGCAAATCACAACTGTCCGATTCAATACGTGCTTTTACCGATTGCTGTTGTCTAATAAGTCAAAGGTACAATTTGAAAGCAAATCACAACATCAATTTACCTCTTCCTACATATGTGTGAGCTGTTGTCTAATAAGTCAAAGGTACAATTTGAAAGCAAATCACAACCAAACGATTGTGGTAGGTCGTAAAAATATTGGCTGTTGTCTAATAAGTCAAAGGTACAATTTGAAAGCAAATCACAACTGTTTAATGTTGTCATCAACAAAAATATTAGCTGTTGTCTAATAAGTCAAAGGTACAATTTGAAAGCAAATCACAACTTTCACTATCGGCAGTATCTGGCCATATATGCTGTTGTCTAATAAGTCAAAGGTACAATTTGAAAGCAAATCACAACTTTCTATTTGCATTGCTAAATTCATTTATTGCTGTTGTCTAATAAGTCAAAGGTACAATTTGAAAGCAAATCACAACATAGTTCTGAATTACCAGCAATTAATATTGGCTGTTGTCTAATAAGTCAAAGGTACAATTTGAAAGCAAATCACAACCTCGCATCCGTTGCAAGTAATTTGCTTCTGGCTGTTGTCTAATAAGTCAAAGGTACAATTTGAAAGCAAATCACAACTGCCATGAAGTAGTAAATATTTCGCCACTTGCTGTTGTCTAATAAGTCAAAGGTACAATTTGAAAGCAAATCACAACATAAACCTATTTGATTATTATTGATATGGTGCTGTTGTCTAATAAGTCAAAGGTACAATTTGAAAGCAAATCACAACACGTGAGGCCGTTTAGCTAATTCAGATTTAGCTGTTGTCTAATAAGTCAAAGGTACAATTTGAAAGCAAATCACAACAACAATAAAACTACAACAAATTGAATATCAGCTGTTGTCTAATAAGTCAAAGGTACAATTTGAAAGCAAATCACAACTTAATAATATGGTTGGAAATTTTAACCAATGCTGTTGTCTAATAAGTCAAAGGTACAATTTGAAAGCAAATCACAACGATACATCTCAACACACATTTGTAATACTTGCTGTTGTCTAATAAGTCAAAGGTACAATTTGAAAGCAAATCACAACTAAAAGGCGACTGGACGCAGGCCCGTTTTTGCTGTTGTCTAATAAGTCAAAGGTACAATTTGAAAGCAAATCACAACTTTAAGTTTGTGATGCAAATACTGCTGATAGCTGTTGTCTAATAAGTCAAAGGTACAATTTGAAAGCAAATCACAACAGTAAGCAAATTGTTTGTATCGTTCAGTTGGCTGTTGTCTAATAAGTCAAAGGTACAATTTGAAAGCAAATCACAACGAAATCAAACAAAAAGCTGAGTACACAAAAGCTGTTGTCTAATAAGTCAAAGGTACAATTTGAAAGCAAATCACAACTTTAGCTCTTAACCATGTTGATCAGAATAGCTGTTGTCTAATAAGTCAAAGGTACAATTTGAAAGCAAATCACAACATGGAGTTGATTATGATGAAATAAATAATCGCTGTTGTCTAATAAGTCAAAGGTACAATTTGAAAGCAAATCACAACTATTTGAATTGTTGTAACAGCGCTGTAATAGCTGTTGTCTAATAAGTCAAAGGTACAATTTGAAAGCAAATCACAACATGCAGAGATCAATCAACTGCAGTATTTATGCTGTTGTCTAATAAGTCAAAGGTACAATTTGAAAGCAAATCACAACATATCCTATTATGGGCCTTATTGATAGATTGCTGTTGTCTAATAAGTCAAAGGTACAATTTGAAAGCAAATCACAACATCGAAAACCGTGGCCGGGTGGAAGAGCTGGCTGTTGTCTAATAAGTCAAAGGTACAATTTGAAAGCAAATCACAACAGTAATGAGTTTGAGCATATAACAATGCTGGCTGTTGTCTAATAAGTCAAAGGTACAATTTGAAAGCAAATCACAACCAGTCCAAGGTCATTCATGTATTCGATTTGGCTGTTGTCTAATAAGTCAAAGGTACAATTTGAAAGCAAATCACAACATCCTGGAACAAGGCTATTTCTTCATCAGTGCTGTTGTCTAATAAGTCAAAGGTACAATTTGAAAGCAAATCACAACCATATTTTGCAAGTAAAATAACACGGTTAAGCTGTTGTCTAATAAGTCAAAGGTACAATTTGAAAGCAAATCACAACGTTGAACGTGAATATGCCCGCCATTAACAAGCTGTTGTCTAATAAGTCAAAGGTACAATTTGAAAGCAAATCACAACTTAAGATTAACAACAAACGAATTTCACGTTGCTGTTGTCTAATAAGTCAAAGGTACAATTTGAAAGCAAATCACAACAACAGAGTAGAGGCTCTAAAAAAACAGTGTGCTGTTGTCTAATAAGTCAAAGGTACAATTTGAAAGCAAATCACAACAACGATTGGAAACGATACCCGGTTAAGCTTGCTGTTGTCTAATAAGTCAAAGGTACAATTTGAAAGCAAATCACAACGTTCTGACTTGGGTAATAAACCGAGTTGTCGCTGTTGTCTAATAAGTCAAAGGTACAATTTGAAAGCAAATCACAACCCTGCCGTCGTATATGGTTGAAAGGAATAAGCTGTTGTCTAATAAGTCAAAGGTACAATTTGAAAGCAA
Source organism: Bacteroidales bacterium (assembly GCA_041907825.1). Taxonomy (GTDB): domain Bacteria; phylum Bacteroidota; class Bacteroidia; order Bacteroidales; family JAYRGN01; genus JAYRGN01. The sequence goes on along the minus strand of JAYRGN010000001.1, from coordinate 175,932 downwards.
ATCACAACTGGATGGAGCAGGGTCGCCATACGCGACGAGCTGTTGTCTAATAAGTCAAAGGTACAATTTGAAAGCAAATCACAACTAATTCGCCCCAGTATTCCAGAGCGCCTTGGCTGTTGTCTAATAAGTCAAAGGTACAATTTGAAAGCAAATCACAACTGCCGTATCGGGATTTCCAGAACTGAGCCAGCTGTTGTCTAATAAGTCAAAGGTACAATTTGAAAGCAAATCACAACTAACCTCTTGAAGGAATAAAAACAGCTTTGGCTGTTGTCTAATAAGTCAAAGGTACAATTTGAAAGCAAATCACAACTACCAAAAATGGGTCAACCACCCATACATTGCTGTTGTCTAATAAGTCAAAGGTACAATTTGAAAGCAAATCACAACACCTGACTGCTGCGCTTTCATCGATCCAGTGCTGTTGTCTAATAAGTCAAAGGTACAATTTGAAAGCAAATCACAACTGGTATTTTCTAAAGTCGAACTGAAATATAGCTGTTGTCTAATAAGTCAAAGGTACAATTTGAAAGCAAATCACAACAAACAAGCTGGAATATCTCGAAATGAATTGGCTGTTGTCTAATAAGTCAAAGGTACAATTTGAAAGCAAATCACAACATACAGAATAGTCGCCCGAAAAAGAGGGCAGCTGTTGTCTAATAAGTCAAAGGTACAATTTGAAAGCAAATCACAACATATAGCGACGAATGACGACGATAAGTTCGGCTGTTGTCTAATAAGTCAAAGGTACAATTTGAAAGCAAATCACAACCGATAATGGCACATTTTACGGGAAAATTACGCTGTTGTCTAATAAGTCAAAGGTACAATTTGAAAGCAAATCACAACGATTGGGGAGTAACATCTGGTCCCCAGACTGCTGTTGTCTAATAAGTCAAAGGTACAATTTGAAAGCAAATCACAACGGTAAGGCAACACAAACAAGTTTTTCATTTGCTGTTGTCTAATAAGTCAAAGGTACAATTTGAAAGCAAATCACAACATTTGGCCTTGGATACCGATACTTCCGTCTGCTGTTGTCTAATAAGTCAAAGGTACAATTTGAAAGCAAATCACAACATTAAATTCAAATCAGGAAATGAAAAATTAGCTGTTGTCTAATAAGTCAAAGGTACAATTTGAAAGCAAATCACAACATTCGCTCATCTTTATTTAAGATTGAATTTGCTGTTGTCTAATAAGTCAAAGGTACAATTTGAAAGCAAATCACAACATCGAGTTCATGGGATGCTAAAAATGCATCGCTGTTGTCTAATAAGTCAAAGGTACAATTTGAAAGCAAATCACAACCATCCCAATCTTTGAAGTTAGTGAGTGAGTGCTGTTGTCTAATAAGTCAAAGGTACAATTTGAAAGCAAATCACAACAGTTCAATATAAAGGCCGAAATATTGCCCGGCTGTTGTCTAATAAGTCAAAGGTACAATTTGAAAGCAAATCACAACCATGATTAAAACAACTGTAAACATATCATAGCTGTTGTCTAATAAGTCAAAGGTACAATTTGAAAGCAAATCACAACCGTTTTGCTATCCGTTACCTGACAAAATAATAAACGAATAAGCACTCCTGCGTATTACAAAAAATAGTATTCTTGCAGCAAAATGCATCGAACGATGAAATACCTGCACAAACTACTATTTTTATTTGTTGCTTATTTACTATCCGCCTGCAACAGTAATCAACATCACATCCTTATACCACCTCTAAAACAAATTCTGTTTATATCGCCCACTTCCGAAAAACAGTTTAGTAAAGAAGAAGACAACGATTGGAGATCGATAAAACGATCTTTAGAAATATCCGGTTATCAATTTACCGAAGAAAATATCAGTAATGTAGATAGTCTCAAGCTTGCTCAGTATAATATTATCATTCTTCCGCAGGCATCTGCCAATAGTCTGGACGATAATAAAATAAGAACTCTTATAAATCTTATTAAAAACGGACAAAATATACTTATTGACGGACAAAGTAAATTAACCAAGTTATTTGGTATTAGTTTTGATAATCAAACAATTAATATTAAAACTGTTTTTGACCGGAATTTCACTAAAGACACATTATACTGGACTAAAAGCTGCTCCATCTTACCTGTTGATACTATCGCATCAAATTCTCAAACTATTTGCAATGATGCGGTTAGTGGCAAATCGCTTGCTGTTTTCAAAACTTTTGGTAAGGGAAAGATCTTGTATTATGCGCCACTATTTGATCCAAATACAGATCAGGGATATTCGCGTTTTCCTTTTTTGATTGAAACATTAGAAAAGTATTTCGATTTAAAACCTTTAGCAAGCCGGGCAATAACTGAAACATATTTTGACCCGGGTGTGAGAAAGGATAATTTCGACATAGACAGTCTGGTAAACATCTGGCATACACAGGGAATAAAACGAATATACACTGCAAGCTGGTATTATGACGAAGGTTTTGATTATGCCCGAGTTATAAAGCGTTGTCACGAAAACGGAATACAGGTTTATTGCTGGCTCGAAACGCCTATGGTTACCGATAATTTTTGGAAACGGCACCCGGAATGGCGCGAAAAGACCGCATTTTTAGAAGATGCACATGTCGACTGGCGTTATCTGGTAAACCTGGCTAACGAAGATTGCCGCAAACAAGTTTTTCGCGAATGTCAAAACTTTTTAATGCGTTACGACTGGGATGGTGTCAATTTTGCTGAAATGTATTTTGAACCCTCCTCTGGTTTGGAGTATGCAAAAGATTTTACGCCTATGAATCAGAATGTTCGAGATGAATTCAAGAACATTGCCGGATTTGATCCAGTTCTGATATTCGATCCCAAAAGTTCACATTATTGGAAAACCAATCCCGAAGATTGGAAGAAATTTTCAGCTTATCGCAAAGAACTATGTTTTCGGTTAAAAAAGTATTGTCTTGATTTTTTAACTAATATAAAATCAAAAAAGCATGATTTCGAAATTATTGCGACTGTTATTGATGTTAGTCTGACTCCCGGAATGGCCGATAACATTGCCGAAGAAACGGGAAATTCGCTATCTTTATTCCAGCAATACGATCTTACACTTCAAATAGAAGATCCCGGTGTTTGCTGGGGATCGACACCAGACCGTTACCTGAAACTGGGCAACTTATACCGCAAAAATGTACACGAAAAGAATAAACTGATCTTTGATTGTAATGTGGTAGGCAGTCACACACAAGGATTTGGCGGATTTCCTGCCGAACAACCAAAAGGAGAAGAAGTCAGGCAAATTACTTATTACATGCAACAAAATGACATCCGCCCGGCTTTTTATGCCGAAGATGCCGTGTTAAGTTCCGATTATCAACATATAAACACAGTTTGTGCAGGAAAAACAAAAGTAAAGGCTTTAACACAAAACAGTCGTACCATTGTAACACCTTATACTATTGAATTTAACAGCGGAAATACAAATCTGGATGTTACGCTCGACAATAAGACATGGAATGCTGGTAGTAACGGACAAATAATTGTACCACAAGGTATTCATACATTATGTTTTAGTAATAAAAAATCGGAGGAAAATCCTTTTCGTCTTCTCAGCATAACCGGCGAGTTGCTCGATGCTTCATTTAATAAAAACAATATTTGTTTACGATACGACGAAGCTGTAAGCACATGCTTTATAGCGCTTAACAGAAAACCTGCGCATATACAAATTGATGGTTGCCCTGCTTTTCCTAACCTATATAAGAATAATAACAATTGTTTTTATGTTCGACTGCCAAAAGGCAAACATGATGTGAAACTTATCAGATAACAAGCAGTACTGAAATTTCAAAATATACTCAACCATAATTGTATATATTTCTTTACTTTGTAAGCTTGATTATTTTTGCTCTTTAGAAAAAAACTTTATGAAATACGCATACCCTTTAATCTTATTTATATTCTGTTTTTCAAACACATACGCACAACAAGAAGTAAAAGTACCGACCTCAGACGAGATTCAGAAGATGAATTACGGGCAACTTCAATCGTTGCCTGTTGAAAAGCGCATTAAATATGCTGAAATTACAGGTGTTAGTGCGGAAGAATTACTCTCCATTGCAAAAAAAAGAGAAGACCAGCAAAAAGCATTAAAATCATCTCTTTCGAGTAGTGTAATAACAGCAGAAGAAATTGAAAATTCGGGTGTTACAACAATTGAAGAAGCATTAAGACTGGTTCCCGGAATGATAATCAGAGAACAAGGTAACGGTGTTTTTGACGTGCACATCCGAAATATAGGAAGCATTACAAATGGTGGACTAGAACAATTTCAATCGGGATCAACACCTTTAGTAATGATTGATAATCAACCTGTTTATAGTAATTTTAGTGGAAATACATTTTGGGAAACACTTCCTATAACCTTAAAGCAAATAGAACGAATAGAAATTGTACGTGGTGCAGCAACCGCAATGTATGGAACCAATGCTGAATCAGGTGTAATCAACATCATAACAAAAACATACAAGCAAAAAAAATCGGGGGTCGAATTTATGTCTCAGGCCGGATCATATGGAACCGGTATACGCGATGTTACGTTATACACAAAAGCAGGCAGCAAATTAAGTATGTCTGCCACTTATGGTTATGACACAAGAAACAGGTACACTGGCGATTATTATAGTTTTTATGAAGGTCATTACCGCCGGGTGTTGGATAGCTTACAAAATTTTACCGGCAAAAGTTATTACAACGGATTGCGTAGTCAATCAATTAATTATAATCAAGGAAAGCGACTGGATAAATTCTATCTTAGTCTTATTTATGATGTTGCAAACGATATTCAGATTAAACTTACAGGTGGTGAGCAACATTCTACTGTTCAGAGTATTTTTATGGAAAACTATGCAACTCCATTTTCATGCAGAGCAGGAAGATCGGCATTTGGAAATTTACAATTAAACATAAAAGGATTATATTCAAGCATTTATTACAAAATCGGGCGGCAAAATCTGGATGAAGGACTTTATCAGCCTTTAGCAAAATACAATGAGAATGATTTGAATGCAAAACTGGGCTATATACTTAAAATAAAAACGCTGACTTTACGCCCTGAAATAGAATATAAAAATTCAGAATTCATCGATTCATCCTACGTTTCACGTACTAAAAAATCAGAAAATGATTTAGTGAGCGGTTGGTTTAACCAGAACCGAAATATACGCATGTACAGTGCCAGCCTGAAAGCCGATTACACGTTTGAATTGCTGACATTGAGCGCAGGATTACGGACTGAGAAATTCAAAGACATTGATAAAACGAATTTATCGCACGAAATATCAGCATCTTATCAGATAAACGAAAAGAATATTGTTCGGGCTGTTTATTCGAAATCTTACCGAAGTGCATTTGCTTACGATTTATATGCCAACACCAAAAATGTTTTGTATAACAATGTGAATATAAATTATCCGGCGGTTCAGCGTCAGCAATTGATAGCGCAGTTATCGTCCGATCCGGCTACTGCGTCATTGGTCGGAGCAGTGCCCGAAAATATTTCATACCAAGGTTCTTATACCCAAACCTATTTAGGTTCTGCATTAAGCAACACTGATTTAAAACTCATGCATACAAATCTTTTTGAAGCAGGTTACCGGAGTATTCTATCAGATGTTGTACAAGTTGATATAGAAACATTTTACAGTAAATCACAAGATTATGATGCATTAGTCAAAACAGGGAGCAGTAATCAGCAAAGTAATTTTTATACCGTTGACGAACTAACGGCAACCAATGTTGGCAATATTGCAACGGTACTGGCAAAAAATGTTAGCACATCCGATACTTTTCGTTATCAGAATATTCCGTTGATTAGCAAACAATACGGGATTACGGTTACTACAGATATTAATTTATCGAGCCAATTAAAGATGAAAATCTTCGGAACGCTGCAACAAACCCAAAACGACCATCAGATGGATGCAGAAGGGAAAATAAGCAACTCTACCGACAAAAGCAGTCCGTCTTTTTATGGTGGCTTTTCAATTAATTACCTACCAATTAAAAGTTTATCATTGTTTGCAGGCAGCTATTTTTACAGCGCGCAAACCTACCGGCATTACTATTATCAGAGTGGAGATAACGCAATAGATGCACAACAGAAAATAAACAATGAAGATCATATTTCCGGAAAATTTATTTTGAACCTAAATGCCTCTTATTCATTTTATAAACAGAATAAAATTTTTCTGGGAGCACGAAATCTATTGTTTGATAAGAGTCGAGAAACAGGTTTTGGCGATCCTGTAAAAGCGTCTGTTGTTGGAGGAATGTCTTTCAGTTTTTAAGAATTGAACATTCATTTAATACCCTTCATACACTTTTAACTATTAAGTGAATGTAGAAGGCCGGGAGTTTGCAGAAACTTTTCGGCCTTTGTACTTTTGCAAAACAAGATAAAAGAACTGAATGTACGAATCGTTTCCGTCAAAACTGCTCGAAGATGCAGTAAACGAATTTGCAAAATTACCGGGCATAGGCCGCAAAACCGCATTAAGATTAGCATTGCATTTGCTGCGGTGCGAACCTGAAGAAGTAAACTTGTTCGGACAATCGGTTATCCGGATGCGGAACGAAATACAATACTGTCCGCAATGTCATAATCTTTCGGATGCCGGCAATTGTATTATTTGTGCTAATTCGTCGCGAGACCGCTCAACTGTCTGCGTAGTAGAAAGTGTGCGAGAAGTAATGTCTATTGAAAACACACAGCAATACAACGGATTATATCATGTACTTGGGGGAATTATTTCGCCTATGAATGGAATCGGGCCATCCGATTTAAGTATCGATCTGTTGGAACAGAGAGCATCTCGTGGTGAAATCCGCGAAATTATACTGGCATTAAGTGCGACACTGGAAGGAGACACTACAAACTTTTTTCTCTATCGAAAGCTCTCTCGTTTTGGCTTAAAAATAAGTACAATAGCCAAAGGAGTATCTATTGGAGACGAACTTGAATATACCGATGAACTTACGCTGGGCCGTTCAATTCTCAACAGAACTCCTTTGGAAATATCGATGTGAAATAATAGCTACCAGAATTTTATTGAATTCGATAGCGGGCAATTGTCTTGTTTATCCACGACAATTGTTCTTCTGAGGGATTAGTATAATGCTCTACTTTATCGCGAGCTTTTTCTAAAGAGCTAAGCGCCTCGGCTGTCCGACCCAACCGGATATAAGCCAGAGCCCGTTCGATGTCTATATTTTCGCTGTTAGTGTTAGGTCTCGATTCCGCTAACTCAAGTAAACGAAGAATTTCATTGTCATTTTTTTCGCTATCATTTTTATAACGCAGAATAACCGCTTTCATTACATAATCATCTTCTACAGCAACACCCTGATTGATAATTTTATCTAAAAGTAAAGAGGCTTCATCGTATTTCTGCTTTTTCATGAGTTGCATGACATTCTGCTCAATAGCAGCACTGGTAGCACGAATGTAAGCCCGGTCAACACTATCAATAGTTGTTGCATCAGCTTTATATTCCAGATTTTTTAGTCTCTTTTCATATTTTTCAGACGATGCAAGCACTCCAAAATTTTCATATTCTGGATGTTGTTTTGAATAGTTCCAAATCTTATTCATAATTCGACCTATAGCTCTATCATCAGTATTAAACTGTATCAGAAACCTCTTTGTCAACGTATCGGCTCTCATTTTTCGATTCAGATCTGCTCTGGAACTCATTGAATTGAAAATACTCCCGGCAATAATCATAGTTGCATCTCCGGCAAGCTCACCGACAACTGAATTCCAGTAATAATCATCGTTTTTACGATCCATCGCAACAGTGGTTGCCACCTGGGCTCCAGCTCCCATCAAGACAGCCGCATTTTCAGTTGTCCGACCACTACGATATGCTTCAAAATTTACGTCGAGTATCAAATTTGAAACCTGCTGGGCTATAAGCGCCGTAAGCTCATCTTCATTGCTTGCAAGACAAATCATTCCGGTTGTAATCAGAATTTTGCCGTTATTCAAAAGCTGAATATCTGGAACAGAACTTACAACTACGATTACATCATTTATTTCGGAAAAGTGAATAGGCCAGAATGGCTTTGGATAAATCTTCAACAAGCGACGATGAAGATAATCGCTAAGTTCGGGAGCATACAATATCGTATTTTTAGATTCGATATTTTCCAAATATTGATTGGCATCTTGCTCTAATTGTTGGCGTTTCCGTACATTCCAATCGTATTTGTTCAGATTCGGAACAATACCTCTAGCATTTTCTGCCGATTTCAACTGCATTAAGATCCACGATTTCTGCCAAAAATCGGGTTGGGAAAAAGCAGATGCAACGGTTAGACAAAGAAGCAAGGTTAAAAGGATTCTTTTGATTCTCATGGCTAAAAAATAAAATTGATATTAATATGACTCCTGGGGACAAATCAGAAATACCCAAACATATTTCATGCCATTATTCTATTCAAAGACTCCCAAAATAGCAAAGCGATAATATTTAGACTTATTATAAAAAGCAAACTCTGTCAAAATAAAAGGCCGAAATTATAAAAATTCCGGCCTTTTATTTATTTATTGATAATTGAAGAATTAATCAACCAAAGGTAACCAACCTTTACGGGATAAAAGCGCCTGCCACATTGGGGCAGGAATATCCAGTTTGTGCTGAGCACCAACCGATAATGTTGTTCTTAACTCTTTATCGTCCTTAACCTTTTGTAACCATTCGGGTTCCATCAGCAATTCGCGCCCCAATGCCACCAGATGCACTCCTTTTTCGAGTACCGAAGCAACATCCTGAGCTGTATGCAAACCTCCAACCCCAATAACAGGAAGCTTTTGTCCTACTTTTTCGTAAATCATCATTGTTCGCGAACGTTTGTCCTGCGCATCTCGTAAAGAACCTGCATTGAAATCCATGGTTGAAACATGCAGATAATCTAATTTTTGAGCAGCTAACAATTCTACAAAAGCAAGCGTGTCATCCATTTCAATTCCCGGATTTTCAATTTCTTCGGGCGAAATACGGTAACCTACTATAAACGGACGACCAGCTTCGGCTGCCTTATCCGTAACCTCAGTGACTACAGCCAGCGGAAAAGCCATTCTGTTTTCGAGCGAACCACCCCACTGATCGTTCCGGCGATTTGAATGAGGAGAAAAAAACTGCTGAAGTAGATACGTATTGGCTCCGTGAATTTCGACTCCGTCAAAACCAGCTTCAACAGCACGACGGGTAGCCTGTCCGAAAGCATTAATTGTTTCGAGTATTTCCTGCTCGGTCATTGCCCGCGGTGCAGGCAAGTTACCATGCGAAGCCGGTACATCGCTTGCACTAAGCAATTGTTGTCCGGGCACCTCTGCCGGAGGACACATTCTTCCGCCATGGTAAATTTGTAAAACAGCTTTGGCACCTTTTGCGTGAACAACATCGGCAATTTTCTTTAAACCCGGCACCATCGCATCGTCGTGTGCTCCAATTTGTCCGTAAAATCCCTTTCCGTGCGGAATTACATAAGCGCAGGCCGTTACCAGCATGCCAACGGAGGCAGCACGACGACCATAATATTTCAGCTCTGCGTCCGAAACCGTGCCATCCGGGTTTCCCGAAAATGTGGTCATCGGAGCCATAACCAACCGGTTCGGTAATTCTATACCTGAAACCGGAAGCGTTAACTTTTGGTTTATAACATTATATAAATTATTCATTTTCCAATTTATTAAAATCAGGGTATGATCCTTCAGTCTGAACTATCCGCTGCAACGCCTTAGATTTACCTTGCCTGCGAAATTTTCGTCAACCTGTCTTTCTCGTAGTCTACGTATTTAATCGACAGTCGGTGTCCTCCGAAAGATTCTATAACCCTTCCAATTATAACTGATGTTCTAATATCTGGCGAACAACCTGCGGGGTAACTAACTGACGATCACCAAAAGCTTTCCATCCCCGTTTTTCAAAGCGATCTACAATTGTATCAATAGTATCCTGATGAACATCGTAATCGCTTAAACGAGTCTTAATATCAACCGATTCAAAGAATTCGACTGTGCGGGCAATTGTTTTTTCGAATCGTTCATCGGCTGTACCATCCGTAATATTCCATACACGGGCACCATATTGTAAAAGCTTGTCCTTTTTGGCATCTTTCAAAACACTCCAAAGTCCGGGCAAAACAATAGCCAAAGTCCGTCCATGATCAATTCCATGTAAAACAGTAAGTTCGTGACCAATCATATGTGTAGCCCAGTCAACCGGAACGCCACAATCAATAACCCCGTTAAGAGCAAAAGTGGCCGACCACATTAAAGTAGACATGGCTTCGTAATCGGCAGGATTTGCATACACTTTTGGAGCTACTTCAATTAAAGTCTGAAGAACCGATTCGGCAAAACGATCCTGTAAAGGAGCATTAACCGGATACGTAAGGTATTGTTCCATAACATGAACAAAAGCGTCTACAATACCATTGGCAACCTGGCGTTTAGGAAGACTTCCGGCCGCATCGGGAAGCAAAAACGAAAATTTAGGAAATACCAGTTCGCTGTGAAACGACATTTTTTCTTTTGTAGAAACGCGGGTTATTACAGCTGCTTTATTCATTTCGGAACCAGTTGCTGGTAAAGTAAGGACCGCACCAAAAGGCATAGCCTCGGTAAGTGGAACATGCTTGGCAATAATGTCCCAAGGATCGCCAGCGACATAACGGCTTGCAGCTGCAATAAATTTGGTAGCGTCAATAACCGAACCACCACCTACGGCAAGCAAAAAGTTTACGTTTTCTTTTTTTATCAACTCAACAGCCTGCATGGCCGTTTCGTAATGCGGATTAGGTTCAATACCACCAAATTCAAGTACTTCATAACCTTTCAGGGCTTCTTTAACTCCCTGATGAACCCCATTCTTAAAAATACTTCCGCCACCATAAAGCATTAGTACTTTTGATTTAGCAGGAATAACGTCGGCAAGCTTAGACAACTGATCCTTACCAAAAATCACGCGAACCGGATTGTAAAATTCAAAATTGTTCATTTCCTTATATTTTTATAATGATAAATACGTAATGAGATAATAAACGAACGTTTATTTATTATCTAAATTGCAACAAACTTTTACCGAACTCCAGGCTGTTTCGAAAATTTCGTTCAGTTCTCCATCGTTTAAAGGAACGCTACTACAGCAATTTTGTTTAGCCAGATAGCTTACCGGAGCAAACAGGCAGGCATAAATAACGTCATCTGAAAGATTGCGAATTACTCCCTGAACCCTGCATAAATCAAGCAGACTAAACAATGGTCGGTAAAAGCTCAGTGCCTGTTCTTTGCTCATTTTCTCAATAAGCGGGCAACTGGAAAAGGTTTCGAGAAATTTATATTCCTGAGGATTTTCAACGATGTAACGATAATGGTTAATCCAGATCGCATGAATAGCATCTTTACCCGGAGTCAGATCGGGATTATCCCGCAGGTACGCTTTACTCATCTGCTCTTTCAGATGCAGATAAAGTTTATTGAGCATATCCTCTTTATTGCTGAAATACAGGTAAATAGTAGCAGCAGCAAGACCTGCTTCTTTGGCTATTTTGGACATGGACGTACCCTGAAAGCCTTCGGTATTAATAAGTTTCACCGCTGCCTGATAGATACGCGTCACTTTATCTTCATCTTTAACTCTCATAAGACAAAGATAAATGAACAATCGTTTATTTTACAAAGAAAAACAGGTTAAATATTCTTTAAAAAAGAAAAGATAAACTAATACGTTGTCTGGATAAACTTTAGCTGTCTCTCAAGCATCATTACACTTTTCATTTCGTACCCGGCTTTTCGTGCAGTTTCTATCGGGCGGGAATAGATGTATTCAATCTCCATCGGGCGACGACAATCGTAATCTAACTTCATGCTTGTTGCATAGGGCGTCATTTTCTCGGTCATTGCAACAATTTTGTCGGCGTAACTGCCGTCAAGATCAATACCACAACTGCGGGCACCATTAATAACCTCGTACATAATATCGTACGAAAGCGAACGAATAGCGGGACTGGAAATTAACTTATCGGTAGTGGTATTAAGTACTACCGTCATTCCGTTAAACGGAACATTCCAAACCAGCTTCTGCCAGCGTGAGCGCAGCAAATCAGCCGAAAATTCTGCCGGAACACCAGCTGTTTTTAAATCTTCGCAAATCTGCTGAATTACCGAAGTATCCGAATTACAATACGCACCAATGTTAAGTTTGCCGTAATCAAGATGTTCCACATGTCCGGGACCGACCTTGTTGGCACAAATAAACGCCAGTCCGCCCGCAATGGCCAGATCGGGAAACATAGCCGAAACGTCTTCTTCTACCCCAAGTCCGTTTTGGATAAGCAAAACCACGCTCGAAGAATGAGTAATATGTGGAAGTATATCTTTAAGTATATTATTATTCAGTGTTTTAAGACCAACAAGAATAACATCGCATTTGGGCATATCCTGCGGGCGATTGTACGCATTAACTTCAGAAAGATGAAAATCGCCAAATTTCGAATCGACCTTCAGACCGTGTTCTTTTACAAACTCAAAATCGCTGTGAAACAAAAAATCAACTGTTTTTCCCGAACGGGCCAGCATACCGCCGTAAAATCCGCCCAAAGCTCCTGTTCCTACTACTGCATACCTTAAATTCATCTCTTCCAACTTATTAAACCAAAAGAATATCCTGAAATACGATTAAAGTACCTGAAGAACATCCTTTATCCAAAAATCTACAACCAACTTCAAAAACACTATTTTTTCAAGGCAAAGGTATAAAACAAGGATGGCCTTGATTACTTTTTTCGAAAAAGATTTCAAAAACGAGGTTAAAATGCAAGTATCGATGTCTGAATTTGCAAAAAACAAAAAAGTTAACTAATACGATAAGTTCAATATGTTAGGGAACACATGAAAGTAACAAAACCAACGTTTTTTCCGTTTAAGAATAAATTCAGAATCAAAAACGCAAACCGAACAAATAAAACGACAGAATGCACAACGGTTAACTGTAAAAAATGTAGTTTCGCCGTCTGTAAAATTATCGGAAACAAAAGCATACGCAGAAAGTTTGTTTTGCACAAATATTTTGGGGGATAATACATGTTACACAATGTCTTAAAAGGTACTTTCAGCTATTTCAAAGCGTTCGAACTTATTTTTTCGACCCGTTTAAAGTGGTTTCTTCTTATCCCTGTTTTGTTGCAAGCACTGGCAATTTTATTAGGCGAAGACCTTGCCTCCCAGTTTGGAACCGAAATACGTACGCATCTTGGGCAATGGATCAGCCAGTCGAGCTGGCCGATTTTTAAAACATCTACCGCACAATACTTTATTGTCAAAACATCGGCAACCATTTTCAAATCGATGATTGTCTTTCTTTTTCTTACTGTTGGCGGCTATCTCATTCTTATTGTTTTATCGCCGATACTGGCTATAACGTCGGCTATTACCGAAGATATTGTAAATCAGAAAAACTACATTTTTACTAAAAATACAATCTGGCACGACATCTGCCGGAGCGTTAAACTTTCGGTACGAAATTTACTGATATTAAGCGGATTTGTTTTAGTTACCATTATTATCAGCATAATTCCGTATCTGGGATGGTTTCTGGCTTTATTTCTGAGCACCATCGTGTTATTTCTGGTAGCATCCTATTTTTACGGATCTTCGTTTATGGATTATACCTGTAAACGAAAGAATCTGAATGCCAGAGATTCCCGTCTTTTTATCATAGAACATAATGGGTTTGCCATTGCAAACGGAATTGTTTTTACGCTATTTTTGGCACTTCCTTTTTTAGGTATTTTTCTTTCGGGCTTTATGGCAATAATCTCTACCGTAGCCGCAACAATAGGTATCGAAGAAATTATTAAAAAAGAAGGCATTAATTTAGAATAAAACATCCGTTATCCGCTTTGTTTTTATGGCTTCACACATTGGAGAATTAGCGGCACTTGCTGTTGCATTTTTCTGGACGATTACAGCTCTTGCTTTCGAATACGCAGGCAATCAGGTTGGATCGCTGGCAGTTAACTTCATCCGACTTCTTTTTGCACTGTTATTATTAGGAATTTTCAACGCATTTACCCGTGGAATGCCTGTACCTGCAGATGCAACAGGAACAGAATGGTTCTGGTTGTCCTTATCGGGATTTGTAGGCTTTGTAATGGGCGACTTATTCCTGTTTAAATCGTACGGACTTATCGGAGCACGACTTTCCATGCTGGTAATGACAACCGTTCCGCCTATTACGGCATTGGTTGGCTGGCTGATGTTAAGCGAATCGATGACCCTGAAAAGCCTTGCCGGAATGGTACTTACTTTTCTGGGTGTTGCGCTTGCCGTAATGTCTCGTAAAAAATCGTCCGAAGACAAAAACTCCAGTGTTAAATTCTCGATCAAAGGAATACTTTTCGCTTTTGGAGGAGCTATCGGACAAGCGGTGGGATTAGTGCTCAGCAAATACGGAATGGGCGGTTACAATGCTTTTTCGGCTACACAAATTCGCATTATCACCGGGCTTATTGGATTCAGCCTTCTTGTTATTTTTCTGAAACGAACCAAATCGGTGTTGCACGCGTTTAAGCATCGCAATGCGATGAAAGGCATTCTTATCGGTGCTATTTTCGGACCTTTTCTGGGCGTATCGCTTTCGCTCTTTTCGGTTCAGCATACCAATACAGGAATAGCTTCTACCATAATGGCCATTGTTCCTGTATTAATAATTATTCCTTCGGTATTTGTCTTTAAACAGAAAATAACCCGTGCCGAAATTATCGGTGCTTTTATAAGCGTTGCCGGTGTTGCCGTTTTCTTTATCTGAAAGCAAAGGGTAAGAAAACAAAAGAGCGGTTCCAAAATTATTCTGGAACCGCTCTTTTGTTTATACAATTTATCTTTTAATTAATTTCTTTAAACGATTTAAAGCCGTCTCCGATAATTTCGTTGGCTTCCATTACCGTAACAAAAGCGTCGGGATCTACCTGATGAATAAAGCTTAATAAGGTAATCATTTCGCGACGGTTTACATTGGTAAAGATCACTTTGCGTTCTTTGCCTTCGTACATTCCCTCAGCCCGGATGAGGGTCCCTCCACGTTCGAGATCAAATAAAATTTTGCTGCGAATTTCTTCGTATTTATCGGAAATAATCAACAGCGTTTTGTTGTAGTTAAAACCTTCGATGGTTGCATCAATAACTTTTCCGGTAATGTATATAACCACCCACGAGTATAACGGAATTTTCCAGTCGCGGAAAACGGCAAGGCCGAACAATACAATTAGCGAGTCGATGTAAATAATAAGACGGCCGATGGGTATTCTTGTCCTTTTGGCCAGAACAATAGCCGCAATATCCGTTCCGCCCGAAGTGGCTTTTGCTTTAAATATCAGGCCGAGACCAAAGCCACTTAAAACACCACCAAAAACCGATGACAAAAATCCATCGCTTACCAACGGCTCATAGCCGTAAAAAAAGGTAAGCAGATCGATAAAAAGAGATGAGATTACAAAGCCTGCAATAGTTTTAATGCCAAACACTTTGCCCAGCGAATAAAAACCCCACACTGCAAGCGGAATATTAATGATAAGGTTTAATGCTCCGATAGGAAAACCGTTGGGAAGAAATGAAAAAACGCCCTGAGTTAAATAATGTATTACAATAGAGACACCGATAATACCGCCCGGAACGATTTTAAACGGGGTTATAAAATACACATAACCAGCAGCCATGATAAAACAGCCCACAATAATAAAGGCCCATTCGCGAAACCACGCCTGAGCGCACAATTTTTTCAGACTTTCCATGTTTGTTTACGGTAAAATTCAGCCAAAGTTAGAGGTTTAAACTATACCTGTCAAGAGGGGAAGATAAAATAAACAACTGATTAATAACATATTTTATTGTTGTCTGAATTGATTATGGCCTCATCAGATATACTCCGTCGAAAATGCCGCATTGCATACTGCTTTCTTATTCATGCCAGTGAGTAAGATTCATCATTTCAGCGTTTTTTGTGATATTTTACGTTTTCGCGAAACAATAATCAGCATTCAAACTACTGCTTGCGGTCTTATTCAGGCTTCGCTTTCCGATTTTAATTTGCTGTAAATTTCCAGATCTGCAAAAATATTTCCGGTAAGAAGCTCTCCCTGACGTTCAATTCCTTCGAAAGTAAATCCGAGTCGCAGGGGAACATTGCGACTCGGATTATTTCCTACTGCACATTTTATCTGAACACGGTTTAACCCCAACTCGTTAAAAGCAAACTGGCAAAGCATGCTTACCGATTGGGTTATAATGCCCTGCTTCTGAAATTTCACTGAAAGCCAGTAGCCAATTTCTGTTTTTTTATTCAATCGGTCGGTATCTTTAAAACCTATCAGTCCGGCAAAAACATTTTGCTTACGAATGGCAAAAACATGCTCGAAGCAATAGTCGGGGGCCTCTGTTACCGAACGTACATAACTTTCGCTGTCTTCCACCCGATGCGTAAATTCGACAAAGGGCAACCATTTTCCCAGATATTCCCGCTGGCTGTTTATTGTGCCAAAAATATCGGATGCATCGCTTAAGGCTAAGCTTCGCAATTCGATATCGGTATTTACGGTTAAAATCATTTGAAATGTTTATTGATAAGATGTTCTAAAAGGTATGCTTTGTAAAATTGCAATTTTTTCAAAAGAAATTCTCTTTTACAGCAAATAACACACAATACAAAGAACAAAAAACGCCCATTTTTATAAGCAAAATTTTTGCTGAAAAGATTCGAGGTGTTATCAGATTTTAAATTTCCGGCGATAATTCGTCCATTAATTCGAGTTTAAACGTCACCGGCCTTACCGCATCGGTACAGCAGGCCAGCATTTCGTTTTCTTTTTTCATCCAGCCATTAAATGCTCCTGTTGAGTAATTACCACCCGAAAGTAACACTGACACAAACCGGTAAATATCGTTCCATGCCCATCCACAAAAGCCTTCAGGCTGTTCAAATCCGGCAATAAATGTATCGCCTTCTTTAAAACAGGGACACTTTCCTACCTCCGACTGGCAATACTTCTTTGCTAAATCCGGATGTAAATCTCTTTTAATAACGGTTATTCTGCATTTTTTCATAAGTCAATATTTTCTTTATAAAAGCTGATCTATAATATTTTATAATTAATGAACTAATAAAAACAAGGAACTGTTATTTTAGTTCTTCTATTGTATAACTCATAAACTTATATAATCTTTTAGTTTCCTCACTCATATTTTTCCAATCGCAAACAGATTTATATTCACAGCTTACAGAGAACTCTTCGGAATAGGTAATAATAATTTTCAATTTCCCGACACAATCTGAACAAATAGCTTGAGGTATAAAAGCTTTATCTATAATTGCCTTTGATAATCTGAATATTGAATCTCGGTCTTCTCTGTTTACCATTTTAGAGATGTAAATTGCACTATCTATAATTGTTCCCTCTTCATAATTATCAAAACTACGTATGTGTTTTTCATAAGACAACGTATCATTATTAGAATAAAGGATAATATTCTGATTATCGGTTTCTATATTTATTTTCTGCCATTTAGTATTCTCAGCATTGGAAAGAGAAAATACAGAGAATGTAATTAATATAAGAAATATCTTTTTACACATAAAAGATCAATATATTATAAATAAATTAGATATGTTGAAATTATCAGGTAATAAGTAAATGTAATATTTTTATTTTAAGCAATATCAAGCATTACTTTTGAATTTTTAATGCATATAAAAAATACACAATATTTCTTCCTCTTATTTTCAAAGGTATATTATCTGTATAATTGACTCTTTCTATAGAATTGTTTCTTTTTTTCAAGACACACAACAAAAGATATCGGGTAACTGCTAACGAGAGTTCTGCACCCTGGCAAAATAGAATTGTACTCGTTAATCTTTCATTTGTACTTAATTCTGAATGTTCCGAGACATGGCACGGAACATATATTCTTTAGTAGCTTTTTTTCGTGCTTGTATACAATTTTATAGTGCTAAAGCCGGAATAATTCTGGCTTTAGCACGAGTTTTCCGTGCTTTGGCAGGAATCTTTCCTGCTAAGGCACGGAAGAAATATCAGCGAGCACGAATGGAAATTTATTTAGCACGAATACAAAAAGATCAGGCGCAGAATAAAGATTAACGATCTTTTTTCTTTTCGACTTGAGGAGAAGCCATTTTGGCCATGACACAAAAACACTCTAAAAGGGCGGAAAAGATTAATGAACGATAAACTTTTTTTCGTGCCTGAGCAGAAAAGAAAACGAATAGACCAACGTTTAGCGCCGCCTGCTCATTATTTATTTATCATTCATTGATAACAACTAAGCAAAGCTGGCGAACGTTTAAAAATTCAGGATTATCTGCTGATGTTAAAGAAGATATAAAAGCTTATTTAAAACCGGCAGCGTTCAGAAAAACATGTAACCAACATGAAATATGTTGGTTTTTTACTACTTATACAGTTTTGTTGTTTATATTTCTGAAAATATATACAAAACCGGCAGCGCAAAACCAATACATCAGACAATATGACTAACATTCGGAAAGTAACCATTTTCTATTTCTCGGGAACGGGAAATGCTCAGCGAATTGCAAGCTGGTTTTATGAATTTGCGTTAAAGAAAAGTATTGATTGCGGGCTATACGATATTGCAAAATGTGACCGGAATAATATTGCTGCGTTTACTGCCAATGCGCTGATTTTGATAATTTCGCCTACACATGGTTTTAATTTTCCGAAAATAACGTTGGATTTTATTGCCCATTTCCCGAAAGGAAATAATCGAATCGTACTGATGAATACCCGTGCAGGTATGAAAATCGGAAAATTGGTAACACCCGGACTTACCGGCATTGCGCTGCTTTTATCGTCGTTGATCTTAATAATCAAAGGATACAGGATTGTCGGGCAAATTCCTTTTGACATGCCTTCCAACTGGCTGTCGGTACACCCGGCATTAAATGAAAAGACCGTAAAAAGTCTGCATAAGATCAACTATACCCGGGTCGAAAAACATGCAGACAAAGTTTATTCCGGACACTGCGATTTTCTTGCCTTACGGGATCTGGCTCAGGATATTCTGATTTCGCCCATTGCCCTGGGGTATTACTGGATAGGGCGGTTTGTATTCGCCAAATCTTTTTATGCTTCTGCCGGATGCGATAATTGCGGTTTGTGTGTAAAACAATGTCCTGTTCGGGCAATAAAGAGGGTAAAAGAACGCCCTTACTGGACTTTTAAATGCGAAAGTTGCATGCACTGTATGAATAATTGTCCTAAAAAAGCAATTGAAACAGCACACGGTTTAATTATTGCAATGAGTGTTCTTAGTTCGGCTGTGGCAACGCTGCTGTTTCAACGCTGCATTATCCTGAATATTCAATATTCTGTTATTCGCCTGATAATTTGGTCAGTTATTATGATGATACTTTTATCAACTTTTTATTACTTTCAACACTTATTACTGAGAAACAGAAAATTGTCCCGGTTTATATCGTTCGTGTCGCTTACCCATTATAAGTTCTGGGGACGTTATAAATCACTTCCTGATGCTAAATGGAAAGAATAAGCTACAACCCTCAACTGTTTATCTCCTGTCCGAAACCTTTGAATAATACGTTCTTGATTACAAAAGATTTTCCGAAAGTCTCTTTAATAAACTGTTAGTTTACAGATCTATTAAAGTCCGGAGAATCCCGATATTTACGTAAAGAACCTGTTTATCAGATATGCGTAAGCAGGATATTTATTTTATTCTTTTAAGTATTAAGCGCAATATAATGCTGCGTTGTAGTTCTTTTTAATATAGTGATATTAGGTCTACTAATTTAATTACGAAATACTTATCTAGCACGGTTAGTACAAGTCTGAATATTATCGAATATGAATGCAGTGTAATTAAACAGCCTGCGTGAAATTATTTAAATAAAAGGAATGTTTATGAAAACATCAGTATCTAAAATCAGAAAGGGCAAGACAATGCTATGCCTGATTGCAATTGTTTTATGCAATCAAAATATGCAAACACATGCTCAAAAATCAGGCGGAGACGATTTATCTGCCAAACTGGATTATTCGTTACAGAATTATATTCTGAAACAATGGTATCCGCGGTGTTTAGACACTATCGAAGGAGGTTATTTTACCGAATTTAAAAGTGACTGGAAGAAGTCTGAAGATCAGCCTAAAATGATTGTAACCCAAAGCCGGCTTATTTGGACCAGCGCTCAGGCCGCTATGTTTTATCACGACACATCGTACGTGAAATATGCCCGGCACGGTGTTCGTTTTCTTAAAGATAAAATGTGGGATAAAACGTATGGAGGCTTTTATTCTTTTTATCCGAAAAAAAGAGCCCAAAATCCTTACGGAAACGACAATTCGAAGCAGGGTTACGGAAATGCTTTTGCTATTTACGGATTATCCGCCTATTACCGTGTAACCCTCGACACTTCCGCCTTAAATCTGGCAAAAAGATGCTTCTACTGGCTCGAAAAACACAGCCATGACAGTGTGTACGGCGGCTATATCGACCGGTTAACGCAGGAAGGTAACTGGTTTAAAAGCAGCGGAGGTCCGGCAGCTGCCGATCCTTATGTGGTGAAAGATTATAATTCTTCTATCCATTTGTTAGAAGCCTTTACCTCTTTGTATGAAGTATGGCCCGACCCTCTGGTAAAAGAACGCTTAAGCGAAATGCTTCGTATCGTTCGGGATACTATCGTGGGAAATAAAGGTTACGAGGGTTTGTTCTTCTCTCCGCAGTGGAAACGGTTTACCAATCAGGCAGCCAATGAAGAAACCATCCGGAAAAACAGTTTTATGGATCATATTTCTTTTGGTCACGATGTCGAAACAGCTTTTCTTATGCTCGAAGCATCGCATACGCTGAATATCAAAAACGATACTTTGACCTTGCGCATTGCCCGTAAAATGGTCGATCAGTCGCTGGCTCATGGTTTTGACAAAAATGTTGGCGGATTTTATGACGAAGGTTATTATTTCGACAAGAAAAACGAATGGGTTGTCCTTAGTAAAAATGCACAATGGTGGGTTCAGGCCGAAGGTTTAAATGCTCTTCTATTGATGTCTAAAATCTTTCCGGAAAATCCCGATTATTATGCAGCGTTTCTAAAACAATGGGATTTTATCAATCAATATCTCATCGATAAAACAAATGGAGAATGGTATTTTAACGCACTGAATACCAATCCCGATGCGAAAGATGCCAATAAAGGAACCATTTGGAAAGTAAATTACCATAACGGACGGGCTTTGATGAACTGTATCCACACACTAAAAGACGAAAATGAAGTAGCCCGTGAGTTTTATACGCTTGCCCACAACAAATAACGGGCAAAATTTTCTTTTGTCTGAAAACACGTTTACAGTGAACCGACACACTACAGATATTGTATATTTGACGCTAACTAACTTCATCTAAACTTTATTCGTAAGAAATAAAAACAGGGAACACTGTAATTTTCAACTAAACTCAATACTAATGAAACGCATTTTTTTCTTTCTACTGATTTTAATAACTGTAAAATCAGTTTCAGCACAAAGTGTTACGGCCAATGGGGGTAATGATCCTATACCCGTAACTTTTACAGCAGAACAGGACCATGAGAATATGATGAAACAGCTGGGAATAAAGAGCCTGCGTCCGGGTCCCAGCGGAGATGAAAAAGCTCCTAATCACGCCAACTACGACGAGTCTAAAGCAAATCCATGTCCTCAATTACCCGATGTCTTAACGTTAAAAAACGGCAAAAAAGTAAATACTCCGGAAGCGTGGTGGAAACTTCGCCGGCCCGAAATTGTTGAAGATTTCGAACGTGAGGTATATGGTCGCCTGCCTGAAAATATACCTTCGGTCAAGTGGAGTGTAAAAGTAACCGATATGGAATTTGTCGGCCGTATTCCGGTTATTGCCAAGCAACTGGTCGGGCATGTAGACAACAGCCAGTGTCCGTCCATTGACGTTAACATTAATATGATGCTGGTAGTTCCGGCAAACGTAAAAGGCCCGGTTCCGGTACTGATGATGTTTGGCTGGCGTCCTGATTTTCCGGCTCCGGCTCAGCCTTCTTCCGAAGATCTTGAAAGAATAAACGACAGCTTTAAGGCTATGATGATTAAAAGCGATCCTGAATTAAAAGCTGTTTTTGACAAATATCCTGCTTATAAACCGATAACGAAATTAGCAGGACCTAACTTTTTTGCTCCGGCACCCGACGGCAATTCGGCTCCTACCGAGCAACTGCTTGCTGCCGGATGGGGATATGTAATTGTTGATGCAGCCAGCATTCAGGCTGATAATGGCGCAGGTTTAACCCGGGGAATTATCGGACTTGTTAATAAAGGACAGCCCCGCAAGCCCGACGACTGGGGAGCTTTGCGTGCCTGGGCCTGGGGCGCTGCCCGTGGTCTCGATTATCTGGAAACCGATCCGTTGGTCGATGCCAGAAAAGTTGGGATAGAAGGCGTTTCGCGTTATGGAAAAGCAGCTTTGGTTACGCTTGCCTTCGAGCCCCGTTTTGCGATCGGTCTTATCGGTTCGTCGGGCAAGGGAGGCGCTGCGCTGCATCGCAGAATTTTCGGAGAAGCAGTCGAAAGCCTTTCCAGCAGCGGCGAATTTCACTGGATGGCGGGTAATTATATCAAATATGCGGCTTCTGAAGCTTCTTTCGGTAGTAAAACCGGATGTGATCTTCCGGTAGACTCGCACGAGTTGATCGCGCTTTGTGCTCCGCGTCCTACTTTTATCAGCTATGGTATTCCCGAAAAAGGTGATGCCCGCTGGCTCGATCAGCAGGGTAGCTATATGGCTACTATTGCGGCCGGTTCGGTTTTTAAACTTCTTGGGGTACGGGATTTAGGTGTCTCAAATAATTATATGACCGAAAAGATGCCTCCGGTACTTAGCGGATTACTCGACGGCGAGCTTGCCTGGCGCCAGCACGATGGCGGACATACCGATGCCCCCAATGTTCAGTATTTTATTCCCTGGGCTAACAAAATGCTGAAATACACCAGACAATCGGCTCAATAACAAGATTAAACGGCAAAAGGAAAGCACGAATCAAAATAAACGCACACGATCCTTTTGCCGTTTAATTTATTTGAGATGTTTATAAAACTTATTTTGTATACAGGACAACAAAATTATTTATCTGTTTAAGTAAAAGTCAAAGCAGTTATTTCCAAGAACTTTTTCTTGAATACCCTTTTCCGAATGACTGAAATAATTGGTTACAATAGATAGTATTTGGTTGTAACTACCGCCCAATGTACACACAGGCCAGTCGCTGCCAATCATCAGTCGATTTTCACCAAAAGCTTCAAAAACAGTGTCGAGGTAAAATTTAAAATCGTCGGCTTTCCACGAGTTCCAATGTGCTTCCGTAACCATTCCCGATAATTTGCAGTACACGTTAGGATTCTCCGCCAGTTTTCGGATATCAGTTGACCAAGGCTCTTTACCCTGATTTTTTATGTCGGGTTTAGCAATATGATCGAGAATAAATTTCTGATTAGGAAAATCGTGAACCAGCTCGGCCGCAAGCGGCAGATGCTTAGGAAACAATAACAGATCATACGTCAACTTGTATTTTTGTAAAAGACTTATTCCCTGTCGGAAATCTTTTCGAGCCATAAAACGGTCGTCCGGTTCGTCGTGAACGACATGACGAACTCCGACTAACTTCGGATTTGCAGCAAATGTGTGTAGTTGCTCCTCAATAGTTTCACTGCAAAGATCGACCCAGCCAACCACTCCTTTTATAAAAGAATGTTCTGATGCCAGATTTAGCAACCACGTTGTTTCATCAAGCGTTTGCCGGGCTTGTACCGCAATGCAACCATCAAAACCAACAGCATTTAATTCCTTGTTCAAGACAGAAGGAAGAAAATCGTTTTTCAGAATCTTCATTTCCGCATTAATCCAACCATATTCGGTTGGATTGTAATGCCAGAAATGCTGATGAGCGTCAATCTTCATGTTAGCGAACGGTTATTTTTTTACTTCAATGAGGATTTTTGAAACTTTTCCTGTGTTTTCGTCCCAAAATTTAAAAGCCTCAGGAGCCTGATCGAAAGGAAAAATTTTGGTAATTAAGTCGGTAAAAGGAATTGTCTTTTTTTCGAACATCGAGATAACGGAAGGAAACACTCGGAGAGCGTTACGTGAACCGTAAATGTTAACCTCTTTACGAACCAGTAAAGGCGCTTCGATGCTGACTTCGCTTTTGGGATAACCGATAAAAACGATTCTTCCGGCAAAGCAAACAGCGTCGAGTGCGAGTTTGTAGGTAGCCTGAGAACCGGCAGCTTCGATCGCAATACTTACACCCTCGTTTGAAGTGATTTCCCGAATTCGGGTCAAGGCATCTTCTTTCAACGAGTTGATCGTGTAGCGGGCTCCGAATTTCCGGGCCTGCTCAAGTTTCGAATCGTCAATGTCAAGTGCAATAACAGTAGCACCTTTTCTTACGGCTGCTACCAAAGCACCCATTCCAATGGTGCCACATCCTAAAAGAAGAACCGTGTCGGTTTCACAAACACCTCCGCGGTTAGAACCGTGATAGCCCACACTCATAGGTTCGACCAGTGCAAGTTCGTGCAAGGATAAGGTATTGCTCACAAATACTTTATCGAAAGGAACCGCTATTCGTTCGGTTAAAGCACCTTCGCGTTGAACACCAAGTGTCTGGTTGAATTCGCAGGTGTTCGGGCGTCCGGCCATACAAGCCGGACAAATTCCGCAATTGGTATAAGGCGAAACGGTAACGTTCTGTCCTACTTGAATTTTGTCGGGTACATTTTTACCTTTGCCAGCTACAGTTCCACTTATTTCGTGTCCCGGAATACGAGGGAGTGTAACTAAAGGCATTAATCCACGGTAAGAATTAAGGTCACTGCCGCACAATCCGATGTAATGTACATCGATTAAAACATCGGAATCGCCCATTTCGGGTTCCGGAGCTTCAATTTTAACCACTAATCCTTTTTCTTTTATTGCAAATGCTTTCATTTTTACAGGTAGTAATAAGAATCTATATCAATTCGAAGTAAATCAATCCATTTTATAAATCTGTTCCATAATCTGCCATTTCTGGTCGGCACTTGCCTCTGCCGATGTGTCCTGAAACCGGGATACATAAGCTTCCCATTCGCTTTGGCGCGGCTTTTCAGCCAATTCTGCCATTGCTTTATCATGGTCAAAATCGGCTGTAACATCCATAATCATAAAAAGAGTTGTTCCCAACAGATATATTTCCATGTCCAGTATGCCTACTTCTTTCATGCCCTGAGTTATTTCGGGCCAAGCAGCACCTTTCGCATGCACTTTTTTATATTCTTCTATTAATCTGGCATCATTGCGCAATTGCATTGTTTTACAAAAGCGTTTGAACGGCAGATTGTTTTTTCCGGTATTGTTCATTTCGTTTTTTTATTTTGATTGTATTCTGAATCCTGAAACGGCATAATACAAAATGTAAGCAAAAAGCGGAACAGGTGCAAGAAATCCAATTGACATCGAATGTGTTACGTCGGCAATATATCCCATAAGCGGAGGAAAAACAGCACCGCCTACAATAGACATGATGATATACGAGCTGGCCTTTTTGGTTTTAGGCCCCAAATCTTTAATTGCAAGTGCAAATATGGTAGGAAACATGATAGACATGAAAAAAAATATTCCATACAATGAGATAATCGAGATCCATCCCATGTTTGCGCTTACCAGAGGAAGTAGCAGGACGCACATTAACGCATAAAGCGCGAGCATACGGGTTGGCTTATAAAATTTCATCAGGTAACTGCCCGACATACGCCCGATCATAAACAACGCAAAACCTACAGACAGCAGATAGGGACCATGAGAAGTCTCGAAATGAATTGGCTGATTTTTGTCGGTCAGGTAATTGATGAGATAACTGAATACTCCAGTCTGGGCGGCACAGTATGCAAACTGGGCGACAACACCTAATACCAGATGCCGGCTTTTTATCAATGGCTTCTGCGATACGGTATTGACATCCGGTTCATCAGCATCTTCGGTTATTTCGGGAAGTTTTGTGAAAACAAAAATCAGTGCAACAGCCAGAACAACCAAACCAATAATCAAATAAGGCAGCATAAGCGATTGCAGCTTTTGTCCTTCGGCAGCCGAATTATTGTTGTAAACATAAATACCGATTAACGGACCAACCGTCCATGCCAGACCATTAAACGATTGCGAAAGGTTTATGCGTCGTTCTCCGGTTTCAGACGGACCTAGTTTTGTTGTATAAGGATTTGCTGCAGTTTCGAGTGTGGCAAGACCACAACCTAACGTGAAAAGAAAAATAAGAAACAGCCAAAACGATTCCATACTTGTTGTGGCCGCAATAAGTAACGCACTGACCGCAAAAAGAGACAGCCCCAGAATAATTCCTTTGCGGTAACCAAAACGTCTCATAAAATATCCGGCAGGCAAAGCCATTAAAAAATAAGCCATATAAGTCGCAAACTGTATCAGTCCCGATTTTGCCTTCGATATGTTTAATATTTCCTGGAAATGCTTGTTCAGAATATCGAGCATGCCATGAGCCATGCCCCATAAAAAGAACAATGCCGTAATTAGAATAAAGGGTATTACGTATTCGCGTGTAGTAATTTTGTTGTTAGCCATAAAATTAAGTTGTTAGTAGATTAAACGAAATCGCAATATTGCTCAATCAATCCTTTTGTTTTCATTTCTGTGTAAAATTCTTTCGGAACGTTTGCAAAAACCGAATCAACATTACCTTTTACATGTCCGGGCTTAGAGGTATTAAGCGCTATCGACTGTACTCCCGGAGCATTAATGGCAAAGTTAACGCAGGCAATGGTTGGTGAGATATTATATTTTGCACACAAAGTATTAAACTGTTCTCTCCATTGAAAACGTTTAATGTTTTCGGGAGAGTCCGGTTCTATTTTGCGATAGTCAAAATAATCGCCGCCAATAAGAAACCCAGCCTGAAAAACAGCCGAATTAATAATGGCAATCCCTTTTGCTTTGAGTTTTTCCATAAATCGGATAAGCTCCAGCGGATGATTCATAATGGTCATACTATTGGCAAACATAATCCAGTCTAAGGAAATAATGCTCTCCAGTTTTTGAATTACTTTCCAGTCTTTGGAGCCGACGCCAATTGCTTTTACCTTTCCGGCTTTTTTCAGATCGGATAAAGCTCGGTATGCTTCTGTAATATCGTGCAAACGTTTTTCGTATTCATCTGTATTAGCAGCTTTTGCAAGGTATTCATCAGGATCGTGAACAGACAAAAGCTGAGGAGCATATTGAGAACCCAAAAGCAGGCTTCCCTGTTCGAAACATTCCATAATGCCATCGTAGCTGATTCGCTGAACTGCATCATATTGCAAGCCCTTCCAGACTCCCGGTTCAAATGTCGGTTCAGCCGATGTCAGCGGCGAACGTACCCAGCCCAGTTTATTGCTGATAATTACTTCGTTTTCCGGAATATTAAGTTTTTCAAGTATTTTTCCTAACATTTCGAGCGCCAGACCTGCTCCGTATTTTCCGGCCGAATCAAAAACTACCGGATGAGGAGAGTGCACCAAACATTCGGAAACAATGCTTGTTTTGGTTTCTTCCGACAGTTCGGCGTACAAATTTCCTAGTGCACTTGTTCCAAAGATAACTCCTGGAAGTACTAATTTTTGATTATCTGACATTTACCTGTACTTTTATTTTTATTGCTTACGCACAAATGTAATCTGCCTCGTGCCTTTTCAAAAATCTCTTGCCCAGATTTTTAATGCAAAGCTTTGCATTAGATTTAGTGCTCTTTTTTAATTGTTTTTCCGATTAGCAGTCTAATTTTGTTTTCTCTTAAAGAGGGCTAACTTGCGGTATATGGTTAAGAAACACGTTTCACTAAAAGACCTTGCTCAGGAACTTAAGGTTTCCGTTTCAACAGTATCGCGAGCCTTAAATAATCAGCCTGTTATCAGCAAAGACCTGATAAATAAAGTTCAGGAATTAGCCCAGTTACGTAACTACAAGCCCAATCCTTATGCGTTGCGTCTGTTAAACAATGTTTCCAAAACCATTGGGGTTATTATTCCGGATATTGCAACTTATTTTTATTCTTCCATCGTGAGCGGAATAGAAAGTTTTGCCAAAGAAAAAGGATATGCTGTTGTGATTTCCTCATCGCAGGAATCGATTGAAAAAGAAAAAGATAATATAGAAAACTTTCTTAATCTGAGACTGGACGGAATTATAATCTGTTTGTCGCAGGAAACCTCAACATACCAGCATTTCGATACTATTACAGAAGCAAAAACTCCGCTGGTTTTTTTTGATCGTGTTTGCCGTACAGGCGAAATTTCGTCTGTTGTAGCCGATAATTACGAAGCGGCTCGTATGGTTATACATCATTTGCATGAAACAGGTTCCCGTAACATTGCATTTATTAATGGTCCGGCATACCTGAACATTTGTAAAGAAAGATTTCTGGGTTATCTCGAAGGACTGAAAGACTGTGGACTGAAAATACGGAAAGACTTTCTGGTATCGTGCGATATGAAGCCCGACAGTGCAACACGTGCAACCCGAAAACTGCTGGCTTTGCCCAAAATACCCGATGCCGTACTTTCTATTAACGATGCGGTGGCATTTGCAGCCATGAAAGAAATAAAAAAACAAGGGCTGAAAATACCCGACGACATAGCTATGGTAGGTTTTACCGATGAGTTTCATGCTTCTATTGTAGAACCTGAATTAACATCGGTGATGCATCCGACTTTCGAAATGGGACAGGAAGCTGCCCGACTGCTTCTCAATCAGGTTGAATCTGACGGAAGCCGGAACCCTGTACAGGTTATAATGAAAACGAAATTAGTTGTCAGAGAATCATCTATAAAAAAACAAAAAGAATATGTCACAAAATAGTCCGTCTACAGGTCGCGAAACCATCATTCAGTTTGGAGAAGGTAATTTTTTACGTGCTTTTATCGACTGGATGATTCAGGAAATGAATGACAATGCAGGTTTTAACAGTAAAGTTGTGGTTGTTCAGCCTATAAAAACAGGAATGGTTGATAAACTTAACCAGCAGAATTGCCAGTATCATGTGGTGTTAAAAGGACTTAAAAACGGAAAAGCATTAAAAGAAATAAAACTTAACTCGGCTATTTCCAGAGGTATTAATCCTTATGCTTCTTTTGCTGAGTATAGTAAACTTGCCGAAGATCCTTCGATGCGTTTTATTATATCGAACACAACCGAAGCCGGTATTGCTTTTAACGAGTCTGACACTCCGGATATGCAGCCGCCTTCTTCTTTTCCGGCTAAAATTACCCAGTTGTTGTACCATCGGTTCACTTTTTTCAATGGAGATCTGTCGAAAGGTTTTATTATACTGCCCTGCGAGCTGATCGAAAATAACGGATCGGAACTTAAAAGATGCATTGAAAAATACATTGCTTTGTGGAATCTACCCGCTGCTTTCAGCGAATGGTTAAACGCAGCCAACACCTTTTGTAACACACTGGTTGATCGTATTGTTCCGGGTTTCAACAAAGAAACGGCTAAAGAACTGGCAGAAACCATGCAAAGTTCAGACAATATGTGTGTCGACGGCGAACAGTTTCACCTGTGGGTAATAGAAGGACCACAATGGATTAAAGATGAATTTCCTGCAGATAAAGCAAATTTGAATGTACTGTTTGTAAACGACGTAAAACCTTATCGCGTTCGCAAAGTGCGCCTGCTTAATGGTCCTCATACGCTTATGACTCCGGTTGCTTATCTATCGGGTATCGATTATGTGCGTGATGCACTGGAACATCCGGTCATCGGTAAGTTTATCACACAGGCTATTGATAATGAAATTATTCCTACTGTCGATCTGCCGGCTGACGAAATGAGAAAATTTGCCGACGAAGTGCTCGACCGTTTTCGAAATCCTTTTGTAAACCATGCGTTGATGAGTATTTCGCTCAACTCGGTCTCTAAATTCAAAACCCGTTTGTTGCCTACTTTACTCGATTTTAATAAAAAAAGACAGGAACTTCCACAACGGATTGTGTTCTCTCTGGCTGCTTTAATGGCCTTTTATAAAGGAGAATATCAAGGCAAAACTATTCAACTTCAGGATGATGCTGTGGTTCTGGATTTTTTTGCCAGCAAATGGAAAGCTTATACAGGAAAAAAGGAGCAACTTGACACCATTGTTAAGCAGGTACTTTCCAATAAAACATTTTGGGGAATAGATCTCACTGAAATCGAAAATCTTGAAGAAACGACCGGCAAATACCTGCAAAACATTATGGAAAAAGGTATGCTTAAAGCAGTGGAATCTATCCTATAATCTGTACAGAAATGTCTAAAATAACTGTTATCGATAAGGCCGATAATGTTGCGGTGGCCTTAACAGACCTGAAAGCCGGAGAAAAACACGAAATTAATGGCGTTACGGTTATTCTGCGGGACGATATTCCAAGAGCTCATAAATTTGCCATTGCCGATATTGCTGCCGGAACAAACGTCGTGAAGTTTGGCTATCCTATCGGTATCGCGGTTCTCGACATCCGGTGTGGAGAGCATGTTCACACAAAAAATATAAAAACCAGACTTGAAGGTATTTTATCGTATCAGTTCAATCAACATATTGAAGAAAACCATTATCCGAAAGAAGAATTAACCTTTAAGGGATACCGGCGAAAAAACGGTCTGGTGGGAATTCGCAATGAGCTGTGGATTGTTCCGACGGTAGGTTGTGTTAACGGGATAGGTGAAAAAATGCTTCAGGCACTGAAAGCTGAAGTTGATACGTCACGGCTTGACGGTATTGAAATTTTTAAACACAATTATGGCTGCTCGCAATTAGGCGATGATCATGAAAATACAAAACTGATTTTACGTGATATCGTACTTCATCCGAATGCCGGAGGTGTACTGGTGCTGGGATTGGGTTGCGAAAACAATCAACCTTCGGTTTTTAAAGAATTTCTGGGCAATTTCGATTCCGAAAGAGTAAAATTTCTGGAAGCTCAGAAAGCTGGTAACGAACAGGAAGAAGGTCTCGAATTACTTCGTCAGCTTTATCAGACTGCCATAAAAGACGAACGTACCGATATTCCTGTTTCCGAACTGAAAATTGGTTTAAAGTGTGGCGGATCAGACGGCATGTCGGGAATAACAGCCAATCCTTTGCTGGGTGTATTCAGCGATTATCTGATCAGTCAGGGAGGAACAACAGTATTGACCGAAGTCCCCGAAATGTTCGGAGCCGAAACAATACTGATGAACAGAGCCAAAGACAAGGCCACTTTCGACAAAACCGTAAACCTGATTAACGATTTTAAAGCTTATTTCCTGAAAAACGATCAGCCTGTTTATGAAAATCCTTCGCCCGGCAATAAAGAAGGCGGCATTTCGACACTGGAAGAAAAATCGCTGGGCTGCACACAAAAATGCGGCAAGGCTAAAGTGTCGGATGTTCTGAAATATGGCGAACGGATAACAACTCCGGGACTTAATCTGTTAAGTGCGCCGGGCAACGATCTGGTTTCATCTACCGCTCTCGGTGCTTCGGGTTGCCACATGGTGTTGTTTACCACAGGAAGAGGAACTCCTTTTGGTAGTTTTGTTCCTACGGTTAAAGTTTCTACCAATACTCCGCTTTACCAAAACAAACCGCATTGGGTCGATTTTAATGCGGGTCAATTAGCTGACGGGAAACCCATGAACGAAGTTTTCAGAGATTTTCTTGCTTTTGTTATTGACATAGCCAACGGTAAAACGGTGAATAACGAAAAAGCAGGTTTTCGCGAAATTGCTATTTTTAAATCGGGAGTTACACTTTAGTGATATTCCGATTTTTGAATCATAATATCACTAAATAATTAAATTCAAAAACGATAAAAGGATGTCGAAACTTTTAAAAGTTCTGACATCCTTTTTATTTGTTAATGTGTTGTTTTGTATTATTGTTAACTAGATTCTAAACAGACTATCTGAAATATTCCGATAGTGTAAATTCTTTAGAAATATTAAGTAAAATCACTAGTGTTTGATATTATGTTTTAAATTTTAACGCACCAGCTGTGATGTTATTTTATTAGTTAGGTGCATGTTTTTCAGTATTGGTGCCAACGGACAAGTATATGCAAATGTGGGCGATTTCGGCCTTCAAACCTATCAAACCGTGATAATTTAAAGCGGGCTACAGCCCTTAAATTTACTACTATCTCGCCCATTTTGTATATACAGTGTTAGCGCCTGCCATTTAATTACTTTTAATAAACTCAATTAATTCTCTATCCTTTATATATTCTTCCAATATAGCTCTAATAAAAATATATGAATCTCTTGATAAAAGTTCTAAAATAATGTTTTCATCAATATCATCATCTTTTGACTTTTTAGCTTCCGTTTTTAAATAATCATTTAAACTTTTAAAGTTACCATGAGCAATATTTGATCGTTGATTATATAAATCCTTTAGTCTTCCCTTAATCCAATTTAAATCACGCGTTTTATCATTCTGGTAAACTATTATGCTTGTCTTTAGTCTAAATTGCTTACTTATTGAATCTTCTACGTTGAATCTACTATTGTCAGGATTATGAGTCAAGAGTAGTTCAATAATAGAAACTAAAGTTACTAACCTATATCTCTCATCTTTTATATCGTGACCAATAACCTTTAGTAGATTAGATATAAACAAAATTTTATCCTTATTATTATCATCAATTATCTCATTCAAATCCTTTGAACAATTAACCAAGTCCTCCCTTATATAATAAAAATTTCTCCATCTATCTTCTTTTATATGTTCTTCCTTTCGATAACAATTAAAAGCAAATTGCATAATTACTTGATTAAGAAATCTGTCTACTTTAGGAAACTGAATTGAGAAAGAATCATGATGGAGTAAAAAAGATTCACCATGGTAATACTCTTCATCTGTGTGAATTAATAATGAAAGCAGATAACAATAACTAATAAGGTTTTCTGAGTTATCTATAATTGGATTGCCTTTTTCTAGCATAAAGAAGCCTGGGGTTTCATTATCACCTAGCTCCTTCATATAATTCTTCATTATTTCATGTTCGCCTTCATCATCAAATCTTGCAATAATCCACATCCTAGCTATTTTATCCAAAATGCTTTTGCCTTCATTAATAGTTAGAAATTCCGCAACATATTCATCTTTTAAAGAATATACAGTCTTAAATTCAATTAATG
The DNA here is from genome assembly GCA_041907825.1 of Bacteroidales bacterium. Lineage (GTDB taxonomy): Bacteria > Bacteroidota > Bacteroidia > Bacteroidales > JAYRGN01 > JAYRGN01. The sequence continues at coordinate 142,631 of JAYRGN010000001.1, read as the reverse complement.
AGCTTTCTATGTTCAGTATTTCCTCAGTTTCGTCCGTTAAATGTATTGGAATTCTAAAATGCGGGTCATCCTTGTATATTTCATCAGGACTATTAAGTGATTTTTCTATATGAGCTAAAACTATTCTAATTTCTTCATCAGTTCTTGGATTATCAAGACTAAAATTCATTTTTAAAGAAATCTCAATTGGTTCTTTAATCGGGTAAATATATGTTGTAAGTATAAAATCCATTAATTTTTTATTCAAGTTTTAAACTAGGCACTTTGTTTGCCATGGTTGGCGCTAACGTTGAGGGTATGCAGCGTGCGGGAGTTCGTGGCCACTTCATTATCCACCGTTACTGACCTTGCCAGCGAGAGATGAACTTGCAATTTACTCTGAAACCCGCATGATGTATACCCTGTGTTGGTGGCAGTTTTTATTTATTTTCATCAAAACATTCAAATAATAAATTGTTGCTTGTATCTAAAATTAATCCATACATTCCAAATATTTCAAGTGGCTTGTCTTTAGTATAAAAAGCAAATGTTTTGGGGCGAATTGTTCTGTAGATTCTTTTTGCAAAGCCAATTCTAGAAAGCTCAACAATCATATGGGAAACCTTTTCTTGTTCAATTAAATCTTTTCTAAAACAAAGTTCAAATCTTTGATTTATTTCATCTGTTTTTCCTCTGAATCCAATAATACGAAAATAGAAATCTGCACTATTACCTTTTTGTGCTTGTTTTTCTATGTTCGCATAAATCCAAAAATTAGAAAACCCAATTAACCCATTTTTGCTTTCTCTTATCAATTTATCAGCTTCGTCATGCTTACCTTCAAATTGTAAAACTAAATGCTCGTTATTTGTTAAAAACTTTGTTGCTACTTTTTGACAATTTTTATGTGAAAAAACTTGCCAACCTCCAACAGGTGCATTTTTTCCTGTAGTATACCACTGCTTATTCATATAATATTGTCTCCAAAAGGCTTGGTCAGCGTACATGTCAACACTTTTGAACATTTTCAATATTGACGAAATCGTAAAATATAATTGCTCCAATTGTTTCCAATAAAAAAGCTTATCATTTTCATTATCTATATGACATTCAAAAAAATACTTTTCCCAAATTAAATTATTTTCATTGCCAAGCAACAAGGTATTTGATGGTTTATAGTTATCATAAAACACATCTTCAAAGTCTGCTAATTTAAGCCTTTCAATAGCAGTCAAAGGAGATATTAAGAATTCTTTGTAAAAAAGTTTTATTTGGTCAGCAATTTGCCAATCAATTCCAATTACGGCAATTTCACTTTTAGAATCTGTAATCATTGCCCAATTATCCTTTTCACTATTCCAAAAAAGGAATCGGTTATCTCCTATTTGGGAATTAAACTCTCTAATAAAATCTTGTCTTTGCCAGTTTTGTTGAAAAATGAATTGAAAAACTCTACTGTTGTCTATATTACTTACTTGTATTATCCTCTGTTTTATGTTGTTTAAGAACCAACAAGGAATATTATGAGAATTAATACCGTCAAATTCTTTTGTAGGTGGAAAGTTTAGAAAAAAATAAGCATCAAATTGCTTATTAAAAATCCTCTTTAAAAATGGATTTTCTGCATTAAATATTTTCTTATTGAATAAATCTATCATCTACATTGTCGTTTTGTTAAAATTGCCACCAACAATTATATATACGCAACACATTGCGTGATATTTCCATTTTTAGATGTATATACGCAATACTATTGCGTATATATTTCCTGTATCTTCAATAATCCATTTTGTAAGGATTTATTCCACTAAAGTATTGAAAAAAGCTACCATTATCCTCATCCTCAGAACATTTTGGTGGAATAAAAACCGTATAAAAGCATTTTTGCCCGCTGCCGTTGGGTTTGCAACGGTTGTGCAGAAGGCAAACAAGCGTTTTGTTGCTTTTGATCGCGGTCTTTTATTTTTTACGCAGTTCTCAGAACTTTCTTCTTATAGACTCTTTCTTGACACAGTTTATTGAATAAACCCGAATTATATTTCTTCATCTTAGTTTTTATACGAAACGGATAGTTTTCGTACGAAACGGATAGTTTTCGTACGAAACGAATGGTTTTTGTACGAAACGAATGGTTTTCGTATGAAACGGATAGTTTTCGTATGAAACGGATAGTTTTCGTATGAAACGGATAGTTTTCGTACGAAACGAATGGTTTTCGTATGAAACGGATGGTTTTCGTACGAAACGAATGGTTTTCGTATGAAACGAATGGATTTCGTATGAAACGAATGGTTTTCGTATGAAACGAATGGTTTTCGTATGAAACGAATGGTTTTCGTACGAAACGGATGGTTTTCGTATGAAAATTATATGTTTTCAGTTTAAGTCTAACGAAGCTTGCTTCTGTTTATGCCTTCTGATATTGTATTTATCTATACCTATAATAATATATTACCATAAGCGTTTGTACTTTCCTTTCCTTAAAGCAGATCTAAGGGAAGCATTAGAAATTTACTAATTCATTGTCAGATTATTTTGTTCCTAACAATAGTTCGCGCTAGCGAGATTGCCCGCATTGTAATGAACACGCTGTATACGAGACCCGTACGTACAGTGGTGTGAGAGGCTCTCCCCGCTAATAATTATTGGCGGGGCGGTCTACTCGATTATGGCACGTTAATTATTTGCAATTTTATCCATTATATTCTTTATACCAATAGGCACATCACTTAAATTACTTATTAATAGGTTTCTAAAATGGTCATATTTCAAATTGTTATTTTTACAATATGCCTTTAATAAATCCCGTCCTTTACAAACCTGTTTCCAAGTATCATTATTGATTGAGTTTTCAATAATTTGCCTGGCCTCGTCTTTAATCGAATCAAATGTAATCGGCTGAATTTGGGCTAATTCTACAAATCTTTTTTGATAAATTAAATCACCAGCAATTTTAGTAGCTTTATTTACCTTACTATCTAATAAAGCACGAGTAAAAGGCAATAAATGCTCATCACTAATTGCAATTTCTTTTAACAAATTTGTAATTTGTTCTTTAGAGGAAAAAGAGCATGACCTTCCAAGAATTTTATTTGTTGAAAGTAATATGTTGTCCTCATCCAATAAAATATTTTCAATATGATAAACAGGTAGTTGGAAAATATTATCAAATGAATCAATATCCGCATGTCTTTCTAAGTCTCCATCAATAATACAGTAGTAATCTTGAAAAGTAGAACCCTTTGATAGTAAAATATTTACTTTTGAAGCTGTCGATTTTATTGTACTTGAATTTCCTGCTGGAATAAATGACAAGTTATATAAATTACTAGGATAAAAATGCTCATAAACATCAATATCCGTTGAAGAGTCTTCACCTTCAATAAATACAATTTTTTTATTTAAACTAACAAAACCTTTACTACCCATAACTGTTGATAAAGAATCATGTAACTCTTCAGAAGTTGAAACCTTTATAAATTGATTTTCATTGCCATTTGGGTATTTAGTAATAGTAAACAGGGCATCCGAACCTGCCTCAATCATCATTTCTGGGGCATGAGTTGTTATAATAATTTGATTATTTTCTGATAATGAGCGTAGAATTTTTAAATATTTTCTTTCTAATTCAGGATGCAAATGCACGTCAGGTTCATCAAATAGAATTATTGATTCATATGGATTTAATTGATGAAAATGTATGAATGTATTTAAAATCTCTTTTTCACCCGAACTTAACTCATCAATATCAATTTCACCTCGTGGAGTTTTTATTGAAAACTTAAAAGGATTTGAATCTAAATATACATCATCAAATTCCATTGGGGCAAAAAATGAATTAAAGAAATCCCTTATAACTTTTAAAGAATCAAAATCTTTTTGCCTCCCTATTCGCATGAACTTCTGTATTTGCTGTAAATCAGACATTTTAAGACTTGTGAGATATTGTTTTATATTATCAAATTTTGACCTTCCATTTGATAATAATCGTTTAATTGAATCCTCATTTAGAAAATCAGAATTCCAAGTATTCAATGTTGATTTAACATTATTTCGATGGGCACTAAAAAAATCAAAGAAACTTCTAGTAGAAGAGAATCTACTAAAAAGTCTATTTACATTCCCTTGCGTTTGCTTTGTAATACTTGTATTACCATCCTTTAATATCCGAATAGTAGCAGAATAATCAGTTGTTATTTGATTACTTGGCTGGGCCTCTTTTAAATATGCAATTTCATTTTCTGAAAGTTTAAAACTTATGCTGATTTCACAAAAGCTTGCATCAGCAGAGACACAATGTGGATTTCTTTCAAAATATCCATAGCTACCAAGAGCTTCTTTGGCGGTCATTAATGCTTCTAATATTGAGCTTTTCCCACATCCATTTCCTCCGCATATTACAATAAAATTCGGAAGATTCTCATAAGACGCATGTCTAATATTTTTGAAGTTTTCAATTGTAAAACTAGTAATTCTCATAATCTATAAGTTTTAACTTGCGGATGTCTTTTTTAATGTGCCATAACGGTCGCGGCTATGAGCAGTGGCGGACTTCGTGGCTGCGTCCGTATCCCACGTTACAGACCTGACCTGCGAGACGAAACGTTGAATACGCTACAAGCCCCGCCATTGCTTATGAGCCGTTGTTACATGCTGGCGTTATTTTCAATGGTCTGAAAAACTTCATCTTCGCTAATAATTGTCATAAGTCTTTGAAGTTCAGAATTCATATTTATATCTCGTTCAAATTTTCTTCTTAAAATGCCTTTGCAGGCTTGGGAACTTAAATAAAACTTTTCAGGCACAAAATCAGTTTGTACAATATCAGCTAGATTGCCTTCCATTGGATTATTTGGAATTTGTGATGCATTCAAGTAACTGTTTTGCCTAATTTGGTGAACACCATCTATCAAATACAATTTCGCATTTAGATTGTTTTTATGTTCTCTTGTACTTTTTGACCATTCTATTATATCAACATGACCTAATGTAATATAATTTGAAATTTGCTGACCAATCCACTTTACTACAGGAACAGCCCATGAATTTCCAACTGCCTGATACCTATTAGTGTCACTATTCCCATTAACTTGAGTATAATTGTCAGGAAATCCCATTAGTCTCTCACACTCTAAGGGTGTAAAACGTCTAATTCTATCGTTTTGTGCAATATATAATGAACCATTGTATGCAGCGGCATTACCATTCCATTTTGTTCCATAAGCTGAATATAAACAATCAGTATATTTCCTGAAAAATTCAAATTTTTCTGAGCCTTTATAAATTACTTGTACTTCTGTATCATTTTGTGTTTCTTCGATGTTGTCAAAAAGACTTGCTAAAGCATTTTTCTTATTTGAATTTGAAGATTTGAATTGATTTAAAATATTTTTATTATCAAACTCAAATAAGACTTGGTCAGGTCGAAAATCTTTACCACCAGCAAGCACATATAACCTTTTTCGTTGTTGTGCAAGACCAAAATATTTTGCATCAATGACACGCCAAGCAACATTCCTATTAGGCCCTTCTAAATAACCTGATTTTGACCATTTCCCAATTTTAATTTCATCGTCAAACCCTGCAAGACCTGCAATAAAATTCCCAAATGCATTTGTTTTGTCATTTAAAACACCTTCAACATTTTCCCAAAGAATTATTGAAGAACACTTGTTTTCTTTTTTTCGAATTTCATCAATCGCATTTGCAATTTCAATAAAAGTAATCGTCAATTGACCACGCTTATCAGCTAATCCATTTTTCCAACCTGCAAGTGAAAAAGCTTGGCAAGGTGTCCCGCCACAAAACAAATCAGGTGCTTGAACTTTTCCTTTAAGTATTAATTCAGGAAGTCCAGTCATATCACCTAAATTCGGTATTTCAGGATAGTGATAATCCAATACTTTTGAAGGAAATTCGGCGATTTCAGAACTCCACAACTGTTGAAACCCAAAAGGTGCAAACGCCAATTGCGAGGCTTCAATTCCCGAACAAACACTACCAAAAGTAAATTTATCTTCCATTATATTAAAAAAAATGTTTATGCAAAACTACAAAAAAGAACACTATAGTCTTCAATTTTTAACGGCTTATTTTTTTGTTGCTTCTAATAATTTAGATTTCCATAATTCTAAATCGTACCAAGGACAACCGACACAGCCATTTTCATCATTAGGCGTTTGCCCTGCCCAATTTTCATTACCTTCGTAATACCATTTAGTCCCCATAAACTCACCACGTTTTCCAGTTTTCACACAAGTGTCACAGTAGCGAGATTTCCACATATTTGTTTGATTAGAAAGCAACTGAAATTTCTTTTTAATATCAGCAACGCTCATATCATTAGGATTATCTGATTCAGGCACATTCCAACGTTGAGAAGGAAATTTATGGTCAATAAGTAATTCTACTTCTGTTCTTACAACATTAAAACAAACCTCTCTATAGTTTAAAGCACTTTTAATTCTTTTTTTTAGTACATCAGACATAGGTTTACGTAATTCATTTCCATGTTCAAATCTTGTTTCAATGCTGGGTAGCATAACAAGAATGTCATGCATGGTTTTTTTATTACAAATTGAGCACTGTCTTCGTCTTGAACCAATAATGTATCCTTTAATTTTTAAGGCTTTTATACGTGCTGCGGGTTGCGGATTAACCTGTGGAACAGGCCCACAAACACGACATTCCCAATCACCAGAATATAATGCGGCTAAAACTTTATATGTGGCAGAATTTTTATCTTCCCATTTCGTATCACTTTCAAGAACCCAACTTTCTTTATTGTCTGGATGCAACAATTCGTAATTTTCTTCTAATAAATCATCAAATTCTTCATCAGTTAAGTCTAATCCTTGTTTTTCTAAGAATTTTGGCAATGCTCCTTGCCATTTTTTTACTTGATATTCAAATTCTACTTCCTTAAAAACATCGTTAGTTTTTTCAGGAATAAAATACTCATTGTCAATTACAATGTAAGGTTTAACTTGGTTTTTTGTCATGATTGCTATCTTTAATTAAGTCTTCAATTTGGACTTTTAAAGCTTTAGCAATCTTTTCCATATTTACGAGAGTAATATTTTTTTCAGCTCTTTCAATCATGCCAATGTATGTCCGATGTAAATCTGCACGATAAGCCAATTCTTCCTGAGAAATATCAAGAAGTCGTCTGTATTTTCTGACGTTTTCACCAAAAATATTTAATATTTCGTTTTTTGAAATCATTGCTAATTAAAATCTGCACAAAACTAATTATAGTATGCAGGTCACACTACATACTATAATTAGCAATTGAATTAGCAATTCTTGAATTATCTATGTCAAATCTTCGAAGCTGTGTCTTTTTTTACGCTTGCATGTAACGGATGGCGGTATGAAACGTAGCGGAGTGCGTGGCTGCGAACTTATCCCCCGTTACTGACCTTGCCAGCGGGAACTGAGTTTGCAAATTGCACTGAAACCGCTATGTTTTATGACCGCTTGTTATAAGCCGTTTTTCTTTTATTTGTCTGGGTTAATGAAATAGTCATTAATTGTCCATACACCTAAAATAATTGTAGGTCCCCAAAATATAATCTTTGAAAACCAATTCCAGTCACTAAGCGACCAGCTAAATAGGGATGCTACAAGAAAAAGAATAAAGGCTGTCAATGCCCACATTCCTAATGCCTGAGATGGTTTTAGTTTGCTCATAATTATTTTCCAAAAAAATGTTTCATTAAAGCTTGTGTTTTTTCAATAGTTGCAACAAATTGTTCGTCTGTTATTCCAATTTTTTCAAATATTGCACCAACAACTTGAAGTTCTGTTTCGTTAGGTCGTCCGTCACAAGTTATCATCTCCCAAGCCGCAACAACCAAAAACTCTTTTTGATTTTTTGAAAGTGTTTTAAGGTCATCTATTATTCTCTCGTGTCCATATGATTCAAGATAAGCCATACTTCTGTCACTACGAACATCTAATATTTTTACATATGTGTTTAAATATTGTAATTCTTTGTCCTGATTACCCTGCTCACCGTCACAAACTCCAATGGTTAATAGTAGGTTCATTACTGACATTTTTTGATTTGTCGTTAAGTCTGAAAACATATCTGAGATAGGGTTTTCCTCTTTCTTTTTGTTAAATAGATTGAACATAAGTTTTGCTTTTTATTGTTTAGAAAAATGTAACTTTTGATTCTTCAAGTATATTGACTGCTCTAAGACGAAGTCCTTCATCTGATAGCAAATATTGCTGTGAGTTTACTTCTTCATTCCATCTTTGAAGAGCTATTAAAGCAGCTACAGCTTGAGTTTGTCCACGTGAAAAGATGAAATATGGAATTTCATTTAAACAATATAGGAAATCCTTTGAGCCAGGCGGAACTCCTTTATATTTTGCAGTGCTTATCAGTCCTGATATTTTATTTGAAGTCATTATTTTGTCAAGAACTGTTTTAAATTTTCGTTCTCCAAATTCTCGTATGTAAGCTGAAATCACATATTCAAGAATTTCATCGTAGCTCATAAGGCTTAATTGTGTCAAATTCATATTGTCGTTGTCTTTAAAATGGCTTATAACAATTATATATACGCAACACATTGCGTGATATTTCCATTTTTAGATGTATATACGCAATAGTATTGCGTATATATTTCCTGTATCTTCAATAATCCATCTTGTAAGGATTTATTCCACTAAAGTATTGAAAAAAAGCTACCATTATCCTCATTCTCAGAACTTTTTGGTGGAATAAAAACCGTATAAAGCATTTTTGCCCGCTGCCGTTGGGTTTGCAACGGTTGTGCAGAAGGCAAACAAGAGTTTTGTTGCTTTTGATCGCGGTCTTTTATTTTTCACGCAGTTTTCAGGACTTTCTTTTTATAGTCTCTTTCTTGACACAGTTTATTGAATAGACCCGAATTATATTTCTTCATCTTAGTTTTTATACGAAACGGATAGTTTTCGTACGAAACGAATGGTTTTTGTACGAAACGAATGGTTTTCGTATGAAACGGATAGTTTTCGTATGAAACGGATAGTTTTCGTACGAAACGAATGGTTTTCGTATGAAACGAATAGATTTCGTATGAAACGAATGGATTTCGTATGAAACGGATGGTTTTCGTACGAAACGAATGGTTTTCGTATGAAACGAATGGTTTTCGTATGAAACGAATGGTTTTCGTATGAAACGGATGGTTTTCGTATGAAACGAATGGTTTTCGTATGAAACGGATGGTTTTCGTATGAAACGAATGGTTTTCGTATGAAACGAATGGTTTTCGTATGAAACGAATGGTTTTCGTATGAAACGGATGGTTTTCGTACGAAACGGATGGTTTTCGTATGAAACGGATAGTTTTCGTACGAAACGAATGGATTTCGTATGAAACGGATGGATTTCGTATGAAACGAATGGTTTTTGTATGAAACGAATGGTTTTCGTATGAAAACTATATGTTTTCAGTTTAAGTCTAACGGAGCTTGCTTCTGTTTATGCCTTCTGATATTGTATTTATCCATACCTATAATAATATATTACCATAATTGTTTGTACTTTCCTTTCCTTAAAGCAGATCTAAGGGAAGCATTAGAAATTTACTAATTCATTGTCAGATTATTTTGTTCCTAACAATAGTTCGCGCTAGCGAGAGAAAATAGAATTATCGAAATTGATGTTTTGTAGATTTGTTGTGACATACATGGATGCACGAGCAATAAGTTCGCGCTAGCGGGATTGCCCCGCATTGTAATGAACACGCTGTATACGAGACCCGTACGTACAGTGGTGTGAGAGGCTCTCCCCGCTAATAATTATTGGCGGGGCGGTCTACTCGATTAGCGGTTTGTTGTTTTATTCAATTAATTTAATATATCTCTCTTTTGCAATTTTTTTCATATTAAATCCCCAATCGTCAAAATCAACTTCATTCAAAATATCAGATAATCTCGGTTCCGCATAATAAGTACAACCTGAACAAATATTAATTTTCTCTTTTGAATTGTACGCGTCACTAATATTCTTTTTATCCTTATCAGTCAATTTGATTTTCTCGTTTGAATCTAAAATCTCACAAACAATTACGGCTAAACACTTTACTCCGTCATCATTTGATTTTAAAAGACTTATTATTTTATTATAATCCTTTGATTTAACAAGACTATCAATCAAGACAACAGATTCTGTTGGACTTCCTGCATATCCACATGCAAATCCAATTTTACCATTAGCAAAGACTGTTGTGCTTAATCCCCAAAGGATTCCTATTGAAAGAATCAGTCTGACTAAAGTTTGTGTTATTGAAGTACTAATCTTTTTCATTAAAATTCTTTTTGGTCAAAATAAATCTAAGTCTCAAATTCTTTCATTTTTGGAAACTGGCAGTTTTTGTCTTACAATAACCGCTAACGTCCGAGTATATGGTGTCGTAAGGGATTGCGGGCTTCAAATCTATCAAGTTACCACGCAAAATTAAGGCGGGCGTTACTGCTCGAAAGCCACTGAAACCCTTATACACTATACACATTGTTAGCAGTGGTTTTTCTATTCTGCATATGTATAATACTTCGTTGGTTTAAACAACATTTTCTTGTCGGCTTTACTCATATATGCATTAAAGTTAGCATAGAAAGCAGAGTATTTGTCTTTGGTCTCTGTCTTATCAATTTCATCCTCCAAATATTTTGTCCAATGGTAAATTTTATTCATAATTTGTCCATACTCAAACCATATTAAATTTATTTCAAGGTCTTTAATTGTCGGACTAATAAGATTAAATATCTCAATCATATTGTGAATATCGCCATTTCCGCACCCCCCTTCAGAGAACATTGTTTCTATTGTATCTGTCCTGCCGTCAGCAAATTTGAATTCGTTGTATTTTACACCACTTAATTCATTATTAGCATGGAATAATTCAATAAAAGTTTTAATTTCCTTTTCTCCAATATGCCTTCTTAAGAAGTCGAGAGTTTTAAATGTATTGTCAATCTTTCTTTGTCTCGTTGAATTTATATAAGTCCTAATTGTTATAAAAGCGCCAATTGTCCCGAAAAATAATAGCAACCAATTTCTTAGTTCTGTTATTGTAAATATTTCACAGCAAATTGTCATTGTAGTTGTTTTTTTAAATCACTGCTAACGGCGTTCGCGGGTATGAAGCGTGCCGGATTGCGGAGCTGCGAACGTATCCACCGTGACAAACCACGATGCGGGATGAAACGCTTGAAAACTCACTAAAACCGGCATGTTTTATGACCCGTTGTTGTAAGCAGTAATTTTTTAGTTTTATTAATTTAGAATGGTAATTCATCTATATTGAAATCATTTTTATCGTTCTCTTCATTAACAGGTTTAGGTTCTGAATATTTTTCTTTAACGGCTAAAACCGCAGCTTTTCCACTTTCGATTGTAGATTTAATTAAATCCTCCAATATTTTGGATTGACTAATATTAGTCCCAATCCAACCACCCTCAATTATAGTTTTGAAAGCAGTATTATCAAAGTATCTACCAACATTATCATATGAAATTGCCATACCGCCTCTACTACCTTTTATGGTTTGGTCAGTTTGTAACATCTTAAAATAATCAATTGGCAAATAGATACCTGTACTTAAACCAATATTGTCAGGATCAAAATCAATCCGTGGACAAATCTTAATAAAAAATGGATTTTCATTTATACGATAATCATCAATACTAGAAATACTTTTTATCGAATTGAGATGAGCTAAAATAGAATCCATTCGTTTAATCTCCTCATCTAATTGAGAATTTGGGACACGAAAGAGAAATTGTTCACTTTCCTTTTCCATAACCTTATATTGAACCATTATAAAGCTTTTAAAATCTTCATTGTAATAAATTAAATCGGTTCCTAACAACTCTTCCAATGGCAATCTATTTGCAAGTATAACTGTTAATTGTGCTGTCCTACTCATAAACTTTGATGCCGAATATTTTGTCGTTGAGATGTAATTAAATCCTGGAATATTAACGAGGTCATTCATAACCATTGAATCTTCTCGTAATCTTACATCCTTAATTCCATCAAGAAAAGAAATTGGACCAACATCTTCAGAATAATCCCAACCACCAACTACAGATTTATCAATACCTGCAATGTTAAGAGCTGTCAATATAGCTTCTTTTTGTTCTGCTAAAGAATTTTTAATTTCTTTCGACAGCTTTTCTATCCTTATATGTTTCTCAGTTGAGTATTTGCTTAATATTGGGATAACCTCTTCTGATTTTTTCAATAATTCTTTTAAAAATGCTTCAAAACTTTTAGGGGAAATAATCCCTCCATCATTTATCTTGACAGTTAAACTATGTTTATTTCTTGATGGTGTAGCTTGCGCAATATCAATTGCTGACAATGGTTTAGTTAACTTATAAATATTTTCAATATTTAGCCTTCGCAAATCAGTTCCAGCAAGAAATCCTCTCTTACCGCTTCCAATGTGAGAAATAATGCCATTATCATCAATAATAAAGCAAATCAATGGAATATTTCTAGAATGTGAAAAATCAGGAACAGGTTCAGCATATTTCTCATACATCCGATTATTCAGTGTATAGTAACGTGCAGAACTAAGCCTTAAAAAATATCCTGTAACTTTTGACATGTAATTACATTAAATTAATTGCAGAGTGCTTGTTTTTATTGCTTACAACAATTATATATACGCAACACATTGCGTGATATTTCCATTTTTAGATGTATATACGCAATAGCATTGCGTATATATTCCCTGTATCTCCAATAATCCATTTTGTAAGGATCTATTCCACTAAAGTATTGAAAAAAAGCTACCATTATTCTCATTATCAGAACTTTTTGGTGGAATAAAAACCGTATAAAAGCATTTTTGCCCGCTGTCGTTGGGTTTGCAACGGTTGTGCAGAAGGCAAACAAGAGTTTTGTTGTTTTTTATTGCGGTCTTTTATTTTTCACGCAGTTTTCAGGACTTTCTTCTTATAGCCTCTTTCTTGACACAGTTTATTGAATAGACCCGAATTATATTTTTTCATCTTAGTTTTTATACGAAACGGATGGTTTTCGTATGAAACGAATGGTTTTCGTATGAAAACTATATGTTTTTAGTTTAAGTCTAACAGAGCTTGCTTCTGTTTATGCCTTCTGATATTGTATTTATCCATACCTATAATAATATATTACCATAATTGTTTGTACTTTCCTTTCCTTAAAGCAGATCTAAGGGAAGCATTAGAAATTTACTAATTCATTGTTAGATTATTCAGTTCCTAACAATAGTTCGCGCTAGCGAGAGAAAATAGAATTATCGAAATTGATGTTTTGTAGATTTGTTGAGTCATACATGAATGCACGAGCTATAAGTCCGCGCTAGCGGGATTGCCCCGCATTGTAATGAACACGCTGTATACGAGACCCGTACGTACAGTGGTGTGAGAGGCTCTCCCCGCTAATAATTATTGGCGGGGCGGTCTACTCGATTGACGGTTCATTGTTTTTTAATGTTTTTCATATTTTCACTTAGAAAAAATATGAAAAAGCTCAGCCAATTTTTATCAAATTAATCTTTAATACAACGAACTGAAAACCCAAACTCCTTAATGTCGGAATCCTTTAACACAAAGCTATAATTGCCATACAGACTCCGGGTCCAAGCTTCACTCGTATCTTCCTCTGTAGAACTCCACCAGCATCCGGTGCCGACCATATTGATGTATCCTATATAATAACGAAAACCTCCCGGAAGAGCTGTAAAGCCAATTTCATTAGTTGCTTCAGTGGTGGTGTTGCGCCAATGACTTACTCCGATTTCCTTAAGCTTGTCACCAGCAATGGCTGTCCCGCCCAAATATGTTGTCAAAGTTGTCCATTCTGCATCACTAGGCACATGCCATCCGGTTGGACATAGCTTGCCTGTGTTTACAGCATACCAATTATACAATCTGCCAAAAGTAGCAATACTATCAACGTTTGTGGTGTTGTTATAAGAGCAATATGCTCCGGTTGTTAAAGCGAACCAAGCTGCATTATCAGTAACATTGGGTATCGTAGTACCGTCTCGGTATTTAGTTGTTCGCAGGTTTTCCGCCATCCATGTTTGTGTACCTATGGTTACTGTTTTATAAATGTTACCATCTTGGTCAGTCATGGTGCCATAAGTAATACCCGATTTAAAAACTGCTGTAGTTTTACCATTTGTTGGATTATCTATATTATCCTTTTTACAACCATTAGTTACAAGTATTACAAATAATACTAAAACTGAACTCTTAATTATTTTTTTCATCGTTTATGTATTACATTTCCAACTTTCCATAGGTGTGGGTTCCCATTCTATTTTTAAAGTTTTCTCGTTTATGCAGACTTCTTTACAATGAGCGCCAACAATTATATATACGCAACACATTGCGTAATATTTCCTGTATCTTCAATAATCCATCTTGAAAGGATTTATTCCACTAAAGTATTAAAAAAAGCTACCATTATCCTCATTCTCAGAACTTTTTGGTGAAATAAAAACCGTATAAAAGCATTTTGCCCGTTGCCGTTGGGTTTGCAACGGTTGTGCAGAAGGCAAACAAGCGTTTTGTTGCTTTTGATCGCGGTCTTTTATTTTTTACGCAGTTCCCAGAATTGTCTTCCCTTCAAATTCTATTTTCCTTAGTTTTCGTACGAGAACTAAGGTTTCCCTACGAGAACCATGGTTTCCCTATGAAAACCATGGTTTCTCTACGAAAACCATGGTTTCTCTATGAAAACTATGGTTTCTCTACGAAAACTATGGTTTCTCTATGAGAACTAAGGTTTTCCTATGAAAACCATGGTTTTTAGTTTAAGTCTTTGGAGTTTACATCTGTTTATGCCTTCTGATATTGTATTTATCTATACCTATAATAATATATTACCATAATTGTTTGTACTTTCCTTTCCTTAAAGCAGATCTAAGGGAAGCATTAGAAATTTACTAATTCATTGTCAGATTATTTTGTTCCTAACAATAGTTCGCGCTAGCGAGAGAAAATAGAATTATCGAAATTGATGTTTTGTAGATTTGTTGTGACATACATGGATGCACGAGCAATAAGTTCGCGCTAGCGGGATTGCCCCGCATTGTAATGAACACGCTGTATACGAGACCCGTACGTACAGTGGTGTGAGAGGCTCTCCCCGCTAATAATTATCGGCGGGGCGGTCTACTCGATTGGCCACAGTAATTTTATCTAATTCTTTGGATATTTCAATCGCTTCTTCTATTATGTTTTCAGGATAATCATTTATCTGAAGAATCCTGATAGCATTTCTGTTTTTTAATTTACCTTCTTTTAGTTTATAGTCAAAATCAACCGTTTTATTACTTACATTTTCGCTGAAATGATATAATTCATATTCATCCCTTAATAAATCAGCCAATTCGATATCATGTGTTGATACAAAAACTATATTATCTGATTTTGCTAAAGAAGATAAAACTGCTTTCCCAGCAGAAATCCGCTCAATAGTATTAGTCCCTTTAAATATCTCATCAAGTAAGAACAAATTTGGTTTCCCATTTCCGCTTTTATCTATCATTTCCTTAATAGACAATACTTCTTCAAAATAGTAACTTTTGTCGTTCATTAAGTCATCACTAATCCTAATAGCTGAAAACACTCGCAAGCGGGGAATCAAAAATTGGTCAGCAAAGCAAGTGTTTATTGTCAAGCCGGTTATTACATTAATCCCAACTGTTCGGATAAACGAAGTTTTACCAGACATATTTGAACCTGTCAAAAGAATAGATTTTCTATTGATTTGAATGCTATTTTTTACACAATCATAAATCAAAGGGTGATATGCCTCTTTAGCAACAAGTATTTTTTGTTCTTCAACTACTTTTGGAATACAATAATTATTCAATCCTTTTCGAAGTGAAGCTATTGATATTAAAGAATCTATTTGTCCAACGAACATAAATACTTCTTCAATTTCATTCCGTTTCGTGTCAAGTTGTCTTAAAGCCCCAAACAATAACAATGGTTCAATGAGAAAAAGAGTTTTGAAAAGCTCGAAAATCACCCAAAAAATTGCCTGTGCATCTGCTTGCAATTTAACTTCCAAATTAAAGAAAGACATGTGGTTTCGAACCTTATCAATAATGTTTATGGATTTTATAAGGTCAGGATCTATTGCTTTTAATGCCTGATTTTTAAATAATTCACGGGCAATTCCATTTAATTTTAGAAGTTGAGGAATTGAACCAAAATAATGATAAAGGTTTTTCTTATTCCAATAATGAATCACCATATTGATAATAAAAACACCAAGTAAAACCAATAACATTTTTGGATTGAAAAACGACATTATCAATGAAAGTACACTGGTAAAAGCTAGGAGCCGAACAACAAAATACCATTTTGGAGGTTGCAAAAGTTCATCTTGAAAAAGTGAAGAAATATAATATGCTTCACTTTCGCTTAATTTGCATAATTGACTTTGAATAGAAACTCTAAAATCAGAATCCTTAGAGAATTGGTTTATAAAATTTTCATTTACATCATTTTCGTGTGAATCTAATGGAATTGTCCTTAATTTATTATAAAGGTATTGTTGCCCAACTTTAGAATTTGTCCTATCGAGAAACATGAATAACTCTTGAAAATCCAAATCATTGCAGGTTTTATCGGATAGTATCTGAAACACATTAGAATTGTCTTTTTTCCTAAAATAACTTTCTATCAGCTCAAAATCAAATGAATCATCCTTTATATTGCCGAATGATTCAAGCAGTTTTTCTTTATTTTTCTTTTTGCGATTATTTATCATTGTAGCGATATCTTCTTATTATTGTGGCCAACGTTGGCAATATGAAAAGTTGGGGAATTCGGAGTGATTCACTATCAAGTTACCTTGTACTTGGTACGAGCCACCACACTTAAATAACCTATTAACCCCCAATTTTTTATATTGCATGTTGGGTGCTGCCTTTATTTTTATCATTTCGCGCAATAACAAAAAACAAATTAATCAAAATCTATAACCCATTATAATTTTAATCCCCAAATCATTAATCTTAATCGTATAATGATTTCCTGAAAATGTTTTATCCCCCTCCACTGAATCAAACATATAACTATAATAAGTATCTGCCCCAATGTAGAATCTCTTTAATATACTATAATCTAACCCTATGCTACCAACCATTGAAAAATTGAATTTGCTAAATTTATCTTTCTGATAACTTGTATTATAATTTAAAATGCTTCCATCATAATAAGTCTCTGTAGCAACACATTTATAACCTATAATAGAATTGGTTTGAATTCCATATTTTAAATATAAACTTAACTTGTTAGTATTAAAAAACCTATATTTAATATCAATCGGCACACTTAAAATTTTGTATTCAGTATTGACATCTCCACTACGGGGAACTTGCTTCCAATTAGATACTAATGTATCGTTATCTTGAAGCGCAATCATGGATCTTGGAAATGAAAATTGAATTCCTGATTGAATAGAAAAATATTTAGAGAGACTATATTCTATGCCGATGCCTGAATTTAATCTTTGATTTGATTTTTCACCTTTTTCATTCGAATAACACCACCATCGACTTGCAAGTTTATACTCATTCTTGATTGTAGAATTATTCATACCAACACTTAAAAAAATTCTTAATCTGGAATTTTCCATTTGTGAATATAGATTATTTATCACGCCTAAAGTGATTGCTAATAAAAGTGTAAATTTAAATCTCATTTTATTCGGTTCTATTTCAATTATTACTTTTTACTCGTGAATATTGATTTATTGGTACTGTTAAGGTAGCACCCAACAATTATATATACGCAACACATTGCGTAATATTTCCACTTTTAGATGTATATACGCAATAGCATTGCGTATATATTTCCTGTATCTTCAATAATCCATCTTGTAAGGATTTATTCCACTAAAGTATTGAAAAAAGCTACCATTATCCTCATCCTCAGAACTTTTTGGTGGAATAAAAACCGTATAAAAGCATTTTTGCCCGCTGCCGTTGGGTTTGCAACGGTTGTGCAGAAGGCAAACAAGCGTTTTGTTGCTTTTGATCGCGGTCTTTTATTTTTTACGCAGTTCCCAGAATTGTCTTCCCTTCAAATTCTATTTTCCTTAGTTTTCGTACGAGAACTAAGGTTTCCCTACGAGAACTAAGGTTTCCCTACGAGAACCATGGTTTTTCTACGAAAACTATGGTTTCTCTATGAAAACCATGGTTTCTCTATGAAAACTATGGTTTCTCTATGAAAACTATGGTTTCTCTATGAAAACCATGGTTTCTCTATGAAAACTATGGTTTCTCTATGAAAACTATGGTTTCTCTATGAAAACCATGGTTTCTCTATGAAAACTATGGTTTCTCTACGAAAACTATGGTTTCTCTATGAGAACTAAGGTTTTCCTATGAAAACTATGGTTTTTAGTTTAAGTCTTTGGAGCTTGCTTCTGTTTATGCCTTCTGATATTGTATTTATCCATACCTATAATAATATATTACCATAATTGTTTGTACTTTCCTTTCCTTAAAGCAGATCTAAGGGAAGCATTAGAAATTTGCTCATTCATAGTCATAGTATGCGTTAGCGGGGCTACTCGCAATTCTGTAAGTTGTACTGTAATTTTGTACAGAGATCAGTTTGGAAGTGTGGATCATTCGGATCAACAAGATTCTAAGAACTTAATGGCTCTTGCTCCAGTTTTAACTTTAAAGAAGTTTTCAGATAAAGAAATTTTAATTTTAAGAGGATATAAAAAGTGATGAAAGCATTTGTTTTTATTTTAACATGCTTGGTTTTCGTGCCAAGTTTTGGTCAATTTAGATCTAAACCTAAAGCCGACAGTACCCACAGTGTAAGCATAACGTTGGACAAAAACATGTATATAATTGGCGAACCCATTGTTGCTCAAATTACATACTGCAACAATAACTTAACTCAGGATTGGAAGTTGGCCCGTCCGGATTCAAATTCATATTGTGAAATAAGCTACATAAGGGGGTTCGATAAACAGATGGATGGATTTAGGTCTTTTAACGGTTTTATTTCTGGGGTTTATGACTTAGAAAATATTTTATATCCATTTAAGTGTGATACAATCATGCTTAAACCACATGAAAAATATACTTTTAATGTTGACATTATGCTGAAGATGGGGATGTCCTCTCTTATGCCCGGGAAAATAGTTGTGTGTTACGAAGACAAAAAACAAGTAATATCAGTCCAGACAGATAGTGCTTGCGTGGTTTTTTCTGCTAAATCAATACCCTTGTTAATAGCTCTTATGCAAAACCCTCAATGTCAGTGGGAAACTATTGTGTGGAGTAGAGTATTTCTCCAACTTATATATCGTGAATTTCAGTATAAATATACTGAAATTCATACGGATACTACCATACACTACCCCGGAGGTTACTATGAAGTAAAACCCGATACCACGATATACCATTTTGAAGACAACTATAGAGTAAAATACGATTACAACAAAGAAGGTTTAGTCTATTACACCCCCGCTCAAAAGGAAGCAAACGACCAAAACATACAGGCATTTATGCAGTACTGGGAACAGCACCAAAACGACCCGGAAGTGATAAAACTTATTAAGGATATAAACTGGAACCCTGTAAAATACCGCATTGGTTACATGGATGATTATTGCAAATGGCGCAATAATGATTGCAATGAATAACCTCCAAGCTGGTGCGAGTTTTAGCTCGTACCGCTCGAAAAACCCCTCTAAGGAAAGCATTGGAAATTTGTAATTCATAGTCATAGTATGCGTTAGCGGGGTTGAAGCGGAGTTTGCAATGGAGCCACAATATTAAAATATAGCCGTGCCGCTGATAATGCTGGCGAAAATAAAAGGCTCGAAAAGGATGTTTGTAGATTTGTTATGCATACACAAAATTACGAGCTGCAAGTTCGCGCTAACTGAAGTAGTTACAGGTCGAGAAATCGATTTATTCTTCTACCTGTCTTTCCAGTTCCACCATTTAAGTTTGTCAGATTCTTGTTCTTCTTCAGGCGTATCTGCAAAATATATTGCACATCGGAAAACATACAAAAGACAACGATCCTGAATTACGCCTGCCCATTTATTTGACAAATCGTAAAGCACATCGGGATCCTGCCCTTTTAGATCAGACACCGAAGCTATTCCGATATTCCACAGATCGTTGGCAATAGATTTTCCAACGCCGGGTATGGTGGATAGTTCTTTTATTGCTTGTTGTTTAGTGTTTTTCATCGGATTTTGTTAACGGTTATTTACAAGGTATAAATTAATGCAAAGAAATTTCTATTTATTCAATTGAATGCTAAACCGGCCTTTATAATTTATATTTTTAACAAATTATTTTTACAGGTATAAACATTTGTTTATCAATTAATAATATAATGATTGTAAGGAAAGATATTTTAAAATGGAGGCATAAGAAAATCTCCCGAAACTATTTTATTCAGAAACCGGTTAAGGGGTCTGTATTTTTGTTACTGTCTTGTCTGGCCTTTATTTTTATCTATCATCCGTTGAAATTACATGAATCCCCTCACTTAAATTTTGAAGGAACAATGGTCGTTTATTTTCTTATTGCAACGATTGTAATGCTGTTAACTATACTAACTTTAAAACGTACAAACTATTTTAATGACAGTTGCGGGTGGAATATACAAAAGGAACTGTCTTGCACATTCATCATAATGTTTGTTACCGGAATATCTGTTTATTTTACCGGTTTTCTGGTAGAAGAACATTCCAACCGGTGGAACATCAATACGTTTATGGATTCCGTTATAAGGTCATCGCTAATCTTTATAGTTCCTTTTTCTATCAGTTTTATTTTCAATTACCGACGCGCTCTTATTCCACAGTTGGAAAATAGTTCCGAATTTTCACCTGATTTTAACGATAATCAGCCCGACAGTTTGATTACAATAGTTTCGCAGCTCAAAAAAGAAAATCTGGTCTTTTATGCCAGTCAGTTAATTTATGCCGAATCGGATGGTAATTATGTTACTTTTTACCTCGATGAAAGCCAGCATCTGAGAAAAGAAATTGTGCGCAATTCGATGAACAATATTGAACAGCAACTCTCTCATATTCCTTTTTACATGCGTACGCACCGTTCATTTATTGTCAACCTTCGGAAAATAAAGCAGAACAAAGGAAATGCTCTGGGTTACCTCGTCCGTCTCAACGGCTGTGATGCCGAGATACCGGTGTCGCGTCAGAAAATCCATGATTTTAAATTGCAGCTTAACTTGTTCCGATAGTTTCCATTTGTCCCAGATCATTTCCGTTTGTCCCAGTTTTGCGATTGTTTGTGCAAAAGGTTTGCAGTTTAAAACAAATTATTGCTGTATAGCCCATTAGTTTGTTTCTGTAATTCATTCACTTTCACTTTGCTGTTATAAAATTTATCAGATGACAGCAACTACGATCACTTTAAATCAAAAATTGCGCATTGTTTTTATGTTATGGTGCATTTGTGCCAATACTTTTATTTATGCGCAGAGCAAAGCAAGTATAAGAGGTTATTTGCAAAGTGAAACCAGCCATCAGCCCATCGCTTATGCAAACATTCTTTTGTTCAGTCAAACGGGAAGCCAACCGATAAGAACGGCATTAAGCAGCGACAGCGGGATCTTTGACCTGGGCCTTATCTCTTTTGGTAATTACAAATTACAGGTAATTGTAATGGGGTATAAATCTTATACTAAAGCTCTAATTGTCGATAAGCTCAAGGCTGATATAGGTGTTGTCTATTTACAGGACAGTATGCAGCAGATACAGGAAGCGGTTATTACTGCCGACAGGTTAAAAGCCCGGTCGGAGAAAGGTAAAACCATATTCTATGTTACTTCGCGTATGCTTGCCATCAGTCATAGTGGCACCGATGTTTTAAAACTTATTCCCGGCGTACAGGTTGATCTGATGCACAATATCTCACTCGAAGGCAGTAATAATATTCTCATTCTGGTTGATGGTAAGGAACGCGACAAAAGCTTTATTGGTCAGTTGACGCCCGATCAGATCGAAAAAATAGAAGTGATAAGTATTCCTCCTTCCAATTACGAGGCGAGCTATACGGGAGCCATCAATGTCGTACTGAAAAAAGACAGGAATGCCGGTTTCAGCGGTCAGGTAAATGCCGAAATTCCAACTTCAGACGCTATGATTTACATTTTTCCCAATTATAACATCAGTTACGGTTTTAAAAAGTTTAATTTCTATACGTCTTACAATGGCGAAATAAGTCATTTTGATATTGATGAAAATATAAAAAGGAAATTTAGGACAGAAGGCAACGAGGCGCAGATTACGTCTGACCAGTTTGTGAAACAACGAGACTGGTATCATCGCTTTTACTATGGTTTTGACTATTTTATGACCGATAAAGATCAATTCAATTTTTATGCATTTTATAATCAGTATTCGTATCAAAACAACGGGTATACACAAACTATTTTCGCTAACACTACAATTTCCGACACCACAAAAGCCATAAAGGAGGGAAGTGATAAAAACACCAGCAATTTTTATTCGCTTTACTACAAACATATTTTTGAGCAGGGTAATTACCTGTGTATTGATGTAAGTAACAATAGCCAATACTCCCAAAACATAACCAGTTATGTTGATATGCAATCGGGTTCAATTACCAATGCAACGCATACAGCACAGTTTGCCAACAGTATCAAAATAGATTATTCCATTAAGCTGAATGAAACTGTTCAATTCGAGATGGGAGCAAAAGGTAAATTTCAGTCGTTGCACGATAAACAAAATGGATTTAACTATTCCAATAACGTATATGCCATGTATCTGCAAAGCATTTGCAATTTCAGTCGTACAATGTGGAATATGGGCCTGCGTACCGAAAAATCGCTCTCGCAAATGCCCGGCGGCTACCGTTACTCGTTGTGGTCTTATCTTCCTTATGCTATAGTTCGTTATAAGATAAACGATAAGCAGTCATTACAGTTTTCGTATAACCGCTCGATAAACCGGCCAACCATTTATCAGCTTAATCCAATGGTATCAGTTAGCGACAGGTATTCCGTTACTACGGGAAATTCTTTACTTCAACCGGAATTCCGCAATAGTATAACAGCCGAATATTCAACTCAATCAGGAAGTAATTATATTTCAGCCAAACTATTCTGGAATTATTATACCAACCTTATGCAAAACCTCACTTACAGGAACGATACCAATGCTTTTGTTTCACAAACCAACAATCTGGGTTCAATGCAACACCTGGGCATACAATTTACAGGGACAGTGCGTTTAGGTCCGGTTATCTTCAATCCTTACCTGCGTTTATATGAGATGTACAGTAAAGTCAACAGTTTAGGAAAAAACTATTCTGTTGATAATATCAAAAAATCAGTATTCGAATCGGGTATATCGTCTATTGTTATGTTTAGACATGGTATCTCTCTTTCACTGATGTTTCAGTATAACAGTCCCAAATATAACATACAGGGCAATACCTTTTGCGATCCATTATATTTTATTGCCCTCGAAAAGACATTCGTGCAAAAGATTAAAATTGGTATAGTAAGTGGCATACCGTTTACCCATCAATTTGTTTACCAGGGTTCTGATATCGAAACATCTGATTTCGATAGTCAGTACCGGGGATATATTCATGTAAACAGAGCTTTTATATGGTTTCGCTTAAGCTATCAGTTCAACTCAGGTAAAGCCCGCCAGAATATCAGTAGGGAAAAAGAAGAAACAGTAAGGGCTCCGCACAATGGTTTGTGAAGTTTATATCAGATATTTATTCAGGAAACCCGTTGTGCATTTAGGGAATAAAAAAGTTGTTCATTTATTTACCTGACTTATAATCATATAAATAAATGAACAACTTTAGTGCAGGTTACAAAAAGATCCTGTCTTATCTTAAGACACTTACAGACAAAGAAAACTTTCTTCATCAAATCAGGAAGCCTAAACTATCAGATATTGAGCTAATAGCAATGAGTGTAACGTCAGAGTATTTAAGCATCGACAGTGAATGCCAGCTTTTTAGGTTTTTGCCTAATGAATTATCATCCAAAATAGAACGATCGGTTTATAACAAACGAAAGCGCAAATTATTTCCACATATAGCCCAGTTAAAGAAGCATGTAGCATCGATATTTACGGATTTTGAGGATTATTATGTGATTGATAGTATGCCATTGGAAGTAACAAGGTTATCAAGGAGTGCCAGAAGCAAAGTCTGTAAGGAAGATTATCAGTCAGCCCCTGATAAAGGATATTGTGCCAGCCAACGCACGTACTATTATGGTTACAAACTTCAGTACAGCTTAATTTATTTGAAAATCAGCAAATCAAACCTGAAGTTCCCATGAG
Organism: Bacteroidales bacterium; assembly: GCA_041907825.1. Classification (GTDB taxonomy): domain Bacteria; phylum Bacteroidota; class Bacteroidia; order Bacteroidales; family JAYRGN01; genus JAYRGN01. The sequence goes on along the minus strand of JAYRGN010000001.1, from coordinate 118,284 downwards.
GGACAACCAACACCATTACAAGAAACAAGCCTATATCTTCCGAAAATCAAGAAAACGTATTGAAACCTTGTTTTCCCAACTTTGCGATCAATTTATGATTCGACGTAATTACGCTAAAACTTTTGAAGGTTTTAAAACTCTTATCTTATTCAAAATAAATACGTTAACTATTGTTCAGGCTATCAATATGTTTGTCTTAAATAGAAATATGAATCATATTAAAATCAACATTGCCTGAATGCACAACGGGTTAAGAATTATTATCTACATATGTATAAGGATACTCCTCCGGAGGTGCGCTTTTATTCGCTTATTATTTCGTAAGGGAGTATAATGTTAAATACAGAACCTTTACCAAGTTCAGATTTGACAGTGATTTTTCCGCCGATAGAACGAATAAGTTGTTCTGCAATTGTAAGACTAAGCCCGACTCCAGAATATGCTGAAAAACAATCAGTGTCTGTTATCCTTTCAAAAGGCTTAAAAATTCGTTGTTTGTCATTTTGCGAAATACCTATTCCTGAGTCTTTTATTGATAAGATGAAAAAATAATTTTCTTTTTTACAACTAATTTCAATATTGCCTGTTTCTGTAAATTTTATGGCATTGCTGCATAGGTAGCATAATGCCTGCTTTATCTTATCTGCTTGTTTTATAATGTAGAGATCCTCGTTTATGTAATTTTTGAATGTAACCGAAAGATGGTTTTTCCCTTTTTTTCTTTTTTCTGTATTAATGTATAGATATACTTCGTATAAAAAATTTTTCAGCTTGCAACTTTCATCTTTGTCAATTTTTGTATCTACTTGTAAAGAAGATAGTTTTAGTATGTTTTCTATTGTATTTACTAATTTGGAACTACATTCTTCGATATAGCCCGCATATCTTTTATTTTCAGCATTATTAGTACGTTCTGAGATAAGCGAAGAAAATCCTACTAAACCATTTAATGGTGTTCTTATTTCGTGAGAAATATTTCGAAGAAAATCTTCCTTTATTTTGTCTGATTCTTTAGCTTTTTTCTTTAAAATATTTAGTTGTTGTCTGTTTTTTAAATTCGAATAATCAACATGTCTGTAATAGGAATTTATTGCTTTAGCTATCATTTCTAACGAAAGTATACCTTTAAATGTGTTTTTTTCAAATACAGATGTATAATATAAATTATTTGTGGTCATAATGTCATAAGCAGTTACAATGGAATCTTCAGATTGTAAACATGGCGTTTTTCCAAGACAATCGACAACAAGCTTATGTGGACGCACGATAAGATCATTAGGTTTTAGCACTCCATAATATTCTCCTAATTCATCTAAGACGACAAGATATTGATTTTTATAAAGCTCCTTTTCTATAGAGTTTATTCCTGCATATATGCTTGTCGTTTTATAATTTGTAGAATAATAATACTTTACTTTCATTACACATTATGTTATAATGATATTTTTATATGTCCTATTTATTTTCATATTGACTCGAAGAATTTCTTCGGAGTGAATAAGCGGAAATACTTTACTTATTAGTGTTTTAAGTAATAATTCTTTGTCTATCTTGATCAGAAGTGTTTTACTTATAAAAACAGCTTCTACAACATCATGTTCTAAATAGATAGATTCAAATTCATTTGGGTATAAAAATTCAAGTGATTTTTGCATGCTTATTTTTCCATGGATACACTTTTTACCGAGAACGATGACTTCATTTGAAGAAAGAGGTTTTAATTCTTCAACGGTAAGTGAAATATTAAGGTTGCCTTTATTTAAAGTTGTGTCCATCGGTTAATAAAATAAATGTTCATATTATTTATAATGAAAGATGTTGTGTTTTCTTATAAATGCTAACCTTCAATAAAGAATAAAACACATTATGTTTAATATTTATTAAAAATTGTGACAATTTATAATAAATGAACACAATTATTTTCTGAGGGATTGTAAATTTGCTCACCCTATAATGGTCATATAAATCATTATATTTTTTGTGTTTGTAAATTTTCATATTTGTATACTTTGTCAAATACTTTTTCAAAATTGATACAATATCAATTTTGAAAAAAGAGCATAAATACCTGTTTTAAAAAAACAGGTATTTATGCTCTTTTTGGTAATGAAAATTTATTGGGATAGTCGTACTCTAAATTAAGTAATAATACGGAGCTTTGTACCTGCATTATTATTGTAGGAGTATGAACAAAGAAGAATTAAAAGTGCCAGTTGCGGAACGCATTGAAAAAGAGTTGTTAATGCATGGCGATACTCGTATCGATCCGTATTTTTGGTTAAAAGACAGAGAAAATCCAAAAGTAACTGATTATCTGAATGCTGAAAATAATTATACGGATCTATATCTCTCTGATTATAATAAATTTAAAGACGATTTATATCAGGAATTGGTCGGTCGCATAAAGCAAACCGACGAGTCTGTGCCTTATTTTGATAATGGATATTACTATATTTCTCGTTTTGAAGAAGGTAAAGAATATCCGATTTACAGCCGTAAAAAAGGAAGTTTGGATGCTCCGGAAGAGATTATGCTTGACGTTAATGAAATGGCTCAGGGACATGCCTATTACCAGGTTGGGGGATTGAGCGTTTCGCCTGATAATCGTTGGCTCGTTTTTGGTGTTGATACGGTTAGTCGTAGACAGTACAAACTCTATTTTAAAAATCTTGAAACAGGAGAAATACTGTCTCAAACGATTGAAAATACAAGTGGTTATGCTGCATGGAGTAATGATAATTGTACACTTTTTTATACTGGGAAAAATCCACAAACGTTACGTACAGATAAAATTTTTCGACATACATTAGGTTCAGAGCAAAAAGAGGATGTGCTTGTTTATGAGGAAACTGACGAGACCTTTTATACAACTGTTTATAAAACAAAGTCGGAAAAGTACATTATGATTGCCTCTTCGAGTACACTTACAAGCGAATATCAGTTTTTGGATGCCGATAAGCCCGATGGCAAATTCACGATTTTTCATCCTCGCGAACGGGAACTGGAATATTCGGTCGATCATTATAAAGATAAGTTCTACATTGTAACTAACTGGAATGCAAAAAATTTCAGACTAATGGTCACCTCTTTAGATAAAACGACTAAAGAAAACTGGACAGAACTTATTGCGCACCGTCCTGATGTGTTACTTGAAGATATTGAGATTTTTAGCCGTTATCTGGTGGTAGGTGAACGCAAAAACGGACTTATAAATTTGCGTATTATTAACTGGAAAACCAGTGAAGAACATTACCTTGATTTTGGTGAAGAAGATTATACGGCAAGCGTTTCTATTAATCCTGATTTTGAGAGTGATACGTTACGATATAGCTATACTTCGCTTACGACACCTCGTTCGGTTTATGATTACAACATGAATGACAGAACTAAAGTCTTACTAAAGCAGCAAGAAGTTCTGGGTGATTTCGATAAAGAAAATTACGAAGCTAAACGGTTGTATGTCAGCTCGCGTGACGGTAAACAGATTCCGCTTTCAATGGTATACCGGAAAGGTATCGAAAAGGATGGCAATAATCCGACATTGCTTTACGGTTATGGCTCATATGGAATTAACATCGATCCTTATTTTAGCTCATCAAGACTAAGCTTGCTCGATCGCGGATTTATTTTTGTTATAGCTCACATCCGCGGAAGCGAAACGCTTGGACGTCAATGGTATGAAGACGGTAAGATGATGGCTAAAATGAATACTTTTAATGATTTTATCGATTCAGCAGAATATCTTATCCGTGAACAATATACTTCGTCAGATAAACTTTTTGCTCAAGGCGGAAGTGCCGGTGGTTTATTGATGGGTGCTGTGGTCAATTTGGCTCCACATTTATTTAAAGGTATTCTGGCAGATGTCCCTTTTGTCGACGTGGTTACGACTATGCTCGACGATAGCATTCCTCTTACAACCGGAGAATACGACGAGTGGGGAGATCCGAATGAGGAAGAGGCTTATTTTTACATGAAATCATATTCACCTTATGATAATGTTAAGGCTCAGGATTATCCTGCGATGCTGGTAACTACCGGATTACACGATTCTCAGGTTCAATATTGGGAACCGGCAAAGTGGGTTGCTAAATTGCGTTATTTAAAAACCGATAACAATCCGTTATTGCTGCACACCAATATGGACGCGGGGCACGGTGGGGCTTCCGGACGTTTCGAACAATTTAAGGAAGTAGCTCTTGAATATGCTTTTATGTTCAAGCTTTTGAATATAAAAAAGTAATGTCGATTTAGAAATAGAAGAGGTTGATAATCGTTATCTGTTTAAAATTGCTAATTTTGCATCATAAGTTAATGCTATGAAAATCAGAAAAGAAAAGCTTTTTAAACTTCTGAAAAACAAATTCGTACTAACTTCGTTGATTTTTATTGTTTGGATGACATTTTTCGATCAAAACAATATTATTGAACGGGTTAAAGCTTATTCGCAATACAAACAATTGCAGAACGACCAGGTTTACTATCAGAACAAAATAAAGGAAGATTCGAAAGAACTTGAAGAACTTCAGACAAATAAAGATAACCTCGAGAAATTTGCCCGCGAAAAATACCTGATGAAGAAAGATAACGAAGATGTCTTTCTGGTTGAAGATTAAAGATTTAAAAGCGACTCAAAAAGATGGGTCGCTTTTTTCTTTTTCTCTGTAAAATTGCAATAGTTCGACTTCTGTTAAATTATGGGAAACCCCAAAGCCACAACGAATAAGCATTTCAAGAGCAGCCTCACGTACTGGTATAAGTGGGAAATGAGAAGGATGTGTTTGGTTGAAAAATTGTAAAAGTCGCAACCCATTGAACCATACGTAAAATCGTTTAACGAAAAATTCAAATTGATTGGCATTATTTCTTATTTCTACGATTTTATTGTCGAGATCCAATTCCTTCAGATATTGGTATAATTCGTTAGATATTAATGGTTGTATCGGTTCTCCTTTATAGATCTTTTCGAGAACAACGGGTATTTGGGCTGCACAATCAAATGAATCCGGATGAAAGCTCGGATAACCTTCATGTTTTCCACTTAATAATTTGTTTATAGCAGCCCCTGTACCAAATGGAACTCTGTCGGATGGACGAGAAGACGGGTAAACACAGCAGCTGTTAAGTTCATAAAATTCTCCCAGTGGAATAATCTTGTGCAAAAAGTAGAAATCTTCACCTGCTTTTCGGTGGTTCATGCCTCCCTGAGCTGCATAAATATTAGCCCGTACAGCAAACGAAGATCCAACGGTATAGAACCAATATGGAAATCCGGCATGCTTTAATCCTAACCGATAATAGCGTAAGTATAATTCGTACAGTATTATAGAATCATAAACCTCTTTTGAAAATTCACTGCCGGCTATCGGATGTTCAAAGCGCAATGCAATTCCGTTTGTTTTAGGGTACAATGCAAAATGTTCGTCTAACGCTGTAAAATAATTGGGCGATACGGTCGAATCTGCATCAAAACCTAAAATGAAACCGTTAGGATTGTCTATTTGTTCGAAACGATATGCCGCCTCGTCCATTCCTAATTTGCGGGCTGTGCCAACACCTGCAATTTTTTCGGGTAAATCGGGGTTTAGTGTAACATAAAAGCGTAACCAATCAGTTGAGTTTACGTCAGCCCATTGTTTTGCTTGTTGGTATGTGTCCAGATTTAATTGTTTAATGGCTTCAGTTGCATTTTTGGGATAGTTTACAACGACAATAACTTCTGCATTTTTTTTGGGACGGGCGCATTGTTTAAGGCTTTCGAGCGAGCGAAGTAAATTTTCTTCTTTAAAACATGGGATAACCACGCAATATTGCAAATTGCTATGGGGTAAAACAGAAACAGAGGGGATGAAACCCCTCTGTTTACTGATATATGTTGAGATAATTCTCACTTTTTATCTTTTTTGTTTTTAGCATATTGTTCGTTGATACCCTTCAGAACATCTTTTGTAATGTTTAAACTATCAGGAACATATAAGAGATTACCTCCAAAAGTGTTTGACATAATATAGGTGTAACGTCCGTCTTTATTATAATCTTTCAGGTAAACAACGATATCGTTAATAAGTTTGCGATTCAGAACTTGTTCTTCTTCAGATAATTGTTGACTGTAATTGTCGCGCAAACGAACCAGATTTTGTTGTTCTCCCATCAATTGTTGTTCCATTTTCTGAGCTTCTGAGCGGGTAATCAAACCTTTCTGAGCTTTATCCTGATAATCGGCAACTGCTTTTTGGTAAGAATTTCCTTTATTCGTAAACTCAGCTTCCATATTTTTCTGTTTCTGAGCTAGTTGCGCACGCATGTCGTGGTACGAATCGTAGTTATTGAGCAAGGTATCAATATTTACATAAACAATATTGCCCGATGCAGGAGCTTTCCCCTCGCCAGAAACTGATGCGCCAGAGGTAGTTGCATGTTTACCGCTGGTAAAATGCAAAACAAACAGTACAATAATTGCTACTGCAAGAACAGACTCAATAATTAGATGCTTTTGGTTCATAATTAGTAAATTAACTTAATATAAGGAGCTTAATATTCCCGCTGTTAGTGATGCAGGCTTATGACAAATATAATGGTTAAAGCACTACGGTACACATTCCGTATGAAAAAAACCTATAAACAAGGCTTAAAAACAGGTTTTGCCAATGGTTTTATACCCTAAAAATTAGCCAGAATAAGCCTTCGAGCACTGTTTTATACTTCGTATTATCTTGTTCTATCGATGTTTGAAAATGAAATCATAAACTCAGTTCTTTAGGTTTTTAGACTGTTTATTGTTTTACTTATTAATGATTATTAAGAAATACATAAAACCGTTAATTAAAATGAAAAACAGGGATATGTAATCACATGTCCCTGTTTTCGTTATGCGTAAGAAATATGTTTATTTCGTTGATATATTTGCTAATGTAGCAGTTAAATATTTCCAGTATTTTTCGACAGATGGTATATGGGTCTTTTCATCGGGCGAGTGGGGATGCATAATTGTTGGGCCAAACGAAATCATATCCATTTTCGGATAAACTCCGCCAATAATACCACATTCTAGTCCTGCATGAACTACCTGTATTTCAGGTTCTTTTCCAAATTCGTCTTTATAAACCTTTTTCATGGTAGTTAAAATCGGCGAATGAACATTGGGTTTCCATCCTGGATAATTACCATCGTTGTCGTAGCTGAAACCAGCAAGAGAATAAGCAGCTTCGGTAGTTCGCAGTAAATCGAATTTGCTTGATTCTACAGCACTGCGCAATAACGATTTAAGTTCAATTTTGCCATCAGTTGCTTTTACAATAGAAAGGTTTGAACTGGTTTCTACTACGTCCGGCATATCTGCTGACATACGGGCTGGTCCGTTAGGCAGTACATATACCAACGAAAGCAAATCTTTTTGAGTTTTTTCATCTAAACAAAAAGCTGGTGTGTCAATGCTTTTTACTTCAAAAAGTAAATTTGTTTCAATTGGTTGATATTCTGTGAATATTTCTTTTTGATATTCTTTCGCAAAAATTTCAAAATTGTGAGTATTTGTCTCTGGTATAGCTATTTCAGCAACAGCTTCGCGAGGGATGGCGTTGCGCATATTTCCGCCTTCGAGCGAGCTGAGTTTTATACCAAATTTTTCGACAGCCTGGTATAGAAAGCGATTCATAATCTTGTTGGCATTACCGCGTTCGAGGTTAATGTCAATACCCGAGTGGCCACCTTTTAATCCGCTGAGGTTTATTTTGTATCCTTTGTATCCGGCAGGTGTTTTTTCAGGAGTGTAAGCGCGGTGAGCCTGTGAGTTAATGCCTCCGGCGCAACCGATGCAAAGAACACCTTCATCTTCGGTGTCGAGGTTTATTAAAATGCTTCCTTTTAAAAATCCGGGTTTAAGATTGAAAGCTCCAGTCATTCCGGTTTCTTCATCAACGGTAAGTAATACTTCGAGCGGGCCATGAGCAATATCCGAATCGAGAATAGCCAGAGCCGATGCTGCACCAATGCCATTATCGGCACCAAGAGTGGTTCCTTCTGCCTTAACCCATTCTCCATCAACATAAACCTTAATTGGATCTTTTTCGAAATCATGTACAACGTTGCTGTTTTTCTGAGGAACCATATCTACATGTCCCTGAAGAATAACGCCAGGTAGATTTTCTTTTCCCGGAGTTGCAGGTTTTCGAATAACAATGTTATCTACTTCATCGGCTTCGTAGCTCCAACCTTTGCTTTTGCAAAGATCTTTAACATAGGCCATTACCTGAGCTTCATGTTTTGATGGTCTAGGAATATTGCATAAAGCTTCAAAATAAAACCAAAGTTTTTCGGGTTTTAGCCCGGCTAATTTCTGTGTGCTCATATCGTGAGTTTTTTTAATGTATTATCAGAATTACAGTTGTTTAATTTTCGTTTAAATGAAAGATTTCTATCAGTTTACCTCGTTCGAGCATGAATGCAAAACGAGCAATCCGTTCTTCCCATTCTTCTTTCGAAACTTCTGACGATTCAAAGGAGAGCTGTTCTACTATTTGTGTAAAGCTTTTATTTTCGGCAATGAGTTTCCAAACACGACTACCAGTTTCGTCGAGGTGAACGGCTACAAAAGGCTTTTTATTGCGGGGAACAAGCCATTTTGCGAGTTTGTTGTTTTTAAATCGGGGAACGTGTAAATCGATTTTGCTATTATCTGTAAAAACATGATCAACAAGTGGTTTTGCAATGGCTTGTAAAATACGCCGCTCTTCTTTTTCTGGCAGTCTTTTCACGTGGATGTTTTATAATTTTTTAAAGGTGGTTTTGTCTTAAATGCACCTTTATACAAAGATAGGGTATTGTAATGGTTAGGTGCTTTTTTGATTGTATATTTTGTAGCATAGATTATGCCTTTTTGTGCAGAGTAGATACTGAAATGAATTTTATTAATGGAGCAATTGAAAAAGTCTAAAAACGAAATAAGCAGACTCTTTTGAAGTCTGCTTATTTCGTTTTTGTAAAACATCAAATATTTAGTTATCAGATGTTTGTTTGTCGTTTTTTTTGTATCCGTAAATATAGAGCGAATGATGTGATACAGTAAAATTATTGAGCTCGGCAGCTGTTTTTATAATTTCCTGTATGCGTGGATCACAAAATTCCATTACAGCACCGCTTCCTATGTCGATAAGGTGGTCATGTTGCCCGCAATGAAATGCTTTTTCGAACTGTGCTATATTTTTTCCAAACTGATGCTTAACTACTAAATTACAATCGAGTAAAAGTTCGATTGTGTTGTACAAAGTGGCACGGCTAACCCTGTAGTTTTTATTTTTCATAAAAATATAGAGCGATTCGATATCAAAATGGCCGTCGCGAGAATATATTTCGTCCAGTATAGCAAAGCGTTCGGGCGTTTTGCGATGTCCTTTTTTCTCAAGATAATCGGTAAAAAGCGATTTGACTGTGTCGCGTATTTCTTCGTTGCTACTCATACTTAGTCTAAGTAAAATTTAGCAGCTAAAGTACAAAAAATATAGAAATTGCAAATGATTATTCTTCAAGCTTTTCAATTCGGGTGGTTTGTTCTACTCCCTTTATCTTTAATAGGTTATCAATTAAGCTTGTTAAATCTTCCAAATTGTGAACATAAATATCAAAAGTTCCTTCGAAAATTCCGTCGTGAGAAGAGAGTTTTATATTGCGAATATTTACGGATAAGTCTTTGGATATGAGGCTTACGATATTACTGAAGATATTATAACGGTCAATTCCCTGAATGCTGATGGTTTCTAAAAAAGAGCTGACCTTGTGTGTTATCCATTTGGTAGGAACGATACGTTCGCCTTGACTGGAAACTAAGCGTAAAGCGTTCGGACACTTTGTTTTATGTATAACGATACTCCCGTTGAAATCTTTATAACCAATAACATCGTCACCAGGTATCGGATTACAGCATTTTGCAATATTGTACGAAATACTGTCGTTTTCGTCGCTTTCGCGTAACAGGTATGGATTTTTTGTGTCTATTTTAGGAGCTTCGCCGGTTATCGTGTCGAATGCAAGTTTCCAGTAATGGATAAGTTTATTTTTAGAACTTGATTTTAATATATCTCCCAAATCGTTAAGAGAGATTATCCCCATGCCTATTTTACTGTAAAGCTCCTCTTTGGTACTAACCTCGTAAGCCGGCAGAAGTTTTTTGAAAACACGAGAACTAGGCGCAACGTTGTGCTGATGAAGTTTTTCTTCAAGCTCTTGTTTACCTTTTTCGACTCTGTTTTTGTTTTCGGCTTTAAAATAATTTTTAATGCTTGTACGGGCTTTCATCGTTTTTACGAAGTCAAGCCATTCATGAAGCGGATGTTGTTTATCGGATGTGATAATTTCAATCTGATCGCCGCTTTGGAGTTTGAAATTGAGCGGAACGAGCTTGTGATTTACTTTTGCCCCAAGTGCTTTATTACCAATGTGTGAGTGTATCTCGTAAGCAAAATCGAGGGCTGTGGCATCTTTGGGCAACGAAACCATTTTTCCTTTTGGGGTGAAAATGATGATTTCGGTGGCGAACAGGTTTAGTTTGAAATCGTCAAGGAATTCGAGTGCGTCCGAATTAGGACTGGCAAGCATTTCCCGTATTTTTTTCAGCCATTTATCAAGTTCGGTTTCCTGCGGATAATTTTGTTTGTATTTCCAGTGAGCGGCATATCCACGTTCTGCGACTTCGTCCATTCGACGACTTCTTATTTGCACTTCAACCCAGTTTCCTCCGGGACCCATAACCGTAACATGCAGAGCTTCATAGCCATTAGCTTTGGGTTGCGAAAGCCAGTCGCGGATACGATCGGGCTTTGGCAGATAAATATCAGTAATCTGAGTATAAATATTCCAACATTGTGCCTTTTCAGGTAAATTGGGTAAAGGATCAAAAACTATGCGAATGGCTGATAAATCATAAATTTCTTCGAATGGTACATTTTTGGTCTGCATTTTATTCCAAATAGAATAAATCGATTTGGTGCGACCCGATATGTCGTAAATAAAACCTTGATTATCAAGGTTTTTTTGAATTGGTTCGATGAAATTTGAAATATATTCGTTTCTGGAAGGAGCGGTTTTTTCAATTAGCTCCTGAATCTCGTTATATGCTCTTGGGTATCTGTATTTTAAGCTTAAATCTTCTAGCTCTGTTTTAATGGAATATAGACCAAGTCGGTGTGCAAGTGGCGCATATAGATAAGCCGTTTCTCCTGCAATTTTTATTTGTTTGTTAACGGGCATAGAGCCCAGTGTTCGCATGTTATGAAGACGGTCGGCAAGTTTAATGAGGATGACCCGAATATCTTCAGACATTGTAAGGAGCATTTTTCGGAAATTCTCGGCCTGAAGGGATGAATTACGGTCAAAAACATCGCCAATTTTAGTTAAACCATCTATTATTGAGGCAATTTTAGGCCCAAAATTACGGTCAATGTCTTCGAGTGTGAGATCGGTATCTTCAACAACATCATGCAAAAGTGCCGATATAACAGATTTTACACCCAATCCTATTTCTATGCTTACGATTTTTGCAACAGCAATAGGATGAACGATATAGGGTTCTCCCGAACGTCTTCTGGCATCTTTATGAGCTTCGTAGGCTATTTTATACGCCTTTTCGATCAGCTTTTTATCTTCTTCATTACGGCATCTCGGACATGAACTTATCAGATCCTTGAATTGTTTGTCTATTTCTATCTGTTCTTCGGGTGTAAGCATGTTTCTTGACACATCATATAATCAATTCGCAAGTTACAAAAATAATCGGAAACCTTTCTCAATCTAGCGGTTCGCTGTTTTTTATGTAATGAAATATCTTTTATAAAAGGAAGAAACAGTCTATGTTTGATATTTTGGCCATTTCTTCCTTAAAATATAATTATTGGCGAATACCTTTCATTGTCAGACTAATGCGTTTGCGGGCGATGTCAACATCTAATACTTTTACTTTTACGTGCTGTTGGAGCTTAACAACCATGTTGGGGTCACTGACAAACTTGTCGGCCAGTTGAGAAATATGGACCAGTCCGTCCTGATGAACTCCTATATCGACGAAAACACCAAAATTGGTGATATTGGTAACTATACCAGGAAGTTCCATGCCTGAAATTAAATCTTCTGGTGTGTGAACATCTGCAAAGCTAAATTCCTGTATGCTTTCGCGTGGGTCGCGTCCTGGTTTTTCAAGTTCTTTTAAAATATCGGTAAGAGTAGGTAATCCTATTTTATCTGATATATAACGTTTTAAATCAATTTTATGACAAGTCTCGGTATTACCGATTAGTTGAGAAACTCCAACTCCAAGGTCGGTTGCCATTTTTTCTACCACCGGGTAGCTTTCAGGATGTACAGCCGAATTATCAAGCGGATGCTTTCCGTTCGCAATTCGCAAAAAACCAGCACATTGTTCGAATGTACGAGCACCCATTTTAGGTACTTTTAAAAGTTCTTTGCGAGAAGTAAAGGGTCCGTTTTCTTTGCGATAATTTACGATATTGGCAGCCAGAGCAGGACCAAGTCCTGATATGTAAGTGAGAATGTGCTTACTGGCAATGTTTACATTAACGCCAACTAAGTTAACACAGCTTTCTACCACGGAGTCAAGACCTGCTTTCAGCTCTTTTTGATCAACGTCATGCTGATATTGCCCTACACCAATGGCTTTAGGGTCGATTTTTACCAGTTCAGCCAGCGGATCCATTAACCGTCGGCCTATAGAAACAGAACCGCGAACGGTAACATCGTAATCTGGAAATTCTTCGCGGGCAACCTCTGATGCCGAATAAACCGATGCACCCGATTCACTAACTACAAATATACCAGGCTTTTTGTCGAAATTAATATTTCGAACAAATTGTTCTGTTTCTCGACTTGCCGTTCCGTTGCCAATGGCAATGGCATCAATTTTCCATTCGCGGGCAAGTCTTGCAATTTTATCAGAGGCTTGTTTTACTTCATTTTGAGGAGGATGCGGATAGATTGTATCGTTGTGTAATAAATTTCCCTGAGCATCGAGACAAACAACTTTACAGCCTGTACGAAATCCGGGATCGAGTGCCAGTACGCGTTTTGGTCCTAATGGTGCTGCCAGTAATAATTGTCGAAGATTTTCGGCAAATACGGCTATTGCTTCTTTATCTGCCTTTTCTTTTGTAATATTCCGAAACTCTGTTTCGATGGATGGTTCGAGCAACCGTTTATACGAATCCTTTATCGCTATTTTAACTTGTTCTGATGCCGGACCTCTTCCTTTAATCCATTGATGTTGAATATTCTCAATCGGTTTTTCTTCGTCGGGAGTTAGATTTAACCGCAGAAAGCCTCCTTCTTCGCCGCGACGCATTGCAAGGTAGCGATGTGATGGACATTTACTTAATGGTTCTGAAAAATCAAAATAGTCGCGATATTTTTGAGCGTCCTCTTCTTTTCCTTTTATGACTTTGCTACCAACCTGAGCTTCGCGGGCAAATATCTGACGGACAGTTTGTCGCGAACGAGCATCTTCGCTAATTATTTCGGCGATAATATCTCGTGCACCTTCAAGAGCCGTTTCGGCATCCGGGACCTGTTCGTTGATAAATGATAAGGCTTTTCCTTCGGGATCTCGCTCATTTTGCTGTAGCAATAACATGGCCAGCGGTTCCAGCCCCTTTTCCCGAGCCATCTGTGCACGCGTACGACGTTTGGGTTTATATGGTAGATAAAGGTCCTCAAGTATAGTAAGTTCGCGAGCATCTTCTATTTTCTTTTTTAGCTCCGGCGTAAGTTTGCCCTGCTCGTCAATTGATTTGAGAATTGTCTCACGTCGCTTGTCAAGCTCTGTGTATTTGTCCGATAAAGTCTTAATTTTTAGTATTTCAACTTCGTCGAGGCTCCCTGTTGCCTCCTTACGATAGCGGCTGATGAAAGGGATTGTAGCTCCTTCTCCCAGTAATTTAAGGGTGTTACGTACCTGATGCTCTGATAAAGAGAGCTCTGCAGCAATGGTTTTGGCGTAATTTTCATTCATACTTAAAAATCTTGAGGGCTCAAAAATACATTTTGAATCCGAATTTTGATTTTACGCAGAGAAAATAAAGTTTTAAACAATGAATAATGCTCATATTCAATATTATATCATTGTATAGGTTTTATTCAGTTATGGATGAGTCTTTTTCGGTGAAAAACTTTTCCTTTTGATGTTTTTCGGAATGGGATGGCTTTAATTTTTTATATTTCAGTATTTTACCTTTAGTGTTAAAACGCCAGCCTGAACTTGTTCCTGTTAAAGGATATGTTTTTTCTTTCCAGCAAAGTGTTCCCTGTAATCCTTCTGGAACGTTAACTTCTATTGTCCAGGTCTTTTTACGTTTGTTGTATTGATAGTTAACACTTATAATTCCTTTTGGATGAGCTATTTGTCCACTTGCTTTTGTGAGGTTACCTAAATGTGGTTCAATACGCACGGTCTTAAAACCTGGAGAGGCCGATTCTATACCTAAAATTATACGATAAATGTTGATGGCAGGACTAATTCCCCAACCATAGCAATCGGCAGGAGAGGGCTCTTCTTGATTTTGAGGAATTGTTGTAAGTCCTTGTTTTATAAGTTTATTGTAAAAATTTAGTTGTGAGGAGTACTCGTTGCCAAGTCCGGTATGTAACAACGCCTGATCCTGATAGAACCTGAAATAAATGCTACTTTTTGAGAGCTGTGTACTGTCATTAATAACCTTCTGCATTAAAGTTCGAGCAGAATCGCCTGTGACAACATCGGCTAATACTGCAAGTGAATTAACTTGTTGTGAAAAAGAACTTTTATCGGGAGTGTCAGCAAAAAGTTTGTGCGAAGTGTTCCAATACTTTTCGGCAACAGTTGTCGCAAATTGAGATGCCTGACGTTGGTACTCGGTCGCGCGCGATTCATGTTTTAGTGATTGTTCGAGATAAACCATATCGCGCAAGGCTAATAAATACTGGAGATCCTGCATTGCCGGACAATCACTGCTTTCTGTCGTTTTATTGTCTTTTTGAACGCTGTTTCTAACAGTTTTTGTTAATTTGCTATTGTTCGATTTTGAGAAAAAAATGTCTATTATTTTTCGAGCAATCAGCATCTTTTCAGCAACAAACGAACTGTCGCTGCTATATTGTCGATATTCTTTTAACATTCCGATCCATAGAAGTGGAAATGAAGAATCAATGCTATCGGAGGACAACGTGTTATTTAAAAGTTCTGTGTTAAATAGCTGCGCTGCTTGTTCTTGGATATATTGTTTTACATAATCATCGTCTGCACAATTATATAATGCAGCAAGAGCCTGTACCCGGCCTATAGCAGTATTCGATCGGTGTTCGAAATAAGGTGAAGCATAAAAAGTTTCGTGCGAGCAGGCCTGAAGCGTTTTCCAGCAGGCGTCGGAAATGTTTGCTATTTCTTTTTTGTCGCATTTAAAAGCGGATCGGCGAGTGGGCAATTGTTTTAAAAGTAAACCTGTAAAATCATTGATAACCATAGGTTCATCTTTGGTTATAATGTTCATCTGAATATACCGATAAGTACGGAAATCTAATGAAGTCCATTTGTTGTCGGTTTTTCCATCTATTAGCAGTTCGTCTTTTGGACCTGTAAAGAATTTGTTATCGATTTCATTTCTATTTCCTTTATTTGCTTGTATTCCATGCACTAAAGGATCATCAATAAATAGACTTTCGGCATAACTTAATGAGACAACCGAACCTGCACCAGCGGTTAAGGTGATACTGGGATATGCAGTTGTTACAAACCCTTGGTCAAAAAGAAGTTGAATGGTTGAATGAGCCGGAATCCAGATAGCCGCTTTCGCATAAGGATAACGGGTCGGAATGTTCGAAACACCTTCAACTTTTCGCAAATGTATCAAGCGTTGTTGAACTATTTTGGGTGAGCTTATAGGTGCCGGATTTAACGGATGTTTATTTTCTGAAGAGTTGACAGGATTAGCGTTTGCTATTGTCTCGGCATTTGACCAGCCTAGATCGTCAAAATCAGCAAGATTCCAGTTTGTTGAATATTTTGAAAAATCAATGCGTTCGCCAAATTCTGTAAAAACGGGTAGCCCTGTTTCTGTTCGAAAAATGGTAAGTGCATCGTTTTGTTTACAGCGCCAACTGTTATCACTGTTTGCAATAGATTCGGCTGGCGAATTGCCTTGTAAAAGAAAACCAGTGAAGGCTGAATGATTGTAAGGTTTACGAAATTCCGGGATATTCCATACTTCAGCGGCAATTTCATTTTCGCCTTTTTTTAAAAATGGCGCAAGATTGAATTTGTCGTAATACCAGCGGGTATCGGTATCCGAAAATGGCCCTGTGCCAACAAGATTTCCGTTTACATATAATTTATAATGATAATCGGCTGAAGCACAAACCCAAAATGAGTCGGGACGTGAAACAAACGAAAGCTTTTTACGAAAAAAGTACGCACCCTGCATCCCGTGTGTGTTCGGTACCGAAATCCATTTAGCATCCCACGTTTTGATAGTAGGAGCAAAAGATTGAGCACCAGTAACTAAAAAGAGCGATAGAAAAAATAAGAGAATGGATAGTTTTTTCATGTTTTCTGATGCTATTCCTTATTGAAATTATCGATTTAGCTTTTCATTTCAGCTTGAAAATTACTGATGTTTTCGGCAATTTTAAGAATAAGTTGCTGCATTGCTTCTTTACTGGTCCATGCAACATGGGGCGTAAAAAGCATTCGTTCTTTATGTTTCATCTCGAAAAACGGACTGCTTACCGCAATCGGTTCTTGTTCAAAAACATCAGTTGCAGCGCCTGCTATAATGTTGTTGTCGATGGCAAAAGCCAGTGCTTTTTCGTTAACGATTCCGCCTCGTCCTGTATTAATCAGAATACTATGCAGTTGCATCAGTCTCAGTTCTCTTTCTCCGATGAGGTTGCGTGTCGAATCGTTGAGTGGAGCATGAATAGAGATAATATCACTCATTTTTAATAGCTGATCCAGATCTACTCTTTGAAAATCGGCATTGTTGTTTTTGCCCGAAGTTGAATAATACAAAACATGCGCACCAAAAGCCGATGCGATAGCTGCAACCTTTTTCCCTATTTCTCCCAGTCCGATTATTCCGTATGTTTTTCCATGTAGTTCAAAATACCGTGGACCTAAATGGGTAAACTGCGGACTGTTGGCATATTCTCCCGATTTTACATAACGATCGTAATATTCCAGACCGTGAAGTAGCGATAGTACCATTGCAAAAGTGTGTTGAGCAACTGAATGAGTGGAATAACCGGCCACATTTTTTACTTCTATACCACGGCTTCGGGCATATTCGGTATCAACACAGTTCATGCCTGTAGCTGCAATGCAAATAAGCTTTAAATCAGGAAGTTTATCCATTAAAGGTTTATCTATTACAACCTTGTTCGTTATAATTATATCAGCATCAAGACAATGATCTAATCGTTCATCGACTTTTGTACGGGGGAACGATACAACATCGCCTAAGCGTACTATCGGGCCTAAAACGCTTGGCCCGCCAACAGTTTCTACATCAAGAAAGACTATTTTCATATTTTAGGCAAGTAATCAAAAGACAAAGAAAATAGCTAAATATAGCATATATCTAGCTTTCGGAAGCAAAGATGATCTTTTTAGTTTTAGTGTAAAATCTATGTCAACTTTTATTCAGTATAAATATATTATCCGATTTTTCTGAATGAAAAAGAAATGCAGAATAACCTCGTATTCTTTTTTTTGTATTTTTGAAGCACCTTGAAAATTATGCATATCAGAATGTTTGGGTTAGAAACATGCTATGCTGATATAGTGCGTTGATTTTGCAAGAATACTAAACATCTAAATCACAATTAAAATGAACACAGAACAAAAAAGTTACGCATTGCCTATTGCAATGATGTTTGCTTTATTTTTCATGATCGCTTTTGTAACGGGGCTGCCAAGCCCCATGGGCGTAATTGTAGCAAAACAGTTTGGAGCCTCTAACTTCGAATCGCAGTTAGGCTTTTTAGGAAATTTTCTTGCTTATGCATTTATGGGAATTCCTGCAGGTCTGATGATTAAGAAAATTGGATACAAAAAAACGGCATTGGCAGCTGTAGCTGTTGGTTTTTCGGGCGTTTTTGTTCAGTTTTTATCAGGTCAGGTTGGTAGTTTCACAGTTTATC
This sequence comes from Bacteroidales bacterium, assembly GCA_041907825.1. Taxonomy (GTDB): domain Bacteria; phylum Bacteroidota; class Bacteroidia; order Bacteroidales; family JAYRGN01; genus JAYRGN01. The sequence continues at coordinate 100,116 of JAYRGN010000001.1, read as the reverse complement.
TGATTGGCGCATTTATTTCAGGTTTTTCGATGTGTATGTTAAATACAGTTGTAAACCCGATGCTTAATACACTTGGAGGAGGCGGTAACTCTGGTAATCGTCTTTTACAATTTGGAGGATCTATCAATTCGATTGGTGCAACTATTACGCCAATGTTAGTTGGTTGGTTAATGGGCGCTGAAGCCGGACGTACAATCGGAAAAGCAAATCCTGCTCTTTTCCTTGCTTTGGGTATTTTTGCGTTAGCTTTTGTGGTTCTGAAATTTGTTAAAATTCCCGAACCTCATATGGAATCGAGCGAAGAAAAGAAAGTTAAGCATAAACACAGTCCTCTTTCGTTTCGTCACTTTATTTTCGGTGCAATTGCTATTTTTATTTATGTTGGGGTTGAAATTGGTATTCCAAGTACAGCTAATCTTTTTATGACTGCGTCAACAACTGATCAGGCCAATGAAAAAGTTGCAGAATTTAATAAACAACAATCAGATGCCGATTATCTTAATCAATTAAAACAAACAGACGAACAGAATAAACAGATTCAAGGTTATCAAGAAAAAGTTGTTAGTAAGGATTCTTATGATAAAGCTGAAAAAACCGTTAAAGGAGAATTATTTCCGGGTTTAGGTATCGATGCAACAACAGCAGGAAGTATTGTCGGTGTTTATTGGTTATTGATGTTGTTTGGACGTTTATTCGGAGCCTCTATTGGCGCAAAAGTTTCAAGTAAAACTATGATGACTGTCGTTACAAGTGTTGGTATGATTCTGATTCTTCTTGCTATTTTTAGTTCGAAGTCAACATTGGTAACACTTCCATTTGTTAATACACAAGTTCCGATAAGTATTGTATTTCTTGTCCTTTGTGGTTTATGTACTTCCATTATGTGGGGCGGAATATTTAACCTTGCCGTTGAAGGCTTGGGAAAGTACACAGCGGCAGCATCTGGCATCTTTATGGTGATGGTTTGTGGTGGAGGTATTGTTCCTCTTATTCAGGGCTGGGTTTCTGACCATTTTGGCTACATTAACAGTTATTGGGTAATGCTGGTATGTGTTGCTTACATGTTCTTCTATGCTGTAGTAGGCTGCAAGAATGTAAATACAGATATTCCGGTAGAATAATAAATTACGATATAGAGAAAAGCCGTAACAAGAAGTTAAACTTGTTACGGCTTTTTTATTTGTTATTGTTTGGTATTCAGTTCAAATCAGTCTTGCAAAAAACGAGTATTTTCGATATTCGTGTAGTTTCAATTGATTATTTGACGATTTTTTCTAATCTTTACGAAAAGGGCTGGGTGAACATTATCTGGTATAACCTTTCGATTAGTAAATCAAAAACGGGAATAAATGCATCGGGTAAGATTTAGTATTATTCTATCGCTGTTTTTATTTTGCATTCAGTCAGTATCACGGGCCAATTCTAGTCCGCAGATTCTCGTTTTAAATTCTTATCATCAGGGACTTAGTTGGACTGATAGCCTTAATTCTGGTATTCGAAAAGGAATATTAGAGGCTTTTCCTTCGGCTGTTATTTATACGGAATATCTTGACACCAAGCGAGATGTGAAATGTTCTGTTTGTGAAGAATTTACTAATTATTTCAAAGCGAAGTATTCTAAAATTCCTTTAAGTATCATTATAACAACCGATAACGATGCACTTTTGTATATTGAAAAACAACAGCAAAATTTCTCGTTTTTAAATATTCCTGTGGTCTTTTGCGGAGTAAATGATTTGTATTCTTTTCCGAAAAATTATACAGGAGTTATTGAATATGTTGATATTGCAAAGAATATGCAATTAATCAATAGATTATATCCTGATCTTCATAAACTGTATGTTATTACCGATAATACTACAACAGGTAAAGTACTAGCCGATCAGACACTTAGAGAATATAAGCAAATAAAACCACCGTTTGAACTGGAAATCTTGCAAAATTATGATTTTGAGAATCTTAAAATAAAGGTTGGAAGTCTTTACGAGAACGAAGCTATTTTCTTTTTATTGTTTAATAAAGATTCTAGGGGGCATTTCTTTTCTCTGGAAGAAGCAATTGATTCTATTTCACATGCCTGCAGTGTTCCCATTTTTGGGACATGGGGGTTTTACCTGAACCATGGTATTATTGGCGGCAATTTAATTAGAGGAACCCAACATGGAAAGTTAGCAGCACAGATGGCTGTGAAAATATTACAAGGAACAAAAGTTTCGGATATTCCTGTCGTAAATGGACCGTCTTCATATGTGTATGATTATAAGCAGTTACGCAAATATAAAATATCAGGGAGGCGTTTGTTTGGAGATTATCATGTAATAAATTCGCCTCAAAGCATTTTAAAGCAACACCCTGGAATAATGCTTAGCATGATCATCGTAATTGTTATGCTTATTATTGCTCTTTTGCTTTTCTGGCTTTTAAGTGAAAATCGTAAAAAGAGAATAAAAGAACAAATTAAATATTTGAATAAGATTGAATTACAAAAAATAGAGCTTAACGAAGCACAAGAAAGAGCAGAAGCTGCAACGAGACTTAAACATGCTTTTCTTTCTAATATTTCACATGAAATTCGTACTCCTTTAAATGGAATTATTGGTTTTTCTAGTTTACTATGCGACAATTCTTTGCAATTGGAACAAGAGAAGAAAGAAATGTGTGTTGAAACAATCGAAAAAAACAGTAATATCCTTTTACGCTTAATTAATAATATTCTGGAAGTATCTGATATTGAGAGTAATCAAATTGAAATTTCGCCAGCTCCAACTTTGTTGAATCGATTTATTTATGAGCTTTACGAAACCTACAAGCCGCAAACGAGTGAACATGTAAAGCTATTTATATCAATGAGTGTGGATGATCCTAATTGTCAAATTCTTACAGATAGTGTAAAATTGAAGGCTATAATGTCTAATTTGATTGAAAATGCCATAAGATTTACTCGTAACGGATTTGTTGAATTTGGTTACTCTATTCATAATGATATTGTTACGTTTTATGTGAGGGATACAGGAGAAGGAATATCTCAAAAACAACAGAAAAATCTTTTTCAGACTTTCAGGCAAGTCGATAATTCATCAACCCGTACATACGGTGGTATGGGCTTAGGTCTGGCTCTATGTAAAGGATATGTGCAAAAACTGGGTGGAAAAATTTGGGTCGAATCGACGGAAGGTAAAGGATCGGTATTTTTCTTTACACATCCTTATGTTAATATAAAAATAGATAACGAGTACACCAACGTATTTTGATGTGGTATTTTAACGAATGAAATAGATTAAATGTGTCTCATTTAATCGTAACAATTATGTACTCTAAAACAAAAGTTGTCGTTTTTGTAATCATTTTATGATGTCTAAACTAAACCAACTGTAATAAATTTATGCACTTTTCAATTTTTTTAAACTATGAATATCAAAAAACTGATGACGGTAGCGGTATTGCTACTGTCTGTAATCGTTTTAAAGTCGCAGCCCGTAGATTATAATGCTGCAATTGATAAGCTCATCAGTCAGATGACTCTTGAGGAGAAAATTAACATGTTGCATGGAACTTCTAAATTTACTTCAGGCGGTGTACCCCGGCTTGGAATTCCGGAATTTGCCATGTCAGACGGACCACATGGCGTTCGCTATGAATTTGAACGCGATACATGGAATTCTGCTCAGCTTACTACGGATTCTTCAACGTATTTGCCTGCGGTTACCGCATTGGCTGCAACTTGGAATCCTAACATGGCATATTTATTTGGTTCCGTATTAGGAAACGAAGCAAATGCCCGTGGAAAATATGTGATTTTGGCTCCCGGAATGAACATTCATCGTACTCCGCTCAATGGACGAAATTTTGAATACATGGGCGAAGATCCTTATCAGGCTTCCCGTTTAGCGGTTGAATTTATAAAAGGAGTTCAGTCGCAGAATGTAGCTGCTTGTGCTAAACATTATGCACTTAATAATCAGGAATATCTGCGCGGCGATATTAATGTGGAACTTGATGAACGTACGCTTCGTGAAATATATCTGCCTGCTTTCGAAGCTTCGGTAAAAGAAGGTCATGTTCTTACTGTTATGGGCGCATACAACAAGGTTCGAGGATTATGGTGCTGCGAGAACCCGTATCTTTTAACCGATATTCTTAAAAAAGAATGGGGTTTTAAAGGTTTTGTAATGTCCGACTGGAGTGCTGTGCATAGTACAATTCCTTCGGCTTTGGCCGGTTTGGATGTCGAAATGGGTTCGGATAGCAGATCTTATCGCCAGTATTACATGGCTGAGCCATTGCTTAAAGCTGTAAAAGAAGGAAAAGTTCCGGAATCTGTTATCAACGATAAGGTGCATCGTATTCTGTATGTGCTGTATACTATTGGTGTAATGGATCATAACCGTGTTAAGGGCGAGCTTGCAACTCCTGCTCATGCATTGGCTAGCAGGCAGATTGCCGAAGAAAGTGTTGTGCTTCTGAAAAATGACCGGAATCTTCTTCCAGCATTGCCCGAAAAGATTAAAAAAATTGTAGTTGTGGGCGAAAATGCAAATCGTAAGATGGCGCTTGCCGGCGGAAGTTCGGAAGTAAAAACGACTTATGAAATTACACCTTTGCAGGGATTGCGAAATACATACCCTAATGCCGAGATTATTTATACTGAAGGCTATTCTTCGAAAGATAATGTTAATGCCGATTCTTTGAAACAGAAAGCATTGGACGCAGTCAAAAATGCTCAGTTGGTCGTTTTTGTAGGAGGGTTTAATAAAAGTCCGGAATGGAAAAGAAAAATAAGTTTTGATAACGAAGGCGAAGATAAGCTTAGCATTAAATTACCATTTGGACAAGATCAGTTACTTTCATCGTTAGTAGCTGTAAATTCAAATATAGCTGTAGTGCTACTGGGTTGCGGGCCATTCGAAATGGGTTCGTGGCATAAAAAAACTCCTGCTGTATTAGCTGGCTGGTATCTGGGTATGGAAGGTGGCAATGCTCTTGCCGAAGTGATATCGGGCAAAGTAAATCCATCAGGAAAATTACCCATGACATTCCCTGTTAAGCTGGAAGATTCGCCGGCTCATGCTATTGGCGAATACCCGGGAAAAGATACGATAGTTCATTATAAAGAAGGTTTATTAGTTGGTTATCGTTATTTTGATACCAAAAAGATTGCTCCGCTATACTGTTTTGGTCACGGTTTGTCTTATACAACTTTTGCTTATTCGAAACCCGAAGTATCTGTGGTAAGTGCAAATAACGAAGCTGAAGTAAGTCTTCTGATTACTAATACAGGAAAACGCGAAGGACAGGAAATTGTTGAACTGTATATACATGAGCAAAAACCAACGGTTATGCGTCCTGAAAAAGAACTTAAAAGTTTTGCCAAAGTTTCATTGAAACCCGGCGAAAGTAAGAAAGTCACCTTGAAACTTGATAAACGTTCGTTTAGTTATTATTCGCCCGAAAAGAAAGATTGGGTCGCTAATAGTGGAAAATATGATATTTTAATTGGCGCTTCTTCCAGAGACATTCGGCAGAAAGCGGTTATCGTTCTTCCGTAAAAAAATATTTAGAGAGGTTCCCGCAGAGGAACCTCTTTTTTTACCGAAAAGGCAAATAAACTACAATGCTGCCTTTCTGTGTATGTTTTGATGAATCAGCGAGCGTATATTCTAAAATATAGACAAAGACTTCGCCGCTAAAAGCCATCCGTCCAGGCATTTTGCCATCCCATCCTGATTCGTCGTAACGTTCAGAATGATACATTGTTCTCCCATTCCGGTCATAAACTGTAAATTTATACGAAACAGGTTGTTCAAATTTAAAAGAAGGCTTGAAGTAATCGTTTTTACCGTCGCCATTAGGCGTAAAAACATCAGGGACAAATATAACAGGCTCAGGAGTGAGACAAACAGTGTTGCTAACTACTTCGTTTTCATATAAATCATGATCTGTAAATATTTCAAAACAAAGTTGTCTAGCGTTTAAATATTCGTCTCCCGGAACAAATTCATAACTGGTATCCGATGTCGTAATGGTTTGATTATTCGTAGATGGATTCATAATCAGAAGCTTGTAGCCGGTTTCTCCTTCTGCTTTTGTCCAATTGAGTATAAAACGTTGTTTTTCTTGCTTTACCGATAAAATTAAAGGGCTGAAACATACTTTTTGAGTAACCGTGTTGCATCGAGTGTGTATCTCGGCACGGAAATAATGGTTTTGAGTGGAACCTTCGGACGAATATTGCCATTTACCGGCTGAAAGGACTGTCTTTCGATAAATTTCAACGCCTGTTTCATTACAATTTGATGATTGATAAACGACAAGCGTATCATTGTATTTTCCGTCGTGCAACTGTGCCGAAAGATTAAATTTAGATCCTGTATAAGCAACAAAAAAACTATCGATTGATAAAAAAGGTTTCATGGATGCTGGCATTGCTGCTTGGTTCGAATAAACCTGCAAGTCAGAGGTGTATGCTTCGACCATATATGCACCAGCAGAAAAACCATTATTAACGGAATAAGTAGTGTCTTTTGCTGTCTGATCTGATATTTGCTTCAATTGATTGTTCTGAAAAATATAAATTTTATATCCTTTTATTTTATTGTTAATTGCGGGATAGCTGTTCCATATCAAATCGACATTGCCAGAACAGGTATCGCGGGTTGATTTTAAATAAATGGTTTGTTGACTTCTGTTGTCTATGCCGTCGACCCAGCTGACTTTGCCAGCTGAATTTAAAGCGGACAGTCCATACCATTCGCTTTCGGATGAGGCTAATGATTTTTGGTATTCGCCTGAACGGGCTGTTGCAGGAAATGTATCAACCGGAGGATAATAAGAACCGTTAAACCGATATAAAATATATCCGGTAATGTCGGGCGAAGTGCTTGGTTGCCATTCTATTCTGGCTTTTTGCGAAAGGGTATCGACTGTAAGTCTGGTTATTGTTGGCGGTAATGGATTATCCTGTGCAACAACAGATAAAAGGAAAATACTCATTAATACAATGGTGCTGAGTAATTTTCTGAGGATGACTTTTATCTGTCTGTTTTTCATTGTTTTATTATAAAGTTTGCCAGTTAGTTGCATTTTGACATGACTGTCTGAAGTCGGCCATTATATTGTCAATAATTTCTTTAGCTGTTTCTTGTTTATGAATAAGCGCTGCAGCCTGACCGATTTCAAGTTCACCTTCGTTAAGATCGCCTTCAAAAATACCTCGTTTTGAACGGCCTTTACCTAATATTTCGGCAAGAGTTTCGCGAGAAGCACCCTGTTGTTCTGCTTCATTAATTTTTAACCAGAATCCATTTTTGAGCATACGTGCAGGCCCCAGCTTTTTGAGCGATAGAAAAGTAGAGCCATCGGAGGCATTTAAAACTGCTTGTTTGAAATTATCATGAGCCGACGATTCGACTGAAACAGCAAATCTTGTTCCTATCTGAACGCCATCGGCTCCCAAAACCATTGTTGCCAACATACTTTTACCTGAAGCAATGCCACCGGCAGCCAGCAAGGGTAGGTCTGTAACTTCGCGAATGAGCGGTATAAGCGTAAGCGTAGTGGTTTCTTCTCTCCCGTTATGACCTCCGGCTTCAAATCCTTCGGCAACAATGCCATCTACACCGGCTTCCTGACATTTTATCGCAAATTTTTGGTTGGCAACCACGTGAAAAACCGTTATGCCATTGTCTTTTAGCCGTTGAGTATAACTTGCCGGATTTCCGGCTGAGGTGAAAACTATTTTTACACCACCGTCAATAACAGTTTGAATGCTTTCTTCGATACGCGAATAAAATAACGGAAGGTTAACGCCAAATGGTTTTTGTGTGGCTGCTTTTGTCTTTTCTATATGTTCATGCAAAACTTCCGGAGGCATCGATCCTGCTCCGATTAGACCTAGTCCGCCGGCATTGCTTACTGCCGAAGCTAGCCTCCAGCCACTGCACCATACCATTCCGCCCTGTATTATTGGAAAATCTATTCCAAATATTTTTTTGATTCTGTTATTCATGATGATTTTATAAAACAGTTATGTTTTTAATGATGGCTAAATTAAGTCTTTTCGTACGAATCACGGACGTAATTGCCTTTTTCAAGAATGTCAACCCGTTCACAATTTTTACCTTTGTTGTATGATAAAGATTAAAGCATTTTTTCGTTGGCTTATTGGGCGGACATTGCAATTATCTCCTCGATATATGGTTGTTGTTCTGTCTGTTATTATAGGTTTTGCTACTGGTCTGATAGCTGTTTTACTTAAAAATCTGGTACACATTACCAATGTATTTATTCTCGAAAAATTTGATATCAACTCATCAAATTTCTTGTACTTTGTTTTGCCTTTGATCGGTATTTTGCTTACTGTCTTGTATTTAAAATGGTTTGTTAAAGACGATATTTCGCATGGAATTAGTAAGGTGTTGTATGCCATTGCAAAAAAACATGGACATATTAAGTCTCACAATAATTACACATCGGTTATTGCATCTACGCTTACGGTTGCTTTTGGTGGCTCGGTAGGGCTGGAAGCCCCGGTGGTACTGACCGGTTCTTCTATTGGCTCAACATTGGCCCGTTTTTTTGGACAGAATCATCGTACTACAATTTTGCTGGTTGGTTGCGGTGCTGCCGGCGCTATTGCTGCAATTTTTAAAGCCCCTATTACCGCTGTTATTTTTTCACTTGAGGTTTTGATGCTCGATCTGACTCTTTCGTCGGTTCTACCTTTGCTTATTTCAGCTGCTACTTCTGCCTCTGTATCTTATTTGTTATTAGGAAAACAGGCTACTTTTTATTTCTCGACTCAAGATCCGTTTGTGCTTTCGAACATTCCACTTTACATTTTACTGGGTATTATTTGCGGATTTGTTTCGCTTTATTTTAGTCTGGGAACAGAGAAAATTGAAAAATGGATGTCTAAAATAACAAAGGTTTATTATAAAATAGCGTTAGGTGGAATTGTTGTTGGACTGCTCATTTATTTATTTCCTCCTTTGTATGGTGAAGGTTATCAGTCTCTTAAATTAATTCTGACAGGACAGGGAACGAGTCTTGTTAATGGAAGTTTGTTTTATAATTGGCAACATTACACAGGCGCTTTTATCCTTTTTTTGGTTTTTGTTGTGTTTTTTAAAATGTTTGCCAGTGCCCTTACAACTTCGTCGGGAGGAGTTGGGGGAGTTTTTGCTCCTTCGCTATTTCTGGGAGGTGTAACGGGTTATATTGCTTCTATTTTGTTTTCATTTTTGCCGGGTTTTCATGTTTCAGAGAAAAATATATCTCTTGTGGGGATGGCAGGAATTATGAGCGGAGTGATGCACGCTCCATTAACCTCTGTCTTTTTAATTGCTGAAATTACAGGAGGTTATTCTCTTTTTGTTCCGTTGATGCTTACTTCGGCTATCTCATTTTTAACAGTTCATATTTTTGAAAAGCATTCTATTTATACCAAGCGATTAGCTCTTAAGGGTGAGTTGATGACTCATAATAAGGATAAAACAATTTTAATGCTTCTCAAACCGGGTGCTCTTATCGATCGTGATTTTGATTACGTGTTACCTGATCAGACACTGGGCGATTTGGTGAAACTGGTTCGCCAGAGTAAGCGTAATGTTTTTCCTGTACTCGATGCAAAGAAGCATATTATTGGCATGGTTATGCTTGAAGATATTCGTGAGATGCTGTTTGACGGTGAGTTATATTCTACAACAGATATTCAGGATCTGATGACGGTTCCTCCTGCCATTATTTTTGAAGGAGAACCTATGATCAAGATTATGAACAAGTTTGATGAAACTGGTGTCTGGACATTACCAGTTGTAGATGCTCACCAGAAATATGTTGGTTTTTTGTCGAAAGCTCGTATTTATGCGGCTTATCGTAATTTATTATCCGAATTTTCGGAAGAATAAATTATTGTAATCCAAAATGATAAGTAATCGTGCCGACCTGATAAGCCGGTGCTGATGACGATACGTCAAACCGGGCTTGCAAAGCTGCTTTTTCGGCAGCTTCCAACATATGCTCGTCAAGGGTTGTGGAGCCTCGCGCTCCGGCAACTGCTTTTGTTACACGTCCCTGTTTGTCTACCGTAACGGTAACAACAACCTTTCCTTCTGTGTTATAGCGAATATTGGGTTTTGGTAACGATAAAGGGTTACGTCCTGCAAGACTGAATGTTGCACCTCCGTTTCCGCGACTGTTCCCATTTGCATGGTTGGTGCTGTTTACTGTTCCAAACGGACTACCTTGATTTCCTTTTCCTCCAGCGACACCTTCGCTTCCGGTTGCGTTCGTTGCTGTATTTTTACCTGGGTAAAGAGCCTTTTTGTTTACCGTTGGTGTAACAACCGGTTGCGATTCTGTCTGTTTTATGTTTTTTGTAATATTGGGCGTTACGTTTGTTTTTATTGGTTTTGTTGTTTGTGTTTTTTCTATGACAGGAGCATCTTCATTATTCTGAGTAAGAATATTTTCATCTTTACCCGAAACAGGTGGAGGCATAACTGCGTCTTCCTGTTTGTCTGCTACTGATGGTTCGAGATTTCCAGAACCGGTAAGTCCGTCGCCAAAATTCACCTCGACACCTAAATCGGGTGGAGGAGGTGCCTGTAAAGAGGTTATGCTGTAATACATAAAAAACAGAACAACAACTAAATGGAATGAAGTTGTTGCAATAAAACCAGCTGTATTAATTCGTTTCATTCGCCCCTCGGGGATTTTACTTTCCAAAGAAACGTCTTTGGTTGCTAAAATTGTATATAAATTCTATTAAAAATACCTTTTTATCTGGCAGGTTCGTTTAACAGATCCATAAAATCGGCAGTGTGTGTGTTAATTAAATGGATAACTTTTCGTAATTGTGATTTCAGAAAAAAGTAAGCTAAAGTGATTACAATGCTAACGATTAAACCGGCTTCAGTCGAAAATAAAGATATACCTACTTCGTGTGTGAAAAGTTTTACATTCAATGTGTTACTTGAAACTACAGAATTGAAACATGTGTGAGCAATGCCAAGTATTGTTCCCAGAAAGCCTATTAAAAAGGAACTTATCGCGACAGCAGGCAGAAAAAGTATTCGTTTTTTTAGCTTATAAAGTTCAAGTATACAGCTGTTTTCAATAGCCAGGTGTACGTCACTTAAGGGCCGTCCAATGCGACTAATACCTTTTTCAATCATTTTAGCAATAGGACTATCGGTGTTTTGGCAAAGATTAACGGCAACATCAAGTTTCCCATCGTGAATGTAATCGCGGATGCGATTCATAAAATTGAAATCAATTTTACTTGCTTTTTTGATGATCAGTAAGCGATCGAAAAAAACGAATATTCCTATAAACAGTAAGATAGCAATGGGAATCAAAGCCCATCCTCCTTTTAATAAAAGTTCTAAATAATTATCAGTATGTAAAATTTCGGACATTCTGAAATGAATAATATTAAAATGTAATACTTTTATTCTTAATTGTTTGTAGCGTTAAAGCCTTTAAAAAACAAACAAAAGCGAAGATATAAAAATTAACGCTACGTCAGGTCTATATTATTTACGGTCTGTTTTGTTTTCGCCAGTTGTAGCCGGTAAAATAGCCTTAGGCTGAGGTATGGTATCGTTACTAATTGGTTGTCCCGAGTTACTTTCTGGCTTTTCAAGCGGAGGAACGGGTGCTTTATCTTGCATTTTTATAGTATCATTTTTTGCTTTTTTCTTTCGTCTGAAGAGTTCTCCGAAATTGTTGAATTCTTCTTTGTAAAACACTCCAAATCCTTGAGTATAAGGTGTTTGTTCGTATAAAAGCTGGTCGTTAGACCGGTTGAATGCTTTAAGGTGGAGTTTTCCTGATTCTGTAACTTTATAATCTAAAAGAAAATCGCCCACAATGTCGTTAGCCTGTTTGCTTGTTACTGTTGTGGTGGACTGTCCGGCCTGACCAATATTTGTGCTAATCGTAACTCTGTCGTCAAACAAGTGAGTTGACAAGGCTACTTCGAGTTGCTGAGTGGTTAGTTCGTCACCCGGTCTATAGTTTACACCAATATCAAGTTTGTCTGTAGCTTGTGATAACCAATTGCTTAGCTGATTAGATAAAAATTCACTAGGTAGGGCCATCGACGCAGAACTACCTAATCCACCAGATGATCCGGTGGCGGACATGCGTTCGCTACTTGGATAAAAACTGTTGAGTATCAGCAATGAAAGAAATTGTTTATTGAGTTCTCCTTCGTTACTTAATGCAGTACGTAGTCGGGTTTTTGTTTCTTCATCAGCCGAAGGAAGATCTATTGAATAATGTATTGTAGGAGAACTTAACTTGCCCTGCATCTGCAAGTTACAATCAACGGGCATGCGACGAGAATATTCGCCTGTTGCGGAAGATCCCAAATAATCGGCCAACGATGTTTTTACTTTATAAACAGCGGTAAGGTCAAGGTCTGCATCAACCGGATTACCAGTCCATTGAATAGAACCATTTTCCATAACCGTTAAGCGTTTGTTTATTACGTTTTTAAGAGTGAAGAGATATTCACCTTCCTTAATTTTGTAATTACCATACATGTGAAAATTACCGGCAGTATTAATTTCCATGGATATGTTGCCATTTCCGCGTCCGCGAATAACATCTCCAACTTTTTTGTCGAAAATGAGTTGAAGTTCGGCATCGGGTGTCACCTCAAGTGTGAAGTTTAACATTAACCCATTGGTATTCACTGAGTATGACGATTGTTTGTTGGCTAAAGGATCGTCAACTATATTTTGTTGTTGTCTGTTTATGAATGTTACAAAATCGTTCGACTTAGCTTCTGATTGGCGGTTAAGTGGAATATATATTTTTGTTTTTTTATCGGTTTTGGCAAAAATGTCCATTGTTAACTGATTAACAGGTCCATAGATGTGAACTTTTCCTGTAGCAAAAGCACTTCCATAGAATTGTGCATTGTTTTCTTCGGTTGTGTTAAGGCACGCAAAATTTTTAGGATCGATTTGCACATCTAACTGAAAATCTTTTAAATAATTATTGGAAGCTGTTAAACTGACATCGCTACTGTTACCAAAGCTATCGTATATTTTTGTTTTTGGTAAAATAAATGTATTGTCCTGAATAACAAGATTTCCTGTAAAATCGTAAGTCGTATTAAGGTAATCTACTTTGAATGAATTTTTTTGCAGTTTTAGATTTCCGTTGATGTGTGGCTGTGTCAGCGTTCCTTCAATACTTGCATCACCAGTAGCCACGCCTAATATGTTGCTAAAAATGCCTTTCACAAATGGATTTAAGACATTTAGTTTTGTTTTTTCAAGATGGGCAACAAAACTTAAATTATGAGATGGCGGATAATAAAAACCTTTTAATGAAACGGTCTTTAAATTACCTCGTTGTATATACGAGCTTATAGCCAGTTGTTTACTTATTTCGTCCCATTCAGAGATAATGTAGGCATCGCCTAACGCTTCTTTATTAAATTTGAAATCCTGAACTTTTATGTCGCACTGAAAAGCAGGCTTTGTATATAAATTATTGAGTTTAGCATTGCCAAATAACTTGCCATCGAATCCAATATCTTTGTTTTTTACAAACATTGATAAGAATCTTATATTCAAATTATTAAATGATAAATGTAACGTGTCTTCCGGATTTAATGAAATTTTACCGAAAAGGCCAACATTCTGATCCGAATGCCGAAAAGCAACATTCCGGAAGTCGATACCCGATGTGTCGATTATTACTTTTGATCGCTCTACAGTCCATATTGAATCGTTGAAAAGTACATTGCCGGGTTCGACAGCGATTTTCATTATGTAATTATTTCCTTCTCGCGAAAAAAAAGTATAAGCATTTATATTACTGATTTTGCTGCTGTCAAGAGGTTCTTCCCAGCGAACAACCCATTTCCCTGTGTCTTTCTTTAGTTGATTTTTTATTGTTAAATGATTAATAACGGTGTCGTAGCCCATTACTAAACAATTACTTTTAATATTAAAATTGAAATTTGATTCATCGCCATGACTATCAATATTTATTTTGCGAAAAAGATTTTCGCCTGCTTTTAAATAAGGTAAATCTCCTGTTAAACTAAGTTGCCCGGAGTGGCCGTTATACATGCCTTTTATATGGCTTTGCTTAGCCATTTTAATTGTTGGTGCAAAAAAACCGAAAATACTGTCGGTGTTATTAAATATTGCTTCGAGTCTAATATTACCGGGCAATGGTGGTTTTTGCATTGATATTCTGGATGATCGCTGCATGTATTGAGGCGCTTTGGTTGTCACTAGCCACAATTTTTTATTGTCGGCCATTGACGGAATATAGCGGCTAAGCATTTTATTCCATTCTATACCTAATTGAGAGAAGGTATATTCTCCTGTTAGTTCTGCATTTACAGGATCGGATTTTAAATAAAGCTGACGAGCGTTATTGTCGTTGGTTGCAGTTAACAGAATTTTGCCGATTCTGGCTTCGTGGTTCTTATGCTTAACAAACAAGTCTGAAACTTCAATATTACCAACTAATTCGTCAAGGTCTTTTCCTTTAAAGTTGGCGTTTATTTTGCTTTGTAACGTTAAAGTTGTGTCTGTTTTTGATAGGTTTAGAGGAAATAGATTGGCGTTAATGTCTGATACAAAATGAAATTCGGGCAATTGTTTATCGAAATTTACATCTCCATGAAAATCAAGCTTTAAATTGGGGTCATTTACGGCAACTGTTCCTTCAAACTGTTTATCGTCTAAATTTCCGTTGGCTTTTATATTCGTGTAGTTGTATCCATTGGCTTGTAGATTACTTATTGCGGCCTGCACGGTGGCTGTAAGCTTTCCCCTTTTTACAAATCCCTCAGCATCAGCACTCATACTGATTTTACCTAATTTGTCGGCAGCCCCGGCAATTACGCCAATATTAAATCCGTCGGTAATAATTCTTCCTTTAAATTGAAGAGATTTGTCGGTTCCTGGTTTTAACGAAATATCTGAACTTAGATTGCCCAAAGCCGTAGTAAAATGGCCGTATGCGACAAAGTCAGTAATAAATCCGGAAAAGTTTCCCTTATAATTAACTGTACCAAACTTATTTAAAATATCGGGAAATACAACTGGCCGTTTGCGAAAGCCTTCATGAAAAGTTTCTAAATCAGCAACATCTACCGATAAACGTTTAAAATCGGCAAAAATGAATGTTTCAAAAATATTGGGAAGTCCTGTTAAATCGAAGTTACCTTCCACGTGTGTAACCTCGCCAATACTGGCTTTAATGTCTTTACACCGCATTTCGGCGATAGGTCCGGTTACTCTGCCCGAAAAGTTAACAGTATGATGAAGACCCCATAATGCTGGTGCAAAATAAGCTATATCGGCAACATTAACTTTACTGGGGTTTATTTCACCCAATAGACTCACGTTTTTTAGAAAGTTTTCCGAAAAAAGCGCAAATGATTTAAACAAAAAATCGACTTTAGGTGCATCAACTTCCGAATTAGCCGTAACAAAATGAACATCATCGTATTTCATAAAATGTTTCGATAATGAAAACTTTGCTTTAAGTTTCTTTAAAAAAAAGCCAGAACGCTCAACGGCTGTAAGTCGGTCAATATTAAACATTACCGTATCATGACGGAATTGAAAATCAGAAGTCGCAAGATTGAGGTAGATAACATTTAAATCGGTGAAATTGATGCCCAGTTCTCTTTTTTCGAGTGGATATTTTCGATATCTGAATTTAGAATCGTTGAGAATTACTCTTTTGAATTGAACCTTCCATTTAGAAGTTGTTGTTGTATCTGTACTTTTACTGGCAAATGCATCTATAATAAACTGTATATTAAATATATGAGCAGTATCTGTGCAAAATCTTACATCAGCTTTATTGAGCACAATTCGTTTTAATTCAACTTTATGATGAAAAAGCATTGAGGGCGCGATTACAGCTGTAATATTATTAGCGTAAAGTAGTGTATCTCCATGTAAATCTTGTACATACACTTTGTTTAGCCGAACGCGGTTGAAAAAGTCAATATTTAGAGAACCAACTGTAAACTTGCTGTGTATTTTTTGCGCAAGCGTATTCGTTATAATTGATAAAAGCTTTTTTTGCGCATAAGGCGTTTGTAGAAATAAAAAAAACGAGAACACCAGAAGTAGGAGTCCCGACAGGATGTAGGCTGTTATTTTCGCTGCTTTTTTGATAACTTTGGACGTTTTATGCAAAAGAAACAAAAATTGTGCAGAAACTGCTGTTTTTATTAAGCTATATGACAGAATATAAGGGAAACAGATTGAGTTTATGCACGAATTAAGAGTGTTAAAAAAATCAAATGGCAAAAGGGGTTGTAATTTTAGGTATCGAATCGTCGTGCGATGATACCTCTGCCGCAGTAATCCGCGATACTACTTTGCTGGCAAATTTTATAGCAAATCAGAAAGTACATGAAGCTTATGGCGGCGTAGTTCCTGAATTAGCATCACGCGCTCATCAGCAGAATATTATACCGGTTGTAGATCATGCTTTGCGCACGGCTGGCGTGGATCGTAGTGAAGTTAATGCTGTTGCTTTTACTCGCGGACCGGGATTAATGGGGTCTTTGCTGGTTGGCGTTTCGTTTGCAAAAGGCTTTGCATTGGCAAGTCGTATTCCTTTGGTCGAAGTCAATCATTTACACGGTCATATCCTTGTCCATTTTCTCAACGAAATGGGGAAAGAAATTCCGCATCCACAGTTTCCGTTTTTATGTTTGCTGGTTTCGGGTGGACATAGTCAGATTGTAATTGTTCGCAGTCCGCTAGATATGGAAATTATCGGTCAAACCATTGATGATGCTGCCGGCGAAGCGTTTGACAAATGTGCTAAAGTGCTGGGAATGGGGTATCCCGGAGGTCCTGTTATCGATAAATTGGCCAAGGAAGGTAATGCTACTGCTTTTCAGTTTAGTAAACCTTCAATTGCCAATCTCGATTATAGTTTCTCTGGCTTAAAAACCTCTGTGTTGTATTTTTTGCGTGACAGCCTGAAAACAGATCCCGATTTTATCGAAAAAAACAAGGCAGATATTTGTGCCTCTTTGCAGAAATCGATTATCGATATTCTTTTAAATAAGCTGATTAAAGCTGCAAAACAAACCGGAATATCGCAGGTTGCAGTGGCCGGAGGTGTTTCGGCAAATTCAGGTTTGCGTGTAGCGTTGCAGGATGCTGCCGAACGGTATAAGTGGCAGTTGTATCTTCCTGAATTTAAGTTTACTACCGATAATGCCGCTATGATCGCTATTGCAGGCTATTATCGTTATCTCAACGGAATGTTTGCAGACCAGTCTGTTGCTCCTTATGCCCGAATGAAGGGACATTGAAAATAAGTATGTTAAATTTTCAATAAACGATTGCGTCCTTCTACAATTGTTTTATCAAAATAATTATCAAGTTGCATGTTATTACCCCGGCAGCGGTCAACAACCTGCTTGGCCCAGTCGAGGTAGGCAAGTTTTCGTTCAAGTGTCCAGTCGAGAGGTAATGTAGTGATATCTTCAATGTTACATGCCTTATCGGCAATCTTTATCAATTTTGTTCGGATGTCGAGATTTAATGCTTTTTGAATTTGCAATGCTTTTCGCTCTTGCGACGGGAGTTCCATGTTATCCGTCATTTCAAGCACAATTTTAGTGGTTTCCGCACCAAAAAGGTTTGTTAATTCTTCGACGGTTGCATCGGTATCTTCAAGTGTATCGTGCAGAACTGCAGCCATTAATGTTTCTTCATCGTTAACGTTGCAATTAGCTAACAATGAGCATACTTTTATGGGATGATTAATGTAAGGCACTGGTTCATATCCTTTTCGCCGTTGAAAGCGATGCTTGTATGCTGCAAAGTTCAATGCATTTAGTAGTTGTTGTGTAAATTTCAGATCCATAGTAGTTAGTACATAAAACTCATTACAATATAAAAACCTTGATTACCATCGCGTTTGTCAAATGTATGACCATATTGCATTCCGACTACAAAATTTTCGTTTAATGCCGCAAATATCGAGGTCCCTACTGTCGGGTGCAAATCATCTTTAGATCCTTTTGCTAAATATGCCAGCGCATCAGGATTGGTGGTGGGAGGAAGCTTATACGGTTTTGTAATAAGTCCAAAATCAGCAAAAGAGACCAGAGAAAAATGCAAATTCTGATTCCAGATTATAGTTTTTAAAAATTTCCATCGTAGTTCGATGTTACTATATGCAACATCTTCGCCAACTACACGAGCCCGAAGCACGCCGCGAAGTGTTTTGGCTCCGCCAAGTCCGTCGCGATTATAATCAGGGCCAAAACGTTGAATCATTGAGAGCATGTACCATGGAATTTTACCAGATAGCGTTCCCTGATAAGCAATACGACCTGACAAAGATAATCGTTCAGGATACAACGTGAAATATTGGCGATGGGTAATAATTATACGCGAAAAACCTGTTGCAGAACCAGTGAAAGAAGGAGATAGCAGCAATACTAAGTCGGTCCAGATTCCTTTCATCGGATTTGGTTCGTTGTCTCGGGAATCGTAATTGAGTCCCAATCGAACTAAATGATGATTGCCTCCTTTGCGTTCATTTTCGCGAATCAGACCCCATTCAAGGTATTTACCATATAGTCCGCCTCCTATGTATGGCAGTTTGTCGGATGATGAAAGACCTTTGTTTAGCTTTTCAACGTTAACAGAATCAATATCAAAATTTTCATACATCCAACCTGCCTGCCAGCCAAAAGAAGTATGATCAAATTTTCCTTGAAAATCGGTTCTGAAACGAAGTAAATTACGACTTATCCTGTAATACATTCGCGATTTGTATTCAGGCGAGTTTTTATTCTCATAATCAGGATTATACCATGCCTTATATCCATTAAATCCGTAAAAATCAAGTGCTTGTTCTGTAGCATATGTAGCTTCGGCAGTTATGCGGATTTCGGGAATCAAAAAATGGCTGTCATATATAAGTTGTTTTAAACCACTGCCTTTTGTCGTTTGTGACCACTCGCTGATTATAGCATGGTGGTATTTAGGATATTGGCTTCCATCTCCGTACCAGTAAAGATTAACCAGACCTCCGTATTTTATTCCGATGTCACTGTCGAAACCTATGGCAGGTACGGCTCCAAAAGAAAATCCTTTTTTTACAGATTTCTTGAGCGAAAGAGAATCTATACTTTGAGAAAATATATTGGAATAAAATACGGTTGTAAAAAAGAACAGAAAACAGAATCTCATGTATATGTTGTATGAAAAGTAAACATAGTTAAATTATTAATGATGCAAAGATGAGATAAATCTGTTTTTTACAGCGGTAAAGTGAAATTTAGGGTAATCTTTAAATCATAAATATCTATATACTATACATGTATGATTAGAGTACTATATGGTTTAAGACTTAGTTAATTGCATAATAAGTAAGAACAGTTCCGTTTTATTCCGTTTATTTTAGTCTAGTTTAAGTTTATTTAAAGTTCTTCAATGTGCTATAAATACAGGCTTTTTTAGTAATTTGCAAAAAACGTTTTCCAACGCACAACGCTCAGAATATGAAGCTGAAATATGTTTTAGGAATAGATGTTGGCGGCTCTGGTATAAAAGGAGCTGTAATCAACACCAAAACCGGTAAGCTCGAAGAGCCCCGGCATCGCATACCAACTCCATTGCCTGCAACGCCCGATGCAGTGGCAGATACTATTCAGGAAATAGCCCGCCATTTTAGCTGGAATGGTGCAATTGGTGTTGGCTTTCCTTCCGTCGTGCAACGAGGTGTTGTGCAAACGGCTGCAAATATTGACGAAACATGGATTGGATTGAATGTCGAACGTATTATTAGTCAGAGGACAGGTTGCGACGTTTGTGTTGTTAATGATGCCGATGCGGCTGGTCTTGCCGAAATGAAATTTGGAGCCGGACAAAAAAATAAAGGTGTTGTGTTACTTGCTACGGTTGGAACAGGTATTGGAACAGTATTGTTTTCGCAGGGCAAACTGGTGGCAAACACAGAATTAGGACACATCCTATTAAACGGAGTTGATGCTGAAAAATACGCATCGGATGCTGTTCGCCAACGCGAAAATCTTTCGTGGGAAGCTTGGGGTGAACGTTTTAATGAGTATTTGTTATACATGGAAAAGCTTCTTTGGCCCGATCTTATTATAATTGGAGGAGGAGTTAGTAAAAATGATGATAAATTTTTCAATAAGTTTACCGTCAAAACCAGAGTCGTTCCGGCACAGCTGTTGAATAATGCCGGAATGGTTGGAGCTGCTGTTGCGGCTAAAAATGCATTTAAAGAATAAACTTTTTGCACGATATAAATTTACAAAGATGGTAAAACTTACACACAGTGACTTGATTGTTAAAGAATTAGGTCGCTGCACCGTTCAATCGCCCTTGCATCTTTCGCATACAGTAGGCGACGATATTTACGATTATGTAAAAGATACAGACAGGGTATTGCTCGAAAATTCTCTTGAGAGTTTTATCCGTCATCGCGATAGTGGAGAAACGCCGTTGTCTTTTGAAAAAGCTGGTCCTCGTGAACTGATTTATTTTGAACCTGCTAAAACTAAGGTCGGAATTGTTACCTGCGGAGGTTTGTGCCCTGGTTTAAATAATGTTATCCGCAGTCTGGTTTACCAGTTTTATTATCGTTACGGTGTTCGGAATATTGTTGGTTTTCAGTATGGTTATGAAGGACTTGTTCCTAAATACAATCATCCAATTGTTGAGCTTACGCCGGATATGGTGGAATATATCTATCAATCAGGTGGTTCTATATTAGGATCGTCTCGTGGAAATCAGGATGTCGGTTTAATCGTTGATACACTTGAACGCATGAGTATCAATATTTTATTCTGTATTGGAGGCGATGGTACTTTGCGTGGAGCTCAAGCAATTCATGAAGAAATAGAACGTCGTGGCCTTAAAATTTCGATTGCAGGTATTCCTAAAACAATTGATAACGATATTAATTTCATTGATAAAACGTTTGGTTTCGAAACCGCTTTTACCATCGCAAAAGAAATCATTCTAAATGCGCATAACGAAGCCCATGGTGCATACAACGGCATTGCGCTTATCAAGTTGATGGGACGAGATTCCGGATTTATTGCAGCGAGTGCAGTGCTTTCAACTCAGGAAGTGAACTTTGTGTTGGTTCCTGAAATTGAGTTTGATTTGTATGGTGAAAAAGGTTTTCTTAATAGCTTGAAAAAGAGATTAAAAAATCGTCACCATGCACTTATTGTTGTTGCCGAAGGTGCCGGTCAGTTTTTGTTTGATGATAAAAACATTCAGCACGACGCTTCGGGTAATGTAAAATACAAAGACATTGGCCTTTATCTCAAAGAAAAAATTACCGAAGAATTCGAAAAAGACGATTTTCCGTTTAATCTGAGGTATATCGACCCAAGTTATATTATTCGTAGTGCGCCGGCTAATGCTAATGATTCTAAGTTCTGTCACTTGTTGGCTCAGAATGCGGGACATGCCGCTATGGCTGGCAAAACAAATTTTGTTGTAGGTAACTGGGCTGAACATTTTACGTTACTTCCTATTTCGGTAGCTGTTGCTGAACGTAAAAAAATTGAGTCAGAAAGTGAATTGTGGCATAATGTATTAGAGGCTTCGGGTCAACCTCTTTCTATGAAAAATGATTGATATTTTATAAAATAATTAATAAGAAAGCGGGTTCTAAGCACTAAATCTTAGTTTCCCGCTTTTTGCAATTTTCGCTAACACTTTCGTCCTTATAGTATTAAAATAATTCTCGGATTTGGATTAAAAATATAATTATGACAGAGTTTAGGCAAAATATTATTTTACTGATTATTAGCTTAATGTTGCTTTCGTGCAATGCGTTGCATCAGTCGTCAACTGTAGAAGCAGAAAACTTAGACGGTCGCTGGACTCTTGTTGCTCTAAATGAACAAACACTTGGAAATAAGGATGAAATAACAGCTCTGACTCTTGAAATAAATAATAAGGAACA
Source organism: Bacteroidales bacterium (assembly GCA_041907825.1). Taxonomy (GTDB): domain Bacteria; phylum Bacteroidota; class Bacteroidia; order Bacteroidales; family JAYRGN01; genus JAYRGN01. The sequence continues at coordinate 78,138 of JAYRGN010000001.1, read as the reverse complement.
AAAAGTCTTTGTGCAGAGTGCCTGTAACCGTTTTTCTGGCACAATACAGAAAAACGATTCTAATAAATTGCTAATTAAAAATTTAATAGGTACAAAAGTGTTTTGTGACGGTATCAATACCGAACGGAAATATACAGAAGCACTCAAAAAAACAGTTCGTTATTCAATTAGCGAGACTTACTTGTCTTTCTATAATGCAGAAGGAAAAATAGTTGCAAAGTTCCAAAGGTCAAAATAAAACAGATTTATCCGAAAATCCGGCTCCAGAAACTTTTATTCGAAGGTTTACTCCCTCTTAACCATAAGGTGTCTCCTGTTGCAGGTTGTGCAGGCTGTTTCATGTCATTAAAGCGATAAAGTCTGCGCATTTTTAATGCATAAAATTGCGATATGCTTTGCATCGTTTCGCCGGGTGCTACAATATGTTTTTCATTTCCTTTTTCGGCATAACGTCTTTTGGGCTGTAGGTAAATAATTTCGCCGGCATGTGGCTCGTAATTTTTTGGAAAATCATTATAAGAGTAGAATTCCCAGCGCATTAAGTCGAGTTCGTTGCTCAACGACCCAAAGGTATCCCCTTCTTTTGCTATGATATAGTCAACGTCGTTTCGTTGCATTACCGGATGTCGTGTTGTGCTTACAATCCATTCAGGATCAGTATTGTATCGTTTTACGGTTCTGTTGTTGTCTACACTTTGCTTATCTGGTGTTTTTTTATGCGAACGTTTTGAAGCTTCGTTGTAATTGCTTGTTTTATTGTTATTTGTCAACATATAACTTCCTGCTTTGGAGGGATCATCCAGCAGGTAAAGTTGATTGTTTTCGATAATTTGTATTAGCAGTTCAGGGTATTGCGGATTGGTGGCATAGCCGGCTTTGCGTAAACCGTAGGCCCATCCTTTATAATCGTCGGCACGAAGACTGAAAAGACTGGCATAACGTTTTGCTGTCGTTAGTAATTGACTGTGATCTTCATAAGAATCAATTACTTGCGGATATTTCCGGAAACATTCATTTTGTTTGTCGTCATCATGATAAACTGTTTCGCCTGTCCAGTTGTTATGGCACTTTATACCAAAATGATTGTTTGATTCTTGAGAAAGCGGACTGTTGCCATCATCCGATTCAAGCAGAGCCTGTGCCATTGTAATACTTGCAGGAATACCATAACGTTGCATCTCTCGTATAGCCAGTTCTTTATATGTTTCGATGTATTCTTGTTTGCTAATACGTTGTTGTCCATAGCTATTCAAATAACACGAAACTATAATCAAACCAATAATATAGCGAAGTGATGCAAATTTCATTGTAAATGGGTTTGGCGTGCAAATTATAAAGAAAGATGTCTAAATTCAAATTTTAAGCACAACTAAAAAAGGGATGTCATTGAACATCCCTTTTAATATTTAAATCGATAAACAATTATCGGATAATTGTTTGACTACGATCAGGACCAACAGATACGATTGTTACCGGAACGCCGGTATAATCTTCAATAAATTTGATATAATCACAAAGTTGCTTGGGTAAGTCGTTGAAAGAACGGACTTCCGTGAGGTCTTTATTCCAACCAGGAAGCTCGGTATAAACAGGTTCGATATTAGCTTCAGTATCGTAAGGTAGACGATCGGTAAGCTTTCCGTCAACTTTATAAGAAGTTGCAACTTTTAGTTTTTCGAAGCCTGATAATACGTCGCTTTTGGTTAAAATGATTTTGGTAACCCCGTTTACAATTACCGAATATTTAAGTGCAACAAGGTCTAACCACCCACAACGGCGTGGACGACCAGTAGTTGCGCCAAATTCATGACCAATTTTGCGTAATTCTTCACCTGTTGCGTCGAATAGTTCAGTTGGAAACGGACCGCTACCTACGCGGGTACAGTAAGCTTTAACAATTCCGTAAACTTCACCAATTTTTGAAGGTGCAACGCCGAGACCGGTACATGCTCCTGCACAAATTGTATTTGAAGAGGTTACGAAAGGATATGAACCAAAATCAATATCGAGCATTGTGCCCTGCGCACCTTCGGCCAGAATCGATTTTTTAGCCGAAAGCATATTGTTAATTTCGTACTCGCTGTCAATCAGTTTAAAACTGCGTAAGATTTCGATGCTGGCAAGCCATTTTTGTTCCTGTTCCGAAAAGTCTTCGGTATAGTTATACTGACGTAATTGTTCTACATGCTTGGCTTTCAGCTTTTCGTAACGTTGCATAAAATCAGGCATAAGTACATCACCTACGCGTAAACCATTACGACCCGTTTTATCCATGTAGGTTGGACCAATACCTTTTAGTGTTGACCCAATCTTTGATGCACCTTTAGCAATTTCGGAAGCAGCATCAAGACAACGGTGTGTTGGCAGAATGAGGTGCGCTTTTTTAGAAATCCATAGATTTTTGCGGACATCAACACTCATTTCTTCGAGTTTGGCGATCTCACCAGCAAAAATCAGAGGATCAAGCACTACGCCATTACCTATTATATTGATTTTTTCGCTGTGAAAAATTCCGGAAGGAATAAGGTGTAATACGTGTTTGATGTTGTTGAATTCCAGTGAGTGTCCGGCATTGGGGCCTCCCTGAAAACGAGCAATAACATCATATTCAGGCGTAAGTACGTCAACCACTTTTCCTTTACCTTCGTCGCCCCACTGAAGGCCAAGTAATACATCGATTTTCATCAGATCGTAATTTATTTATCAGTTTGTCTGCAAGTTGCAGCACGTTTTTATAAAGTTTGAACACAAAAAATCAGGAACTTGCCTTGAGCGTTGAGTTCCTGTATAAAAGATTCGAATCAAAAAATGTATTTATTAATTCGGTGAATTTCCGTGCAAAAAAATACGTGCCAAATTACGAAAAATGCATGGTTTGGCAAGCAATAAAAAACGGAAATCCTACATCGAATTTAATATTGATTTCTAAAAGAATCGCTAAAACTCTTTTAGAAAACAGCTTTAGCAATTTTACAAATGTTGTCAGAAATACCAATAGTATAGTAATGCAAGGCAGGAACACCATAATCCATGAGCTCTTTTGACTGTGCAATAGTCCATTCTATACCAACTTCTTTAATTTCTTGATTGGTAGTGCATTTTGAAGTTGCTTTTACCAAGTCTTCTGGAATATCAATATTGAATACCTGAGGTAGTAATTTCATATCATTCAACATGGTAATAGGTTTTATTCCGGGAATGATAGGGCAATTAATACCCGCTGCACGGCAACGTTCGACAAAAGAAAAAAACTTACTATTATCAAAAAATAATTGGGTTACAATATATTCAGCACCTGCATCTACTTTTTGTTTAAGATATTGCAAGTCGGTTTCCATGTTTGGAGCCTCAATGTGCTTTTCGGGATAACCGGCTACGCCTACCGAGAAATTTGTAGGTGTGGCATTTACGAGCGAAGCATCGAGGTATTTGCCTTTGTTCATGTCCATTATTTGCTGAACAAGACCTAAAGTATGCTCGTGTCCTTCTTTTTCGGGAACGAAAATTCGTTGTCCACGGGGAGGATCTCCGCGAAGAAGGAACAAGTCATTCATTTCCAGAAAATTAAAATCTATAAGAACATCTTCAATGTCTTCGCGTGTAAAACCGGCACAAATCAGATGCGGAACAACTGTTATTTTATAACGTGCTTTAATGGCTGCCGACATTGCTACTGTTCCTGGTCGTTTGCGAACAGTATTTTTCACAATGCTCCCGTCTGCTTTTGTTTGATAGACAGTTTCTTTATGGTGAAAAGTTACATTGATATGAGCAGGATTGAACTCCATCAATGGGTCGATGGCTTTATATATATCCTCCATGCTGCGTCCTTTAAGCGGAGGAAGTAATTCAAAAGAGAATAGTGTTTTCTTTGTTTCGCGAAATGATTCTGCTACAGTCATTTTGTAAAAAATTCGTTCAGGTCGGCTAAGTTAGTGAGTTTTTTCCAAGTAACAAGCCACTCAAAAAGGTCTTACTGATAGATCGATAAGCTTTTTACCCTGAATTATTGACAGATTTTTATAACTAGTTTATTTAACTTGACTTTCGAAAAATTTCCAAAGTTTATCGTCGGGCACAGGTGCTACAATATTTATAGGTTCGTCGCTCACCGGATGTGTAAACGAAATACTGCGAGCATGCAGACAAATGCCTCCATCTGGATTTGATCGGGGCGAACCGTATTTTAAATCGCCTTTTACGGGACAGCCCATGGCCGAAAGCTGACTTCTTATTTGATGATGTCGACCTGTATGTAGGTCTATTTCAAGTAAGTAGTAATTATCAGAAGCTACCAGCACTTTATAGGAGAGAGAAGAGCGTAATGCTCCTTTTACTTCGTTTTCGTGGGCATGGGCTTTATTTCTTTTTGTGTCTCGTGTCAGAAAATGAACAAGCGTTCCATTTTCTTCGGGCGGGCGATTTTTTACAATGGCCCAATAGGTTTTTTTAAGAGCTTTATCTTGAAACATTTGGTTTAGGCGAGCTAGTGCTTTGGAAGTACGAGCAAAAAGTACAACACCGCTTACCGGACGATCGATACGATGAACAACGCCCAGAAAAACGTTGCCTGGTTTGCAGTATTTCTCTTTGATGTAGTCTTTAACCATATCTTCAAGAGGCATATCGCCTGTTGGATCGCTTTGTACAATTTCTCCAACTGCCTTATTTACTGCAATCAGATGATTATCTTCATAAAGTACTTCCATAGATATTGAATGTAGTTATATGATTACAAATTACAATTTTATGAAATATAAAGCTTGTAATTATACTATATTAATATTGTTCTTTTCGTTAGAATAAACAGATTGTTAAGCATCCTAGCTAATCTTATCGACTTAATATTTATTGCTGTTTATTTTGGTCTGCAAATTTCTAAAATAAACCAATACGTGATGCCTGAAATGTTTCAAGAGGTATATTCTTCTTTTTTGTATTCTTATAAATGGACTATTTCTATATATAACACAAGCCTTTACGATTTTACTCATAAAGGCTTGTGGTGTCTGGTTGTATTTTAATATACAGCTTACTATTTCGGTTATTCTATTTTTTGAAAATCCCAGCCTAAAACTGTAGCAGCAACAGGTGCAATAAGTTCTGCCATTTTTTTCTGCCCACTGGCAGATGGATGCCAATCTGAACCTAATTCTGTATCCGGATTAAGCATAAAGGCTGGAATTCCAATGAAATAGATGTTTTTTTCACCATAAAGTAACTTCATGTTTTCGGTCATTTCTTTTACGTATGAGAAGCATGGTTCGTCAATCATTGGACCAACGAGACAAATAACAGGAATGTTGCCATATACTTTACGAACATTGAGAATAAGTTGCTCGTAAGTTCGTTGAAAAACGGCTTTGTCAGGAAACGGCTGGGTAGAAAAGTCGTTGGTGCCGAGGTTGATAAAAACAGCATCGGGATGCCATTTGCCAAAATTCCATTTTAATGTGTCGTTGTTATCTAATGTACGAAAAAAGCGAGCCGGCATTTGTGGCGCTTTTGAAATTTTAAGTGAATCGCCGTAATTACGAACAACGCCCATACCTGAGTGTGCAACAATGCTATAATCTGCATTAAAAGCACGAGCAAGAAAAGATGCATAAGAATGGTAATTGTTTTCGGTTTCGGGTTTGAAATGTTCGTATTTGCTCGCTCCTTCGGTTCCATAGCCACATGTAATGGAATTTCCTATAAATTCAAGATGACGGGTTGGCTGCTTGTCAAAAGGTAGAACTTCTGCATTGGCATCAATAACAATACCTTTAAAAACAGAAATACCTACGAGCGATTCGGTACGTTTGTAGACTTTGAGTGTATGTTTACCAGCTTTCAGATTTCGGGCAATCCACAAAATTTCGTTCGATGACGAGAATGTTTTGGCCGGTAAGTCGTCAATAAAGACATTGTAATAGATGTCTTTAGCGCCGTTTAGCCGGAGACCGATATTCTTTCCGGTGAAATTGCATCTAAAATACGTTCCGGGCCAGTCGAACAAAACACTGTCAGCAGAGGGTGCGTAAAACCGACCAACGTATTGGATAGCCGGATTATTTGGTTTAATGTCTTTGTAATTGTCGGCAGCGAAAGACAAAGAACATAGCGATAAAATAAATAAAAAAGTTACTAACTGCTTCATGATTAAGAGTATTGGTGTGAAACTTATTGGTTTGGTACTAATTTTATTTATAAAATTAGTAATTAAATGAAACTATAGTTGATGTTGCGTTGAGTGGCGGGTGGCAGCAAATAGTTTGACCCGAAAGGTTTATCCTGTTGTAAAAGGAAATCATCTGTTAATAGTTTCATCTAATTGAATACAAATTTAGATAAAGTATGGAATGTTAAACGTAATGATGCCTTTTGATTAATAAAAAAACGAGTTACAAAGAAAATCAGTTTAGCATGTTTTTTGTCATATTTCGATGTCTGGTAGGTAGTTTCGTTTCGTTGCCTGATAACAAAATACTATTTTTACGGGAAATACCGATTATTAATTCCTAATACATTATTAAAAATGTCTGAAAAAAAGAAGTTTACACCTTTTGTTTCGGCCGAATCGAACATGAAGGAGTTTACCCTGCGGGCAATACTCATCGGTTTGGTGATGTCGGTGATATTGGGTGCCGCTAATGCTTATCTGGGGCTGAAAGCAGGGATGACAATTGCCGCTACTTATCCTGCAGCTGTTATTGGTATGGCCATACTTCGGGCAATGAAGGGGAGCATACTCGAAGAGAATATTGCCCGTACTGTAGGTTCGATAGGCGAATCGGTGGCAGCAGGGGCTATTTTTACCCTTCCTGCCTTTTTCGTTTCGGGACTCTGGAATCCGTTTTTTACGCCGGGACATTATTTTACATCAACCCTTATTCTTATCTCTGGAGGCATACTGGGTATTATGTTTGTTGCCCTGTTGCGCCGTGTAATGGTAGAAGATACAGAATTGCCTTTTCCAGAATCAGTTGCTGCTTCCGAAATTCATAAAGCAGGACAGCAAAGTGGTGGTAGTTCTAAATTTCTTTTTGGTGCCATGATTATGGGTGCGCTGGTTAAGTTATTGGGCGAACTCAAACTTTTTGCTGTTAATTTTGAACATTTCTTTACTTTTGGTAAACAGACAATTACGGGCACAAAACTTACGGGTCAGGGTGGAATGCTGTTCAGCTCGCCAGGAATTAGTCCTGCTTATATGGGTGTTGGTTATATTATAGGTCCAAAGCTTGGTGCACTCAATTTTAGTGGTGGTATTATTGCTTGGGGGTTACTTACTCCAATGATTTTGTACTTTTTAGTTCCGTCGCTTGATATTACAGGTATGGCGGCCAGTTTAATGGCTACTAATCATGATTTGAGCGTGCAGGCTGCAACCGATAAAGTTTATACAGATCTCTCATATCAGATTTGGCGATTTGTTGTTCGTCCGATTGCAATTGGTGGAATGTTGGTGAGCGCCATTTTTACTCTTTATAAGATGCGCAACAGCCTTATCACCGGTTTAAAACGTTCGGTTGGCGATGTTAAAAAAGCAGCTGCCGGTCACGAAGTAATTACCGAACGTACTGAAAAAGATCTTAAGTTTAGCTGGATATTAATGGGTATTGCAGGCGTTGCGCTGGCAACCTTTGGCATTACCTTTTTTATTTTCAATACAAGTTTCCTTGTTGCTTTTGTTGCGGCAACGGTTATGATTATTCTTGCTTTTTTCTTTGCTGCTGTAAGTGGTTATCTGGTTGGTATTATGGGTTCTAGTAATAATCCGATCAGCGGACTTACCCTCACTGCACTTGTTGTTACAGCCTTGATTATGGTTGCTTTGGGCGTTAATGGCCGCGAAGGTGTTGCCTCGGTTTTGGGCGTTGCTGCTATTGTTTGCGTTTCGGCTGCTGTTGCGGGCGAAATGCTTCAGGACTTGAAAGCTGGGCATATTTTGGGTGGTACACCTTGGCGTATGCAAATTGGTGATATATTAGGCGTTGTAATGGCGGGTCTGGTAATGTTCGGCGTTTTGGTTTTTCTTAACGATGGTGATATTGCCAAAGGTTTGAAAGAAGGTTACGAAGGAGGCTTTGGTAGTAAAAATCTATCGGCTCCGCAGGCTAGTCTTATGGCAATTCTTTCGAAAGGTATTGTTGAAGGAGCTATGGCATGGCCGCTTATTATTGCGGGTATGCTCATGGGAATAGGTTTTATTATGATGCAGGTTAAAAGCCCGATGTTGGTTTGTGTTGGCATGTATCTTCCGCTCGAAACTACTTTTGCGATCTTTTTAGGTGGTGTTATTAAAGGAATAACCGATTGGTTAGTAAAACGCAAAAATTCAGGTGAAACTGCTTTTGCAACAGCCGAAAATACCGGCGTGCTTCTGGCTTCCGGTTTAATTGCCGGCGAAGCGCTTATGGGACTTTTGATTGCGATGTTTGCGGTAGGAAATGTCTTCTTATACGATGTTTTTCACTTCTTTACGAAACCTCCGGTAACGATAAGTGTACTTGTTTTGCTTATTATTGGCTATGTTTTGGTTCGGTTTCCGCTGACTAGTATTAAGAAAGAAAAGTAATAGAAATAAATATTACAAATGAATAAGAAAAGGGCTGCTTCATTAAGTTGAAGCAGCCCTTTTCTTATTCATTCGTAGAAGAATATTCTTTTATTCAAAACATTTTAAGATGAGATCAACGCTTTCGTCTAAACCAATCTTACTGGTATCTATTGATAAATCGTATTCCCGTAAGTCTGTCCACTTTTCGCCAGTAAATGTATTGAAGTAAGCCGAGCGTTCTTTATCGCTTTTTTCGATCATTTTTTCGGCCTTTGCCTCGTTAACTTCATAAAGTTTTTGAATTCGATCCTTTCTGAAATCGTCACTGGCATGTAAAAATATGCTGAATCGATTGGGGTGACTGGCTAATACATGCACGCCACAACGTCCGATGACAACAGCCGAACGTTCCTGTGCTATATGTTCAATAATTTCGGCTTCTACATTAAACAATTCACGCTCAGTAGGTATAACAATCTGAGGGGGAATATAAACATCAGGTGCACAGGCATAAGATTCAACAAACGATTGCCAGAAAGTGGTCGACTTTTCTTCGCGCGAAGCTAGGTCATCTTCTAATAATGAGAATTTTTTGGCAGCCATGTTAATAATTTCACGGTCAGCATAAAAAATATTTAATTTTTTGGCTAATTGCTGACCAACATATGCTCCGCCGCTTCCTAGCTGACGGTTTATGGTAATTACAAATGGTGAATTAAGTTTCATATAGCGATCTCCTATATATTTTATTGTCGTTAATAGTTAACATGATTATAATTATAGGAAAAAGCTGTGGTTTATGCAACTTTTAGGTTATGCTTTTTATAAAGACTAACCTTGTAATGTGCTGTTTATTAATTATGTGTAAATTTATTTATTTTTTATTTTTCTTTTTAGCTGCACGACGGGCTTTTTGTTCCAGAAAATCATCTAATCCGCTTTCTTCTGCTTCTTTTAGCAGTGCACGCCAATTTTTTTCAACAGCGTCAGACATTTCGATAGTTTCTTTATAATCACCTTTATCAATGTTAATTACAATAATAGGTTTTTTTAAAAGCTGTTCAATTTCATCAAGTACTGGTTTTTCTTCTTTGCTACAAAAAGTTATAGCTTGTCCTTTATTCATGCCACGTCCTGTTCGGCCCACACGGTGAACATAATTTTCGGGTTTGTCGGGAACATCGTAATTTATAACGTAATCGACATTCGGAATATCTACACCGCGAGCACTTACATCGGTTGCAATCAATATTTTACATGAACCTGATCGGAATACCTGCATAACATCGGTACGAGCTGTTTGTTCTTTATCTCCATGAATAGTTAGACATTGAATATTAACACGTTCCATTGCTTTGCAAACTCTTTCGGCGCGAACTTTGGTCCGTACAAATACCAGTATTTTATTTTCAGAATGATCCCGGATAAAACGTTCAAGAAAAAAACGTTTGTCGTCCATCTCAATATAGGTTACGGCATGTTGTATGTTTTTGGAAACCGGATCGTTTGGCGATAATTGTATACGTATAGCTTTGTTAACCAGTGAGTATGCTAATTTTTTTATTTTTTCATCGATGGTTGCCGAGAAAAATAGCGTTTGTCTGTGTCGCGGAATAAATTTCAAAAGGTCTTGAATATCTTTTAGAAAGCCTTTATCGAGCATGTGGTCGGCTTCGTCCAGAATGAGAAATTCTGTTTCGTTCAGGTTCAGATGTTGTTGGTGTAATAAGTCAAATATACGACCGGGCGTAGCAACAAGCACGTCAACACCTTTAGCAAGTTTATCTATTTGAGGTTGCTGATCGACACCTCCATAAAGAGCAAGAACAGACAGTGATGTATAACGACCAATTGATTCGAAAACCCCGGCAACCTGTACAGCCAGTTCGTGTGTTGGTTCCATAACCAGACAACGCACCGTTTTTTCCGATTTTTGGCGTGGTCGCTGCTGTAACATTTGTAATACCGGAATAGTAAATGCAGCCGTTTTTCCGGTACCGGTTTGAGCAATAGCCAGCACATCTTCGCCTTTAAAAATAGGAGTTATGGCTTTGAATTGTATATCAGTAGGTCGTTTAAATCCCAGCTCGGCAAGACTTTTTTTTATTTCGGGCGAAATCGGATAATTTTCGAATTTCATAGGTACGAATATTTTTAACAGATTATTGTAAGATAACCGAACTTTACAAAGATACAACTCTGTACCGAGGTTGTGCGTAGTCTGTAAATACGAAAAATGCTGCATTGACTAGCAATACAGCATTTTTTCGAAAAGAAAAATCAATATAAAGGATCGCCTAAAGCTTGTTTTAGCGCTGACAGGCTAACCGAATAATCAACTTGCGATTTGAGTAACATCAATTTGCTTTCCGAAAGGTTCGTTTCGGCATCAAGCAAATCCATATTAGTAATGGTTCCAGCCTCGAAATTAATTTTTGCCAGTTCGAGCGCTTCTGTAGCTTGTTTCACCTGCATTGAAAACTGATCGATTTTTTTGTGATTGGATTGCGCTACGGTTGATGCACTAACGACTTCGTTAGAAATGTTGCGACGTGTGTTCTCTATTTCAAATTGAGTTGTATTAATGCGCGATTTTGCAAGTAATACATTGTTTTTTTTACGAAAACCGTCGAAAATAGGAACGTTAAGCGATAATCCGGCAACAAAGTTTGCTTTAATTTGATTAAGATCAGGTGTGTAACCATTCTTTCCTCCAGCCGAGGCAAATACGCTAAGTTTCGGATTGTTCGCTGCTTCTGCAAGTTTCACCTGCATTGTGGTAGCATCTAATTGTTTCTGAGCGACAATTAGCTCGTTGCGGTGTTGCCATGCATGCGACACAAGCGAATCGGAACTTATCTGATTATCAAAAAGTTTAACCGATTTTGATGGCTGTAATGATGTTTCGACCGATTGTCCCAAAAGTGAATTTAAAATAGTTTCCTGAACTTTTCTATTTGACAGTAAATCAGTTTTTTGACTTTCGATAGCCGAAATTTTAACTTTTGTTGTCAGTATTTCATAGCGGGTCGCCGAACCAGTTTGTGCCTTTTTTTCGACAAACGCTAAATGATCATTTAAATTTTTGAGTTCCTCATTTTTAATATCAATAGCTTCATCTATGTAAACCAATGTATAATATGTACTTATTGTTGACATGGCTAACTTTTGACGTACTGTTTCAATAGATTGTTGTGCTACTGTTTTATTTGCATTTTCGGCATTAACAGCATCTTTGGTTTTGCCAAAATCCCAGATAACCTGCGAATAGTTTACTGCAAGATTATAATTGTTTTCGGGATAAAAACTAAAGGTTTGTCCCATTAATGAAACTTTTGATACTGGATCGATGCGAGAGTATTGTGCAGAAGCATCGACGTACGGAAGATTTGCGGATTTAGCCAATGCAATACGTGCATCAGCTGCGTTGAGCGCTTCTTCGGCTTCTTTAACCGAAGGGTGAGATCGCAGTACACGGGCAATAGTACTGTCAAGTCGGAGTGAATCCGAGCTCACAGTAATTCGTGCGCTTACAGGTTTAATACCTGTAAGCGCTAATATGAAGGTGATATAAACTAATTTTTTCATTGTACTAATTAATTTCAGAAAAAACTGATATTAAATAAGTTATTTGTATTAATGCTACTAATTATGTTCTGGTTTTTTATTGCCGTGAAGGAAAAATAGCGGAATAACTCCCAGAAATGTAACAATACCTGCAAGTAAAAAATCGTCGGAAACTCCTTGTATATAAGCTTGTTTGCCTACAAATGAAGAAATGATTGTTCCGGTTTGCTTGGCGGCATCTCCTGGTTTTCCTCCGGCATTCGACATAATGTATTGATTTACATTGTGTGTAACCATCTGATAGGTTGGCGAATTTTTGTCGATATTTTGTCCATAATTAGTGTTATGAAAACTGACCCGGGTTGTAAGCAGCGTTGCAAAAATAGCAACGCCCAAACTACCAGCAATTTGCCGAACTACATTGTTTAAACTCGATGCTAATGCCATTTTTTCTCTTGGTACATCAACCAATGACATTGTACTAAGTGGTGCGAAAATTAGGCCCATGGCAAAACCTCTGACATAAAGTGATGCCATAATAAACCAGTGTTCCGTAAGGTATGATAAACGACTGTTTAATAAGAAACTGATGGATAACAGCGTTAACCCTGTGAAAACAATAAGTTTTGGATTTATTTTTTTGTTACTCGATAGTATTCCTGAAATAGGAGACAGCGTCCCCTGTATAATTCCTACAGGAAGAAAAACAGCACCTGATTGTATAGCAGTGTATCCCAGAGAGTTTTGCAGATAAAGCGGAAGTAAAAACGTACTTCCAAACATTCCGACACTGAAAACAAACAAAATAAGGTTCGAAATACCAAAATTTCGGTTTATCAGCAAACTGAGATCCATTAACGGATGCTTTACGGTTAGCTCGGCTGTTAAAAATACTGCAAATGAGATTATTGCAATAGCAAAACAGACTAAAATGTAAGGAGCAGTCCATCCTTCGGAATTCGATTGAGCATTTCCTTCTGATAGTGCATAAAGCAAAAACGGGAGAAAAATACTTACCGATATAAATCCAATAATATCAAAGTCTTTAACATTTTTATTAACGTATTCCCTTTGTATAACAATAGTTACCAGCATGGCTAGTATTCCAAAAGGAACGTTTACGTCAAAAATAAGAGACCAGTGAAAGTTATCAACAAGATAACCTCCTATAAGTGGGCCAAAAGATACCGATGCAGCTGCCGCAATAGTCCAGAAACCAATGGCAATACCTCTCTGGCTTGGCGGAAACTCGCGGGTTACAATAGCCATACCTACAGGCATAAGGCAACCAGCTCCAAGTCCCTGTACTACACGCGAAAAGATCAAAAGATTTTCATTTCCTGAAACTCCGCAAAGGAACGAACCAAGTGTGAAGAAAAACAGTCCTAAAAAATATACCCGTTTATACCCGTATTTGTCTGCCAACCAGCCAGCTGTAGGCAATATTACGGCCATTGCCAGCATATAGGCTGTAATTACCCATTCAATTTTATCGAGACTAACTCCAAACGCTGACATTATTTTGGGTAACCCAACGTTTACAATAGTTGAATCGAGCACAGCCATAAAGGTGCCGATCATAACATTAATCAGCAGAAGCCATTTATAACGTGGATTTGAAGGATGTAAAAAGGAATATTGCCTGCGTACTGCACGCCTTATCCGGTGAGAGGGCGTGATTCTGCGTTTTTGTATCATTCCTTAACAATTTTAACAATGGCCGACATTCCTGCTAACAGATTTACAGCCTCTTTACTTTGAATTTCGTCAATCGATATTTTGAGCGGAACGCGCTGGGTTACTTTCGTGAAATTTCCCGATGCATTGCTCGGAGGAATAAGCGAAAACTGTGCAGCAGTGTTACTTCCTATCCAGTATATTTTTCCGCTAAATTTTGCTTTTGGAAAGGCATCGACAGTAAACAGAACTTTTTGACCTTCATGTATTTTGTTCATGTTGGTTTCTTCGATGTAAACGCTTACCCAGAGCTTCTTTTCGTTGGTTACCGTAACAACAGCTTGTCCCGGACTTGCAACATCGCCACTTAGCAGCCATCGCTTGGCAACCACGCCATCCATTGGGGCATATATGCGAGTGTTTTGTAACTGGGCCATTACAGTTTTAATCTGTGACTCTGCCGATGCTATCGATGCCTCGGAAGAATTTATTTGTGCCTTTGATACATTCAGTTGAGCACGCGATGCATCTAATTGAGCTTTAGCTGATTCATTAGCTTTGCGAATGTGATCGTATTGTTCTTTTGGAATTACCGATCCTTCAAACTGCTTTTTCGCACGCGCTAAATCTTCTTGTGTTTTTTCGTAATTGATTTCCTGAACTTTTATGTTTTCCTTATCAAACTCATATTTGGCACTCGATTGGTCTTTCGATGTTACCATTTGTTTGTAGTTCGACACCATTTGATTACGTTGAGCAACCAGTTCGGTACTGTCTAATTCTATCAATAGTTGTCCGTTTTTAACAGTATCACCTTCATCTACATATAAATGAGCGATACGTCCTGAAATTTTACTGCTTACCGATACCTTATCCGAATCGATGTAAGCATCGTCTGTTCCAATGTATTTTGAATACTCATGATACCAGATGGTGCCACCTATAATGACGGCTGCAATTACCAAAATCAGGGGAATAAATTTAGCAATTCCCTTTTTTTCTTTTTTTCTTTTTTCGTTTATCATCTTGCCTGCAATTAAAAACTACAACTAACTTATAATTCATTTATATATAGAACAATAATGGTTTACTATTGTTCGTTAATTCAACTTAACAGCGTTTTATTCCACGAATAAAAATGCTCAAGAAATGCTGCATGTGTTGTTCGGTTTCGGCAAACATATCCGACTCAATATTTATGTTAATGTTTTTATGATAAAGCCTCCATCGTAATGAAATGAGTATTTCCATAAAAAGTTCGGTCGTTTTTCGAACCTCTTCCACGTCAAATAAACCGAGCTTATTGCCGTCTTCCATAATACCTGATAGCAGATCTAATTCTTTTTCCTTTAGTATTTTAAAAATATCGGCCAGCAAAGGTTTTAATTCTAAAAAAGCCTCATATCGTAACTTGCTTAAATTCATAAATTTGCGCATGTATTCGTTGCGAATTTTAACGTATGTCTGTAGCTTTTCTGAAGGATCCTGTATTTCATTCATCGTAGCATGTAATAAAATCAGGTACGCCTGCTGTTCCTTTTCAATTACGGCATGAAAGAGTTCGTTTTTATCCTGAAAATAATAGTAAAGAGCTGCTTTTGACATATTTACATCATCAGCAATTTCGCGCATAGTCGTTTTTTCCAAACCATAAAGGGCAAAACGTTTTTGTGCTGCGTTTAATATTCGCTCCAGCTTTTCATTGTTTTCTCCACAATGTGTAATCTGAACCATTTTTTATGCATTTTCGACTTGTTGACTATTTTGTTCAACGGGTCAAAATTAAGCAAAACTGCTTATTCTATGAAATAAATAATCGAAAAACTTTTTGAAAAGTCTGAATATTTAGATTTTATTCACCTCTGTAACTATCATTGTATTATTTAATGGGTATATAACTATTATAGTTGATTTACTATCACGCACTCATGGTTTTGGTGTAATAAAAAAGGATATTGATTTATTTCAATATCCTTATAATGTATTTAAGCAACAAATTACGTCATTATGCTTTCATGCCTCTTTGCCGACGGGCTTCGTATGCCAAAACGGCAGCGGCAATAGAGACGTTAAGAGAGTCGTGTAAACCAAGCATCGGAATAATAATATTTGGCGTATGATCTATCCACGCAGTCGTAAGGCCATTGGCTTCTGTACCAAGCACAATGGCTGACGGTTTGCTGAAATCTGTAAGATGGTAACTGCTGGCTTTTTCAGTCAATGCAGCAGAATAGGGTTGAATTCCCTTTTTATTTAAAAATTCAAAAGCCTCTGATGTCGTGCATGTTGCAACCGGAATAGAGAAAATACAACCCAAGCTTGATCGTACTACATTGGGATTATAAATGTCAGTACGAGGATCGCAAACAACAACGGCATCAACAGCTGCAGCATCGGCGGTGCGCAATATTGCTCCCAGATTACCCGGTTTTTCTACGCTTTCGAGAATTAAAATCAAAGGATTATCGGGTAATTGTAAATCGTTAATTTTTAGCAAGTGAGGTTTAGCCAAAGCAACAAGTCCGCCTGTACTTTCGCGGTAAGCTATTTTGGCAAAGACATCAGAGTTTACTTTAATTATTTGATTAATAGCGTTTTTTTCGATGGGTAGTTCCTTCCATGATTTGTCTCCGCCAGATTCTGTGCAAATAAATAATTGGCTTATTTCAAATCCTTTACGAAGTGCCATTGCAATTTCACGGAAACCTTCAATAACAAATAGACCCTGCTGTCTGCGTTCCGAAGCTTTATCGATAAGTTTTGCGACGTTGCGTATGCGTGGATTCGATGTACTGGTAATTAATTCATCCATTGGATAATATTATTCGCAATGAAAATCGGAGATTTGTTGAATTCCTCGTAAAAAATCGCCTACTGGCATTTTCTTTTTTCCTTGAGCCTGTACTAAGAGCAATGATACAAATCCGTCATTAGTAGCGACCTTCAAATATTTTTTACCGTCAGTAATCAAACTGCCAGGAGTAAAGGGGTGAGTTTCTTGTTCGTACGTCGTTTCGAATATTTTCAGGCTGATGTTTTTATTTTCGCTCACCAATGTTGTAAAAGCTGCAGGGTAGGGGCTAAGTCCCCGTACCAGATTGTGTATATCTTTTGAAGCTTTATTCCATTGAATATGACAGGTTTCAGTGAAAATTTTAGGAGCAGATTTTAAAATGCCATCAGCAGGCATTTGTTGAGGTATTTGTGGATAATTACCCGATTCTATCGATTTTAATGTTTTTACAACAAGTTGTGAGCCGGTGAACATCAATTTTTCATATACAGAACCGATGTTATCTTCCGGAAGTATTGGTACTTTTTCCTGATAAATGATTTTACCTGTATCTATTTCATGTTCAATAAAGAAGGTGGTAACTCCAGTTTCTGAATCTCCGTTAATAATTGCCCAGTTTATGGGTGCTGCACCTCTATAATGTGGTAATAATGAGGCATGAAGATTGAAAGTACCCAAATGAGGCATTGACCAGACAATTTCAGGAAGCATACGAAAGGCAACAACGACTTGTATATCGGCATTGATTTCTTGAAGTTGGGCTATAAATACCTCATCTTTTAGCTTTTCGGGTTGCAGAACACGTAAATCTCGTTCTACTGCAAATTGTTTTACAGCCGAAGGCATTAGATTTAATCCTCTACCGGCTGGTTTATCCGGAGCTGTGACAACGGCAACAACATTAAAACCTGCATCCAATATAGCCCGAAGCGGTTCTACCGCAAATTCGGGCGTTCCCATATATACAATTCGTAAGCTCACTCTTTTTCTTCGTCTGTTTGTTTGCTGAAGCTTATTAAATTAAGCTGATGTCCCATTTTATCTCTTTTTGTTTTCAGATAAAATTCATTAAACTGGTTAGGCTCTATTTGAATGGGAACATGTTCTGCAATTTCAAGGCCGTAACCGCTTAAACCAATGAGTTTTTTTGGGTTATTGGTGATAAGGCGCATACGGGTAATGCCAAGTTCGCGTAAAATGCTGGCACCTACGCCATAATCGCGTTCATCAGGTTTAAAACCTAATTCAACATTTGCCTCAACGGTATCAAGTCCCTCTTCTTGAAGCTTATATGCTTTCATTTTGTTCATCAGGCCAATGCCGCGTCCTTCTTGGTTCATGTAAAGGATAACGCCTTTGCCTTCTTTTTCAACCATGCGCATTGATTCGTGCAACTGGGCACCGCAATCACACCGGCACGAACCAAAAATATCACCGGTGGCGCACGACGAATGTACACGTACCAACACGGCTTCTCCTGGTTGCCAGCTTCCTTTTATAAGCGCGATATGTTCTAACCCGTTCGATTTCTGACGGAAAGGAATTAATTCAAATTTACCGTATTCGGTAGGCATTTGAACTCTAACTCCTTTTTGAACAATGCTTTCGCGTTTTAATCGATATTCAATAAGATCTTTTATGCTAACAATTTTTAAATCAAATCGTTTTGCGATTTCTAATAATTGAGGTAAACGAGCCATCGACCCGTCTTCGTTCATAATTTCGATTAAAACACCGGCGGGTTGTAAACCTGCTAAACGACAAAGGTCTACTGCTGCCTCGGTATGACCCGGACGGCGAAGAACTCCTTTATCTTTAGCACGCAAAGGAAAGATATGTCCCGGGCGTCCTAAATCTTCCGGTTTTGTATTGGGATCAGCCAATGCATTTATAGTGGTTGCACGGTCGTATGCGGAAATTCCTGTAGTACAGCCATGTCCAAGCAGATCGACAGAGACGGTAAATGCAGTATTGTTAGGAGCTGTATTTACCGAAACCATAAGGTCGAGTTCGAGTTCATCGCAACGTTTGCCGGGAAGTGGAGCGCAAACCAAGCCTCGACCATGGGTTACCATGAAATTCATCATTTCGGGGGTTACCTTTTCGGCGGCAGCAATAAAATCTCCTTCATTTTCGCGGTCTTCGTCGTCTACAACTATAATGACTTTTCCGGCTTTGAGGTCTTCTATAACCTCTTCGATGTTGTTCAATTTAAGACTGATTTCGTCTTGTGGGTTCCCAAACATTGGTTTTTATTCCTTTCAAATAATTGACAAACCCGTGCAATAATGCCAGGTTCATATATACAAAATGACTAGTGAGACGCAAAATTACAATGTTTAACCCAATTTTCCTGAGTATTCCGTCAAGTACAGGAATTAATGCGCCTATAAAAAACAGACTAAAAAAGATGCCGTAAAATAGAGAGTTTGTTCCTTTCCATAAAATTCCTGAACAGGTTAACGTTATCAGGTAAAAAAGAGGTCCTATCCATCGTAAAACTTTGTGGGAAAGCCAGCAAAAAGCTACCGGGGAAGGAGGCCATAATAAATGTTTAAAACGAACCAAATTCTTGAAATTTCCAGATGAAATACGAACCTTTCTTCGATATTCTTCGGAAGAATTGTTCGATAAAGCCTCAAAAACCATTGCTTCTGGTCGGTTGATACAAAGTTTACCTTTTTCAAAAACCACCATGCTCAAGTAAAAATCATCAACGGTAAATGATGACGGTATTTCTTCGAAAAGTTCACGTCTCATGGCAAAACAGCCACCAAAAGGTCCCATCATAGTTCCCCATATCTGACTTTCGTCCATTTTTATCTGAACTTCGCGCGATATGTAGGTATTCTCGGCGGATGAAATACCAGTATTGGTCATACCTGTATTTATCATTCGAGAGTCAACCAAACCAATACGATTATCGAAAAAGCAGCGTGCCAGTTCTTTTAATGCTTCAGAATCCAGCATAACATTGGCATCCGAGAAAACAAGAATACTACCCCTGCTTTGTGGAACCAGTTGGTTTAGCATGGCCGGCTTTCCTTGGCGCTGTTTAAATATGAAAGGCTTAATACAATTGTATTTTGCTGCAAGTCGTTCGATAATTTCATCGGTTCCGTCGCTGGAACAATCGGAACCGATCAAAATTTCATACTTGTCTGATGGATAGTTAGATGAAAGGATGGTGCTGATTTTGTCGTTCAGAACAGCAATTTCGTTATGTGCGGGTATAATAATGCTCAGGTAAGGATAGTCTTCTTTGTTTGAATATAATATTGGCTCAATTTTATTTTTAATGCGAGCTATGACTCTAATAATGAACGGATAAAAAAGATAACTATGGAGTACAGATAAAATGGATATCCAGAAACACCATTGCAGTACGATAAAAAAAATGTTCAGTATTGTTTCGTTCATGCTTGTTTACTTGCTCATCAAAGATTGATAAAAATCCTGCAACTTCAAACAAAGAGTGCCGTTTTCGTAATGTTCGGCAACAAATTTACGGGCATTAATGCTTATTGATCCGGCAAGTGACGCATTCGTCTGTATTTTTCCAAAAAGAGCAATAAACTCAGAAGGTGTTGATGCTATTAGTAAATGTTTTCCATTTTCACAGGGCAAACCTTCAGCACCTTGTGGCGTTGTTAGTACAATTTTACCATGCGACATTGCTTCAATAATTTTAACACGCATTCCACTTCCTGAAAAAAGAGGGGCTACAAGCATATTAAAATGAGCAAGATAAGCATCAGCTGCTGGCACCTCACCATGAAAAATGATTCCTGGAACAGCAATCTTTTCTTCGAAGTTGGCAGGTGCATTTCGTCCGGCAACATGAAAACGAATTGATGGATAATTTAAATGCATAAGCGACCATACTTCGTGAACAAACCAAAGTAATCCTTCCTGATTGGGAATCCAGTCGAGAGCACCTAAAAAGCAAGGCTTTAATTCTTCAAAGTTTTGAGGTTCAGGAGTATTTGAAATTTCCATTCCGGCTGGTATAACTTTGAACGGTTTCTTGTTGCCCATCTTGCCAAATTGATGAGCATCGCGATCTGTAATGGGTATTATCGCATCGTATTGGTTAATTAATTTATTTTCAAATCTTTTAATGCGATATGAAAGATGTTTTAGATATATTTTTTTTAACAGGTTTTTTTCTTTAGCAGCTGTTCTTTTCCAAATCTCGTATTCAACATTATGTGCCCGAAATATAACTTTGGCTTTAGAATGTTTGCGTATTAAAGGAAGATAATGAAGCAAAAAAGGACCTTCACATTGAATAATATCATATTCGTTATTAGAAAGTAAACTAACAAGTTTTTGTTCAAAATTGTTAGTCCAAAAACGTTCAGCAAGGTAAGGCTGACGAGAGAAAAATAAGTTTATTAGTGCGTTTTTTGCATTGGGATTGGTATTAGTATCGACAGAATACCAGTTTATTGATGAACGAATTTTTGCAGGAATCTGATTATCTGAAATATAATGTTTGTTGGTGTTAATCGCTAACAGACTAACCTTGTGTCCAAGGTTAGCTAAACCTTTCATTGGAAGCCACGTTGCCAATGCTCCGCCATCGCGTGGGGGGTAAGGAACTTTAGGCGCAATAACAAGTATATTCACGGTAATAACAAAAGGTTAATTTTCTTCAGTTTTGTTGTCTTGCTCTTGTTGAAGTTTTTTTTTGTAAGCTTTTGGGAATAACCATTTTTGAATGGTATTTATGTATATTTCAATATTCATCAACGGAGAGTCATGTGTTGCTTTATATGTCAGATAAACACCCAGCGGGAGTAGAATTACAGTCGAAATCCACATTCCCTGCCAACCAGGGAGTACACTTTCTTTTACAAACTTTTCACCCGAAAGAGATATCATGTAATATAAAATGAAGAAAATTACCGATATAACAACAGGCATACCCAGTCCTCCTTTTCTAACGATGGCACCAAACGGAGCTCCGATGAAGAAAAAAATAATACAAGCCAGTGATAATGTAAACTTACGGTGCCATTCAATATAATGCTTGTTAAGTCTTTTATTTCGGCTGTATTGAAAAAGTTTTTGAGTTTCAAGCGTTCCTGATGTAGAGCGAGCCTCATCTAATGCACGTGAATATACTTGCATTTTATCCGATTGACTCATGGTTTTAAAAAGGCTGTCTACATTAACCGTAAAGACTTTTTTCTTTATGCTGTCTTTTTTTGCAGTATCAGGAACAGTCGGACCATAATGCCTATATGTTCTGAAAGGTTGGGCATATACTACTTGTCGATGAAATTCTTTATGTTCGTTATCAATTTTTACTTTTATAGAGTCGGCTGCACTCATAAGCTGTTTTAAATTAAGCATCTGCATATTGCTTTTAAACAAATTTTCATCTGTACGCTGCAGCCCAAATCCCGATAACTCAATATTAACTTCCTCTTTATCAAAACGATCACGTCTAAACGGATATGTTTCAGTGTAACTGTTTCGACGTTGATTAGGCATATCGCTGTAACTGTATCCGTTATATAAAGTCATTACTAAATATCTTTTATCGTCTGTAACGTGAACATATCCAGAGTCGGCCCAAGTGACGGATGTATTCCCTTGATTATTAGAGTGATCGTATATATAAACATCTCGTAATTTGCTTGTTTTCTGATCTTTACTTCCTATTTTTATAGAATAATTGTCTATTCCGTTATAAAAGATGCCTTCGCGAATTTGTAATTCGGGACGTGATTGCTGGATATCATAGAGTAACGAACGCATTTTTAGGTTCGCATAGGGTAATACATTGTTTGCAAAAAAGAATGCAAAAATACATAAGCCAGCAACCAGTACAATGAGCGGACGCATTATCCGTACTAGAGATATTCCGGCCGATTTCATGGCCAGTAGTTCATAATTTTCTCCCAGATTTCCAAACGTCATCAATGCTGCGAGCAAAATAGCCAAAGGCAAAGCCATAGGAATAAGACTACAGCTAGCCCACATCATTAATTGCATGATGGTGCTGAAAGTGAGACCTTTACCTACAAGATCATCAACATAACGCCACATGAATTGCATGAGCAAGATAACCAGCGAAATAAAGAATGTCATTACCAGCGGACCGGTAAATGATTTTAAAATAAAAATATGAAGTTTCTTCACCGGAAAAGACTTAGATTAAAGGAAAATCCAGTTGAGGAATTTTCCTGCTGAAAACGGCTGCAAAAATAATGTTTTTTAGGTAATAGTTGTGCTTCTACAACCCTGTTGCCGCTCTTAACTGCTCAATGTGAAAATTCCATAATTGGATCATTTCTTCATGTTCTCCTTCAGCCTCAAAATCTGTGATATTAAGTGAAACTTCTTCCGAAAAATCACTTTTACTGAACTTAAATTCGAGATAATAATCATTCTCTTTTAACCACTGGTACCTGATGTAATTTTGTTTTTCCTGTTTCTCTATTGTTGCCTGATACTCTTCATTTCCCCAGAAAAACGAATACAAATTGTCTTCGCAAGTAACTTTTTCAGCATACCATGCCGAAAGTTTTACCGGATCAGTAAACCACGGAAAAAGAAACGAAGGATTTGAACGAAACAAATACTCCAGCTCTATTTTCGTTTTCATATTATAATTGTCATTTTCAATTCCCTAAGCTATGAAAAATATCTGATTTATTCATGGTTAAGGCAAATGATAACATTATATAAATATTTAGCCATCTATGATGGATTTTTTTGTAATACTAACAAAAGAGAAGGGCGATAGATATTTATCTATCGCCCTTCTCTTTTTCTTAACATATTTTTATTCCTGACCAGCACCGTGGCAATTTTTATATTTTTTACCACTTCCACAAGGACAAGGATCGTTTCGTCCAACTTTCTTCTCAACTTTTATTGGAGCTTGAGGTCTTGGAGCCTGCGGATTTGATGATCCGCCCGGTAATTCTGAACGATTCATTTGCATCCGGCTCATATCAGTACGCTGAGGTTCCTGAATGTGCTGTGGCGGCGGAGGTGGTGTTCCTGGAGCCATCGGAATGCTTGCTTTGATCAGGTGTGCACATACATCGCGGTTGATTCGTTCTACCATTTTCTTAAATAATTCGAACGATTCGAATTTGTAGATCAAAAGCGGATCTTTTTGTTCATATGCTGCATTTTGAACCGACTGTTTCAGTTCATCCATTTCGCGAAGATGTTCTTTCCATTCTTCGTCAATAGTGAGTAATATCGAAAGTTTTTCGTACGAACGAATAAGTTCCATACCCTTTGTGTCGTATGCTTTTTTCAGATTTACAATAATCTGATACACCTTTATACCATCGGAAATAGGAATTACAATATTTTCGTACTGAGCCGATTGCTTTTCGTATACTTCTTTAATTACTGGATAAGCTTGTTCTGCAATCAGTTTCGAACGTCGATTGTATTGTGCAAGAACCCGATCGTATACTTTTTCGACTACTTCTTCAGTATTCAGTCTTTTGTAATCAGATTCATCAATGGGGCTTTCAATTGAAAAGGCACGTATAAGTTCTATGTTAAATTCCTTGAATTCTACGTTACCATGCAGGTCACTGACAACGCTTTCGCTCAAATCATAGATCATATTGGCAATGTCAAGGCCGACACGTTCTCCAAAAAGTGCATTACGTCGTTTTTTGTAAATAACCTCGCGTTGAGAGTTCATTACATCGTCGTATTCAAGTAAGCGTTTACGAATTCCAAAGTTGTTTTCTTCAACTTTCTTTTGAGCTCTTTCGATTGATTTAGAGATCATTGAGTGCTGAATAACTTCATCGTCTTTGAGTCCCATACGGTCCATGAGCGGAGCAATACGGTCCGAACCGAATAAACGCATCAGATCATCTTCCAGTGAAACAAAGAATTGCGATGAACCTGGGTCTCCCTGACGTCCTGCACGACCGCGCAACTGTCGGTCTACACGACGCGATTCATGACGTTCTGTTCCAATAATAGCCAAACCGCCAGCTTCACGAACTTCAGGTGCCAGCTTAATGTCGGTACCACGACCGGCCATGTTGGTTGCGATGGTTACGATACTGCTTTGACCTGCTTCAGCTACGATTTCTGCTTCACGTTGATGTAACTTGGCATTCAATACGTTATGCTTAATTCCGCGAAGTTTAAGCATGCGACTCAGTAATTCCGAAATTTCAACAGAGGTTGTACCTACCAGTACAGGTCGTCCTTGTCCAACAAGGCTTTCAATTTCTTCAATTACTGCACTATATTTTGCTCTTTTGGTTTTATAAACTTTGTCTTCGTAATCTTTACGAATAATAGATTTATTGGTTGGGATTACAACCACATCAAGTTTGTAGATGTTCCAGAGTTCTCCTGCTTCCGTTTCAGCTGTACCGGTCATCCCTGCCAGCTTTTTGTACATACGGAAATAATTTTGAAGCGTAATAGTTGCCATTGTTTGGGTGGCTGCTTCAATCTTTACCCGTTCTTTGGCTTCTATTGCCTGGTGTAGTCCGTCCGAATAACGACGACCTTCGAGAATACGTCCGGTTTGTTCGTCAACAATTTTGACTTTGTTGTCCATAACCACATATTCATCGTCTTTTTCAAAAAGAGTGTATGCTTTAAATAATTGATTAAGAGTGTGTACACGTTCTGACTTTAAAGCATAGTCCTGTAAAAGATGGTCTTTCTTCTCTGCTTTTTCTTCGTCGTTGAGCGATGCTTTTTCAAGATCGGCAATTTCACTTCCAATATCAGGAAGGATGAAAAAGTGAGAGTCACCGGTAATTTGAGTCGAAAGGTCAATACCTTTGTCGGTCAATTCGATGGTATTGTTTTTTTCGTCGATAACAAAATACAGCAAATCAGTAGCAAGGTGCATATTCTTGCTATTATCCTGCATGTAATAGTTTTCTGTTTTAAGCAAAAGTGCTTTATTGCCTTGTTCGCTTAATAATTTTATAAGCGCTTTGTTTTTAGGCAATCCTTTAAATGCTCGTAAAAGATGCAAACCTGCGTTTTCGGTATCGTTTTTTGCTAATGCATTACGTGCATCTGTAATTATCTGATTGATAAGCTTACGCTGAGCTTCAACCAATTTTTCGACGTGGGGACGAAGTTCTTCAAATTCCTGATTTTCACCTTTTGGAACAGGACCGGAAATGATAAGAGGAGTACGGGCATCGTCAATAAGTACAGAGTCAACTTCGTCGACAATAGCATAATTATGAACACGTTGAACAAGATCTTCGGGGCGTGCCGACATGTTGTCGCGCAGATAATCGAAACCAAATTCGTTATTCGTTCCGAAGGTAATATCAGCTAAATAAGCACTTCTTCGTTCTTCGGAGTTTGGCTGGTGACGATCGATACAATCGACTTTTAAACCATGGAACTCGTATAAAGGCCCCATCCATTCTGAGTCACGACGTGCTAAGTAATCGTTAACGGTTACAATGTGTACGCCTTTTCCTGGAAGCGCATTTAAAAATACGGGTAACGTTGCTACAAGAGTTTTTCCTTCACCTGTTGCCATTTCGGAGATACAACCATTGTGCAAAGCAACTCCTCCAATGAGCTGAACATCGTAATGTACCATGTCCCACTTTAATCGGTTTCCACCTGCAAGCCAGCTGTTTTTCCAAATCGCTTTATCGCCTTTTATTACAACATTGTCTTTCCGGGTTGCTAATTCACGGTCGAAGTCTGTCGCCGTCACTTCAATTTCTTCGTTTTCAGTGAATCGTGCAGCTGTACTTTTTACAATTGCAAAAGCTGTAGGAAGTATTTCGTTGAGTGTATCGGCAATTATCGTATCTACCTCTTTCTTTAACTTTTCAATTTTATTGTAAAGCTCTTCCTTGTCATCAATCGAAATATCTTCTCCTTCGAGGTCTATTTTAAGTTGTTCGATTTCTGATTCTTTCGAGTTGGTCTTTTCTCGGATATAATTACGAAGCCTCTGCGATTCGCTACGCAACTCGTCGTTTGAGAGTTGGCGAATGCGCTCGTATTCAGCTTTTACCTGCTGAACAATGGGCATGATTTCTTTTAAGTCCCTATCCGCTTTGGTACCTAAAAATGATTTGAGAACAGAATTAATAAAACTCATTATGCCTTCTTTTTAATCTTAGCAAAAATAATCGTTCAACCCGAAATACAAGCTTTTATATTTATATCTCTCAACATAAAATATTGGGGGCAATGAATATTTTTTGTGGTTAATTATAGTATAATGTTCTATTTATCAAGAAATATACCTATTAAGGTAAAATAAAAACAGTTAATAATGAGTATATTCGAATTCACTCATTATTAACTGTTTATAAAATACAAAAAATGATATACCTGTCAGTTTGCTTTGTTAGATGATAACTCGGCTGTCGCATTGTCTGATCTTAGTGACATTATGTCCCGATCGAACATGTAAAGACTGCCATCACCTATAAGTTTTAGTTTATCAATTATCTGGCGGGCATTACGCTCTTCTTCTATTTGTTCGTTTACAAACCATTGAAGCCAGTTTTGCGTAGTGAAATCCTTATGGATATTGCAGGCGGCTACTATTTCATTAATGGCATTGGTTATACCCTGCTCATGAGCAAGCACAGCTTCAAACAGATTTTTAACTGATTTATATTCAGATGGTGGCGCTTTGATTGCACTGATAATTGATTTTCCACCCCGCTCGTTTATGTATTTTACGAATTTGAGCATGTGCATACGTTCTTCTTCCGCCTGATTGTACAACCATTTTGAGGTTCCTTCATAACCATTATGATCGGCCCAGGATGCCATTGCTAAATATAAATGAGCCGAATACTCTTCTTTTTCAATCTGAGTATTTAACAACTGTTCAATTTCTGCGTTCATAATGCGTTGTTTTACATGTTTTTAATTATTTCATAACCAAATTCTGAGCATTTTAATTGTGTGGCATCGTTCATCAGACGAGCAAAATCGAAAGTTACTTTTTTACTGAGAATGGTTTTTTCGAGCGCTTTAACAATCAAATTGGCAGCTTCGTTCCAACCGATGTATTCAAGCATCATAACTCCCGAAAGAATTACTGAACCAGGATTTACCATGTCTTTGTTTGCATATTTTGGTGCAGTTCCATGAGTAGCTTCGAAAATGGCGTGACCGGTTACGTAATTAATGTTAGCGCCGGGTGCAATGCCTATACCACCCACAATAGCAGCCAGTGCATCGGATATGTAATCGCCATTAAGATTGAGTGTTGCGACAACAGAATAATCCTTAGGACGATGTAATATTTGTTGCAAAAATGCATCAGCAATGGTATCTTTTACAATAATTTTACCATTTTCAATCGCATCTTTTTGCGCTTTGTCAGCAGCATCTTTCCCTTGTTCTTCGGCAATTCTATCGTATTGTTGCCAAGTAAAAACGTATTTGCCAAATTCTCGTTCGGCCAAATCGTACCCCCATTTTTTAAAGTGTCCTTCGGTAAATTTCATAATATTACCCTTATGTACAAGGGTTACCGACGAGCGATTATTCTTTATCGCATATTCGATTGCAGCACGAATCAATCGTTCGCTTCCTTCTTTTGATACAGGTTTTATTCCGATAGATGAAGATTCTGGAAACCGAATTTTAGTAACATTCATTTCATTTTGAAGAAAATCGATGATTTTCTGTGCTTCGGGTGTTCCCGACAGCCATTCGATTCCAGCATAAATATCTTCTGTATTTTCGCGGAAGATAACCATGTTGGTGGTAGATGGATCTTTTACCGGCGAAGGAACTCCTTCGTAATAACGTACAGGGCGTAAGCATACGTATAAATCCAAAATTTGGCGTAGTGCCACATTTAAAGAGCGAATACCACCACCAATAGGAGTTGTCAGAGGCCCTTTTATTGACACCAGACATTCGCGTATAACATCAAGCGTGTCGTCGGGGAGCCAGTTTCCTGTTTTGTTGAATGCTTTTTCTCCTGCAAGCACTTCTTTCCATATAATAGCACGTTTACCATTATATGCTTTTTTTACTGCAGCATTAAATACTGCAACCGAGGCAGCCCATATGTCGGGACCCGTACCATCTCCTTCTATAAATGGTATAATTGGATAATCGGGAACATTAAGTTTCCCATTTTGAATGCTAATTTTTTGACCTTCCATATCGTTCTTAAGTGATTTTCTTATTTAGTTCACTTAAAGATAGTGATATTTTTATTCAAAATCCAAGCCTAAGCGTTGTTTCAATTTTAACAGTGCCGGATTTTTTTCGATCATATACCGGAACTTATCTTCGGTAGTATAAATGAGAGTTTGCCCTTCTTGAGCTTCTACTTTTATAGATATAGTAAGGTTTGAATTACCAAATCCGTGGCGTAAAACGGCCTGTAGTTGATTGAGTAATTCTGTTGAAAATTCTTCAGCTTGCGATTGATTGTCAAATGTTAATTCTAGTTGATTTTTGTTCAGTGTAAAAGTTCTGTTTATCAATGTATTGAACATCCTTGGACGCGATTCTTCCAAGTTTTTTGTGAACTTTTGAAGATAAATATTCGCATTTTCCAGATTGAAGGCAAGGTCTGTCGGGTAATCTGATAAATGAAAATGTATATTGCTATCAGATTTTGGTTGTTGTGTCTGCTTTTGTGTTGATTCCCGTAAAGCCGATTTTATAGAAGGTGTTCCTGTACGAATTCGGGGAGTTTGTGTTGATGTGTCATTAATGCTTTGATTTACAGGTTGCTGATAGACCTGAGCAGAAGAAACAATGTCTTTTTGTTGATTAGATGTTGTATGCGATTCTGTTACGCTATTTTTTTTTTTGTCCAGCACCAACCGGGCCAGCTTAACGAGTGTCATTTCGACTAAAAGCCTTTGATTTCGGCTTGTCTTGAAATTCAAATCGCATTGCCCGGTAACATCAAGCGCATGATAGAGAAAATCGGGTGCGCAGGCTGCTGATTGTGTTCGGTATCGCTCGCGGATGTTTTCGCCAACCTCAAGTAATGAAAGTGTTGCGGCATCTTTCGATACCAACAGATCCCTGAAATGTTTTGCCAAGCCTAATATAAAATTATGAGCATCAAATCCGTCTGATAAAATTTCGTCGAATACAAGTAAAGGTGAACTTACGTCGCCTGTTAAAAAAGCATCGGTAAGTTTAAAATAATAGTCGTAATCAAGTACATTGAGGTTATCGATGACCGCTTTGTACGAAATAATTCCGTTGGTGAAACTAACAACCTGATCGAAAACAGAAAGTGCATCACGCATACCCCCATCAGCTTTCTGCGCAATAATACTAAGTGCGTCAGGATCTGCCTGAATGTTTTCCAGAGTCGCAATTTTCTGCAGATGACGAACAGTATCTTCGAGTTTTATACGATTAAAATCAAAGACCTGGCATCGTGACAAAATTGTTGGGAGAATTTTATGTTTTTCGGTCGTCGCTAGAATAAAAAGAGCATGTTTCGGCGGTTCTTCCAATGTTTTAAGAAAAGCATTGAAGGCTGCCGACGAAAGCATGTGGACTTCATCGATAATATATATACTGTATTGCCCTACTTGTGGAGGAATACGAACTTGGTCAATGAGATTTCGAATATCATCAACTGAGTTATTCGAAGCCGCATCAAGTTCATGAATGCTGTAAGAGCGTGATTCATTGAAAGAACGACATGATTCACATTCGTTACAGGCTTCAATTTCAGGCGAAAGGTTAAAACAATTGATTGTCTTAGCCAGAATACGTGCACAAGTAGTTTTACCAACACCTCGCGGACCGCAAAAAAGGTATGCCTGCGCAAGATGTTTATTGCGAATGGCATTCTTCAAAGTTGAAGTAACGGACTCTTGGCCAACAACGGTGTCGAACGTCGCTGGACGATATTTACGTGCCGATACTACAAAATTGTCCATTCGTGTACTTTTTATTTCTGGCAAATATAGGGATTAATCATTTTTAGAAAAGTTGACAGAAACCAGAGTTATCAACAATTCTGGTTATTCCAGATGTTCCAAGCTTTTTCAGCTTGAAGATGAAGCATTTCCAGCCCATTTTTTATTGCAGCTCCCTGTGTTTTTCCTTTCTTTAAAAAGGATGTTTCTAAAGGATTGTAAACCAAATCGTAGAGATAATGTTTGTTGGTTAATGCTTCGTAAGGAATTGGAGGATAATTATCTATATTGGGATACATTCCCAAAGGCGTTGTATTTACAATTAAATATCTGTCGGCTAATAATTTTGATGTTATATCTTTGTATGATAATATATTATCCGATCCTGTTCTGGAAACCAGAGACCATTCGATATTTAATTTACTTAAAACGTACTGAACAGCAAGTGATGCTCCTCCTGTACCTAGTATTAATGCTTTTTGATGATGTGATTTAAGTTGTTTACAAAGTGAAATTTCAAATCCGTAAACATCTGTATTATATCCTTCTAGCTTAATGTCGTTAGATTTTCGTTCAATTCGTACCGTATTTACAGCACCAATAGCTTCAGCTTCTTTGTCGATAAAATTAAGGTATTGCTTAACTTCCTGTTTATAAGGAATAGTTACGTTAAGTCCATAAAGATTTGTTTCTCTTTGTATTAATGGCGTTAACTCAGAAATGTTTTCGAGTGGATAATTTTCATAAGAGCAATCTTCAATGCCTTCATTCTGAAATTTTTCGGCAAAGTAACTTTTTGAAAAAGAGTGGGAGAGCGGATATCCAATTAAGCCGTATTTTTTCATTTTTGGTGAAAGATAAGGGTGTTCAACCTATTTATTGGACACCCTTGTTTTTTAGTTGTTGACAACAGGTTTATAACACTTTAAATTTTCGGGTAGAAATTCAAAAAATGTATCACCACGCAAACCTAAACGTAAAGTTTCGAGCGGGATAACTTCTGATGGCGCAATATTACCAAGATTTACATTGGCTCCCAGTAATTTAATGAACCAAGCTTGCTGTGGCTTATTAGGTGCTTCCCAGATAACATTTTCATATCCGACGTATTTTACAATCTGATCAATAAGACCTTTATTAGACGACCCGTCAGCATTGTAAATACCTGTATTGCCCGATTCCCGAGCTTCTGCGATAACCTTCCAAGCTCCATTTTTAAGTTCTTCTACCATCATCTCAATCCATTTTTCGGTAGGAATAACAACCCCTGCAACTTTAGAACCGACTTCAGAAAGTACGGTTGTCTGTTGAGAGAGTAAACGGATATAATTTAATTTTTCTTCGTGAGGAATACAGATTGATCCATCTGAAATTTCAACAAGGTCAAGTCTATATTTATCAATTAGTTTACGATAATTATCCAGATGATCGCGAATAAGGAAAAGCTCGAATAATGTTCCTCCAAAATAAGGACGGATACCTGCATCGCGATATAATCTTAGCTTTTCTTCAAGATTAGATGAAATAACAGCAGTGCCAAATCCAAATTTTACTACATCCGTGTATTCATGGCAGGCCGAAATAAAATCTTCGGTTTCCCGGAGACTTAAACCTTTGTCCATGACCATTGTTATTCCATTATTGCGAGCTTTTTTAGGTCGTTCAGGAATAAAAGGAAGGGAAAAATTCATCATAACATGGTTTTGTATTTGTCTATAAGAGCCTCGTATGGAGCAAAGTCAAGACCATTGGGGCAAACTTTAATAAATTCGTTGTATTCGTTATTGTTTATGCGTAAGCCTTTTTCCAGAAAAACGATTGATTCTTCTAATTTACCGCATAAATGTAGGTAAGCAGCTATACGGTAGCTAATTCTGGCAATATTTTTATTGTTTGGAAATGCATCGAACAAAACATCCAGTGCTTTAATCGTTTCGCCATTATTAAAATGCATGTCTGATAAATTTAACCAAGCCTCCGCATCAAGCGGATCTATGGTAACTGCATGTTCAAAAGCATCAATTGCTAATTCCGTTTTTTCTGTTTTATTATGAAGATTGCCTAACGCAGACCATACGGATGCGTTATTACTATCAAGAGATAAAGCATGATTTAGGTACTCGTAACTTTTTTCGAATTGCTTTTGAGACAGATAAAGAAGACCAAGTTCCAACCAAGGTTCGATATAATTTTCATTTAAATCAATAGCTTTTTCATAGTTAGCGATAGCTAATTCAAATTTTGATAGTTTTTCGAAGCATTCACCTAAATAGCAATACGATTCATGCTGAAAGGGTTCTGCTTTATTGTACTCTTCAAAAGCATCCGCTGCTTCCTGATAATGCTCAATATTCGCTAATGCATTGGCTTTGTTGAATATTGCGGTTGTGAACGAAGGGTTGAGTGCCAGTGCATAATCAAAAGCTTCAATAGCTTGTTCATGATTATTTAATCGTCCATATAAAGTGCCGAGGTTATACCAAGCGGCATCTGAGAATGGATCGATATCAATATAATCTTTATATATTACCAGACTTTCGTTAAACTTACCTGAACGTTCAAGACAAAAACCAAGTTCGAATAAGTTTTGAATATGTTTTGGATTTTGCGTTCTTGCTTTTTCAAAATACGTAATAGCTGTTTCGAATGCTCCAACCTGAGCAAATTGACAACCCATAACATAAAGTGTTTCAGCTAAATCATCATCAGCTAAATTAAGGGCATTATCAAATACCGATTGAGCTTCTTTATGTTTCCCTGCTTCAAGCAGGGCTGCTCCTTTTACAAATTGTATATCAAAATTTGAAGGTTCAATTTTTTCAAGTTTTTTGACAATATCGAGCGATTCTTCTATTTTATTTTGATCAAGTAATACTTGTGCAAGTCTAACTTTTATGCTAATGGAATTAGGATGTAACTTCAACGCTGCATGAACCGTTTCAATAGCTTTTTCGGAGTCTAATTTTTCAGTATAATAATCAATAATTTCTTCAAATTCACTAATATCGAAGTAGCCACATCCATTTAAGTGTAGCTTGTTCTCATAACGTTGAATTAGTTCTAGCGTTTCTTGTTCTTCAAATCTAAAATCGCCTTCTTCTAGCATACTTTTCCTTTTGCCCAAAAATAATTATTAAAGCACAATATTATTCCTATTCTCTTGAGATTTCTAGTTTTCAAATGATTTTTTGTAAAACAAAAGGCGCAGTGTTTTCTATTAAACAACACTGCACCTTTTGTTTGAGTATTTATATGTATTATTAATTCATTCTGAAATATTCCGACAGTTCTTTAAGTTCGGAAGCCAGAGATTGCAATGATTCAGATCCGTCTGCCATTCGTTCGGAATTTGCTGCACTTTGCTGAGTGATTTGATTTAATTGTTGTATTGAGCTGTTAATTTGATCAATACTCGAATTTTGTTCCATATTGGCAGCTGTAATTTCTTCAACCAGTTTAGCTGTTTTTTGTATTTCTGGAACAATACCATCAAGTTGTTTACTCGATTCTTCTGATTCTTTCAGACTTTTTTGAGCTAAATCACTAATTTCTTCTGCTGCGAATTTGCTTCGTTCTGCCAATTTTCGAACTTCTGCTGCAACAACGGCAAATCCTTTTCCATGCTCGCCTGCTCGGGCAGCTTCTACAGCAGCGTTAAGTGCCAGAATGTTGGTCTGAAAGGCTATATCGTTGATAATAGATATTTTATCAGCAATTTGTTTCATCGAATTAGCCGAATTTTTAGCCATTTCGTTAACACGTTTCACTTCATTTGCAGCAAAAAGAGAGATCTTTTCGGTTTGCATTGAATTATCAGTGTTTTGCTGAATATTTGATGCTATTTCTTCGATAGAAGACGAAATTTCTTCGGTTGACGCTGCCTGATTGCTAGCACCTAGTGATACTTCTTTTGCATTTGTGTTAATATGCATACTGGCTTGTGCAATATTTTCTGCTTCAGAACGAAAACGACCAATGATATCGGAAAGTTTTGCTGCCATATTTCTCATCGCTTCAGCAAGTTCTCCAATTTCATCTTCCTGATAGACATCAACTTTTGCCGAAAGATTTCCGCTTTCAATTTCGCGTGCAAATTTAACTCCTTTACTTAAAGGTCCAGAAATAGAGCGTGTTATATATACAGAGACAATTAAAGTCAATGCAATAATTAAAAGTCCGCCTATAATACCAATTGCCTGAAAACTACTCATAGCCGAATTCATGCGCGAAGTTGCTTCATTCATTTTTTGAGTATGTGTGGCTGCTAAAGCTTTTATTGAGCTATTAATTTGGTCGGTAAGCTTCATAATATCTCCGTTAGCTTCAACCATTGGTGTTATTTCAAACATAACCAATGGATCATCGTAGCTGGCAAAATCTTTCAATTTGCCCATAATGTTTTCGTGCTGGACAAAAAGGTTTTCGGAAATATCTTTTGAAATCTTTTTATATTTTTCCTGATCTTCGGAAGACCATTTAATTGAAAGATCTTTGATTTTTTTATCTAAAGCTGGGAAATCGGATGAATGTAATTGCTTGAGTAATTGCTTATCGGGTGTGTCGTTTATTTTTTCGATATAAACCCAGTTTTTAATAAGCATTTTTGAATTAGAGATCTGATTCTGAAGTTCATTGAGCAAACTTACAGAAGGCGTATAGACTTGTGTAATTTGTTCATTCAGTTTTTTGTTTTGGTAAGATTTAATGCTGATTACTAATATGTTTATAATTAGCAAAGTTGCTATAATTCCAAAACCTAACGTTAATCGTTTTGCTATAGTAAATTTCATAATAAATTGCTTATTCTATTTGTTGATAGCCATTGATTCGAGTTTAGATAAAACTCTTAATCCATGTTTTGAGGCATTAGACGATCTTAATTCGAATTTCAATCTATCATCATTGAGTATGAAGTTGATAGCGGCGCCTGCATCAAGCATACCCTTTCTTTCTGTAATGATAAGTGTATGTGAATTTCCTACTTTGGCTACAATTTCGTTCATTTTTCCACTATTGCCGTTCGACACAAATAAAACGTTAAGCTTGTTTATTTCGCTGATGTCTCTGATTTTTTTCACAACAATTTTTTGCATTCCAACTGTTTTACCCGCAGTTGTTTTACTTAGCTCACCAACTAAACTGCCGGAGCCTAACACCCCAATGACAAAGTCACCATCTTTATTTGGCCATTCTATTAAACGTGTAAAGTTGTAAATGAAAATAGATTGTGCTGCTTCAATAGATGCTTGCCCCATGACTTTGCCTACATGACACAAAAGCAGCATCATTAGTACTAGACTGAACCTCCTCATACGTCTTTTATTAAAAATTTAAAATGTAGTTTTCTTTATTACGTAAAGCTTTGTGTTTTGTTATAAAAAAGTATAGGAGTTTTTGGTGATGTAAATAAAGGTTAAAATATCGAACTGTGAAAAGATTTTTTTGTTTTTTTTATGTTAAATAAATAACTTAATAGGATATTGAATATCGTCAAGTGATAAACCACAGGCCATTACAGACTGTCCTGCATATATACGATCTTTCTTTTTTATTATTTCTTCAAATTGTTTTACAGTTTGTTTATTTTTACCAACTTCTAACATTGTTCCCACAATAGCCCGAACCATATTACGCAGAAAACGATCGGCCGTAATAGTCATTATCAGCTTATTATCTGTTTCAGTCCAAAATACCTCTTTTATATTACAGATATAATTATTTGCATTGTGATGATATTTGCAAAAACTTTGAAAGTCTTTGTTTTGAAGTAATATATGGCAGCATTCGTTCATCTTATTAATGTCTAAAGGTACCGAAAATTGCCATGCAAAATCTGTACAAAAAGGATCTTTAAACCTTGAAATAGTGTAGTGATAGGTTCTTGATAAAGCGTCAAAACGAGCATGTGCTTCTGGAATCACAGCTTTTACACCCCATACTGCAATATCAGGAGGCAATACTTTGTTGAGCTTTATTGAAAACCACTTGTCGCTGGCCAAATTATCCCACGAAGAATTAAAATGAGCAACCATGTAACGGGCATGTACGCCACTATCGGTACGACCTGCTCCTGTTATTTCGACCGGATGACGTAAAATCATGGCTATTTTTTCAGTTAAAATCTGTTGAACAGTAACAGTATTAGGCTGTACCTGCCATCCTGCATATCGGGTACCGTTAAAACTGATGAATATAAAATATCGGTGTTCCATTCGTCTGACAAAGATATTGTATGTTTTCGCAGAGTTGTTAAAAATCAAAAAATAGAAGGTTTGAAATGCTTTTGATCGTTTGACTTTTGATGCTTTTGAAATGGTTGTTAAAGCTCTGAAACCTTCATAAACACTGGCTTTTATGAGATAAAGGGTTAACAATCTTTAACACAAGCAGCTGTGCCGAATCTTGACTAGTTATTTAAAAATCGCCATTTTTGTTCCGCTACGAAAGACAATTTACTGTTATGAATGAAACTGTAAATATAAAAGAGTTAAACGAGAGAATTCAGCAAGAGAGTGCTTTTATCGATTATGTCACTCTCGAAATGAATAAAGTAATTGTCGGCCAAAAATCTTTGGTTGACAGGCTTTTAATAGCTTTGCTTAGTGACGGACACATCTTGCTTGAAGGTGTACCCGGCTTGGCTAAAACATTAGCTATTAATACTTTATCCAAAGTTATTGATGCTAGATTTAGTCGTATTCAGTTTACGCCGGATTTGTTACCTGCCGACCTTATCGGTACGATGGTATATAGTCCCAGATCTGAAGAATTTCAGGTAAAAAAAGGGCCAATCTTCGCAAACCTTGTACTTGCCGATGAGATAAACCGTTCGCCGGCTAAAGTCCAGAGTGCTTTACTCGAAGCAATGCAGGAAAAGCAGGTGACAATTGGGAGTGAAACATTTGCGCTTCCAAAACCATTTTTGGTAATGGCTACGCAAAATCCACTGGAACAGGAAGGCACCTATCCTCTTCCTGAAGCTCAGCTCGACCGTTTTATGCTCAAAGTTGTTGTTTCATATCCTAAATATGAAGAAGAACGACTTATTATTCGTCAAAACCTAGCGAATACAAAATCAGAGGCAAATTCGGTGATTAAGCCTGAAGATATTGTAAAGGCTCGTGAATTGGTTTCGCAGGTTTACATGGATGAAAAAATTGAAAAATATATTCTGGATATTGTTTTTGCCAGCCGTTATCCGCAGCAATATAAACTTGAAAAGCTGGCCGGATTGTTAAGCTATGGCGGTTCTCCGCGTGCCTCAATTTGTCTGGCTGCAGCATCTAAAGCGTATGCGTTTATTCGTCGCAGAGGATATGTGATTCCCGAAGATGTTCGTGCTGTTTGTGTTGATGTAATGCGTCATCGCATCGGGTTAACCTATGAAGCTGAAGCTGAAAATATTACATCGGACGATATTGTTACCGAATTATTGAATTCGGTAGAAGTTCCTTAGAAAATAATGAACAGACTTTTGTTTCATAGTTTATTCAAACACAGGTCTGTTTGTTTTCTACTTAGGCATTTCTTCTTTTATAGAACCAAATTATATGCCGAAAGATTTCTGTACTTAAACTAATTCTTTTATAAATAATTATAAGAATTAGTTTTGAGGAAAACGAAACAATGTAATAATCAGTCGTGCCGTGGAAATTAATGAGCTTCTAAAAAAAGTACGAAGGATAGAAATTCGCTCCAGAGGATTATCTAATAACCTTTTTGCAGGGCATTACCATAGTGCTTTTAAAGGTAGGGGAATGTCATTCAGCGAAGTACGCGAATATCAGTATGGCGACGATATTCGGTCGATTGACTGGAATGTAACGGCGCGTTTTAATCATCCTTTTGTTAAAATTTACGAAGAAGAACGGGAACTTACCGTAATGATACTGGCCGATTTGTCCGGTTCAAGTCAATTTGCCAGCCAGGGAGAACTTAAGCGTGAACTTATTGCGCAATTGGCTGCAACGCTTGCTTTTTCGGCTTTGCAAAATAATGATAAGATCGGTTTACTGATTTTTACCGATAAAGTAGAAAAATACATTGCGCCGGCAAAAGGACGTCAGCAGGCATTACGTATTATTCGAGAACTCCTTGAATTTGAGCCTGACAGTAAGGGTACTTCTATCACAAATGCTTTACGCTTTTTTACTCATGTTATAAAAAAACGCTGCATCGGTTTTATCATCTCTGACTTTATTGACGTTGATTCAAACGGAAAACTTCAGTTTGAAGATTCGCTAAAGATTGCTTCTCGTAAACATGATTTGATTGCACTTAAGGTTATCGATAAGCTTGAAACTCGCCTTACAGGTGAAGGTTTGGTTCGTTTTTCTGATCCCGAAACCGGGCAGATACGAGTTATTGATCTTTCGGATACGGTCATGAAAAATGCTTTTCAACGCTTGTATAATACGTTTGAACAAGACCTTTCCTCCTTATTGGCAAAAAATAAAGTCGATTCGGCACAATTATTTACCGGCCAGGATTTTGTTCAACCCTTACTGCGTTTATTTAATGAACGTTAAACATATTATAAATATGAGATTACGTTACATCGCGTGTTTACTTGGATTAGGGTTTGCATTGACAATCAATGCGCAAACCATTCATAGCCGCGTGCGTACGACACTCGATAGTTCTTCGATAAAAGTTGGAGCACCTGTCCATTTACGGTTTGAAATAGAAACCAATACTGGCGAAAAGGTTATAGCACCTTTATTAACAGATAGTTTTTCAAAGGGTATTGAAGTTATTCAGCGGCTTAAGGTCGATTCGGTAACAAAAGGTAAAACAATTCTGAATATGCTTGTTACTTCGTTTGATAGTGGTACGCATATGTTTCCGTCTTTACCTTTTGTTCTCTCGCATGGAGGACAAAATGATACAGTTTATTCTGATTCGTTACCCATCGAAGTTTCGCTTATTCCAACACAAGGCGATAAAATTGCCGATATTAAAGGTCCTGAAAAAATGCCTTTAAGTTTCTCCGAAATAATTCCTTATGTAATAGGCGTTTTGTTGGGTATTGCGCTAATAGCTTGTATTTTATGGATTTATTTAAGATGGAAAAATAAGAAACCATTGCTTCCCAGTTTTACTAAACCCGAACTCCCACATGTTAAGGCTCTGAGATTGCTTAACGATTTGCAGAACCAGAAACTCTGGCAGAAAGGACAAATTAAGGAATATCACTCACAACTTAGCGATATTTTACGAATATATCTTGAAGAACGTTTTGATGTACAAACACTTGAACAAACGACTTCGGATATTTTGTATGAAATTAATGCGCGTCCTGATGTAAGATCGCATTTGGATGAAATTCGGTTTGTGCTCGAAACAGCTGACTTGGCT
This sequence comes from Bacteroidales bacterium, assembly GCA_041907825.1. Lineage (GTDB taxonomy): Bacteria > Bacteroidota > Bacteroidia > Bacteroidales > JAYRGN01 > JAYRGN01. The sequence goes on along the minus strand of JAYRGN010000001.1, from coordinate 38,327 downwards.
AAGTTTGCAAAACTGACACCTGACGATTCGTACAATACAAAATCGTACGACTACGCTGTAACTTTTGTAGAAGCTACAATACCGGTTGTTGAACCTGAAAAAGCAGAATCTGATAATCAAACATCAAAAAAATGAACGGAATACATTTTGTCCAGCCTCTCAGTTTTTTGTTGTTGTTACTGATTCCAGTGCTGGTTTGGTGGTATATTAAAAAAATAAAAAAGCAACAATTAACCATTCCGTTTTCGGGAATGCAATGGATGCCAGTAAATAAGCCATCGCTGAAACAACGGCTGGTACATTTGCCATTTATCCTTAAAATGATAGCACTTGCACTCATTATTATTGCTTTAGCGAGACCTCAACTATCGAATCGCTGGCGAAAAGTAAGTGCCGAAGGCATTGATATAATGATGGCTATGGATATTTCGAGCAGCATGCTTGCGCTCGATTTTAAGCCAAACCGAATCGAAGCTTCCAAAGATGTTGCTTCTGAATTTATTCAGAAACGGCCGGATGATCGTATTGGCTTGGTAATTTTTAGTAGCGAAAGCTTTACTATGTGTCCGCTTACCACCGATCATGCGGTTTTACTCAACCTGTTTTCGGGCATTAAAAGCGGAATGATTGACGATGGTACGGCAATTGGTTTAGGTTTATCGACGGCAGTTAATCGTTTGCGTTTTAGTGCATCGAAAAGTAAAGTAATTGTACTGCTTACCGATGGTGAAAATAATGCCGGATCGGTTGCTCCGATAACTGCTGCCGAAATTGCAAAAAGTTTTGGTATAAGGGTTTATACTATTGGTGTCGGAACTAACGGTTCTGCTCCATATCCGGTACAAACGCCGTATGGTATTCAATATCAGAATATGCCTGTTTCGCTCGATGAGCCAATGCTAAAACAAATGGCCGAAATGACTGGTGGTAAATATTTTCGTGCTACCGATAAAGATAAACTTCGTGAAATTTATTCTGAGATAGACCATCTCGAAAAAACGCGAATGCAGGTACAGGAAAACTCCCGTCTGCACGAAGCTTTTGTGGCGTTTGGTTTCCTTGCTTTATTGTTGCTGGCGCTCGAAGGGTTGCTTCGTTTAACATGGTTTAGAACCTTGCCTTAATTTATCCGATTATGTTCCGTTTTGCAAACGAATATTATTTATATGTATTGGCAGCACTTCCGTTGCTGGTTTTGCTGTTTGTATATGTTCAACGCTCAAGAGAAAAGAGATTATCTCTTATGGGCGATGCAAAATTACTTGATAGTTTGGTTGCTAACCGTTCGGTTCGTAAACCTTGGACACGCATGGTTTTGTGGATTTTGGTGCTCGCTTTTGTAATTATTGGTCTTGCTCGTCCACAGTTTGGCACAAAGAAAGAAAAAGTAAAACGTAATGGTATCGACTTGATTATAGCACTTGATGTTTCGTACAGTATGAATGCAGCTGATATTCAGCCTAGTCGTATCGAAAAAGCAAAGCAGGCTATAGCGCGTATTACCGATCGTTTAACGGAAGATAATATCGGACTTATTGTTTTTGCAGGAGAACCATTTACACAGATACCTATAACATCCGATTATGCATCGGTTCGCATGTATTTGCCAACCATCAATACCAACATCGTTCCGGTTCCGGGAACAGCCATTGGCAAGGCCATTGATCTTGGCGTTCGTTCTTTTCCCGACGATGGTCGTAAGAAAATGATGGTGGTTATAACCGATGGCGAAGATCATGAACAAGAGGCTGTCGAAGCTGCTGCGCGTGCTGTTTCTAAGGATGTTACAGTAAATACTATTGGAATTGGTTTACCCGAAGGTGCGCCTATACCAATGCAGGGAAGTCGTGATAATTTTATAAAAGACCGTTCTGGTCAGGTTGTCGTTTCTAAGTTAGATGAACAGTTGCTTCAGGAAATTGCAAAAACTGGTAAAGGAATGTATGTGCGGGCTAATAATTCTGAAATCGGACTTAATTCAATTCTTGATGAATTAGAAAAGGCAGAAAGTAAAAAAGGTTTGGCTCAAACTTATACAGCTTTCAATGAACAATTTATATGGTTCTTCTTTGCTGCATTAATCTTTCTGATTACAGAAATACTGATGCCCGAAACAAAATCGGAATGGTTAAGAAAGTTCAAGGCTAAATATATGGTTGGTAAACAAGGTAATAGAAAAATTGGAGTACTTATGGTACTGCTAATGTTTGGATTTACTTCTTCTTTTGCTCAACATTCAGATAAGCAGTGGGTTCGTAAAGGAAATAAACTGTACGAACAAAAACAGTTTAATGAAGCCGAGGTTGCGTATCGTAAAGCAATGAATACGAATAATCAATCGTTTGCTGCTGCCTATAATACCGGAGATGCGCTTTATAAGCAGGGAAAAATGAAAGAATCGGCTGAATGGTTTAATAACATTGCACCATTGGCTAAAACACCACAGCAAAAAGCTCAGTTATACCATAATCTGGGTAATTCATATTTTCAAAATAAGCAGTACAAGGAAAGTGTTGATGCATATAAAAAAGCATTAAAGGCTGCTCCTGGTGACGAGGCTACTCAATATAATTTATCGGCGGCACTTCGAAAATTACAACAACAAAACAAGAATAATAACGGAGGCGGAGGAAATAATAATAAAGACAAAGACAAGCAAAAGCAGCAGTCGAAAAACGATAAAAATAAAGATAATAAGAAACAACAGCAGCAACAGCAACCCAAACTTTCGAAAGAAGACGCTGGACGAATGCTGGATGCTTTGCAGAACGAAGAAAATAATACCCGCGATAAATTACAGAAACAGACGCCTCAGCAGCGCAAGAATGTGGAAAAATACTGGTAAATACTGCATGATGAGAACAATACATATGTTATTACAATTGTTTAGACGTAATGTTTGCACAGGTTTTATTATCAGCATGATGCTGATTGTAGCTTGTTCTGGTTACGTTCATGCTTCAGGTATAGAAATTTCGGCGCCAAAGGTTGTTGCTGTTGGCGATCAGTTTGAAGTTTCGTTCAGCATGAGCGGAAATCCAAAGAAATTTGATGCACCATCTTTTACCGGATTTGCGGTTATTGGAGGTCCGAGTACAGCAAGCAGCCAGAGTGTTTCGGTTATTAACGGACATATGACTCAAAGTGTATCTTACACATATTCATATTATTTACAGGCTCAAAAAGAAGGTCGATTTACTATTTCGCCGGCAGTAGCTGTTGTTAATGGCAAAACTGTTGAATCACCATCCTTTACAATTGAAGTAACCAAAGGAAATTCATCATCGCGACAGCAACAAACTACACGTCAGCAACAATCAAACTCACGTGATGTATCCGAAAATGTAAAAATTGACGGAAATGATATTTTTATTCGTGTTCTGGTCGATAAAAGTAGTGTCTATTTAGGTCAGCAGATTACCGCTTCGGTTAAAATATATTCCCGGTTGGATATTGTTGGTGCTGAAGGTGAAAAATATCCCTCTTTTAATGGCTTTTTCCGAAAGGATGTAGAATCTAAACCATTAAGCCACCTTGAACGTGAAACTGTAAACGGGAAATCATATGGAACGGGCGTTCTTCGGCGTATGGTTTTATATCCGCAGAAAACGGGCGAACTTGTAATTGATCCTGTTGAATTACAGCTGATTGTTCAAAAAGTAATACAGCATTCTCGCCGGTCTCGTTCTATTTGGGACGATTTCTTCGACATGGGGCCATCGGTCGAAAACGCGCGTACAAATGTTAAAAGTATACCGGTTAAAATAAAAGTAAAAGCGCTACCTGAACCGCAACCCGAAACGTTTAAGGGTGCCGTGGGCTCGTTTTCGCTTAATTCTTCGGTTGATAAAACTAAGTTAAAAGCTAATGAGGCTGTTACGCTTCATGTTACTCTTTCCGGAACTGGAAATATAAGTTTGGCCGAAGCTCCTAAGCTTCAACTTCCTGCTGATTTTGAAGTTTACGATCCGAAAGTTTTGGAAGACGTTAAGAATACGGCAGGTGGAAGTAACGGCAGCAAAACCTGGGAATATGTTATTATTCCCCGCAATGCCGGCAAGTTTACGATACCGGCTGTAGAATACACAACGTTTAATCCGGCAAACGGGAAGTATTCTAAACTTACGGGACAGTCTTATAATCTCGATGTTGCAAAAGGTGATGGTAGTAGCACGGTCGTTTCTTCTCAAGGAAATGTAACGGTGGTCGGAAATGATATTCGTTATATTAAGTTAGGAAAAGGCCATCTTCGTGCCGAAGGTTCTTCGTTTTTAGGATCTTGGTTGTTCTGGATTATTATTGCCGCATGTTTGGCTGTTGTTGGTTTTGGTTTGCGTAAATGGAGACAAAATATGACCCTTTCGGGAAATGTCCGTATGTTACGCCAGAAACGAGCAAGCCGTAAAGCCGAAGCTCGTTTAAAGCGTGCACATTCTTTGATGACAGGAAACAATCGGGCGGCTTTATTCGAAGAAATACATAATGCAATGTGGGGCTATCTTGGTGATAAACTTTCAATTCCTCCGGCTCAGCTTTCGCGCGAAGCGGCATTTGATATGCTAAAAAGTAAGGACATTGAAGACGAAACTCTGGATAAGCTTACCAAGTTGCTCGATGCCTGCGAAATGGAGCGATTTGCATCTGTTTCTGCCTTTGCCGGACTTGAAGAGGTTTATGCTTCTGCTTGTGAACTTATTACCACTTTTGATGCTAAATTGAAAAAGTAAATTGCTATGAGATACTTCATTACTATAAAAATGTTTTTTGTTCGTAGCATTATCGCTTTTGGAATTTTATTTATGGCTGTTACCGGGCTGTCTGCTTCGTCTGAAAGTAATGCTGAAACGGAATTTCAAAAAGCTAATGATTTGTTTCGCAGTGCAAAGTACGAAGAAGCAAAACAAACTTATTTACACGTTGTAGGTCAAGGGTTAGTATCATCCAAGCTTTATTACAATTTGGGTAATGCTTATTTTAAAATGAAAGATTTCAGTCATGCGCGCTTGTATTACGAGAAAGCATTGCTGCTAAGTCCTTCGGATGAAGATATTCGTCAGAATCTGGCACTTGTAAAGACTATGACAGGTGATAAAATTGACGAGGGGCATCCATTCTTTTTGGTTGGTATATTTAACGATGTCTCTGCCTGGTTTTCTTCTGACGGCTGGGCTTATCTCGGACTTGTATTACTCATGGCTTTTGTTGCAATGCTTTTGGTCTTGCTTTTTAATGATCGATACGAAGTGAAGAAAATAATGCTGATATCGGCTGTTGTAACGTTTTTTCTGTCTGGAATGTCTATTGCTTTTTCGACGTACCGCTTATCAATGCTTACTAATTCCGAACATGCTATTGTCGGCTTACCAACGGTTAGTGCCAAAAGCTCTCCAACCGATCAGGGAACGGATCTTTTCATTGTTCACGAAGGATCAAACGTTCAAATGCTCGACTCAGTTGCTAATTGGCGGGAAATCCGTTTGCCCGATGGAAACAGAGGTTGGGTGGAGAAACAGACGTTAATGCCTATTTGATAGATTTTTATCTGATATAAGAAAGGTGTAACTAGTAATCTCAGTTACGCCTTTCTTGTTTACTGTTAATGCTGACAACTATGTTCATCGGCATGATTATGGCCGCATTCATGGCCTTCATGTTGTTTGCAGTTTATACCCGAATCGAAAATAAATCCTTTCAGATACGATTCAACCAGAGTTAAAATATTGCCATGATTACCTCTAAGAACAGCGATATTCTGACTTTTTAATACATTAACAGCGCCATCGCCCATATTACCGGCAAGCATAACTTCTACACCTTTTTCTTTCAGAACAGACGCTATGTTCGATTTGCATCCGCAACCTTCCGGAGAAGGCACTATTTCAGTGTTGGTTATTTCGCGCTTATCATTAATGGTAAAGACCGAAAATTTTTCGCAGTGTCCAAAATGATCGTCGACTTGCGAGCCTCGGGTCGGTACAGCTATTTTCATCTCGTTAAAATTTATTGTTTAATACAGTGAATAATATTTGCTGGTGTTTGATTGCTGTTGGTTAAGACCATCTGAATGTTGTACCGCGTGAAAAACGATGCCGTTTTATTGCCAAAGCGTCCCGCAGCTACCAGGTTTACATTCTCTTTTTTTAATAATGAAGCTAATGACAACCCTACTTCCTGCGTTTTTTTTCTTTCCTGATTTTCGAAAAAAGAATGGACGCCGGTTTCGGAGTTATAAAGCATTATATGGCTGCAATGTCCGAATTGAATGGATATTGCAGATTGTCTGTCGGGCTTGTTGAGGGCAAAAGCAATAATCATGATTACAAATTTTGTTGTATATCGGACGAACCGCAAAGAGGACAGCAAGTTTCAGTATCGATAGTTGCGCTGAAACTGACATTACAATTTGAACAATTGTACCATTTTAAATTAAGCAGAGCGTCTCCGCTGTCAAAACGGATTACCGATGCTTCGACCATAGCCTGTGCTATTTTTTGTCGCGCACTGGCGTAAATACGGGTAAAAGTAGGTCTTGAAACATTCATTTGAAGAGCTGCTTCTTCTTGCTTCAAATTATCATAATCACAAAGTCTTATTGCTTCGTATTCCTCAAAACAGAGCAATACTTCTTTCGACGCTTTACTCTGTGTTCCAAAAGGTTTAAAACCTTCGAAATCAGGCGCACGTTCAATTAATCGTTCTCTTTTATTACGTGTCAACTATGTTTTTTTTCTGCAAACATAATGAACATTTGTTCATTATGCAATAAGATAAGCATCGGTTTTTTGAAATATAGTTTTGATTCAAAAGGATGATTTTAATAGTAAAAAGGGCATTCACGTGAATGCCCTTTTTATGTTTCTTCAATTATTTGCAATGTCGGATGAAGAAAATTAGCTATAATTTCTAATAAGAAAATAAGTTCAGCTTGCCATCCTGAGAATATTGTAGCTGCATTTCTTATAACATGAATTTTCTTTTGTGTAGTCAAGCTGAGCTGATAGTTCTTTTTCTGTATAAATATTGTTATTAATCATTATCTGACGGATGTTTTCTTTGTCAATGAGTTGTGGTTCAAGAAACAGGACAGGAATGTCTTTTTTTCCATTATTTATTTTCTGATTTGTTTCAGGGTATTTTCCCTCTTTAACGATATGAATTGCAATTTCTGCAGCCATTATGGCGAGTTGTTTATTAGGTTTATAAATGCTAAATGTCTGCGTTCCGCTTAAAATTCTTTTACAAGCACTAAGGTCTCCGTCCATGCCACTGATAAGAACATTATTGCTATCGGGAAAAGAGTTTAATGCGTTTGATGCTCCTAATGCAAGTTTATCACTTGATGCTAAAATTACATCGGGCATAATACCGCTCCAATTAATTAACCTTTTTAGTTCTTGTTCACAATTTTCGGCACTCCATTCTTCTATAAATGATTGGTAAGTAATCGTTATTTTTTTATTGTCGATAAATGGTTTAAGCGTTTCTATCTGACCATTATAGATTTGCAATGCATTATAATCACTTTTTTCGCCATCCATTAAAACATAATTTCCCGAAGGTCGTTTCTGTATCATGTAATTAGCCATTAATTTTCCTATTTCTTTATAATTAAAGGTGATATAGAAATCGACATCTGAATTTAAAATAAAACGGTCGTAAGCAATAACCTTAACATTATTTTTATGGGCAAAACGAACAATTTCTGCAGCAGTATTTATATTGACTGATGAAATTACGAGAATATCAGCGCCTTTATCAATAGCATCCTGAGCTTGTTTTATCTGTATTGACTGATCATTTTCTGCATCATAAAAAAGTGTTTCAAATCCAAGTTCTTTTACCTTTTCGATAAAAAAAGTCTTTTCTTTTTTATATCGGTCGGCCTTAGTATTAGGCAGCATAAATGCTATTTTTCCCCGATTTTGTTTGCAGGAGTAAAGTGAAAGAGAAAGCATCACTATACTTAAAATCAATCGCCAATATCTCATGTTGAAAAGTTTAAAAATACATGTAAATTATTATAATATAGTAAAATAATTAAAAACCAAAAGCATACGTAATTGTTTCTGATCGTATTTTATTTAGAACGAATTTAGCTTAATTTATGTTATAAATTTACATGTTTTTAACAGTAAAAAGTCATTGGGTATATTTATCCCTTTTTAAGACTTAGTTTCCTTTATCAAAGAATTGTCGTTCTTATTTTAGAATGCAACAATTCTATTTATTGATTTTTTATGGAAGGGTTATGTTATCTAAATATTTTGTATTCCAGTATTTTTACTGTTCGAAAGTTATATAAAATTAAAAGCTGATATTTTAATAAATAACTTTCATCTTACATATTTCTAATGTCCAAAATATATTCTTTAATATTTAAAATTGATTGTTTGGGTAATTGATACGCAACAGATGGATTCTGAGGTAAAACAATTTCATACAGTATGTAATCATCTAAATATTTATTTTCAGTGGCTTTCTTCAAAATTCTTAATTGCAGATCTTTTCGATTCCAATTTTGGCATTTAGTGTTACTGTCAACCTTTATTGTCTATATATTTATAGAGAATATTGATCGGAAATTTCAGAAGTTGACAAAATCAGAGAGATTAATAAAATAACTTGTCTGTTCATCTTGTGAATTTTTACTTTCTTTTTACTATTCGATCGGGATATACCATTTGTTATTTTTCAAATCTACGCTGCCATGTAAATCTTCTTGTATTACCCTGTCGATAATCCATATTCCCTTTAAGGCCATATTGTCGAATGTGTCGATACCATTATTAGGAAAGCCAATCCGGGTACGGTGAATGTTATATTTCCCCGAAAAGGTTTTATTAAAGGCTTTCTCAATTCCCTCTTTTCCGATCATAAAACCAAGTAAACCTCCCCATGTTGCAGTAGGATTGTCGGAATCCCAACCACAAAGTGTGGCAATTTTAATGGTATTAATGAGATCACCCTGACCGTAAAATAAACTAACCAGACTTGACGCAAAGTTTATTCCGCTGGCAAAACAACCATTGCAATATAAATTTCGCGAAGTAATAGTATAGTTATCGAGTTGGTTTACCTGATATCGAACATATACCGAGTCTCTTGCCTGTTCCCATGTATAGCCGGAGTCGTACATCTTTTTAACGAAATTATACATTTTAAATACGTACGAATTTTGAGGTAAACATTTCTTCGCCTGTTCGGCCATCCAAAATATTTTATCTTTTGGCGATAAATTACGATCGGCAACCGAAGCTAATGAAAACATACTGACATAAAAATCGCAAACCCATTCACTGTTTTCTCTGGCAACATTTTCTATAGGCAGCTGTGCCATTTTTAAAGCAAAATCGGGTCTTGTAGGAGAAAATAAACCGAATGCTTCGGTAGTTAACTGGCCATCTATCATTTCATATTCGCTATTATTCTTAGGATCGCCCGTTTCGGGAGGCACCATCCCTTTTTGCATTAAATCGAAAGCTTTTTGATTCGATACCCATAAGTAATTCTCTTCTTCACGTTTAATATGCGCCATCCACCCATCACGTATTTGTTCGCCTGTGAGCAGCGATGTTTTATTTTGCAATAAAAGTTCCTGATAAATGTATTCGATATCGGTATCGTCATCGCTGCCCCAGATGCTGTCGGCTGCGGCATAAACAAAGTTTATAGTAGGAGAGAGGTTGCTGGGAATTCCGTTTCCCCAGATACTGGGTTGGTCGGGTTTTCCCCAATCATTTCGGGTATAAAACGCTCCTGTTTTTATTTCGCCAATATTTCCGATTTTATCCATTTCGGTTACAAGTCCGGTCCAGTTGGCAATACAGGTTCCAAGCCAGAAACCATAGAGCTGATCTTTGTAATGTTGCCGGTCTATAATCCTTACTTTTTTTGTTGTTTTAATATTCTTGTAAACCAAATCCGGATTTGGATAATTTTCCTGCGAATGGCATGATAGTAAGTAAAATAACATGCCTAATACTAAAGAACTTTTTTTCATTTGTTATCTTCTTTAAAACTACTGATTACATCATTGATTGTAAGCAATGTGCGGAAGTTTGTAGTCTCTTTATTATCTACCGTTACCACCCCTTGCCAGCAAGCGATAAACTTACAAATTGCACCGAAACCCGCATGATGTATACACTGTATTATATGGCTAGTTTTTATTTTTATTCATCATCCAGTATTTAAATTCTTGTATTTTGTTTGAGTTATCAGCTATCCATTTATTTACAACATCTGAATCACTTGATTGTGATATATAATAACTGAATGCTTCGTCATTTTTTGTTTGTACTAAATCATAAAATTTAGTCACGTATAAATCCCACCAGAAGCCTTTATTTTCCTTTTTTAATTCACCTAAAACACTGAAAAATTTATTGGTAGTTTCTGCGAACAATTCCATATCGCTTTTATTCTTGTTTTTGTCTACGTATTGGGAAGCCGCCAATAAGCTAACCATCATTTCAGCTGCTCCAAATTCGCTATCTTTCGTGGAATTTAAGGGTACATTTACATTAATATTTTTTTCATCTTTCTTTTTAACTCCTTGTCCAAGCTGATTTTTCAAATTATTATAATTAATCTTGGAACGTTTGGAGTTTGGCTCAAGCATTAGAAAATAATATGTTGCCATTAATGATTTAACTCGCTGACCTTTTGCTTTCATTATTGCAGCTAAAATTATATGACTGCTACCATGCGCAGGTTTAGCTATAATTGCATTAATCGCTGCTTTTTCGGCAGTTTCATAATCTTTTTGGTTATAAGAAGTCAAAGCAAGATTATAATTCAATAAATTGCTATTAGGAAATTTTTTCAACCCTTCTTTGTAGGCTTTAATTGCTTCATCAGGCTTACCAAGCATGTCAAGACAGCTTCCTAATACAATATAAGCTTCATGTTGATTATTTGAATTTTGTTCAATAACTTTTTTACTATATTTAATGCCATCTTCATATTTTTGGGTAACCATGCAGGTGTAAGACAGTTCATAATTAGCTAACGTTGAGTTTATGTCAATGTCCAGTGCAGCTTTGTATTTAGCAATAGCTTCATCATACTTCCCCTGATCATGCAATTCTGTTCCTTGTGCAACTAATTCTTTTATTTTATTCTCTTGTCCAAAAACACATATTCCAAAAAATAATACAAAAGTTAATGTAACTAATAATCTCATAATGGTTCGTTTTAAGTTAAATTGTTAATTATGTTGTCGGTGTGGGTGATTTAATCATATACCATAACAACTATATCTCCGCAACACATTCCGTAATATTTCTCTTTTTAGATCTATCTCTGTAACAGCATTGCGTATATAGCTTAATAAACCCATACAGCAGCATAAGCTTACTCACCACTAAAGTATTGTAAAAAAGCTACCATTACCCTTATCCTCAGAACATTTTTATCCAATAAAGCAGCCAAAGAAATGTTTTTGCTCTTTACTGTTGGTTTGTAACGGTTACGTAAACTATAACTATAATGTACAGGGTTGGAGAAATTTTACTTCTATATACAAACGGCAAAGCCCTCATAAGCAAACAAACTCTTACATACAGTAGTGTGAGAGGCTCTCCCCGCTAATAATTATCGGCGGGGCGGTCTACTCGATTAGAGCTTGTTTTCCTTTCTTTTACTACTTTTTTTGCTTTTTCATATATGTAAAATAAATGATTCCTCAAATATGGTTCTTTAATATATTGGTTTATTATAGGAACTTCATACTTGTCAAACATTTGTAATTTTTCAATGCAATAAATACCATCAGTAAATTCATTTGCGAGCATCATTTGTTTAAATAAAGGATCTTTTATGTATTCAATTATTCCATAAATAATCAAAGAATCTATTTGTTCATGTGAATTACCACTTAATGTTGCATACTTATTGCAAAATAAACTATCTTTTTTGCAAATTATTTTTTTTAACACATAGTTTTGGCATGCATTTAAATATAATGCAAAAGCATCACCGCATAAAAGCATTGATTCATTGATAGGTAGGGAGAGTAATAATGGATCATAATAATCTGATGGAACTTCAATTTTATACCTAGAAGTTTTCTTGCTATCATAGTATTTAAAAGGATACCAAGCTAATTCATTGTAGTATTCTCTGAGTTCCAGGTAAAACTTACACCACTCAATGGCTTTAATACTCGGTTTGTATTTTCTTATATAGGATTGTAATAATCTATCACATTCTAACAAAACAGTATCTGACAAATACTTTGAGTACATTATAGGTGTGAAATTCTCAATAGCTTTCTCTTTATCAAATTCTCGTTTATTATATGGATTTACTACTGATGCGTTAAAATCGATGGTTAAATAAATTATATTATCCTTTGATAGTTTGATTGACTTGTATTTCAGTAATCAGCTCTTTAATGGGTGTTTTGTCAAATGCTGATATTTCAAAATTGTTGAATATAAAACGAGTATTATATCGTTGGTCATCGTAATACTCAATCATTCGAAGTCTTTCAGAATAGTTGCATAGACGGACATGATAGTCTTCATTGTATTACTTTACACACTTTTCAAACTCATATTTATTGATAAACCGCAATAATTGTGTAAAAACATATTTTTCAGAATTCATAATCTTGCACTTTTAGGGTGCAAAACTACAAGTCAATTCAAATCCAAAAATCAAAGAACGCTTGTAATATATATAATATCAATATATTATAATTTATTTTCAAAAATTAACGCATCACTAGTAATATGGATTTATATTTCGTTGATAATAAAGTTTCTTGAATTGAAATATCTCATAGTTAAATTCAGCAGAATTACCTTTAAATACGACACCCGTAGAGTCTTTGATGTTTTTTTCGTAATTTGCAAAAGTCTCTATGTAAATGCTGTCATTTGGATAAACAGAAGCAGAAATAATTGGAGCATAGTCGTAATAAATAGTGAATTCTGTGGGTGTAAATGTTTCAAAAGATGTTTTAAAGAAACCATTTTCATCCATTTTTAAGCAAATAGGAGATTTATGAAAAAAACCAGAATTACAAATTTCAATATATAAACTTAGATCTTTAGGATTAATACCTTTAACTCTACCAGTAATTGTAACTTCTCTTGAGTTTTCATATTGCCCAAATGATGGGCAAATTATTATGAAAGAAATCAAAAACAAGTATAATACTTTCATCTTTTATTTTCTTAAAATGAGCCGCTAACAACAACATTTCGTGATACCTCTCTTTTTAGATCTATCTCCGTAACAGCATTGCGTATATAGCTTAATAAACCCATACAGCAGCATAAGCTTATTTACCACTAAAGTATTGTAAAAAAAGCTACCATTACCCTTATCCTCAGAACATTTTTATCCAATAAAGCAGTCGAAGAAATGTTTTTGCTCCTTACTGTTGGTTTGTAACGGTTACGTAAACTACAACTAAAATTTAGAGGGTTGTAGAAATTTTTACTTCTATATACAAACGGCAAAGCCCTCATAAGCAAATAAGCGAACAAACCCTTACATACAGTTGTGTGAGAGGCTCTCCCCGCTAATAATTATTGGCGGGGCGGTCTACTCGATTGTGCGGTCGTGCTTTTTATCTATTTACCAAATTTCCACCATTTCTTTTTCGGTTCTGACACTTTACTTTGAGTTTCTGTCTTATCAGTTTTTGTATCTTGATTTATAAGTGCTTTTTCATACCAATCATTTGTCATTTGTGTCGCAACATTTATAAATCTGTCAACATACGGTAATAAATCACCAACGTCTGTATTTCCTAATCCAACTCTAAACTCAATTATTTTAATTTTAGGTTTCTGCCCAATGAATGCAAGAGAATATCTAATTGGCTGTCCTTGTTTATTTGGATGGTCATAAATTCCAGCTTGTTCAAATATTCTTTCATCAAGAGTATCTACAAGTTTTTTAAATATCGCACCATCAGTCATTCCAATTGCAGCAACTTTTACTGGTGGTAAATTCCCATTTCCTTGTCTATTTAAAGTGCCGTCTTTATGAATCAACATTGATAAAGCACTTTGTCCTTCTGATTCGATATCAATTCTGATTTGTTCAATGTCTGTCTTAGTAAAATCCATTATCATATCTATTTTTTCAGTTAATTATCTTGTTAGTGCTGTGTATGCCCTACAACAACCATATCTCCGCAACAACATTCCGGAATACCTCTCTTTTTAGATTTATCTCCGTAAACAGCATTGCGTATATAACTAAATAAACCCATACCGCAGCATAAGTTTACTCACCACTAAAGTATTGTAAAAAAGCTACCATTACCCTTATCCTCAGAACATTTTTATCCAATAAAGCAGTCGAAGAAATGTTTTTGCTCCTTACTGTTGGTTTGTAACGGTTACGTAAATTATAACTATAATGTACAGGGTTGTAGAATTTTTTACTTCTATATACAAACAGCAAAGCCCACATAAGCAAATAAGCGAACAAACCCTTACGTACAGTGGAGAGAGAGGCTTTCCCCGCTAATAGTTATTGGCGGGGCAGTCTACTCGATTATGGTCAGTTAATTTATTCAATAAAACTTTCAATCTGTTTCATTCGATTGACCCCAAACTTTTTTGCAAACACACTTAATTTATCAAACTTAGTTGTTTGTTTTCTTATTTCAGCCAAATAACTTTCTTTATTTATCGTGGCCATATTACTAGGCATACATTGTGAAATAGTTCGGTCAATCCAATTAGTTGTTTTCGATTTTAATTTCCTTTCTGTTTTTTTAATCTCCAATAACAGCATATTGTCTGCATCATCTGAGATTTTTTTAACAAAAAAGTCTTCAAAGAAATCATTAAATAACTTAAATCCAAACGGAACATCTTTTCCGTCTAATCTAATCGTAAATAAATTAATCTTTGCGATAGATTTAGTTATGATTCCCAATATAATAGATGTTTTCCATAAATTTTGAGTAACATCAAAATTGTTAATTTTAATCTCACCAATAAAAACTAATACATTAATCAATAATGCTATAATTGCATAATATATTCCATTATAAATTACGTACCTCGGTTTACGCAAAAGCAATCCATGATTTAACTTATATTTTCCAAATAGAACTTCGAAACTACTCAGTAAGAAAGCAATCAAAGATGAGACAATTATATGCAGATTACTTATTATAAATTGTATCATTTTGACCTAGCTTTTTCTGTGAGTAATATTTTATTAAAATCATCTCCATGTTTCAAAAAACCTTGAGATTTAAAAAAAGTCAAGATTTCTTTCAAATCAGTAGTTGAAATACTTGTCAACAGAGAAAGTTTCTCAATTGTAATGGCTTCATTTTGTTTTAATAATTCTGAAGCGACTTTTTCATAAGGTAAATCCATGTCAGATTGTGTTTTTTATTTTAATTGGCCATAACGGTGGTGATATGAGGTCGTGGCGGTCAGACGAGAGTCTGACTAGTCCGACCGAAACTGAGGTTGGGACGAGATTCGACTTGTCGAATTCGCACGAAACCAGCCATGCCTTATACCACTTGTTAGCGGCTGGGTTTTATTATTTATTATCTGCATAATTCAATTAGTAATTTAATTGATGTTCTCAGTTCATCATCCGTAAACGTTCTACTCGGGTCTGGATGGTCAATTGCATTCCTAATAAATGTCGACAATGTATCATAACTAGTTAAACCGTAAGATGAAGATTTTGCATGAATTGTTGCATTATAAAGAGAATTCCCTTTTATAAAATTGTCACATAATTTTACTGCATTTTTTGATTCTTTGCGTTGCAACCAACCATACAATTCAATGTGGTAGTCGTTTGATGCAATATCAAATGCTAAGTAGTTTGTCTCAGCACTTGTTATGCTTGGTAAAACAGATGGAGCAGTTATACTTTTTGCATTGATTGTCCCGCCTGTCTCATTTAGTATTACAACAAGGTTTTTTGTCCGTTCTCTCAATGCTTGAGTTACGACATGTTCAGAATGTGTTGCAATAAAAATTTGAGTTTTTTGATTCCCCGATTCTGTAAATAAATCTTGATAATATTTTAAAATCTTCTTTTGCCATTTTGGATGCATACTTAATTCTGGTTCATCAACCATTATTGTAGCACCATCAAGTTTTCTATTATTTTTTAAAAGGTAGATTCCTCGAAAAACAATTTGTTTTTCTCCTGTGCTTAAACTATCAATTGAAATAGAGGTTCCATTTTTCTTAAATAATATTACTTTTTCAGAATTTGAATTGGTAACTTTTTCATATTTAAGCTTTTCAAAAAAGTTGTCAAAAGCATTTTTAAACCGATATATTTTAGAAGTAAGGTAAAAGTCATTCCAAGGTTTTGGATTTGAGCCTAAACTCTCATTAATTGCTGCATATTCAGAAGTGTCTTCATTTTGAACATCAACAATAAGTTGCTTCAATGAAGTAAAATCGTCTTCTTGGTCATTGTCATATTTTTCTGAGTCTAAGGTTTTTGTTGTAGTAGAAGTTATTTTTTTCGTTTTATAGTCAGCTCTTGCTTTTGAAAACACACAACCACAATGTCTTATGTCTAATATGTTTTCTTCAATTTTTTGATAATTATTGGCTTTGTCTGAATAAATATTGGTTTCTGTGCCTGAATCATCAATCATTTTATAAAAACTAGTTGCAGATGGGTGGTCAGATTGCACAGCTTTATATACTTTACCATCAACAATATATTCTATGAAATCAAAGTATTCAAATGAACCACGATTTAGAAAGGTACTAATTGATTCTAAAATTGTTGTTTTTCCTGTACCATTTTCACCAGCAAATATCACAGTATTAAAAATTGTTGAATTTGCAGTATCCCAAAAGTCCAGTTCCAGGTTTTTCAAAATCGGATGATTACTCCATTTTACTTTTTTTATTCTCATATGTTAATCTGTGTTTTTGTTCGAATTCAACCTTGCCCCTAACAACTATATCTCCGCAACAACATTCCGGAATACCTCTCTTTTTAGATCTATCTTTATAACAACATTGCGTATATATCTTCAATAAACCCACACCGCAGCATAAGCTTATCTATTCCACTAAAGTATTGAAAAAAAGCTACCATTATTCTCATCCTCAGAACTTTTTGGTGGAATAAAAACCGTATAAAAGCATTTTTGCCCGCTGTCGTTGGGTTTGCAACGGTTACGCAGAAGTCAAACAAGCGTTTTATTGGTTTTGATTGCGGTCTTTTATTTTTTACGCAGTTCTCAGGATTATTTTCTCTTCAAGTTCTATTTTCTATAGTTTCCCTACGAAAACTATGGTTTCTCTATGAAAACCATGGTTTCCCTACGAAAACTATGGTTTCTCTATGAAAACCATGGTTTCTCTACGAAAACTATGGTTTCCCTACGAAAACTATGGTTTCTCTACGAAAACTATGGTTTCTCTATGAAAACCATGGTTTCCCTACGAAAACTATGGTTTCTCTATGAAAACCATGGTTTCTCTATGAAAACCATGGTTTCTCTATGAAAACTATGGTTTTCAGTTTAGGTCTATCGGAGCTTACCTCTGTTTATGCCTTCTGATATTGTATTTATCCATACCTATTATAATATGCAGCGTAAAAAACACACTAAAGTAACGTCAACAGTGCATTACAGACTAGTTTTACAAACTACAAAAACATGATAAATGATTAAAAAAAATCGTTTTTTGAAAAAAATGTGTACAAATTACTTGTCGTTTTAAAACTTTACGTTAATTTAACATTGTAAAACCTAATCTTTATAATATGGCTATATTAACCGTGTTAGGTCTTAAAGACCTGAATAACGCAGAAGTATTGGTCGTTTCCGATCGCTATACGCGTTGCATGACCGATAATGTGCATTTTACCGATGCCGAGACGGTCTCTGCATTAACCAATGTAAAAAAGGCAACGATAGATTTACGGTCAACCCTGAATGCCCCCTTGTCCGAAGACAAAGCGCAGTTGATTGCTAAAGCCAGAATGGTGCTCGACAGTTATCTGAACATTTTGGCGGGCAGGGTAGAGGCAAAGGCAAGCGACCCGTCTTTAACCCTGCCGGATGCACTGGCAATAGTTGAAAGTGCCGGTATGATGGTAAAAAACAAGGCTAAACGTTCGTCGACAATATTTTCGGCAACAAATACCGATATTTCGGGCGAGGTATTGCTTAAAGCTCCGGGAAGTTCCCGTGCATACGAGTGGTCATACCTGTTAGACGGGTCGGACATGAAAAATCTTGTTATTGACCGTAGTACAACCCGTTCTTCAACCAAAATATCGGGACTGGAACCGGGTAAAAAGTATGCTTTTTATTACCGTCCGGTACAACCAGACGAGCCGAGCAAATGGCTGGGCCCTGCAATACTGATTGTAACCTGACAAATTGGTGAAAACAAAAAAACAAAATGTGTGGAAAGTGACGGAAGTAATAAGATCGGTACACCATCCTGTCAGTTAGTACAATATGGACACTAAGATCTTTCTTTTTAATTATGCCGTGTGCATTATAGAATATACATTACTTATGTGGGGAAGTTTAAACGAAGGGACGATATGAGGCGGAAGATTATTTGTTTTTGGGCCGCGGTTCTACCCGCGGCTTTTTTATTGCCCGGCAAATTCGTTTGTAGTACTGTTCTGCAAATCCGCAGAGAAGCTGCCGACAATACTTACCGGCATGCTTTAATTTTTTGACAAAACGCTCATCGATCAATAAAAAAGGTTCACCACCCGTTCAAACTATAGGCCGGGCAGTGTATTGCAGGCGTTCTTTTTAAATCTGGTCATCATTCCGCCGTTCACCCTGCTCCTGATCCGTATCGCCAAAATAAAAGGACAGATTACAACCCGAAAAACGAATAAAAAACAGCAGGTATGCCGGTTTAAAAACCTTTGCCCCGAAGAGAACCGAAAATCTCATTCATCTTTTTCATAAATAGCGGTGTTGTTTTTGCTTTCGGCTACTTCTGCTTTATAACAATGAGGTAAGGTTTCGCAAATCCAGCGTGCCATGTTTTCGGCAGTCGTATTAAAAGGCAGCACTTCATTCAGATTCTTATGATCTAATTTATCGACAATCAGCTTTTTAATTTCAGAAAAATCGATCACCATACCATTGTGGTTGAGTTCTGCCGAACGGCAATAAATGGTAATAACCCAATTATGGCCGTGCAGCTCGCTGCATTTGCTTTTATAGTCGAGCTTAAGGCTGTGCGAAGCCGAAATCTCCAACTGTTTTCTCAGATAATACATTACAATATAAACAAATAGAAATTATAAAAAACGCAAAGGTAGAACACTGCAATGGCTTTGCAAAATTGTTTAAACGTATGTGTTAAGACGTCATGATGTAAACATCCGAAAGAAAACGTTATTTTAACAGATGAACAAAGCCGAGGCTCAGCTCCGAAAAATCGGCCTGCCCGAAATTTGCATTAATATTAGCGGCGATGTAAACGTTATTCTGTGGCTTTCGGGATGTGTCCAGCGCATAAAGTTTAAGTCCCATCCGCGACGGAAAAGTTGTTTTTTGCCAGTTTGGTATTTCATGAAAGCTCTTTATATAAGTAACGTAAAAAGGCTTATATAAATTCAACCCGCCTTCGATATCAATCCCCACATGTCCCATCAGAAATTCGCCACCTAAAAAGAAATAAACATTCGAGGAATTCCGGTAAGGATCGCCTGCATAGCCAACCGGTTTGTTCTGAACAATGTAATTATAATATTGCTGATAAAAACGATAGGCAAATCCGGCATGCAGGCAAATATTTTGCTTAAACAATATTCCGCCCGAAACAGCCAGCGAATAAACCGGTTTCAGCGGGCCTCCGGCCGGACCGCGGGCAGCACCATACTCATGCATGCCAATTCCGGTACGAACTGTGAGCAGAAAATGATGGGTATAATCGGGCTCAAACTCGCGCCTTGGCTGTATCGGACTGAAAAAATACTGCGCCGAGAAACTTAGCATAGCCGAATTCAGGCCATAATTAGGCAACTTGGTGTGTCCATTAGAACTGTGAAGATATCCTCCACCTATTTTAAGGTTAAAATTATCGCTCAAATTCAGCTTATAATATCCAAAAAGCTGAAACGCCCAGGTAAGATGCGAGCCGATGGCATAATTAGTCGGGTTTTTAACTTTATCATAGTGGGTGGTAAAATACGATGTTCCTAAACCAAACTTAAAACTGAACGAACTTTCGTTAAACCTCGAAGTATTGATTTCGAGAAACGGAACAACGCCGACTTCTCTTCCGAAAACCGAATCGTTACCAAACGTAGAATAAGAAAATCCGACACCGGTTGAAGGATAATTGTAGAAACCGGTCCATGTATTATCGGCAGAATAGCTGATTCGTCCGATATTAAGGAAAACCGTTGTCTGCATCGGACTTGAAGGAAAATGCTGAAAATTACCAACAACTTTGCCAGCCATTATCTCTGGTTCTATATACCATGCACTTGTTGGGGTATCGGTTGTCTTTTGGCCTTTAGCCCAAACCGTCAGACTGATTAATAAAAAGAAAAGAATGGCATTACGCATAACAGGATAAAGCTGGAGTTTTTGACTTCTAAAACCGGGGCAAGTTATAAAGAATGTTTGTAATGGAAGTTGCAAACATTCTTTGCTGTCAAATATTTGCTTTATAAGTGTATAAAATACTTTATTTCAAATCTTTGTCTGAAGATGAAATTTAATCGTTAACAAACGCACGTTCGTCAACAGTTAGGCGGAATACGCCAAATTTATTTGCCACGGGCTAATCTTTATTCGTAAATTTAAAGGAAAGAACCAATCATAGATAAAATATTCGGACTATGAAAACATCAACAAACGTCAGCCTGATTCGTAATTTAATTAACGATTCAACATGGGTAAGAAAAGAAACGAACACGACATTGCAATTCAGCAATGGTAAGGATCTTGCCATTAACGGACAAAACCACATGGTTTATTCTTTAAAATCCGTTGATAATAAAACCATAATTCAACTGGATAAAGAACGCGTTTATTACATTGATTTTATCAATGACTTTACACTATCGCTGCACAATAAGCATGAACAATTTCAAATTAATCCGGAATAACAATTTAAACATAAAAAAAGGAAGGTCTGTCTGAATTTTACTCAGACAGACCTTCCCTTTTTCAGCTCGTATAATCCTTAATCGTATATCCTTCTCTGTATTGATTTACCGTATATTGCATGTCGGGCCCGATTACCTGCCTTATGGCAACCTCTACCGTATCTTTGTCAAACCGGGGCAACCATGTTGTTCTGAACTCGACGTTGATGGTCGATTTTTTTAATACGCTTATCGATTTCAAAATCTCAGCAAAAACCGACGAAGAACTAATTCCTGTAATTTCGGCATAAGCGTCTTCCTTCAGCAAAGTTTTAATATCCATCGCAACATAATCGACTAATTTACGATCAATTACATGTTGCAACATTTCAGAATCAGAGCCATTGGTATCCAGTTTTATCAGAAAACCAAGGTTTTTCAGCTTTCGCAAAAAATCAGGCAAATCGGAATGAAGCGTAGGTTCTCCTCCGGTTACCACAACGGCATCGAGCCAGTTTAAACGTCGGGTAAGAAATTCAAAAACTTTCTGCTCGTCTGTTTGCGCTGTGTTCTGAATTAATTCGGGCAAAACCAACTGCGGATTATGGCAATAGCCACAACGGAAATTACACCCGCTGGTAAAAACCACAGCAGCCATTTTACCCGGATAATCGATAAAACTTTGCTTAACAAAACCGCCAATTTTCATCGCTGATTATGTTTCAGCATAAACGGATCTTCGTCGTAATGATATTTTTCCGAATCTTTATCGAAAAGTTTACGATCTGCAAATTCTGCTTGCTTCCCGTCATTCCACTGATTAACCGGACGCAGATATCCTACAATACGCGAAAAAACTTCGCAGCTTGTCTGCTTTCCGTCTGCTTTGCACTTCGGGCAATGCCAGTGTTCGCCAAAGATGTAACCATGCTCGGGGCAAATGCTGAATGTTGGCGAAAGCGTTACATAAGGCAAATGAAAAGTTGACGTAATTTTCTTTATCAGGACTTTAACCGACTCCGTAGACATTTGTTTTTCGCCCACAAACGTATGAAAAACCGTGCCGCCGGTATATTTTGTCTGCATATCATCCTGCAAAGCAAGCGCTTCAAATAAATCATCGGTATAGTTAACCGGCAATTGTGTTGAATTGGTATAATACGGTTTGGCTCCGTTTTGTACCTGCTTTTCGTTGGCTACCAGAATATCGGCATATTCTTTTTTGTCAAGACGTGCCAGACGGTACGATGTTCCCTCGGCCGGTGTTGCTTCAAGATTATAGATATTTCCGGTTTCTTCCTGATATTCTTCCAGTCGTTCGCGCATGTAATCCATCACCTGCAAGGCAAACGTTTTTCCTTTTTCGTCTGTTATCGCACATCCGAGAAAGTTGAGGCAACATTCGTTCATTCCAACCAGTCCGATCGTCGAAAAATGATTTTTCCAATAGTTACCAAAACGCATTTTAACGTGACGTAAATAAAACTTGGAATACGGATAAAGACCTTTATCGGTTAAATTTTCAATTACTTTTCGTTTAGTTTCGAGACTTTCTTTGGCCAGCTCCATTAACTTATCAAGACGCTGAAAGAATTCGGCTTCCGACTTTGATTCGTATCCCAGTCGTGGCATGTTAATGGTTACTACGCCGACACTTCCGGTAAGCGGATTAGAACCGAAAAGTCCGCCTCCGCGTTTCTGCAATTCTCTTTTATCGAGACGCAGACGACAGCACATGCTGCGCACGTCATCGGGACTCATGTCTGAATTTACGAAGTTCGAAAAATACGGAATTCCATATTTTGCCGTGATTTCCCAAATTTTGTCGTAAACCGGATTTTCCCAGTCAAAATCGGGCGTAATGTTATACGTTGGAATAGGAAACGAGAAAACACTGCCTTTTGCATCGCCAAGAGCCATTACTTCGGCAAAAGCCCTGTTGAAAACATCCATTTCATGCTGAAATTCGCCGTACGTCACATTCATTGGTTTACCTCCGATGATTACCGGCTGATCTTTCATAAAAGAAGGAACTTTCAGATCGAGTGTAATGTTGGTAAATGGTGTTTGAAAGCCGACACGGGTAGGTACATTTATGTTAAAGAAAAACTCCTGCAACGCTTGCTTTACCTGTTCGTACGAAAGATTGTCGTAATGAATAAACGGGGCCAGATATGTATCAAAATTCGAAAAAGCCTGCGCTCCGGCAGCCTCACCCTGCATGGTGTAGAAGAAGTTTACGATCTGACCTAATGCACTACGCAAGTGTCTGGCAGGAGCACATTCTATTTTTCCGGAAACACCGGTAAATCCCGACAGAAGAAGATCTTCGAGATCCCAGCCAACACAATAAACACTTAAAAAACCAAGGTCGTGAATATGAAAACGGCCAGAAGTATGAGCCTGCTTAATTTCTTCGCTGTAAATACGTTCGAGCCAGTATTGTGAGCTGACAATTGTTGCAACATGCTGATTTAAACCTTGCAATGAATAACCGGAATTTGCGCTTTCCTTAATTCGCCAGTCGGCCAGATTAAGGTATTTTTCAACCATATCAAGGTTAGAAAAAAGCTCTTTGGTATTACGCAGGTCTTCATGCTGCTTACGGTATAAAATGTACGCTTTGGCAACATCAAACAGCTTATTTTCAAACAGAACCGTTTCGACGACATCCTGAACTTCTTCGACCGAAGGCAAAGCATCGGTTTTTGAGAAAAGATCAAGACGTTTAAGAACATCCAGCATTAAATCGCCGGCCAGAGCACGGTCTGGTTTACCTACTGCTCGTAATGCTTTAAAAATGGCAAATGTAATTTTCTCTGCATCAAAAGATTCAATACGTCCATCGCGTTTTACGATGTTGATTTTTGTTAAAGCTCCATTTGTTTCCATACAAAAAGGTTTAAAACGTTAAGGAAAAATGGCAGCTAAAGGAATGTCGGTAATGAAAAATAAAGAAGGTAAATTCCTTATTCTTCGCCTTTCACCCGAAAGCTACGAATTGCATTTGCGGCAGGTCTTCTGACTTGTTCTGTTTTCCGACGCCTTCCCGCCCGTTGCGGACAGTGGCAAAAGAAAATCGGAAACGTATAAAGAACTTACAGCTACGGGGATAGTTCTGGTTTTTCACCAGATTCCCTTTTAATCCCGTTTTCCGTAAACCGGAACGTAGAACCAGCAAATTTTCATTGACAAAGAAATGATATTTTCGACTGAGAACAGGCCGGATGGATACAATAAAGTTTTAAACAGCTTGTTGATAACCCTGTAAAACGATTGATTATTAAAACTTTTGCAGATCATCAGATCCGTTATTTTACAAATTCGATCTTTTTATTAAGCCGAATCCCGGGCAAAAATTTGGAATCGATAACGGTACGCATGTACTTTTTATCTGCTTTATTATATACGACAAGCCAAACCTCCGAGCGGATTTCAAAACTCGACACAGTTCCTTTTTGACTGATAATAAAAGCATTGCACTCGTATCTGTTCACCGTCTTCCGGTTTATCCACTCGCTAAATCGAATAAGGCATTCTGTTCCGGTTTTAGAAAGATTATCTTCAACAATCACTTGCTCTTTTTCCCACAAGCTTTTACCCGATACCGACCACCACTCCTTCACTTTTTCCAGATTATAGTACTTCTTTTTATTAAACCATCCCGAAACATGGTGCCACTCTTCGTAAGGTGCTTTTTGCTGAATAAATTTAGCCGAACATTTCAGCACTTTTGCAACTGCTCCGGCAAGCAAAAGACCTTTATTTTCGGCACTTAACGCATTGTTAGATTTTCCTTTATCCCAATTATACCCTTTGCCTCTGCCTTTTCGGTTTAACGGTTTTTCCTGCATGTTCTGTCTGTTTTTTTGCGAGCGGCAAAAATAAAAAAAGTACGGTGGTATTTTGATGTATTTTTGCCGTTGAAATCAGGCATTGCAACATGGATTTTATCTCGTACTTAGCCGAACAACGCATTCGCGAAGCCATTGAAAAAGGTGAATTTGAACATCTCGAAGGTTTTGGCAAGCCCATTGACAACAGCGAATATTTTGCTATTCCTGCTGAAGAAAGGATTGCATATCATATTCTAAAAAATGCAGGAGCGGTACCCGAAGAAGTAGAACTGCGCAAACGTGCTTACGAGATTTCGCAACAAATAAATCAGGCGCGCAGCAGCAAAGATTTACCCGAACTGGAACGTAAACGCAATTTGCTCGAAACCCAGATTCGCCTGCTTGCCGAAAGTCGTATGAGAAAATAAATCGGTTACTTATTTTTTATCACCCTGACGGTGAAGTATTATGGTCGCTTTTTCTTCGGTTATCATGCAACCATTTTTAATTTTATCAAAGTATGGACGAATTGTTTCGGCAAACTGTTCAATCTTAGATGCTTCGTCAACAATTTCGACAACAATCGGAATTTTCTCCGAAATTTCCCAGAGTTTCTGCGAATAGATCACACTACTTGATCCAAAACCCATTATACCTTTCAAAACAGTTGCACCTGCCATGCCATAACGTTTTGCCGCAAAAACTATTACTTCGTAAAGAGGTTTGTGCCTGAATTTATCAGTCGAACTCATAAAGATCCGCAGCAATTTTGCTTCGCCTTTAATTTCCATAACTACAATAGTTTAGTTAGCAGATTTCCCAGATAGACCGCGGCAAGTCCCAGTGCAACGCTCAATAAAGTATAAAGTGAAAAATAAAAGAAGTTACCATCGCGAAGTAAGGCGATGTTTTCGTTGGCAAAAGTTGAAAATGTGGTAAAACCGCCACAAAAACCAACGGTTAAAAACATTCGCCATTCGGCATTAAGCATTCCCCCACGATCGGACAATCCGTAAAAAAAACCAATAAGCAGACAACCCAGTACGTTGATAACAAAAGTACCCAATGGAAAAGTCGATGCAACATGATTTTGAATTAACCGCGAGGCCAGAAATCTTGAAACGCCTCCCAGAAAGCTCCCGGTTCCTACTATCAGAATCAACCTCCACATTCAACTATTCTTTTAATTATCAACATATACACTGTCAGCCATCTGTTGTGTATTTTCTATTTGCCGTTCTCCTCTGAATAATAACGTTACAATTACAAAAAAGAAAGCTAATCCTAAAATAAATAGAATCAACCCCACATAAACGTCCCTCGATCTCATGTCCCTGTTTTTTATCATTCGATAATCTTAATGTTCTTTTGACTTATTCCATCTCGAAATGTTTAATACGCAATTGTTAAAACATTCTTAAAAACATTAATATTATTTCGTCTGACTAAACCGAGCATCCCCATACCCGGTTTAATTTACCAGCAAATTTAGTTTTTAATATTAGAGCAGACTTCAATAGTCTGTTAAAAACTAATTTAACGTTTAATTTCCCATTAACGAAGAAAGGGTTGAGACATCAGGATTTTCGATCAGTTTCTCGTTGTTGTATAACGCAACAATTTCAAAATTCTCGTCATGAAGGGCTGTACTCAAAATATCGTCAGGAAAAATAGTATATCGATCCAGAAAATAATGCGTTTCCCAGTTAATAAAATCGTAGGCTAAAAAAATCAATTCAGTACAATTAACCATGTCCGACGATTCGATATCAAAATTAAAATCATAAGCTTTGCCAATCTGTTTCAGAGCATTGGTAACTACTTCATTTTTAAGTTCTGTTGTAAGCTTTCGGTAACGAATAATTAAATACACCGAAGGGTGAACGAACCCCTTTAAATCATTTAGATGAACACCTCCACGGGTAACAGCTTCGATCATAGCATTGTCCGAAATGTTAACAGCTCGTTTGTAGTCCCGGTTTAATTTCAGAGGATTACGAGGGTATTTTCGTTGATTTTTTATTCCAAGCCAGATTGCACTATGCGTAAAAAAGCCGGGAATTACCTGATTGGTTAAAAACCCGTCAGACTTGCACAGTACAATGTCTCCGGGCTTTAAAACCGACAGCAATGTTTTAGCCTTCTCCCGTTGCGTACGGTATTCCTGCACAACGGGACTGCTGCTGAAAAACATTGTCCCGAAAACATCAAACATATTATGAATAAAGGCAGTCCATCGGTCATTATTGTTAAAAACCGAATTAAACGAAGCTTTTATGTAATTTGTTCTGGGTAATTGACGTAAAAGGCTGTCTGTTGGAAATGTATCGCAAACACAACTTTTAGACAATCGCTTGCGAACCACTGGTGAATATAAAAATTTCCGACTTTTCCGAAGAATGTGCTTTGGTATATTGTTGCTCACATTACCGGCATCTAACGCTCTTCGTATCGTTTTGATCTGTTGATATTGCTGCTCGTAACGGGCTGCTGCCGTCAATAACCTTACTCCTGCATATTTCTGAAGCGGGCTTAAACTGTCGCGTCGTGGTTTTCCCTTCTGTAGCAGATAATTAAAAAAACGATCATTGTCAAGCTGAGCGCTAAAGTTAGAATAAAGTTGTTTTAAATCGTTAGCCTGAAGATATTTGCTGTCGTTTTGCCCAGCATCTATTGTATTGAGCAGACTATCAACCCGATGATCCAAATAATCCCGGTATTTCTGCTGATAAAGAATTTGTTCCTGCGTAATATTTCCAATGCTTTGTCGTCTGGTCGAACCTAAATAATTTCTACGCAATCCCACACAGGAACCCAAAAGAACCGTCAGTATAACAATAGAAAATCGAAATATACGGATGTTAAGGCATAAATAACGACGACATAAACACATACACAAACTTCTAACTTTATTCCAAACCATTTTCCAACAAACATATAGCTGTCCGGGAAATGATTTGGTAAAGATATAATTATCGTTTCATTTTGTCTTAACCCGTTTTTGTACAGTAAATAATTTATGAATAAATGATTACAGCGACTCGACAAGCTTTTTCAGCTTTTCACTTATCTCATTTGCCAGCGGAGTTAGCGCTGGATTGTTTATTGCCATCATAGATGCTATCGGGTCAATAGCGGTAACTTCTGTCCGATTATCGTTTATTTCGGATACCACAACGTTGCAGGGCAACATGGTCCCAATTTTTTCTTCGGCCTGAATGGCTTTAAAAGCAAAAGACGGATTGCAGGCACCGAGTATACGATAGCGTTTATAATCAACATTTAATTTATCCTTAAATTTTGATTGCATATCGATATCCGAAACAATGCCAAAGCCCATTAATTTCAGTGCATCGGTAACTTTTGCAATAGTTTCATCAAATTCGACCGAAATGGTTTTACTAAAATAGTAACTCATTTGATATAAATATTTTAACAGATAAACTATCGAACTACCGGCAATTTGTTTTGCTCCCAGCCCGTGTAACCGTCCATCATTTGATAAATTCTCTTAAAACCACTGCCAAGCATATGATCAACCGCAATCTGACTCCGATGATGCGTACGGCAATGTACCACATACGTAGCATTATGGTCCAGCTTATCTATCAGCGCAAAAGCATCGGATCGTTTAATATCAATGTTTATAGCACCTTTCAGATGTCCTGCCTTAAATTCTTCGGGTGTGCGAACATCCAGAATTATCCATTTTTTGTTTTTCTGAATCAATTCGCTTACCTGCTTCGAGTTAACCTCTGTCTTGTTTTGGGCATTAAGCTGAATAAAGGCGGCAAATAAAACAAAAACGAATATTATATATTTGATTTTCATAGTATTTAAGTTTAAAAGATGAGGTACAGAAATTCTGCACCTCATCTGATTATTCTTTTTTCTTACTGGTGTTGATGCCAAGTGGTTCGTACAACGGGCAGGAACCAATTAAACTGGTTAGCATAAAAATGCCTGCAAATACCAGCAGAACAATGCCTAAAACACCCGAAATAACATCCGCTGCAAACAGAACAACAATAAGTAGTGCAATTAAAATTCGGACAACTTTGTCCGCCGAGCCCATATTCTTTTTCATAACTACTTGCTTTATAATTACTAATGCCTATATAAACAATTTAATTGTATAAAAGTTTTCAGAGATAAACCATCAATTGGCTTATTTTACGATTTAAACGTTTCGATAGGATTATGCTTATGCTCCCGGTCTTTAACCAGCAAAGTAGTAGCCGGAGCTTTTGTTTTGGCCGAAAAGACCATATCATGCCCTACACATAATCCCAACACAATGTTAAGTTCGGTTTTATTTGAAGCTAAAAATTCAGCCTGCCCGGCAGGATTACAGGACAACCCTTTTCCTTCCGGCCCAATCAGTTCGCTGCTGGGAATACTACCACATTTACAATTCACCGCAAACACCTCAAAATCATTACCCAACAATTCTTTAAGGGTATCGGCTTCTTTTTGTAAGGCTACGCAATTAGCTATTCCAATCCGTTTTATTCCTGCAAGTTTTGCATAATTTCGAATTTCTTCGACCCTGTTTTTGCCAGGCAACCGAGCTTCATTGGCAAGTTTCATTGTCTTGAGATCGGCCTCACTGTAAAGTTCTTTTCCCTCCATTTTGTTTTTTATGTCTGTTTTATGGTTTTGTAATTAACTATTCTGAAGTAAAATATTCATTAATTGTGCTTTAGAGTGCATACCCGATTGGCGGTAACGCAGTTTTCCTTCTTTAAACAACATTAGCGTTGGTACGCCTTGTATCTGATATTGTGAAGCTACGGCAGGATTGCGATCTACATCAATTTGAACAATTTTAACCCGATCGCCCATTTCTCCGGCCAACTGTTTCAGAATAGGCGCCTGAGCCTTGCAGGGGCCACACCATTCAGCCGAAAAATC
Source organism: Bacteroidales bacterium (assembly GCA_041907825.1). Taxonomy (GTDB): domain Bacteria; phylum Bacteroidota; class Bacteroidia; order Bacteroidales; family JAYRGN01; genus JAYRGN01. The sequence continues at coordinate 8,520 of JAYRGN010000001.1, read as the reverse complement.
GACCAGAACCGGGACCTGCGAATTAATCAGCGTTTCGAAATTTCCTTTCATAATAATATGTATATTTTACTTGTTTATAACACTTTATTAATTTCGCGATGCAGTACTTCTTTCGATTTCACGCCTACCAACCGGTTTACTTCTTTTCCGTTTTTAAAGATAATCATGGTAGGAATACTGCGAACGCCATATTGTGAAGCCATTTTAGGGTGATCTTCAATGTTTATTTTACCAACCGAAGCATCGCTTAATTCTTCCGAAAGATCGTTAAGAACCGGAGCCATCATTTTGCAAGGCATGCACCACGAGGCCCAAAAATCGACCAGAGTCACCCCGTTTTTCACCTGATGCTGAAAATTACTGTCTGTAAGAACTTTTATTTTAGCACTATCGGCTACTGCCGGCGTATTTTTCATTTTACGGTACGAGACATAAAAATAAGTCACTATTGCAATAAAAATGAGCGCAATAACAATTGATGACGTTGACATATCTGCTAAGTTTAATTAAATTCTTTTTCTAAAACTGAAACGATCTGTTCCTTGGTTTGCTGCCCGCTGCTAAAAGCAATCAGTTTACCATTTTTGTAATATGTAAGTAAGGGAATATCTTCTATATCTGTATTTTCTGCAAGGTTACGAATGGCTAGCGATTCCGGATTATCAAACTCAATGTCATAAAATCTGACCGTTGGGTAGTGTTTTTCCAGCGTTTCCATAATACGGTAAACCATAATACTGCCAGTGTCCATACGTCCGCAACATACGAGTACATTTTTATCTTTTTTAATGGCTGCCTGATATTCCTGCAAGCAATTAAGGTGTTTTAAATTGGTGTATAACATAACCGCCTTATTTTTTCAACCTGAAACAAAGTTACCACCGTTGTCGCTGCGAATAAAGAAAGTACGAGCCATGCATAACAGTCCGGCAATTGAAATAGCTCAACTTTTTTATTGTCTAAAATCTATTCGATGCATAACTGATAACTAAAAGCAGTCTGAAAATTGTTTTGCCTTCTTTTTGAAAAAACTTTGCGTTCTTTGCATAAAAGGTTCCGAAATTGAGATTTCTTCGAGCCTACCTGAAAAATTTCAATAAGATGAAAACCATTATCGAAACTGACAACGATTTTATTTGCGATATACAGGCACCCTGCTTCCAGCTTATTTCAAAAGAAGAAGCTGAGTGGATACAGTCGAGCAAAACGCAGGTTTTTTTCAGAAGAGGCGAAAACCTTACCAAACAAGGAGCTTTTGCTTCGTATGTGCTTTTTATAATAAAAGGCTATGCCAAGCAGTACGTAGAAGGAGACAGCACCCGTAATTATAACCTGAAAATTGTAAAACCTGGTGAATTTGTTGGCCTTTCGGCTGTTTTTTCGCAAAACACCTTTAATTATTCGACCGTTGCCCTTACCGAAACACAAGTTTACCTGATTGAAAAAAATGCGCTGGCCAGCGTGGTACAGCACAACGGAATGTTTGCCTTTAACATCATTAAACGTTACTGCGAACAGAACAATGTTTTGTTCGATTCGGTTAAAAATCTCATATATAAACAAATGAATGGGAGAATGGCTGATGTGCTTTTGTACCTTGACGGTTTGCGCAACGAATGTCCCGAACTATTTCAGTTGCTTTCGCGGAAAGATATGGCTGATTTTGCCGGAATTTCTACCGAGAGTGCGGTAAAGCTTTTAAAAACCTTTGAGAAAGACGGTCTTATAACGTTAGATGAAAAAGATATTACGCTTAACAACATCGAAAGTTTGGCAGAGATAAGTAAAAGAGGGTAGTAAATATTTTTCAGCACAAACCTAAAATCGCTCAATTGAATTTGGCAAATCTGTTAAGTTCATAAATCTGTTTATTTTTTTCAATTTCCGCTTAGAATAAATCGTTCAACAACTTCGGCTACACCATCGTCATTATTGGATGCCACTACCACATCAGCCAACGGACGAAGTTCGGGCGAAACATTATCAACCCAAACACCAAGTCCGGCATACTGAATCATGCTAAGGTCGTTACCAGCATTACCAACGGCTATTACTTCTTTCTGATCGATGTTTAATTGTCTGGCCAGAAGATCGATACTTGCAGCTTTATCAATACCTTGCGGAACAACCTCCAGAAAAAAAGGTTTTGAAATAGAAACGCTCAAATCGCTTCGTTCGGCTTTTAGCTTTTGTTCTACCTGTTTCAGATAAGACGGTTCTTCAAGTAAAATGCATTTAACTGCCGGAGAATGTATTGCATCCTTAAAACTTTCGACCTTACGGTGAGGCATTCCGGTTAACGAAAGTTCAACATCAATGTATTCCGAGTTGGTTTCGCTCACTATTCCTTTGTCGGTATAGGTTATAATGTGAACATTATTCTCTACACTAAAATCGTACAAGTCATGAATTTCTTCTTTGGTAAGACTGCGCTCAAACAGCACTTCTTTGCTGGCCATATCGGTTATCATGCCACCGTTGAACGAAATAAGAAATGAGCCATAATCCGAAAGCTTAAGCTCTTTGGCAAACTGCATCATTGCCTGTGTGGGTCTGCCCGATGCCAGTACAACTTTAACACCTTGTTTCTGTGCCTGAATAAGCAGTTTACGGTTTCGTTCCGAAATTTGGTGATCGTCGGTTAAAAGCGTATCATCCAGATCCAGAACCAGCATTTTATAGGATTGTTTTTCTTTTTTCGTCATTTTTTCAGCATCAACCTCTTGCATTTTTATCTTTCATTTTTGAATCGGCAAAGATAAAGCAAATGCATGGTTTCCTTCCCGATGTTTTTCTGCGCAAGAAGTCGGCAACCTGAAAAATCTGCTTTTAATCAACTTCAGACAAAAATCAAATAATTTATACAGACGACAAGTCCAACCATAGCAATAGTTACCAGATGGTTAATAACTGCTACCCTGTTTATTTCCTCTGGAAGAATAGTACGGGAATTAGTGCCAATATATGGCTTTTCAACCCGTTCGCCATGATAATAATTAGAACCACCAAAGCGACAATCAAGCGCTCCGGCCAAAGCGGCTTCCGGATAACCAGCATTGGGACTTGCATTTTGTTTTCCGTAACGAAAAATAAACGAAAAACTTTGTTTTCGGAGCGAAACCAATGCGATCAATAAAGCCGTTAGCCGGGCTGGAATAAAATTCAGCACATCGTCCAATCTGGCGGCGAATTTGCCAAACCACCAGTAATGTTCGTTTTTATAACCAACCATCGAATCGAACGTACTGGCCATCTTAAAAGCCAGCATTGCCGGAGTGCCGCCAATGGCATAAAAAAACAACGGAGCAACTACCCCGTCGCTCAGATTTTCGGACATCGACTCAAAAACAGCAATACGCACCTGATTTTCGGACAGATTTTCGGTATTGCGGCTTACAATCCACGAAAGTCGTTTCCGCCCCGCCTCCAGACTGCTGTCTAATGCCCGGAAAACATCGCGACCTTCGTCGATGAGACTTTTATTGGCAATACAGAGGTAAACTACCAGTGTATTGAACAACAGAACCAGCGAAATATGCAGCCAGCCCAGTAGAAAAACCAAAGTCATCGTTACCACAAACGTCATGGCAACGCACAAAACGGTAAAAACAGCGCCTTTTACAAACCGGAACCGGCCTTTATTAAGCAAACTGTCGCCTTTAGCAATAATCCAGCCGAAAGCCTTTACCGGATGAGGCAGCCAACGCGGATCGCCCAGTAAAAGATCGAGCAGATAGCCCAAAATCAACGGTATTATCGCGTTACAAAAGCTGACCATTCTTTTAAAGCATTAATTAATAGTGCATTTTCGGCAACAGACTGACTGGCTATTCGAAATGAGGAAGAATTTAGTCCCCTGAAATTAGAGGCATCGCGAATAAGAATCTTATACTCGTCATACAACCATTTTTTAAGCAATGCTGCCGTTCTTATTTCAGTATGAGCGGTAAAAAAAGTAGTATCGGAAGGATGCACTGAAAATCCGGGAATCTGACCAATGGCATCTCTTAACATTCGGGAAATGGTCAATAGTTTTCCGATCGGCATCTGAAATTCTTCGGGATTTGCCAAAATATACTGTCCAGCCTCGATTGCCAGCGTATTAACCGACCATGGCATTTTGCAGGCTTTTATTTTCTCAATAATGTCCGAATTTGAAAGCAGAAAGCCTAATCGCAAACCAGGAATAGCATAATGTTTGGTAACCGATTTCAGGAGAATAAGATTCGGATAACGATTAAGCAGCGAAACCGAAGAACAGTCGCACAACGTAAAATCGCTGTACGCTTCGTCAATAACCACAATAGTGTCAGGATTGTTCTGCAATAATTTTTCGACAAATTCTACCGGATAAGCCTTGCCTGTAGGGTTATTCGGATTACAGAAAAACAAAACCTCGCAATCCGCTTCGTCCTTAAAATCTCTTTCGCGAATAAACGATAGCTGATGATGATAAAGTGTGCAGGCATCCTCGTATTCGGCAAAAGAGGGAACAACAACAGCCGTTTTGCTTCGGGAAAAAGCATGTGCAACCAGATAAATAGCTTCGGTAGCCCCGTTGGTAATCAATACCTGCGAAGCATTCAGTTTGTAATGATCGGCTACCACAGACAACAGCGATTCCGCTAATACTTCCGGGTAACGGGTAACTTTGCTTATGCAGGACAACAGATGAGCCCCTAGTCCGGCAGAGAATCCTTCTTTCCAGACATTCGAGCTGAAATTAATCACATCGCCCGCTAAATCGTCTCCATGACCATGCAGCATATTAGTCTTCGGTTAGTTGTTCGTAAATCAGAGATATATCCAGATGCTTACGCATAAAATCAGCCAGTTTGTCGTACTCGTGCTGTTTGAACTCATCCATATCCGGTAGATGCACAGTAGTTTCTTTTCTGAATGGAGACAACAGATCACTAATAACTCGGGCATTGTCAAAAATACCATGCAAATAAGTACCCCAGCAGCGATGATTGAGCATATACCCATCGGTTGTGCCATCGTTTTTAACAGCCAGCGGCGAAGGAATAAGCGAACTGCTTACCCCCATATGAATTTCGTAGCCTTTACAGCTTTCGGAATAATTTTTATAACGAAAAGAAACCTGCTGCGTCGTTTTTTCCTGCGTTAATACCGTTTTTACCGGTAAAAGTCCAAGTCCGTGAATCTGCTCAATGTCCGATTCGACATGATACGGATCTTCTATCTGTAAACCCATCATCTGGTAGCCTCCACAGATGCCAATCACTGTTTTTCCCTGCCGGTAAGCTTCGAGAATAGCCGTATCCATACCATTTCGCTGCAAAGTCTGTAAATCGGCAATGGTACTTTTACTTCCCGGAAGAATAAGAATGTCAGCATTGAACAGTTCGGAAGGATTGTGCGCATAAAACAGGTTTACTTCTTTTTGCTGTTCAAGCAGCTCAAAATCAGTAAAATTCGACAACTGTCTTACCGCAACAATGGCAATATTGATTTTTCCTTTAAGCGTTGACGATTGCTTAAGCTTAAGTGCAACCGAATCTTCGGGATCGATATAAATATCCTGAAACGAAGGAATTACGCCTATAACCGGAACATGCGTAAGCTCTTCGATCATTTTTCTTCCTTCATCAAACAACCGTATATCGCCACGAAATTTATTGATAATGATTCCTTTTACCAGTTTTCGTTCTTCGGGCGGAAGCAACTGCAACGAGCCATAAATACTGGCGAACACACCACCCCGTTCAATATCGGCTATAAGATAAACGACAGCACCGGCATGAGCAGCCATTCGCATGTTAACAATATCACGATGCTTAAGGTTTATCTCGGCGATACTACCGGCGCCTTCCATTACAACCGGATTGTAGCGGGAAGCCAATCTATCGAACGCTTTGGTAACTTCTTCAAAAAGAAACTGCTGGTTTTCGCCCGAAAAATAAGCATACGCACTCTGGTTACGGAAAGGCTTTCCATGCAAAACAATCTGCGAGCTGGTATCGGTGGTCGGTTTAAGTAAAACCGGATTCATGTCCGAATTACAGTCAAGTTTACAGGCTTCGGCCTGAACCGCCTGAGCACGACCAATTTCGAGACCATCGTGAGTTGCATAACTGTTGAGCGACATATTCTGAGCCTTAAATGGCGCCGGAGCATATCCATCCTGCAAAAAAATACGGCAAAAGCCCGTTGCAATTACGCTTTTCCCAACATCCGAGGCTGTTCCGCCCAGAAATACGGGTTTCAATTTCTTCACGTTCTGAATTTAAAGTGGGGCTGCAAAGTTACAGAAAGAGCCCGAAGTGAAAATTAAAAATGAGGTATAAATTTTAATCTCGAACTAATAATTCTAAAAGTTATCTCTTTATAAATATTCGATTTACAATATTTATTCTTCATTCTTTATATTTTGCACCAATTCTAACACAAAAATATAAAAGTAACATTCAGCGGAAACTGCCTGTCTATGGATTAGATATTAAGATATATAGAAAAAACAAGCATATAATCATAAACAATAAAAGACACGAAGTATTTCTTTTCCTCTTAATGATACTTTGAAACATCATTAAATAACTGACAGATTTTTGAGAATCTTATACACCCTCGTACAATAAGCGAGGGCTTTTTATTGCTTTTAGTATTAGCATACTCATTCACACTTGTAATCCATTTTCAAATTTAACTTTTGCAAAAAGAAAACAGAAAAGGGATTATTTACTTTATACTTTTTAAAAATATATGATTACGAAGATTATGGTTTGAAATTTTAAATATTTTAGTGGTGAAAAACAGACTTTCCCCGGACAGTATGTATAAACCAATACCGTAAGTAACTTATATTATAGATGTCTTAATCCTTCAACAATTTAACTATGAAACAATTTTACAAAACCTTATTAATTCTTCTTTGTTGCAGTATTAGTTTGAAAGCCTTTTCGAGTTCCGAATTTAAAGAAGGCTATATTATTACCTTAAAAGGAGATACCACAAAAGGATTTATTTTATCGCAGGAAAGTAAGAGTGCATCCGTTCAATGTGTTTTTAAAACAGAAGACAACAGCTCAGCTACAACCTATAAACCAGGTGAAATATCCGGTTACCGGTATTCAGACGGTAAATATTATATTTCGAAAGAAATAAGCATCGACTCGACAACCAAAAAAGTTGTTTTTCTTGAGTTTCTGATTAAAGGAAAAGCCAATGTTTACTATTACGTTGACAATGAAGAACATTATTATGTTGAAAAAGGTTCCAATCTGATGGAATTAACGGAACCAATTGAAACATATACTAAAGACGGACATACGTATATTACCCCTTCTAAATACAAAGGAAAACTGATGTATGAATTACAGGATTGTCCCGAAATCGGTAACGAAATACAAAATACACGACTTAACCACAAATCGCTGATAAAACTGATGAAAGATTATCATGAAAAAGTTTGTACATCAGAGAGCTGTATTATTTATGAAAAGAATAATCTGTCTCCAAAATTAAAATTTGGCATAATAGTAGGTGCCTCCAAAAATATGTATGATTTCGGAGGACAGATAAACACCAATTATGGTAACAGTTTTCAAGTTGGAGCAGGATTAAAAATGACCAACATTTTTATGTTTAACAGTCACCTGAATTTGAAAGCTAAACTTTTGTTCGAAAAAGATTCAAAATCATATACCGTATCGCTTGAAGACGGCACTCATAACTATCCGGTAACCTACAATAATGTTAACTATATTCTTAACGATGTTAATTACGGAGGTGGTGCTTCAATTCCTTACCTGCCAAGTATGAAAGTAGATTTAAGTGTTATCGACTTAAAAATTCCTATCAGCTTAAATTATGATTTTAACCTCAGCAAAAGCACAATTTATACACTTGGCGTAGGGATTTCCAATAAGATAATTCTATCGCAGAACAAAAATTTTCAGATCGATCAGTTTTATTCACGTTATGGTAAAACAATTAACTCCTTGCTTACCGGATTAAACGTTACAACCGGCATTGAAGGAAACTGGTTTGGAAACCATACTTTTTTTGCCAGCTTAGATTATGAATATTTAACGGACTTTAGATCGAGACAAGACAATACCCTTAAACTAAATAACTCGCAGTTTTCAGTACAAGTAGGAATGTATTTCTAAAAACTATAAAAAGATATATTCCGATTATAAATCAGCTTTATATCCTTTTAGCAAAACACATAATAAAACATCATTAACAAAGAGCCTCGTTTTGTACAATGAGGCTCTTTGCGTTTTTACTGGATATTCCGGTAAAATAAAATTGAGCAAAAAGTAAATGCACTATTACCGGATTTCGATACATAAAAAAAGCAGCACAAGCCGTAAAACTTGTGCTGCCGAGGGGTTTATTTATTTCAGGTTCTTGTTTTTTCGAGGCTGTAAACAGAACTCTGTCTAGTACAATAAAAACCATTATACTTGTACACAGATGGAGACCAACATGAATTCAGAAGACATTAAGGCCATGCAGGCCTTGGCATTAGAACAATTACGCACAGGTCAG